>NZ_CP120468.1:1200000-2400000 GCF_029490015.1 Halobaculum limi
CAGCCAGGTCATCAGCGACGTCGTCCTGCAGGCGTTCGCACAGCAGGCACACGCCATCGCCCACCACTCGCAGGGCGAGACGCCGCAGGACGTCCTCGACATCAACGAGAAGGCCGAGGAACTGTTCGAGGAGCGCTTCGGACAGAGCCTGAGCGACGCGATGGGCCACTCGCACTAACCGCGAGTTCTCTCGACACCGAACCTCGTTTTCACCGAAAATCGCCCGGTAGCGACTGCTATACTCACGATACACGAGTCGTCGCCGAATCCGCTCGACTGCGACGGTGAACTCCTCGCCGCTATATCGAAGTGACCGACAGCAGTGGAATCATCGCGCCAGCGCCAGTCGCCATCCCCGCGACGAGTTCGCGTTTGCCGTCGCCTGCGAGGTCTTCGCCCAGTTCTAGCGCCTCCGGGATGAACTCCGTGAGGACGAGGTAGACCATCGCGCCCGCGGCGAACCCGAAGCCGATGGGGAGGAACTGCTGGGCGATGGTGACGAAGTAGAACGCGATGACCGCCCCCAGCGGTTGGGGGAGACTGGAGAACACCGCCCACCACACCATCCGCGAAGGCGCGACGTTCATATTCCGCAGGGGGATGGAGACGGCGACGCCCTCGGGGACGTTGTGGATAGAGATGGCGACGGTCATGAACACCGCCAGCAGGGGAACTGCGGTCCCGAATATGACGAGGCCGCCGGGCGTCGAGAACCCGAGTTCTGCGAAGGAGACGCCGACGGCGACCCCTTCGGGGAAACTGTGGACGGTGAGGACTCCGAGGATGAGGAGGAGTTTCTTCATATCCGCCTCCTCGTACTTCTTCGGACTCACCTCCGCACCCTCGATCACTTCGTGGGCGACGACGACGAGGACGACGCCCGCGAGGACGCCGATGCCCAACTCGACGGGCGTGCCGTACGCCAGTCCCTCACCGACGAGGCCGAACAGCGACGCGCCGAGCATAATCCCGGAGGCGAGGCCCCACAAGACGACGTTCCAGCGGTCGCTGATCTCGTCGACGAGGAAGAACGGAATCGCGCCCAACCCCGTCGCCAGCGCGGTGATCAGGCCCGCGACGAACACGAACACGTACGCGCCGAGGTCGGTCATACGAGAACCTAGCCCACCGGCGGATATAACTCTCACGTCGCTGATGTTTTCGGCGGGCCGAAACTGCAGACGTTGTTTCGGCGGCCCGAAACGGACGATTCTGCACCTCGATGTCCGAGACAGGATATGTCAGATAAAAGTTAACAGTTAGTTCGTCTGCCACCCACGGTCGGTGCGGTTGAGGCGGACACAGCCGTCGTCGGTGACGACGACCAGATCCTCGATGCGGACGCCGAACTCGTCAGGGAGGTAGACGCCGGGTTCGACGCTGAACACCATCCCCGCCTCCAGTTCGCGGTCGCCGTCGGCGACGATGTACGGTTCCTCGTGGACGTCGAGGCCGACACCGTGGCCGGTTCGGTGGATGAACTCCTCGCCGTACCCTGACTCGGTGATGACGTCACGGGCGGCGGCATCGACGTCGCCGACGGTGACGCCGGGTTCGACGGCGTCGACGGCGGCCTCCTGTGCCTCGCGGACGGTGCGGTGAACCTCACGGAAGCCCTCGGGTGGGCTCTCGTCGCCGAACACGAGCGTCCGCGTCTGGTCGGAGGGGTAGTCGTCGACGCGCGTCCCGAAGTCGAGAACGACGGGGTCGCCCGCCTCGATGGTGCGGTCGCCGTGGGTGTGGTGCGGCATCGCGCCGTTCGGGCCGGATCCGACGATGGTGTCGAACGAGACGCCCGTCCCGCCGTGTGCTTCCAACCGGTCTTCGATGTGCCGGGCGAGGTCCGTCTCGGTCATCCCGACGACCTCCCCACCCCACTCGCGCAGGTCACGCACGACGGCGTCCGCGGCCTCGCCCGCGTGTCGAAGTGCGGCGATTTCGGCGTCGTCTTTCCGGACCCGAAGCGGTGCGAGCGCCTCGCTGGCGAGGCTGAACGTCGCGTCTGGCAGGACCGCGCGGAGGTCGTGTGTGAATCGCGCGTGCATCGTGTCGTCGACGAGGACGTGCGGGGAGCCATCTGCGAGGCCCAGGTCGTCGACGACTGCCTCGACGGCGGCCACGGGGTCCTCGTCGTCGCCCCACGTCCGCACGTCGTCGACGGCGGCCTCGGCGCGGACCTGCTCGCCGGAGAGTTCTGGGACGAGAAACACCGGGTCGGCGTCGGCGGTGACGAACAACAGGAAGTGGCGCTCGCCGGGGTGTTCGCTGTAGCCGGTGAGATACCGGAGGTTCGTGCTCGGGAACAGCACCACTGCGTCGGCGTCGCCCTCGCGGAGTCGGTCGCGGAGGGCGTCGAGGCGACGCGCGTACGGGTCGTCGTCGGTCATACGCGGTCGTTCCGTCCGGGGCGAGTTGAACGCGTCGGAGGCGAGAGCGACTCCGGATGGCGCGTCGACGACCGACGCGGGAGCGACTTGCTGGCTCAGTCGGCGCGGTCGCCGTCGCGGACGAAGCGATCGTACGCGGACAGGAAGTCCTCGTCGGCTTCGGCGGTCCGCGCCCAATCTGCGATGCCGCGTTCCTCGTCGGTCCCGGGGATCAGGTTGTCGAACGCGAACGCGACGATGCCGCCGACGCTGATGCCGGTCGACCCGACGACGAAGACGGTGTTGGCGACGACTTCCGCACCGAGTACCGGCCCGAACACGGGCACAGCGGCCATACTCTGTGCGAAGAACGTCGCCCCGCCCATCCCGTCGGGGGCCGCCGCGGCGACGTTGCTGAAGTACTCGGGGACGAACAGCCCCGCGAACAGCGAGACGCCGAGGACGAACAGGTTACGCTGGGAGTCGAGGTCGACGTACTTCAGGTTCGCGAGGCCGACACCGACGATTTGGCCGAACATCGCGACGTAGAGGCCGCCGACGACCGGCGCGGGGATGCTGGCGACGAACGCGCCGAACGGCCCGAAGAAGCCGAACAGGATCATCGCGCCGGCGCCCACCTGCACGACGTACCGTGAGGCGACCCCCGTGAGGCCGATAGCGCCGATGTTCTCGGAGTAGGAGGTCGACCCGCCCGCACCCATCACGCCCGCGAAGACGTTAGCGAGCCCCTCCATCCCGATGCCGTGGGTGATGCGGCGCTCGGAGGGTGCGCCCGTCCCGGAGAGGCGAGCGACGGCGTGGTAGTCGCCTAGCGACTCGACGATGGAGGCGACGACGCCCGCTGCCATCCCGACGACGAAACTCGTCGTCACCTGTGGGACGCCCCACTGGAACGGGTAGATGGCGACCGCAAGCGGCGCGTCGAACACCGGGCCGATGTCGACGTATCCGGCCGTGCCGGGAGCGTACACGCCCGCCGCCGACAGCGCCAACGCGACGCCGTAGGCGACGACGATGCCGAGGAGGACGGGGAACAGTTTGAACGCCCGCGAGCGACCGCCGAGGAGCTGCGAGAAGACGGCGATGAGGCCGAACGTGAACAGCAACAGCGGCCAGTTCTGCGTCGCACTCGCCACCTGCGGCGCGGAGAACAGCGTCAGGCCGATGAGCGTGATGACCGGCGCGATGACGACCGGCGAGAAGTAGCGGCGGAGGCGACCGACGAGGCCGAGATACCCGACCGCGACCTCGAACAGCGCGGCGACGATGATGGCCCCTTGCAACTGCAACAGGGCGGCCCGCCACGCCTCCACACCTCCGCCGGGCGGGTTCGCGGCGACGACGCCGATGATGGCGAGCGCCGGCGCGAGCATCGAGAACGGCGCACCCTGGACGATTGGGTAGCGATTCCCGAGCGTCGTCTGCGCTAGCGTCGCGATACCGGAGACGACGAAGAACGTCCCCACGAACCGCGGGATGAACTGCCCGGGCATCCCCATCGCGCCAGCGAGGATGAGCGGCACCGCGATGTTCGCGCCGACCATCGTCAGGTAGTGTTGCAGTCCGAGTCCGAGCGACTGGAGGAACGGCGGGCGGTCCTCGACGCCGTAGGTGATGAGCGAGTCGTCGCCCGATCCGTCGGTGCGGAGTTCGTCGTCAGGACGGTCCTCCTCGTCGCCGACGGCCTCGTCCGGTGATCCTGGCATATCTGCCGGAGCGTCTTGGCTCTCCGACTTGAGCGTGCCGTTTGCGTCGGAATCGTGTCAACAGAAACAGAGTCTCGTCGATCGCGTGCCGCCGCTTCCCCCTCGCGCTACCCGTCGAGGAACGCCTCGACCGCCGCCCGCGTCGGTAGCGCCGACATCGCTCCCTGTGCGGTGGTCGCCCGCGCCCCGACGGCGTTCGCAAATCGGAGCGCGGACGCGAGGTCTGCGCCCTCGTCGAGCGCGGTGATCGCACCGGCGGTGAAGGCGTCGCCCGCGCCGGTCGTGTCGACCACCTCGGCCTCGAACCCGGCGTGTTCGGCCCGGCCCGCGCCCCACGGCGCGTCGCCGGTCGACCGGGCGTACGCGCCCGCCGCGCCCCGCGTGATCAGCGCGGTGTGGGGTCCCTCCGCGGTGATGGCCGACGCGAGCGCCTCGGCGGATCCCTCGTATCCGGCTGGGTCGAGGTCTTCCGCCGACGCGACGAGGACGTCCACGTCGGGGAGCGCCCGCGCCAACGTCTCGCTGTAGTCGAACTCGCGCCACAGAGAGGGACGCGCGTTCGGGTCGAACGAGACGGTCACGTCGTCGGGCGCACGGTCGAGGAGGTCGAACACCGCCGACCGCGACGGGTCGTGCGCGAGTTCGACGCCGCCGACGTGAAGCCAGTCCAGATTCGTGAGCGTCGCGTCGTCGACGCTATTCGCGTCGAGACGGGTGCTTGCGGTGCCGTCGAGGTACAGCGAGAAGGAGCGGTCGCCGTCGGCGTCGAGGGCGACGACCGCGAGACCGGTCGGCGCGTCGGCGTCGCGTTCGACGAATCGCTCGGGAATCCCCTCCTCACGGAGCGTCGCCGCGAGGAAGTCGCCGAAGCCGTCGTCGCCGAGTCGCGTCCACAGGAGCGGTGCGTCGCCGAGGCGGGCCATCCCGACGGCGACGTTCGCGGGCGCACCGCCCGGGCGGCGTACGTACGCGTCGGCGTCACCCGTCTCCCCGGCGGCGGCCGCTTCGGGGTGGAGGTCGACGATGCACTCGCCGACGACGAGCCGCGTCATTGCTCGACCTCCGCGGCGGCGAGGCAGTCGTCGATGTGCGCGATGCTGTGTCCGAGGTACGTCTCAGAGAGCGTGAACACCTCCGCCGAGAGCGTCCCCTCCCAGTCGTCGGGGAACGCCCGGAACAGACGCTCGAAGTCCACGAACCCCGCGCCGACGGGGAGGTGTTCGTCCGACCCGCCGCGCACGTCGTTGAGGTGAAGGTGGCTGATGCGGTTGGCGTGGTCGTCGACGAACGCCGCGATGCCGCCGTCGTCGCGGCCGTCGACGCGGGCGTGGCCGGTGTCGAGACACAGCGAGACATCCGTCCGGTCGAGCAGTTCGTCGATCCGGTTGGTGTCGAATCGCCCCTTCGGGACGTTCTCTGCGACGAGTTCGACGCCCCGGTCGGCGGCGTAGCCGTCGAGATGGTCGATGGACTCGACGATGGCGTCACCGACGACCGCGTCGTCGTGGGCGTGCGTCCACGCGTTCGACGTGGGGTGAACGGTCGCCTTCCGCGCGCCCAGGTCGGTCGCGAGGTCGACGTGCGCCTCCAGTTCCGCGACCGAGCCCGAGCGCACCGCTTGGAACGGTGACCCTGGGTCGACGCCGCGGAACGGGAGGTGGACGGTGAGACCGACGCCGTGGTCGGCGAGGGCGTCGCGGAGGCCGTCGGCTTCGGGCGCGAGTCGCTCGCGGGAGCCCGCCCCGTCCATCATCAACTCCACGTAGTCGTAGCCGTGGGTGGCGGCGGCCGCGACCGCCTCCCGATGGTCCATGCCGAGTTGGGTGACGAACCCGGTGTCGACCTGCATACTCGTCGTACCACCCGCCAGCACTTCGACCCTCCGACCTGCCGCCGCACGCGACACACCTCGACTCGTCGCGACCACCACAGCGCTCACGTCGGTGGACGTTCGAGTAGGCGTATGATCGCTGACGACGCGCTCGGTCCGTTGGCGGCACACGTCGCGTCGGCGGCATCGACCGCCGACGTCGAGGAGGGGGCGCTCCGTCGGACGCTCGCGCGGATGCAGTCCGACGTCCGCTCGTACCCCGGCGTGGCCGACCTCGTCTTCGAGTACCGCCGGGCGTTCGAGTTCGATCCGCTCGTCCGGCGCGAGGGTCGGGCGTACTACCTCCTCGTCCCGCCGCGGGTGTGGGTGGAGTTCGCCTCGTCGCTGGACGCGTCGACGGCGACGCTCGCGGCCGCGAAAGTCGTCCACGACAAGGCGTTCACCGCGGCGACCGATCTGGAACCGGACGAGCGTGGCGACTGGGAGCCGCTGGTGTTCGTCACCGACGAGTGAACCGCGGCGGCGCGTCAGTCGTCTCCGTCTCGTTCGTCGTCCACGCTCGCGTCCATCCCCGAGTGTGACTGGGGCCGCCACTCGCCGGGCCCACCGTCGGTCCGTTCGGGTGCGGTCGCCGCCGTCCCCCACGGGTCGACTTGGTCGAGTCCGGACGTCGCCTCGGCGTCGCCCGTCACCGCGCGCAGACAGAGGACGACGACTGCGCCGGGAGCGCCCTCGATGTGCGGCGCGTCGGCCGACACCGGCGCGTCGACGAACGTGAGTTCGCCGTCGACGCCGTCGAGGATCCACCGCACGAGCCACAGGCCGATGCCGCTAGCGTGCTGTAACTGCGTCTCGTGGCCGGACTCGACGGCCGAACGGTCCTCGTCGGGGATGCCCGGTCCGTCGTCTGCGACGCGTATCTCGACCGTCTCGGAGTCGCACTCGACCGTCACCGAGACGGTCGGCGCGTCGCCGTCGTGGTGGCGGATCGCGTTCTCGACGACGTTCCACACGGCGGTCACGAGGAGTTCGTCGGCGTACGCCGTCACCGCCGCCGCGTCGACGGTCACGGACGCCTCGGGATAGCGGTCGCGGGCGCGACGGGCCACCTCCTCGACGACCGCGGCGACGTCGACCGGTCGTCCACCGTGGTCGGCGTTCTGGAGCGTTCGGTCGACGCCGCGAACCCGTTCGCCCAGCGAGGAGAGGCGTTCGGCCGAGCGATGGATGCGTTCGGCGTACTGCCCGGCACGGCTCTCGTCCATCGTGGCGATGGTGTCGGCGTAGCCGAGGACGACGTTCAACTCGTTGCGGAGGTCGTGCCGAAGCACGCGCGTCAACACGCGTAGCCGCTGTTCGTAGCGGTCGCGTCGCGTCTCGTCGCGCAAGGTCAGCAGGTAGCCGCCGATGTGCGGGTCGTGAAAGCGGTTGACGCCGACGCCCTCCAAGGTCCGCCAACCACCGTCGCCGTGTTCGACGCGAAACGTCATCCGGACGCTCTCTCCGGGGGCGTCGAGGATCTGTGCGAACGGCTGGGCGACCTCGCGCCGGTCGTCCGGGTGGACGAGGTCGGTGAACACCTCGCCGGTCACCGCCTCGGGCGGGCGACCGAGGACGGGTTCGACGGCCGGGCTGACGTACTCCAACACGCCGTCGGGGTCGGCGACGGCGATGATGTCGTCGGCGTGTTCGACGTAGGAGCGATAGCGTCGTTCGACGCGCGTCTGCTCGGTCACGTCGCGGAACACGAGCAGACGGACCCCGTCTCGACCGAGCGGTTCGCACGTCGCCTCGAAGTACTTCGGCGTCGCGTCGCTGGCAGCGAACGTCGACACGCCGCCGTCCGCTAACGTGACCGCCGTGTCGTCGCCGTCGAGGAGGTCGCCCATCCCGTCGTCGTCCGGGAGAACGTCGTCGGCCGCGAGACCGACGCCGTCGCCGTCGATGCCGAACGCCTCGCGGGCGGCGGGATTCGTCTCCAGCACGCGGTCGGCAGCGTCGACGACGACGATGGCGTCGTCGAGGTTCGCGAACACCGTCTCGTGTGCGACGGGGGCGACGTTGAACAGGTCGAACCGATACATCGCGAACAGCAACGCGATGCTCGCGAGACCGAACACCAGCGGCGTTATGTCGAACGGCGGTGCCCACGTGGGTTCGAGGACGTACACCAGCGAGGAGACGAGGACGCCCGACGCGCCCACTGCCAGCGTCGTCGCTTGATAGCGATACGGGCCAGACGACCGCAGGGCCGCCTCGACGAGCAACCCGACGAACGCCATTCCGATACAGAAGCCGTACGTGAGATGCACCACGAAGCCGACGCCCGGAACTGCGACGAGAATGGGGAGGTCGACCGCCGTCCGTTCGACGATGCCGGCGAAGAACACGCCACCCGGATTCAACACGATGACGGCGGCCGCAACCGCGGGTTCGAGGCTGAGGAGGAGCGTCCGGCGCGCGGTCACCCAGTCGCCGCGACCACTGTAGTAGAGGCCGAACAGGAGCGAGGTGGTGACGATGGGCGTGGCCGCGATCCACTTCGCCTTGACGAGTGTGGTCGCCAGCGGCGTCTGTCCGGCGAGCAGTTGGAGACCCAACAGCCCCGCCCACAGCGCCGCGCCGTAGGTGAGTGCGACGAACGCCGTTCCGGCGTGGTCGCGCCGCTCGCGAGTCCGCAGGTACGCGAGCGTCCCCGTCGCCGCCGACAACAGCGCCGACCCGAAGACGGCGGCGACGAGGATGTCTGAGGCGTGCACCATCTCCGTAAGTATTGACCGTGGGTACAGTCCAAGTCATAAAACTACGCGCGTGATTCTCACGGCTGATTTCGGATAGTCGCAGACGGAAGCGCGATACGGGCAGGAGAAAACGGAACGCGGATCGGTTGGCGGTCGACGCCGACTTAGAGGCCGAGTTGCCGTCCGATGACGAGATGTTGGATCTCGCTGGTCCCCTCACCGATCTCCATCAGTTTCGCGTCACGGTAGAACCGCTGGGGCGGGAAGTCGGTGGTGTAGCCGTAGCCGCCGTGCACCTGCACGGCGTCCTCGGCGACCTTCCGGGCGGCCTCGCTGGCGTCGAGTTTCGCGAGCGCCGACGCCTTCGTCACGTCTTCGCCGTTGTCGTACATCGTCGCCGCCTTGTGGGTGAGCAGACGGGCACGCTCGGTCTTGCGGTACATGTCGACCACCTTGTCGCGGACGGCGTCGAACTTCGAGATGGGCTTGCCGAACTGCTCGCGTTCGCCCGAGTACTCTTTGGCCGCCTCGTACGCGCCCTGCGCGAGGCCCGTCGAGAGGGCGGCGATAGAGATGCGCCCGCCGTCGAGCGTCTTCATCGTCTGTTTCCAGCCTTCGCCTTCGTTGCCGAGGAGGCGGTCCTCGGGGACCCGCACCTCGTCGAGTCGGATCTCACAGGTGGGCGAGCAGTTGAGGCCCATCTTGTCCCACACCGTCTCGACGTGGAACCCGTCGTCGTTCTCGGGGTCGACGATGAACGTCGAGATGCCGTCGTAGCCCGCCTCGGGGTCGGTGACGGCCTTCACGAGGACGGAGTTGGCGACGTTCGCGTTCGTGATGAACTGCTTGGTGCCGTCGATGACGTACTCGTCGCCGTCTTTCTCGGCCATCGTGTCCATGTCGGAGGCGTCCGACCCCGAGCCGGGTTCGGTGAGCGCCCAGGCACCCAGGCCCTCGCCCTCTGCGAGCGGTCGGAGCCACTCCGCTTTCTGTTCGTGGGTGCCGAACAGTTCGAGAGGCTTCGCACCCAGCGAGGTGTGGGCCACGTACGAGAGGCCGATGCCGCCGGAGACGCGACCGAGTTCCTCGGCGATGACCGAGTACATCAGCGTGTCGCCCCCGAGACCGCCGTACTCCTCGCTGATCGGGACGCCCATCACGTCGAGTGCGCCGAGTTCGTCGAATATCTCCTGCGGGAAACGGTGTTCGTCCTCGATGTCCTGCGCGATGGGGGCGATCTCCTCCTCGCAGAACTCGCGGACTTGGTCGCGGATCATCCGGTGTTCCGCGGGCAGATCGAAGTTCACGATCGTTGCACGGTGGCCCCGAGAAATACCTGTTTCGATGGATTGTGGTTGGTGCAATATCCGCGAGGACTCCGGGGTTCGCCTCGCCGACGCCGTTTTGGCCGCACGCGCTGTCGATCCACCGACGAGGAACCCCCTTGACGCACCCACTCGCACGCTACTGGCGAACCGTCCGTGCGCCACTCTCTGCAGTGGTCGGTAGCGTCGCCGTCGTCGCACTCGCGGTCGCACTCGTCGGCGTGCCCGCGTGGTACATCCCGGCGATAGCGGGGATGGTGGCCGTGTTGGCAGCGTTCGCGGTGGTCGGACTGCTGCTCGGCGCAGTCTTGTACGGTCGGTCGTTCTGACCCCGCGAAACGATTTATCCCCGTGGGCAAGATACCGGAGAGGTATGGACGTCCAGCGCCTCCTCCGCGGGACGGTCGAGTGGGACCGACTGGAGGCGGTCGCCCGGCACCTCGCCGCCCGCTATGGCGACGGCGAGGCGCACGTCGAGTTCATCGACGCCGACAACTGGCTGTCCACGCCGTTTCTCCTGCACACCGGCGGCGAGGAGTTCTTCGTGAAAGTCGTCAGCCGGCAGAACTCCCTCGTCCACGCGCTGTTCACCGCCGGGCGCAACATCGGGGCGTTCTCGTCGGGTACAGAGGGATTCTTCGGGCACTTCGGGACACCCGCGGAGATGGTCCGCCACGAGTTGGAGGCGACTGAGCGGATGCGCGCCATCGGCGTCAACGCGCCCGAACCCGTGGAGGCGCTGGAGGTGGACGGTCTGGGCGTCCTCGTCGTCGAGTACCTCCCCGCGTTCCGTCCGCTGGACGAACTCGACGTGGCGCTGGAGCGGGAACTCGCGCCGGACCTGTTTCGCGCCCTGCGTCGCCTCCACGATGAGGGCCTCGCCCACGGCGACCTCCGCGCCGAAAACGTCCTCATCCTCGACGGCGACCTCTACTTCATCGACGCGACGAGCGTGCGCGAACCCGGTGTGCTCGACGCCCGCGAGTACGACCTCGCCTGTGGGCTGGCGGCGTTGGAACCGCTCATCGGAGCCGCGGACGCGGTCGCGGCGGCGCTGACGGTGTACGACGCCGAAGACGTCCTCGGTGCCCGCGAGTATCTCGACTTCGTCGCCATCCGCCCGGACCACGACTTCGACGCGCCGGGGCTGAAAGGCGAGATAGAGAAGCGCGTGGCCGAGCGAAGCGAGGCCACGGAACGAGCGAACGGTGAGCGACGCGAGCCGTGAGAAGTGCGCGGCCAGACGCTCGCCGCCGCGGACTTACGCCTCCTCTATCTCGATGACGATCGCCTCGTCGTCCGCGTCGCTGCCAGCCTCTTCCTCGCCCGCCGTCGCGTCGGCGACGAACTCCTCGATGTGGGCGACGTTCCAGGCGTTCGCCTTGATCACGACGTCGAACAGGGGACCGACGACGGGGATGGAGCCGAGGGCGACGTCGGCGGCGACGTTCCCGAGCATCCGCACGATGGTCGTGAGCGGGACGCCGAGATTCGCCGCCTCCGCGACGATGTACAGCGAGACGCCGGCAGCGACGGCGTCGCCCGCGCCCGGGAGTACCCCGAGGACTGGGTCGAGGCCGACGCGGATATCGGTCCCTGGGACGCGCACGGCTTCGTCCATCACGCGTGCGACCGTCTGCAGGCGGCGCAGCGCCGGTTCCGCTGCCGAGTCGGGTAGGTCCATCGTCAGCGAGTCGAGGTCGGTCACGGACGGCCTGAAGCCACGAGGCCGTATGTGCGTTGTGGCCAGATCGACCGGATCGGCGGACGGAGGCGCTCTCGACGCCGTATGGCGGTTTCTCGCGACTGTGGACGGCGACGGCTCGGCAGTCGTCGAGTGGTGTCCCGAAAGGTGTGGTCCGCTCCCGATTCGGGTCGGCGGCGGCCGACCCGGTGCCGTTGCGCGGTAAAATCGGCGGGTGTGGACGCCGACCGCGCGTCGTGTGAGGTGTGGGTGTCGTGCGTGCGGTATCCGGGACCGGGGGGCCGCGGCGGGAGTGGGAGCGGGAGTTGCCTCGGCCCTCCCGGGCGGATGGGCGAAATCGCCGTCGCCCGGGCGGCCCCGGTTCGCTCGGGACGCGTGTCCCGTGACCCGCGAAGCCGAACCGGATCGGCCGTATGGCCGAGTGCCCGGACACGCTGGGGGAGTGTATCCGAGCAGATTCGGTCCCGCGGTATCAGTACGAGCGAGGGTTCGTTACTTCAACGCTCCGTCCGAATTATCGAATTCGATTACGGACCTGGCGGTGGGATTTAGCCAGTGGCGCGGGACGTACGACCGTGTTCGACACCGTCTTCACTGACCTGCCGCGCCGCGACTGGGTCACCGACCGCGCCGACGGAGCCACCGGCGAGACACTCCGAATCGCGACCGTCGGCTGTGGCAACTACGCGCGCAACGTCTCCATCCCGGCGATGGTCGACGGCGAGTACGCCGAGCCAACGGTCGTCGTCAGCGGCGACCCGGAGAAGCGAGCGTCACTGACCGAGGAGTTCGGCGTCACCGCCATCGACTACGACGCGTACGAGGCGGGCGCGGCGACCGACGAGTACGATGCCGTCTACGTCGCGACGCCGAACCGCCTCCACCTCCCGCACGCCGAGACGGCCGCACGCCACGGGAAACACGTCGTCTGTGAGAAGCCGCTGGAGGCCACCGTCGACCGCGCCGAGCGACTCGTCACCGCCTGTGCGGACGCCGACGTTCGCCTGATGACGGCGTATCGGATGCAGACCGACCCCGTGATGCGACGCCTGCGCGAGTTCGTCGACGCTGGCGGCATCGGAACGGTGCAACGAGCGTCGGGCGACTTCACCTTCCCCGTCCTCGGCGGCGACGCCGGTCCCGACCAGTGGCGACTCGACGGGCACCTCGCCGGCGGCGGTGCGCTGTTCGACGTGGGCGTGTACCCGCTCAACACCGCGCGGTTCCTCACGAGCGACGACCCGGTCGCCGTCTCAGCGTCGACACGGTCGCCCGACTCCGCGTTCGACGAGGTGGACCAACACGTCGATATGCGCGTCGCGTTCGACGGCTGGATGGGGAACTTCTCGGCGTCCTTTTCGGGGCACGCGAACACCGAACTCGAACTGCTCGGCAGCGACGGGCGCGTGACCGTCCGCTCGGCGTTCCAACCCGGTGCAGACCGCGAGGTGACTGTCGAGACGCCCGACGGCACGCTCACTGTCGAGGGCAGGGGAGCCGACGAGACGGTTGAGGAGTTCGACTACTTCGCGTATGCGGTGACGACCGGAGCGACAATCGAACCGGACGGCGCGGACGGACTGGTCGACATGCGGACGCTCGCGGCCGTTCAGGAGTCGGCGGCGACGGGTGAACGCGTCAGTCTCGACGAGTAGTGCCGACGCTCGGAGGTGAACAGTCGAGCGCGAAGGTGAAGGTGGAGTGGGAGGCGGTGGTGCGCGCATCCGGCGCGATGGACCCCTGATCGCGGTGCGGACACGCGCGGTCGCGTCGGGCGCGGCGGCGCGAATGTTGACTGCCAGCTTACGACGAGAAAAGCGTCGGTTCGCCGGCGATGAGTGCTACCGCCGTGACCGTGATAAAGCCACCGGCCTCTGCAGTGGCGAGTTTTCGGGGCCGACGGAACGATTATGACGAGGTAGGCGAACACACCAGTATGGCCCGCCTCAGGGCCGAGGCACTGCTCGGTGGTGCCGAGGACCTGCTGTCACAGCCGCGTTGCGTCGTCGACCACCGTCGGCTCGGGGAGCCGGGAGAGGCATTCGGTGGCGACGACGGACTCATCGGTCGGCTCCTTCGAGTGGAGGAAGTTCCACTCGCACACGTCGACGTCGACCCGGACGTGCGCGAACGACTGTGCCATCTGCTCGACGGCAAGCGCACCGTCTTCGTCCATTACTTCGAGTAACTACTCTGGAACCTCGGGCGCCGTCGCTCGCGGTCAGTCTCGTCGCGTCTCGTAGTCCCGTCTGTCGCGAAGTGCTGGGAACTCCTCGCGAACCGACGCGACTCGGTCGGGGTCGATGTCCGTGACGACGAGCGTCGGTTCGTCGCCGGCGGAGGCGACGGTCGTCCCCCACGGGTCGTAGACGGTCGACCGGCCCAGGAGGTCGGCCTCCTCGAAGGACCCGGAGCCGTTGATGGTCGCGACGTACGCGAGGTTCTCGATGGCCCGCGCCTGCGGGAGCGTTCGCCAGTGTTCGACGCGCGGGTACGGCCACGCACTCGGGACGAGGACGAGGTCCGCGCCGTCGGCGGCGAGGCGACGGAACTGCTCGGGGAAGCGGAGGTCGTAACACGTCGTCACGGCCACGCGGAAGCCGAGGAGGTCGACGACGGGGAGTTCCTCGCCAGGAGTGAGCAGTCGCGTCTCCGCGGACTCGTAGCCGAACAGGTGGTGTTTGCGGTACACCGAGCGTCGGTCGCCGTCGGCGTCGAACAGGACGGCCGTGTTGGCGAGTCCGGTGTCGTCGGGGACTGCCTCGCCGTCGGCGGCGCTCGCTTCCAAGTCCTCGACGATAGAGCCGGCGAGGACGGCGATGTCGTGGTCGCGGGCAGCCTCGCGAATTCGGGTGAGCGTCGGGCCCGAGAGCGGTTCTGCGCCCCGTCCGTACGCCTCGAACGCGAAGTAGCCGACGTCCCACAGTTCCGGGAGGGAGACGAGGTCGGCCCCGCGGTCGGCGGCGCGTTCGATGGCCGCGAGCGCACGGTCGAGGTTGCCGTCGCGGTCGGCGGCGCGCACTTCCAACTGCGCGAGTGCGAGGCGGACGGTCATATGAGGCCGAGGTCGCGTTGGAGTGCCAGTTCGAGGTTGTCGAGTTCGTCGCCGAACTTTCGCTGGAAGAACGACTCGACGCCGGGGAGGCGACCGTCGACGACGAACTCGTTGACGAGACGGGCGCGCCCGTCGTCGGTCTCGGAGACGGTGTGTTCGCCGGTGACGCGGAACGCCTTCGACTTGCCGACGAACTTGACGTACTCCGGTGGGTCAGTCTGCACCTCCTCGGTCTCGACGGTGATGCTGGATCGGATCACCGGAATCGGCAGTCGGACCTGCCACGTCGCGGTTCCGTCGCCGTTCACTTCGTACTCGTCGACGACGCTGATCGCCCCGGCGCGCTTGGCCGGATCGGCGATGAACGCCCACACGTCCGCTGGGTCGGCGTCGAAGACGAACTCCCGGCGTACTCGCACGGTCATCGGTACGCCCTACGTTCGGGGGGCGAAAAAACGGGGTGGTTCACCGGTCGCGGCGGCGAGTACCGTCGAATCGAGTCACTGTCGGTCGGTCGAACACACTCAGGGGAGTTCGACGCGCCACGTCGTCGACCGTGCGCGACCCCACTTCTCGATGTCGACTTCGTCGGCCTTCTCGGCGAGCGTCGGCAGGCGAGCGCCGACCTGCTTAGCGGAGAGGCCGATGGCCTCCGCGATGTTCTTCGCCCGGAAGTACTCTTCTCCCCGGGAGACGCTGTCGCGCAGGTATGCGAGGATTCGTTTCTCCTCGTCGGTGTACTCCGTCATTTGTGCTATCTTATACTACCGTGTGCGCGTTCTTAACGCTTCCCTCAACGGCGACGTCGAGATTCGATGCTGAACGACGGACGACTGCGTCAGCCGTCGAACACCTGCACCGCGACGACTGCCAGCATCGCCGCGACCATCGCCAGCGCGAATCCCCACGCCATCACGATTTGGGACGCGCCTGCGAACATAAAGCCCGCACCGACGACCGCCAACGCGCCGAATATGAGGGCGACGCCGACCGCCATGTCGCTTTCGAGGGTCTCCGTTGCCATAGTCGAGGCTCCGACGGCGAGTACCTAACGCTTGCGAAAGCCGCACACGGGGCGGCCCCCTGTGGACCCGATACGCTCCGGTATCGATCTGGTGGCTGTCACGTTCGGCCAGAGCGGTTTTCAAGAGCCATCGAAGATGCTGGAGTGATGCGTAACTCGGAGTCGAGCCACGACGAACCCGACGGACGCGACCGGGGATTGTCGACCGTTCGAGTCGTCCTCGTGGCGGTCGTCGTCCTCGTCGCGTCGGTCGGTGGGGCGTTCGCCCTCGGCGTCGTCGGGACACCGTCTGTCGTCGGCGTAGACAACCGGTTCGGTCAGGTGACGAACGAGACGACGGTCGTGCAAAGCGACCTCGTCGTGAACAACCCCAACCCCATCGGGGTGCAGTTGTCGGGTGTCTCCGCCGACTACGCGGTGGCGATGAACGGCATCACGATGGCCGAGGGGAGCAAGGAGGGAGTCGACGTGGACACCGGCAACACCTCTATCCCGTTCAACACGGATCTGAACAACAGCAAGATTCCCGCGTGGTGGGTGAGTCACGTCCAGAATGGTGAGGCGACAGACCTGCAGGTGGACGCGACTGTTCGCTCGTCGCTGATCGGACAAGAGTACTCGACGCAGGTGACGCGCGACGTCGACACTTCGATCATCGAGGCGTTCCGCACGAGCGAGGAGAAACCGCTGAACGCGAGTTCGCCGCTCGTCTCTGACCCCGTGTTGATCCTCGAACGCACCGAGGCGGACTGGGGGACGGTGAACAACGAGACGACGCAGGTGGAGATGACGCTGTACCTCCACAACCCCAAGTCGTACCCCATCGTCGTCTCCGAGATCGGGTATGACATTTACATGAACAACATCACGATGGGCAACGGGAGCGCCGGACGGACGACGGCTATCCCGCCGGGCGAGACGGTTCCCATCGAGGCGACGACCGCCATCCGGACTCAGCGTCTCGACGAGTGGTGGGTGTCACACCTCCAGCAGGATCAGGTGACGAACCTGCGGATGCCGTTCTACCTCGTCATCGACCTCTCGAACGCGGGAGGCGGCGAACAGCGGATCCAACTCGACGGCTACGAACGGACCATCGAGACGGACATCTTCGGCACGAAGGGTGAGACGGCGAACGGGGGGAACGACTCGTCGGGCGGCGACGACTCGGCGAACGACGACGGCAGCACCGAGACCGCGAGTGACGAGAGCGGATCCGGCACCAGCACAGAATCCGGCACAACTACCACCTCGGACGGCGGCGGCGATGAGTCGACCGCGACGCCGACCGCAACTCCGACAGCGACGCCGACTGAGACGCCCGGAAGCGGAACGACGACGGAGGACGACGGCATCCTCGCTTTCGAGGGTGGGGCGTTCTGACACCGAGGCAGCTACACACTTCGCCCGCGCCGACAGGGTTTTTACCTCCGCCGAATACGAGCGAGTATGTTCCGGAGTGTTTCCGCTCCTGATCGAGTTCTCGGACGGTAACGCAACCGCCTCCGCTGACGGCGATGCCATCGTCGTCGAGGTGGACGACGCCACGTACGAACTGACTCGAGAGGCAGCAGCCGAATTACACGAATCGCTGGGCGCGGCCCTGACCGAGCGACGGGAGTTCTTCCGTACCGCCGGGGAGTTCCGCGCTGACGGTACCTACGTCGTCTCTCGGAAGTCGGCCGAGTCCGCGGGCAACGCCAAGGTGTTCGACTCCTTCGACGCCCTGCGTCGCCTGTACGACCGCTTGCCCGACCAGTTCGACGCCGAGGACGTCGGGAGAACCGGGATCACCGGGTCGCGTCGGCACATGGTGATCCGCCACTTCGCCGAACACCCGGCGTTCGACTGTTCGATCCATCGACGAAACCCGTTGAGTGCGCGGAAGATGGAGGGCTCAGAAGAGTAGTTGGGCGCCTCGCCCGTCGTTCGAGGCATCCGCGGGGTCGGTCTCCGCTGCGGTCGGCTTCCTCACTCGATAGTGACAAACTCGTTCTCCTCGTTGAGTGCGAGGTTCGCGGCGACTTCGGCGACCCGCATCGCGTACTGCGCCGTCTCTTGGAGGCTGACGAGCACTTCACGCACCTGCAGCAACTGCGCGTTCGACATCTCGGGGAGGTCTGAGAGGATGTCCTGTTCGCGGTCTTTCAACTCGCGGAAGAGGTACTTCACTTCGATGGTGAGCGCGTAATCGCGCTTGACCGCCGACTCGACGGCCATCGCGGTGATCTCGTCGACCTGGTCGGTGAAGTCGCGGATGCGACGCATCGTCGCGTCGTCGACGTCGAGCGTGTTGCCCTCGGCCTCCATCGCGATCTCGGCAATATCCTCGGCGTTGTCCGCGATGAGTTCGAGGTTCTTCGCGATCGAGCGGTAGCCGATGAGCGGGAACCCCGAGTCGAGGCCGACCGCTCGCGCGAGGTTGGGATTCTGGTAGGCGGTGAAGATGAGGCGAAGCAGGAGGACGAAGATCTTGTTCGCCTGTCGCTCGCGGTTGAGCGCCCGTTGTGCGAGGTCTGCGTTGCCGTGGGCCAGCGCCTTCACGGCCTCGCCGCGCATCGTCGACCCGGTGTTCTCCAGTCGCTCGAGGAGGTTGTCGAGCGAGAAGTCTTCGGGGTCGACCGAACAGCGGATGGCGATGTTCTCGGGGGTCTCCTCGATGACACCGAGTCCCATCAACTGCGTCTCGGCCTTGTAGACGGCGTTGATGTGGTCGGAACCGAGCGCACCGTCCTCCGTCGTGATGTTGATGACGCGCCGCCCGAGGACGTACTGCGCGAGGATAGCACGTTCGAGAGCGTCGGCGTCGAGGTTGTCGGCGTGCAGCGTCGCCTCCGCGTCCTCGGTGCTGGCCGACTCCGGCAGAACGGTCAACGTCCCCTTGCCGCCCATCCGAAGCGACACCTCGTCGCCCTTCTTGACGTTCTGTTCTTTCGCCCACTCCGCCGGCAGCGTCATCGCCAGCGTCGAGGGCCCGAGCCGCTGGACTTTCCGCGTTTCCATACGCGACCGCAGGCACTATACAGCCTTAACCCTATTCCTATGTTCATAATACGCTTGGCGGGATATGCTAGGTGTAGATACGGAACACGATCATACGCTACCGTGCCGAAGTGTCCGCGCTACCGGCCAAAATCGGCCTAAGCGTTTATGCAACTGCCCGGCGCTACATCCGTATGTCAACACCGGCACGCACGGCGACCCCGCCCCTCGACCGAGCACTCGACGACGCCAACGCCAGCGACACGGAGACTCAAGCGGCGCTTCGCCGCGTCGGCTCTGCGTTCGACCGCCTCGTAGACTCCTCGGGTGACCTGTCGCGACGCTCCGCCCGAGCGAGCGACCGCGTGAACGCCGCACTCGACCGCCTCGCCGAGAGCGAACGGCGTCGCCGCGACACGCGCTGACTGCCGTTCTCACGGTGAGCCCTCGGCTCACACGATCTTCATCATCCGTCGCTCGAATCGACCGACGCGCACTTTCACCCACCCGCGGAGCGCCTCGTCCAGTTCCGGGTCGTCTGTGTCGACGCGCAACACGCGCAGGTCGTCGAGTTTGTCGCGCGAGGCGACGATTTCGAGGTCACACTCGCGGATCACGTCCGGCGAGAGTTGGGGATTTCCGCGGCCGAAGACGAACCCCTGCCCGCCGATGGGCGTGACGACGATGACGTTGTCCTCGCCCAATGCGTCGAGTATCTCTCGCTCGGCGGCGTCGAGGGCGACCACCTCGCCGTCGCGGTACACGTCGACGCCGATGGGAGACCCCTCGAACCCGAGCGTCTCTTTCACCTCGCCGACGGTCGACCCCGGGCCGAGTACCCACGTCGTCTCCGGGCGTGCGCGAACGTCGTCGGCGACGCCCTCCGCCAGCGACTCCACGCTCCCGCCGCCCATCTGTTTGCCCGACTGGAGTTGCTCGGCGACGGGGACGTGCGCGACCGCCCGCAACTCCGGGTGGACTTCGCCCTCGCGGTAGTCGTCCTCGTCGATGTCCATCACCTCCCGACGCTCTGTTCGCTCGAACGTCGCGGCGACGTAGGCGGCGTCCTCCGGCGACACGCCGAACACCGACGAGTACACCTTCACGCCCGCGGGCACGCCGAGCATCGGGACCGAACTTCCCTCCAACGCCTCCGCCACGTCGGCGGCCGTCCCGTCACCCCCGACGAACAACACGAGGTCGGCGTCGGCCTCGCGGAAGGCGACCGCCGCTCGTCGCGTGTCCGCGGCGGCCGTCTCCTCGTCGTCGGGGCTTCCGAGTACTTCGGGGTCGAAGCCGGCCGCACGGACGAGGCTCGCCCCCATCGGATCTCCCCACGCGAGAATCGTCGCGTCGGGCGCACGCTCGGCGAGGGCGTTGAGGGCGCGACGAGCGCGGTCTGGGGCACGCGGCTGTGCGCCGCGGGCGCGCGCCTCGTCGACTTTCCCGTCGGTCCCCTTCAGGCCGACGCGACCGCCCATCCCCGCGATGGGGTTACAGAGGAACCCGATTCGCATACCGAAATCGCGGTTCGGCGACGCCAAAAGCCCGCCGACTCGGGGAACTGTCTGGTGGGTGTGAATCTATCGAAGAAGGGTCACGCCGCAACTGTGAACCGCTGCCAGTCCGGCTTACACCAGGCCCGCGCCGACCGCGTACGGCCACGGGGCCGACGCGAACGAGAGGAACGCAAGCGCCGCACCGGCCATCACGACGTTCTTCAGGAACTGCGTCATCTCGTCTTGCTGTTGCTCTTCGGGGACGGCCCAGAAGTTGTGGATGGTGACTGCCGACAGCAGCAGGAAGACGGCGACCGCGCCGGCCCCGAGGACGACGAACGCCCCCGACGCGACGGAGAGGCCACCGAAGATGAGCAGGCCCCCGGAGAACAGCGTCGCCAGCCGCGGCGCCGGAATCCCCTTCGCCTCGGAGTAGCCGGCCAATCCGTCGGTCATCATGAAGTGGTTCAGTCCCATAAACGCCAGCACGAAGCCGAACAGGAGCCGCGCGAGGAGGAACACCTCGGCGGATCCGGCGCTGGCGAACACGTCCGATGCGCTCTGAAGCAGGATGGTCTCTGACATCGATCGCACGAAGCCAAGCCACAAAGTTATACTTTCCCTGACAAGTATGTAACCGGGTTACGCCGAAGTCAGCGGGGGACATTAGTAACTAAATCGCCCGAATTTGGGCGTCTTGACGAACAGAACTCTCACATTGGGGACGAGAATCCAACAATTACACTTTTTCTGTCATATATGGCGGCTGGTCATTTGTCAAGCTTGACTCCCGCCAAGTGCGCTGGTCACGACGGTGAATCTGGGCCGTGCGACCGCCGGTAGCGACGGAGGTTTTGCCGTCCGGCCCCTCGATCACGGTATGTACACGGGGCGGACCGAACAGCCGTGCTGTCTGTGTGATTCTCCCGAGACGGTCGCCCGTATCGACATCCCACCACGGGCGGTGCAGTTGATGAAGAACGCCGACCCCATCGCCTGGCGCGACATCGTCGGCGAGGTGTCGATCCACTTCTGCGAGTCCGACTGGGAGACCGTGTCCGACCTCGTCGTCGACCTCGGGATGAACCCGCTGTCGCGGTGCAACGTCGCACGCGCCTCCTTCGACTTGCGCGAGGATTTCGAGGCCCTCCTGAACCAGACGAAGAGTGAACCGGACCAGACGGAACTCGAAGAGCGGATGCTGGTGGCGGCCGACGAGACGCTGTCGAACGTCGACGACCCGATGACCGAGCGTCGCGACGTCGTCGAGGCGCGGGTCATCGTCGATTCGCTGGCGGAGTTCGGCGTCGCCTCGCCGTAGGCCATCGGCCCAAGAAGTCCTCCGTCCGTATCGACGGAACTGACGCGTCAGAACGCCGCATATCAGCCGAGGAAGAAGTCGGTGGAAGGCTTTTATACGTACCTGTTGTAGCGGTGGCGAGACCAGATGTCACTCCGCGCAGTCATCGAATCAGTCGAGGGGCGCGAAAAGCGCCTGACGGTGTTCGATCCGCCGTCGGACGCCGTCGTCGCGGAGTTGCGCGAGTACTTCGCGTCGCAGGCGGTCCGTATCGAAGTAGGCAGCACCGACAGCGGCCTCTCCGGGTACGTCGTGCTCTCGGACGAACACGACGACGAAGTACTTGCGGCGGTCGACCTCAAACACCTCGAGGGCGACCTCACCGCCGCACCAGGTGAACAGGGCGCGTTCGCGCCTATCCTCGAACATCTCGACGGGACGACGTTCACCTCCTACAGTCTCCAACAGATGATGGCGGCGACCCGAGAGATGGAAGACCGCGCGTGGCGTGCCGGAACCGGCGAACTCCACACCGGCTTTCAGCGCGTGGGGGCCATCCGCGCCCAGAAGGGAGTCTACGAGGATCTGGCGACGAAAGACCTCGACATCCACACCTACTGCGGCCCCAGCGACGAGATGCCCGATATCGAAGGGGTCGCGATCCACCAAGAGGACACCCGCGAAATTCGTGAGTCGTGGTTCGTCGTCTTCGACGGCGGCGGCAACCCGAACGACGCGTGTGCGCTGTTGGCCGAGGAACGGGGTGACCCCGACGAGCGCCTGTTCTACGGCTTCTGGACGTACGACCCGACTATCGTCCGCTCGGTTCTCGACCACCTCCACGAACAGTACGCCGTCACGGTATAACGACAATTTAGTAACGGGTTCCCGTCGGTTTCGGACACGTTATATGCCCGGCTGACTGAACGGTTAGACAACACTGATGTCACACCGATTCAGCGCGGCGGTCCTCGCGACGATTCTGTGTCTGTCGGCCATCGGAGCCGGCTTCGCGGGCGTCGCCGCGGCCGACGAACCGGTTCGCTTCGAGACGGACGTGTCCGAACCAGTGGTCACGCCGGGGACGACACAGCAGTTGACGATCGAGTTGACCAACGACGCCGAGGAGTACGACGACACCGTCGAACCCGCGATAGACGTGGTCGCGACCGTGCAGGACGCTTCGGGCATCGAGGTTCTGTCGGGGTCACGAGAACTCGGTCGGATGAGCGACGGGACGACGCGATCGATCACCGTTCAGGTCGACGTTCCCGCTGACATCGCAGGCGGCACTCACCGCGTTCCGATCCGCGTCGAGTACCGCGACCGCGACGACAGAGACGAGGTGGTCGCGACGACCGTCTACGCGACCGTTCGCGTGCAAGAACGCGCGCGCTTCCAGGTCGAGTCGGTCGACTCGGCCGCCCCAGTCGGTGGCTCTGGTCCCGTCGAGGTGACGGTACGTAACGTCGGGAGCAAGGCCGCGACGAACGCCGTGTTGGCGTTCCAGTCGGGTAACTCCGACCTGACGTTCGGGCGCTCCGCGAGCGCACGCCGCTTCCTCGGTACGCTCGGACCGAACGAGACGCGAACGGTCACCGTCGACGCGTCGCTCACCGAGACGGCCGAGACCCGTGAGTACGCCGTCGACGCCACCGTCGAGTACGAGACGCCCGACGGCGCGAGCGCCGCGTCTAGGGCGCTCTCGTTCGGCGTCACGCCGATTCCCGAGCAGACGTTCGCCGTCGACGGTCTCGAGAGCACCCTCCGCGTCGGCGAGGAGGGCCAACTCGTCGGCACCGTCACCAACACCGGCGAACAGCCAGTGACGAACGCCGTCGTCCTGTTCGAGACGTCGAACCCGAACGTCTCGCCGCTGGAGACGGAGGTTGCCGTCGGGTCGCTCGCACCGGGTGAGTCCGCGCAGTTCGTCTTCGACGTCGAGGTGTCGGACGCGGCCGAACCAGGCCCACGTCAGTTCACCCTTCAGGTGCGCTACCGCGACCCCGAAGGCACACAGCAGACGGGTGACCCCATCGACGCGCCCGCTTCTGTTGCGGAACCGCGTGACGAGTTCGCCGTCAGCGCCGTCAACGGGACGCTCACTGTCGGCGAGACGGGGCGCCTCGAACTGCAGGTGACGAACAACCGCAACGAGACGGTCAGCGACGTCTCGGCGAAGTTGTTCCTCGACGGGCCGCTCTCCTCGGACGACGACGAGGGGTTCATCACCGAACTCGAACCCGGCGAGACGGTGACAGTCCTGTTCGACGTGAGTATGGCCGGGAGCGCAACCACCGGGAAGAAGTACCCGCTGAAGGTCGACTTCCAGTACGAGACGGCCGACGGTGACACGCTCATCTCCGACACGTATCAGGTCCCGGTGACGGCACAGGTGTCCAGCGGGACGGGCATCCCGTTCCAACTGTTCGCCGGGATAACGGGCGTACTCGCCGTCCTCGCTGGCGGGGCGTTCATCGTCCGCAGACGGTGACTCCTCTGGTGACTCAGCAATGAGGTACGAACATCTGGTGGCGACGGCCGCCGAGGAGATTACCGAGCGACCGCGACGGATCGTCGTCGCGTTCCTCCTCCTCACGGTGGTGTTCGCGGGCGGTCTCTCGAACGTCTCGACCGAGGCGGGGACCGAGCAGTTCGCCTCCGGCATCCCCGCAGAGGAGGCACTGCAGGACGTTCAACAGGAGTTCGGGACGGCGTTCGCCGCCGACACGGGGACGACACAACTCGTCCAACGGAACCGGAACGTCCTCTCGAAGCCGGCGATGCTGCGGATGCTGCGGTCACAGGACGCACTAGAGGGGAAAGACGACCTCCGGGTCGCCGGCACCTCAAGCGCCGCGACGACGGTCGCGCTGACGCTCGACCCGACGGCTCGGACGACCGACGAACAGATTCGCGTCATCGAACAGGCGACGCCCACCGAGATCGACTCGGCGATCCAACAGAACCGGGACAACCCCGCGTTCACCGGCGCGGTGTCGGACGATTTCAACGCGAAGGCGGCGTCCGCCTCCGCGACCATCGGCGTCGTCACCCACGAGATACCCGGCCTCGGAGGGGGTGGCGGGTCGGCGGCCGGACAGAGCGGATCGAGTCCACTGACCGACGTGCAACTGCGGAGTCAGCGCGTCGTCGACACGGTCGGCGGCGACATCACCGTCTTCGGGTCGGGGATCATCTCCGCGGAGTTCGCGACTGTCATCACCGACTCGCTGCTCATCGTCACGCCGGCAGCGACGATCCTCATCGTGTTCTTCCTGATCGTCGCGTACCGCGATCTGCTCGACCTCCTCCTTGGGTCGTTCGCGCTCCTGATGGCGGTGATTTGGACGTTCGGATTCCTCGGCCTCGCGGGTATCCCGTTCAACCAGGTGATGATCTCGATCCCGCCGCTGTTGCTCGCGGTCGGTATCGACTTCGGGATTCACGCGGTCAACCGCTACCGTGAGGACCGTGCCGAAGGCCTCGACGTGGGCGCGGCGATGGACGTGGCGGTGCGGCAGTTGATCGTCGCCTTCTTCATCGTCACCGGGACGACCGTCATCGGCTTCCTGTCGAACCTCTCGTCGGCGCTGACGCCGATCCGCGACTTCGGCGCGGTCGCCGCCGTCGGCATCACGTTCACCTTCCTCATCTTCGGAATCTTCCTCCCCGCGGCGAAAGTGTACCTTGACCGCAACCGCGACCGTCTTCCCATCCCGACGTTCAGCGAGGCGCCGCTGGGTGCGGAGGGGTCGCGCCTCGCGAGCGCCCTCCGTGCGGGTGTCGGCATCGCCGACCGCGCACCTGCGGTGTTCCTGCTGTTGATCCTCGTCCTCACGGCGACCTCCGGCGTGTACGCGACCGGCATCTCCACCTCGTTCTCACAGGAAGACTTCCTCCCGCCCGAGGAGACGCCCGAGTATCTGGAGGAACTGCCCGAACCGTTCGCGCCCGGAGACTACTCTGCCGTCGCGACGCTGAACTTCCTCGAAGAGAAGTTCACCGCGAGCCAGGGGGGGTCGGTCACCATCTACGCGGAGGCGCATATGGAACGCGACACCGTGTTAGAGGAGTTGCACCGACTCGGTGACGATCCACCGAGCACGTTCGTCGCCGAGGACGGCCACGCCGACGAGCAGAGTCTCGTCAGTGTGATCCGCTCGCGGGCGGCCAGCGATCCCGAGTTCCGCCGGCTGGTGAACCGGAACGACCGCAACGCCAACGGCATCCCCGACGAGAACCTCGACGAAGTGTACGACTACCTGCTGTCGTCGTCCTCGCGACAGGCGACGCTGCAGTACCTCTCGGAGGACCGCCGCAGCACGCGGATCGTCTACCCCGCGAAGGCCGACGCCGACCAGGCCGAGGTCACCGCCGACGGCCGACAGGTGGCCGAGCAGTTCCGCGGCGACGCGACTGCGACCGGCGGCACCGTCGTCTTCCAGGCGGTGTCGGACCTCATCTTCAACTCCGCGGTCGTCAGCCTCGCGACGGCGCTGTCGCTGACGGTGGTGTTCCTCCTACTCATCTACAGCATCCTCGAGGGACTTCCCACGCTCGGCATCGCGAACACCATTCCCATCGTGTTGTCGGTGGCGCTCGTGGCCGCGACGATGCGCGTGGCGGGCATCTCGTTCAACGCCTTCACCGCGACCATCCTCTCGCTGACCATCGGCCTCGGCATCGACTACTCCGTCCACGTCGTCCACCGGTTCATCGACGAGCGGCGGAGCCACGACCTCTCGACGGCGCTCGACTTGACCGTCCGCGGGACCGGGGGTGCGCTCCTCGGGAGTATGCTCACGACGACGACCGGCATCGGCGTGTTGACACTGGCGGTGCTGTCGGTGCTCGGGCAGTTCGGGATCTTGACCGCCATCTCCATCCTCTACTCGTTCCTCGCGTCGCTGCTCGTCCTGCCGTCGACGCTGGTGTTGTGGGACCGCCTGAAGGGACACGACCCCGACCGACCGGTCGATGTCACGGAGTCGGCCCCGTTCGACTTCCTCAAGCGTGAACGGAGTACGCCGAAACCGGTTCGGTCAGACTGAAGCGACGATTGGACCCGGGGGTTATCGACGGACGGTGAACCCGGTGACGCCCTCCGGGTCGCCGTACTCTACGTCGACGTCCTCGACGATTGCGGCGGGGCTTCCAGTGTGACACCACTCGACCATCCCCTCGACGCGTTCGCGTGGCCCCTCGAACACTGCTTCTACCCGGCCGTCGTCGAGGTTGCGAACCCAGCCGTCGACGTCGCGGTCACGGGCCGTGTCTCGGGTTGTCGCCCGGTAGAACACGCCTTGCACCTTGCCGGAGACGAACACGTGTGCGCGAACTCGGTCGGCGTCGCTCATAGCAGCGGGTTCGCCGGCTTCTGAGGAAAAACCGACGGCTCGCTGGTTGCGAACAGGCGACGGCTAGCGCCCACTCCCGGCGTGTGCCGTCGCACACCCGCGTTCACTCCGGGGCTCGTCTCACAGCAACGGGGCGGCTGGGTCGGCTTCCGGGAAGAGGGTTCGCCCTGTCCCCGGCGTCGGACCGAGGGAGTCTTGGGGGTTCCGCCGGACGGGTCGCGTATGGAACTGTTCGGAACTGCCGGAATTCGCGGGAGTGCGACCGAGCGTGTCACGCCGGGCCTCGTCCTCGAGGTCGCCGCCGCGCTGGGCGCACAGGCCCGCGAGGAGGACGACCGCGAGTTCGTCGTCGGCCGCGACGGGCGCGTCACGGGCCCGGCGCTCGCGGCCGCCGCCGAGGCCGGACTCGAATCTGCCGGCGCGGACGTGCGTCGGATCGGACAGGTGCCGACGCCCGCGCTCGCGTTCGCCTCGCAGGGTCGACGTGGCGTGATGTTGACCGCCTCGCACAATCCCCCGACCGACAACGGCGTCAAGGCGTTCGTCGACGGCGTCGAGTACGGCGAGGCCGCCGAGACCGCTGTCGAGGACCTGGTCTCGGCGGGCACCTCACCAGCCGCGTGGGACGAGTGGGGCGACGGCGTCGACGAAGACGTCCTCGACGCGTACCGCCGCGCGGTCGTCTCGTACGCTCGTGAGTTCGGCGCTGACGCGGGCGACGTTCGGATCGCCGTCGACTGCGGCAACGGGATGGCGTCGGTCGCGACCCCGCAGGTGCTTCGAGACCTCGGCGTCGACGTGGTGACGCTGAACGCGACCGTCGACGGCCACTTCCCCGGCCGCGAGTCGAAGCCGACCGCCGAGTCACTGACCGACCTCCGCGAGTTCGTCCGTGACGGTGGTGCGGACGTGGGCATCGGTCACGACGGCGACGCCGACCGCATCGTCGTCGTCGACGGCGACGGCGAGGTGGTCCACGAGGACACCATCCTCGCGGTCCTCGCGGAGCGATACGTCGCCACCAGCGACGTGGACGATCCGGTGGTGGTGACGACGCCGAACGCCTCCGGGCGCATCGACGAACGCGTCGAGGCCGCCGGTGGTCGCGTCGAACGCGTGGCGCTCGGCTACCTCCACGACGGCATCGCGGCCGCCCGCGCCGACGGCGGTGACGTGGTGTTCGCCGCCGAACCGTGGAAACACATCCACACTCGCTTCGGCGACTGGATCGACGCGGTCACGAGCGCCGCCGTGCTCAGCCGTCTCGTCGCCGCCGAGGGCCTCGACAGCCTCCGTGCGCCGGTGACCGAACGGCCGTACCGCAAGGAGAGCGTTCGCTGCCCCGACGACGACAAGGTGGCCGTGATGGAGCGACTGGCCGAGACGTTGCCAGCGGCGTTCCCCGCCGCCGCGGTCGACTCCGAGTACGGCGTCCGCCTCACGTTCGACGACGCCTCGTGGACGCTCGTGCGTCCCTCGGGGACGGAACCGTACGTCCGGGTGTACGCCGAACACGACGAGGTCGACCGCTTCGTCGAGGAAGTCGTCGGCGTCGTCGAGTCTGCCGTCGAAACTGTCAACTGAGCACCGATCAAGTAACGGCGGGATTACGACGATTTTAAACGTTTCAGCGTCACGGTGTGGGTATGGACGACACTGAACGGTTCGATAGGCGGACGCTTGTCAAAGGACTCGGTGCGGCTGGCCTCGCTGGACTCGCTGGGTGTGCCGGCGGCCCCGAATCCGGCGGCGAGAGCGGCGACGGTGGCTCCGACGGGTCGGGCGACGACTCCGACAGCGGCTCCGGCGACAGCGAGGAGACGGAAGCGCAGACCGAGACTGCGACGGACGAGCCGACGAACGTCGGGATGGTGTACGCCACCGGTGGCCTCGGCGACGGGTCGTTCAACGACCAGGCCCAGACGGGCATCCAGCAGGCGGCCGAGGACTTCAACTTGGAGTTCGACGAGTCCGAGCCGGACTCGGTCTCGCAGTTCTCGACGTTCCAGCAGCAGTACGCGCAGTCGACGGACCCCGACTACGATCTGGTCTCCTGTATCGGCTTCCTGCAGGCGGACGCGCTCTCGCAGACCGCACCCGACTACCCCGAGCAGGACTTCATGATTGTCGACAGCGTCGTCGACGCCGACAACGTCCGCTCGTACACGTTCAAAGAGCACGAGGGTTCGTACCTCGTCGGTCAACTCGCTGGCCTGCTCACGAGTCAGTCGTTCTCGGCGGGCGAGTCGTCGACGCAGGGCGACTCCACGAACGTCGGCTTCGTCGGCGGCGTTGAGGGCGCACTCATCCGGAAGTTCGAGGCCGGATTCGTCGCTGGTGTGAAGGCGGCGAACTCCGACGTCGACGTGCAGACCACCTACACCGGTTCGTTCTCCGACCCCTCCGCGGGGCAGGAGGCCGCGCTGTCGATGTTCAGTTCCGGTGCGGACATCGTCTACCACGCGGCGGGGAACACGGGGACTGGCGTCTTCCAGGCCGCACGCGACGAGGGCAAGTTCGCCATCGGCGTCGACCGCGACCAGTCCGTGACGACCGACTACGCCGACGTCATCCTCGCGTCGATGGTCAAGCGCGTCGACACCGCTGTCTACAACGCGGCTGAGGCGACCGTCAACGGGAGCTTCGAGGGCGGTACTGCCACGAGCCTCGGTCTCGCCGAGGAGGGTGTCGCCAACGTCTACGGGAGCGAACTGGGCGACCAGATTCCCGACGACGTGAAGTCCGAGGTCGACGCCTCCGCCGAGGCCATCATCAACGGCGAAATCTCCGTCCCGCAGGATCCGAGCAACGTCTGAACGGCCCGCGTCGACAGCCACGCAGATTCGACACTCTTTCCGGTCGCGTCGTTCCCTGCACAGCGTCTGCTGTCGGGTGTGACTGTCCGGTTTTCTGAACAGTCGAACCCCGAAACGGGTCGTTTATCCCGGCCCCGGCAAAAGCCGGGAGCATGACGGAGGCCGTCCGCCTCGACGGGATCACGAAACGCTTCCCCGGCGTCGTCGCCAACGACGACGTCACGCTCTCGGTGGAGCGAGGGACGGTCCACGCCCTGCTCGGCGAGAACGGTGCGGGCAAGACGACACTGATGAACGTCCTCTACGGGCTGTACGAACCCACAGAGGGCGACGTGTACGTCGACGGGGACGGACTGAGCTACGACGACGGCGCGATCGCTGACGCGCCTCGTCGCTTCGCCTCGCCACGGGACGCAATCGACGCCGGCGTCGGGATGATCCACCAGCACTTCATGCTGGTCGACCCGATGACCGTCGCCGAGAACATCACGCTGGGTAACGAACCGCGCAAGTGGGGCGGTCTCGCGGTCGACCGCGACGCCGCACGCGAGGCGGTGATCGACCTCTCGGACCGCTACGGCTTCGACGTGGAACCCGACGCCGCAATCGAGGAGGTTGGCGTCGGCGTCCAACAGCGCGTCGAGATTCTGAAGGCGCTGTACCGCGGCGCGGAGATCCTCATCCTCGACGAACCGACGGCCGTGTTGACGCCCCAGGAGGTAGACGACCTCTTCGAAGTGCTGGAGGAACTGACCGACGCGGGCAAGACGGTTATCTTCATCACGCACAAACTCGGCGAAGCGCTGGAGGCGGCCGACGAAGTGACCGTCCTCCGCGACGGGAAGAACGTCGGCAGCGTCGAGACTGCGGGGACGACCCGCGAGGAACTGGCGGAACTGATGGTCGGCCGCGAGGTGGTGCTGGAGACGGACGCGCCGCCGGCGACGCCGGGCGAGCAGACCCTGACGGTCGACGGCGTCACCGCGACGGACGAACGCGGCGTCACCGCCGTCGACGACGTCTCCTTCGCCGTTCGCGAGGGCGAGGTGTTCGGCATCGCGGGCGTCGACGGCAACGGCCAGTCAGAGCTGATCGAGGTGATAACCGGCCTGCGCCGTCCCGTCGACGGGCGCGTCGAGTTGGAAGGCGCAGACGTGACCGGCGCGTCACGCCGCGATCGAACCCGCGCGGGGATGGCGTACGTTCCCGAAGACCGACAGGAGCGGGGTCTCGTGATGGACTTCGACCTCACCGAGAACGGCGTCCTCGGCTCCCAACACGACGCGCCATTCGCACAGTCGGGGCGACTCGACTGGGGATTCGCGGACGACCACGCCACGGACATCATCGAGGAGTACGACGTTCGGCCGCCAGACGCCAGCGCGGAGGCGAAGTCGCTGTCGGGCGGCAACCAGCAGAAGTTCATCGTCGGCCGCGAGTTCGCGCGTGACCCGGCGTGTCTCGTCGCCTCGCACCCGACCCGCGGCGTCGACATCGGGTCGACGGAGTTCATCCACGACCGCCTCATCGATCTGCGCGACCAGGGACGAGCCGTGTTGCTCGTCTCCTCGAAACTCGAGGAGGTTCGCGGTCTCTCCGACCGCCTCGCGGTGATGTACCGCGGGCGCATCGTCGACGTGGTCGACCCCGACGAGGTGACCGAGGAACAACTCGGCCTCCTGATGGCCGGCGAGGAACCCGAGGAGGTGCCGACGGCCGAGCGTGTCGCCGGCGGCGACACGGGCGACGCGACGGCCGACGCCGGGACGCCAGCGACCGCCGCCGACCCCGACTCGGAGGTGGCCGATGACTGACGACGGCGAGGCGGGAACGGACGCAGACGGCGGCGGGTCGTCACCACGCGAGCGTGCGTTCGACGCGCTGGATCGACTCGTGGAGGCGAGTGCGACCGAACGCCTCCTCATCTCGGGGTCGGCGCTGCTGCTGTCAATCGCCATCGGGTTCGTCCTCATCCTCGTCGCCGGACGGATGACCTCGTGTGAGTCGGCGGCGTACTCCCTGCTCGGAGTTGGCTTCTGTTACGACCCGTTCACCGTGTACGACAGCCTCTTCCTCGGCGCGTTCGGCGACTTCCTCACGAATCCGCTGAACGGCCAGTTCGCCACCACCATCTCCGAGACGACCGTTCTCGTGTTCACGGGCGTCGCCGTCGCGGTGGCGTTCAAGGCGGGCGTGTTCAACATCGGCGGGCAGGGCCAACTCGTGTTCGGGGCGCTCGGGAGCGCGGTCGTCGTGTACGCCGTCTCCGGGGCGTTCTCGGGCGTGGTCGGCACGCTCGTCCTCGTTCCGCTCGCACTCGTCATCGGTGCGCTCGTCGGCGGCCTGTACGGTGCGATTCCGGGGGCGCTGAAGGCGTATGCAGACGCGAACGAGGTGATCACGACGATCATGCTCAACTTCGTCGCCACCTCGTTCGCGCTGTATCTCGCCTCCGGCCCGTTCAAAGACCCCGACAGTTTCGCCAACCAGACTCGCCAACTCCCGGAGTTCGCGCTGTTCCCCCAACCGCTGTTCCCCGGGCGGACGGACGCGTCGATGCTCGCGCTGGCGCTGGCTATCGTCGTCGCCGTCGCCATCGCGTACCTCCTGCAGAAGACCTCCTTCGGCTACGACGTGCGCACGAGCGGGATTCAGCCGGAGGCCGCCGAGTACGGCGGCGTCGACGCCGCGCGCACCGTCGTCTCCTCGATGGCGCTGTCGGGCGCACTCGCGGGCATCGGCGGCGCGGTGTACGTCCTCACCATCGCGGGCAACTTCCAGACGGGCGTGCCCGACTACGGCTTCGACGGCATCACCGTCTCCATCCTCGCGGGCAACAATCCCGTCGGGGCCATCGCCGCCGCCCTCCTGTTCGGCGTGCTGAAGTCGGGCAGCATCATCGTCGACGTGAGTACGGACGTGCCGCCGCAGTTGGTGGGCGTCCTCCGCGGACTTATCGTCCTGTTCGTCGCGATGCCGGAGTTCTTCCGGATGATCGGCGCACGCATCGACGTGCGCGAGCGATTCGGCGGCCGTGACGCCGTCGCGACCGACGGAGGTGACGACCAATGAGCGACGACTCCTCCTCGCCGACCCGGACCGGCGTGACGGTCCTCGACGAGGTGACCGAACGCGTCACCAACCTGGGGCCGCGGGCGTCGCTCGCATTGGCGACCGTCGCTGGACTGATCCTCCTGCTGGGCGTGCTCGCACTGCTGGGTGCGGGCGACACCGTGTTCGCGGTGCTGGGGCTGATGGCGTCGAAGTCGACGCTCGCATCCGCGCTGCGCCTCTCGGTGCCAATCGCGTTCGCTGCCCTCGGCGGCATCTTCGCCGAGAAGTCCGGCGTCATCAACATCGGCCTCGAGGGCCTGCTCATCATCTCGGCGTTCGGCGGCGTGTACGCCACGAGCGTCACCGGATCGGTCTGGCTGGGTCTGCTCGGCGGCGTCGTCGCGTCGACGCTGTTGGCGCTGCTGTTCGCCGTCGTCTGTATCGAGTTCCGCGCCGACCAGATCATCGCGGGGCTGGCCATCTGGCTCATCGCCCTCGGCCTCGCGCCGTTCGCCTCACAGATCGTCTTCGGGTCGAAGAACTCCGAGACGGTCGGCACGTTCCCGAGTATGCAGGCCATCCTCTCGGACAGCGGGATTCCCGTCGTCTCGACGGTGCTGGTCGACCTGCTGGCGTCGCTGGCAGAACTCCCGTTCTTCGGGGCGCTGTTCGAGGCGTCGCCGGTCGTCTACCTGATGTTCCTCGCGGTTGCCGCCTCGTGGTGGACGCTCAACCGTACCTCGTTCGGGCGGTGGGTCCGGGCATCGGGTGAGAACCCTCGTGCGCTCGACACCGCTGGCGTCAACGTCTCGCGGGTGCGCTACGCGGCAGTCTTGCTGTCGGGCGTCCTCGCGGGCGTCGGCGGCGCGGCGCTGTCGCTGTCGCTCGGGCAGTTCGTCGGCAACGGCCCGACGATGGTGAACGGAAAGGGGTTCATCGCCATCGTCACCTACCTGCTCGGCAACTACAACCCCATCGGGGCGATGCTGTCGACGCTGCTGTTCGCGGGGCTGGATGCCCTGCAACTGTCGTTGCAGGGGCAGGACGTTCTCGCCATCCCGCGACCGCTCGTGCGGACGATTCCGTACGTCTCGGTGATCATCGTGCTGGCGCTGTTCGGCCGGACGCGACTGCCCGAGGCGGCGGGGGAGCACTACGAGTCGGGTGAGGAGTAGCGCGGCCGAGCGAACGGCGTGAACGAGGCCGCGGAAGGTCGGCGGCGCGGTCCGTGTGCCGCGCCGCCCAGAAGCACAGCGAGACGCGAGGGAGCGAAGCGACCGAGCGTCTCGGCACACGGCGGAGCGGTCCTGAGCCGCTCCGCCCAGAAGGATAACGCCGCCGGACTACCGGGGCCTCACTCACTTCGTTCGGCCCCGCACGGCTCGCGGTTCACTTCGTTCACCGCTCGTATCGGGGTCCTCCTGCGGTCGACCCCGAATAGAACGACTGGCTTTTTCACGCCCGGCGAGTGAGTGCGGGTAATGACCACACACGAACCCGATATCGTCGTCGTCGGGGCGGGGACGGCGGGCTGTTACGCGGCCGCGACCGCCGCAGATGCGGGCTACGACGTCGTCATCGTCGAGCGGAAAGACGAGGAGGAGGCGGGCCACATCGCCTGCGGTGACGCGCTGAAGGGCGCGGACAAGTTCCCCGACTCGATCCCGAAATCGGAGATTCAGCCGGCGTTCACCAACACCGGCGTCGACCACGGCCGCTTCGAGATTCCCAGCCACGACACGGTGCTGGAGATTCCGATCCCCGGCGAACTGGCCGTCATCGACCGCCTGAAGTACGGCAAACTGCTCATCCAGGGCGCGAAAGACCGCGGCGTCGACTTCCACTACGACACCGTCGTCCAGGACGTGACGCAGGCCGACGACGGCCGCGTGACCGGCGTCCGCGGCAAGCGGAAAGGAGACGTCGTCGAGTACGAGGCGGAGATGACTATCGACGCTGCGGGGGCGCTGTCCATCCTCCAGGACAAAGCCGACCTTCGCGACGCCACCTTCGACACGAACGTCTCGTTCTCGCAGTTCTGCTCGGCGTACCGCGAGGTCGTCGAGGTGCCCGAACCCGTCGACTACGACGACGCACTCGTGTTCAAGCCGACGAAACGGGCGGCGGGATACCTCTGGTACTTCCCACGCTCGTCGACGGAGATCAACGCCGGCCTCGGCTTCCAGATGAACGAAGAGCCGATGAAACTCGTCGACGACCTGAAGCAGGACATGCGCTCGCGTCCCGAGTTCGAGGGTGCCGAGGTGACGGACAAACTCGGCGCGGCCCTCCCGACTCGCCGCCCGTACGACTCGGCGGTCGCACCCGGATTCATCGCCGCCGGCGACGCCGCGGGTCACGTCAACCCCACCACCGGCGGCGGCATCGCGGGCGCGGCCTACGCCGGGAAGTACGCCGCAGAGCAGGCGATGGAGGCCATCGACGCGGGCACGGTCGACGAGGCGACGCTGTGGCAGTACAACCGACGCGTGATGGACCACTTCGGTGCTCGGTTCGCCGCCCTCGACGTGTACAACATCCTCTCGACAGCCGTCGACGTCGACGAACTGATGGGACTGATGGCGTCGCTGCCGGGCGAGAGCCTCGCGGAGGCGCTGTACGAGGGGAGCGCGTCGGTGAAGCCCCGCCTCGTCGCGGAGGTTGTCAAAGACTCCTACGGCCACTGGGGTGACATCTGGCACTTCTACAAGACGAAGCGCGCCGCCGACGAGTTGATGGCGCACTACCGGCGCTACCCGTCGCGACCGGGCGGATTCGAGGGGTGGCGTGAGGAACGCGACCGGATTATGGAGCGCGTGTACGACGTGACCGGCGCCGAGGCGAAGTACTGAGCGGCGCCGTTCTTCCACGACATCCGATTTCGAGGCGTTCGCTCGGTGGTCCGTGAACGAACAGCGACGACGAAAACCGACTGCGACGGCGATCCGATCGCCGGAATTCTCGAGACAGTTCGACGGACGCCGATCTCAGATGGCCGGGTCGGCGGTCATCTCGTTGGCCATCTCGTCACCGTCCTCACGCGACTCGAAGTAGACGTGAGCGATGGCTGCCGCGATGATCGGCCCGAACACGGCGTTCAGGACGATAGCCGAGAGGCCGGTCGTCGCGATGTCGATGCTGATTACGGCGAGCAGACCCGCTGCGATGGCCTGCAGGACGAACAGGACCAAGAACACGCCACCGAGGCGGAGGACGTTCCCGCGACCCATCTCCCACCCGGTTCGCAGCGAGTCGGCAGCGCCCTGGTCACCGAGCGTCGCGACCGCGAGGGCGGGCGAGAGCCGGACGGCGATGTACAGCCCGGGGATCACCAGCAGGATCAACCCGGCGAACACCGCGAGGCCGTACGCGATGCTCACGAGGAGCATCGTGACGTACCGCTGGCGGACGTCTGCGGCGACGGCGTTCAGGCCCCGCGCCTGCAGGCGCACGCCGTCGGCGACGACGACGTACGCCATCCCGAGGACGAACACCGTCGCGAGGAACGAGAGCAACCCCCCGGCGAAGGGGATGTAGCTGACGAGTCCTGCGAGCAGGAACAACGCGACGAGCATCGGGTTCTCGCGGACGCGGACGGCGGCCCAGCCGACGAGTTGTCGGATGCCGATTCGGTCCATCCGTTCGATAGCGTCTGTGGTGACTGTGGTAGACATGAGAGATCACGATATCCCGGCGACGGAATACCACCGTACGGATGGTGCGCTGAGGTATTAAAGACGGCTGGCGAACCCTGTGCTCTCGCGGCTCAGGGCGTCCTGTCGGCGATCTCCAGCACCGCGGCGGTGAGGAAGCCGACGCCGATGTCGAGCGATTCCTCCTCGACGTCGAAGGTGCTGGTGTGGTGGCCGCCGGGGTGGCTGGTGCCGACGCCGACGTAGGCGGCGTAGCCGCCGTTGTCCTGCACCGCCTGCATCATGTACGTCGCGTCCTCGCTGCCGCCGATCTCGTCGCGTTCGACGACGTTCGTCACACCCTCCACGTCGCCCGCAATCTCGGCGATGGGCCCGACGAGTTCCTCGTCGCTCGTCGCAGAGGGCGCTCGGCCGAGCGTCTCGATGTCGACGTCGACCTCGTGCATCTCGGCGGCCGACTGGATGACACGCTGTGCCTTCTCGTCCATGTACTCCATCAGTTCCGTCGTGCCGCCGCGCACCTCGCCCTCGATGAACGTCTCCTCGGGAATGATGTTCGTCGCGGTCCCACCGCCGACGATGCCGGCGTTGACCCGGGTCGGCCCGTCGGCGTGACGGGGGATGCCGTAGAGGTTCTGGATGGCCGCCGCGGCCGCCTGCACCGTGTTCTTCCCCTGTTCGGGGTGGCCGCCGGCGTGGGACGGTTCGCCGTCGAACTCGGCGAGGAAGTGCGAGACGGCGAGGAAGCCGTCGATGCCGGCGATCACCTCGCCGGTCGGGTGGTCGAGGCCGACGTGCGCGGCGAGGAAGTACTCCACGTCCGCGATGAGGTCGGACTCGGCCATCGGTTCGCCGCCGACGATCTGTTCTTCGCCGGGTTGGAAGAACACCTTCAGCGTCCCCTCGAAGTCGGAGGCGAGTATCTCGTCGATCAGACCGAGGCCGAAGGTGGCGTGGGCGTCGTGGCCGCAGGCGTGCATGTACCCCTCGTTCTCGGAGCGGAAGCCCTCGCCCGCGGGTGCGTGGTCGCCCTCGTCGGCTTCGAGGATCGGGAGTGCGTCGATGTCGACGCGGACGCCGATAGTTGGGCCGTCACCGCGTTCGAGGACGGCGACTGCGCCGGTGTAGCCGCCCTCGATCCGGTCGAGAACGTCCTCGCGTGCGCCCGCCTCGCGTGCCCGCTCGAACCACTCTGCGAGTTCGTCGTCGTCGGGCACGTTCATCCGCTCGGACCCAAGGATCTCTGGGCCGTAGTGGACGGCGCTCAGATCGCGCTTCTCGAGTTCGTCGACGATCCGTGCGGTGGTGTAGAACTCACACCACGCCGGTTCGGGGTGGCGGTGGAGGTCGCGACGGAACGCCGACAGGTCGTCGTGAGCGACGGTCTGGCTCATACTCGGGAGTGTGCGTGGGTCGGGATAAACCCGGGCCTCCCGGCACGCGACGGGCGGACACGCCCCAGCGGGCTTACTCCTCGCCGTCGTCCTCGTACCGTACGGTCAACACGGGCTGGTTCGCGCTTCGGACCACACGCTCGGTGACGGATCCGAGGAGGTAGCGATCGAGGCCGCGGCGTCCGTGTGTCCCCATCACGATCAGATCGACGTCGTTCTCGTCGGCGTACTCGATGATGCTGCTGAACGCTCTGCCGGAGACGACCGACTCGACCACCGGCAACTCGCGGTCGTCGGCGGCTTCCCTGATCGCTGCGACGGCGCCTTCGCCCTCGCGCTCCAACGCGGCGGCGACGATGTCGGTGCCGGCCTCGACGGCGCTGTAGGCGGTCGCGTCGACGACGTACAGCGCGTGGATCGTCGCGTCGAACTGGTCGGCCAGCGCCACGGCGTGGTCGACCGCGGCGGCGGCGGCGGGGCTTCCGTCCGTCGGGACGAGGATGCGTTCGTACATACTCCGTGACAGTACGCTCGCCACCGATAAAAACGGGCGTCCCGCCAGCGGCAGTCGTGGTCGAGTTCGGTCTCGTGGCTCGCGTTCGCGTCTCAGGCCGCGTCGTTGGCGCGGACGGCGTCCTCACAGACGCGGAGGGCGTCGTATCGCTCCTCTTCGCTGTCGATGTGGACGGTCTCGACGACCTCCCACGCCCCACCGAGGAAGTCCAGCCCCTTCACCCACGAGTCGGTCGCGAGCAGCAGTCCCTCCGCGCCGTCTGCGGCGGCGTTTCGGTCGGCAGTCTCGGAGTCGGTGTCGCTGTCGACGGCGACCGCCAGTTCGACCGAGTCGGCGCGGTTCAGCGCGGCAACCTCGCCGTCGGTGAGCGGACGGCCCGGCAGCGATGCGACGAGTGACATACCCGTCTTGCGGACCCGCCGCGAAAGAGGGTGTCGTATCGCGCCGATGGGCCGAGTTCGGTACCGAACCCGAAGACATACTACTTCGGCGGGGACACGCCCGAGTATGTCCGACGGCGACGGTGACGGCGGCGTGCGCGCGGTGCGGGTCGACCGTACCGTCCTCGCGGTGGCCGCCGTCGTCGCACTCGCACTCCTCGCTCGATTCGTCCTCCTCGGCGCGCGCCCGTTCCACTGGGACGAGGGGCGCGTCGGCTACTGGACGCTCCGGTATCTCGACACCGGCGTCTACGAGTACCGCCCCGTCGCGGGCGGCCCGCTGGTGTACCTCCTGAATCGCTGGGTGTTCGCCCTCGTCGGCGCGTCCGACGCTACCGCACGCGCCGTCGTCGCTCTCGCGGGTGGTCTCCTCCCGGCGGCCGCACTCCTGTTCCGCGGGACGCTCCGTGACGACGAGACGGTGGCGCTGGCGGCGTTGCTCGCGGGGTCGCCGCTACTGGTGTACTACTCGCGGTTCCTCCGCGGCGACGTGCTGGCGGCGGCGTTCGGCCTCGTCGTTATCGGGTCGGTTGTGTACGCCCGCGACACCGGCGCCCGCTGGCCGCTGTACCTCGCGGCCGGCGCGTTCGCGCTGGCACTCGGGTCCTCCGGGTTCGCCGTGATCTACCTCCCACTCTGGCTGGTCGCAGGAGCACTCGTCGTCGACGAGGCACGCGTACAGGGCGTCCCCGCGGCCGCAACCGCCCGCCTCGCCCGCGCTACGGCGTGGGGCCGCGCGAACGCGACGCCGCTCGCACGGGCGCTGTTCGTCTTCCTCGGCGTCGCCCTGTTCGTGTTCGCGCCCCGCGGCGGCAGCGTCGGCCCCGGCCTGTGGAGTCCGACGACGCTCCCCGCGGTCGTCGAGTTCGCGTTCGTCGAGGTGCCCGAACGGTTCGTCGGTCTGCGTGTGTTCGACCGTGTCTCCCCGCCGGTGCAGGGCAACGCCTTCCTCCCGGCCGTCTCCGGGTACGTTCGAACGTTGGTGATGACTGCGTGGCCGGCGGTCGTGTTCGGCCTCGTCGGATTCCTCCACGAGCGGTATCGCTCGGACGCTCGCGGCGTCGTCGCGTTCGGCGCGTACGCCGCCGTTTTCGGCCTGCTCGCGTTCCCCATCGCGTCGATGGGCGTCGAACCGTGGACGGCCGTCCACGTCGTGCCACTCCTCGCACTTCCCGGTGCCGTCGGCCTCGCGTGGGTCGCACGTGGCCTCCGGTCGCGGGCACGCGCGAGTGACCCGGCGTTGCTCGCGGCCGTCCTCCTCGTCTCCGGCGCCGCCGTCGCAGGGTACGGTGCGACGGCCGCCGGTGTGTACGCGACACCCGAGGCGGACGACGAGTTCGCCCAGTTCGCCCAGTCCTCCGAGAACATCGACCCGATGCTCGCGGCCGCCGAGGCCGCGATGGAGGGGAACGACGGCGTCGACGTGGCGTACGTCGGCGGGGAGTTGTACGTCGGCCAGGAGTACTCGCTCCCGCCCATCGCCAGCGCGGACACCGAGGCGTGGGGGGCACGGCTGCCGCTCCAGTGGTACTTCGAGCGGATGGACGCCGAGGTGACGAGCGTCCGGTCGGCGAGTCGGTTCGGCGGCGACGCCCCGCCCGTGGTCGTCACGACGCCCGACCGCCGCGTGTCGGTGAACACCAATCTCGACGGCTACCACCAGTTCGACGTGAACCTCGGCACGTGGGACCGGCGAGTTGTCGTGTTCGTCGAGCAGTAACGAGCGCCGTCGCTGACGGAGCAAGTCGGCGTGAAAATGAAGCCGCGAAGCCGTGGAAGTCAGCCCGTGCGTCGGCGTGCGTTCAGCGGAAGCCCATCGCTTCGATCTGTTCTTGATACCGATTGCGGATGGTGACTTCCGTCACCTGTGCGACGTCTGCGACCTCGCGTTGGGTCTTCTTCTCGTTGCACAGCAGCGAGGCGGCGTAGATAGCGGCGGCCGCGAACCCGGTGGGTGACTTGCCAGAGAGGAGACCCTGTTCGGCGGAGACGTCGATGATCTCGGTCGCTTTCGCCTGCGTCTCCTCGCTGAGGTTGAGCGCGGAGGCGAAGCGGGGGACGAACTGCTTGGGGTCGACCGGCTTGAGTTCGAGACCGAGTTCCTGGGAGATGTAGCGGTAGGTCCGACCGATCTCTTTCTGTTCGACACGCGAGACCTCGGCGACCTCGTCGAGGGAGCGGGGGATGCCCTCCTGTCGGCAGGCGGCGTACAGCGCCGCCGTCGCGACGCCCTCGATGGAGCGCCCGCGGATGAGGTCCTCTTTCAGCGCGCGGCGATAGATGACGGAGGCGACCTCCCGTACCGAGCGGGGAACGCCCAGCGCGGAGGCCATCCGGTCGATCTCAGACAGCGCGAACTGGAGGTTACGCTCGCCGGCGTCTTTCGTCCGAATCCGCTCTTGCCACTTGCGGAGGCGGTGCATCTGCGACCGCTTCTCCGAGGAGAGACTGCGCCCGTAGGCGTCTTTGTCCTTCCAGTCGATGGTCGTCGTCAGCCCTTTGTCGTGCATCGTCTCGGTGACGGGCGCGCCGACGCGCGACTTCGACTGCCGTTCGGAGTGGTTGAACGCCCGCCACTCCGGCCCGCGGTCGATCTGACGCTCGTCGAGGACCAAGCCGCAGTCGTCACACACCAACTCCCCCTGGTCGGCGTCCATAACGACGTTGTCGCTGGAACACTCCGGGCACGAGAGTGTCTCGTCCGACTGTTTCTCCGACTCACCGGTCTCTCGCTGTCGCTGTCGGCTCGGACCTTCCATTATAAGTTTTCTGTCGCGGCTCGTATTTAAATGTTTGGGTGGGGCGTGGAGAGAATTCGGCTGCAGGGCCACGCCCAGGCACGCTTTTCGGGTCGGAATCGGGTTGTTCGAGAACCGACAGTCATATCCCGGATGGTTTCTCCGATATTCCGGTCTGTTCGGCACAGAGACACCTTCGCGCCGCCGGATTGCGTGTGTCTGACTATCGGTATCGATCGGTGTGGAATAACTATGGCTCATTCACAAACGCTTTTGTATTACCGGCTGTACGTGTGATGTATGAGCACGCAGTCGCCCACCAACGTCCGGCAGGCCGTCGCCACGGCCGAACCGGTAGACGCCGAACCGGTCACCATCGACGCGGCCGCCCTGGAGTCGACGGCACCGGGCGACCTCCGCGACCTCCGTGCGGCGTTGGCTGAGGAGGGGTACGTCCCCGCCGGCCTGCGCGTCAGTGCCGACTTCTCGACGGACTGCTCCATCGAGACCCAGCGTGAGGCCGACCGCCTTCGGTCGCTCGTGCGCGCGGCGACCCACCTCGGTGCTGGTGAGTTGGTCGTCGAGACTGGCGACGTGACGGACGCCTCGAAAGTTGACCCCGCGCTGTCGGCGCTGTCGGAACGCGCCGAACGTGAGGGCGTCGCGGTGACTATCCACGGCGACCTCGACCGCTGAGACGTGTCGAGTCGTCGCGCGCTAGAAGGCGAGTTAGCGGTCGTCGCCGGCTTCTCTGACCCGAGCGCCAGTCTCGAACAGTACCCGACGCCGGCAGATGTGGCCGCGCACGTCGTCCACCTCGCGGACCTGCGCGACGACGTCGCGGGAAAAACGGTGCTCGATTTGGGCACGGGAACCGGAATGTTCGCGCTCGGTGCGGCGTTGCGCGGCGCACGCCGCGTCGTCGGCGTCGAACTCGACCGAGGAGCGCTCACGGTCGCTCGCGAGAACGAACGCCGTGTCGGCGCGCGCACTGACGTCCACTGGGTCGCGGGCGACGCGACGCGCCCGCCAGTCTCACGCGACCGCCTCACCGCCGACGGCCCGGTGACGGTGCTGATGAATCCACCGTTCGGCGCACAGACGGGGAACGAACACGCTGACCGCGCATTTCTCGAAACCGCGGCGTCGCTGGCGGACGTCTCCTACTCTGTCCACAACGCCGGCAGCCGCGAGTTCGTCGAGGCGTTCGCCGCCGACGAGGGTGGCGCGGTGACCGACGCGTTCGCCGCGACGCTCACCGTCGACCGAACCTTCGACCACCAGACCAGCGAGTCCGCCGACCTCGACGCCGAAGTGTTCCGGATCGAGTGGGAACGAGACCACTGACGGCGACCGTCTGTCTCCGACCGCTCACTGCCCGCCGTAGCGCTCTTTCGTCGCCACCCGCACTCGCGTCGCGGTCGCGTTCCCGGTCGACGTGTTGCCCTCGCCGGCGAGTGCGTAGATGGCTCTCCCGTCACGCTCGAACTGGAGGCCGTTCGCCGCGACGGTCTCGTTTTCGGTCGGGAGCGCCGTTCGGACGCTCGCGTTGTCCCCCTCGACGAGCAACTCGAAGCCGCGGTCGGTAGGGACGACGGAGACGACCCGGCCCTCGATTCGTGGCTCCGCGCGGGAGGCGTTCGAGACGAACGCCACTCGCGAGTCGTTGTCGTGGCTGAGCGTCACGCGGTAAGCCGGGCCGTCGCCGCCGACGGTGGTCCACCCCTGGCGACGGACGGTGACGACCTCGCGCCAGCCGACGCCGCCGAGGACGACTTGCTGGCGTCCGGCGAAGGCGAGTCGCCCCTTCGAAACGGCGGTCGTCCACACGCCGCGCTCGGGGTTGCGGACGACGACGCCGGAGGTGTTCACCGTCGTCGACTCGCCGAATGCCTCGAACTCGACGACCGACACCATCCCGTTCTCCACTCCTTCGGCGTACGTCACGCTGTACCCGTGCACCTCGATGGGGTCGCCCGGAAGCGGGTCGTCGTTGACGGCGGTGAAGTTGACGTACAGTGCGGGCCCAGTCAACATCGCGAGGACGACCAACAGCGCCGCGACGGAGCCACGACGCGGTGTGAGCGAGCGGAGCGCCTCACTGATCGACTCCGCTGGCGGCGCGTCGCGGCCGACCGCGAGGGCGGCGACGAGGACAGCCGCAACCGCCACTAGCGCGAGGCCGATGCCACGGTACAGCACGTACGTCCCGCCGCCGCGGAACCAGTAGACGGCCCACAGTGACTGTTCGACACCGACGAGCAGCGCCCCGATGGCGAGTCGACGCGGCGGGGGCAGGTCGTCGCCGCGGGCGGCCGCGAGCCACGCGGCCGCGAGAATCCCAAGAAGGAGGCCCAGCGCGTGCCCCTGGATGGCAATGTCGGCCCACCACGGCGTGACGAACGCCGGGCGGCCGCTCGCCTCGACGACCGGACTCGACAGCGCCCGGTACGTCGTCGAGACGACGCCGGCCGCCGACAGGGCGACGACGGTGCCGAGCGGGTAGTACAGCAGCGCCGCGCCCGCGAACGCAAAGACGACGCCGGAGAATCCGATGACGGGGCCGAGTGCGAACGCTCCCGAGAGGAGGCCGACGGCGACCGCTGCCGCCGGGAACAGCACGAACGCACGGACGTACGGGTTTTCGCGGTACGACCCGAACGAGGAACTCCCGCGGCGTCGGGGGTAGTGGCCCACGGCGTACTCGACGAGGGGCGCGAGCGCGAGCGTGCCGAACAGGTTACCCAACAGGTGGCCCGGGCCGGCGTGGGCGAACGGCGAAACGACGACGCCCAGCGGGGCGAGATACGACCACGCGCGAAACGGGATGACGACCGGCGCATACCAGTGGCTCCAGCCGCCCTGCACGAACAGGTACACCGCGAGGACGAACGCAGCGACGGTGAGCGTTCCCCAGGGGACGCCCAGCACGAATCGACGGCGGAGGGTCGGACCACGATCGGAGCCGGCCAGTCGCTCTAGCGCGACCGTCACCGCCACCGCGAGGACCGCCGCGACGACGACCGCCGCGCGGGAGACGAGCGCGAGGTCGGGGTTCACAGCAGGGGTCGGCGCCCGCGCCACTTCACCGTGCCGCTCGGGTCCGTCATCAGATCACAGCGTCCGCAGGTCGGTCTGTGGCGGCACGACCCACTCGGTGCCCGCCTCGGTGACGCGCACCATCTCCTCTTGCCCAACGTACCCCCACTCGGTGGCGACGCCCAACTCCATCGTGTATACCTCGCCGACGGCAACCTCGTGGCGTGGCGCGTCGCCGTAGCGGTCCCACTCGGGGCCCAGCAGCGTCCCGCCGTCGTGGGCCGCCCGTCCGACCTGGTGGCCGAACGCGTGTTCGAAGGCGGGCCATCCGCGGTCGGTGAGTTCAGCGCGGGCGGCGGCATCCACCTCGTGGCCGACCGCACCCGCCTCTAGCACGTCGTGCCCGGCGTCGATGGCCGCCCGCACGTCGCGGAACGCCTCGCGGAGGCCGTCGCTGACCTCGCCGCGGACCCACAGCCGCTGGATGTCGGAGGCGTAGCCGTCGCGTCTGATGCCGAAGTCGACGTGGAGGAGTTCGCCCTCGTCGACGGTGTGGTCGGCGGGGAGAGTGTGACCTACCTCGCGGTCGCCCATGTGGACCGTCGGGCAGTAGTCCCACGACCACGCCGAGTCGAGGCCGCGGTCGGTCATCCGTTCGTGGAGGAAGTCGGCGAACTCGCGTTCGGTCGTCTCGGGCGTCCACGTCGCGACGGCGGTCTGGAGGAGTTCTTCCGTCTCCTCGGCGGCGCGGCGCACGCGCTCGTACTCCGTCTCCGACTTCACGCCGCGGAGCCGTCGGATCAGTTCGCTCGCGCTGGTGAACTCGCGGTCGGGCAGATAGTCGTGCAGTTGCAGGAATAGGCCGTGTGAGAGGCCGTCGGCGACCACGTCGTCGCGGTCGTAGTTCAGCGCCACCCGCTCGGCGTCCAGTCCGACAAGAACGTTGCGGAGGGGGTCAGCGATGGACTCATCGTACGCGTGGACCTCGTGGACGCCCATTTCGCGGGCGGTCGGCGCGTCGTGACGACCGAGGACGACCGCCGACGACTCGGGACCGACGATGACCGCCGTGGGCCACACCACGTCGAACCCGAGGAGATACGGGAAACACGGCTCCGGGCTCACGTCCGTCTCGCGGCCGACCGACAGCCACGCGTCGGCGTCGTCGCTCTCGGCCACCGCCTCCCGTGCGGCCGCGACCTTCTCCTCGACGACCGCGGTATCGACACCCTCGACCTCGCCTGCGTCGCTCATTGTCGGGCCGACACGGTGACGGGTGTTAGTCGTTTCCCGAGGGCACTCGGTTCAGTCGTCCCGCTCCAGTTCGTCCATAATCGGCCGCACCTTCGGCTGAAGTTCGTCCCACTCGTCGTCGGGGTCGGAGTCGCCGACGATGCCGTTGCCGGCAAACAGCGTCGCCTCGCGGCCGCCGGCGACGCCCGAGCGAATGCCGACCGCGAACTCGCCGTCACCGTCGGCGTCGAACCAGCCGACGGGCGAGGCGTACCACCCACGGTCGAACGTCTCCGTCTCGCGGATGGTCGACAGCGCGACGTCTAACGGCAGGCCACCCACCGCGGGCGTCGGGTGGAGCGCCTCGACGAGTTCGAGGACGTGTGTGTCGGCGTCGAGGACGGCGTTGATCGGCGTCTGGAGGTGCTGGATGTTGGTGAGTTTGCGGACGCCCTGTTCGCCCTCGCCGACGGTGCCGAACGCGTCCAGTTGCTCACAGATGGTATCGACGACGACCCCCTGTTCGTGCTGGAGTTTTTCCGACTCCAACAGCGACCGGGCGTACTCGTCGTCTTCCTCGTGGGTGTCGCCGCGGGGCATCGATCCCGCCAGCGCCTCCGTCTGGACGACTTCACCCTCGCGGCGGACCAGTCGCTCCGGCGGCGGCCCGAAGAAGCCGTCGCCGTCCGTCGGTTGGATCAGAAAGCGGTAGCACTCGGGGTACGTGCGTCGGAGGCGACCCAGCGTGTCCGGAATGTCGATAGGGTCGACGAGGTCGACGTGCAGCGCCGTCGCCATCACCGCCTTGCGGAGGCCACCGTCGCGGATGCGATCGATGACGCTGGCGACCTGTGCGGTCCACGTCTCGCGGTCGACGACCCACTCGGTGTCGGCCACGCCCGGTTTCTCCCCGCGGGGACGCATCATCGGCAGCGACTCCAAGCGCTCGCGTGCCGCCGCCAGCGACGACTCGGCACCCTCGGCGTCGGCGTCCGGGGCGTAGCGATTGACGGTGAGGTAGGTGCGTTCGTCGGCGCGCGTCAGTTGCACGGCCGGGAGCGTGAACGACGCGCCGGGGAAGCCGGTCCACACGTCGCTTGCGTCGTGGTCGGGGTCGAACGCGAGGCCGCCGAACACGCGTGGCCGCGTCGCTTCGGGGCCTTCGTGGTCGACGGCCGAGAACAGCGTGTCGGCGTCCGTTCGAAGCCGTTCGAAGCGGTCGGGGCCGTCCGCGACGAGTCGCGCCGCAGCACCGCCGCCGGCGACTTCGAGGCCCTCGGGCGTCGCCCAGTGGACGCGATGTCGGTCGCCGGCCGCCAGGAACGACCCGAACGAGACGTCGGGCACCTCGCAACTCCTACTCACGAGCGCCGCGTCGGTGTCGGGGCGCACCGCCGCCCGCGCCTCGCCGTCCGGCGGATTCATTACCGCGTGTTGGGCCGGGTCGCTCTTTACCCCGTTGGTTCTGGAAGTTCGCGTCCGGCCGCCTCGTCTAACTGTACCGCTCCTCGTTCCACGGGTTCGCCGTGTCGGAGTAGCCGCGCTTCTCCCAGTAGCCGCGCTCGGGTTCGGTGAGGAACTCCACGCCGGTCACCCACTTCGCCCCCTTGTAGGCGTACTTGTGGGGCGTGACGACGCGAAGCGGGCCGCCGTGGTCGGCGGGCAGGCGCTCGCCGTCGTAGTCGTACGCGAACAGCACCTCCTCACGGTCACACTCCGACAGCGGTAGGTCCGTCGTGTAGCCGTCGAGGGCGTGGAACATCACCCACTCGGCGTCGTCGTGGACGCCCGCCATCTCTGCGAGCGTCGGGAAGGTGACGCCGGTGAACTCACAGTCGAACTTCGACCACCCGGTGACGCAGTGGAAGTCCTGGCGTTGCGTCTCCGACGGCAACTCCCGGAACTCGTCGTAGTCGAACGTCACCTGGTCGTCGACGGCACCCCACACCTCGAACGCCCAGTCGTCGGGGTTCCAGTCGGGCGTCCCCGACTTCGAGAGGACGGGAAACCGCTCGGTCTCTCGCTGCCCCGGCGGGAGTCGTTCGTCGGAGAACTCCTCGTAGAGGTCCGTGTAGTCTGCGACCTCGCTGCTCATGGTCGATGATTTCGGCGGGCTCACCTGAGGCTGTCGGCTTCGGAGGAACGGACCGACCCGACTGGTTCCGCTTTTGAGAAGAATTTTTCTGGTAACCATCAGTTAATGAAACGAGAGGCGATTTCGGATTCCCATGACGCGAATCTACCCCCGTAGATTTTAAATACTGCCTCCGTCAACCCCCGCGTAGATGCCGAAAGTCGAGATCACGGTCCCGGAGCACCTCGAGATGCAGATCGCCCAGATGGTCGAACAGGGGGAGTTCGTCAACCGCGAGGAGGCGATCGAGGAGTTGATCTCAACCGGGATGAAAGCGTACAAGACGAGTGGACCGCAGGACAGCGAGACGGACCCCGGATTCGAGGACGACGGAATGATGGGGCACGAAGACGAGTACGTCTTCTGATCCCTCGGCGACCGTTCTGCACTGATTTGGGGTCGCTCCAAATCGCCCTCCGTTCGCTGTGCGACCGATTCGCGAACAACGCTTAACTCGGAGAGTAGCCAATCGGTCGCTATGCACAAGGACGAACTCCTCGAACTCCACGAGCAGATGGTCACCATCATGGAGCATTTCGCCGCACGCGAGGAGGTCCCCGACGACCTCTTCGAACCGTACCACGAACTCGGCGTCGACCCCTCCCACGTCCACAAGTCCAAGAGCGAGCACAAACACGCGGTGTTCGTCCTCGGCAACGCGCTGGCGACCGCGATGTCCGAAGACGAGTTCTCGAACGCGGGTCGCGTCGGCAAGCGGATGGAAGAACTCGCCGACGACGCCGAGTCGAAGCTCTGATGCCGGCCGTTCGCGGCGACGGCTCCGCGCCCGTGAGCGACGCTGCTCTGCTTTTGGCCGACGGCGGCGTCTCCCTGGCCGACCGCCCGGCGGAGTCGCTCGTCGCCGCGCCGGAGGGCGCTCGCCGTCTTCGCCGCGCCCGACGGCTCGCACACCTCCTCGACGATTCGATCAATGTTCCGCTCGTCCCCTACCGCATCGGGTTCGACGCACTCGCGGGACTCGTCCCCGTCGTTGGCGACGCACTCGGGTCGCTCGTCGGGTTGCTCGTCGTCTGGGAGGCGTTCCGACTGGGTGCGCGCAAACGCACGCTCGCGCGGATGCTCCTGTACGTCGCCGTCGACTTCCTCGTGGGCACGGTTCCGCTCGTCGGCGACATCCTCGACGCGACGATGAAACTCAACCTCCGCAACGTCCACGCGCTGGAACGCGACCTAGCACGACGCGGCTGAACGTCACGGTCGACGCGTCCGCTTACCCCTGCCACTCCTCGAACTCGCGGTAGACGCCCTTCGAGAGGTAGCGCTCGCTGGAGTCACAGAACACCGTGACGACGGTGTCGTGGGGGGCGTCCACGTCGCCGTCGCGAATCTCCTCGGCCACCTCGATGGCCGCCAGCGAGTTGGCGGCGGCGCTGGAGGCGACCAACTGCCCCTCCTCGCGGGCGAGGCGGGCCATCTCCTCGTGGATGGCGCGGTCGGAGAACGTCTTGAGGTCGTCCAGTTTCTCCGGGTCGACGAGTTCGTTGGTCGAGACGTCGTGGGTTCCGATGCCCTCGGTCTTGTACTCGCCCTCCTCAGCGTGCCCGCCGAACAGGTCCTCGTACGTCGACCCTTCTGGCTGGACGCCGACGATCCGAGCGTCCGAGCCCTGTTCGCGGGCGTAGTCGGCCATCCCCATTAGCGTCCCACCGGTCCCCATCCCGGCGACGATGGCGCCCACCTCGCCGTCGAGGGCGTCGAACACCTCGGGCGCGGTCGTCGCGTAGTGCGACTCCGCGTTCAGCGGGTTCTGGAACTGTTGGGGGACGACCGCGTCGTCGAGTTCCGACGCGAGTTCGTGTGCGCGGTCAATAGCGCCGCCCATCCCGTCCTCGCTGGGCGTGTTCACCACCTCCGCGCCGAGCGCACGCATCAACTGCTGTTTCTCGACGCTGAATCGCTCGGGCACGACGAACACCGCGTTCACGTTGAGTTGCCCCGCCGCGACAGCGAAGCCGATGCCCGTGTTGCCCGCCGTCGGTTCGATGACGGTGCCGCCGGGGGAGATGGTTCCATCCTCCAGCATCCGTTCGAGCATGTACTTCCCGATGCGGTCTTTCACCGACGCGCCGGGGTTGAACGTCTCCAACTTCGCGTACACCGGCACGTCGTCGGGCGAAGCGTGGACGCGGACGAGCGGCGTCTCCCCGACCGTCTCCAGCACGGAGTCGAGGGGTTCGCGGTGAGTGGTCATACGCTGGCAACGATTGCCGAAGAACACGTATCTTTCTATCGTGTGTGAGCGCCGCGGGCGACGATGCGTCGTCGACGGTCTGCGGACACCAGGCCGTACGGCGGTCCCGGAGCACCGCGGCAGCGAACGACCGGTTCAGGCCGCGTCCGACGCGCTAGAGGTGTCCGTCGTGTCGGACTCGCTCTCGGCGTCGGTGTCGACAGTCGCCTCCTCCAGGTCGACGGCGTCGGTCACGGCGTCGACGTCGATGCCCTCGGCGTCCGCCAGCGCCTCGACGAGCGCACGCTGTTCGGCTAGTTCGCGTTCGAGCGATTCGACGCGCGTCTCCGTGCTCTCGACGGAGCCTCTCACCGCCTCCACCTGCTCACGGACCTCGTTGACCTTCGCGTACAGTTTCTCCGCCATATCGGCGACCGTCTGGAGTTTCTTCGCCGTGCTTCCGAGTCCCATATCGAGCCACAGTCGCTCGCGGTTCCTGTGCGTTGCGGTCCGGCGTGCGTTGCCCGGGGATTTACCCGTCCGCTCGCGTACCGCAGGCCGTGTTCCGACGTTCCCTCCTCGCGGCCGCGACGGCGACGCTCGCTGGCTGCGGTCTTGCTCCATCCCCGCCCTCCACCGACGGATTCCCCGAAACGCTGCCGAACGCCTTCTTCGCGTTCGCGTGGGACGACGCCGCCTCCGCTTACGAGGTATCGTTCGTCCGCGGCAACCGCCTCACCGCCGCCAACACCGGCGCGCTCGCAGTCCTCGTCACGACCGACGAGACGGAGTCGACGACGCCGTGGGTCGGGGAGAACCCCCGCAGCGACGACTCCGACGCTCGGTCCCCGAAAGCGTCGCTGCCGCTGGTCCCCGAGGCGACGATTCGCGTCCCCGTCGAGCGACGCGGCGACGTGCGCGTTATCTGGACCGCCGCCGACGGCAGTCGAAGCCGCGTCGTCGGGATGTGGCCGCGTGCAGAACAGCCAGGTGTGGCGACGGAGGAGGCGTGAACCGCCGCCAGTTCCTCGCGGGCGTCGGCGCGGCCGCCGCGACCGTAGCAGGCTACGGCGGCGTCCGGGCCGCCGACGTTCGACCGTACAACCCCGACCTGCCGAGCGAGCGTCTCGGGTCTGAGCCGACGCCGCGCGACCGCGTCCTCGCGGCGACGCGCCACCTGTTCGCGGTCGACCACCGCGCACTCACCCGCGTTCGCGTCCTCGACGACTGGACCGGCGACGCGCCGTATCGGCTGACGCGCCACCGCGAGCGACACGAACACTCGCGGCGACGGCACGCACACGCGTTGACGACGTTCGGGAACGGGATGGTGCTCGTGGACCGCGACCGCGACGGCGTCGACCCGCGGGTGGCTTCCCCGTACGCGAGTATCGACGCGGTGTTGCACTTCTCGGACGCGGTGACCGCCGACCCGGAGACGCTCCCCGAGCGATTCGTCTTCCACGTCGGCGACGGCGCGATTCGCGTCGACCGCGACGCCCCGCCCCAGTCAGTCGGGGAACCGATCCGCGTGAACAGCGAGGGCTACTCGGGAGCAGTGCCCGTCCGCGAGTTCCCGCGGCCGATGCTCGGAGAGCCGATCCGTCCGCACCGCGCCGCGTGGACCGTCCACGAGCGAACGGCCGACACCCTGACGCTGGAACTCTCGGGCCCCGACGCGTACGCCCAAGTGGCTCCGCTGTACTCCCCTGCCGGAATCACGATCCGCGAGGGGTCGCGCGTTCGCGCGACGGTGCATCGTGAGACGGGCCGACTCCGCCGCGTCGTCGACCGCCGCGACATCGACGTCGACGTTGGTGTCGAGCGGCGAGACGTGCGTCGCGTGGTGATGCGCCGGGAGACGACGTTCGACCAGTACGGTCGCGCGACTGCGCCGCCACCGACCGGCGAGTTGGGGTCGTCGCTGGGCCCGACCGACCGTCTCGCCGCCCTCGCGAACGACCTCTCGACGTACTGACGCGCTCGGAAGGGCTTAAGTGACAGCCGGCGAAGCAGTCGCCAACGATGGCGTCCGACACCGCTCCGGTGACCGACCTGGCGAACAAGCCCGTGTTCACGGCCGATGGCTGGCGCGTCGGCCACGTCGTGGACGTCATACTCGACCTCGACACCGGCGCCCCCGTCGCCCTCGCCATCGAGGACGTAGAGACACAGACTGTCGGCGGCCTGCCTGCGGATGCGTCGGGTGTGCGCGTCCCCTACCGACTGATCCGCGGCGTCGGCGACGTCGTCGTCCTCGCGGCGTCCGCGCGAGAGGCCGCGTTCCCGCTTCCAGGGTCGCGCGACGCGGCATCGGCGGCCGACCGTGCCGGCGGTCGACGCGACGAGGACACGACGGGCGACGACGCCAACGATCCCATCGTCTGAGACGAGTTCGACCCGGGCGGCCCCTTGCGACTGCGGCTCGGACGTGACAGCGAGCGGCGGGCTTTTGCACCTCCCGACCCACTCCCGACCAATGAGTGCCAGCGACGCCCCGCGGTTTCTCCTGACGAACGACGACGGCATCGACAGCCCCGGCTTTCGCGCCCTCTACGACGCGCTCTCGGAACTGGGCGAGGTCGTCGCGGTCGCCCCCGCCGACGACCAGTCGGCGGTGGGTCGCAAACTCTCCGGACGCGTCGAGGTGCGCGAACACGAGTTGGGCTACGCCATCGTCGGGACGCCCGCCGACTGCGCCATCGCCGGCCTCGAATCGCTGTGTCCCGACGTGGACATGGTCGTCGCTGGCTGCAACAAGGGCGCGAACATCGGCGCGTACGTCCTTGGGCGCTCGGGCACCGTCTCGGCCGCCGTCGAGGCCGCCTTCTTCGGCGTGCCCGCGATGGCCGTCTCGCTGTACGTGCCCGGCGGGAGCGGCGACGACTGGCGCAGCAAGGCGAGCGACCCCGAGGACTACCACCAAGCGGCGGCGGCCGCACAGTATCTCGCCGCCAACGCCGAGGACGCCGGCGTGTTCGAGGAGGCAGACTACCTCAACGTGAACGCGCCGTGGAGCGAGCGCGACGCCCCGACTCGGATGGAGGTGACGCGCCCCTCGACGATGTACGATATGACTGCCCAACGCGACGGCGACCACGTGAACCTCATCGACCGGACGTGGGATCGGATGCTGGAGGGCGACATCCCCGACCCCGTCGGCACCGACCGCCGTGCGGTCGTTGAGGGTCGCGTGTCGGTGTCGCCGCTGACTGCGCCCCACACCACTCGGCACCACGAGTCGCTGGACGACCTCGCGGCGGCGTACGACCCCGAGTCGGTCACACCCGTCGAGGAGTGACGCGCGACCGGTCGACGGATGCAGACGTGTTCGACTGACGGCGGCAGCGCTCGTGGACGATATACACGTTTATACTCCGGTCGGTCCCAGCGTCGTGTATGAACGCGCTCCCGCTTGCCTCCGAGGCAACGATTCCAACGACGCTGTCGGCGTCGGTCGTGTTGATTGCGAGTCTGCTCGTCGTCGTTGGCTGGCTGGTGTACCTCTACCGCTGAGGGTCAGCCACCGTCTCTGACGGACTCGGGGCCTCCGCGTCAGTCGTCGCGGTCGGCGGTCGTGGGGTCGTCCGGGCGCTCGACCTGATTGCGGAACCACGTCGCCGCTTCCTCGACGAGCGTCTCGTCGGTGCTGGTGAACTTCACGCGGACGTTCTCTCCGGGATACGAACCGACGGCGACGTCGTAGCGCTGTTGGACCTCGTCCAGCCGATCCAACAGCCGTGACTCCGGTTCAGGCGTCTCGACGGTCACGGTGTACGGCTGTGCTCCCGCGAACTCCTCGGCGACGGCGTCGAACATCGCCTGCATCTCTGTCGGGACACCCGGGAACACGTAGATGGAGTCGATCACACATCCCGGCGCGACCCCTTTCTCGTTATGGATGACGCGGGCGCCGTCGGGGATGTGCGTCGTCCCCTCGGTGAGATCCGCTGCCGCGTAGCCGCCGTGTTCGGTGAGGTACGCCAGCGCCTCGTCGTTGGCCGCGAGGTCGACGCCGACGGCGGCGGCGACGCCGTCCATCGTCACGTCGTCGTGGGTGGGGCCGACGCCGCCGGTGACGAGGACGGCGTCGTACGTGTCGCGATACTCGCGGACGACGCTCGCGATGTCGTCGACGCGGTCGGGGACGGTCGTCACTCGCTCCACGCGGACGCCGCGACTCGTCAACTGTTCTGCGAGCCACGAGGCGTTCGTGTTCACCGTGTCGCCCGCGAGGAGTTCGTCGCCGACGGTCACGAGTGCGACCTGCATAGCGGTGATGAAGGTGGCTCGGCGGCTTAAGTCCCGTGGCACCGGCGATGCGACGGCCGCGAGCGCACCGTCGACGACCGTCTCGGCTTATCGGTCGGCGGCCGCCTCTTCGACGACGTCGGCGTCGGCAGGCGAGCGTGCGTCGAACTCCGCCACTAGTTCGTCCACGCGTCCGGGGTCGTCTGCCCCAACCAACGGCGTCTCGGCGGTTCGCCCCTCCTCGTCGACGCCCAGCCTCTCGCACACGCGGTCGGCGACGGCTTCTGCCATTACGCGATGCGTGGTTAGTTTCCCGCCGACGATCGAATAGAATCCCGCGACGCCGTCTTCCTCGTGGTCTAACAGAGTGAACTCCCGCGAAATGCCGCGCGCGTCTCCGGTTCCGGCCTCGTCGTCGGTCTCGGCTACCCGCCGCGCCTCGTCGGGGGCAAACAGCGGCCTGACGCCCCAGTAATCGTCGAGAACCTCCGCGTCCGCAAACCCTGGGACCATCTGGGCACACTCGTCGATCACACGTCGGATATCCGCGTCGTCACGGTCGTACTCGTCGGGGTCGTCGACGACGACGCTCGTCGTCCCGAGGACGGTCCGCCCGCCGTGCGGCACCGCGATGTCGCCGTCCGACGGCGACCGTGCGCGGTTGAGCACCGGCCCGACCCCGGCGTAGTCGACGCCCACCATCACCCCCATCGTGGGCTGCATCGGCACGTCGACGCCCGCGAGCGCCGCACAGCCTTCCGCCCACGCGCCTGCTGCGTTGACCACGACGTCGGCGTCGACGTGCTCACCGCCGACCGTCGCGCCGGCGATTGCCCCGTCTTCGACGCGGAGGTCAGTCACCGGCGCGTGGGTCCGGATGCACGCGCCACGCTCGCGGGCGTCGCCAGCGAGCGCGGCGACCAGCCGCGAGGGGTAGACGACGCCGTCGGGGACGCGCAGTACGCGTGACACCGACTCCGAGAGTCCCGGCACCGCTTCGCGGGCCGCCTCGAGGGACAGTTCCTCGACTTCGATTCCGACCTCGCGGCAGGCGTCGCGCTTCGCGTCGAAGTAGTCGTCGTCGTCGGCTTCGAGCGAGACGAACAAGCCGCCGGTGTCGGCGATACACGCGCCGGCGATGTCGCGCAGGGTCTGGTTCTCCGCGATGCACTCTGCGGCCCCCGTCGGGTCCGACTCGGCGTAGCGCGCGCCCGAGTGGAGCACGCCGTGTGAGCGGCCGGTGGCCCCGGCCGAGAGGCCGCCACGCTCGGCGAGGGTGACAGCCACCCCCCGCATTGCCAGGTCGCGCGCGACGCCCGCGCCGGTCGCGCCGCCGCCGATAACCAGTACGTCTGGGTCGCGGCCGTCGTCAGTTTGGGTCACACAGACGTTACGAGTGGGACGTGTTGAGACTGTCGCCCGGTGTCGTCGGCGCTGCCGTGAGTGGTGTCGTAATCGGCACCACCGCCGCGAACCTCGCGTGCGGCCGCTCGACAGAACGGCGATGCAAAAAACTGGACAGGGCCGACCGACTGGCCGGTGTTCAGAGGTAGCCCGCGTTGGGCAACACGCCGAGTAGCGCGAGGATAGCCACGACCAGCATCGCGATGGCGATGGCCATCGCGGGCGGGTCGACGTGGGTGCCTGAGTGGGCGTACAGCAGGCGTTGGGTGACTTCACCCAGCAGTCCGCTGATCACGCCGAACGCGCCCGCTGCGAGCAGCGCGACGACGCTCCCGGCGACCGGGTCGACGACGACCGCTCCGACGGCACCGATGAGCGTGATGTGGTGCGTGACGGGTATCTTCTCGACGCCCAACTCCAAGAACAGGAGGCTGATGGCCGAGATGGCGTAGCCGAGGAAGATGCTCCCCGTCTGAATCCAGATGTAGCCGCCGAGAATGCCGCCGACGAGACCGATGGTGGCGACGCCGGCCCACTTGTACTGGTGAGGGAGCCACGGCTCCGTGGCGAGGCGACCGGCGTGTTCTTCGGCGACCGCACCGCCGTCGGGGACCGAACGCGGTTCCTCACGCTCGAACGGCGACATATCGAGCAGGCTCGATCCGGCCGCCTTCCCGACGAGTGGGTAGCCGAACACGACGCGAGCGATCAACGCCGTCAGTACGACCGACAGCGCGATGGTGTCGGTCGGCGTCCCGACGGCCGCGCCGACCTGATTGATCAACATACCGAGCAGACCGAACACCGCGCCGACCGCGAGGATGTCCGGCTTGGTGCCGAACGCGTAGAGGATGTTCTTCCCGAAGTGGTAGTCCCAGCCCTCGGGTTCCATCTCTGGATACTTTTTCCCGGCATACGCCGAGGCGGCGACGCCGCCGGCGAACGCGATGTGCGGGCCAGTGACGGCGCCGAAGCCGATGACGCCGGTGACGCCGGCGGCGAGTTCGCCGCCGTTGATGCCGGGGAGCGTCCCGATCTCACGCTGGAGGATCGCGAGCCCCTCACCGAGGAAGACGACGAACCCGGTGAAGATGAACGCTGGGAGTGCGCCGATCGCCGCACCGAACGCGCCGCCCGCCAGCGCCGTGATCAACAGGAGGAGGAACGGTTCCCACTCCATCCCGATGAGCGGTACTTGGATGAACAGTTCCTGCATACACTTTCACTCCTCTGTCGCCCAGTCCAGCGAGCGTTCGACGGCGTCGTCCCAGCGATCGTACATCGCGTCGACCTCTGCGGCGTCCTTCTCGGGCGTGAACTCGCGGTCGATCTGCCAGTTCTTGCGGAGGTCGTCCACGGAGTCCCAGTAGCCGACGGCGAGGCCAGCGGCGTACGCCGACCCGAGTGCGGTCGTCTCGTCGACCTCGGGCCGCGCGATCTCCGTCTGGATGATGTCGGACTGCAACTGACACAGGAAGTTGTTCTTCACCGCACCGCCGTCGACACGCAGACTGGTCGTCTCGACGCCGGAGTCGGCCTCCATCGCCTCGGCGACGTCGCGCGTCTGGTAGGCGATCGCCTCCAGCGTCGCCCGGACGATGTGCTCCTTGCGGGTGCCGCGGGTCATCCCGACGATGGTCCCGCGGGCGCGACCGTCCCAGTGCGGCGCACCGAGGCCGGTGAACGCCGGGACCATGTAGACGCCGTCGGTCGAGTCGACCGACCGCGCGAGTTCGGCCGTCTGGGCGGCGTTGTTGATGAGGTCGACGTCCTCCAGCCACTCGATGGCCGCGCCCGTGACGAAGATAGAGCCCTCCAGCGCGTACTGGACGGGTTCGCCGGACAACTGGAACCCGATCGTCGTCAGGAGGCCGTGATCGGATTTGACAGCCTCGTTCCCGGTGTTCATCAGGTAGAACGACCCGGTTCCGTAGGTGTTCTTCGCGTCGCCCTTGTCGAAGCAGGTCTGGCCGAACATCGCCGCCTGCTGGTCGCCGAGAGCGCCCGCGACGGGAACCTCGGCGCCGAGGAAGCCGTCGGCGTCGGTCGTTCCGTAGAACGCCTCGTCGGAGGACGGTCGGACCTCGGGCACCATCTCTTCTGGAACGTCGAACTCCGCCAGCAGTTCGTCGTCCCACTCCATCTCGCGGATGTTGTACAACATGGTCCGCGAGGCGTTCGTCACGTCGGTGATGTGGTTGCCCGTGAGGTTGTAGATGAGCCAACTGTCGATGGTGCCCATCAACAGGTCGCCGCTGCGGGCGCGGTCGCGGAGGTCTTGATCCCGCGAGGCGCTCAGTTTCAACGGCTCCGCGTTGTCCAAGATCCACTCCGTCTTCGTCGCGGAGAAGTAGGCGTCACACTCCAGTCCCGTCTTCTCGCGGATCCACTCGACTTTGTCTGCCTCCTGTATCTCCTCGACGCGGTCGGTCGTCCGGCGGTCCTGCCAGACGAGTGCGTTGTGGACGGGTCGCCCGGTCTCCGAGTCCCAGACGATGGTCGTCTCCCGCTGGTTCGTGATGCCGATGGCCTCGAGTTGGTCTGCGGAGAGTCCCGCGTCGTCGAGGCCAGCCAGCACTACTTCCTTCGTGTTCTCCCAGATTTCCGTGGGATCGTGTTCGACCCACCCTGGGTTCGGGTAGATCTGTTCGTGCTTCTCGTAGGCGTTCGCGATCACCTGCCCCGCGTGATCGAACACCATAAATCTAGTCCCGGTCGTTCCCTGATCGATCGCGCCGACGTATGTGTCTGACATTCGTATTGCCTCCGTATCGGCCCCGCTCCGTCGGGACGCCTTCGTCTGTAATACCATAGTGAACTATTATAAACGTTACTGACGCATAGGGTACTAACGGTAAATAATGTGTGTCGTACTACCCGTTCGACTCTGCAGTCTGCTGGCCCGTGCTCCCGCAGTCGCCACACCGGGAGGGCGGCGCGTGTGGGCGCCGCCGCCGGCCGCAAAGAAATCGGTTCGATTAGAAGTCCACAGTCCGAACAGCCAGCAACACGACGACATCCACCGCAACCCCGGTATCTGCAAGTTATGAACATCCAAGACAGGATCGACCGCCGCCAACGGACGGACGACCGAAACCGACTCCTGCTCGACGAGGAGCAGTTGAGCCCCGTGTGGCACCCGGACGAGCCAACCGGCCGGGGAACCCTCATCGAGCGATTGCTCGACCACTTCGACCCCGCCTTCGACGGTCAGTGTCCCCCCAACGGCTACCTCCACGGACCCGGCGGGGCGGGGAAATCCGCCGTCGTGTCGGCGCTCGTCCGGCATCTCGCGTCCTCGATGGCTCCCCCGACGAACGCCGTCTTCACGACGACGCGTGGCGGGAGCGCACGGGCAGTCTCGTTCGTCTATGTCGACCTCCGAGCGGCGGACTCCGCGTTCGAGTTCTCGCACGCAGTGGTCGACTCGCTCGTCGCTGAACCGGTCCCCCGGCGGGGCGTCGGCACCACCGACCTCCACGAGCGACTGCAGCGGCGCGTCCGCGGTACCGGTCCGGTCGTCGTCGTCGCCGACCACGTCGGCGAACCCGAGACGGTCGAGGCGGCGACCGTCGACGACCGCCTCGCCGACATCGACGGCGCGTTCGCGTGGCTCGCGGTTGGTCGGAAGGCTCCTGCTGAGGTTGGCGTCCCGGCCGATAGTGCAGACATCCGTGTCGAGCAGTATTCGCGCGCAGCGCTGACGGACGTGCTATCGGCGCGCGCCGACGCCGGCCTCGGCCAGGGAACGTTGGCCCACAGTGCGATCCGCCGCATCGCAGAGTGGGCAGAGGGCGACGCGAGCGTGGCACTATCGGCGCTGCTCGGCGCTGTCGAAGTCGCGTCCAGCGAGGGAGAGGCGTTGCTCGACGACGACGCCATCGACGCCGGGATGGCGGCGGTGCCGTGGCCGTACGTCCCGCTGGGGCGGGTACTCTCGCTCCCGCGAAACCGGATCCGGACGCTGGCGTGTCTGGTCGACCTCCCGCCGGAGGCCCGCGCGCCTGTCGGCGATTGTGCTGAACGGATCGCCGAGCGAATCGACCTGACCGCGTCGACCGTGGAGCGGTTCCTCTACGAACTCGCGGAATCGGGAATCGTCGAACGTGTCCGCGTGCAGGACTCTGACGGCCCCGGACGACCGCCCAGCAGGGTCGAACCCCGATTCCCCACGCTGGCGTTTCGCCGCCTCGCACGAGCGATGCTGAACGACACGTTCGTGTGACTGTCACTCATATTCTCATTAGTTGTTATCTACTCTCGCTTCCCGACGACCGATAACATAATGGCGGCACACGACGTGGTACCCGACATACGGGGACACACAATGACCGAACGGACCGAGGTGGTCGTGATCGGCGGCGGGTCGACTGGCTGTGGGGTGGCACGCGACCTGGCCATCCGCGGCGTCGACGTCACGCTCGTCGAGCAGGGCAACCTCACCCACGGGACGACGGGGCGGATGCACGGACTCCTCCACAGCGGCGGCCGCTACGCCGTCTCCGACCAGGCCAGCGCCAAGGAGTGTATCGAGGAGAATCGCGTGTTGCGCGACATCGCGAGCCACTGCGTCGAGATGACGGGCGGCCTGTTCGTGAAACGGCCCGAGGACACCGAGGAGTACTTCCAACAGAAGTTGGAGGGCTGCCGCGAGTGCGGCATCCCCGCGGAGGTACTCACCCCCGAGGAGGCCCGCGAAGTCGAACCGTTCCTCGCGGGAGACATCGACAAAGCGATCGAGGTTCCCGACGGCGCTATCGACCCATTTCGGCTGTGTGTCGCGAACGCCGCCGACGCCGAGCGACACGGCGCCCGCATCGAGACGCACTCGCCGGTGACGGACGTCCTCGTCGAAGACGGCGAAATCGTCGGCGTCGAGGTGACCCACGAGTCCGGTCCCGGCAAGCGCGTCCACGGCGTCGAGAGCGGCACCGAGGAGATATACGCCGACCACGTCGTCAACGCGACGGGCGCGTGGGCCGGTCGCATCGGTGACATGGCCGGTGTGAACGTCGAAGTCCGCCCGAGCAAGGGCGTGATGACGGTGATGAACGTCCGCGAAGTCGACACCGTCGTCAACCGCTGTAAGCCGAAGGGCGACGCAGACATCATCGTCCCCCACGAGACCACCTGCATCCTCGGCACGACCGACGAGGAGGTGGAAGACCCCGAGGACTACCCCGAGGAGGCGTGGGAAGTCGACCTGATGATCGAGGAGTTGTCGAAACTCGTCCCGATGCTGGCGGACGCCCGGACCATCCGCTCGTACTGGGGCGTCCGGCCGCTGTACGAACCGCCAGGCACCGGCACGACCGACCCGACGGACATCACACGGGACTTCTTCCTCCTCGACCACGCCGACCGCGACGACCTGCCGGGGATGACCTCCATCGTCGGCGGGAAGTTCACCACCTACCGGCTGATGGCCGAGCAGATATCCGACCACGTCTGCGACCTCCTCGGCGTCGACGCCGAGTGTACGACCGCCGAGAAGCCGCTCCCCGGCAGCGAGGACTTCTCGGTGCTTCGCGACTATATGGACGAGTTCGGCCTCCGGTCGCCCATCGGCCGCCGGAGTATGCAACGACTCGGCTCGCGTGCCGACGAGGTGCTGAAGACGGATGACCCGAACCCGGTCGTCTGCCAGTGTGAGGCGGTCACGCGTGCGGAACTGCAGGACGCCATCGGGCAGTCGGGGTCGGATCTGAACGCCGTCCGCCTGCGAACGCGGGCGTCGATGGGCAACTGTCAGGGCGGCTTCTGTGCCCACCGGATGGCGAACGAACTCCACGCGGGCGGAGAGTTCGACCGCGACGTGGTCGACCCCGCGCTGGAGGAACTGTGGCAGGAGCGCTGGAAAGGGCAACGGCACGCGCTGTGGGGCGAGCAACTGTCGCAGGCGATGCTCAACCACCTCCTGCACGCGACGACGATGAACCGCGACGGCGCGACGCCAGACGACTTCGCGGCGTTCGACGCCGGGGAGACGACCGACGCGGCCGGCGTCGACGACGCTGGCGACGTTGCCGGCGGCGCGACTGCGCCCGACGGTGGCTACCTGGTCGACGAGCGCGGAGGTGAGTCGGGTGGCGATTGAGTCGGACGTGGTCGTCGTCGGCGGCGGTCTCGCCGGCGTGACGGCAGCGCTGTCGGCCGCCCGAGAGGGCGCGTTCGTGCGCCTCCTCTCCTCGAAAGAGAGCACGCTCCGGCAGGCGAGCGGTCTGATCGACGCGCTCGGCTACCCCGACCCCGATTCGGGCACGGGTCCCGTCGCGGACCCGTTCGAGGCGGTCGGTGACCTCCCTGAGACCCACCCGTACCAGATCCTCGGGAGCGAGGCGCTCCGCGAGGGACTCGCGCTGTTCGACGACGCCGTCGGCGACGAGTACCTCGGCGGTCACACCGACCGCAACGCCCTCGTAGCGACCACCTCTGGCCGGGCGAAGCCGACCGCCCGCTACCCGCGGAGTATGGCGCCGGGCCTCGCCAGCGACGACCGCGACACCCTGCTCGTCGGCTTCGAGGCCGACACCGACTTCGACGCGTCGCTGGCGGCGAAGCGACTCGACGCCGCGGGCGTCCCGTTCGCCGTCGAGGGCGTGACCGTCGAGTTCCCCGGCGAGTACCGCGCCGACGCCGCGGTGACGCGGTTGGCGCACGCACTCGAACGCGACGAGGACGCTGGCGAGGGACGGACGACGCGCCAGCGACTCGCCGACCGCGTTCGTCCGCATCTCGGTGACGCCGAACGGGTCGGCTTCCCGGCGATGCTCGGTGACACGCACGTCGAGGAGGTTCGCGCCGACCTCGGGGAGCGACTGGACTGCGAGGTGTTCGAGATTCCCACCGCACCGCCGAGTCTGCCGGGGATCAGACTCGGCGACCGCCTGTTCGACGCACTCGACGAAGCGGGCGTCTCCATCACGACCGGGAACCCGGTAGTCGACTACGAGGCGGACGGCGACCGCATCGACCGGGTGTTCATCGACCGCAACGGCGCGAAGATACCGTACGAGGCCGAGCGGTTCGTCCTCGCGACCGGCGGACTGGTCGGGAAGGGACTCGACTCGACCCGCGAGGGCGCGACGGAGGCGATATTCGACTGCCACGTCCCCCAACCGGACGACCGGATGGCGTGGTCTGCGGAGGGGGCGTTCGCGGACCACGCGTTCGCCCGCTTCGGCGTACGACCGGACGAGTGGATGCGACCGCTCGACGCGAGTGGGAGTCCGGAGTACGAGAATCTCCACGCCGCCGGCGGCGTCGTCGGCGGCGCGGACGTTGCACGGGAGAAATCGGCGAGCGGCGTCTCGCTCGCTACGGGGCTTGTCGCGGGCCGCACCGCGGCGGAGGAGGTATGAGCGACACACACGACACCAACGATATCGACGACACCGACGACGCGACCGGCGCGTGTACCGACTGCGGCACGGACGACCCGCCAACGGCGACCGACGGCGGCACCGCCGCGGAGAGCGGCGGCGAGTTCGAACCCGTCGACGTGTTCGACGAGACGGATATGGACCTCCGACCGGGTGCAGACTCTTGTTACAAGTGCTCAACGTGCGATACTTCGTGCCCGGTCGCGGAGGTGGACGACTCCTTCCCCGGGCCGAAGTTCCAGGGGCCCGAGCAGTGGCGCCTCAAGCGCAAAGAGGACACCGGCGTCGACGACTCGATTATGGGCTGTTCGAACTGTATGCGCTGTGACGGCGCGTGCCCCTCGGACGTGCCGCTCTCGCAGATGCACAACAGCGCCCGCGGGGAGTACGTCGACGAGCAGATGGACAAACTCTCGCGGGAGTACATCCGGAACCGCATCCTCGCGAACTACGGCACGCTCGCCCGCTTCGGGTCGAAAGTCCCCCGCCTGACCAACTTCGTGATGGGCAACTCGCTCGTCCAGAAGGTCAACGAGAAGGTGCTCGGGATCACCGCCGAACGCGACTTCCCCGAGTTCTCACAGCAGACGTTCCGCTCGTGGTGGAAGGAACGCGGTGGCCCGAAGGTCAAAAGCGAGGAGAAGCGCATCGCGTACTTCCACGGCGACTACGCCAACTACAACACCGTCGAGGTGGCGAAGGCGCTCGTCCGCGTGTACGAGGAGTTCGGCTACGAGATTGCCGTCCCCGACCAGCGGTGTTCGGGCACGCCGATGTTCGCCAACGGAATGCTCGACGACGCTCGCCGGTCGGCGGCGGTCAACGTCGAGAACCTCGGCGAGATGATCGAGCAAGGGTACGACGTCGTCGCCTCCTGTACCTCCTGTTCGATGGCGCTCCGCCAGGAGTACCCCGAACTGTTCGACTTCGAGGGGACCGAGACGGTCGCCGCGAACACCTACGACGCCCTGGAGTACCTGCTGATCAACGAGAACGTCATCGACCCGCTGAGCGAGGTCGACGGCGACCAACTCGACGTCCCGGACTTCGCGTACCACGCGCCGTGTCACTCCCGCAATCAGGGCCTCGACCGGCAGGCGGTCGAACTGTTCCGCCACCTCGACGGCGTCGACGTCGAGGACGTGGGTGACTCCTGTTCGGGCATCTCGGGCACCTACGGCTGGAAAGAGGAGAAGTACGAGTACTCGATGGAGATCGGCGAGGAGATGTTCGAGCACATGGAACACGCCGAGGGCGAGACGGGGATGACCGAGTGTCCCACCTGCTCGATGCAGATGGAACACGGCACGGGCTACGAGATCAACCACCCGCTGGAAGTGCTGGAGAAGGCGTTGGTCGACACCGACGTCGAAGTCTGAAGCGACCGCTTCCGTTTTCGCCGCTTCGTTATCCCAGTGGAATCCACGCGCTAGCCGGCAGGACACCGACCCACGCGAGCAACCCGAGCAACAGCGACGACGCGACGATGCTCGCGGCGGGCGGGTCGAGGTGCGTCTCCGCGTGCGCGAAGAACACGCGCTGGAGGAGTTCGCCGAACGCTGCGCCGACGAGACCGAACAGCCCCGCCGCGAGCAACGCGACGGTCAGCGACACCTCGCCGGCTACGGTCCCCGGCAGGACCAATCCCTGCGACGTGCCGGCGAGTGCGAGAACCACCGTACTCGCGGGGAGTGCCATGTGGTGTGTGACGGGGATGCGTGCGGTGCCGCCGACGAGGAACGCGAGGGCGGCGACGCTGATACCGAACGCGAGGAACGCGCTCCCGGTCAGGTAGGCGACGTATCCCGAGAGGACGCCGATAATCGCCCCCAGCGACAGCACTTCCGACCAGCGGTAGAGGTACGGCAGCCACGGCTCCACCCGCGTCGAGTCCGTCGGTCCATCGTGGACGCGCACGGCCCCGCCGTCGGCGGCGACCTCTTCGGGGTCGCTCCCGTCGCCAGTCTGCGTCGAGCGCCCACCCGGAAGGCCAGTCAGGCCCTCTCCGCGTTCGTAGGGCGTCATATCGAGGAGTTTCGAGAGCGGTGCGCCGATCAGGCTGTAGCCGAAGACGACGCGGTGGGCGAGCGCCGAGAGGACGACACCGAGGGCAACAGGGTCTGTCGGGATGCCGAGCGACCCCGAGACGGTCGCGACGGCGAACCCGAAGATGCCGAAAACGCCGCCAACGGCGAGAACGTCCGGGCGCGATCCGACGCCCACCGTCACCTCCTTCGCGGGGTGGTAGTCGAAGCCGGGCGTGTCGACGTAGCCCTGCTTGACGGCGTACGCGAGCGCTGCCGCCCCGCCGCCGAAGGCGACGTGTGGGCCGAGGACGACGCCGAAGGCGATGTCGCCGGTGACGTTCACCGGGACGGTGCCGCCGCCGGCCCGCGTCGCCAGCGCGTACAGTTCGCCGACGATGACCGTGAACCCACAGAGGACGAACGTGTTGAGTGCGCCCAGCGCCGCGCCGAACGCACCGCCGGCGAACGCCGCGAGCAGGAGTTCGACCGCGAGGAGATCCGACAGCGGCACCGATCAGGCCTCCGCGTCGTCGAACGTCCCAAACACTTCGTCGAACAGGGCGACGACGCGCGATTCGATGTCATCACGGATCGCGGCCACCTCCTCGGGTGACTTTCCGTCGGGGTCGTCGAGCGCCCAGTCGCGCGTGTTCACCGTCTCCGCGAGCGAGAGCGTCGAACACCCCATCGTGGCGACGTAGTCGCAGTCGTTCAGTTCCTCGTCAGTCAGCTTCTGGGGCGTCCGCTCTGACACGTCGATGTCGAGTTCGGCCATCGCGTCGATAACCTCGTCGTGGACGTGGTCAGCGGGGTGGGTACCGCCGGTGAGCAGTTCCACGCGGTCGCCGAGGCCGCGCCGCTGGGCCTCTCGCTGGGCGAACGCGTACGACATCTGCGAGCGCCCGGCGTTCTGGACGCAGACGAACGCGAGTCGAACCGGGCCGTCGTGGTCGATCTCGCTCATTCGTCCACCTCCCGTGTCGCGTCGAGTGCGTCGATAAGCGCCTCCGCGCGGGCGGTCGTGTCGTAGTAGCGCCACCGGCCCTCCTTGCGCCGGGTGAGCAGGCCCGCGTCGGTCAGCGTCGACAGGGCGTGGCTGACGGCCGACTCACTCACGTCGACGAGCGGTTCGAGTTCACAGACGCACAAGTCGCCCTCGGCGGCCGCGAGCAGTCGCGTGAGTCGGTATCGCGTGTCGCTCCCGAGCGCCGAGAGCGCGTCCACGTCCTCGGCGGCGTCGGCCAGTTCCACGCGTTCTGCGAGGCTACGGAGGTCGGACAGTCGGTCGTCGACGTCGGCGGCACAGCACTCGCCGACCTCGTCGGTGATGAGACGTTCGAGGCGGTTGGTCGATTCCATACCAACGATTGCAGAATCGTTCATATGAATCTGCCGAAACTCACTCTACCCCGGGTAAACACACGTTCTCGCCCGTCTGTAACCGTAATAGTGATTCAGGAGGATACCACCCGAAGGAGAAACTGTCGTTCGTGAGCCATCGCGCGTTGCGGACGACGTCGGAGACACCCTCCGTGTTCCAAACCGCCACGACGTGCGGTCGTCGCCCGCCGGCCAGGCACTCTGGCGGGACACGACGACCGTCTCTCGCGGCAGCGTAGAAGTCGGCCTTTTGTACGAATTGCCGAAACGACTCTCGGTGTCGGCGACCCGAGGAAGCGAGTCCGGTGCCCCTCAGTCGTCGGCGGGCGACTCGGCTTCGACGCGCGCGACGCCGATGGTGACGGCCACGTCCTCGACGGACCACTCCTCACGGAGGTCGAAGTCGCCGTCGTCACCGACGAACGCGTCCGTCCGCGTCTCCTCGGCGATGTACTCCCGGTGTTCGTCGACGAAGCCGGCGACCCGGTCGTCGTTGACGTCGACGGAGATGCGTATGCGTTCGTCGACGTCGAGGTCGAGTTCCTTACGCATCTCTTGGATACGGCGAACTACGTCGCGGGCGTACCCCTCGGACTCGACGTCCTCCGTCAGTTCGGTGTCGACGTAGACGGTTCCGTCGTCGAACTCGGCGCTGACGACGCCTTCGGGGGCCTGCGAGTGGAACGTGACCATCTCCTCGTCGAGGTCGTACACCTCGCCGTCGACTTCGACGGCGAGCGTGCCGCTCTTCTCCAACTCGGCGCGGGTAGTGCCCTGAATCGCGGTCATCACTTCCTGTGCGTCGCCGCCGAAGGCGGGGCCGAGTTTCGACATCTCGGGTTCGGCCACCTCGACGAGTTCGCCGTAGGAGTCGACCACCTCGACCGACCGACTGTTGACGCGGTCGGCGAGTAACCCGCGGAGGTTGTCGACGGAGGCACGGGTCGCCTCGTCGCCGCTCTCGACGACGACGCGCGTGACGGGCCAGCGGAGTTTGCGTTCTGCACGCTGGCGGGCGTTCGCGGCCGCCTCCTCGACGCCCCGCAGGACGGCCATGTCCGTCTCCAACTGCTCGTCGCGAAGATCCGCGTCTACGTCGGGGTAATCGAGTTGGTGGACCGTCGTGGCCGCGCCGTCGAGGTGCTGGTACATCCGCTCGGTGAGGTACGGCGCGTACGGCGCGAGCAGGCGCGTCACCTCGTCGAGCAGCGTCGCCATCGTGTCGTAGGCAGCCTGCTTGCTCGGGGAGTCTTCGTCCTCCCACATCCGCTCGCGGATGGCCTTCACGTAGAAGCGGGAGACGTCGCCGGTGACGAAGTCGAGCAGCGCGTTGAGCGCGTCGTCGACCTCGTAGTCGTCCCACGCGGTGTCCATCTCCGCTTTCACGGTCTGCAGGCGCGAGAGCACCCACTCGTCGACGACCTCCAGTTCTGCACCGTCGAGGTCAGCCTCGGCGGGGTCGTAGCCGTCGAGGCGCATGTACGGCAGCGGGAACCGGAAGACGTTCCAGAGGATGTTGAGGGTGGACTGCATCTCGTGGAGGCCGTCCCACTCGAACGCGAGGTTCTTCTCCTGTTGCTCGTGGCTCAGGAGGTAACACCGGAGCGGGTCGCGCCCGGCAGCGTCGATGGCCTCCTCAGGCTCGACGATGTTCCCCTTCGACTTGGACATCTTCGACCCGTCGCCCATCGTGGTGAACCCGTGCATCAGCACCTCGTTGTACGGCACCTTCCCGAGCGCCGCGGTTCCCATCCCGAGTTGCGACCAGAACCACCCGCGGGTCTGGTCGTGCGCCTCGATGATGAGGTCGGCGGGCCACAACTCCTCGAAGTCGTCCTCGTTGCCGGGGTAGCCGATGGTGCCGAGGCTGGCGACGGAGGAGTCGAACCAGACGTCGAACACGTCGGGGACACGCTCGTAGGTCGTGCCGTCCTCGGTGATGGTGAGGTCGTCGACCGACGGACGGTGCAGGTCGATGGTCTCGGGGTCGACGTCTTGGTCGACGCGGTCGGCGAGTTCCTCGCGCGTGCCGACGACGACGAGGTCTTCGGCGTCGTACTGCTCTTGCCCCTCGGGCACCCAGATGGGGAGCGGGATGCCCCAGTAGCGCTGGCGAGAGACGTTCCAGTCGGGAGCCTCCTCGACGAAGTTGCGGAAGCGGCCGTCGCGGGCGGACTGCGGGTGCCACTCGGAGTCGTCGATGTTGGCGAGCAACTCGTCTTTGATCTCGGTGATCCGGATGAACCACTGGTCGGTCGCGAGAAAGACGATGGGGGTGTCACACCGCCAGCAGTGGCCGTAACTGTGCTCGTGCGTCTCGCTGGCGAGGAGGAGGCCTTTCTCTTCCAAATCCGCGATGATGTCGTCGTTGGCGTCGCGGACGAACTCGCCCGCGTACTCGCCTGCGAGGTCGGTGTAGACGCCGTCGCCGCCGACGGGACAGAACGCCTCGAGACCGAGTTCCGACCCGCGCTCGAAGTCCTCCTGCCCGTGGCCGGGCGCGGAGTGAACTAACCCGGTGCGGTCTGCCTCGACGTAGTCGGCGGTGTACACCTGTCCAGCACCCTCGAAACTCGGGTGTTCGGGCACCTCTTCGGCGAGTGGGTGGTCGTACTCCCAGCCGACCAGGTCCTCGCCCGAGTGCTCGGCGACGACCTCGTAGTCGTCGTAGCGGCCACGGCGAAGCGCGTCTTCCACCGTCGACTCTGCGAGGAACAGCGTCTCCGTCTCGCCGTCCTTCGTCGCCTCGACCTCTTGGTACGTGAGGTCGGCGCCGACGGCGATGAACGTGTTCGCGGGGATGGTCCACGGCGTCGTCGTCCAGATGACGAGGCTCCCCTCGCGGTCGCGGAGGGGGAACTTCACGTAGATGGACGGTGATTCGATGTCCTCGTACTCGACTTCGTTGTTGGCGATGGCCGTCTCACAGCGGGGACACTGCGAGATGGAGCGTTTGCCCTGTTCGACGAGGCCGCGGTCGTGGACCTGCGAGAGCGCCCACCACGCCGACTCCATGTACTCGGCGTCGATGGTCTGGTAGGGGTTATCCCAGTCCATCCACGCGCCGATGGACTGGAAGTCCTCGTCCATGTTCTTCCGGTTGCGCTGGGCGAACTCTCGGCACTCCTCGATGAAGTTCTCCATCCCGAACTCCTCGATGTCCCGCTTGGTCTCGAAGCCGAGTTCCTGCTCCACCTTCGTCTCGATGGGCAGGCCGTGCATGTCGTAGCCGGGGCGGTCGGTGACGTCGTGGCCCTGCATCCGGGTGTAGCGGATGACGGTGTCCTTCAGCGTCTTGTTCCACGCCGTCCCCAGGTGCATCTGTCCGGTCGTGTACGGCGGGCCGTCGACGAAGAAGAAAGAGGGGTCGTCGGCGTGCGCCTCCTTGGCCGTCTCGTAGGCGTTCGTCTCGTCCCAGCGCTCGGAGACGGCGGCCTCCACCGCCTCCGGCGTGTACTGGTCCGAGATGTCGCTGTCGTCCATACTCGGTGTGAACCAACGCGAGGTTATCAAGTCGGTGGTCCTGTGGCGTGCGTTGCCGAGGAGTGCGAGGCCGAACGAAGTGAGGCCTCGGTGCGAGCGGGGAGTGTAACGACCCGCGAGCGAAGTGAGTGAGGCAACGGAGAGCGGCGGCGAGGTCCGAAGGGTAGAGCCGCCTACAACGGTCCTTTGCCGAGGAGTATAACACCGAACAGCGCGAGATCAAAACCGGGGTTCTGCGGTTCTGCTCTCACCGCTGAGAACCGCGGCGGTGTGTTCATACGTGGGCCACGGAAACCGGCGCGTATGAGCGACGCCGACGACACGCCCGCGTCCGACCCCGGCGACGACGCGGAGGACGGGGACATCCGCGAAGTCGTCAGCGCGGGTGACACCGGCGACGCCAGCGATGCCGACAGCGACGACACCGAGACGGGTGACGGCGGCCCACCGGTCGGTCGTGAGGGCGTGATAGACCCCGACGACCTCGACATCCGTGACCGCGACGGCGTCGACGAGACGGACGACGGCCGCTACGTCATCTCGACCGGGGCAGAGCGTGAGGCGGGCCTCCGCCAAGTTCCAGATGCCGCCGCGATGACCACCGACGACGCAACTGCGGACCCCGACCCCGAAGACGAATGCACCGAACCGGGAGTGACGGAGTGTGATCAGTCGCCACCAGCGGCCGGCACGAGCGACGAGGACCCGCTGGACGCCGTCGCGGCGGAACTCGGGTCGCTCTCGTCTTCGCACGGCTTCGCACTCGCGGTCGCGGCGGGCGGGGAGACGGCCACCCTCCGCGTCGCCTCCGGCGACCCGACCGACACGCTCGCGACGGCGCTGCGCTGGTACGCGCGGCAGGTGAACCCCGGTGAAGACGCCGACGAGACGCTCGCACAGCTGCTGGCGGCGTCGGACCTGGACGTGGGCTGACCCGGCGCGTCGGCGTGCCGACAGCCGTGACGTGGAAAGGGGTAAGCCCCCTGCCTCCAAACCGGGTGACATGAGCGACGACGAAGGGGTCGCGCTGACGGTCCGCGGCGCGGCCAAGCGCGACGCCGGGCGCGGCATCGCGCGACTCTCCGATCCCACGATGAGCCGACTCGGCGTGTTGTCCGGTGAGACGATTATCGTCAGCGGGGACCGCGAGACGGCGGCGAAGGTGTGGCCCGCCGGCACCGACGCCGGGGACGGTGAGGTCCTGATCGACGGCGAGACGCGGGCCAACGCTGGCGCGAAGATCGGATCGCAGGTGCGCGTTCGGAAACAGCGGGTCGGCGAGGCCGACGCGGTGACGTTGACCGCGCCCGCCGCACTCGACAACGTCGACATCGACGAGCGAACGTTGGCGCGAGCGGCCAAACGTGACCTCGACGGCCGCCCGGTGAGCGAGGGCGAACGAGTGCGCCTCGCACATCTCGGCGGCAACGTGTTCGTCGTCGCCGAGACGACCCCCGACGGCCCGGTGAAAGTCACCGGCGGGACGGACGTGACGGTGCGGCGCGCACGCGACGCCGCCGACGCTCCTGCGGCCGGCGGTGTGAACACGTCGACGTCGGGAACCGGTGCGTCTGTCGACTTGCCGACGCGGGACCGGCGGGCGGGCGATACAGACGACAGCGGAGACGGCGAGGGCGGAGGTGGGAGCGGGCCGGCCGCGGCGGCTCCGGCCCCCGCGACCGGCGGCATCACTTACGAGGACATCGGCGGTCTCGACGAGGAACTCGACCTGGTTCGTGAGACGATCGAACTCCCGCTCTCCGAACCGGAGGTGTTCGCGCGGCTCGGTATCGACCCACCGAAGGGCGTCCTCCTCCACGGCCCGCCGGGAACCGGAAAGACGCTCATCGCGAAGGCCGTCGCCAACGAGGTCGACGCGACGTTCATCTCGGTGTCGGGCCCTGAGATCACCTCGAAGTACAAGGGCGAGAGCGAGGAACGCTTGCGCGAGATATTCGCCGAGGCGAACGAGTCGGCACCCAGCATCATCTTCTTCGACGAGATAGACTCCATCGCTGGACAGCGCGAGGACGGCGGCGATATGGAGAACCGCGTCGTCGGGCAACTCCTCTCGCTGATGGACGGCCTCGACGCCCGAGAGGACGTCATCGTCATCGGCGCGACCAACCGCGTCGACGCTATCGACCCGGCGCTCCGACGTGGCGGACGCTTCGACCGCGAGATCGAGATCGGCGTCCCCGGCGAGGCTGGCCGACGCGAGATTCTGGAGGTCCACACCCGCCGGATGCCGCTGGCCGACGACGTGGACGTGGACCGTCTCGCCGCCCGAACCTACGGCTTCGTCGGCGCGGACATCGACTCGCTGACGACGGAGGCGGCGCTGACCGCCCTGCGCCGCGCCCGCCACGACGACAGCGAGGTGGACCTGGCGACCGTCGAGGTGACGCGCGCGGACTTCGAGTCGGCGCTGGCGGCGGTCGAACCCTCGGCGATGCGGGAGTACGTCGCCGAGCAACCGGACACCACCTTCGACGATGTTGGTGGTCTCGACGACGCGAAGGCGACGCTCGAACGTGCGGTGACGTGGCCGCTGACGTACGCACCGCTGTTCGACGCCGCGGGCGCGGACCCGCCGACCGGTGTCCTCCTGTACGGCCCGCCCGGAACCGGAAAGACCCTCCTCGCGCGGGCTATCGCGGGTGAATCCGAGGTGAACTTCATCGAGGTCGCTGGCCCGGAACTGCTCGACCGCTACGTCGGCGAGTCCGAGAAGGCCGTCCGAGAGGTGTTCGAGCGGGCACGACAGGCCGCGCCGAGCATCATCTTCTTCGACGAAATCGACGCCATCGCCGTCGACCGCGACGGGATGGGCGACTCCTCGGGCGTCGGCGAGCGTGTCGTCTCCCAGTTGCTCACGGAACTGGACCGCGCGAGTAGCAACCCCAACCTCGCGGTCATCGCCGCCACGAACCGCCGCGACGCCCTCGACGACGCTCTCGTGCGCCCCGGTCGACTGGAGAGCCACGTCGAAGTCCCCCTACCAGACGTGGAGGGTCGCCGGAAGATTCTCGCGGTCCACACCGTCCGGACGCCCCTCGCCGAGGACGTCGACCTCGACGACGTGGCCGACCACACCGAAGGCTACTCCGGCGCGGAACTCACGGCGGTCGTCCGCGAGGCGACGATGCGGGCGGTCGAACGCGTCGCCGAGGAGTTCGGCGAGGAAGCGAACGACCACGCCGACGCCCTCTCGGTGACGATGGCCGACTTCGAAGCGGCGATCGAACGGGTGTCACCACCGGAGACGGCCGACTGAGTCGCGTCCACTCGCTCGGCGCTGTCGATGCTGATTCACTCACTCAGTGACAGTCGGTCGAGACGAGAGCGTCCGAAGCACAGGCTGTGTCCCTCGGTAGATCGCCGTCGGAGAATGCCGCGTGGCGCGGATGCGTATGGCAACGATCCAACCCGCGGCGACTGACCTTCTCTGAGGGTCAAAAATAAACTTTGTGGGCCAGGATGACAGCCGGGCGAACGAACTGCGACCGGCCTACGCCGTCGCCAACACGGCTTCGTAGTGGTGGTCGTTCGAGTACCTGACCTCCTCGACCGTCCACGCTGCCCCGGCGCAGGCCTCCCGAAGGACATCCGGCGTGAATGGTCTGAACAGGAGCGTCTCGCCGACGTCGTCCTCGTACTCGAAGTGCAGCACGCGGTAGCCCACCCCCGGTGTCGGGTCCGGCCGGTGGCCGAGGAGGTCACGGAAGCCCTCCGTCTCGGGGTCGTAGTTGTCCAGCACTGCCACGGCGTCGTCGGTCGTCACGAACGCCAGATCAGCGAGGAACTCCCGGAGGCGGTGGGGCGGCCGCGCGAGACCCAACTGCGTCCCGTGGGCGTACACCGCGCGAAACTGATTCTGGTCGAACGACTCACGCAACGCGAACATATCGCCCTCGACGGCGCGGTCGACGCCGCGGTCACGCATCGTCTCGACGAGGTAGTGAGACGGTTCGAGGCCGACGACCGGACCGTCGTACCGCTCCTGAAATCGGAGCACGTCGCGACCCGCACCCGCCCCCAAATCGAGGAGCGGTGCGTCGAGGCCGTCGTCGTCGAGTGTCTCGTACACCGCCTCGGGTCGCCCGTCGAAGTAGAACTGCTCGATGGGGTGTTCGAGTCGCTCGTCGCCGTCGACACACCACAGCGGATCGGTCTGCTCGCCGTGGTGGAAGTCGCGAATCGCGCGGCCGAACGGGTCTGTTCGCTCGGAGTCGGTCACACTCTGCGGCATCGCGACCGCCCTGAAAAACCGTGCGTGAGCATCGGTAGCGAGGAGCGAACGGCGACGCACTCGGTTGTGTATGCTTACCGGCAAGAATCTCTGCAACCCACTCGGTTGAACGGCCTGGCCGGGAGGTGGTGGGTATGTCACAACTCCTGCCCGACGAGGCGGCCGAGCGACTCGTCTCGACGTGTCGAACGACGGTCGGCGACAACGCGCGGTCGGTGACGTACTTCTCGCGGACGGACCACGAGCAACTGTACCTGCGCGACGACCTGGAACAGGACGCCGACCTGATGGCGTTCATCGGCACCGAGCGGCAGGACTTCGCGATGGCGAGCGACGGCTACTCCGGGACGGAACTCGGCAAGTACCGCTACACGCTCCGGGTGTTCGAGAACGGCTACGCCATCCGCGTCGACGGCCGCGACAAGGGCGTGCTCGTCACCTGCGACGGGATGGCGCTGCGCGACTTCAACCACCTCGCGAGCGCGGTGGGCGCGACCCTGGAGGAGTGGGAAGGCGAGGACTGAGCACTCACTCCTTCTTCTGCAAATAGTCGAGACACACTAGCCCCGCCCGCGCTTGGATCGCGACGAGGTCACGGATCGGGACGACGTCGTAGTCGAGTCCCTGCTGCAGTTCGGCGATGTGGTTGGTGAACACGCGCTCGACGGCCGCCTTTGCGTCGACGAGACGCCGACGGGCCGCCTCGTCGTCGACCGCCATCGCCGCGTGGTCGAGCGTCCGGAGCAACATCCCAGCGTTCGTGAGCAGGTGGTACGTCCACGTGTAGCGCTCCTCCACCTGCTGGGCGACGGTTGCGGGGTCGTCCGTCTCGTCTTCCGACTCGGCCCACGCCAGCCGCGACTCGTCCTCTTCGGCGTACCAGTCGAACACGCCACGCACCTCACGCGCCATTGATGTATCCGGAAACCACTCGACGGTGGCGGCGACCGCCGCTCGAAGTTCCGTGACGAGCGGTCGTCGTTCGGCGACTGCCTCGCGGATCACCGTCTCCCGGCTTCGATCCAGTTCCGTCTCGTCGCCGACGCGGGGGTCGCGGAAGTACGGGAGTTCCACGACGAACTGGACCGGCGGGTCGCCGTCGGTCGCTCGGCGGGCGTAGTCGTACGCGTTCCCGCCCAAGAGCGCCTCCTGGGGGGGTTCGTCGCCGTCGGCGACATCGTCGTACCTGTCCTCGAACGTCGGGAGTCGAAACACGCCGTCAGCGAACGCCTCGTTTCGGTGGTTCTCGGGGTCGCCGCGGTTGAGCGGGACGCCGTACTCCTCCGGGAGCGACTGGAGCGTGTCGTGGAGTGGCTCCAACGCCTCGCTGCTGTAGTAGTAACACCCGCCGAACGGTGCGTTGTGGAGGCTGAACTGGAACGCGGGGTCGTACTCGTCGACGAGGTCCGCGAGCGCCTCGGTTCCCGCCGTCGCGTCGGAGAAGGTGTACTCCTCGTGTTCGATGGGGAACGTGGCCTCGATCTGTTCGTCCGGCGGGGGTCGATAGAAGTTCTGTGCGTAGTTCGAGAGGGTGAACGGCCCGTCGAACCACCCCTCGTTCTGTCGGACGCCGTCGGGGTCGGCCACGGGGACGCAGACGAACTCGTAGTCTAGGGAGTCGCGCAACGCCGCGTTCGCCGCGAGTTCGTGCAGGAGGAAGTCGACCGTCATCGACCCGATGGGTTCGTTCGGGTGGGGCGCGCCGAACAGTAGGGCCGCGCGGTCGCCCTCGCCGACCGTCACCGCCCACAGATCCTCGCCGCCGGGGGTCTCGCCCAACTCGCGGTAGGCGACGTGGTCGTGTTCGGCCGCGAGGGCGCGACTGCGGTCGCGGTGGTCCGCGACGGTGTGGAACGACTGGTAGCGAGGGACGGCGTCGCCGACCCACGCGAACGTTCGCGCGGGCGACGAGGAGGACTCCGACGGGGGGCCTGTCATACGGACATCGGGACGGGGCTCGGTCAAATAACCCCGTGACGGGGGAGGCGAGGGTCGGCGGCCGGCGTGCGCGGTCGGGCGGCCGGCGGTACCGTCGTCGCCACCGTCCCGCTACTCCCAGAAACTCTTGGTCCGCGCGTACTCTCGCTCCTGCTTGAGGATGTCGCGGTAGAAATCGTCCTCGTTCTCACGCAGTTTCCCGATGATGCGAGCGGCGTTGTGTGGGCCGACACCGCGTGCCGCGAGGGCGATGACGGCCTGTTTCCCGTGCGCCTGCACGAGGTTCGCGGCGCGGTTCGCCTTCCGCGTGAGTTTCTCCTGTTCGTCGTCCTTCTCGCTCGCGCGAACCGCCTTCACGGTGTCCTCGTCCCACGGATTCAGCGCGGCGATGCGGGTCGACCCACACTCGGGACACTCGGGTGTGTCGCGGACACGTCGCACCTTCGTCCGCTGTTTCCAGTCGCCGCAGTGGACGCACAGTTGGATGACGTGGTCGTCCATGATGCGGTCGCGGATGGTCTCGATGACTGAGGCGTCGGCGTTCTCGGGGACGAGGAACTCCCGACCCGACGAGCGTCCGTCTGTTCCCAGCGGGGTGCGCTCCCGGGCGGCGACCAGTTCGACGTCGCCCGCGTCGATGGCGTCCAGCAACTCGGCCGTCTCCTCGACGGCGAGTTCGGTGTGGAACACCTCTCGTACCGCCTCGTCGAACACCGGGGTATCTTCCAGCGCGGCCATCAGGCGGTCACCGCCGAAGCGCTTGTTCCCCTGATACCGCTTGAGCGCCCCGAACTTCGCGGCGACGTGTGCGAGCGTGAACTTCAGCGTGTCCGACCGCTTCAGCGCCAGTTCGAGGAGGGCTTCGACGTGCGCGGGGTCCGTCTCCTCCAACACCTCGATGACTGTGCCTGGAGTGACACCGTTCGGGACCTCCAGTTCGATCCGGTACGGGTCGGCTTCCATCCCGACCGACGACCCGGTTCGCTGGCCGACGAGCGCCGAGAGCAGACGGCCGATGGTGCGGTTCACGCGGTGGCCGAACGCGGCGTTGAGCGCGATGGACCGCCCGAGGCCCTCGACGACGATGCGGCCGTCCGTGGGCATCGGGTGGCCCGCCTCGACATGGCGGGAGACGGTGTCGAGGCCGACGCCGATAGTGTCAGGGTCGGCGGGGTAGCGTCCCGCGAACTCCCGCGAGACGGACTCAACGGACGCGCCGCCGGCGAACTGCGGTTCGGCGACGCCACGCATCTCGCCCACCTCGGCGGCGACGGCGCGGGGAACTGGTATCTCTTGGCCAGTCCACGACGGCACCTCACCCGCCGGATCCTCGATGGGCGTGACGTTCACGCGCGACTCGTCCTCGTCGATGTCGTTGATGCGCCACATCTCCCCGCGTTGGATGAACGCCTCTCCCGGTTGGGCGAAGTTGAGGACGTATCGCTCGTCGAGGGTCCCGATCTGTCGCCGCGAGGAGATGTCGTGGACCTCGTACGTCTCCTCGTCGGGAATCATCGAGAGGTTCTGGTAGTAGTACTGCCACGTCCCACCCGACGTCTCGAGAACGTCGCGTTCCTCGTCGATCCACAGGAGACGATTGCCCGACAGTTCTCGTGCGACTTCGCGGAACGTCTCCTCGGGGAGGTCGCGGAAGGGGTATGCCCGAGTGATCAACTCGTACGCTTCGCGAGCGTCGACTTCACCCATATCCATCAGGAGGCCGACGATCTGATTCGCGAGCGTGTCGAGACTGCCGTGGTGGATACCCGAGTCTTCGACCTCGCCGGCGATAGCCCGTCGGGCGATGGCCAGCGCCTCCATCGTGTCGTCGGGGGCGTCGGTGACGACCGTGCCGCGACTCACCTCGTCGCGGCGGTGACCCGCCCGTCCGACTCGCTGGAGGAGGCGGGCGACCTCTCGGGGAGAGTTGTACTGGACGACGTGGTCGACGCGCCCCACGTCGATCCCCAACTCCATCGAGGAAGTACACACGAGACCGTCCATCTCGCCGGCTTTGAACGCGTCTTCGACCTCGATGCGGGCCTCCTTCGACAGCGACCCGTGGTGGACGCCGATCGGTTCGCCAAGCGTCTTGAACCGCGATCCGAGCGCCTCTGCGGTCTGTCGCGTGTTGACGAAGATCAGGACAGACTCGTGATCGCGGACGATGTCGCGGATGAGGCGCACGTGACTCGCGATGTCGGCGTCGGTCGCGAGTTTGCCCGCGAGGCGTTCGTCCTCTGTCGTTATCTCGGGCGAGATGACGTCGAACTCGACCTTGCTCCCCACGTCGACCTCGATGATCTCACAGGGGCGGCCGCCGGTGAGGAACGCGCCGACCTCCTCGGGGTCGCCGACGGTTGCGGAGAGGCCGATGCGCTGGAAGTCGCCGGAGAGCCGTCGGACGCGTTCGAGGCCGACGGTCAACTGCGCGCCGCGCTTGGAGGCAGCGAGTTCGTGGACCTCGTCGACGACGACGTGGTCGACGTCCGAGAGCGCCGCCCGGAGTTTCTTGCCGGTGAGCATCGCCTGCAGCGTCTCGGGCGTCGTCACGAGGACGTCCGGCGGGTCGTTCGCCTGCTTGCTCCGCTGGTAGTCGCTGGTGTCGCCGTGGCGCACCTGCACGTCGAGGTCGAGATACTCGCCCCACCACTCCAAGCGCTCGCGCATATCGCGGTTGAGCGCCCGCAGTGGCGTCACGTACAGCGCACCCAAGCCCTCGGGACGGGTCTCCGCGAGCGCCGAGAACACGGGCAACATCGCCGTCTCGGTTTTCCCGGTTCCGGTCGGGGCGATGACGAGGCCGTCCTTGCCGGCCGCGAGTGGTGGGATCGCTCGGCGCTGGGGAGCAGTTGGCGTGGTGAAACCCCGTTCAGAGAGAGCCGATCGCACCTCCTCGCCGAGCGCCGCGAAGGCGTCCATCCCCGTCGCTCGCGGCGTGTCGCTCATCGACCGAGTCTTGGTCGCAAGCGGGTTAAGGGTCGCGCTACCGGGCGGTCCGGCCGCTCACCGGTGAAGCAGGACGCGCAGAAACCGCGGTGTCGAGGTGGGTCGTGCCCGCGTAGGCGGGTGGTGTCACTCCCGACTGATGGAGATGTTCTGAACGCTGCCGTCACAACTCGGGCAGGTGCCCGGATGACTGGCCGACTGGACGCGACTCCCGCAGACGTGACACTCGAACAGCCCCTCCGACGCACTGTACGGGTCTATGTCGTTAGCTGGCATACCCCACAGTCACTGCCGTGCGTTGGTAAACGTTGTCTACAAACTGATGCGTACAAACATAGGGAATAATACGCATACTGATTGACGAACGTCCACCGATAGTCCGTCACGCCGCCGATTCGGTTACGACAACTCCTCGTTGACGAGGTCGCGCGCCTTCCGCACGGCACCGACCGACGTGAGATAGCCCGCGCCGACCGACGCCTTCGACGCCTTCGCCGCCGCTCCCGTGAGCACGGTCGGGCCGAGTTGCGCCACTGCGCCGTCGCCGACAGAGACGAGCCACCCGGGTACCTCGAAGCGGTACTGTGTGAGTCGCGGCGCGAAGTCGTCGGCGCTCCCGTCGCGGTCGTGGGCGACGAGTCGTCCGATGTTCGTCGCGGCAGTTCGTGCCTCGCGGATGGCCGCCGACGCCGACGCCGGCACGGGTTCGCCGTCGGTGTCGACGACGCGGGCGGCGTCACCGAGGGCGAACGTTCGGTCGGTGAGGCGCAGGTCGCCGCGGACGACGGGCCGGTCGCCGTCGACGGCGTCGTCGCCGGCGATACCGCCGGTCCAGACGAACTGGTCGTAGCCGAGGTCGCCGTCGTCGGTCACGATTCGGTCGTCGAAGACGCGTTCGACGGTCGTCCCCGTCTCGATGTCGACGCCACGCTGTTCCAGTTGTTCCCGCACGGCCTGTCGGAAGTTCGCGGGGAAGTTCGGTGCGACCTCGCCCAACTGTTCGACGAGGACGATCTCCACGTCTTCTGGAACCGACGCGCCCTCTTCGCTCGCGAGCGTAGCGAGTTCACCCGCCACTTGCACACCCGAGAGGCCGGCCCCGCCGACGACGACGCGGCCACCGTGGTCGACCACGTCGAGGAATGCCTCACGGATGGCCGCCGCGTCGTCGAGCGACTTGAGCGGCGTGGCGTGTTCCCGGAGGCCGTCGATGCCGTAGTAGGCGGTCTCGGAGCCGAGACACAGCGCCCCGTAGTCCCACTCGACGGTGTCGCCGCCGGCCAACTCGGCGTGGCCCGCCTCGGCGTCGACGTCGACGACGCGGTCGACGACCACCTCGGCGCGGTCGAACAGGTCGGCGAGAGGAACGGAGATTGCCTCCGCGACTCTCGGACGGCGAATCGCGCGGTGAATCTCGTGGACGAGGACGTGGTCGCTCGCCTCGTCGACGAGCGTGATGTCGACTTCGGGCGGGAGTCGTGCTTCGAGTTTGCGGGTCAGGGCGACGCCGGCGTAGCCAGCGCCGAGAACGGCGACGTGCATCAGTACTGATGCTACGGGGCGTACGGCAAAGGGACTGACGGGGGTGCAGGACGCCACGCCCGAACGAGCGTTCAAACAGGATGATGGGTCCACTTCGACGCGACCCGATGCGTTGACTCCGACCCGCGGGCGACAAGCGGTTGTGCGGCGCACCGCCCGCGGAGCGACTGCGCCGCCTGTCAGCCCCTCAGACCGCTCAGAACAGTGCCTTCGACTCGCCGAGGACGCGGGCCGGACCACCCACCTCCCAGATGTTCGTCTCGACGCCCACCTCAGCGATGCGTTCCTCGACGCGGTCGGCGTACGCGGCGGGCGTGTTGACGTAGACGCTCGCGCCCGTGTCCGTCGAGAAGTAGACGGGGATGTCCTCCTCTTGGCGGAGTTCCCGCACCGCGTTGAACACGGCGATGGTCTCCGGTTGCCAGTACACCCAGCCTGCGGGCCCGGTCATCGTCGTCGCCGTCAGCGACAACGAGTCGTGTTCTGCGATCTCGAAGATGCCCGAGAACTCGCCGACTCGAAGGCGGTCGCGCATCCGCTGGAGCTGTTCGTGGACGTGCGCCATCCGCGCGTCGAACATGTGGCTCGCCTCCGCCTCGCGGTGGGCCTCCTCAGTCTCTTTGTACGCGGGGACGAGCGCCGTCACCACGCGCAGGTCCTCCTCGGGGTCGAAGCCGTCGGGACCCGTTCCCACGTCGAGTCGTTGTGAGCGGCAGTCCTCGTCGTTCATCCCGGCGTATAGCACGGAGTACGCGCCGGTGACGGCGCGGGCGGCCGACGAAGAGCCACGGCGAGCGATCGTCGAGATCTCCGGGCGGGTCATCTCGAGGCCGGCCGCCTCCACGAGCGACATCGCCAGCGCCGCGAACCCAGACGAGGAGGAGCCGAATCCGACGTTCGACGGGAAGGAGTTCTCCGACTCGACGCGAACGGCGGCGTCGAGGTCTGCGACCTCGCGGACGTAGTCGGTCACGAGTTCGATCCGTTCGGCACCGCGCCCCTCGACGACCTCGCCGTCGATGCGGTACTCGTCGTCTGCGGGCGTCGCGTCCGGTTCCCACTCGACGGTCGTCGTCGTCCGTGAGGGGGCCGTACAGACGCTGATCGAGTCGTGGTACGGCAGCCGTCGCTCCGTGTCGCGCATCCCGTGGTACTTCACGAGGCCCTGGATGGGGTGAGCCGTCGCGGTAGCTTTCATATCCGCCGAACGGTCGCCCCGTGGGTTAGTCGTTCCGAATGGTCGCATCCTCGCCCGTCGATCCGCCGTCGCCGCCGAACGGGTCGACGGCCTGAGACAGGTCGGCATCGCGAACGACGAACCGGGCACCGACGGCCGTCTCGTCCACCTCGACAGTCCACCCGTGAGCCGTCGCGACCGACTGGACGATGGCGAGACCGAGTCCCGTCCCGTCGCCGCTGGTCGTCCCCGACTCGAACGCCGTCTCGACGATCTCCGGCGAGAGGCCCGGCCCGTCGTCGACGACGGCGAACCAGTCGTCGCCGGCCTCGACGGTGACGGTCACAGCGTCGCCGCCGTGTTCGACGCTGTTGCGAAACAGGTTCTCGAACAGGCGGGCGAGTCGGCCGCGGTCGGCACGGACGGTGAGGTCAGCGGCGGCGTCGACGGCGAGCGTCGCATCCGCCGTCGCGACGTGGCTCCACGCGTCGTGTGCGGCCTCCGTCAGCGGCACCGGCTCCGGGTCGAGGTCGTCCGTCTGTGCCAACGCGAGTAGGTCGTCGATGATGTCGGCCATCCGGCCGTGTGCGTCGGCGACCCGGTCGAGATGGTCGTTCGCCTCGCTCTCTTCGGCGGCGAGTTCGAGGTAGCCTTCGGCGACGTTCAGTGGGTTGCGGAGGTCGTGGCTGACGACGGACGCGAACCGGTCGAGTTCGTCGTTTCGGCGTCGGAGGTCTTCCTCACGGCGTCGGCGTTCGGTCACGTCTCTGAACAGCAGGACGTGCGCCGCCGTGTCACCAGCCGTATCCGTCAACGCGGTCTGCCGCACGTCGAAACTCCGAGTCTCGCCGTCGGCGCTGAGGTCGACTGTCTCTTCGACGCACCCGGTGTCATCGTCCGGATCCAACAGGCCGACGAGTTCCGCGGGGACGGCTTCGTCGAACTGGTCGCCAGCAGGACCCGACCGGAGATACGGGCGCATCGTCGCGTTGTAGTCGACGAGTCGGCCGTCCGTGTCGACGACCAACACGCCGTCGTCAAGGTGGTCGAGGATCGCACCGCGTGCGACCGGCGCGGCGTCGAGGACGCGGTATCGGTACACGTCCATCGCCAGCAATGCGCCCCCGAAGGGGACCGCAACGACGGTCGGGTCGAACGGAACCGACGTCGGCGCCGCGACCGCGACCACGTTCGACGCCCACGGGACCACCGCGAAGGTGACGACGGCCGCCGCCTGTCGTCTGAACAGCCGTCGGGTTCTGACCGCTCGTCGGACTACGAGGACGGTGCTGATGGCGATGAGGAGGTACGCGTAGCCGACGTGGGCCCAATAGACCGGTCCATAAGGGAATACGCCTCGTGGAATCCCGTCGACGACGACGTACGCTCCGGGGCCGTAGAACAGGTCGTGAAGGTGGGTGGTGGACACGACCGCCGCGAGCGAGACGGCGATGGCGGCCAGTCCGAGCCGAACCCGGCGTGTCGTGAACCAGTTGGTCCCGGCGTACTCGGCCGTGAACAGCAGGTACGCGGGCGCGATACCGATGTATCCAACCTGTCGAACCTGCCGCCAGAATTGGATCTCGCCGATCCCGTCGGCGGTGAACCCGGCGAGCGCCGCGACCGCCGTCACCGCCGCCGCGACCATCAGGAGCGAGAGGTAGCGTGCTCCGCGTTCCCCACGGTTTCGCCACGCGACCACGGCGGTCCAGACGGACACGAGTGCGGCCGCAGCAACGAGAAGCGATACGTCGACCCGTGGCGTCACGAGTTTACTAATTGACAGGTATGATAAAAGCGTATAGTCCCGAGTCTCAGTACTCGTAGAATCCCTTGCCGGTCTTCTTACCGAGGTCGCCGGCGGCAACCTTCCGCTTGAGGAGGTACGCGGGCTTGTAGCGGTCGCCCAGTTCCTCGTGAAGCGTCTCGCTGGCGTCGAGACAGATGTCGAGGCCGATGTGGTCGGCTAGTTCGAGCGGTCCCATCGGGACGTTCGTGCCGAGTTTCATCCCCTTGTCCATATCCTCCTTCGAGGCGACGCCCTCGTCGTACGCGCGGATGCCCTCGTTGATCCACGGCATCAGCACGCGGTTGGTGACGAAGCCGGGTTTGTCGTCGCTCTCCCACGTCTCCTTGCCCAACTCCTCGGCGAACGCGTGCGCCAACTCCGTGACTGCGGGATCGGTCTTCTCGCCGGTGACGACTTCGACGCCCTTCATTACGGGGACCGGATTCATGAAGTGGAGGCCGACGACGAGGGCTTCGCGGTCCGTCGCCGACGCGATGGTCGTAATCGACAGCGTCGAGGTGTTCGTCGCGAGGACGACGTCGTCGTCGGTGACCGCTTCTAGGTCCGCGAAGATGTCCTGTTTCACCTCCATATTCTCCAGCGCCGCCTCGACGACGAGGTCGGCGTCCGCGAGGTCGGCCAGATCGGTCGTGCCTGTGATCCGATCGAGAACCGTCTCGGGCGATTCGTCGAGGGCGTCTTTCGCGTCGAGACGCGAGAGCGACGATTCCATCGCATCGAAGCCGTCGTCGACGAACGCCTGTTCGATGTCGCGCATCACCACGTCGTAACCGGCGGTCGCGGCCACCTGTGCGATGCCGTTGCCCATCGTTCCCGCGCCCACGACGCCTACCGTGTCGATGTCGGAGAGTCCGCGCATACACGCTCATCGCCAGTCGCCGACCGTAAGCGTAGCGGAGCGACCCCCATCCGAGGGAGCGACGTCACGCCGACCGACGTCGGCGTGTCAGACAAATTATCCACCACCGTCGTCCGCGCAGAAAGGTTAAAGTGTTCGGCTTCGAGGCTCCCCGTAGGTGAGTGCTCGTGGGGGATGAGGACGTCAGGGAGTTGAAATACGTGGGACCGGCGACCGGAGCGGTTCTCTCGGAGGCCGGTGTCGACGCCGAGGCCGTTCGACGCAAGGCGGTGTCCTACCGGATGCTCGTCGACGCTGGCGTCAACCCCGGCGTGGCCGCCCGCATCCGTCGAGAACACTCGCTGGCGTGGTCGTTCGAGTCCGAGGGGGAGGACCTCCGCCGTCGCTCGGCGCAGGTTCGCGGACTGGGCGACGCCGAACGAGCGTGGGTCGCCGCCTCGTCGGGGGACTGGCAGGCGGGGGAGCGACCGACCGACCCACCCAGGGGCGAGGGTGGTGATGAGTCCGGAGACGAGACTGACGACGGCGAACGGGCGTGGGTCGCCGCCAGCGGCGATACTGCGTCGTCGACGAAGACCGACGGGTCGGGCGACCCCGTCGCCGCCGAGTCGGCGTGGCGCGAGCGGTCGCGGCCGACGCCGGTCGGGTCGCTCGACGTCGTGTCTCCCGAGGAGGCGGCCGACCTCGCGGAGGCCGGCATCACCTCCGTTCGAGCGTTGGCGCTCGCGGACCCCGCAGAGGTGGCAGACGCACTCGACCGGGACGCCGACCGCGTCGCAGAACTCCGGGACGCGGCCGCCGCCCGCGCCGACTAGTCGAAGTCGCTACTCGCCGGCGAGTAAATATCAGTCTGCGTACACCATTCATTTTATGCCACCTGAGGTTGCCGTTTAGTGTATGCTCCCCGACGCGGACGCGGCAATCACCCGGGACGGAAAGGCACTCATTCTCGCGTACGACCACGGGATCGAACACGGGCCGGTCGACTTCGAACCGAACCCCGAGACCGCGGACCCCGAGCGAGTGTTCGAACTCGCCACCCACGACGCGGTCACTGCCCTCGCGGTCGGGAAAGGCGTCGCGGAGGCGTACTACCCGCAGTTCGAGGACGACGTGACGCTGTTGGCGAAACTCAACGGCACGTCGAACCTCTGGATGGGCGAACCCGACTCGGCGGTCAACTGGTCGGTCGAGTACGCCGCCGAGCTGGGCGCCGACGCCATCGGCTTCACGCTGTACGGCGGGTCGAACAATGAGGTGGAGATGGCCGAGGAGTTCCGCGAGGCACAGGAGGCCGCCCGCGCCCACGACATGGGCGTCGTGATGTGGTCGTACCCGCGCGGGCAGGGACTCAAGAACGACACAGCGCCAGACACCATCGCGTACGCGGCCCGTCTCGGCCTCGAACTCGGCGCAGACATCGCGAAGGTGAAGTACCCCGGATCGCCGGACGCGATGGCGGCGGCGACGCGGATGGCCGGCCCGACGAAGGTGGTGATGTCCGGCGGGTCGAAGGCGAACGACCTCCAACTGCTCGAGACGGTCGCCGACGCGATGGCCGCCGGCGCGAAGGGACTCGCGGTCGGTCGGAACGTCTTCCAGCGTGAGAACCCCGAGGAGATGCTCGACGCACTCGAGGCCGTCATCTTCGAGGACGCCACCGTCGAGGAGGCGTTGGAACTGACCTCTTCGACGCCCGTCGTGGACGACTGATGGAGAGACTCGACGCCGCGGAGTCGGTCCTCGACGCCGCCGCGGCCGCCGCGCCCGAAATCCGTGCTGGCCTCCCCGGGAGACGCCGCTATCTCGACGAGGAGAACCCCTCCGGCGAGGAGGTGCTCGCGGCCGACGTGTTCGCGGACGACCTGCTTGAAACCGCGCTCGGCGACCTCGACGCTGTCGGCACGTACGCCAGCGAGGAACGAGCCTCGGCGGTCGACACCGGCGACGGGCCGCTCTCGGTCGCGGTCGACCCCCTCGACGGGTCCTCGAACCTCGAGTCGAACAACCCGATGGGAACCGTCGTCGCCGTCTACGACGGGACGTTGCCGGCGGCCGGGCGCGACCTCGTCGCCGCCGGGTTCGTCCTCTACGGTCCGGTGACAACGATGGTTGCCGGCGTCGGCGCACCCGGCGAGGCCGACGTCTACGAGTACCTCGTCACCGCCGACGGCGACCGGGAAGAGATGGGCGTCATCGCGCTTCCTGACGACCCCACGGTGTACGGCTTCGGTGGCCGCGTCCCCGACTGGCCGGCCGACTTCGCCGCGTACGTCGACGAGGTCGAAGACGAACTGAAACTCCGCTACGGCGGCGCGATGATCGCGGACGTGAGTCAGGTGCTCAGTTACGGCGGCGTGTTCGCGTACCCCGCGCTGGAGTCGGCCCCGAACGGCAAACTCCGCCTCCAGTTCGAGGGCAATCCCGTCGCGTACCTTGTGGAGGGGGCGGGTGGGCGCTCTTCGGACGGAACCGGACCGATTCTCGATGTGACCGCGACCGACCTCCACCAGCGGGTTCCCGTCCACGTCGGGAACGCGTCGCTCATCGAGCGTCTCGAATCCGCTCTCCAGTAGACTGCTCGGTCGCGCGGTCGCCTTCTCTACCGGAACGGCTGCCAGTAGTCGATCCGGACCGATAGACACTCACTTGCTCGGACGCGACCACGGGCAATGAGAGACCGATACAAGGCGTTGATGCTGCGCAGCTTCAAAGACGCGATGGACGTCGTCGACGAGTACAACACCTGGGCTGGCGAGGCGTTCGACGACGGATCGCCGGTTCCGCCGCAGGCCGTCCCGCAGGTTGCGATGATGCTGTATCAGAGTCGCGTGATGGACGGGTGGGGCGGCGAGGGTGGCTTCGACGTGCCCGAGTTCGACGACAAGATGTTCGACTAGCACGGTCGGGCGAAGCGACGATGCGTGACAGCGACCAGAGCGAGCGAGACCGTGGACGCCGAGTCGGGGTCGCGTCCTCAGTCGTCGCCCGCAGCGACCACGTCGGATTCTGCGGTCCCGATCCGCCGGTCGAGGAAGTCGTCGAGTAGTTCGAGACTTCTGATTTTGTCGTCGATGTCGGAGGAACCGTGGCCCTCCTCACCCAGTTCCTCGTACTCGTAGTCGTCGCCCTCGTCGAATCCAGCGTCGTCGAGGGCGTCCCGGAAGATGCGCGCCTGCGAGACGGGGACCCGGCGGTCGTTGACGCCGTGGACGATGAGCAGCGGGGCGGCGAGGTTCCCGGCGTACGTGACCGGGGACCGTTCTTCGTACAGCGCCGCGTTGTCGTCGGGTTCACCGAGGTACTTGACCATCAACTCCGACCGGAAGTGTGGCATCGTGTTCTCGGCCATGTCGAACAGGTCGGAGACGCCGACCCACGAGATACCCGCGTCGTACAGGTCGGGGAACTGGACCAGTTGCCAGTACGCCGAGTAGCCGCCGTAGGAACCGCCGTACACGACGACGCGGTCGTCGTCGAGCCAGTCGTACTCCGCGAGGACGTGTTCGGCCGCGGCGGCCACGTCGCCCTGTTCGGCACCGCCCCAGTCGTCGTACAGTTCCTCGACGAACTCGCGGCCGCGGCCGGTCGACCCGCGGTAGTTCACCTGCAACACGGAGAAGCCGCGCGAGAGGAGGAACTGCGTGCGATAGCCGAAGGAGAGGCGGTCGTGGTGGCGCGGGCCGCCGTGGGGGTTGACGATGAGCGGCGACGGGCGCTCGCCCGAGTCGTAGAAGATGGCGCCGATCTCCATCTCCTCGTAGGGTGCGTGGTCGACCGCGCGCTGGGGCGTCTCGGGGACGCCGTCCGAGTCGAAGGTGAAGTACTCGGCGTCGACGAAGTCGTCGGGCGAGAACGGCCCGTACTCCGCTTCCAGCACCGTCTCGTACTCGTCGGTAGCGAGGTCGTACGCGACCAGTTCCGACCGGCGGGTGGGCGTCGTGTGCTGGACCAGCAGTCGACCGTCGTCGAGGAGGGTGTCGTCCGCCAGCGACGCGACACCGCTGGGCAGGTCGAGTTCCCGCCCTTCACCGGTCTCCACGTCGTAGACGACGGGCACGTCCTCCGCGCCGCGCATCCGCGTGGCGAGGAAGCGGTCACCGTCGGGGAGGAAGAAGCCGGCCGACTCCTCGAACTCGCCGTCGCCGTACCACGTCACTGACTCCGTATCGAAGTCGTACACGCCACAGCGGCCCTTGTCAGGGCTGTTGTCGGAGACGAGGAGAGCATCGCCGTCGGGGTGCCAGTCGGCAGGGGCAGACTCCGCACCCGTCTCGCCGATGGCGAGATTCCGGGCGCTCGACCCGTCGACGTCGGCGACGTAGGTGTCGACGTTGTCGTAGTCGTCGGCCTCGTTTGTCGCGTACGCGAAGCGGTCGCAGTCGGGCGACAGCGTCGCCGCGCCGGCCGCGCGGTCGTGGTCGGTGAGTTTCGTCGCCTCGCCGCTGGGGAGGTCGTGGCGGTAGACGTTCATCTGGCCGTCGCGGCTCGACCCGAACAGGAGCGTCTCGCCGTCCTCGCCGACCGACGCGAGACTGATCTGGCCGTCGTCTTCGACGACGACTTCGGTGTCACCGTCGCGGTCGATGGCGTGTATGTCGTTCTGCTCGTTGCCGGCCTCGTCGAGGTGGAAGAACACGCGGTCGCCGTCGGCGTCCCACGCGAAGCCGTGGCGGGCGTCCTTCGGAACTTGTCCGTCGGACCACTGCTCCAACTCCCCGCTTGTGGGGTTGAGCAGGTACAGTTGGTTGCGGCCGTCGACGTCGTAGTACAGGGCCACCTCGTCGCCGTCGGGCGTCGGCGCGGGGTGGGCCATCGTCGGCAACTCGGCTAAGGCTCGGAGGGTGTCGTCGGTGTCGCTCACATCTGCGGATTCGACTCGGATGACTTGAGTCTGTTCAGAACGACCGTTCGGAAATATATCTGACACGTTCCGGAAGCAGGGTCGGCGACGCCGTGCCGTCGCCCATAGAAAACCCTTTCCGCAATTCTTGCGGAGGATCGATTATGAAAGTCCACGTGGGCGCGGCCGCGTCCGCAGAGGAGGCGTCGGCCATCGCAGAGGCGATGGCCGAGCACTTCGGCGTCGACATCGAGGTGTACGCCGGCGACGACGCCGACGACCCCCTCGCGACGGCCGAACCGCCGGAGATCGAGTACCCTCTGGACGACGACCTCGGTCCGACCGACCGCGAACGGGCGCTTCGCGCCGAGATCGACGACATCCTCCAAGGCGGCCCCGAGAAGTACAAACAACGCCTCCCCGACCAGGGGAAACTGTTCGTCCGCGACCGCCTCGACCTGTGGTTCGGCGAGGCCGGGACCGGCGGTCCCGGCGACGCCGACCGCGAGGGCGCCGCCGACGGCGTGAAGTTCGAGGACGGCAAGTTCGCTCACTTCGACGGCTGGCACGAGAACTCCCCCGACGTGGACGAATACGACGAGGGTAACCGCCTCCCCGCGGACGGCCTCATCACCGGTGCGGCGGAGTTCGAGGGGCGCGACCTGCACTTTATGGCCAACGACTTCACCGTGAAGGCGGGGTCGATGGCCGGCAAGGGCGTCGAGAAGTTCCTCCGGATGCAACAGCGAGCGCTGAAGAACGGCAAGCCGGTGCTGTATCTGATGGACTCCTCTGGTGGCCGGATCGACCAGCAGACGGGCTTTTTCGCCAACCGTGAGGGTATCGGGAAGTACTACTACAACCACTCGATGCTCTCTGGGCGGGTCCCCCAGATCTGCGTCCTCTACGGCCCGTGTATCGCGGGTGCGGCGTACACACCCGTCTTCGCCGATTTCACCGTGATGGTCGAGAGGATGTCCGCGATGGCCATCGCCTCCCCGCGGATGGTGAAGATGGTGACTGGCGAGGAGATTGAGATGAACGATCTGGGCGGCCCGGACGTCCACGCGAAGTACTCCGGGAGCGCCGACCTCGTCGCCGAGGACGAACGCCACGCCCGCCAACTGGTCGCGGACCTGATGACGTACCTGCCGGACAAGGCGGGTAAGAAACCGCCGCGAAGCGACACCAAGCCGCCGACGTACTCGCCCGAGGGCATCGACGAACTGATCCCCGAGGCGCCGAACCGTCCGTACGACGTTCACGACCTTCTCGACCGCATCTGCGACGCCGAATCCGTCTTCGAATTGAAGTCGGAGTACGGCAAAGAAATCGTTACCGCGTTCGCCCGCATCGACGGCCGCCCCGTCGGCATCGTCGCGAACCAACCGACCGAACGCTCGGGCGCTATCTTCCCCGATGCCGCCGAGAAGGCCGCGGAGTTCATCTGGACCTGTGACGCCTACGAAGTTCCCCTGCTGTACCTCTGTGACACGCCGGGGTTCATGGCTGGGTCACAGGTCGAGAAAGACGCCATCTTGGAGAAGGGGAAGAAATTCATCTACGCCACCTCCTCGGCGACCGTCCCCCAGCAGACCGTCGTCGTCCGCAAGGCGTACGGCGCGGGCATCTACGCGATGGGCGGCCCTGCCTACGAACCTGAGTCGGTGATCGGTCTCCCGTCCGGCGAGATCGGGATTATGGGACCGGAAGCGGCGATCAACGCGGTGTACGCGAACAAACTCGCCGCCATCGACGACCCCGAGGAACGAGCCGAACGCGAGGACGAACTCCGCGAGGAGTACCGCCGTGACATCGACATCCACCGAATGGCCAGTGAGGTCGTCATCGACGAGATCGTCGAACCCTCGCGCCTGCGCGAGGAACTCGTCCAGCGGTTCGACTTCTACGCGGACATCGAGAAGTCGGTGCCCGACAAGAAGCACGGCACGATCTTGTAACGGGGTTGTCCTAAAGACCGGGACCACACTCGCCGTGACCTACCCACCACCGGGCGATAATCCACGGGTGTACGGCACCCCGTCGTTCGGGCGGCCGTGCCGACTGTTCGCCACCGGACCGTCCAGTCCCGTCTACAGCTCCAGCGCCGCTCGGAGGAGTCTGACCTCTTCGCGAACTGCCCGCCAGGAGTCGAGCGATCCGGGGATCGAATCGGCGGTCTGGCCGTCGCTCCCACCGCCGACGTGTTCGTCGACGAGCGAGCGAACGCTGCTCGGGTCGTCGACCCGGCGGAACGAGACACCGCCGCCGGCCGTCTCCAGCGTGACCGTCCCGTAGCCGAACAGCGACCCCGTAGCCGACTGCTCGTACGACGAGTTCTCCACCATCGACAGTCGCGCACGGTCGACGCGCCGACCGACGACGCCCGTCTTGACGCTGGCCGCGCGGTCGGTGAGGACGTAGCGCGTGTTCACCAGCGAGAGGACCGCGAGCGCGGGTATCGAGAGGCCGACGAGGACGGCGAGGGCACCGACCGCGAGGCCGCCGCCGGTGTCAGCGACCGGGCCGACGGCGATAGCCATCCCGACGCCGGCGACGACGATGCCGACGAACACGGCGGGGAGGGCCGCCGAGAGCCGTGGACTCCCCGTCCAGAGCACCGTCTCGTCGGCCGCGACGGGCACCGCGTCGGGCACGTCGTCGCTCGTCATCGGTGGTCGTCGGACGGCGACTGGTCGGCCGCAGTCGAGTCGGTCGTGTGGTCCACGTCGTCGGCCGGGGGTTCCGTGTCGTCGACCGTCGTCTCCGCAGGTGGGTTCACAGTGGCTTCGTCACCGCCTTCGACGGCGGTTCGGATCGCACGCAGTTCCGTGAGGATGTCGTCGAGGACGTCACCTTTCGTCTCGGCGTCTCCGTCCCGACTCCGGCCGTCGCGGGCCCGGATACGCTCGTTGACGAGTTCCTGGATGCGTTTGGGGTCTTCGACGCTGTCGAAGCGTAGTTCGACGCCGGACCCACCGGCCGTCGAGATGTCGACGTCGCCGTAGCCGAACTGCGTGCCGAAGAAGCCCTGCGTGTAAGAGGTGTCTTGCACCTTCTCGAAGCCAACCCGCTTCACGTCCCGTGAGAGGATACCGCGCTTCTTGTACAGCGCCTCGGTCGTGATGACGTACTCCGTGTTCTCGCGGGTGAGGTACGCCGAGGCGATGATGAACAGGCCGATGAGAATCAGCGACAGCGGAATCCCGATGACGAGCGCGGGGACGAGACTCATCGAGTGGGGGTTGCCGGTCCAGACGACCTCTTCTTCGGGGTCGAGCGAGAGCCAGTCGAAGCCGTCCGGGAGGGCTGTGTCCGTCTCAATGGAGGGAGCTGCCATTGCTCTCCGGTTGCTCCGGTGGCGACTTAAATGGACACCACCGCTTGAATCGACCGCAGTCGTTCACTCGTCGCCGACGAGCGACGCCCGCAGGACCGCCCACGCCAGTCCCGCGAGACCGATGTCGCGGGCCAACACGTCTCCGAACGCGCCGACAGTGAGCCACACGACCGCGAGGTAGAGACAGGTCGCCGTCAACGACACCGCTGCCACGAACGACGCGACCGGGACGAACCGATTCGCGAGCAACGCGGCCCCGAACCCGACCTCGAGATAGCCGTTGACGAGCATAAACGCCGTCGGCGAGACGACCAGCAGCGGAGCGAGCCAGTCGACGACGTACACCGTCCACGCCGCGGGGTCCAGCAGTTTGTGGACGCCCGCCGCCAGCACCATCGCGCCGAGTCCCCACCGCGCGAGCGTCGTCGCCGACGGAGACTGCGCCGCCAGCGACGTTGCCTCCCGTTCGACCCAGTCGATCATCGCCCCACACCTGGGACCCCGTGGGCAAATGCCGTCCGGTCGCCGTCGCTCACTCCGCGTGTTCGCGCTTCAGCGACAGCACCGTTCGCTCGAACGTACAGACGAGCGTCTCGTCGTCGCTCGCGCCGTCTCTATCGTCGTCCTCGCCCGACCCGTCGCTGTTCACCTTGTACGCGTTCACCCGCATCGTCACGACGCCGCGTTCGCCGTCGCTCGTCTCCCGTCTGTCGAGGACGGTCGACTCTGCGCGGATCGTGTCTCCGTGAAACACTGGGTTCGGGTGCTCTACGTCGTCGTACGAGAGGTTCGCGACGATGGTGCCGTCGGTCGTGTCGGGAATCGATAGCCCCGTCGCGAGCGCCATCGTGTAGATGCCGTTGACGAGTCGCTCGCCGAACTGGGTGTCGGCCGCGAACTCGGCATCGAGGTGGAGCGGTTGCTGGTTCATAGTCATATCGCAGAACACCTGGTTGTCCCGCTCGGAGACGGTACGACGCTTCTCGTGGGCGATGGTCTCACCGACCTCGAACTCCTCGTAATACTTGCCGGCCATACTCGGAGGGTCTGCGGGCCGGGTGAAAACCGTGCGGGAACCGGGTCGGTTGGATCTGGTAGGGGTCGGTGTCGCTGGGATTGATACGGCTCTCCAGAGAACGTCGCAGTATGACCAGACGCAGCGTGCTGTTCTCGCCGGGCGACCGCCCGGAACTGATGCGGAAGGCACCGGCAACCGGCGCGGATACGGTCGTCTTCGACCTGGAGGACGCCGTCGCGCCCGGTCGGAAGGAAGAGGCGCGGGCGGCCGTCTACGACGTTCTCTCGGACCCCGAGTTCGACCCGGACGCGGAGGTGTGCATCCGCGTCACCGGGACGGAGACGTACCGCGACTTGGAGGTGATCGCAGACGACGATGCCGCCGGCTTCGACGCGGTGATGCTTCCGAAGGCGGAGTCGAGTGACGCGGTCGCGCATCTGGACAAGCAGTTGCGCGAACACGACCGGCGTGTCCCCGTCATCGCTCTCGTCGAGACGGCCCGTGGCGTCCTCCACGCTGAGGAGATAGCCGACGCGGGGCCGACCGCAGCAGTGGCGTTCGGCGCAGAGGACCTCTCGGCGGACGTTGGTGCGACGCGGACCGACGAGGGAACCGAGGTGCTGTACGCCCGCGAGAAGGCCGTGACGGCGGCCGCTGCCGCCGATGTCGACGCCATCGACACAGTCTACACCGACTTCTCTGACGGCGAGGGTCTCCGCGAGGAGACGCAGTTCGCGGCGGGGCTTGGGTACGACGGCAAGATGGCGATCCACCCCTCGCAGGTGCCGATCATCAACGAGGCGTTCACGCCCAACGCCGACGAGATTGCGTGGGCGCGGCGCGTCCTCGCCGCCCGCGACGACGCGGCCGACGACGACCGCGGCGTGTTCCAGGTGGACGGCGAGATGATCGACGCACCCCTCATCGCGCAGGCGGAGCGCGTACGGGAGTACGCAACGCTCGCTGGCGAGTGGTCGGACGCCGACGCGATCGGGGAGTAGAACCGGACTCGACTCCTCAGGCGCGGCGACTCAGGGCCACAGACCGCGGACGCTCTTCGCCTCCGCGATGCGCCCGAGGGCGACGACGTAGGCGGCGTCGCGCCACGTGATATCGCGGGCTTCGACCTCTTGGCGAACGTCGTTCCACGCCGAGAGCATCTCCGACTCCAGTTCCGTCTGCACCTGTTCGAGCGTCCACGTCCGGCGGTTGATGTCCTGAAGCCACTCGAAGTAACTGACGGTGACGCCGCCGGCGTTCGCGAGGATGTCGGGGATGACGTGGACGCCGCGTTCGGCGAGCATCTCGTCGGCGGCGAACGTCGTCGGCCCGTTCGCACCCTCGACGACGATGTTTGCACGCACGTCTGCGGCGTTGTCGGCGGTGATGACGTTGCCGACGGCGGCGGGGATGAGCACGTCGACGTCGAGGGTGAGGATGTCGTTCCCGTCGTCGAGCAGATCCGCGCCGTCCGTCTCCGCGGCGTAGCCGGTGACGGCGTTCGGTTCTTCGGAGAAACTCGGGATCGAGTGGGTGTCGAGACCGTCTGCGTCGTAGACGGCGCCGCCGGTGTCGGACACCGAGACGACGTCTGCGCCCCACTCGTCGAGGAGGCGGGCGGCGTTCGCGCCGACCGACCCGTACCCCTGCACGGCGACGGTCAGGCCGTCGAGGTCGTAGTCGTAGTACTCCGCGGCCTCACGGACGACGATGGCGACGGAGCGACCGGGCGCTTCTTCGCGGCCCTCGGTGCCGCCGACGACTGGCGGCTTGCCGGTGACGACGCCGGGGACCGTCTCGCCCTCCTGCATCGAGTACGCGTCCATAAACCACGCCATCGTCTGGGAGTTTGTTCCCATGTCCGGCGCGGGGATATCCTTCTTCGGCCCGACGAACTTCCGCAGTTCCTCGGCGAAGCGGCGGGTGAGCCGTTCCTTCTCGCCGTCAGAGAGCGCCTTTGGGTCGACGACGACGCCGCCCTTCCCGCCGCCGAACGGGAGGTCCATCACGGCGCACTTCCAGGTCATCCACATCGAGAGGCCGACGCACTCCTCCTCGCTGACGTGCGGGTGGAAGCGCAGGCCGCCCTTGTACGGGCCGCGCACGTCGTCGTGTTGGGCACGGTAGCCGGTGAACACCTCGACGGAGCCGTCGTCACGTTCCAGGGGAACGGCGACGCGGTGGACCGTGGTGGGGTGTTTCAGCCGTTCGATGACGCCGGGGTCGACGTCGAGGTGGACGGCCGCGTGTTCCAACTGCCGGCGGGCCGTCTCCAGAGCAGATTCCGGTTCCGTCTCGTGGTCATCCGATTGTTCGTCCGCGGTGACGCGAGTCTCGTCTGTGTCTGCGGTTCCGGTTGACATGGTGGTGTGTCCGTCGCCGCGACGTGCGGCGGGTCGATGTCGCCTCCTGCGGGGGTCCTGATTATAGTATTAATGATGTGTGTTAATCTAAGGTATATATACACATACTACCACTGTAGCGATCGGATCGACCAATCGGTCTCTGGTGGTCGTCGTTTCCGCAGCGAGGGTCGGTTTGTCGGGTTCTCGGCGACGTAACACGTCGATTCTCGCCGACGACCGATCGTCGGCCGTTCTCCAACTCGATCGAACCGGACCGCTGTCGGGCGATCTTGGGCACACGCTCGATGCTATGCTGTCGGTGTGACTATTATGGTCCTTAGTGAATATCTATGATATTGATTCGTCACGGTTAAGAACGGGCACGGTGCGTGGATACGTATGTCCGGTGACGAGGCCAACCCCTTCGAGAGCCTCCAAGAGCAAATCGACGACGCGGCGGCATATCTCGACGTCAACGACGACGTCATCGACCGACTCAAACACCCCGAGCGAGTCCTCGAGACGAACCTCTCTGTCAAGATGGACGACGGCTCACTGGGGCGGTTCAAAGCGTTCCGCTCGGAGTTCAACGGTGACCGCGGCCCGTACAAGGGCGGCATCCGCTATCACCCGGGCGTCTCCCGCGACGAGGTGAAGGCGCTGTCGGGGTGGATGGTGTACAAGTGCGCCGTCGTCGACATCCCCTACGGTGGCGGGAAAGGTGGCATCGTCATCGACCCCTCGCAGTACTCCACGAGCGAACTCGAACGCGTGACGCGGTCGTTCGCGACGGAACTGCGCCCGTTCATCGGCGAGGACAAGGACATCCCCGCACCCGACGTGAACACGGGTCAGCGGGAGATGAACTGGATCAAAGACACCTACGAGACGCTGGAGAACACCACCGAACCCGGCGTCGTCACCGGGAAGTCGCTGGAGGCCGGTGGCTCGGAGGGCCGTGTCGAGGCGACGGGTCGCTCGACGATGCTCACCGCTCGCGAGGCGTTCGACTACCTCGACAAGGAGATGGACGGCGCGAGCGTCGCCGTGCAGGGGTACGGCAACGCCGGGCACATCGCCGCCTACCTCATCGAAGACCTGGGCGCGAACATCGTCGCCGTCTCCGACTCTTCGGGTGCGGTGTACGCCGAAGACGGCCTCGACGCCCGCGACGTGAAAGCCCACAAGAACGAGACGGGGTCGGTTTCGGGATACGCCGGTGCCGACGAGGAGTTCTCTAACGACGACCTGCTCACGCTCGATGTCGACCTCCTCGTCCCCGCGGCGCTGGAGAACGCCATCGACGGCGACCTCGCGAACGACGTGAAAGCCGACGTCATCGTCGAGGCGGCCAACGGCCCCCTCACGCCCGACGCCGACGACGTGCTCACTGAGGCCGACGTCCACGTGTTCCCCGACATCCTCGCGAACGCTGGCGGCGTCACAGTCAGTTACTTCGAATGGGTGCAGAACCGCCAGCGCTTCTACTGGACCGAAGAACGGGTCAACGAGGAACTGGAGCGCCACATCGTGAGCGCCTTCGACGACCTGACCGAGTGTTACGAGGAACGTGAGGTGCCGAACTTCCGGACCGCCGCATACGTCGTCGCGATTCAGCGCGTCGTCGACGCGTTCCTCGACAGCGGCAACTGGCCCTGAGAACCCGGGTTCGTCGACGCTGACCCGCTCTCCTATGGTGACCCGAGTTCTCGGTATCTGAATCTGACAGGAGCGCCTTTGTCCGACCTTCGCGTACGTGAGCATATGATCGGCCGAGCCCTCCCCCTCGCACTCGCCAGCGGCGTCACGACCCTGCTGGTCGCGGGTACCGTCGCCATCGAGGCGTCCACCGCCTCGGGTCTCGGCGGCCCGGGCGTCGGGATTCTCGGCGTCCTCGTCGGTTTGGTCGCCGCCCTCCTCGCTGCCATCGCGGTCGGCCTCCTCGTCGCCTCCGAGCGCCTGCCTCCGAGTGCGATGGCTGTACTCGTCGCCTACGGGACGTTCGGCGTCGCGTTCCTCGCGGTCGCCGCCCTCCGGTACGTGAACGTGCCCGGGGCCGACGAGACGCTCTCGATGCCGATTCAGGTCGGCCTGAGTCTCGTCTGTGCGCTCGCCGCCGGCGTCGTCGCCGCCCGCGGTGGCCGCCCGCGTGCGGAGACTGCCTGAGTGCCGACGATGCGACACCGTCGCGACGGCTCCGAGTGGGTTCATACGCTCGGGCCACCTCTACTACGCCGATGAACGCTCGCGTCGAGGCGCTGTTCACCGCGCCCGAGGGGTCTGCACCGATGGTCGACCACGACCGGATCCGACTCGTCGACGGCGGCATCGAGGGTGACCGCTACCTAAACGGGTCGGGGTACTACTCGCCGTTCGACGTGTGTGAGGTGACGCTCGTCGACGCCGCCGCACTCGACACGATTCGCGAGGAGGCCGGTATCGACCTCACCGACGGCCGGCACCGGCGCAATGTCGTCGTCCGCGGCGCCGACCTCGACGAATTGCTGGAGGCGACGTTCCGTCTCGGCGACGCCGAGACCGGGGCCGTGCTTCGCGGCACGCGCCCGCGGCCACCGTGTACGCACGTCGAGCAAGTGGGCGGGCAGGATGGCATCGCTCGGGCGCTGAAGGGGCGACGTGGCGGCATCTGTGCGGACGTGGTCGACCCCGGCAGGGTCGCCGTCGGCGACGGCGTGGAGATACTCGAAGCCGACCCCCGAACCGAGGGTCGTCGGATCGTCGACCGCCTCAAGCGATCGCTCGGTCGGACGCACGGCGAGTGAGCGGCCGACGGTCGTGTGTGGTTCGAGAACCACTGTGCCTGCCGGTCCCGTGCGGGTCACTCGCACGACCGGCCTACTGCTTTCCGAGGATACGTCGTACCGATTGGTATGTCACCATCACTCTCACGTCGGCGGTTTCTCGGTAGCGTCGGCGTTGCTGGCGTCGCGTCGGTCGCTGGCTGTCTCGACGGGACGTCCGTTCCTGGGAGTGGTGATGGCGACCTCCTCGGTACCGACGGGAATCCACCTCCGGCCCGCGAGACTGGCCTGTACCAGCCGTGGGATCTCGACCGCGTCAGCGACGCCACCGTCAGCGGTGGCCCCGGCAAAGACGGCATCCCGTCTATCGACTCCCCGCAGTTCGCCCCCGCGAGTGATGTGTCGTTCCCCGACGATCGCGTCGTGTTCGGGTACGCCGGCGAGTCGGACGTGAAGGCGTACTCCCAGCACATCCTCGTGTGGCACGAGATCGCGAACGACGTCCTCGACGGGACGAACGTCGCGGTCACCTACTGCCCGCTGACGGGTACTGCGATGGGGTTCGAGCGTGGCGACACCACCTTCGGCGTCTCGGGCCGTCTCGTAAACAACAATCTCGTGATGTACGACCGCGCGACCGACTCGCGGTGGCCGCAGATTCTCGCGGCGGCCGTGTCGGGGCCGCAGGCGGGCGACCAACTCCGCGAGTTCCGCCTCGTGTGGACGACGTGGGGGCAGTGGCGGCGTGCCCACCCCGATACGGAGATTATGACGGAAAACACGGGCTACTCGCGGCGCTACGGTGGCGACCCGTACGGCAACTACAACCCCGACACCGGCTACTACGCGTCGTTCAGTCAGCCGCTGTTCCCGTCGCTCGATGAAGGGTATGAGGAGACGCAGGAGGACGCCAAGCGCGTGGTGGTCGGCACGCGAACCGCTGACCGCGCCGTCGCCTTCGACAAGCCGACGCTCCGCGAGGAGACGGTGCTCGCCACCGACGACGGCGCACTCGTCGCCGTCTACGACTCCACCCTCGATACGGGATACGTGTACCGCACGGAAGGCGCGACCGTCACCGCGAGCGGCGACGGACTACTCGTCGTCGACGGCGAGACGTACGCCGCCGACTCGCTCCCTCTTGACCGAGCGTACGCCTTCGACGCGATGTGGCACGCGATGGGCGGTTTCTATCCGGAGACGGTATATGTCACCTGAGACGGCTGCTGACGACGGATTCGCGCCGCGAGTGCTCGCCATCGCCGCGGACGCGGCTGCTCGGACGCGACGGGCGCTCGCGGCGACACTCAACGACCGCGTCTCGGTGGGCGTGTTGCTCGCGACGACGCTCGCGTACGTCCTTGTGTACCTGTTCGCTGTCGGCGACCTGGGTCAGTCGACGGCCGGCGTCCTCGAAACGGGGTCAACCGTCGCAGTGAGCGTGTCTGCCGCGCCGCTTGTCCGTTCCCTCAGTGGTGAGGCGGTGGCGCTCGTGACGCTCGGACCCGTAGAACTGCTCGTCTCGCCAGCGACGCTCGCAATTGGGGCACTGCTAGGCGTCCTCGTAGGCGCGAACCTCGCGCTGTCAACGCTCGCGTGGCGACGCCCGACGGTGTGTGAGATCTCTCCTGCGTCGGGACTCGCGGCGGGGCTTCCGGCGCTGCTGTCAGGGACTGCGTGTTGCGGTCCGTTGCTGTTCATCGTTCTCGGCCTCCAGGCGACGAGTGCGGCGCTGACGGCGGTCGCGTGGCTCCGGCCAGTGGCGACGTTCCTACTTGTGGCGTCGCTCATATGGGCCGCCTGGCGACTCGACGTACAACTGTCGGCAGCCGACATCAGTGGTCGCTCGGACAGGTGAGTCGGCGTTCACCTGAGCGGTAGCGCGGAGGCCCCTTCCTCAACGAACGAGTGGAGCGAGCGAGTAGGGAGGGGAGGAAGCGCGTTCGTTTCAAGCGCAAACGCTTATAATGACGAACCGTCAATCGTGGCATAGTTTCACACGGGCAGAAGTACTCCTGTGAAGGGGGCCACAGCAATCTTGGGAGGGTCCAAGCACGGTGGTTTCTCGGGTGGAACGGGCCACAGTCAACTGGCCCTAACGTGGGAACGACGACCGCGAACGTGACGCCACGTGCCTCTCCGTACCCACACGGGTCAGAGCGTGAGAACACCGACAATTAAATTGCCTCTGCTGGTCCGACCTGCCAGCAAACAAGTCCAGACGGGCGTGCAACCTACCCCCGCTGGAAGCCACGCAAGCCCCGTCCTCAAACCGCCGAAGGCGGTTAGCGCGGGGTAGTTGACTCGATGCACACCGGTTGCCGGGCTTAACCTTCTGCAGTGTCGCAATCCGAGCAGTACGGGCCGGTGAGATGTGACGAGCTTACCGGTTGGAACCTGCTCGTCGGTCCGTGACTGTCGCTCAGTTCTCCTCGGCGCTGTCCGGGAAGATGCTCTCGGGAATGTACGCGGTCACCGTCCAGTTCGGTGCGTCGACGACCTCGCTGATCTTGAGGTCCATCGCCGCCGAACAGAGGATGTACGCCTCACCCCGCGTCAGGCCGCGGTGGTCGTGGAGGTGGGTGATCATATGTCGGGTCGCCTTCTTTGTCGCCTCCATCAGGTCGGCGTCGATGCCGGTCGTCGCGTACATCGGTTCGTCGACGCCCGTCGGCGTGAACGGCCCCGTCGTCGTGAACTCCGGTTGCTCGATGTCGAGGTCCTTACGGACGCGGAACCGGGCGGTGACGAACATCGGTGCCTCGACGCCGGTGACACACACCTCGCCGTCACCCTGTGCGGCGTGACAGTCCCCCGTCGAGAACAACGCGCCCTCAACTTCGACCGGCAGCCGGACGGTCGATCCTGCAGTCATGTGCTTCACGTCCATATTGCCGCCGACGCTCCGCGGCGGGAGCGTGTCGTGTTCGCCGTCTTCGGCGGGTGCGTTGCCGATGACGCCCGGGAATGGGTCGAGTGGGACCTCGATACCGTTGACAAACTTCCCGACGTCGCCCTGAAGATCCCAGATGTGAATGCCAGGGTCCTCGAAGTCCTCGGGAAGCAGTCCCAGTCCCATCTCACCGGGGAAGTAGACGTTGTACCCCCAGCCTTTGTGCTGGAGATCGAGGAGGTCGACCTCGAGGACGTCGCCCGGTTCCGCTCCCTCGACGTACACAGGACCCGTGAGCGGGTGGACTGGGTCGAAGCTCACGCCCATCACGTCCTCAGCGGTGGTCTCGACATCAATCTGGCCGTCGACGGCGTCGCGACACTCGAAGCGAACCACGTCGCCGTCGGTGACCGTCAGCGCGGGTTCCAACGAGTTGTCCCACGCCGAGTGGATGTTCCGGTCTGCATCCGAGAGGTGGTGGTCGACGGTGTAGCCAGGATCGCTGTTGTTGCTACTGTGTGACATAATCACAACCACCACGGCGCCGCGCATAAAGTTACAGGCGGATTCGCCTCGCTCGCCGATTATCCAATCCGAAACACAGGGTTGTGCCTTCTTGTATCTCCAGGGCGTTGGCTATTCCCGAGTGAGTTCCCGCACGCTTCCCGAAGCCGGATTCGACGCTCTTCCCCTCCAAGTCGCGGTCGTAGACCAGAGCGGGGTGATCGTCGACACGAACCAGGATTGGCGACGCTACGTCGACTGGGAACCCGACGCAGATGTGGTCGACCCTGTCGGGCGCAACTATATTCGAGTGTGTCGTGACGCTGCGACCGACCCAAACGACGAGGATCGGTCACACGCCGTCGACGGTGGAGTGATCACGGCGGAAACGCCCGGTGACGGCTTCGACGGAAGCATCGTCGCTGATGGACTCGAAGCTGTTCTCGCGGGCGACCGCGAGACGTTCGATCACGAGTACCCCTGTCACTCGCCGGAAGAACAGCGATGGTTCCTCGCGCGAGTGTCCGGGTTCGAGTACGAAGGGACGACCCACGCGCAGGTGGTCCACCTCGACATCACTGAGCGAAAGCGGACCGAACAGCGATTAGAGGCACAGAACGACCGACTGGAGACGCTCGCAGACGTGCTCTCACACGACCTCAGAAACCCACTGAACGTCGTCCTCGGTCGCGTCGAGTTACTCGCAGAGCGGCTCGACGCGACTGATGACGGGTTGGAGGAGCAGTCACCTGGCGACCGCTCGGAAGCCACGGCCGCCGGAAACCTCGAGTCGATCAAGTCGTCCGCGACCCGCATCGAAGACATCATCACCGACGCGTTGCGTCTCGCTCGCGGCCGTATCACCGAAGACGACCCACCGACCGAAGTCTCGCTGCGCGACCGGGCACAGGCGGCGTGGGGACACGTTCAGGCCGATGATGCGCGTCTGCGGGTCGTCGACTCATTCTGCTTCACCGCACAGGAGGGACCGCTCGGACAGATGTTCGAGAATCTCTTTCGCAACGCTGTCGACCACGTCGGCGCGGACGTGACGGTGACCGTCGGTAGCATCGGCGATGGGAGAGCCGACGCACCGAACGCTGGGTTCTACGTCGCCGACGATGGCCCCGGCATTCCACCAGACGACCGCGATCAGGTGTTCGAACCTGGCCATAGCACGCACGCGGACGGGACAGGCCTCGGCCTCGCCATCGTCGAACGCTTCTCCGAGACGCAAGGGTGGCACGTCGACATTACTGCGGCCGCCGACGGCGGCACCCGCGTGGAAATACGCGGCGTCGACTCGGTCTAACCCAACGACGGAGTCCGTTCACGCGACGAGCGACCCGGTTCGGTCGCGGGTGGTTGCTCGTTCGACTGCGGTGTCGGTGTCGTTGGTTCCGTTCCCATTGCCGGAGTTGCCGTTTCCATTGCCGTTCCCGTTGCCGGAGTTCCCATTGCCGGAGTTGCCGTTTCCATTGCCGTTCCCGTTGCCAGCGTTGCCGTTCCCGTTACCAGCGGCGCCATCAGTTCCGTTGCCGTTCCCTGAACTGCCATTCCCAGTCCCACTCGTGCCGTTTTGACCGCCCCCTGAACTCCCAGACCGTGTTGAGTTCGTCGCGTTGGTAGTGGTGTCACTCTGGTTGCCGTTCCCGTTTCCATTCGCGGCGCCATTGCCGTTCCCATTTCCGTTGCCGTTGCCGGAGTTGCCGTTGGCGTTGCCGTTGCCGGAGTTGCCGTTGGCGTTGCCGTTGCCGGAGTTGCCGTTGGCGTTGCCGTTGCCGGAGTTGCCGTTGGCGTTGCCGTTGCCGGAGTTGCCGTTGGCGTTGCCGTTCCCGGAGTTACCGTTGGCATCATCGTTGCCATCACCATTGCCGTTCCCGGAGTTAGCGTTGCCATTCGCTGTTCCGTTGCTCGAGTTGCCGTTGGTGTTGTCGTCGTTCTCGGAATTCCCGTTCCCGTTTCCGTTCGCGGAATCGCTCCCGGTGTTGTCGTTGTTCCCAGAGTTGTCGTCGTTACTGCTGTCGTTGCCACCCGGGTTGTCGGCGCCGTTCCCGGAACTCTCGTTTCCATCGGCGTCGTCGTTCTCGTTGCTCCCTGAGTTGCCATTGCCAGCAGCGTTGCTGTTCCCGCTCCCGTTTTCGTCGGCTTCGCTGTCGCTGTTGTTTCCAGCAGCTCCGCTATCGTTGGCGTTGTCGTTGCTTCCGGCATTGTCGTTGTCACCAGCGCCCCCGCTGCTCCCACCGTCGCTGGCGCTCTCACCGTTCCCGTCCGCTTCGTCGTCGGTTCCGTTGCCAGCGCTATCGTTCTCGCTTCCGTCGCCGCCGGCACCCTCGCCGTCTCCACCCGAGTTGTCGCCGTCGGACTGCCCCTCGTTCGATCCTTGTCTGCCCTGGGAACCCGAGGCATCGTCTTCTGCTTGCTCGGAATCGTCGGTTTCGGTGCCGTTCTCGCCCCCGTTCGCGTTCGTCGACTCGGAGTCTTCCGAACCGGACTCTTCGTCGCCGCTCGCACGTTCGTCGTCGGGTTGTGACTCGGAGTTGCCCGCCGACTCGTTAGGCTGATCGCCCTCGGTGGAGTTCGACGCTCCGTCGTCACTCGCTTCGCTGGACTCGCCCTGGTCGTCGTCGGATTCGGACGTTCCGTCGTCGTCTCCTCCGTTGGAACTCTCTCCCGACGCTCCCTGATCACTTTCGCCGTTCTGCCCCTCTCCAGCGGTGTCGTTCTCCGATCCTTCCTCGGAGCCGTTCGACTCAGAATCGCCAGCAGCGTTGCCCTGTCCGCCGCTGTTCTCTGATTCACTCTCGTCTTCACTCTCGTCGTCTCCAGCCGTCTCGTCGGTTCCCTCGGAGTCGTCGCTTTCGTTGGTCGATCCCTCCGAAGCACCACTTTCGCCGTTCGACTCCCCGGAATCGCCGGTCTCCGTGTCGTCGGCCTCGCTCGACGACTCACTGCCGGATTCGTCGGCTCCGGATTGGCCATCCGACTCACTTGGCGGTGAGTTGTCCTCCCCTTCCTCGGATCCTTGGGATGACTCCTCGGAGTCGTCGCCCCCGGATCCGGCGCTCTCCTCGGCCGATGACTCGTTGGATTCGGATTCACCCGACTCGTCCTCACTCCCTGCCTCGTCGGACGGCGAGCCGGTGTTCGACTCATCACCGCGCTGTCCGTCGTTGGTACTGCCGCTCGACGCGCCTTCGCTGGGGTCGCTTTCCTCGTCTGCGTTGCCGTTCGTGTCCTCGTCTGTCGCGCTCTCAGACTCGCTCGACTCGTCGCTCGCGCCCTCGCCCCCGCTGTCACCACCGTTGTCGTCGTTCGGAGTCTCGTCGTTGGAGCTGTCGTTCTCTTGGTTCGACTCGTCTTCTGCATCGCCGTCTTCCGCATCGTCGCCACTCGCGTCCTCGGGTGGCCCGCCGTTCGTCTCGTCTCCGTCGTCACTCGTCCCTGTATCTTCGTCGCTCTCGGAGTTCGTCTCTGAACCAGCGTCGTTGCTGTCTGACTCGTTGTTGGACCCTGAACTTGGGGGGCTCTCGTTCGACTCGTCGTTCTCCGACGCACCGTCGGATGCTCCGCTCTCGTTGCCGTTCGCGTTGTCGTTCGCGTTGCCGTTCGAATTGTTGTTCGCGTTGTCGTTCGCGTTGCCGTTCGAATTGTTGTTCGCGTTGTCGTTCGCGTTGCCGTTCGAATTGTTGTTCGCGTTGTCGTTCGCGTTGCCGTTCGAATTGTTGTTCGCGTTGTCGTTCGCGTTGCCGTTCGAATTGTTGTTCGCGTTGTCGTTCGCGTTGCCGTTCGAATTGTTGTTCGCGTTGTCGTTCGCGTTGCCGTTCGAAGAGGAATCAGACTCGTCTCCGGTGGTCTCCCCGTTACCAGCGTCGCCAGACTCGTCGGCGTTCCCGCTGGACCCACTCGACTCCGACTCACTTTCGGAGGCACCATCGGCAGTCGAGTCAGACCCTTCGCTCGATTCGTCGCCGCTTTGCGTCCCGGACGCTTGCTCGGAGGACGAACTGTCTCCCTCGTCAGGGTCGTCGGGTGAATCATCGCCGCTTTCTGTTCCAGTGTTTGCGTCGTCACCCGACGCTGACTCGTCGCTCTCCCCGGTATTCTCGGCTCCTTGTTCGTCTTCGGCATCGCCGCCCGCGTCACCGCTCTCGGAGTCGTCGCTTTCCGGAGCGTCACCACCGTCCGAGTCGTCGCCATCGTCGTCCGTCGCAGCATCGTCGTCGTTCGACTCCGCGGAGTCGCTGTCCGAGTCTGCGTCTTCAGACCCGTCGGGTTCGTCGTCAGTCGGGGCGTCGTCATCGTCCGCCTCGTCTTCGTCGACCTCGTCGTCTGATCCCTCGCTCTCAGCATCCGACTCGTCGTCGCCGGAGTCGTCGTTAGTAGACTCTTCGGCGGAGTCGTCGTTAGTAGACTCTTCGGCGGAGTCGTCGTTCGACGACGCACCTGAACTCTCGCTACTCGACCCAGTTGATCCACTGTCTCCGTTCGCCGTTCCCGACTCACTCGCCCCGGTAGAACCACTCGAGTCGTCCTCACCACCGTTCGTTCCGCCCACGTTCGATCGGTCGTCGTTGGTATCCGATCCGCCTCCGCTTGCGTCGCTTTGGTCGTCGTCGCCCGCTTCCGCGGCGTCGTTCGCGTTCGCGTTCGGCGTACTCGCACTCTCGGCCGCCCCGCCGTCGGCAACGCCTTGCGCCTGGTCTGCACGAACCGCCCCGTCGGCGGTACAGTCGCCGTAGATGACGTACACCGCGCCAGAGTCGGTGCCGCCGTCGTCGTTTCGCGGCGCACCGATCACGACGTCCTCGCTGTCGTTACCGCCGATATCGCCCACGGCAGCGACGTCGTATCCCGTCTCGTCGTTCTCTGCGTCACCGCTGATCCGAGCGTCTGCGTCCGATAGACTCAGCGTTCGCAGGTCAGATCCGCCGGAGACGAGATACGCCGCACCGCTATCGACGCTGGTGTCAGTGTCGTGATTCGGTGCGCCGACGAGAATGTCCGCGCGGACGCCACAGGCAGCGCCCGTGATGGCAACCGAGTAACCAGCGAGATCACCCGCACCGGCCCCGCGGAACGTCCGGTCTGCGGTCGCGAGTGACCGACTGGAAAGTGAGCGTCCGCCGAAGACGACGTACGCCGCACCAGAGTCGTCTCCGCTTGCGTCGGTGAATGGTGCGCCGATCACGAGGTCATCGACGCCGTCGCCGTTCACGTCCGCGCCACCAGCGATGTCGTAGCCGGCGAAGTCACCGGAGGCGGCACCGACGAGGCGCACGTCGGCGTCACTGAGACTCGACGTGTTCGTCGCGGCGAAGACGTCAGAAACGACGTACACCGCTCCATCATTCGACCTGTTTGCGCGGTCTACGTCGGCTGCGGGCGCTCCGATAGCTACGTCTGTCTGACCGTCGCCGTTCACGTCACCCACATTGGCGACCGCGTGCCCCGCTAGATCGTTGTCGTCCTCGCCGTGGAAGGTCGCATCGGCAGTCGACAGCGACTGCGTTCCGGTCGGCATCCCATCGGTCACAACGAAGTACGCTGCGCCCGTGTCCTCACCATCAGGTGTGTCCGCCCGCGAGGCACCAACGACAATTCCGGTCCCGCCACGCTGGTTGGTGCCGTCGGACCCGACGACATCGACCGCGGATCCTGCACCGTCACCAGGGGAGACACCCCTGAAGACAAGGTCTGAAGCCGCCGTGAGCGACCGCTCACCCGACAGTGACGGCCCACCGTACACGACGTAGACTGCACCAGCGTCCGTCCCAGCGGCGTCGTCACCGGGGACACCGATCACGAGATCACTGTGGCCGTCGCCGTCGAGGTCGCCGCCGGCGACCGACACGCCCGCCGTGTCGTTTGCACGGGCACCGGTGAGCGTCACGTCTGCGTTCGCGACGGAGGCGTTCTGCCCGTCGACCGGGCCATACAGGAGATAGACTGCCCCGGCGTTCTCGCCACCAGAATCGTTCTCGGGTGCCGCGATAACGAGGTCGTCGACGCCGTCACCGTTCACGTCGCCGACGCCCGCGACGACTTGTCCGGCGCGGTCGCGGGCGCCCGCACCCACGAGCAACGCGTCGGCACCGCTGACGCTACTGACGCCGGTCGCGGTGCGGTCGTCTGCCGGGACTGCCGTGGTTCCGCCCGTATCCGGACGGAGTGTACCGGTGAGTGTCGCCGTCTCGTCGACGGCGGTGAGGATCGGAACCGTGACGACCGCGACGGTGACGAGGAGGACAACGAGAACACGAAGACCACGCTCCATACGACCCACGGATGCGAGGAAGTCAGTTTGTTATCCACACCGACGCAGGCCTGGCCATTGAGTAATCCCGTGTTACATCGCGTCGTCGACCGCACGCGAGAATGCCGTCGTCATCGCCGACTAGACGTGTTGGTTGGCTCCCGACAGCCGCGAATCCAGTCTAGATGCCGAAATTCGGCTGGTACGGTGACCAAACCGAACGACGCCGTCGCGATCACCCCCACGTGTTGCGATATTATCAGATTACGAACGAACTGATCGTGAGAACGGGGACGAACCGACGGCCGTGGATAGACACAGAGTGTATGCATCCAGAGTGGCGTGCTACGGAGAGATCAGTTCCGCCTCGCCATCGTCTTCCTCGTCTTCGCCGTTCTCTCCGTCTTCGCCATTCTCACCATCCTCCTCATCTTCGCCGTCTTCGCCGTCTTCGTCCTCTTCACCATTCTCACTATCCTCGCCGTTCTCGCTGTTCTCGTCGTCTTCGCCGTCTTCGCCGTCTTCACCGTCTTCACCGTTCTCTCCATCTTCGCCGTTCTCGCCGTTCTCGCCCTCTTCGCCGTCTTCGCCGTTCTCGCCGTTCTCGCCCTCTTCGCCGTCTTCGCCGTTCTCGCCGTTCTCGCCCTCTTCGCCGTCTTCGCCGTTCTCGCCGTTCTCGCCCTCTTCGCCGTCTTCACCGTTCTCTCCATCTTCGCCATTCTCTCCGTCTTCACCGTTCTCTCCATCTTCGCCATTCTCTCCGTCTTCACCGTTCTCTCCATCTTCGCCATTCTCTCCGTCTTCACCATCCTCGCCGTCTTCGCCGTCTTCACCGTCTACTGAGACGGCGCACGCCACAACTACGTCCTCGCTGCTGACTTCGCTCACTCCTTCATCGTCGGTGGTCAGGGTACGGACGGTGTAGGTGCCGTTTTGTAGGCTATCCAGTTGGAGTTCCTCACCTGGCTGAAGCGTGGCGCGTCGTTCCGTCTCACCCGGACCTTCCACGTCAACCTGCACTGCCACGTCGTTCGTGTTCGTCGCAACCAGGACGCCACCATCTTCAGCGCAGGTGACAGCCGTCTCGACCGGCAAGACTTCCTCTGCGTCGCCGTCGCCGGGTTCGTCGACATCCGGCTCACACTCGATTTCGACAGTGGTATTCCCGACTACCCGGACGTTCTCGTCTTCTGCGGTCAGTGTGCGGACGGTGTACGTCCCGTTTTCCAGTCCGTCAAGTCGGAGTTCGTCGCCGGGTTCCAGGGTTTCGCGGCGTTCGGTGTCGCCCGGTCCTTCCACGTCGACTTGCACCGCCACGTCGTTCTGGTTCGTCGCGACGAGTACGCCACCATCGTCTTCACAGGTGACGTTCGTCTCCACAAGTTCGATGTCGGGTTCGTCACCGTCGACGGGCGGGCAATCGACGGTGAGTCGTTCGCGGCCGACCTGTCGCGAGTCGTCGCCGTCGTCGGTTAGCGTCCGTACTGTGTACGACCCGTTCTCTAGCCCTGTGAGCTCTCGCGTGTCGTTCTCTTCTCCTGCGGGGTCCAGCGAGACGTTCCGTTCGAAGTCGTTCGGTCCGTCGACGACGACCCGGACGGAGTCGTTGTTCGGGTTCGCGAGTCGCAGGGTCGCGCCGTCGTCGGTACAGGTGACGTTCGTCTCGACGAGGTCGAAGACCGGTTCTCCATCGTCAGGTTCCTCGCAGTCGACGGTGACTCGCTCGCGACCGATCGATTCGCTGTCGTCACCGGTGGTTCGGGTTCGGACGGTGTACGCTCCGTTATCGAGTCCAGAAAGTCGAAGGGTGTCGTCATCGCCTTCGGCGTCGAGGGTCGCCCGACGCTCGTAACCATCGGGTCCGGTCACGATGACGCGAACGGCTTCGTCGTTAGGGTTTTCTAGCACGATGCGGCCGCCGTCGGCGGTACACCGAACCTCGATCGAGACTCGTCTCAGGTCTTCGTCCTTGTCCTCGTCGCGGTCTCTGTCTCGGTCTTTGTCTCGGTCCTTATCGCGGTCTTTGTCCCGGTCCCTGTCATCGTCCTTCTCGGTCTGTTCGTCCACACAGTCGCCGTGGACCACGTACGCTGCACCGCCAGGATCTGCACGAGGGGCGCCGACCACTACGTCGTCTGCGTCGCCGCCGCCCACGTCACCCACTCCTGCGACCGACCATCCTGCCTCGTCGCCCGGACTCTCACCGTGAAGCGTCGCGTCGGCGTCATCGAGGTTCGTCGACCCTCGGCGCACCTCGCCGTCGATCAGGTAGACTGCGCCGCTGTCATTGCCCGCTACCGAGTCGGCTCGTGGCGCACCGACGAGGATGTCGGCCACGTCACCGCAACGCGCGCCGACCGTCGCGAGGGCGTAGCCAGCGAGGTCGCCCGCGCCCGCCCCGTACAGCCGTCGGTCGGCGTCGGCGAGACTTCCGGATTCGAGGTCGCCGCCGAAGACGACGTACGCCGCCCCAGCGTTCTGCCCAGTCACGTCCGCGAAGGGTGCGCCGATCACGAGGTCGTCGACGCCGTCACCGTTCACGTCTGCGCCGCCTGCGAGCGCGGACCCGGCCCGGTCCCGCGATTCGGCGCCGTCGAGGCGTACGTCGGCCGTGTCGAGGCTTCGGGTGCCACCCGAGAACACGTTCGAGAGGACGTACACCGCGCCGTCATTCGTGGCGTTGGCCCGGTCTGCGTCGGCCCCAGGTGCACCGACGCCAACTTCTTCGCGTCCGTCATCGTCGACGTCGCCGACGCCTGTGACGGCCAGTCCGGCGGCGTCGTTGTCGTCCTCGCCGAGGAACGTGCTGTCGGCGTCGGCAAGCGACCGTTCCCCGGTGAAGCCGTCACGAAGGTCAACGACGTATACCGCCCCAGAGGAGTTACCAGCTGACGTGTCGGCCGCTCGTGCGCCGACAAGGACTGCGCCACCGTCGTCATAATCGCGGTCGTCAAGTTCGCCAGCGCGCACGATGCCCACTGCGTTTCCAGCGCGATCATTCGCGGACACGCCCTCAAGGCGAACGTCGGCCGCCGCGGTGACCGAGCGCTTCCCTGATAGCGACGGCCCGCCGTAAACGACGTACGTCGCTCCAGAGTTGTTGGCCGCGGCGTCGTCGCCTGGCACACCGATCACGAGGTCGCTGTACCCATCACCGTCGACGTCACCGCCTGCGAGCGACGACCCCGCGCGGTCTCGCGCGTCGACGCCGTAGAAGACGGCATCAGCGTCAGCCGCCTCTACGTCGCCACGGTCAACCGGCCCGTAGAAGAGGTACACTGCACCGGCGTTCTCGCCGCGTGAGTCGTTGCGCGGCGCGCCGACGAGGAGATCAGCGTCGCCGTCGCCGTTCACGTCGCCCACGCGTGCGACCGACCGCCCGAGTCGGTCGCCGTCGCCCTCACCGCCGACTTTGGTGTCCGCGTCGCTGAGGTTCGTTCGTCCGCTCACGATGCCACGTCGATCGGGTGTGGCTGAGTCGCCGTCGGCCGGCCCAATCGTGGGCGCGTTCGCCGTCGTCGGTCCCGTCGCCGTTGTGGTCGTCGCTGCGGGCTGCTGACTGGACGCGGCACCGACGGAGACTGCCACTCCCGCAATCGGTGCCAGCACCATCAACAGCACCACAGCTACGACGGTCGCCGTCGCACTGTCACTTCGCACCATATCCACTGGGCACGCTCTCAACTGTTCTTGTTATCCACACCCGGCGTTCGTCGGAGCTGCCGTAGCGCGGCGTTACACTGGACGTGTACCGACGTGCTGGAGAAAATCGAAAGACGAAAGCGAGATTCACGACCCACGCTCTGCTTCGGTCCACGACTCGAGGTGTGGCAGGGCGGCGTCGTCGGGTGGTACGGACGGCCCAGTCCCGGACGGCACCGGGAGCGGCCCCCCGTGTATCACTATGACTCGGTTACAGGTGGTTCGCTCAGCTTACGCTTTGTCGAACTCCGAAAATCGGATAGTTCCGCGTTTGAAACCGGCTTACGCCTCGTCAAACAGCGCGGAGTAAAGCTCCGCAGATTCGACCTCGGCTTACGCCTCGTCAAACAGCGTCTCGCCGTCGACCATGTGCTCCTCGACGACGTCCATATCGAGGGTGACGCCGATGCCGGGTTCCTCGGGGATAGTGATGTAGCCGTCCTCGATGACGTCCTCCTCGACCAGGTCGTCCCACCAGCCGAGTTCGTACGAGTGGTACTCGACGGCCAGCGAGTTGGGGATAGCCGCGCCGACGTGGGCGCTCGCCATCGTCGCCACCGGTGAGGAGACGTTGTGCATCGCGACCGGGACGTAGTACTGGTTCGCCACGTCTGCGATCTTGCGGGTCTCGCGCATCCCGCCGACCTTCGGCATATCGGGTGCGATGATGTCGACCGCCTGATTCTCGATGAGACGGCGCTCTTCGGTCACGCGGTAGCGGTTCTCGCCGACCGTGATCGGCGTGACGGTGGACTTTGTGACCTCCTCTTGGACTTCGAGGTTCTCCGGGGGAACGGGGTCTTCGAGCCACCAGACGTCGTAGTCCTCGATGGCGTTGGCGAGGCGCTTTGCGCTGCCGCCGGAGAACGTCCAGTGGCAGTCGAACGCGACGTCCGCGCGGTCTTTCACGCGCTCGGTCACCGCCTCGACGATCTCTGCCTTGTGGCGGATCTCGCCGGGTCGCAGGTGCCGGTTTGCGCGGTCCTTCTCGAAGCCAGAGGGCACGTCCAGGTCGAACTTCAGCGCGTCATAGCCGAGTTCCTCGACGACGCGTTCGGCCTCGTCGGCACACGCCTCAGGGTCGGCCTCTTCTTCGGTGTGACAGTCACAGTAGACACGCATCTTGTCACGGTACTTCCCGCCGAGCAATTGGTAGGCCGGAATCTCGAGGATCTTGCCTGCGAGGTCGTGAAGCGCAATCTCGATGCCGGAAATGGCGGTGACGGTGACGCCTTCGACGGTCCCCTCGCCGGACATCTTCTGGATGAGGTGCTCGTACAGGCGGTCGATGTCGAGGGGGTTCTCGCCGACGATCATCGGCTTCATCCGCTCGATGAGTTCGGGCACGCCCGCGCCCCAGTACGCCTCGCCAGTGCCGACGATGCCCGCGTCCGTATAGACGCGCACGAGCGTCCACGGGAAGTTGCCGTCGACCATCGTACACTGGACGTCGGTGATCTCCACGTCGCGCCCGCCGCCGCGCTTAGCCGTCACGCCCATCGTCTCGCTGGACAGTTCCCGCATCGTGTACTCCGCGTTGGGGTCGTGCAGCGAGTCGTAATTCCTGCTCATAGATCGTCGTTTACTCGTGTTAGTGTAAAGGTTTGGAGTCGTTCGCGTCGCGGGCGGCGTTCACGGTGCGACGTGGGGCTGTTTGGTGTTACTTCCGGTCAGCGACCGCCCGACGAGCGGACGAGTTCCACTGCCCGGTAGGAGCCGTACGAGAGACCAACGAAGCCGACGACGAACACGAGTACGCCGACCACGAGGCCGTAGTCGCGCCACGCGACGTTGACCGCAACGAGGAGGAAGTACACCAGTCCCGCCAGCGCTGGCACGCCGAGAATGATGGCGATCAGCGACTTCGTATCGTCGTACGGGCGGTGTCGTGACACGTCGTTGACTGCGTTGGCGACCGGTAAAACCTCCTCGGCTTCTGAACCTCGCCGGAATACGTTGGATACCGCGTGGTCACTTCTTGATCAGCGAGCAGTCGGTGGCTCCGTGTTGGCGCCAAGCCGGTTCCGTCGCGAGCGAGCAAGGTGAACGACGCTGGTCAGTGTGAACATACCGACGATGAGTGCGGCGTACGCGGCATCGCCGCCGATTGAAAAGGGGTAGATATCAAGCCACGCAACCGTGATGAGTGCTGCTGCGAACGCCGATAGCCCGAGATAGAATTCGCTCCAGGGGATGTCGTTGCCTTGTACGACGTCCATATACACCTGGAGATTCTCTCCAATTTCGGTCAACTCGATCTCATCACGGGTTGACTCGTAGCTCAATACGCCAGCATCGTCAAGACGTGGGAGGTGCGTCTGGTGGAGTGCGACGTACGCCCGCCGACGCTGGCTGGAGTCGACCTCCTTGAGGTCGATATTGTTCTCCCACGCGGCGACGTGTTCTGCGAGTTCGCTAATCTCGGCGCTCTTTGCCCGCATCAGATGGTGGAGTGTGTACCGCCGCCGATCGTTACCGAGCAGCTCGAACACCTCCGTCCGGTCCAACTCCCCGGGTCCGTCGTCATCGGGGCTGAACGGTCCATCTGGCCCGACGTCACCCCCCGTATCACCCGATTGTGTTGACACTAATAACAGTTCATTTGTCAGATACTTAGATATTTGGCTCGGTTCCCAGCAGTTTCATATTATTTTAGATACACAACAACTCGAATATTGTAGCGTGCGCACAAACGCGAATCAGGATCATTCGGATAACTCGCCGTTACCTTCCCTCCGTACGGAATCAACTGGCGATATTTCGATTCTTTTAGATCGTGTCTAGAGCGGCTAAGACGCCGTGTAGGGGTCACTATACAAGGTGTATGTATTATGGTACAATGCTGTAGGCCAGTCGCTACAGACCTGTATGCAGCACATAAATACTACCCCCCAGTTCGTTGCCAATTGTGTGCGCGGTGTGGTTCCGCGCGGTGTGCAAACCTATGTCCGACGACGACAAAAACAGCGGCTCGACGATCGAACTGAATCGCCGCCGGGTGCTCGGCGCGCTCGGCACTGTCGGTGTGGCCTCCGCGGGTGCGGGTGCGGGGACGTTCGCACTCTTCAGCGACACCGAGACGAGTAGCGGGAACAGCGTGCAGGCAGGGACGCTCGATCTGACACTCGGCAATGGTGGGAGTGCGACGCTCACGGCTTCCGAGGTTGCCCCCGGAGATTCTGGAGTCAGCGCGCTTCAGGTGAATAACGACGGGAATCTCGATGGTTCGCTTGACGTGAACGTCTCGAACGTCACCCCTATCGACCGGAATCCGGAGCCGGAGCAGTCGCTGGACGACACTCGTGAGTTCACGATCGATTACGGGTTCGACAACGGGAGCCCCCAGAATCAGGTCTCACTTCAGTCGGAGTTCGGCGAGGTCGCTAATGTCGAGATCGATCTGAGTTCGGATCCAGTAGTGATCACCGCAGATCTGCCGTACGCGCTGGACCCGAACGGTCAGTTCGACGACTCGATCACGTTCGCGTTCGACGCAGACAACGACGGTGTCGAGGACTTCCAACTAGCGGCTCGGGACTACGACGACGACGACAGCTTGGAGACGGTTTACGACGACGCAAGCAGTCTGCCGTCCGGCTCTCGGAACCGGAATCAGTCAGTACCGTCCGGCTACGACGTCCGTCTAGAGAACGGCAACACTCGGTTCGTCGTTGAGGTGCCCGCTGGGGACCTCTCGGATCCGTTCGCGGTCACGGGGCAGGCGAACCTCGCGGCTTACAACCCCTCCACTTCGGGGTCCAACCTCGATATCCCGCTTATCCCCGGATTCGGGTACAACAATCCGCCGGTCGCCGGGACGAGTGCGTTCGACGGCACCGCGACGAAAATGGTCGAGATCCAGTCCGGCGAACTTCGGACGCTCGCGGATATGCTCGACCTGACAGTGACGATCAGTTCCGACAGTTCCCAGAGTTCGGGGGACACCTTTGTCGCCTCCGGCAAGGTCAATCGGCTCCCAATGGTCGATGCCGAGCCGAACAAGCCGCTCCCCGCGGGCGCGACGAACTACGTCCTTGTGGAGTACGATCTGTCCCCGAACGTCGGAAACGCGGTCCAGAAGGACGCCGTGGAGTTCGACATCGAAGTCGATCTCAACCAGGAGGACTCGCAGTAACCCCACCGAGTGACCACCGATGCGCGATGACACCAGTAGCTCGTTCGAGCTCTCCCGCCGCGGAGTGCTCGGCGGCCTCGTGACGATGGGCGCGGCATCGGCAGCCGCGGGTGCGGGCACGGTGGCGCTATTCAGCGACGAGGAGACCAGCGCGAACAACACGGTGCAGGCGGGCACGCTTGACCTGACGGTGAACGGGAGCGGATCGAATGCCGTCATCGATGTGTCGAACGTCGTCCCGGAGGGGAGCGGAAGCGACTCAACGACGCTTCGCAACGCCGGCACGCTCCCGGGGTACCTGACGTTCGGGATCAAAGGGTTCCGAACACCGGAGAACGGGGTCAACGACCCCGAGAGTGATGCCGACGACGAAGGAGATTCGTTTGGTCAGAATTCTGGCGGGTCACACACGGGCGAATTGGCCCAGAACCTCGAACTCCGGGTCAAGCTCGTAGTCGACGGGAACGACGAGTACCTGATCGGCCATCAGCCGGTGAATGGCGACGATGGCTACGTACTCGCGTCCGCGATTACGCTCGGCTCGTACGACCTTGGCAACTTGCAACTGTCGTCGGGCCAGTCTGTCGAATTCGTAACCGACTACCGTGTGTACAACGCGGGAAACGAGATTCAAAGCGACAGCGTCGAGATCGAGGCCGCGTTCGCGCTGACCCAAGAGGCCGGGCAAGTCACGCTCCCACAGACACAGACGGTGTCTGCGGACGCAGTCGGTCACCAAGACGACGATTACGACGCCGGCATCGAGTTCGACTACACCAACTCGCTGGGGCAAGAAGCGACGATCAACGATATCCACGTTCAACCGGCAGACACCGACTTGATCCTCCTCAGTGACCAGCGGGGTGGCACGAACTATGACGAATTTAGCTACAATTCTGACGTCCACGTGGAGACTCCGAGTGGTGACAACGACGGCTGGGTTGATGGTGACGGCGACAAGTTCGACGTGCCTGGCTGGGTTGATCTCGGGTCCGATGGATGGAACGACAGTGCCGATCAGGAAGCGGTTCTATCAGCGGGAAGCACAGCGACGGTGAACCTCTATGCGTTCCGTAACCAGAGTGGGAATAAAGAGGATATGACGGGCAAGCAGGTCCGCGTCACGCTAGACGTGACGCTCGCCGACGGCACCGAAACGTTCGTCCCGCTCGTGATGACGCCGGTCTGACCCGCGGCACGGCTACGACCCACGCGGGCGCCTTGCGGCGGTTCGACTCCGCCGGTGGGTCTTTCAAACGAAGACATATGTGGGACCTCTCGTAAATATCGGACAAGCAAAAGACACGAACTGATGCAGGATCCTACCCGTTCGATTGGCCGTCGCCGCCTGCTGTCGAGTCTCGGCGTGATCGGCGCCACCAGCGCTGCGTCCGGCCTCGGCACGTGGGCACTTCTCTCAGACACAGAGCAAACTACTGGGAGCGTCACCACAGGGACGCTCGACCTCCGGGTGGGTGACGACGGCACGGCGACAATCGCGATCGAGGATGTCGAACCGGGCGACGCTGGCATCTCCACTGTCCCGGTATCGAACCACGGCACTGTCGCCGGCACGCTCGGCCTGACGGTTGTAGACGTTCGCCCGAACGATTCAGACGGCGACTCCAACCCAGATACGGACAAATCCGGTGGCCCCATCGCCGGGATCGAATTCAATGGGTGCGGTACTGCCGACGTAGAGTTCGCCGCTGATGCGGCGTTCCCGATTTCCATTGAGGTGCACACACGAACCGGGGAAAGCAACACGTCGGTCGAGACGCGTACGATTGAGAAGTCGGACACAAAATCGAAGACTGGTGGACGACCGACGACCAAACTGAACGGGAACGGCGGCCTCGTCGCCGTCTCGATCGATGGTCAGACCTGGGCGAACCCGAACCCTTGTGTGAACGATGATGCCAGGAACGACGCGGCGTCAGTTGCCCTCGCGAAGGCCCTGACAGTCGACATCGGCTACGCTGACGACAAGGCGGCGGCTGGGACCGCCCCGCTCGTTGAGGCGGACCCTGTATGGGACCTAGCGGTTCCCAAAACGGCAGAAAGCGACCGAACACTCTCTCCCGGGGGCGAAGACGACGCCCCGGGCTCGCACGCGGTGTTGTACGTCGAGTGGTCGGTGGATGCCGACTCGGAGGAGTCTATCGCAGATGGAACAGTTGAGATCGAATTGCAGCCAGTGATTCACACATGACAGTGCACGCAGACGACGAACGGACGGGCAGTGCGACGGGTGAGCAGCAATGAAGACGCCGAAACCGCGAACGATTGGTGCAGTCGCTTTGGTCCTCGTACTCGTGCCGTTCGTCGTGTTCGCGGTGCCGCAGGTCGTGGGCGCAAGCCACTCGTACGTCGTTCTCTCTGACAGTATGTCGCCGGAGATCAATGCAGGTGACGTGGTCATCGTCGATGACGCTCCTGTCGACACCATCGAGAGGGGTGATGTGATCACCTATGAGCGGCCCGGCGGCGATCAGCTCGTTACCCACAGAGTGATCGAAGTTCGTTCGGACGGCGACAGCACGTCGTATCGTACCAAAGGCGACGCCAACGAGGACCCAGATCCCACACCCATTCCTGCGAGTAACGTGATCGGCGTCGTCGCATTCCATATCCCGTTGATCGGACACGTGATCTCTTTCGGTGGCTCTGATCTCGGCATCGTCGTGTTCATCATCATCCCGGCGGTCGGTCTCGCCGTCGGAGAGGTGTACGATCTCTATCAAGAAGCGACGACCGACGGCGACGGGGGTAATGGGTGATGTCCGGCGGCTCACTACGAACGGTCGCCGCGGTGACGCTCCTAGTCGCGGCGGCGGTATTCGTGGGTGTCACTGGCGATATGCGCACTGACGCGGCACTCTCGGACAGCGAGCGTGTCGACGTCTCGGTTGGTGCTGCCGAGGCGTCGCCAGACAACGGGTCCGGAGACGGGTCGACCCTCGACAACACGTCGACACCGATTCCGAATTCTACTTCGACGGCCACCCCGACCTCAACGCCCACCTCCACGGCCACGACGAACCAGACGGCGACGACAAACACGACGACCGGAGGTGGCGGCGAGTGATCGGCGATCTGCTTAGCGGCCTCACGGTGACCAAACAGACGGTGCTCGTCGCTATCGTTGGCAGTGTCGTCCTCACTGGTGCCGGTCTCGGTGCACTCGGACCTGAGTTTGGACTGACGCAAGAAGGCGGTGAGAGTCAGACGACCGAATCCACGCTGACTGAGACTGCAACACCGACGCCGCCGCCTGTCTCGGTGACGCCGCCGTCGACGGACACTCAGCGGTCTACTGCTGTTGGTGGCGTGGATAGCACTCCCACGTCGACTCCCTCATCGACGACAACTACGCCGACACGGACACCAACCGTGGTAACGGAGGCTGCGGACGACGACAGAGACGATGAGGATGGAGACGATTCTGTTCGGACGGAGCAACCGTTCGCCGACCCAACCCTCTCGCTGTCAGTTGCCGCTCCAGCGGATGTGTCAAACGACACGGGGGCGGTCGGCGCCATCGGTGGTGATGTGACCGCGCAGGCGTCGTGGACGGGTGACGCCGACAGCGTGGTGTTCGTCATCCGGGCCAGCCAACCTGACGGCACGTGGCACGAACTTTCTCGCGAGGCGACAGTCGTCGGCGACGACACCGCTGTTGACCTCGCGGCCGCGGTCGAGAACACGTCGTACACCTACGTCGACGCCGAAAACTCCTCTGCACTGGATAACCCGACCAACGCGACGGTCGTCGCTCGCTCGGGTGCCGTCGCCGTCACAGCGGTGTTCTTCGACGACGGCGAACAGGTCGGGATGGTACAGCGCGTTCGCACGTACTCGTTCGATGTGACGAACACAGGCACTATCGATCTCGCGATTGACGAGCAGGACGCCCGTGGTCTATCTGTCGACGACGTCGCGCCTGGAAACACGGTTGAGCGCCGGCTTCGTGTCCGAAACGGTGCCGCCGCTGATGGGACGCTGCAGCTCACATTCACTAATCAGACAGCAGCAGAGAACGGTCTCGCGGAGCCGGAAGTGGCCACTGATGATCCTGGGCGAGTCGAACTTCGTGACGCACTCGAACTCCGCATTTCGATCACTGATGGCGACGGAGAGCGGACGTACATTGTCGGCGACACACAGCAGTTCGTCAGCTACGATATTATTGCCGACAGGCTTGGCTCGGTCCCGTTGTCGGGTAACCGCACTCGAACAATTGTTGTCGAATGGCGTGTCCCCCGTGACGCCGACAACAGCATTATGACTGACTCGGTCAGCTTCGACGTGCAACTGACGCTGTTAAGCGACGGGCGCACGTAGTTGGATGCCGCGTCTCCGGTCGATTCAACCGATCAACAGCCGGATGTTCAACGCCGTCGTGAATGCGCCGACGAATGACAACACCACTGGTGGGAGGTAATAGCCAAGGCGATCGCCCGCACGGGCGCTGGAGAGGCTGATTGCGAGACATACGCCGAACACTGCTAACTTCACGGCGATCAGCCCAGCTTCGCCGTACCCGCCGACCGCGGCGGCAATCAGTGCGTTCGCCTCGTTTACCGTATTGGAGTAGCCGATGAGCGCGAGCGTGGTTACGACGTCGCCGACGCCATACGTTAGGGTCGCAACGAACCACAGCCGCGAGAACTCGACGACGCCGAAGGGTGTTTCCGACAGCGAGAACCAGCTGGTGAGGCCGGTCACATCAGCACCACCTTCTGTCTCGCTTCCGGCGTCTCCAGTCATATTGGTGACACAGCGCCGATGAGTGAAAACACTCCCGGGGCGCGACTGTGGTCATAGTTGCGGTCCCGGCTACTCCCTGGCCAGATTGGCCGGAGTCCGTTCGCAGCGGCGACCGGGGTCACCACAGGAACGTCTGTGTTGCGGAGGGCGTCAAACGTATTCGTCGAAGGATGGTCTGATGCGGCTTCGCCGTCTAAGTCGTCCCGCGGCTCACTTTGGGATGTGAAGGTTTGTGAATTCGCCACCATCCACTGAGGGACGAGTCCGAGGGCTGGATATACGACGCGTTCGCACACTCAGGAAGAATCCTGCCAAGCCCGATACCCCTTGTCGGGGAAGCCTCACTGTTCACTGGAGATTTTGAGAACACCCCCGAGTGTGAACCAAACTGTCGTCGCGTTAGGCCTGTCGAGTGGGCGTCGCAGTAGTTGAATCAGTCATCGCGTCAATATCAGCGCGAATCGCCTCCGCAATCACCCGGCCAAGTTCCACAGGGACGGCATTACCGACGACTTTCAGCTGCTTGCTCTTGGGGCCCTGGAACTCATAGTCATCAGGGAAGGTCTGGAGGACTGCACACTCGCGAACAGTCCCGACGCGGTCCTCGACGGGATGGATGAACGGCGCGTTGTGATTCTCTTTGACCGTCAGCGAGGGTTTGTCCATCTCGAGTCGTCGCCAGCTGTCACCGAAGCTCTCGTAGAGGCTCTCGCCAGGTTCGACCTCGGAGATGCGCTCCATCATCTCCTCGCTGTGATTCGTCTTGTCGTGATTCGGTAGCCCCGTGAAGTCTTTCTCGACGAGCGCTTCGCGAACTGTCGCGTGCGGCTCTAAGGTCGCACCAGACAGCGTCGATTGCTTGGAGGGACGGTGCGTTCGCTCGGGGAAGGTTGGGACCTCACCGTCAGCACGCCCGATGAACACGACGCGTCGGCGAGCCTGTGGAACGCCATAATCTGCGGCATTGAGCGTGTCGTGCTTGACGGAATAGCCGATTTCATCATACCGCTGGCGAATCTTGCGCATCACCTCGCCATCTTCCATCGATTTGATCCCCGGGACGTTCTCCATCACGAAGACCTTCGGCTTGACGTAGCCGACGTGGTCAATGAAACTCCCGACGAGTGAGTTCCGCTCGTCCTCGGGGTCTCGCTTGCCAGCGATCGAGAAGCCCTTGCACGGTGGCCCCCCAATCACGACGTCTATCTCGTCGGTGTCGATATCGTGTTCGTCATAGAACTCTGCAGGGTCAACCTCGGCGAGGTCCGCTTGAATTGCGAGTGAATCGTCGTGATTGTGCTCAAACGTATCGAGAAAGTCCTGATTGACGTCAATTCCCGCAACGATATCATACCCCGCCTGCTCGAAGCCTGTCGATAATCCACCGCCACCACAAAAGAGGTCCAGCGTCTTGACCGTCGAGTCACCTTCCGGCGTATCTTCTGGCATTGTGGAGTCCTTATGACTGAAGACCCTGCCGCACACTAAACACCTTTCGACCCACATACTGCTGTGAAATCCACGCTACGCGCTCCAATTTCTAGGTGGGTTCACAGAGCTGCAAGGAGAACGCCAACTGCCTCAGTCGTCAGTGACTGGCAGCTGCGAGTGATCGATGATCTCGTTCACTGCGGCACGCCACTTGTGTGGGTTATACCACCCACAGCCTTCACAGCCAACCTCCTCAGTATACGCTTCACCCCCCTCATAGTAGAAGTCAATTCCATAGAAGGTTGGGCGTTTCCCGCGTTCGACACACTGCTCGCATTTCCGGCTCTTCAACAAATTGTTCTTGCCCGAAAGGATCTGAAAGTGTTCTTTGGCCTCTTCGTCCGACATCGCCTCATAGTCGAAGTCTTCCGGCTCGTCCCACCGAATCCGTGGCCGTCGGTGATCGACCTCGGGTGTACCTCCGGGACTGGATAAATCGAAGGCGTCGCGGTGGTCATACAGGTCTCGCACCCGTTGCTTGAATGCCTCGGGCATCTCCTGGCGAGTGATCGGTTTCGCGCTTGGGAAGGCATACTTGAGCTTCCGATGCGTTGTCTCATCATCGCAGGTCTCACAGTATCGCCGGTCATACTCGCCTTTCCCACCAACGTTACTCACGAACTCGAAGCCTTCATCGCGGAAATCACGGATGTATGCTGCCGGCTGTGATCCAGATAACTCACACTCAGAGCAGTGCCACTTGCGGTCAGAGAGGACGTCAAATGTCCGCCCCTTCTTAGTGCTCATCGAAGATGGATTCCAGTCTTCGACGAGGACGAACTCTTCAGCCCGTGCTCCCCACTCTGTGAGCGTGAGGCGATTGTCCTCCACTCGCTGGAATAATTCTTGCTCCAAGCCAGTCTCCAAGAGGGGAGTGAGTTCTTCAGTGCTCAATCCTGTCTGCGCGACTATCTCTTGGGCTGTGGTACCGTCGTCAGCAAGCAATCGAACGATTCGCTTTCTGGCGTCGTCTTCACGGAGAGAACTGATGAGTTGAGCCGTTTTGTCATCCATTGATCTTGCTCGTCCTCCGACAGTGGCGTGCCAGGGGTCTTAATCCCGACCCCACTGTTGAGGGCCACCGATACAGCTCGGACGACTGCACTAGCAGCTCGCTGAACGACTGCACACGCAGCGGAGTGGAGTGATGCGTAGTTCGTGCGGATAGCAATCGAATCGACTGCTTGGGTTGTGACTGCGAATGTCGATGTCAATGACGAACATTTTTAGCACGACACGACCCGCACTCAGTTGTTCATCGACCGGATTCGCTCCTGGTCGTCGATTGGCCCCGCGACAAAGAGCCACCCCTAATGACATATCGACGCGTCCTCCTCGGTCGTTGGTCTCGCCGCGATAGACTCGCGGTTCTCGTTGTCGCCGTCGGCGTCGCCTTCCTCTGTGGGACAGCGCTGTTGGTGCTCATTGCTGGTGATCAAACCACAACGCTTGCGGCTGACTATGGTGCGACCGCGACCATCACGACCCATCCATCGGTTGAGGCGGCTGCTGCTGCAGCCCCATCTGGCGCAGCAGTACTTCCATTTGCGGTTGTGACCGGCCCTGAGGGTGCAGAACAGACCGTCCTTGCGCGACCCGCCACTGATGGCGACGCAATTGAGGCTGAGTTCCTGCTTGGCGATGGCGCTGGTGTCTCTCTTGGTGGGATTCGTGATGCACAAACGCACACGCTCTCGGGAACCCGCGCAAGCGTCACGGTGACTGCCAATCCACGCTCCCGCTCGTCACCACTGCCTGATGGGTGGTATCTCACAGACCGCGACACTGTCGACCGCCTCGGCCCATCCGGCGCATTTGTCGTACACCCAGTTCCCGCTGACTCAGTCCCGGACACAGGCGTCCCATTCCGGGCAGCGCTTGCCTTCTTCGTCTTCGGGACGAGAGAAGCGCTGACTGCGCTCGTGACAGTCGTCGCCGGCAGTGCGGTGCTCATCGGCGTTGTTGTCTACAGCGTTACCCGGATGACAATCCACGACCGCCGTGAGACGATTCGCGTTGTCCGCGCAACTGGTGGGCAGTCGTGGAGCGTCCTTGGGTTGTTTGCCGCACGAGCTGGACTTCTCACACTGACCGGCAGTGCATTGGGATATGCCCTTGGCGTGATCGGCGTCAACGCAGCCGTCAACGCTGCAGTGTTTCTGGGCCTTCCAACCTCGCTATCGCCAACGGTCACTCCCGCCGTCGCGGGCGTTCTCGCCGCGATCGTCGGGAGCGTTGTCGCACTCGGGGTTGTAAGTGGGATTCTCGCTGCGCTTCCAACCGTCCGTCGCGCACCGTTTCAGGCTGGTGACCGGACGCCTGCCGAGCCAGCAGGCTCTCGTCTCCGCGCGCTTGTAACGCCCGCAATCCTTGACCCTCGAGCTGTTGTGCCGACAGCAGCGACGCTTACGACGTTTGTTGCGTTTGCAGTCCTCGTCGCAGCAATGGGTGGCGTTGTCGGGCCGCTATCAGGCGGCGGTGGTGCGACGATTACCGAACCCGGCGCTGTCCATCCAATTGCGAGTAACATCCCTGAAACGTACGCCGATGCACTCCGCTCACAAGGGATCGCTGCGAGCCCAGAAATCTTGGCCTTTGAGTCACGCGATGGGCAGCCATTCACCGTCCGTGGTGCGAATTACACCGCGTTCTCTTCGATTACTGCGACGACACTCGTTGAAGGCCGTCAACCAACCACACGTGATGAGGCTGTCATCGGTGCTGATCTCGCCCGAACACTCGAGGTCGGTGTTGGTGACCACGTGACGCTTGGGGGGACGACTCGCCGTGCAGTTGATAGAGTCGATATTGTTGGCGTCTATCGCGCACCGGGCGTCTATGATGACCAACTCCTCGTTTCACTACAGACAGCGGGACACCTTGCTGGAAAGTCGCCGGGCAGAGTCCAATTCATCCGCGCTGCACGCCTCCCAGCAAATGCAGTCGCTAATGACTCTACCCGTGTGGTAGACGTTTCCGCGCCTGAAACTGTCGCCGTCGGCGAGACCGTCCAAGCCTCCGTCACCGTCGAAAACCGTCGTGATCGAGACGTGACGACGGCTGTTTCGATCTCCTTCGGCTCCCAGACGACTGAGCGATCGGTTACACTCCCGGCGGGCTCCACACAGAGCATTGCTGTTGAGTTCACTGCGAACACGACTGGCCCCGTCGCACTCCAAGCAGGAGGTATCACGCAAACGGTCCGTGTTGGGTCGACATCTGGAGCTGGAACGCTCGCGATTGGGCCACTCCCAGACCGTGGGCCGCCAAATGCAACCATCGCAGTCCGCGTCCGAGATGAGGCAGGGACTGCAGTCGCGAATGCAACTGTGAATGCCGGTGATACCACGGTGCAAACAAACGCTGACGGTGTCGCGTACGTGCCGACAGGCGCTCCAGGAATGCGCACAATTACAGCGTCGAGCGAGAATCAAACTGGACAAGCACAGCTTGCCGTTATCCGAGGGGCGCCACGACAGCCAATCGTACAGCTTGCAGTAGCCCCTGACTCGCCAGACCTCTTCACCCCCACGACGGTCAGCGTGACGCTGTCGAATCCCTGGAACCAGACACTGAGTGAGCTTCCGGTCACTCTGCTGTCCGCTGGACAGACCACTGATCAATCTGTCACACTCGCACCCGCTGGACAACAAACGCTCCGGCGTGATATTGGCCGACAACCCCCCGGAACGTACGAGGCGGCAGTTCAGGTGGACGGCACACTGCTGGCGAGCGAGCAATTTCGCGTCCGCGGCGACGAACGGGTTGCTGCCGCGCTTGCTGCCGGTGGGCGTGAAGGTACCTCCGGGATTGGCCGTGCACTTGAGACTGCCTTTGGTAATTTACAACTCGTCCTTGGCGTCGTCTTTGGCCTGGCTGCGGCACTTACCATCGGTGGGACGACAGCCACCTTCGCACGAGCCGTCCACGCTCGCCGCCCCACAATCGGCGTCTACCGAGCAACAGGTGCCGCACCGACGCAAATCCTCAGGCTTGTCTTCGTTGATGCGCTGCGAATCGGGGCGGGAGCCACGATGCTTGCAGTGCCAGCAGGCCTTGCGGGACTCCAGCTTGCAGCTGCATTGGGGTATTTGACGGTGTTCGGCGTCCGTATCTCTCCGACTGCCTCACCGGCGCTGCTTGGCGGTGTGACACTCGCGGGGATTGGACTGACACTCATCGGGGCGATGCTCGCAACTGGCTCACTGCTTCGAGCATCGCCCACAGCATTGATCCGCGATCAACAACCGACGAACGCGCAAGATGGTGATGAGCGATGACGAGGACTCGCCGAACAGGCCGTGTGCTTGCAATCCTTGCGTGTCTCACACTCGGGATGGGGACGCGGCTCTTCCCACTGTGGTGGAGTCACCTCCCTGCGACGCTTGACGGATTCGTGTACGCTGGAGATGCCCTTTCTGTCGTCCAGACAGGGCAGCTCTCACTTGCTGGGTTTCGAGCCGACGCACTCGTCTCTACGTCATTGCTGTCAGTTGGGAGCAGCGTCACCGGTATCACGCCATTATTGCTAGCTCAACCGCTGTACGCCGTAATTGGCTCAACAGGAGTCCTGCTTGGTGCGGTGTTTGCTCGCCGACTTGGGCTGGGATTGGGCTGGTCACACTCGCGGACGCAGCGTGCAGTCATCCTTGCAGCATTTGCACTTGCTGTTGAGGGTGTGTACCTTCGCCGAACCGGTGTCCCCGACGATGATGCAATCACACTAATCACGATCCCCCTCATCGCGCTTGCAATCCACACGTACGTCCGGACCGAACGCCTCTCGTGGCTTGGTGTGGCGACTGTATTGCTCGTTGCCCTGCCGCTGACGCACACGTTCAGCACGCTCGTCGCCGCGTTCGTCATCGCAGGCCTCCTCGCTGGGACGTTTGTCGGCCGCCCACTCACACGCGGTCGGGTCGTTGTAGTTGGCTTGTTTGTCGGCTTTTGTGCGTATTTCGCTGGCTACTATGCGTGGGCATCTACTGTGTCACTCGTTGTTCCGTATGTTGACCGCGTCCAGGGTGCCCCAGGGCTCTTTGTCGCGTGGATTGTCGTCCTTGTCATCTGCATCCCGTGGTTTGTCCGGACCACAACGACCGCACGACAAGTCACGGCAATCGTTCCACTTGCGTTTGTGTTTGCTGCGATCGCGATCAACAGCGTCGTCGTTGTCTTCCCTGGAACCGCTGCAACCCCGCAAATCGTCTTGCTGTTGGTACTCCCGTTTGCGATTCCTGCACTTCTCGGAGCTGCAGGCGGGCATTGGCTTGGCAACGACGGTCCTGCTGCGTTGCCGCTGTTAGCACTATTCGTCGGCCCTGTGATTTTGATCTGTTATTCGTTCACTGCGGGGCTAACCCCGGAATATGTCGCAACCGCATTACGCGCACAAACGCATCTCCACCTTTCGGTGCTCGTTGTCGCTGCGGGGGTCGCAGCACGGATGGACCCACCTCACTGGCTAGTGAGCAACACGCCTGTCCGCTCGCTACCGGCCAAGGTCCGTCCTGTGATCCTTGCGATATTGGTTGTGGCGGTGCTTGCAACCCTCCCACTTGGATATGTGAATCTCGATACTGGCTCATATCCAAGCACAACGACCGAATCTGAGTTTGCTGCAGCGTCATACAGCGTTGACCACATCGCTGGCCAGTGGACGAGTTCTCACACGCAGGTTCGAGTCGCAGGCAACTACTACGATGGTGCACGCGGGGCGGTCTCGCCAACGGCGTCGTGGCTCCAAGGCGGCGCTCCGCCCAACTGTCCGGTTGTCTCACAACGCTCGTGGACGACGACCGGTGCACATCTGTTCCCAGCTGCGCCTGCAAGTGTCTCTGCGTCTACATACGAAGCGTTCCTCCAAGATCGATTCCGTGTGTACGATGCTGGGGGATATGACCCGACGATCATCACAATCGCACTCGAAAACCGGGAGACGTGCTGAACGTCACACCTTTGTATCAACTCTCGTGGCGTTAGTTATTCAAGAATAAGTATATAATAATCAGATACATATATATTCAGAGTGTTACCTCCCCTCAAGCGAGGGTTCGGAATGAGCCAAGGGGAGGATACACGTAGCACATCACCGCAGCGGTCGATTCCGCGGGCGATGATTCACAAGAAGATTCTTGATCGAGCTGAAGAAGACCCGTCACTGTCAATTCAGGCGCTTGCTGACGACATTTCAGGCGCGTCTGCGGAGTTAATCGAGGCGGTGCTTGAGGAGTATGGTGACCCAGCTGTTGAAGATCCTGATGAGGCTGCTGGTGACTCTGAGTCGACTGAGAGCTACGCAGAATCTCACCACCCAGATGTTGATGATGCTACTAATCCAACACATCCCGATCATTCCGACTCATCAGCATCACCCGATGGAGGCGCAGAGTCACACGACACCGCTCAGACTGACCGTTCAGATTTGCACGCGAATGGGGGAGCTGAGACGAGCACGCTCGGCGGCACAGCTACTAATGAGGGTGAAGACGGCACTCAACGACACACTGAGCACGATGATGAACGCTCACACGACCCTGCACGTATTGATGGCCGCGAGGGGTCGGACGATCAGTCAGCTACACACGTTGTTGATTCGCCCGCCACCGCCGCAGGGGCTAGTCCAGAGGCTGGAAGTGTGGCTGTGCCCGTTGTTGACTCCACTCCAGATACTGACAGCAGTGCATCCGCTGCAGAGTGCGACGGTCCAATTACTCAGAGTGAGCAGAGTGATTCCACGGAATCACGAACGGTCGACGCTGACAACGACAGCTCAAATGACAACGAGCGGGTGGCTCCATCGTCGCTTTCGGAATTCTCACAACAGCAGCGGCGAACGCTGACCGCAATCAGAAAGCGCCCGCAGGCAACGCAAGCAGCTATCGCCGATGAACTCGGTGTGAGTCGAGCAACGGTCTCGTTGCGAGCGAAGGCTATCCCGGGCTTGGAGTGGAGCGCACGTGAGCAGTTCATCTTAGACCTGTTCGATCAGGCTGATCCACCTTCTGAGGGTTCGCAGACTACTGTGACGTCGACTCAGACATCTCCCGCTGCAGAACCGACGAGTCAGGATCAGACAGCCGGCGAACAACGACAAAAGATGCCTTCCGACCAAGGTGTAGCTGAGATCACGCGCCGGTTGGATACCCTCTCAACACAACTCTCGAAGAAAGGCCGCCCAGACGAACGTGAGCACACTACTCCAACCGCATCGCTCCGTCACCACCCGGAACTCCTACATAAAGTCCTTCGATGCTGTATGGACGCAGATGACTTTTCGGAGGAAGAAGAGCAGCAGCTCGTGGCGTGTCTCGTCACCTCTGGGCAGCAATAGCACTCCACCAGGCGCAGACCACAGTGTGGATCCCAGTGTGGAGTTACCGAGGCTTTTGTGAAGAGAGATGAGGTAGACGGTTAGCCACGCTGTGGTGTTTGACCAGTCGGATCTGCATTCGGGAAACCTCAATGGTGTATTCGGGTTGAGATCGGTGGAGAAGGTGTCTTAGCCTGTCTCGTGTGTTTAAACGGTGATCACAATCGGCTCTATCCCCCGCAAGTTGGGAGTTGAACGGCCTCCGCGGCTGTGTGTGGGTGGGCGTGACTGGTGAGACTCGGCGACCCGCATACAGGCTACTGCTGCGCTACAGGCGTTCAATCGTCATCTTACGAGCGATCAGCAGTCCGAGCGATTGCACACGCGCACCACGAGTTGACTCCATCGCACCGGTCCACACTGAAATCGGCAGACGCAAGCCGTGTGTGAGTGGGCTTGCGAACCAGTCTAGTCAAAGACCACACGACGAGTTGAGTTTGGGTTGCGCCCTTCTGCGGGCTTTACCCTCCGATTTCGATGGATGACGCCGACTCTCCGAGTTCACAAACCTCGTTTCGTTATTCCTCACAACTGCATACCGGACGCTAGTACTGCTCATTTCCGGGGGATTCAGCCGATTGTGAACTCACGAGCGATTGGTCGCGATCGTTCCAGGGTCCGGAGTACACATACTCCAGCACTGTTCTCTTTATAAGGGTCAATCGTTGACCGTCGCCCGCGACCGCTCTGCACCTAATAGCCGCGGAAGTGCAGTCTCAGCGAATGTGAGACCGATAACGAGGACAATTGGTGCGAAGAATAAGCCATAGAAGCCCAAGACAATCGGTCCAAGGGTGTATGCAAGCATCAACAGACCGACGTGCGTGTTGTCTCCACTCAACAGCGGTCGTAGCACAAGGTCCGGAATTGTGTCAACAACGACAATTGCAATCCCAAGAAATGCGATAATGTATCCGATCAGCAACGGATTCCCCGAGGAAACTGCAGGGACCGCAGTGATCACAGTGAGTGGAACGTACACCACTTTCATTCCCACAATCGGAATCAGACTTGCGACGCCTGTGAGCGCGCCAGCAAGCGCTGGGTATGGAACCTGAGCGCTGGCTGGTGCAATGGCGTTGTATCCACTGAAGGCGGCGATAGCGATCAATGAGATTGCGAGAACATTGAGCAAGTTCCCGAATAAGACGGATTCTAATTCCTGATCAACAGCTTCCAGATACTCTCGAACGATTGCATCATCATCAAATCGCAGCAACCACTCCCGGATTCGATACCCATCGACGAGGAGATAGTACGTAACAATCACGACGATAAATAGACTGAGGAAAAACTCCGAGACCAATGACGTCAGCAGGGACGCGTGGTCACTTGCAAACTCAATAAATGGGGCGAGGTCGCCTGCCTGATACGCCGCATATAACCCAGTAATCGAAAGCTCCGGTATTTGTGTGATACCTCCAAACCAGTCGAGGTTCGCTGCGGCAATATCTACAAGTGGAGAGTCTCGCACGAATCGTCGAGCCTCGACGATTAACAACACCGTTGCATAGCTGACGAGCAGAACGAGCGGGATAGCAAGCGATCCTAACACGATTGCGGCACGGGCACGTTTGGAGAGCCTGAAGCGCGCAAGCGTGCTGTGATATCGTCGTGTTGAATAATAGAGGAACACCGAGATGGTCAATGGTGCGATGAACTGATACGCAAGATAGCTAATAACCACAGTCACCGCAAGACCAAATCCAGCGACTACAACCCGCTTCTCGTTCACGTGTCTACGTGTTATACTTCCTATACTAAATATATTGCATTCGCTTGACTAGCGACGTAGCTCAGCCAAGAGTCAACCTTCTTATAGCCGCAGTCGACCCAACAACATAATGTTCATCTCTGTCATCGGATCGGGGTACGTCGGGACGACAATTGCGGCGTGTTTCGCAGAGATTGGCCACGACGTCGTCAATGTGGATATCGACGAGGACATCGTCGCGACAATCAACGCTGGCGAGGCACCCATCCACGAGGATCGGCTTCCGGAACTAGTCGCCGCACACGCTGGTGAGGACGGCACGGGGCGACTCCAGGCGACGACCGACTACAAGGCAGTCCTCGACACAGAGGTTACATTTCTGTGCTTGCCGACGCCCCAACACGATGACGGGAGCATCGACCTATCCATTATGGAGGCGGGCGCCGAGCAACTCGGTTCGACGTTGGAGGCGAAAGCTGACCGCCACACCGTCGTCGTCAAGAGTACGGTCATCCCGGGGTCGACGGCCGACGTGATCGGTCCGGCCATCGAGTCGACGAGCGGGAAAGCCATCGGGGAGGAGATTAGTATCGGGATGAATCCCGAGTTCCTCCGCGAGGGGACGGCGGTTCACGACTTCCTCGACCCCGACAAGGTCGTCCTCGGCGCTGATGACGATCACGCCCTCGCAGATATGCACACCGTGTTCGACCCGCTCGTCGAGCGGACGGACGCACCGGTCGTCGAGACGGACACGAAAACGGCCGAGATGATCAAGTACGCGAACAACGGCTTCCTCGCGGCGAAAGTGAGCCTCATCAACGACATCGCGAACATCTGCAAGGAGTTCGGCATCGACTCCTACGAGGTGGCCGACGCGATGGGTCTGGACGACCGCATCGGCGCGAAGTTCCTCCGCAGCGGTCTCGGCTGGGGCGGGAGTTGCTTCCCGAAGGACACGAACGCCATCATCAACGCCGCCCGCGAGGCGGAGTACGAACCCGAGATGCTTGCCAGCGCCGTCTCGGTGAACGACCTCCAGCCGAAGCGACTCCTCTCGCTGATGGACGACCACGCAGACGTCGACGGCAAGCGAGTCGCAGTCCTCGGACTGGCGTTCAAACCCGGCACCGACGACGTTCGCAACTCACGCGCCATCGACGTGATCGAGGGCCTGCAGGACCGCGGTGCGACCGTCGTCGCGTACGACCCCGTCGCCGCAGAGAATATGCGAGCGCATTTCCCGGACATCGAGTACGCCGACTCGGCCGCCGAGGCTCTCGTCGACGCCGGTGCGGCCGTCGTCGCGACCGGGTGGGACGAGTTCGCCGCACTCGACGCGGAGTTCGACGAGATGGCGTCGCCCATCGTCGTCGACGGTCGTCGCGTCGTCGAGCGTCGCGACGGAATAACCTACGAAGGCCTCACCTGGTAACGGTCGACGGCGGGGGTTTGTGGACACGTGATCAGCGCAGTCTCTTAGGTGTATTAGGCCCGTAATATGGTACAGAGTGACTAAGGTCGGGTTATGCAACGCTGAAATACTCCGACGTTCTGTGTACGGCTACGATGACACAGCGCACCATGCGAGAAGTCAGCCATACACCGCCGCACGGCGCATCGGCGGACCCGGTCTGGGAACGAGGAAACGAGAAAGCAGACGTGCGAACCGACGGCGGCCACGAAGACGACGACGAGTAACTGGAACCGACGGACGTTCTACAGAAGCCACACCGCCGAGCGACAGCTATGCGGTCGAGTCGCGGACGCCGCGTTACCACGAACCTACGAGAGCGACCGTCGCGGAGCAACCGGTGTGGCTCCCGGTGATAGATTCCTGATAGCCACCCGGTACCGATGCTTCACCACCCTGCACGCAATCTCGACAAATCTTAACTCACTTTCGAGTAACGAATAAGAAACGTATTTACGCGCCGAATAGACATATTAAGGTATGAGCCAACAGACGACGTTCAGTTCCTACGGTGCGGCGGTCGCGAGCGGTGCCGACGACGGGTGGCAAGCCGACCGGAGTACGACGGAGATGTACCCCGCCGACCTCGCTCTCGCGGCCAGACCGGCGTCGCCCGGTGACGACCGCGAACCGACGAAGTACGTGACGTTCGGGTGCGTCGAGTACACGCCGCAAGAGTAGTCGAGTCGGACCCACTCCGTCGTCTTTCGTCTGCAGTCTCTCGTCTCCTGTGCCGTTCTCACCGCCGATAGCCGCGGCGACGCTCTCTTATTCCCGCCCGCGAACGTGCGCGTGTGATAACCGTCGACGGCTTGCGGAAGGTGTACGGTGACTTCGTCGCCGTACACGGGAGTACCTTCGACGTGGACCCGGGGGAGATATTCGGCGTCGTCGGCCCGAACGGGGCGGGCAAGACGACGACGCTGAAGACGGTGGCTGGCCTCATCGACCCGACGGCGGGGACCGTCCGCGTGGCGGGCGCACCCGCCGGCGACCCGGAGACACGAACCGCGCTGGGCTTTCTCCCAGAGGAGTCGCCGCTGTACGAGGACATGACTGCGCGGGGGTACCTCCGCTTTTTCGCCGACCTGTACGAGGTTCCCCGCGAGACGGCGAACCAACGGATCGAGACGACGCTCGACGATCTAGAACTGGAGCATCGTGACCGTCGCCTCGGCGATATGTCGAAGGGGATGAAACGGAAGGTCGCCATCGCGCGGTCGCTCGTCAACGACCCCGACGTCCTCGTGTACGACGAACCCGCGTCGGGGTTGGACCCGCTGACGACCAACTACGTGTTGGAGTACGTACGCGAGTTGGCGGCGGCGGGCAAGACCGTCCTGTTCTCCGCGCACAACCTCTACCACGTTGAGTCGGTGTGCGACCGCGTCGTCATCATGAACGAGGGGGAAATCGTCGCTCGGGGCACCGTCGAGGAGATCCGGGCCGAACACGGCGAGACCGCCTACCGGGTGTTCACGACCGTCCCCGTCGAAGGGAGCGACCCCGACGGCGACCGTCACCGCTCGGTTGTCGACTCGATGGACGAGGTGGAGGCTATCCGCGAGGCGGCCGCAAACGCGGGCGGTGAGGTGGTCGACATCCGCACGCGCGAGTCCACGCTCGAAGAGATATTCCTCGACGTGGCCGGCCAGCCGATGCCGGGGAGCCGTCGGGTGACGCCGGGGGAAGAACATCGGGCGACCGACGAAGCCGAAGACCCTGAGGAACTGACCGCCGACGGCGGAGGCGCCGAGCCGTGAGGCTCTCTCCCCGGAAACTCCTCCGGGTGGCGCGGTGGGAGGTGTCCCGAACCGCGGGGACGCTCGACCGACGCACCGCCGTCCTCGGTGTGGTCGCGTTGCTGCTCACCGTCGGCGTCGCCGCCGGCGGTGTCCTTGGTGGCGGTGTCGCCCTCGATGAGGACATCTACACGGTCGCAGTCGACGAGGAGAGTCCGTACTACGACCCCGTCGCGGCGTCGACGCCGCTCGAGGCCGTCCCGGCCGGGGCACCCGGCGCGGACGTGTACGTCGACGACCGCGACACGAGCGACCGCGAGGCGACGGTGTCCGTCGCGAACTCACGCAAGGGACAGGCCGCACTCGGTGCGTTCCGGTCTGCGGTCGAACGTCACAATGGTCGATTACTCGCCGCCGAACAGAACCAGTCTGCGGCGTTCCCGGTCGGTGTCACGCTCACGTACGTCGAACGCGGCGTCGACCAGATCGGTGCGAGCGACGGAAGCATCGGCGTCGGCGGCGGAGCGGGCGACGGATCGGCCGGCGGCGACGATTCCAGTAACGGCGGCGCGGCAGGCGGTGACTCCGACGGCGACGCTGCCGGTTCGGGCGACGGCGGCGCACTCGGCGTCCCCGACTTCGGCGGCGTGGCCGGACCGCTGTTCGGCGGCCAGCCGACCGGGTCGCCCGCCGAGATATCCCCGCCGTTCCCGTTCTCGTCGCTCGTGCTCGCGTTCGCGTTCCTTGTCCCGATGAACTTCGTCATCCAGGCGTACGGGTCGACCATCCTCAACGAACGCGTGAACCGCCGGGGCGAACTCCTGCTGGTCGCGCCGCTGTCGCAGACGGACATCGTCGCGGGCAAGACGCTGCCGTACGCCGCCGTCGCGTTCGCCGCGACGACGCTCATCGCCGTCGGCGTCGGCGGCGGTGTCCTCTCGGTCGCGGCGGTGTTCCCCATCGCGCTGGTCTTCCTCGCGGCGACGTTCGTGGGCGCGATGTTCGCGCGGTCGTTCAAGGAACTCACCTTCGTCACCGTTACCGTCTCGGTGACGCTCACCACCTACGCGTTCGTCCCGGCCATCTTCGCGACGGTGACGCCCGTGGCGCTCATCTCGCCGCTCACGCTCGTCGTCCGCGACCTGCAGGGCGAGGCGGTCGCCCTCGGCGAGTACCTGTTCTCGACGGGGCCGTTCTACCTCACCGCGGGGACGCTGTTCGCGATGGGTATCGGCGTCTACCGCGAGGAGGACATGTTCACCCAGCGGGCGGTGCCGCTGAAGTTCCTCGACGCCCTCGCGGTGCGACTGCACCGCCCGCGCGACGTGGCGATACTGGCGGCGCTGTCCATCCCGTTCGTGCTCGTCGCGGAACTGCTCGCGGTGGCGTTGCTGTTCGCGCTCCCGCAGGCGACGGCCATCGTCGGCCTCCTCGTCGTCGTTGCCGTCGTCGAGGAGGTGGCGAAAGGCGTCGGCATCTACGCCGGCTTCCACGAGTCGCGCTTCGAGCGTGACCTGCCGACGGCGCTGAAACTCGGGGCGCTCGCCGGCGCGGGCTTCTTCGTCGCCGAGAAGGGGACGGCCATCGTGCAGGTGGTCGGCCTCGGATCGCTTCCGCTGGGTGAGGCCGCGTTCGCCACCTCTGGCGTTGGGCCAGGCTTCGGTCTCATCCTCCTCGCCCTCCCGTTGGCGCTGCACGTCGTCACCGCGGCCGTCGCCGCGGTCGGCGCGACGCGGGGATTCCGCTCGTGGCTGGCGACGCTGACGGTCGCGATGGCGATTCACTTCGTCTACGACTACACGGTGGTGAGCACCCTTGGGTGACGACCGCCGCGTGACGGACGGCGGAGACGCCGGCCCCGCGAGCGACGGCGACGGGCCTGCGAACGTCCCGGCTGACGCGCCGAACCCGGTTCCGGGGACGGTCGCCGCGAGCGACCGCACCGGACGCGACCCACGCTGGACCATCGCCAAGCGCGAACTCGCGTCGCTGCGGGCGGAGAAGACCATCGTCCTCGCCCTCCTCATCCAACTGTTCGTCGCGGCGTTCTCGTCGTTCCTCGTTGTCGGCCTCGTCTCACTGTACGACCCCGGCGGGGCCGCCGCCTACTCGGTCGACACCGCGGTCGCCGGCGACGACGCGTCCGACCTCGTGACTGCCATCGAACGCACGGACGGGATGAACGCACGCGAGTTCCCGAGCAGACAGGCCGCAGTCGACGCCTTCAGTGCGGGCCGCGTCGACGCGGCGATGCTCGCGACGGCGACCGAACGGGGGACCGTCGAAGTTCGGGTGCTCGTCCCTGACGGGAACGTCGGTACCACCTTGGTCGTCGTGCGCGCACGCGAGGCACTCAGAGCGTTCGAGCGCCTCGAACGCGACCAACGGTCGGCGTCGCTGACGACCGAGACGCTTCAGTTGCCGCCACAGGCGTCGTCGTCGCCGTACTTCGGCTTCACGTACACGGTGCTCGTTCCGCTGCTGCTGTTCCTCCCGGTGTTCATCGCCGGGTCGGTGACGGTCGACTCCCTCACCGAGGAACTCGAACGTGGGACGCTGGAACTTCTCCGCGTCGCCCCTGTGACGATGACCGATATCGTCGAGGGGAAACTGCTCGCGGCCGCCGGCCTCGCGCCGATTCAGGCGGCGCTGTGGCTCGCGTTGCTCTCGGCGAACGGGACCGTAATCGCGCCCGGCCCCGACACGCTGTCGACCGTCGTCGGAGTGCTCGGATTGCTCGGACTCACCACGGGTCTCGCCGCGCTAGTGACGGCGCTTGGTGCGGCGCTCGCGCTGACTGCGCCCGACCGCCGGGCCGCGCAGACAGTGTACTCGCTGGGCGTCCTCGGTCTGTTCGGGGCCGCGGCGCTGTCGCCAGTCAACCCCGCGAACGTCGCGGCGAAACTCGCTGTCGGGAGTGCAGACGCCGCCTCCTACCTCGCAGTGGTCGTGGTCTGTCTGCTCGGCGGTACGGCGGTCGCACTCGCGCGGGTCGGTGTCGAGCGATACGGACCGGGATAAGATCGGAATTCGTCGCTTCGGCCCGCTCAGACGGCGACGACGTCCACGACCGTCTCTTTCCCACACACGAGGTTGTACGCGCCCTCGTCGTCGTTCCAGAGGACGAGGACGTTCTCCACCGAGAGGATGGAGCCGTACGGGGCCGTTGCGAGGTCACGGTTCAACACGGACTCGCCGGTGACGACGAGGTAGTGTTCCAACTGCTCGGAGCCGTCACCGATCTTGTACAGCGGGTTGGCGTCGCCGCCCGGCGAGAGGTCGTCCGACAGTTTCACCGCGAGGAGGTTCACCCGGTCAGTGACGTGCTCTTCGGAGTCCGCGAGACGGGCGTGACGCTCCGCGTTCGCGACGACCGGGTGGCGACGCTCGCCGTCCGGCCGGAGGAGTACCCACGAGAATTTTACGTCCGTGTTGACGTACGTGCCGGGTTCCTCGTCGTACGCCCGGGTCGCCGCTTCGTCGAGTTTTCGCTGGAAGGAGGGCGTCGCCAGGTCCGGGCGTTCCTCGAACGACCACCCGCGGTCGTCGGGCGTGTCGTCGGGCCACAAGCGAAGATCCGGCGCGTACACGCTCACGTCGCCGTTGGACGGGGTGAGCGCCCGCTCGACGCGCCGCAGTTCCGTCGACGTGTTGAGGTCGGCGGGCGCGAGGAGGAGACACGAGCCGTCCTCTGCGAGCGCATCGAGATACCGGGAGACGACCGCCTCGGGGTCGTCGAGTTCCGAGAGGACGTTGCCGAACAGCAGGAGGTCCACCTCGCCGACCGATTCGGGGTCGAACTCCTCGGCCCTCTCGCGGTGGACGGCCGTGCGGAAGTTCTGTCGGGTGTCGTCGAGGGCGTCGTCGAGGATGTCGGCGTTCGCGCTCGGTTCCAGCGCGTGGTAGTCGACGAGGGCGTCGTCGGGGAGGTAGTCGTGGAGGCCGAGGGCGGGCCCGCCGGTGCCCGCGCCCACGTCGAGGACGCGGAGGCGACGCGGCAGGAGGCCACGGTCGGCGAGGCGGTCGAGGACGTAGCCGACGGCGGCGTAGAAGTCGGGCTGGTGGTACAGCGCGTACGCGAGGGCGGCGTCGGCGTCGTACTCGACGGGGTTGCCGCGGTAGTAGTCTTCCTTCAGGCGGTCGACGGTTTCCCGGAGGGTGTCTCCGGTGTCGCCCTCGTGCCAGTCGAGGCCGTACGCGTCGAACAGGAGGTCCTCGATGGTCGCCTCGTACTCGTCGGGGAACGCCTCGGGGCCCCAGCCGGGTGGGTCGACGGGCTCGTCGTCGACGGGGACGAACGTCCCCCCGTCGGTCTCGAACAGGCCGAGGTCGTACGCTTCTTCCCGGAGGGCCGTGCGGACGACCGCCTGATGTGGCTGGCCCGGCAGGTACTCGTACACCTCGTCGGGGTCGATCGGACGGACGTTTCGGAGGTACTTCGCGGTGTCGCGGAGCGCCTCCCGGTCGACACTCATCGTCGTCGCTTCGCCAGCGAGTGGGGTAACGGTTCTGTCTCGCGGCCGAGGCGGCCGCGCTCCGATGGGCCTCGCTCAGTCGCCGTCCGTGGTCGCCTCGTCGGTGTCGTCACCGATCCGTGACTCGGTTCCGATGGCCTCCCCCGCACGGTCGTACAGCGCCGCGAACTCGTCGGCGTCGGCGTCCGCCAGCGCCCGTGCCGCCTCCGCGACCGCATCCGCACCGTCGAACGCCTCGCGGATGTCTGCGTACACGCGCGGTTCGCCCTCGGTGACGGTCCGCGCCAACTCTGCAAGCGGCTCCGAGACGGTCGTGTGGAACCGTTCGTCCACGTCGCCGGCGGCCAGCGCGTACGCGAGGAGGGCGGTGTGTGCGCCCGTCTGGACCGACGCCATCGCGTCGTCGTGTTCTGCGGCGGTCGTCTCGAACACCTCGTTGCCCACCTCGCGGAAGCGGTCGCGGACCTTGGTGACGACTGGGCCGGTCTCGCCTGGAACATACGCGATGCGGCCTGGCCCGCGCGGCGGCGCGAACAGGGGGTGAAAACTGGCGTACTCGCCGGCGGCGTGGTCGGCCATCGCCGCCAGGGGGTCGGCCATCACGCCCGACACGTCGACGAGAGCGCCGTCGGCGGCGTTGGCGGCGTACTCCGCGACCGCGTCGGCGACGACCGGGATGGGAACCGCGAGGACGACGCAGTCGAACGACTCGTCGGTGTCGAGGGGCACGACCCACCCGTCGACCACCTCCTCAGCGGCGTCCATCGCAGTCTGTGGGTTCGTGTCGGTTAGGGCGACCCGCTCGGCGACCGGGCGGAGGGTGCGGGCGGCCCACCGGCCCATCTCTCCGGCACCGACGACGAGCAACTTCATAGCACCCGCTATCGGTGTGGCGACCGAAAGCGTATCGGTCGGAGGTCCGCTCGGCCGCTACTCCACCGCGGCGATGCGGAACGATTTCGAGGAGAGTGTCTCGCCAGCGTGGTCCTCTGCGCCGACCAGGCGCATCCGCACGTCCGCGAGCGGAATCGGCTCGGCGAAGCGGACGCCGACGAGCGTCTCCGCCTCGACGTGGCGGGCCTCCCCTTGGAAGTCGACGGCGCGGACGGTGACGTGGTCGTCGCCCTCGCCGCCGTCGACGACTTCGAAGTGGGCTTCGAGGAGGCCGGGCGCGACCTCGGTTATCTCGCCGCCTTCGGCAGTCACGGTCAGCGTGTAGGTGCGGATTCCCTCGGGCGCGCGCTGACACACCGCGACGACCGCGTCCGTCAGGTCCTCGTCGCCGTCGTGGGCGTCGCCGCCGTCAGACACGGTCGCTCCCTCCGTGTGTCCCGACCCGCTGGTCCTGTCGGCTCCGTCGGTCGTGCCGTCGTCCGCGCCGGGTTCCCGAAGCGCGGCCGCGATTCGCTCGAACAGGCTCACAGGGAGTCTGTGGGTCGCCACGGTCAAAGCCGCGTCGCCGGGTACGTCGCGCCGGCACGCTCACTCCACGATCAGCTCGACGGGGTAGTCGGTGAAGTTCTCGTAGCCGTCCTCGGTGACGACGACGATGTCCTCGATGCGGACGCCGCCTACTTCTGGGTCGTACAGGCCGGGTTCGATGGTGACGACGTGGCCCGGCTTCAGTTCCTCCCCGCGGGGGTTGACCCCGGGCTGTTCGTGGACGTCGAGACCGACGCCGTGGCCCGTCGAGTGGATGAACCCCGTCTCCGTGTCGGGGTCCGAGCGAAGCGTCGGGTGGCCCGCCTCCTCGTACACGTCGCAGACGGCGGCGTGGACCTCCGCGCCGGTCGCGCCGGGTTCGAGGGCGTCGAGCGCTGCGTCGAGTGCCTCGTGGGTGAGGTCGAACCACTCGGCCACCGTCTCGCTGGGCGCACCCTTCGAGAAGGTGCGCGTCATGTCCGAGTGGTACTTGCTCGACTTCTCGCGGGGGAAGATGTCGATGATGATGCTCTCACCCGCTTCGAGCGGGCCGCTCCCGCGGTCGTGGGGGTCGGCGGCGTCCGCGCCACAGGCGACGATGGTCTCGTCGAGCGCACAGCCGTGGCGCAGCAGTGTCACCTCTATCTCCTCTTTTACACGCTCGCTCGTCAGCGGGACCGTCTCGCCGTCCTCCTCGATGGTGAGCGTGCCGTCGTCGTCGACGGCGGCCGATTCGATGAGCGCCTCGGCGGCGGCCATCGACGCCTCGTTGGCGTCGGTCGCTCGGCGAATCGCGTCGAGTTCTTCCTCGGTCTTGGTCGCACGAACCGTCTCGATTACGTCGTCGTGGTCGACGCCAACGGCGATGCCGGCGTCGCGGAGACCGTCGGCGACGCCGACGGGGAATCGCTCGGGGACGAGCGTCGACTCGACGCCCAGATCCGCGAGGAAGTCGGCGTACACGCCCGTGAGGGCGCTCGCACGCCCCTCCTCGGCGGCCCGCTGTTGGTAGTCGTACGTCGACAAACGGGCGACCGTGTCGGCGTCCGACTCCTTCTTCGCGCGGCCGTACTCCAACCCCGAGACGAGGACGGCGAGTTCGTCGCCGGTGTAGGCAGTGAAGAACGGGTCCGGCGCGTCGAACCCCGAGAGGTACAGTTGGTTCGAGTCGGTGCTGCCCGCCTGGAGGCAGTAGGCGTCGGCGTCGGCCGACGCGAGGCGGGTATCGAGTGCGGAGAGGCTTCGTGACACGTGTTCGCGTGGGTGGACCCGCGGGATAGTCGTTTTCGTCCCGGCGTGTTCGGGGCGGCGGCAGATTCAATCTGCGCACCGTCGTATATCAACAAATGACTGTACTCGCACGCATTAGCATCGACGAGGACGACTTCGAACTGGGGCGAGCGCTCCAAGGCGTCGACGATGCGGTCGTGGAGTTGGAGCGAGTCATCCCGACCCCCGACGAGGCGGTGCCGTACTTCTGGGTGCGCAACACGACTGCCGACGCGGTCGCGGACGCCCTCGCCGACACGAACTACGTCTCCGATGTGGCACTCGTCGACGAGTTGGACGAGACGCTGTTGTACCGCTGTCACTACCAACTGCTGGAGGAAGGTGTCGTCAGCGGGTTCGTCAAGTCGGGACTGACGATTCTCTCGGGCGTTGGGCGCAACGGCGTCTGGACGTTCGACGTTCGAACCGAAGAACACGACAACCTCGGTACCTTCCAGCGGTACTGCATCGAACGCGGAGTCGACCTGCGTCTCGAATCACTCACCGAGGACGTGTTGCCCGACCCCTCGATAGCCGGTCTGACGGACGCTCAGCGGCAGGCACTGACGACGGCGCTCGCTACCGGCTACTACGACACACCGCGAACCGCCACGCTCGACGACGTTGCCGACCACCTCGGCATCACGAGACAGTCCGCGTCCGAACGCCTCCGCCGAGGGACACGAAACATCCTCGAGGACGAGTTCGGCGCGGAGGCGGCGCGGTTAGTATAAAAATAGCCTCCATATGCAGGGGGTGGAGCCATACCCCCGTTGCTCGTTTCGGGGTGTAGGGATGAGGCCCGGAGACACGACAACTGGCGCAATCTCTCGCGAGAGTACCGCAGTAGCCGACCATAGCAAGACGCATTACACGACGTTCGAACCGACGTCGCCTGACATCTGCGTCGACATCGCCCGGGAGGTTGCACTCTCCGTCGGCGAGGACCCGACCGAGATCGAGCCACTTGCGACCGCCGTCGATCCAGACTCGGTCAACGCCCTCGTCGGCGGCAATCGGTCGCCGGGCGCAGGGTGGACTGAACTCTCGTTCGAGTACATCGGGTACATCGTCACCGTCTGTAGCGACGGTGTCCTCACTATCGACGCCGCCGACGACTGACCAGCGAGCGACTGCCGTCTCATTCGTCCGACACCGCACGACCAGCGAACGCTGTCGCGGTCGGTACACACTTGATGCGTGGCGCGTTTCTCCGGAGCATGGACGCACACGTCTCGCCGTCGCGCGTCGCCGGACGCGCCCGCGCACCGCCCTCGAAGAGTTACACACATCGCGCGATCCTCGCCGCGGGGTACGGCGAAGGAACGACCGTCACCGACCCCCTCGACTCTGCAGACCCACGCGCTACGGGTCGTGCGGTCGAGGCGTTCGGCGGCGACGTCTCGTGGGCCGAGGACGCGAGCGCCGTTGACGTCTCTGGATTCGGCGGGCGACCCGGCACGCCGGACAACGTCGTCGATTGCGCCAACTCGGGGACGACGATGCGACTCGTCACCGCCGCGGCCGGCCTCGCTGACGACCTTGTGGTGCTCACCGGCGACGAGTCGCTTCGCTCGCGCCCACAGGGGGCGTTGCTCGACGCAGTCACGTCGCTCGGTGGCCGCGCGGAGTCGACCCGACGAAACGGACAGGCACCGCTCGTCGTCGGCGACGGGATGACGGGCGGCACGGTCGCCATCCCCGGCGACGTCTCCTCGCAGTTCGTCACCGCCCTCCTGATGGCCGGCGCCGTGACCGACGAGGGCATCGAGGTCGAACTGGAGACGGAACTCAAGTCCGCGCCGTACGTCGAGATTACGCGCGAAGTGCTGGCGGACTTCGGTGTCGACACCGAGCGAACGGAGACGGGGTTTGCGGTGCCCGGCGGGCAAACGTATGCCGCCGACGAGTACGCGGTTCCGGGCGACTTTTCGTCGATGTCGTACCTGCTGGCGGCGGGTGCGGTCGCCGCCGAAGACGGCGAGGCAGTCGTCGTCGAGGGCGCACGCCCGAGCGCACAGGGCGACTCCGCCATCGTCGACGTTCTCGACCGGATGGGTGCAGACATCGAGTGGGACGAGGACGCCGGCGAGATTACCGTCCACCAGTCGTCGCTGTCGGGCGTCGAGGTGGACGTGGGCGACACACCGGACCTGCTGCCGACCATCGCGGTGTTGGGTGCGGTCGCTGACGGCGAGACGCGCATCGTCAACGCCGAACACGTCCGGTACAAGGAGACGGACCGCGTGGCAGCGATGGCGGAGTCGCTGGAGCGGATGGGCGCGTCGGTGACGGAGACACAGGACTCGCTGACCGTCCACGGCGGGGACTCGGACCTCTCGGGCGCGACCGTGCAGGGTCGCGGCGACCACCGACTGGTGATGGCGTTGGCCGTCGCCGGTCTCGTCGCCGACGGCGAGACGACCGTCACCGGCGCAGAACACGTCGACGTGTCGTTCCCCGACTTCTTCGAGACGATGGAGCGACTGGGCGCGGGCGTCGCCGTCGAGTAGCGGCGAAGATACGACGGACGCGCGGTGATTCACGGGTAGCGCGGTCGCGTCTGGATGGTTCCGCCGCCGCTACCGTTACCACCGGGGCGAGCGACGGCCGACGTATGCCCCATCTCGACACGCCGCCGTTCGCGTTCGACTACGATCCCGGCGCGATCCACTACGGTCGTGGCTGTATCGCCGACATCGGCGACGCCCTCGCCGACCGCGGCCTCGACACCGCACTCATCGTCTGTGGCTCCAGCGTCGGTGGCAACGCCGACCTGATGGACGCCGTCGAGGCCGGACTCGGCGACCGTCTCGTGGAGGTGTTCGCGGGGACGACGCCCGAGAAGCGACTGCGCGAGGCCGCCCGCGCGGTCGAACGCGCCGACGACCTCGGCGTCGACGCCTTCGTCCCCGTCGGCGGCGGGTCGAGTCTCGACGTGGCGACGGTGGCCGCGGTCCTCCGCGCTCGGGGGCTCTCGCTCGAGGACGCCCGTGCAGAGGTGCGCGACACCGGCGGCATCGCGACGCCCGACGACCCCGCGTCGCTGACGCCGCTCGTGCCGGTGCCGACGACGCTCGCGGGCGCGGACCTGTCCGTTATCGCCGGCATCTCCGCAGAAATCGACGACGGCGAGGGCGGCACGGAAGTCGTCTCCTCGGGCGTCGGCGGTACGGCGCTGATGCCGACGGCGCTGTTCTACGATCCGGCGCTGTTCGAGACGACGCCAGCGGGCGTTCTCGCGGGGTCGGCGATGAACGGCTTCGACAAGGCCATCGAGTCGCTGTACTCGTGCAACCGAACGGCCGTCACCGACGCGACGGCGACGCGGGCGATTCGGCTCCTCGCGGATGGCCTCCCCGCGATGACCGACGACGAGACGGCGATGGACCGCGCCGTCGCCGGCATCGTCCTCGCGCAGTACGGCATCTCTCGACCCGGCGAGATGACCATCAACGTCGTCCACGCCTACGGTCACGGCCTGCGCGACGCTTTCGGCATCCAACAGGGTCTCGCGCACGCGACGGTCGCCCCGCACGCAATCCGGGCGATGGCGGACGCGGGCGTCGACCTGTCGATACTGTCGAGTGCGTTCGAGGTCGACTCGGTCGAAGACGCCGTCACGGAACTCGAACGTGTGCGCGACGAACTCGGCTTGCCCGCTCGGCTCTCGGAGGTCGAGGGTGTCGACGAGGCGGGACTCGACGAGGCCGCCCGCGTGACCGCGGAAGACTCCCTGCTCGCGTACGGTCCCGATGGGTACGACCTCTCCGAGGCCGACGCGCGGGCGGTGTTGGACGACGCGTTCTGAACCGTCGCCCCTGACTTGCCCATCGTTTCAGTCCTCGTGGATCGCACGCCACACGCGCGGCGGCGTGACCGGCACATCGACGTGGTCGACGCCGAGACAACCCCGACCAACAGACTCGCCGTTCACCAACTGCTATGACTCGGGGCGACGAGCGTGTTCGTATGAGCGACACCGCCGACACCGCCCTCCCGCCCGAGGCCGCGCCCGGTCCCGACGGCCTCCCCGTCCTCGGCTCGTATCTGGAGAGTACGCGCGACTTCTTCACCTTCCGCGACCGCGTCGCCCGCGAACACGGCGGCGTCGCGCGCTATCGCGTGCTCGGCCAGGACGTGTTCCTGCTGACCGACCCCGACGCAATCCAGCAAGTGCTGGTCACGGAGAACGAGAAGTTCGTCAAAGGCGAGTTGTTCCAACAGCAACTGCGGCCGATTCTCGGCAACGGCCTCCTCAACAGCGAGGGCGAGTTCTGGCGACGCCAGCGGCACCTCATCCAGCCGGTGTTCACACCCCGGCGCATCGCCGACTACGCGGAGATGATGGTCGATCGAACGTCGGCGACGGCCGACGGCTGGGCCGACGGCGAGGTGCGAGACGTCCACCGCGATATGATGGGGCTGACGCTGGACATCGTCGCCCGTGCGCTGATGGGCGTCGACATTCGTGACCGCACGCCCGCCATCGGCGCGGCCCTCGACACTGTGATGGAGGCGTCCGCCGGCGGCACCCTGCTCGACTTACTCCCGCAGCGCCTGCCGACGCCGTCGCGCCAACGGATGTCAGAGGCCATCGCGTCGCTGGACCGCATCGTCGACGAACTCGTCGACGAGAAGCGGCAGGCGCTCCGGGCGGGCGACATCGAACCCGACGCCGACGTGGTGTCGGCGCTGTTGACTGCCGAGGACGACGACGGCGACCGGATGGCGGCCGAACAGGTGCGCGACGAGGTGAAGACGCTCCTACTGGCCGGCCACGAGACGACGGCGCTCGCGCTGACGTTCACACTCCACCTCCTCGCGCACAACCCCGAGGTAGAGGAGACCCTGCTCGCGGAACTGGAGGCGGAACTCGGCGACGACGACGCCGGCTTCGACACGGTTCGCGACCTGGAGTACCTCGACAAGGTCGTCACCGAGTCGATGCGCCTGCTCCCACCGGTCCACGGCATCCTCCGAGAACCGACCGAGGACGTGACCATCGGCGGCTACCGCGTGCCCGAGGGGACGCCGCTGTCGATCAGTCAGTGGACCGTCCACCGCGACCCTGCTCACTACGACGACCCGCTGACGTTCCGCCCCGAGCGGTGGACCGACGAGTTCGAGGCCGACCTCCACCCGCTGGCGTACTTCCCGTTCTCGTCGGGGCCGCGGCGGTGCGTCGGCGACCGCTTCGCGCTGCTGGAGGCGAAACTCGTCCTCGCGACGCTGTTGCGGCGTTACTCGTTCGAGGCGGTCGACCCGGTCGACTTGGAGTCACATCTGGAGGCGAGTATCACCACCCGGCCGACGGTTCCGGTGCAGATGCGACTGCACGAGCGCTAGGCGTCGTCGCGTCCGGATCGTACGAGCACACTCGCCACCTTCGCCGCATTTTATACCGCCGAACCACCGAGTGCGTCTATGAATGGCAACGAGTTCGGCCGGCTGTTCCGGCTGACGACCTACGGCGAGAGCCACGGCCCCGCGATGGGCTGTACGGTCTCCGGAGTTCCTGCGGGCGTCGAACTGGACGAAGAGCGCATCCAGCGCGAACTCGACCGGCGCAAACCGGGGCAATCGATGATCACGACCAGCCGTGGGGAACCGGACGAAGTCACCATCAACTCTGGAGTGCAGGACGGCTACACCACGGGCACGCCCGTCGGGATGGTCATCCAGAACAAAGACGCCCGCTCGGGCAAGTACGAACCGTTCGTCACCGCGCCGCGCCCGAGTCACGGCGACTACACCTACTCCGCGAAGTTCGGCACGCGCAACTGGGGCGGCGGGGGGCGCTCCTCTGCCCGGGAGACGGTGAACTGGGTCGCCGGTGGCGCGATTGCGAAGGCGATTCTGGACCAGAGCGAGTACGACGTGCAGATCAAAGCGCACGTCAACCAGATCGGTGACATCGTCGCGCCCGACGTGACGTTCGAGGAGATGCTCGAACACAGCGAGGACAACGAGGTGCGGTGTGCCCACCCCGAGACGGCCGAACGGATGCGCGACCGCATCGACGAGTACCAGCAGGCGGGCGACTCCATCGGCGGCGCCATCGAGTTCGAGGCGCGCGGCGTCCCCCGCGGCCTCGGTGCGCCGCGTTTCGACTCGGTTCCGGCGCGACTCGGGCAGGCGATGATGGCCATTCCCGCGACCACCGGCTTCGAGTTCGGCCTCGGTCGCGACGCCCGCGAGGTCGCAGGAATCGACCGCAACGAGGACTGGGAGTTCGACGACGGCGACCACCCCGAGACGGTCAGCGAGGAGGGTGACCCCGTCCCCGTCGGCAACGACCACGGCGGCCTCCAGGGCGGCATCACGACCGGCGAACCTATTTACGGCGAGGTGACGTGGCACGCGCCCACCTCCATCCCGAAAGAGCAGACGACGGTCGACTGGGAGACGGGCGAGGAGAAGCAGGTGCAGGTCGTCGGCCGACACGACCCCGTCCTCCCACCGCGAGCGGTTCCGGTGGTCGAGGCGATGCTGTACTGCACGGTGCTCGACTTTATGCTGCTCGGTGGTCGGATCAATCCCGACCGACTCGACGGGCAGGTCGGCCAGTACGACACCGATTACCACCCGAGCAGTCCCGAGAACGAGGAGTGACCGACGGCTGTCGCCGCGGGACGAGGCGCGTGGCTACCTGCCGGCGACGGAGCGGTCTGGTGTCTGCGCAGACGACGACAGGTCGACCGTCGCGGGCGCCGTCGACCGCGGTAGCGTCACGGTGACTGTCGTTCCCTCCGGCCCCGTCTCCGCCACCTCGACGTCGCCGCCGTAGCGGTCGACCAGACGAGCGACGATCGTGAGGCCGAGTCCGTGGCTGACGCCCTTCGTGACCGCCGTGTCGAATATCCCAGCGCGGTCCTCGGTCGGGATTCCCGGTCCGTTGTCTCGGATCGAGGCCGTCACCCGGTCCGACTCGGTTGTGATACGCACGTCGACCCGCTTGCGGTCGCTGTCGTTGTGTTCGACGGCGTTCATCAGGATATTGGAGAACACTCGCCGAAGCAAGTAGTCGCCTCGGACGCACACGTCTTCCGTGGAGTCGAGGGTGGTTTCGAGCGTCGAGTCGGTCGACCCGTGTCGATCGTGGGTGTTTCGCAGTTCCTCCTCCAGCACCGCGTTGAGGTCGACGGACTCGAACGTCTCCTGTTCGGTGTCGATCTGCGTGAGTAGTCTCGCGTCTTCGATCACCGTTGTGAGTTCGTCCGTCTGTCGCCGGATGACCTCGACAAACTGCTCGACGTCGGGGTCCGAATCGCGGTCGGCGTCGGTCGCGAGAAGTTCGGCGTATCCCTCGATCACGTTCGCCGTGTTCAACACCTCGTGGCGCAAGAGCGCGTTCATGTACTCGAGAAACTCTTGGTTTCGTTTCGCTTCTGCCGCCCGAACATCCGCCCGTTCGGCCGTGACTGCGCGCTCGATGCCCCGTGCGTTCAACACGCCCACGAGGAGGCCAGCGCCCGCGCCGACCGAGACGCCCCAGCGGACCGACGAAAGCTGTGCCCAGAGGAGCTCCGGAAAGAAGGTCACGCCGGTTATGACGGAGAACAACCCCAAGAAGACGGTCCCGCCGAGCGTCCACGCGGCGATACCGTGGTAGCGGTCGTCGGAGATTCCAACTCGGGGAAGATACCACCCGACGCCGATTAGGAGGGCGTTCGCGGGGATACTGAAAACCAACCCCGCGATCAACGAGATGTCGACGTACGAGAACACGACTCCCCAGACGTACAGTTCGACGGCGGTGAACGCGAGGAAGCAGACGCCCGCCGCGACGAGCGCCGTCGGAAGCCGCCTGCCTGACGTAAGCATCTCCCGTTCGAACATCTTCGTCTGGTATCTCCATTGTCGTTATTTAATACTAATTAGTAATCCATCGCACAGTTGTCCGGCGATTATTCGGTGTGGTTGGTCGAACCGTCGAGTGAGTCGGCTACGCCCGGTCTTCGAGGAACGCCCGCAACTCCGCCGTCGAGTCGGCGTCGATGGGATCGAGTCCCCAGCGGAACGCCGGGAGGTCGTCGTCGGTAACGTCTGTGTCGCGGCCGAGCGCTCGGTCACCGAGCGCCTGATTGCGTCGCCGTCGCTCGCGCGCGTCCGTCACCACCTCGTCGCCGTCGACGCCGACCGTCGACGCGAGGTCGCGAAGCAGGTCGAACGAGTAGTCCGGGACGGCCGCGACCAGCCCCTCGTGGAACGCCCACGCGTCGGCGCGCGTCGTCCGGACGCGAACTTCGAGCAGCGCACACGGAAGCAGCATCGACCACTCGTTGACGGGAACGGGGAACATCGTCAGCGTCGGGCGGAACGCGCCGTCCGCGAGCAGATCCGAGAATTTCGGGAACTCCTCGCGCCACCAGCGAATCGACTCCCGGTGTGCGTAATCGAAGTAGACGAGGACGAGCGTGCCACCGCCGTCGTATATCTGCCCGACGCCCGAGTACGGCGTCCGCTCGACAGTCTGTCGGCTGAACGGTTCGGTTGGCTCAGCCGTCGTGAACGATTCGGTGTGCCACCCAGGCGCGGGTTCGTCGGCCGACTCCCCACACGAACAGTCCGAGACACCCCGCCGTCGCGGTGAGCGTCGACGCACTGGCCGCTGCGAGGAACCGACGGCGATCAAACGTGGGTCGCTGGTCGCTCGACACTACTCGTTCCTCGGTGGGGTCGTCGTGGCGGCTGTAAAGGCGGCCAAAGACCGTCGAAATCGAGGGACGGAACGTAGGTAAGCGTGCATAACACGAGTTTCGAAGTGGCTGAGCATCGCCGGACGCCCGTTGTCTGCCCGAACGTCGACTGTGCGACCGGTGTACACCGTCCCTGAGTCGTGGACCGTATGTCTGTCCCAGCCGACACCGTCCGGGCGCGTCGCTGCGACGACGCGCTGGTGGCTCTCGCGTTCGACTTCGTAGCGGTACTGCACGTACGTCTGTGGCTTCACCTCGACGACGACGCGCTTGACCGCCTCGCCTTTCGGACCCTGCGTCGAGACGAGCGTGACCGAGTAGGTTCCGGGGTGGCCGTAGGTGTGCTGGAAGCCGACCGTCTGCGGGCTTCCGGATCCCTTCAGCGTCGAGCCATCGCCCAGTTCGATTCGGTAGTTCGCGTACGACCCGACCGCGAACTCGACGGCGGTTCCGGGCGGGACAGTGATCGAATCCGTCGGGGCGTCGTCTCCGGGCTCGACTGCGTAGAAGACGACGTCGTCGTGCGTTGCAATCGACTGCACGCGGTTCACCCATCGCTTCCTGGACGTGTCGCCGTCGGCGTCGACCGCCTCGACGACGACCGCTCGCGAGACGGGACCGCCGCTGGTCGAGGTGAAGGTGTGATTCACCGAACTGGACCGCGTGCCGGTGAACCGGCCGAGCGTGTCGGTCATGATGGTTCTCGGTGTGTCGTTGAACGTCCACGTGACGCGGACTAACTCCTCGCCGAGATACGACACCGGCGCGGTGAACCCGTAGCGCCCGAACGAGACGATGTCTCTGTCCGAGGTCTCGGACGGTCGGTCGGGGTCGTGCTCCGAGAAGATGCCCGACACGAACGGTGCGTACAGCTGCTGTGACTGCTCACTAGTCGCCGAAACGTCGACACGCTTCACGACCGTCACCGTCTCCCCCTCGTCGTCGGTGACCGTCACGGTGACGCGTACCGTATCGCCGACTGCCCCCTCCACCGGGACGGTGTTGACGAAGCGTGAGGCCGACCGCTCCAGTTGTGACTGCGTCGGACCCCAGGTGATGGTCAACTGGCCGCCGTCGGGGTCGTGTGCGTCCAGCGTGAACGTCCCGGCGGACCCGTTCTCGACGACTGAGGGGCCGGACAGGTGTACGACCGGCGACCCTGAGTCGTACACCTCGATGGTTCGCTCGGCCGACGTGCTCGCGTTGCTGTCGTCGACGACGGTTCCGCTGACAGTCACCGTTCCGGGCGTCTCGAACGTCCGGCGCAAAACGACGCCGGAGGCGTTCCCCGGTCCGTCCCATCTCGTCTGGACGATGACGCCGTCCGGGTCGGTCGCTCGGAGGACAAACACCGCCTCCTCGCCGACGGCGACGCGGTCGGGACCCTCGAGTCGGACCGACGGCGCGACGTTCCCCTCGTCGCCCGGGTCGCTCGTCGCGTCGGCCGCACGCACCAGCACGGACTTCGTGAGCGTCCGCGTCGCCCCGTCGTCGTCGGTGACGCGGACGCTGAAGGTGAACGTCTCCCCCGCAGGCACGTCGAACTGTCGCGTCAGACTTCGGCCAGTCTCGCCGTTCGACCACGCGAACGACGTGACGCTCCCGTCAGGATCGGAAGCCGACGCGGTGAACGTCGCTCGCTCACCGCGAACGACCGCGTCGGGACCCGTGATTCGACCGGTCGGCGGCGCGTTCGTGGGACCGTCGGTGCTGTCGCCGGACGTGTTCGATCCGATCGTTCGATTCGACGCCGGGTCGTCGCTCGGCGGGTCCGTTCCGACGTCGACGTACAGCGTGTCGCTCCGGGTAGCACCGTCGTCGTCCGTGACAGTCAGCGTGACGAGGTAGCGGCCGACCGCGGCAGCGACGAAGGAGGTCGTCGCCGCCGTCGGCGAGGCGGAGGAAACGACGGTTCCGTTCGGCGCGGTGACGGTCCACTCGTACCCGACCACGTCGCCGTCGAGGTCGAGCGACCCGCCGCCGTCCAGCCAGACGACCGCCCCTCGTTCGACCCGTTGGTCGAGACCGGCGTCGGCCAACGGCGGCGCGTTCTCGGCGACGAAGCCACCGGCGGGCACGGTGACGGCCGCCACCACGAGGAAGAACGCGACGACGAACGAGACGCGGTGCATTGCTCTGAACGCTCTGTCTCGGTATGCGTGATAAACATACGGGTGTACCGACAGATGTACCGACAGAATGCACCGAAGTCAGCGGGTTTCTGAATCGTGATCGCTCCGTCGGTCACAGTCTCCACGTCTATTGACGTCGTCGTCCCCGTCACTACCGCGGTTCATCCGGTCGTACGCGGCCGCCGCCGCCCGAACGTTGGGTGTCGTCTCCGGGCCGCACTCGCTCGCTTCGACCGGTCGCCTGTTCGGGAGTCGTGGACCGCCCGGTTCGGTGTGCACACGCCGGCGAAGTCGTGACGCGAACGCCGCGACCGCCGAAGAATACTCGCGTGACATATCGGGGTCGTCCGCTCCCACTGTTATGAAAATTGCTACCAAAAGACACGTTATCAGAACGGCGTGATCGATCGTGGTCCGAACCGCTAGACTGCGAAACCCTCACGATCGTCCCTTTGCGAACCCATAGCAAGGCATTTGACCCGGGGAACTAAACCAATCAATACTGCCCATCGGTGGGCTGATCAGTACCTATGTCAGCCGACGAACTCATCTGGCGGATCGCTGGCGGGTCCGGGGACGGTATCGCCTCGACCAGTCAGAACTTCGCCAAGGCCCTCATGCGAGCAGGGCTCCACGTCTTCACGCATCGTCACTACCCATCTCGGATCCGCGGCGGCCACACGTACGTCGAGGTCCGTGCCTCCGCCGACCCCGTCAAGTCGCGGGGCGACGGCTACAACTTCCTGCTGGCGCTGGGTGACTCGTTCGCCCGCAACCCGCAGGAGAACGCCTACTACGGCAACGAGGAGGTCAAGCCGCTGTCGGAGAACCTCGACGAACTCCGCGAGGGTGGAGTCATCGTCTACGACTCCGGCCTGCTCGACACCTCCGAGATTCCGGACTTCGAGCAGCGGGTCGAAGAGAACGACTGGCACGTGTACGACCTCGACCTGCGCTCGCTGGCACGCGAGCACGGTCGCGAGGTCATGCGCAACACCGCTGGCGTCGGCGTCACCTGCGCCATCACTGGCATTCCGCTCGCCGCCATCGAGGAGTTGATGCGCGACGCGATGCCCGACAAGATCCTCGAGCCGAACCTCGAGATTATGCAGGAGGCGTACGACATCGTCTCCGAGGAGTACGACGTCGACGCGCCCGACGTCTCCGTGCCGACGGGCGAACACGACGAAGAGCAGGTGCTCATGTCGGGGTCGGACGCCATCGCCTACGGTGCCATCGACGAGGGCTGCCGGTTCATCGCTGGCTACCCGATGACGCCGTGGACGGAAGTGTTCACCATCATGTGCCAGAACCTGCCCGAACTGGGCGGGATCTCCGAACAGGTCGAAGACGAGATCGCGGCCGCCGCGCTCGCCATCGGTGCGTCCCACATGGGCGTGAAGTCGATGTCCGGGTCCTCCGGTGGCGGGTTCGCCCTGATGGGCGAACCGCTCGGTCTCGCGGAGATGACCGAGACGCCGCTGGTGCTCATCGAGGCGATGCGTGCGGGTCCCTCGACGGGGATGCCGACCAAGCCCGAACAGGCCGACCTCGAACACGTCCTGTACACCTCGCAGGGTGACTCCCAGCGGGTCGTCCTCGCGCCTGGCACCGTCGCGGAGGCGTACGACGCCTCTCGCCGCGCGTTCCAGTTGGCGTACGAGTATCAGATCCCGACGATGCTCATCTACGACCAGAAGCTCTCGGGTGAGTTGACGAACGTCCCGGCGTCGCACTTCGACCGCGAGGCGAACGCGGACATCGGGATGACGCTGACCGAGGAGGAACTGGCCGAACAGCCCCACACGGAGGACGGCAAGTTCCACCGCTTCCAGCACGAGGGCGAGAACGGCGTCTCGCCGCGCTCGGTCCCCGGTCAGAAGGGTGGGCGCTACCTCGCGACCGGCAACGAGCACAACCCCGCCGGTCACATCAGCGAGGACCCCGACAACCGCGTCGCACAGATGGACCGCCGCGAGCGCAAACTCGACGCGATCCGCGCGGACCTAGACGACGACGGCTTGCTCGTCGAACACGGCCCCGAGGACGCCGACTACGGCATCCTCACGTTCGGCTCCCAGCAGGGAACCGTTGAGGAGGCGGTCGGCCGCCTCAACGACGATGGTCACTCCGTGAAGGTGCTGACCGTCGGCGAACTCGCGCCGTACCCGACCGACACGGTCCGCGCGTTCCTCGACTCCGTCGACGAGGCGCTGGTCGTCGAGATGAACGCGTCGGCGCAGTTCCGTGGGCTGACGCAGAAGGAACTCGGCACGCACGGGGAGAAACTCTCCTCGCTGCTGAAGTACAACGGCAACCCCTTCGAGCCGCGCGAGATCGTGGAGGGGTTCACGACGAAGGTCGTCGACGACGGGGACCTCCCCGGCAACGAGACCAAGTTCGTACCCGCGGCAGGTGACTAACAATGAGCGCATTCAGTGCTATCGGTGAGGAACGCGAGATCGACCGTAACGAGTACACTCCCGAGATCGAACCGCAGCCGACGTGGTGTCCGGGCTGTGGTGACTTCGGCGTCCTGAAGGCGCTGAAGGGCGCGCTGCCCGACGTCGGCCGCTCGCCCGAGGAGACGCTGCTGGTGACCGGGATCGGCTGTTCGGGGAAGCTGAACAGCTACCTCGACAGCTACGGGTTCCACACCATCCACGGCCGCTCGCTGCCGGTCGCCCGCGCGGCGAAACTCGCCAACCCGGACGTCGAAGTCATCGCCGCTGGCGGTGACGGTGACGGCTACGGTATCGGCGGGAACCACTTCATGCACACCGCCCGGGAGAACCACGATATGACGTATATCGTGTTCAACAACGAGATCTTCGGGCTGACGAAGGGGCAGACCTCCCCGACCAGTCCGAAGGGGCACAAGTCGAAGACCCAGCCCCACGGCTCGGCAAAGTCGCCGATCCGGCCGCTGTCGCTGGCGCTGACCTCGGGCGCGTCGTTCGTCGCCCGCACCGCCGCGGTGAACCCGAACCAGGCCCAGCGCATCCTCGCGGAGGCGATGGCCCACGACGGGTTCGCGCACGTCGACTTCCTGACGCAGTGCCCGACGTGGAACAAGGACGCCAAGCAGTACGTCCCGTACACGGACATCAACGACTCCGACGACTACGACTTCGACCCGACGAACCGGGCCGACGCGCAGAAACTGATGCGCGAGACGGAGGACAAACTGTACGAGGGCGAGGTGCTCACCGGCGTCTACTACCGCGACGAGGAGCGCCCCTCCTACCAGCAGGAGAAGCAGACCGTCGGCGAGATGCCTGACGAACCGCTCGCCGAGCGCTACTTCGACGACGACTACGAGTGGGAGCGCTCGTACGATCGGTTCATCGACAAGCACAAGTGAACTGATCGGCGGCGTTCGTCGCCGAAACTCCCGTTTTCAGCCCGATCCGTCGCCCTCGACCCGAGGGTCACGTGACCACGAATCCTGTTTTCTTCTTCGGAAGGTATTTTTTCCGTGCGGCGAAACCAACCGGTAATGAGTACCTCCTCGACGGCCGACCGCATCCTCGAAGTGTTAGAGCAGGATGCGCAGGCCTCCTACGCGGACATCGCCGAACGGGCCGGCGTCTCCAAGCCGACCGTTCGAAAGTACATCAACCAACTCGAAGACGAGGGCGTCATCGTCGGCTACTCTGCGGAGGTCGACCCGAAGAAGCTCTCGGGCAAGACCATCGCCCTCGTCGGCATCGACGTCGACAGCGAACGCTACGTGGCGGCGACGCGCGCGCTGAAGGAACTCGACTCGGTGGAGTCGCTGTACAGTTCCTCCGGTGACCATATGTTTATGGCCGAGGTGCGTGCGAGCGACGGCGACGAACTCGGCGAGGTCATCTCCGACGAGATCGGCGGCGTCGACGGCGTTACCGCCGCCCACCCGTCCGTCCTCCAGGAGCGACTGAAGTAACGGCTGTCCGCTCGCGGCTCGTCGCGTCTCGCTATCGTCTCGGTAGTCGACTATCGACCGACCGACCGTAGTGGCCCGAACGGAGCCATCAGGGAAGTTGCCTGCTCACGGAATTTTCACGTAGTTGAACCCCTCAGATTGGAGACGGACTAGCTCCGCGACGCCACTCGACACCGTGTCAACACCGGCCAGCGTCTCCCCAGTGAGGCCGAGTCGTCGGAGACACGACTCCCCGACCGTCACCGACACGCCTCGCGTCAGGAGGTCGGCCACGTCGTCCGCGAACGGGGAGTCGGGGCCAGCGAGTCGGGCCCCAGTTCGGTGGAGCAACAGCGTCACCGCGTCGTGGTCGAGCCACTCGTGGCCAGCGAGGAGTCGAGCAGACCTGACCGCGTGGCTGCAGTCGGCTTCCTCCGCGGTCGTCAGGTGGATGACGGTGTTCATCCCACGAGTACGCCGTCCGTGACCGAATACGTTCCGCTGGAGCAACACGACGGCGTCGCCGCTTCACTTTCACCGCGGACGGGCAACGTTGACGGTCGTCGACGACAGATCGCGAGTATGGAGGAGACGCTCCCCGGCGCACCGACCGACGAGGGTGGGGAGCGCGTGATCTTACACGTCGATATGGACTGCTTTTACGCCTCGTGTGAGCGCCTGAAAGAGCCGGTACTCGCGGGAGCGGCTGTCGTCGTCGGGATGGGCTACGAACCCGGCGACACTATCGGCGCGGTCGCGACCGCCAGTTACGAGGCCCGCGCGTACGGCGTCGAGTCGGCCCAGCCAATCTCGCAGGCGCTCGAACGCCTCCCGCGGATGGCGGACGCCGACGCCGCCGCCGCCGCCGCTCCGGACCCGGCGGACGCGGGCTACTACCGCCCCGTCGATATGGACTACTACAAAGAGGTCGCGGCGGAGGTGAAGGCCGTTCTCCACGACGTCGCCGACACGGTTCGGGAGGTGAGCATCGACGAGGCGTACCTCGACGTGACCGACCGCACGGCGTGGACGGTCGTCGACGACGACGCCGGCGGGGAGCGAACGCTCGCGGAGGGGTTCGCCCGGCACGTCCGCGAACGGATCGAACGCGAGGCGGGCGTCCCCGCCAGCGTCGGCGTCGCGCCGAATATGGCGACCGCGAAAGTCGCCTCCGACTTCGACAAACCGGATGGGCTCACGGTCGTCCGTCCCGGCGAGGTGGCCGAGTTCCTCGCACCCCTCCCCGTCTTGGACATCCACGGCGTCGGCCCCGTCACCGCGAGCGACCTCGCCGAGATGGGCATCGAGACGGCGGGCGACCTCGCCGCGGCCGACCCTGCAGAACTGGAAGCACGATTCGGCTCTCGGGGGCGGGAGTTCCACGACCGCGCGAACGGCCGCGACGACCGCGAGGTGACGCCCACGGGCCGCCCCAAGTCGCTCTCGCGGGAGTCGGCCGGGCGAACCGACGACGAGGAGACGAAACGCGAGACGATCCGGACGCTCGCGGCGGACGTGGCCGACCGCGCCCGGTCGCGCGGGGCGATGTACCGCACCATCGGGGTGAAGGTGGTGCGCCCACCGTTCGACGTGAACACGCGGGCGGAATCGCTGTCGGGGCCCGTGGACGATCCCGACCTCGTCGAAGCGGTGGCCCTCGACTTGCTCACCGAGTTCGAGGGCGAGGAGGTGCGGAAACTCGGCGTCAGGGTGTCAAATCTGTCGTTCGCCGCCGAAGATCAGGCGACGCTCGGCGGGTACGAGGATGTGTCGGCGGCGGGCGAGGCGGACGAGACTGGAGACACCGAAGATGCGGGCGAAGGCGTGACCCGCCGGGCCGTCGACGGTGACACGACCCTCGACGAGTGGGCCAACGAGGGCGACCCGGACGCCTGGCGCGAGCGGCGGGACCGTCGCCGTCGTGGGCAGGTCGACCTCGACGCGTTCGAGTGAGCGGTTAGATGCGGGCACGCGGGACCGCGGGCGTGGGTTCCCCATCGGTCGTCGGTCACGACCCGGAGATTCGACTGGGAAGCACCGCCGTGATCCGGTCGGCGTTGCGCATCAACACCGTTCCGAGGACACTCGTCACCAGCACGTAACCGACGGTGAAGGACGGGATGGTGTCTCTGAGCGCCGGCGTGGTTCCAGCTGTCACGAGAAACGCCGCGATTACGAGCGAAAACTCCCCACGCGGGGTCAGCGCACACCCTACCCTGACAGCACGACGGGTGTCGAGGCCGTACGCCCGCCCGGCGAGGGTGCCGCTCACGAGTTGGCCAGCTGTGGTGACGACGGCAGCGATGAGGACCGGCACGAGCGTCGCCGCGAGTAGTCGGGGGTCGGTTTGGAGGCCGATCACGACGAAGAACACTGCCGCGAAGAGGTCGCGAATCGGGGCGAGTAGCCGGCGGACCCGCCCGACGTGGCTCGTCCGACCGAAGGCGGTACCGACGAGGAACGCCGCGACCGCCTCGCTCACGCCGACGAGGAGGCCTGCGCCGGCGACGAGTGCGCCGACGCCGAGGACGCCCAGCAGGAACAACTCGCCGGACGCAGCCTCGAACGCCCGGTCGAGAGCGGCGGCGCCGTAGTACGCGGCGGCGACGAGCGCGATCAAGAACGCCGTCGACAGTCCGATGGAGACGACCAGTCCGGACAGGTCGGTCCCGCCGGCGAGGAGTGCCGACAACACCGCGAACCCGAGGGCGGTCGCCACATCTTCGATCACGACCACGCCGAGGATCGCCCGGCTCTCGACGTCGGCGATCCAGCCGAGGTCGACGAGCGACTTCGCAATGATCACCGTCGAGGAGTTGAAGACGATCAGCGCGAGAAAGCCCGCCTCCAGCCACGTGAATCCGAAGGCGATCCCGAGCAAAAACCCCAGCGGGAGGCTGATGCCGACGTCGGCGACGCCTGCACGGAGGAACCGTGTTCGGTTCGAGAACAACTGTTCGAGGCTCAACTCTACCCCGACGAAAAAGAGGAGTAGCACCACTCCCAGATCCGCCAGGAGTCGCAACGGTTCTGCGCTCGGAAGGAGCGCGAGCGAGCGGCCGGCGACCGCTGGAGCGGCGGGGCCGGCGAGCACTCCCACGAGGATGTACGCAGGGATGACCGACTGGCCCACCCGCTGTGCGATCGCGCCAGCGAGCGCCAGCGCCGTGAAGAGGATGCCCACCGTGAGGAGGAGGCCGAGTCCGTCCACGTATATGCCCCGACGGCGGGGGTGGAATAGCTGTCGGCGATCGGCCCGTTTCGACGTGGCGTCGACTTCTAGCCGGAGAGGAAGCGGCTGAGTTCGTCGTACGCGTCTCCGGTGCCGACGACGACGAGCGTATCGCCCCCTTCGATCCGCGTGTCGGGGTCGGGGTTCGAGATCAGTCCGTCGTCGCGGCGGATTCCGAGGACCGACACGCCCGTTTCTGTGCGGAGCCGCGCCTCGCGGATCGTTCGGCCCGCGAGCGGCGAGTCGGCGCCGACTTCGACCCACCTGATCGGGGCGTCCTCGAACGCCTCGTCGAGGTCTGCCGCCACTGGGGTGAAGTAGCTTCCCTCGAACAGTTCGGCTACCTTCCGCGCCTGTGACTCGGTGAGTTCGAACAGCGGTTCGCTGTCGCCGTCCCGGTCGCCCCGCCAGTAGGTCCGACGGCGGCCGTCGTTCCCGTGAACGATGACGAACTGACTGCCGTCGGGAAACGACGCGGTGTAGCGCCGACCGACGCCGGGGAGTTCCGTCTCGGTGATCCGCATACTCGTGGATCGTCGCCGGACCACATCGCTGTTCGGGTCCACGGCGTCCGCTTGGACATCCCAATTATGTCTGACGTATGTCTGACGGAGGCGGCGGGATTAAGCCGAGGTAGTGGCGACACATGTGTAATGAGCGAGGAGACTATCACCGTCGCGGACGTGAGCGACGGGGTCGGCGGGGAGTCGGGTCTGTCCGCCGGCACGCCGATTTCGCTCCCGGTGGTCGAGATTCTGACCGGCCGGGGGTTCATCACGGGCAAGTCAGGCAGCGGGAAGTCGAACACGGCGTCGGTCGTCATCGAGAAACTGCTGGAAAACAACTTCCCCGTTCTCATCGTCGACAGCGACGGCGAGTACTACGGGCTGAAAGAGGAGTTCGAGGTGCTCCACGTCGGCGCCGACGAGGAGTGTGACATCCAAGTGTCGGCGGAACACGCCGGGAAGATCGCGTCGCTGGCGCTCGAACAGAACGTCCCCATCATCCTCGACGTCTCGGGCTACCTCGACGAGGAGGAGGGATCGAAACTCATCCGCGAGACGGCGCGGCAACTGTTCGCGAAAGAGAAGAAACTGAAGAAGCCGTTCTTGATGCTCGTCGAGGAGTGCCACGAGTACATCCCCGAGGGTGCAGGGATGGACAAGACGGGCAAGACCCTCATCAAGATCGGCAAGCGCGGCCGCAAACACGGCCTCGGTATCGTCGGCATCTCCCAGCGCCCCGCCGACGTCAAGAAGGACTTCATAACGCAGTGCGACTGGCTCTGTTGGCACCGCCTCACCTGGGACAACGACACGAAAGTCGTCTCTCGTATCCTCGGCAGCGAGTACGGCGACGCAGTCGAGGACTTAGACGACGGTGAGTCGTTCCTGATGACCGACTGGGCAGAGTCCATCCGACGGGTGCAGTTCCACCGCAAGCAGACGTTCGACGCGGGCGCGACGCCCGGCCTCGACGATTTCGAGCGACCGGACCTCAAGTCGGTGTCGGGCGACCTGGTCTCGGAACTGAAGACCATCACCGACGAACGCGAGCGGACCGAGTCGGAACTGGCGGACCTCCGGCAGGAACTCGACAAGAAGAAGCAGCGCATCACGCAGTTGGAGCGAGAACTGGAGGAGGCGCAGGATATGTCGGAGATGGCCGACACCTTCGCGCAGGCGCTGCTCCAGAAAGCCGAGGCCCCGTATCGCGGCGGCGGCGGGCGCAACCTCGCTCGTGAGGCGAACGGCGTCAGCGGGTCGGACGACTCGGCCCCCGAACCCCAACGCCGCGACGACGACCCCGGCGAGGAGGGGAGACTGGCGGACGACCAGTCGGAACTGTACGACTACGAGCGACCCGAGGCCACCGCTGGCGACGGCGAGGACGTCGGCGTCGGTGGCGGAGCCGTCGCAACCGCGGCGACCAACGGCGAGTCGGCGGCCGAGGTCGAGGCGTCCGACGGGTCTAGTGAATCGGATGCAAACGTCGGCGCGAGTCCCGACCGCGTCGCGGCGGCGGTCCCCGAGACCGACGGCGTCGACATCTCCCCCGCGCGGTCGCGGTCGGGGTTCAACGAGATAGAGGACGCGACGGCGTTCCTCGACGGCGACGAACTCCGACACCGGAAGGCGGTGGTCGCGGGGTTCGTCCGTGCCGTCGAGTCGCTGGAGGGCGTGACCCGCGAGATGCTCGCCGCTTATCGGCGCGCTGGGCGCACGACACCCGTCGAGGCACACCTCTCGGCCGACGGCTCTGGTGACCGCCGGTACGCGTACGCCCGCAACAAGGTGCTCCGCCGGGCGGGGTTCGTCGAACATCGGAGCAAAGGCGAGTACGAGTACGTCCTGCCCGACCTCGTGCGTCGGGTGTACGGCGACCACACTGACGAACAGGACCTCGTCGAGGTCGTCGCCGAGATTGAAGCCCGCGCGGGGCTGAATCCGGATCTGTCGCCGTGACGCTGAAACTGCCGCCCAGCGGCGACGACCGCTGGCGGCTGGCACCACACGCTCGCGTCATCGTCTACGAGACGGACGACGGCAACGAACTCCTCACCATCTACGACTGCGGTGCGGCACAGAAGCCACCAACGGCGCAACTGATCGGGAATCTCGTCCGGGTGAACGCGGCACACGAACTCGAACGGAGTCCGACCGGTTACGTCGTGAGTATGCGCGAGACGGCAGACCTCGTCCGACAGGACGCCGAACACTACCGGATCGACGCGGTCGACGAGTAGAGACCGAGAGCGGACGGGGCGGTCACGCCATTACTTGTTGGTGCCCTTCGACTTCGGTTACTCCCTGCCGTTCCCGTCTGCGGCACGCACGAGCGCTTCCAGATCGAGGTGACCAGCGCCGTGGTACCGCTCGCCTTCGTCGGGCATACTGGCGGTCTCTTGGATGAGCCCCTCCACCTCGTCGGGGGTCGCGTCGGGGCGCAGCGACTTCACGAGTGCGACAGCGCCGGCGACTTGTGGTGCGGCCATCGAGGTGCCCGCTTTCCAGCCGTACCCGGCGACGACGTTCCCGTCCTGGTCGGTCGTGTTGATCGTCGAAAACACGAGGTCGTTGTACGCTTTCGTGTTCCCCGCTTGGATCTCCGCCAGGTCGTAGTTGCCGCCACCGGCGCTGACGTCGACTGCATCGCCGTAGTTCGTGTAGACGGCAGGCTCGCTCGTCGGCTCTTCGAGTGCGTTCCCCTCGAGCCACTTCTCCTCGTTGTCGTCGTGTTTATTCCCCCAACTGAACCCAATCGGGCCGGTCGCAGCGACGCCGAACACGTCGTCGGCCTCTGTCGGGAGGCTGAGTTGGTTCGGGGCGTCCATATCGAGCGCGGCGTTACCCGCGGAGTTGACGATAATCGTCCCCTCGGATCGGACCGCAGTTGCGACTTGACTGATGATCTGTTCTAGTTGTAGCAGTCCCGGATACTTTTCTGTGTCAGAGACGGTGTAGCCGACGCTGTAGTTGATCGCGTCACAACCGATCTGAGCGGCATACTCCCACGCGGCCAATCCGTCGCCGACGTATCCTTCCAGCCCAGAGAACATCCGCAGTGAGACAATCTCCGTGTTTGGTGCGGTGCCGAGGACGCCGCCGCCTGGGCCGTCGTTGCTGTTCGTCGCCGCGATAGTCCCGGCGACGTGCGTGCCGTGGTTGCCGGCACCGCTGGGCCGCCAGTCGAACGAGTCAGTGGTGAAGTTCGCCGAGAGGTCCTCGTTGACCACGTCCACGAGGTCCGGGTGGCCGTCGTATACGCCAGAATCGACGACCGCGATCCGTGTTCCCTCACCCGTCGACACGTCGTGGACGACGCGACCGTTGCCGGGCTTGTCGGTCTGGTCGTTGCTCAGATTCTGTACGCGTTTGTCCCACTGGAGTTCCGTGTTACTCGCTGGCCCGTCGTGGTTGTGGCTCGCGCCCGACCCGGACGCCTCCGGGCCGTCTTCCTCGACAACCGCGCCGGTATCGTCGTCGCTCAGGTCGATCCGCAGGTCCGATGCCGTCGCCGTACTCGTCCCGACGTCTGTCTGGTCACCGCGTGCGACGAGGACGTTCGACAGCGAGAGGTCGTGGATGATCTCCACGTCCTCGGGAACCTCACTTCGGGAGACTTCGTCGAGGTCGATCAGAAACCGTTCGTCCGCCGTCGACGCACTCGCCGATCCCACGCCAAGAGAGACACCCGCGGCCGTTGCACCGATCCCTTTCAGGACCCGTCGCCTGCTGTGGTCTGCCATTCCATATCAATCACACAAACATTATGTCTTAGTTGTTTGTAAATTTCAGAAAACTACATTGATGTTTGCACGTTGTAGCCGAGAGAAATATGAGATGATGACTCACACCGGGGGAATTCTCTTGTGCTGTCACAGCGACCTGTCGACAATGGAGCCCACTTCTCTGTCCCGCTGACTGTCGCGTCGGCGAGGACGCGGCGGTCGGTGCGGCGGGGGTCGCCCCCGTGAGGTACGACTGACCGACGGATCGGCCGCGGACCCGCCCGCGTCGGGACTCCCCTTCCGACGGCGGCGGACGCGCGGTCACGACACACAGTGAACACACGAGACAGACTGACGGGCGGGCGAGCGGTGATCGCCGCCCGCGACGCGGATACGACACCCGACACGACAGAGATACGGCGACTCGCGGCGGCCGCCGGCTACGACGTGGTCGGCGAGGTGACACAGCGACGCGCCGAGGACCTCCGGTACAACCTCGGGACGGGCAAGACGAAGGAACTCGCAGCAGCAGTGAGCGACGCCGACGCGGATGCGGTCGTCTTCGACGGGTCGCTCTCGCCGGGGCAGTACGCCGACCTCCTCGGCGTGCTTCCGACGGGGACGACGCTCGTCGATCGGTATCGACTGGTACTGGACATCTTCGCCGAGGGCGCCGGCTCTGCGGCCGCACGGACGCAGGTTCGACTCGCGACCCTCCGGTACGAACTCCCGCGACTGGAGCGGATGGAAGGCGAGTCGGCGCTGAACCGGGCGTTCTTCGAGAAGGGGTCGCCGGTGCTGGACGCGAAGCGCCGCATCGACGCCCTGGAGGCGAAACTCGCGGACCTCACCGACGCGGCGGCCGACCGCCGCCGCAAGCGTCGTGAGGAGGGGTTCGACCTCGTCGCACTCGCGGGGTACACGAACGCCGGGAAGTCGACACTGTTGCGACGACTCGCCGACGACCTCGACAGCCCGGAGTCGGACGGTGACGCCGGTGGCGACGGCGATGCGGGAGGCGACGATGACGACGCGGCGGGCGGCGGGGAGAGCGACCACGCAGACCTCGCCACGACCGCGAGCGTCGAGGATCGCCTGTTCGAGACGCTAGAGACGACGACGCGGCGGGCGACCGTCGACGGGCGGCGAGTGCTGCTCACAGATACGGTCGGCCTCGTCGCGGACCTGCCGCACGACATCGTGCGGTCGTTCTCGGCGACGCTCGACGAGATTGGCACGAGCGACGTCGTCCTCGCGGTCGTCGACGCCAGCGCCGACGCCGAGACGCTCGAACGCAGACTGGCGACGACCGTGGACGTCCTCGCCGCGGACGCGAGCGGTCCGGTCATTCCGGTCGTGAACAAAGTCGACCGCCTCGACGCCGACCAACGGGCCGCCGCACTGGAGACAGTCGAGACTGTCCTCGCGGCGGCCGAGGTAGACACGCGCGACCCGGTCGCCGTCAGCGCTCGTGACGGCGACGGCTGTGACGCCCTCCGTACGGCGCTCATTGACGCGCTTCCGAGCGAGATGGCCGAGTTCGTCGTCCCCAACTCCGGCGAGACGCAGGCGCTCGTCTCGTGGCTCCACGAACGCGGGGACACGGCGGTCACCTACAGTGGTGAGACGGTCGAGATACGGTTCTCCGGACGGCCGGCCGTCGTGGAGGAAGCCCGTCGACGCGCGGGCAACCTCGGAGGGTCGTAGGTCGGAGGCCGTCGTTCGGGAGTCGTCGGTTGGGGGCCGTCGTCCGCGCGATTACCGAGGGCCGGTAGCGGGCCGAAGGCACATCCCTCCGCCTATCCTTCTCCCGCGTATGAGTGACTCGCGTGCGGTGACGCCGACGCTGGAACTCCCCTCCGGCGAGACGGTCACGGAGGATGAGGTCTTCTCGTTCAACGGCTACCCGTATCGGTTCGTCCCGCTAGAGCACCCGGAGTACCGCTTCAAACTCGTCCCGCTCTACTGGGGCGGCGGCGATATGGACGTGCCGTTCGAGGGTCGCGAGGAACTGGTCGAGCAGTGGGGGCCGGAGTCGCGTGGCGTCCTCACCGACGAGGAGTGGCGCGACTGGCTGATCGAAGCGCGGGCGGACGACCGCTTCGGCGAGGACGAACTCGACGCCGTCGAGCGCGAACTGTTCGGTGGGGACGATGGACTGCTCTCGCGGGTGCGACGCACGTTGGGAATATGACACCGAAACGGTGATTGGTGCGATCCGTGATCCGTCGATATGGTCCTCGACCTCCTCCTCGCGGCCCTCGTCTCGGTCGTCGTCATCGCGACGGGCGTGTACATCGGTGTCCTCCGGGCGCTGGACGTGTACGCCAACAGTTCTGCGAGTTTCTTCCTGATGGACCGCCCGGACCCGCCGGTGTTTCGGACCGGCGACCCCGCTAACGACCGCGGCCCCACTGACGGCGACGCCGGAAGCGACGAGGAGTGACCGCGCTCACTTCTCTTGCATCGGCACGTCGCAGTCGAGACACACCTCCATCCCGGCGATCCAGTTCACCTCCGAGCGCCCGCAATCGGGGCAGACGTACACTGCGTTGTTGTGTTCGGTCGTCCCGCGCGGCGGCGCGAGGAACCCTGCCTCTGCGACCGTCGACGCGATAGCGGGCACGCGTGACCGCTTGAACCGTGCCCGGTGGACGAGGTACTCGCCGGAACTGGGGTCGGTGCCGTGGAGGTCGTCCCAGTCGAAGCGGTGACTGGTGTTGCGAGCGGCCTGTTGGGGGCCGAGTCTGACCGCCTCGAACAGCGGATCGGTCGCCCGCGAGAGCGGGTCCGACTCGTCGGCCTCGCGGTACAACTCCACGGCGCGGTCGTAGGCGTCGCTCCCGTCGTCCGCGAGGCCGGCGGCCGCGCCGAAGTCGCCCATCGCCTCGAAACAGCAGGCACGCTCGGCGTCGGTCTCGAACACGCTCGCGTAGTCGGCGGCGACGGCGGTGCCCTCGCGGGCGCGGAGTCGTGCGCGGCGGTCGCTTCCCGCCGCTCGGTACGCGAACGCCGCGAGCAAGAGATACCGGAATCCGTAGCCCGCGTACGTGGCGTCGTCTGCTAGGAGGTCACGGTCGTGTCCCTCGGCCTCGCGCCCGGCGAGGACGCCTCGGCCGACGAGACTGTACAGGTCGCCCGAACGGGCGGGGTCGCGATCGACGAGCGCACGGACCGCTTCTTCCCGGTGTGCCGCCGGATCGCTGTCGGTCATCGAGAGACGTAGGCGTTCGACGGAAGTGAATCCGCGGGCCGCAGACGGACGCTGTGCTAGCCAAACCGCGTCCGGCCGCCCGGTGTGAGCACGCTTAAGAAGCGTCCACCACTTCCTCCTCGCATGAACACACGCGACCTCTCGGCGAACTCCCCGTACGTGCCGGGGCAGGGCGTCGAGGAGGTGGCCCGCGAGTTGGGGCTCGACCCCGACGAGTTGGTGAAACTCTCCTCGAACGAGAACCCGTTCGGCCCGTCGCCGAAGGCAATCGAGGCCGCGAAGGCCGCGACCGAGGACGCCCACGTCTACCCGAAGGCCGCTCACACGGACCTCACCGAGGCGCTGGCGACGAAGTGGGACCTCGCGCCCGAACAGGTGTGGGTGTCGCCCGGTGCTGACGGTGCGCTCGACTACCTCTCGCGGGCGATGCTCGCGCCCGGCGACGAGGTGCTCGTTCCCGACCCCGGGTTCGCGTACTACCCGATGACCGCCCGCTACCACCACGGCGAGGTGGCGACGTACCCGCTCTCGAAGGCAGACGGCTTCACGCAGACTGCTGAGGGCGTCCTCGACGCCTACGACGGCGAGCGTATCGTCTACGTCACGACGCCGCACAACCCCGCGGGGACGGAGTTCCCGCGCGATGAACTGGTCGCACTGCTGGAGGGCGTCGACGAGGAGACGCTCGTCGTCGTCGACGAGGCGTACGGCGAGTACACCAACACGCCCTCTGCGGCGGGGCTACTCGACGACTACGAGAACGTCGCCGTCACGCGCACCTTCTCGAAGGCGTACGGCCTCGCCGGACTCCGCATCGGCTACGCACTCGTGCCCGAGGCGTGGGCCGACGCGTACGCCCGCGTGAACACGCCCTTCGCGGCCAACGCCGTCGCCCTCGATGCGGCGCGTGCCGCCCTCGACGACGACGACCACGTCGACCAGAGCGTCGAGTCGGCCGTGTGGGCCCGCGAGTACATCGCCGAGGAACTCGACGCGCCCACCGTCGACAGCGCGGGCAACTTCGTCCTCGCGGACGTGGGCGACGGCGCGGCGGTCGCCGAACGCGCACAGGAACGGGGCGTCATCGTCCGCGACACCGGGTCGTTCGGCCTGCCGGAGTGCGTTCGCGTCTCCTGCGGAACGGAGGCGGAGACGCGAACGGCCGTCGAGACGCTGAACGAGATACTCGTGGAGTTGGACCTCGGGGCCGAGGTGTGAGCGGGGACGCCATCACCCGGCTGGCCGTCACGGGCACGCCCGGAACGGGAAAGACGACCGCGACGGACCTGCTCGCGTCGGAACGCGGTGTCGAGGTCGTCCACCTCAACGACGCCATCCGCGAGGAGGGACTGTACGCCGACCGCGACGAGGAACGCGACTCGCTGGTCGCCGACTTCGACGCCGTCGAAGCCCACCTGGGCGACTGGTCGGGCGTCGTCGACTCCCACCTCGCGCACCACCTCGACGCCGACGCGGTGGCCGTCCTCCGGTGTCGGCCCGACATCCTCGAACAGCGATTGATCGAGCGTGGTGAGAGCGAGGCGAGCGCCCGTGAGAATCGCGAGAGCGAGGCGCTCGACGTCATTCTCGGGGAGGCCGTCGAGCGCTTCGGCGAGGAGCACGTCTACGAAATCGAGACGACCGACCGTGACCCGAAGTGGGTCGCGGCCGAACTGGGCCGCGTCCTCGACGGCGACCGTGAGCCGTCGGCGGGCGAGGTGGACTACGTGGAGTACCTATGACGCTCGACCAACTCAGACCCGTCGCCGAGAAGGGACTGTCGCCGTTCGTCCGCGCGGCAGATGCGGTCGGCCTCTCGCCGGACGGTGTGAGCGTCATCGCGTTCGCGTGTGCGGTCGCGGCGGGCGTCGCCTTTGGCCTCGCGCCGCCGACGGAGGCACCGCTGTACTACGTCGCGGGCGCGGTGCTCGTGTTCCTGAACGGGTGGCTCGACCTCGTCGACGGCGCACTCGCACGGGCGCAAGGCACCGACTCCTCGGGCGGCGACTTACTCGACCACGTCCTCGACCGCTACGCCGACATCGCGGTGCTGGTGGGACTGGCAGCCGGCATCGGTCGCTACGGCCTCGGTCTCGCCGCCGTGACTGGTGTGCTGATGACGTCGTACCTCGGCACGCAGATACAGGCCGTCGGCATCGGCCGCGAGTACGGCGGCTTGCTCGGGCGGGCCGACCGCCTCGCACTCGTCGGCGTCGTCGGCGTCGCCGTCGCGTTCGTCCCCGGCCCACTCGTCGCGGGACTGGGCCTTGTGGCGATTCTGCTCGTCGTGTTCGCGGTCGTCGGCCACCTCACTGCGCTCCAGCGGTTCTGGGGCGCGTGGAGCGACCTGAACTGACGAATCGACCATCGCGTCCCCATCTGTCTGCAGCCTCGTCGGCATCCCGCGGTTCGGCGGCGTGGCACACCTTTTATACCGGCCAGCGCGCTAGGAGGGTGTATGCCCCAGTGTGAGATGTGCGGCGCGGAGAAAGCGTCGCTCACCACCACGAAAGTCGAGGGCGCGGAGCTCGAGCTGTGCGACAGCTGCGCCGACTTCGGCACAGAAGTCCGCACGGAGAGTTCCTCCTCGGCGTCGACGAAGTACTCCACCTCGTCGTCCTCGTCATCGGGTTCGTCGGGTTCGTCGGACTCGTCGAGTTCCTCGTCTTCCTCGTCGTCACGGCGCCGCCGCGACATGTTCGACGATATGGAGACGGTCACCGCAGACTACGACGCCCGCATCCGACAGGCCCGCGAGTCGACCGGAATGAGTCAGGAAGAACTCGCACAAGACATCAACGAGAAGGCGTCGGTCATCCGGAAACTGGAGCGCGGAGACATCCTCCCGTCCGACGACGTCCAGAAGAAACTCGAGAAGAAACTCGGCATCTCGCTCGTTGAGGGCGAAGACGTCGACGACGCCGACTGGGAAAGCTCCTCCTCGGGCGGGATGACCCTCGGCGACGTCGTCAAGCGAAACGACAACTGACCGCAACCGGTACGGATCCACCTTCGTCGACCACCACCGACCGACGCAACGGCTGTCAACATCGACGCGACTTTTGTGCCGCCGCCGTGAGGTGACACGTATGTCCGATTCGGAGACGCTGATCCTCGTCAACCTGAAGGCGTACCCGTGTGACCCGATCGAGATCGCCGAGGCGTGTGCGACCGTCGCCGCCGACACCGACGCGCGCGTCGCCGTCGCCCCGCAGGCTGCGCACCTCTCGGCAGTCGCCGACACCGGCGTCGAGACGTGGGCACAACACGTCTCGCCCGTCGAGCACGGCAGTCACACCGGGTCGACGCTCGCGGAGGCCGTCGCCGACGCGGGCGCGACCGGGACGTTGATCAATCACTCGGAGAACCGCCTGAAACTCGCTGACATCGACGCCTCGCTCGAGGCCGCCGAGCGCGCCGGTCTGGAGACGGTCGTCTGCGCCAACAACCCTGCGCAGTCGGGGGCGGCGGCCGCACTCGGTCCCGACGCGGTCGCGGTCGAACCGCCGGAACTCATCGGCGGCGACGTGTCCGTCGCCAGCGCCGACCCCGCTATCGTCACCGACTCCGTCGCCGCCGTCGAGGCGGTCGACCCCGACGTGGACCTGTTCTGTGGCGCGGGCGTCTCGACGGGCGAAGACGTCGCCGCCGCCGGCGAGTTGGGCGCGACGGGCGTGCTCCTCGCGTCGGGCGTCGCGAAGGCCGACGACCCCGAGGCGGTGTTGCGCGACCTCGTCTCCGGGCTGTAAGCGGACGTATCCGTCCCCTCGTTCTCGTCGCTTCTTCAGAAGAACGGCAGTACAGAGAGACGACCGCAACCTCGGCTAGGCGCCTGTCAGCCCTGTCGAACGTCGTGTTCGAGGACGCCGACGCCCTCGACCTCCACCTCGACGTGGTCACCGTCCGAGAGCGCTCCGACGCCCGCGGGCGTCCCCGTCGAGATGACGTCGCCCGGTTCCAGCGTCAGATACGTGGTTATCTCCTCGATGAGATCCGGGACGGAGAAGATGAACTGGTCGCGCGAGGACGACTGCTTCGTCTCGCCGTTCACGCGGAGTTCGACCGCGGCGTCGGCCGGAACGTCGTCGGCGTCGGCGATGCACGGGCCGATTGGGGCGGAGGCGTCGAACGCCTTCCCGCGTACCCAGTTCTGCTCGCGGTCTTGGTCGTCGCGGTTCGACACGTCGTCGAGGCAGGTGAACCCCTCGACGTAGTCCATCGCGTCGGCGGCGTCGACATTTCGTGCCTGTTCGCCGATGACGACGGCGAGTTCTGCCTCGTGGTCGACGCGCTGTTTCCCGGCGGGCAGCGTCACCGTCGAGTCAGGGTCGGCGACGGCGTTCGGCGGCTTGAGGAACAACAGCGGACGGTCGGGGACGTCCTTGTTCCGCTCGGCGGCGTGGTCGGCGTAGTTGAGGCCGACGCAGACCACCTTCGTCGGCTCACACGGCGCGAGAAGGTCCACGTCGTCGTCGCTGGTGTCGAACGTCTCGCCCGCGGCGGTCACGACTCCGTCGTCGTAGGTGCCCCGGCGGACGGTCCCGGCAGGGTCACGGATTCGAGCGTAGCGCATCGACGCCGACTGGGACCGGTCGCGGCTTAGGCGTTGTGAGTCGCCCGAGGGACGCTCCCAGCGCGGCCGCTCGGCGGTTGGAAAACGAAAGGAGAGAACCGTGAGTGTTCGCGCTACAGTTCGACGGCTTCCTTCTGCCCGAGCGACTCGGGCGTCGTGAAGCGGATGGTGGTGGTCGCACCCGACATCGTGTTGATCTTGATCGTCACTTCCTCGCCCTCGCCCAGTTTGCTGGGGGCGGACGTGTTCGTGAGATCGAACTCGATGTTGAAGCGGTCGTCCGCGTCGTTGAGCACGGTCGTTGAGCTGTCCGTGTTCTTCACCGCGTAGGTGTAGAACTGCCAGCCACTCTCGCCGGAACTGTTGTGCGTCAGCGTCTCGGTACCCTCCGGCCCGATCCAGTTGATCGTGGCATTCGAGAGGTCGATCTCGCCGGCACCGGGTGCCTGCGTCACCGTCACGTTGACCTTGGTGATGTTCTCGCCGTTCTCGACCGTCCCAGTCGTGACGACCTCCTGGAGCCGATTACTGACCTGCTTACTACTCTGTTGACCCGTTTCCTGCGACTTGCTCTGGAGGAAGCCGGCGGTGTTGATCAGGACTCCCGCAGCAATCGCTGCCACGAGCACCATCGCGATGAACACGATGAGTGTCCCGATACCAACCTGCCCCCGTTCTTCCTCGTCCGTAATGAACTCGAACATCTGTGTTGTGCTCCCGCCCGCTCTCGCACGGCGGTTACTACTGCGGAAGGTGCTCCCCTACATATACCTCAGCCGCAAAAAATCAGCGTTGAATATTGGACAGCCGGGTCGCCCACCAGACCGTGTCGGCTCAGCGAACAGTCGCGTCCGTGACGCGAGCGAGGTGGTCCGCGATGTCGGGGTCGAGGCCGTCGTCGGTCACACGCCAGTCCCAGTTGCCCTGTCCCGTGCCGGGCGTGTTGAACCGGGCGTGACTGTCGAGACGCAGGAGGTCCTGCATCGTCGTCATCGCGAGCGTCGAGTTCGAGTTCCACACCGCTTCGATGATGTCCCACGCGATGTCGCTCCCGTCGGTGCCGAGGTTGTAGTGGAGGCAGTCGCGTTGCTCGCCGCCGAGGTCCTCGTAGTAGCCGACGACGGTGTCGCTGTCGTGTGTCGAGGTGTACGCGACGCTGTCTTCGGGGTAGTGCATCGGCTGGTAGAGGTGGCCCTGCTGGCACCAGTCGGCGTACTGCGGCACGCGCATCCCCGGCAGGTCGAACGCCTCTCGCAGACCGACGCTCCCCTCGTCGAGGAAGCCCAGGTCCTCGGCGACGAACGGGAGGTCGCCGAACTCCGCGCGGACGGCCTCGAAGAAGTCGTGCCCCGGCCCCTCGCGCCACTCGCCGGCGGCGGGGTCGTCGCTGTCGGCGGGGATGGCCCAGAATGCGTCGAACCCCTTGAAGTGGTCGAGGCGGGCGTACTCCACCATCGAGAACAGGCGGCGGAGGCGGTCGAGCCACCACTCGTAGCCCGTCTCCGCGAGGCGGCCCCAGTCGTACACGGGGTTACCCCAGCGCTGGCCGCTGTCGCCCGTATTCGGGGGGACGCCCGCGACGGCGGCCGGTCGGTTGTCGTCGGTTAGGTCGAACGCCTCGGGGGCGGCCCACACGTCTGCGGAGTCGAGGGCGACGTAGATGGGTAGGTCACCGAGGATGCGGATTCCACGTTTGTTCGCGTACGCGCGGACGGCGGACCACTGCTGGTCGAACACCCACTGACAGAACGCACGGAATGCGACCTCGTCGGCGAGTTCGTCGCGGTACGTCGCGAGGGTGTCGGGGTCACGCGTCCGAACGTCCTCCGGCCAGTTCGTCCAGAGGTCGCCGCCGAACTCGCGTTTGAGCGCGCGAAACAGCGTGTAGTCGGCCAACCAGTTGGACTCCTCCTCGCGGTAGTCGGCGAACGCCTCGTGTTCGTCGGCGTCGCCGTCGGCGCGGAACCGCTCGAAGGCGGTACGGAGTCGGTCGAGTTTGAACGACTCCGCGGCGTCGTAGTGCACTTCGTGCGGCGAGAAGTCGGCGCCAGCGGTGTCGAGGTCGCTCTCGTCGAGGTACCCGCGGTCGACGAGGTCGTGCAGGTCGACGAGCAGGGGGTTGCCCGCGAATCCCGAGTACGTCTGGTACGGCGAGTGGCCGTGGATGCCAGCGGTCGGACCGAGTGGACAGATCTGCCAGACACTCTGGTCTGCACGGTCGAGGAAGTCGATGAACGAGCGTGCGCCCGCACCGAGGTCACCGATCCCGTGGTCGCCCGGGAACGCGGTGGGGTGTAGAAGGACGCCGCTCCGGCGGTCGAATCGCATATGAGGGCGTTACACCGGGGCCTGTATCAACTATCTGGTCTGTGGTCCGTCACGATACCCACGTCGTGGGTGGCCGACGGAGACGCCCAGCGACTAAGTACCGGTCCCACGATGACCAACGCGATGCCGTACAAGGTCCTGATGCTCGGCTGGGGATATCCCCCGAACGTGACGGGGGGACTCGACACAGCGGTCGGCGAACTGTTCGAACGCCTCGACGCACGCGATGGTATCGAGATGGAGTTGGTGTTGCCCGCGGAGTACGCCCCCGAGGGCCGCGAGAACATCCACGGCGTCCCGACCGGCGACGGCGACATCATCACCCGGATCGGCCGCCTCTCGGGTGCGTTCGTCGACCACGCCGCCGACGCCGACGTCGTCCACACGAACGACTGGTTCGGCTACAACCCCGGGTCGCGAGCACAGGCCAGTCACGACGTCGAATGGGTCACCACCTTCCACTCGCTGTCGTCGGACCGCAACGCGACGCCACCCGAACGCGAGAAGCGCACCGAACAGCGCGTGGTCAACCGCTCGGACCACCTGCTCGCGGTGAGTGAGTTCACGGCCGGCAAGATCGCACACGAGTACGGCGGCGAGGCGGACGTCATCTACAACGGCTTCTCGACCGTCGAGACGACTGGCCGGGATCTGAAAGCCGAACTCGGTATCGACGGCGAGATGCTGTTTTTCGTCGGTCGCCACACCGACCAGAAGGGACTGTCGTACCTGCTGTACGCGCTGCCGAAACTCCGCCGCGACGACGTGACGCTCGTCATCGGCGGGACGGGTCACCTCACCGACCAACTGAAGCGGTTCGTCGAACTCCTCGACATCGAAGACCAGGTGAAGTTCGTCGGCTATCTCCCTGAAGAGGAGTTGGGCGACTACTACGCCAGCGCGGATCTGTTCGTCTCGCCGTCGCTCGCAGAACCGTTCGGCATCACCATCGTCGAGGCGCTGTCGGTCGGCACCCGCGTCGTCGCCGGGCCCAGCGGTGCCTCGGAGGTGTTGCCAGAGGACTGTCTCATCGAGGTGGACCCGAACTCCGACGCCATCGCGGCGGGCATCGACCACGCGCTCTCGCTGGACACGCCTATCGAGTACCAAGAGCGCACGTGGGATGAAGTCGCAGACGAACATATGGCCTTCTACGAGCGAATCCTCGGCGAGGACGATGAGGCGGACGAGAACTCAGCCGAGACAGCGGCGGAAGAAGCAGCGAACGCGGACGGTGCATCGGCAGACGGATCGTAAGTTCCCGCTGAGGCCGTTATCGAAGGATCCTGATGTCGGTGACCGGTTCGGGGTGGACGATGCGGAAGCCGTCGGCGGTCGGTTCGAGTCCGGCCCGTTCGCTGACCGGCCCACCACGCTGATACGGACTGTCCGACTCACCGGGCGACTGGTAGGGGCTGTCGCGTTCGACCGACTGATACGGACTATCGCTCTCGACCGACTGGTACGGGCTGTCGGAGGGGCGCGGCCCCGTGCCGTAGGCGTCTTGGCGTGCGTCCTCGGCGGAGGCGGGCGGGCGCTCGAAATCCTCCGGCGGAAGGTAGATGCGTTCGCCGGAGGCTGACTCCACGACGACGGCGGCGTCACGGTCGCCGGCGACGAGGATGACGGTGCGCCCGTCGACGATTTCGATGTCGATCGAGACGGCCGGTTCGTCGGCAGCGTCGGCGTCGGGGGAAGCGGTCGCGTCCGTCTCGGCCACGTCGCCGTTGACCGCGGTCGCGTCCTCGGGGTCGTCCATACAGCCACTGTTCAGGGGACACCACTTATCGGTTTGTGGTGGTCGACACGTCGAACTAGCGTCGTCGTCGTGTGGTTAGCTACCGATAGTCACGGTCTTCCACCATCGTTTGCCGGTATTGGCGGCCTCCGAAAGACCAAAACGACCTCCATCCGTTGGGCCGCCTATGGAACACCCTGGCCACCCTCGCGTCTGTGCTGTCGGCGAGTCGGTGGAACTTGCACCACGCAACCCCGACCCTGACACCGAGTACCGATGGAGTGTCATCACCGCACCGTCAGATTCCGACGTCGACGTCGACGACGACGAAGCAGTCCAGTGGTTCTCACCGGACGCCCCCGGTCGCTACGTCCTGCAACTCACCGGCGGCGGCACGAGCCACACCTTGACCGTGCGCGCGTTCGACGCCGAGACCAGTCCCTCGTCGGGAACCGGCGTCTCCGGACACAGCGGCGCGTCCGGGAGCGGCCTCTCTGGGTCAGGTAGTGCCGTTGGTCGCTCGGGCGGGCAGAGTGGCTCTGCACGCGCCGGTATCGGTGGCGCGGGCGAAGGTCTCGAACGCCCGCGCGTCCACCTCGACACGGAACTCGACGACGAGTACCTCCGCGTCCACGCGTCGGTCGACCCCGACGACGACGACACCCGCGTCGAGTTCATGCTCGACGACCGTGACGACCTGACCGAAGGCGACATCCACGTCGACGGGCGGACGCTGACCGTCGCTCGCGACCGCCTGCCGGCACGGGCCCGCATCTACGCCGTCGCCGTCAACGACGAAGCGTACGGCGTGACCGACGCCATCGACGTCCGCCGTGAGGAGGTCACCGACGGCGGCGTCGACGTGGCAGAGGCAAGCACCGCGGCGGCCGGCAGTATCGTCGTCGACCGCCCGTACGACCCGCCGGCGTGGGCGCTCGACTCGCGCATCTACGAAATCTACGTCCGCGCGTTCGGCGACCCCGAGGAGGACGAGAACCGCCTCGCCGGGATCCGAAAACGCCTCGACGAACTCGACGAGTTGGGTATCGACACGCTGTGGCTCACTCCCGTCCTCCAACACGACGGCGCACCGCACGGCTACAACATCGTCGACTTCTTCGAGATCGCCGCGGACCTGGGCGGCCGCGAGGAGTACCAGAAACTCGTCGACGCCGCCCACGACCGCGGGATGAACGTCCTGTTCGACCTGGTGTGCAACCACTCTGCGCGTGATCACCCGTTCTTCCAGGACGCGTACGGCAACCCCGACAGCGAGTACTACTCGTGGTACGAGTGGCAGGAGAACGGCGAACCGGGGACGTACTTCGAGTGGGAGTTCATCGCCAACTTCGACTTCTCGGAGTTGGAGGTGCGCCGCCACCTCCTGGACGCCGTCGACGAGTGGGCACCGATGGTCGACGGCTTCCGCTGTGACATGGCGTGGGCCGTCCCCAACGGCTTCTGGACGGAGGTCCACGACCGCGTGAAGACGATGGACTCCGAGTTCTTCCTCCTCGACGAGACCATCCCGTACATCCCCGACTTCCAGGCGGGCCTGTTCGACATGCACTTCGACTCGACGACGGCGTTCACCCTCCGAGAGGTGGGCGACGGCAACAAGCCCGCGACGGCCATCCTCGACGCCATCGACGAACGGCGTCGCGTCGGCTTCCCCGACCACGCCTCGTTCATGCTGTATCAGGAGAACCACGACGAGACGCGCTACCTCTCCTCGTACGGCGAGGAGGCGGCGTTCGCCTCCGCGGGGGCACTCGTCACGCTGCCGGGCGCGCCGATGGTGTACGCCGGGCAAGAGACCGGCCAACTCGGGCGACGTGACCAACTCGACTACGAGAACGTCCGCGAGGACATCCACGCACACTACGAGCGTCTGCTCGCGCTTCGCGACGAGCACCCGGCGCTGACCCATCGTGCGGCGTTAGAGCGTGTGGAGTTCTCCGTCGTCGAGGGTGACGAGGACGCGGTCGTCGCGTACCGCCGCGAAGCGGAGGACGGCGAGGCCGTCGTCACGGTCCTCAACTTCGCAGACGGCACCGCGTCCGTCACGGTCGACACCGCCGTCGGCGACGTCGACCTCGTGACCGACGAGACAGTCGTCGACGGCGGCACCGTCTCGGTGTCCGACGTCGTCGTCGTGCCCGTCGCGGAGTAACCCGACCCGCGACGCGCCGGCGACCACGGCAACAGTGGTCGTTGCCGCCTGCCTCGGGCGTGTCGTCGACTGCGACGACCTCGCTGCTGGCTCCGTTCTCGTCGGCCGTCATCGGTCGGAATACGCCCGTCCAGCGTTCGCTGGGGCTCGTGTCAACTGCTCACGTACCGCGGAGATTTTAACCACGGGCGTAGTTGCACACGTGAATGCGGCTTCGAACGGCACTCAACGACTACAAACGCGACCGGGGACACGGCACCGCGGGCACCGCTAGCACGGCGTTCGGGGCCCTCTCCGGACGTGGAGCACGACTGGTTCATGTGGACTCGTCGGGCGGAATCCGTGACTTCTCATCAGCGCTGTCTGGGCTTTCGGGCATCGATAGGTCGCGGTTCGGTATCGAGACTGGAGAGCGAACCTACTGGTTCGACCAACTGGAGACAGTCCGTCAACACTACTACCGCGAGACGACGCTCGTGGAGACGGAGTACGACGCAGGCGAGTTCACCATCCACCAGTACGACCTGACGCTCGGTGGCTCACACGTCACACACGTCGAACTCCGCGGGTCGGTCCCGCCGGAGGCACACCTCGTCGCGTTCCTGACGCTCGCACCCGAAGGGCAGGAGACGCGCGTCGGCCGCCTCATCCACGACGGCGCTGGACCGGTCGACGGCGACACCGTCGAGGTGTTCCACCGCGACGAACACGACTACATCACGGCCTCGACCGGACTCAGCGACGTTCGCGCACAGATTCCAGAGCGGTTCGAGGAACTCCTCGACCCCGACCCCGTCGCACTCCCACGTGAGGGTGCGCTGAATCGGTACGAGGACACCCACCTCAGCGGCGACGTGGTCGTCACCGCACCGCTCGAACGGGCCGGGCGCGGACTGCGGACGTCGCTCGTCACCCTGCTCACCGACGGCGACGACCGTGAGGGAGCGATCGCTGACCTCCGTGATACGGCCATCGAGTACGCCGCCGCAGACGAACTGCGGACGGTCGCCCGCGAGCGAACGGCGGTCTCAGTCCCGGAATCGGGACCGCGTCGCGGCACCGTCCGCGCCGACCTCCGCGCACTCGACCTGTTGGAGGCGTCGACGGGCGCACGCATCGCCGGGCCGGAGTTCGACCCCTTCTTCCGCAACTCGGGTGGCTACGGCTACACTTGGTTCCGCGACGACGCCGAGATATCCAGCCACCTCTTGGGGTCGAACGACCCGCTCAATCTCGATTTGGACCCGGAGAAACTGGCTCGCTCGGCGCGGTTCTACTGTGCAACCCAGCAGTCTGACGGCTCGTGGCCCCACCGCGTGTGGGCCGTCGACGGGTCGCTCGCCCCGGGGTGGGCGAACGGTCGCGTCGAGGGGCGCGACGACTCTACAGAGTACCAGGCAGACCAGACGGCGACGACTATCGCGTTCCTCGGGAAGTTCCTCCGCGTCCACGGCGACCACCTCTCGTCGGCCGACGAGCGCCGCGTGCGGGAGGCCATCGCGGCGGGCGTCGACTGCCTCGACGAGACGCGCGAGGACGACGGCCTGCCCGCACGGTGTCAAAACCTCTGGGAGGACAACTCCGGGCGGTTCACCTACACGGCGGCGACGTACGTGCAGGCGTACGCCGCCGTCGCCCGCGCCCCCGTGAGCGAGGACCTCGCAGAGCGGGGTCGACGCGGCGCAGCGGAGACGTTCGAGGCGCTCGACCTCCTCTGGGACGAGGGCAGTCAGACGTACGCCGCCGGTCTCGACGGCGACACGCTCGACGACCGCTTCGATACCTCGACGTTCGCCGTCGTCGACGCGTTGGCGGCGGTCGAGGCGCTCGATTCGGTGACCGTCTCCACAGACGACATCGACCGCGTGTCTGATCACGTCCGAGCGTCGCTGGGAGAGTTGTACCGTGAGTCCGACCAGTCGAACATCGCCGGACTCGTCCGATACGAGGACGACGACTGGCGAACCGACGGGCAACACGACGAGAAGATATGGACGCTCGCGACCGCGATGGGCGCGGCGGGCGCGGCCGAACTCGGTGCGCTGTTGCACGACCGCGGGCGCGAGCAGACCGCCAACTGGATGTTCGACGAGGCCGCAGACCTGTACAGTCTCCTGGAGAGTGACGGTCCCCTGACGACGCGGATGGGGTATCTCCCCGAGCAGTGGTACGACGACGGCACGCCCGACAGCGCCACGCCGCTCGGCTACTCGCACGGCTACCGCCTGCGGGTGACGGGGACGCTGGCCGAACACGACGCGCTTCCGAGTGCCGCCGCGCCGCCGAAAGCGCCGCCAGACCGTCCCCGGTGGACGACCGGTGAGAAGTACGGCGTCGGGACCGCCGCCGACCACGACGAGTCGGAGCCTTCGCGCGTGTGGTTCACGCTGACGAAGGGAGCGCTCACCGAAGTTCGGTTCCCGCGCGTCGACCTGATGAACCTCCGGACGCTCGATTTCATCGTCTCGGAGGCCGACCACGAGTACACCGTCCGCACACACGTCGAAGGGACGCGCGACACCGACGACACGGTCAAGCGTCGGGTCGAACCCACCGAAGACGACGCGCTGTTGTTCCGTCACGTCGTCACCGAGACGGGCGACGGGCGCGGCCACGGGTGGGAACTGCGCGTCGAGTACGCCGCCGACCCCGGCCACGACGCGTTGGTCGCAGACATCGAGTTCGAGGCCGAGGACGGCCGTGAGTACGAGGTGTTCGCGGTCGCCGACACTGCACTCACGAACACGGGGACCCGCGATCGCGGCCTGCGACTGGGACAACCCGGTAGCCACCACCTCGTCGCACGCGACGCCGAAGCGTACACCGGCGAGGGCGGCGACGCGATGCTCGTCGACGAGAGCGGCGACGGCTACTCGGTCGCCGTCGCGATGGCGACCGCAGACCGCTTCGACTGGGCGACCGTCGGTGCCGCCGGCAGCGACGAACTCACCGAACTGCTCACCGAGGGCACCGTCTCCGGGACGCGGTCGTCTATCGACGACGACAACGTCGTCCTCGTCGGGCGACTCGGCACGGGGAGCCACACGACCGAGACGCTCGCACTCGGATTCGCCCGCCAGGCAGACGCCTCCGCCGCCCTCGGTGAGGCGGTGGGTGCACTCGCGAGCGACTACGAGGCCCTTCGATCGGCCTACCGCGACACCTGGCAGGCGTTCCTCGCGGACAAGCCACTGCCCGACTCCGTCGCCACCGACGAGGAGTTGACGAACCAGTATCGCACCTCGCTGATGACGCTGCGGGCCGTCGAGGACAAGACGTACCGCGGCGCGTCTGTCGCCTCGCCGTCGGTTCCGTGGGGCGAAGCCGTCCACGCGGGCGAGCAAAAGGGGTACGGCTACAACTTCGTGTGGGCGCGTGACCTGTATCAGGTGTTCACGGCCGCGGAGTTGACCGGCGACATCGAGACGGCCATCGACCAACTGGAGTATATCTACGAGTACCAGCAAGACGAGGACGGGTTCATCCCGCAGAACACCTACCTCAACGGCATCACCCGCTGGGGTGGCGAGCAGATGGACAACATCTCGTTCCCTGCGGTGATGGCGTACCACCTGTGGGAGGACGGTGTCTCCTTCGAGGACACGCTGTACGACTACGAGAACGTCCGTCGGTCGGCCGACTACGTCGCCCGCAACGGACCGTTCAGCGCACAGGAGCGCTGGGAAGAGGAGTCCGGCTACTCGCCGTCTTCGATCGCCGCCGAAATCGCTGGCCTGTCGTGTGCCGGGAAACTGGCGCTCGAAGAGGGCCACGAGGCGGACGCGCTCGTGTGGCTGGCACTCGCCGACCGCTGGGTCGACGAGGTGGAGTCGTGGACGGCGACGACGACCGGCACCGACCGCCACGAACACACGCCGTACTACGTGCGCGTCACTCGCGACGGCGACCCCGACGCGGGCCACCACCGGACACTGGCGAACAACGGTCCGCGACTCGACGAACGCGACATCATCGACGCCGGCTTCCTCGACTTGGTGCGACTGGGGATCAAGCCGTGGGACGACGAGACCATCGCGAACTCGGTGCAGGAGGTCGACGACACCATCCGCGTCGACTTGCCCGCCGGCGCGGCGTTCTACCGCTACAACGGCGACGGCTACGGCGAACGCGACGCCGGAGACATGGGCGCGCCGTGGTCCGTCGAGGAACACGGGAAGGGTCGCCTGTGGCCCCTCCTGACGGGCGAACGTGCGGAGTACGAACTCCACGCACACCCCGAACTAGAGGACCGTGACCCGGCGCTGGAACCGACGGAACTGCTGTGGACGATGCAGCGGTTCGCCAACTCCGGGCGGATGATCGCAGAACAGGTGTGGGACCGCGACTACCGCACCGAGTACGACTGGGGCTTCGGCGAGGGGACCGGCAGTGCGACGCCGTTGGCGTGGGCGATGGCGCAGTTCGTCCGCCTGGCACACGGCATCGACGCCGGCGAACCCGTCGAGACGCCCACGTTCGTGCGCGACCGGTTCCTCGACCGGGAACTCCACGACAGCGACAACAAGCCCGCCCTGCGCGTCGACACGCGCTTCCAGGGCAACACCGTCGTCGTCTCCGGCAAGACGACCGGCGAGCGCGTCGCCGTGACGACGCCTGTCGACTCCGCCGTCCTCACGCCCGAGGACGGCGAGTACGAGGTGACGCTCGACATCGAGTACGGCGAGAACGACATCACCGTCGCCGCCGCCGCCGACACCGACCTCGAATCGGCCGCCACGACCGTCTCGCGGTTCACGGTCTGAGGACCGTCGCGGTCGACGGCGTGACGTTTACCTAATATTACCTTATTCTCATTCATATCTGTATTAGTGAAACCTGCAAAGCCTTTAATATGGGATAGTCAGTGTCAGTTGATATGACCGAGCCGGAGACGACGTACGTCGGCAAGGCGTGCGCGTACATCACCCGCGGCGGATCCGAACTGTTGGTGTTCGAAGGCCCCGGCCACGACGGACTGCAGATTCCGAAGGGAACGATCGAAGCCGGTGAAGACCCCCGCGCTGCGGTGTACCGGGAGGTTCGCGAGGAGAGCGGTCTCGCGACGCTGTCGAGCGTCGACCACGTCGCGACCGACGTGTGGATGCGCCGCGAGTCGCCGCCGAAGGCGTACGTCCGCCACTTCTACCACGCCCGTATTCACGAACCGCGCGACGAGTGGACGCACGTCGTCCACGACGGTGGCGACGAACACGGCAGCGAGTTCGAGTTCTCGTGGATCGGAATCGAGGAGGCGCGTCGTCGCGGCTTCGCACTCGAATTGAACGACTACGTCCACGCGATCTCGGGGTCGGGAGTGGCCCACCAGTTGGCGGAACCTGCCGACTGATCCGAGCGAGACGACGTACCGACGCTCCCGGTGTCGCCTGCGAACGGATTTATATGTAATTCGACCGAACAACTATGCGTATGTCCGCAATGGACCTCACCTGGCACGGTCACTCGACGTGGGCGGTCGAACTGGGCGACACGCGTCTGCTGATCGACCCGTTCTTCGACAACCCACACACGAGTCTGGAACCGTCGGACGTGGCCGACCCCGACTACGTCCTGATCACTCACGGTCACGCCGACCACATCGCACACGCGAGTGAGTTCTCGGACGCGACGCTCGTCGCCACGCCCGAACTCACCGGCTATCTGAGCGAGGAGGCGGGCTTCGAGGACCCCCTCGGGATGAACATCGGCGGCACCATCGAGTGCGGCGACGCGTACGTCACGATGGTTCGCGCCGACCACACCTCTGGTATCAACACCGGCTACGAGTTCGAGGCCGGGATGCCCGCTGGCTTCGTCATCTCCGACAAGGTTCCGACGCAGACGAGCGACGAGGAGAACACCACGTTCTACCACGCCGGCGACACGGGGCTGATGAGCGAGATGAAAGACGTGATCGGCTCGTTCCTCGAACCCGACGCCGTCGCCGTGCCGTGTGGCGATCACTTCACGATGGGGCCGTGGCAGGCGGCCATCGCCGCCGACTGGGTTGGGTCGGAGTACGCCTTCCCGATGCACTACGACACGTTCCCGCCCATCGAGATCGACGTCGACGACTTCGTTCGCGAGGTCGAAGCCACCGCCGGGCCCGCCGAACCGGTCGTCCTCGAAGGCGACGAGACGTTCACCATCGGCGAGTAACCCTGGTTCCGACGGGGTGGTTCTCCCACCCCTTCACGCTTCTCTCGTCGACGCTGGGTGACGAGTCGTACACGAACGTTCTCCCATAACAAGGTTTAGGCGGCGCGCAGTCGTGCGATCGAACGCATATGTCCGACATCGAGACCGCCACGGTCAGCGAGGAAGGGTTCACGAGCACGAGCGAAGTCGGCGAGTTCGAGTTGACGATCGACGCGCTCGGCGAAGACGGTCCCGACCCCAACTCGGTCCTCGTGGCCGACTACGCCTCTTGTTTCCTGCCTGCGTTCCGCGTCGGCGGCCAGCAGCGTGGCGTCGACGACCTCGGGAAGGTCCAAATCGACGCCGAGGCCGACCTCGACGACGACGACGACCTCACCGCTATCCGCTTCGACATCTACGTCGAGGCCGACGTCGACGACGACACGCTCGCGGAGATCGTTGAGCGCGCAGAGGGCATCTGTCACGTCCACACGGCGCTGCGCGAGGGCCTGCACGCCGACATCACTACGCACGGCGACGCGTTCTGAGGCGGGCGGCGCAGTCGCTTCGACTTCGTTTTTCTCGCAAAATTGGACGGCCAGCGACGCGTCTCTCCAGCTAGGAGGGCCTCAGCGAGGGGTGTCACCTTCGCCGCGGTACGTTCGGTACGTCATCGCGCGGCCGTCGATGATGACCACGTCCTCGTCGGTGTGGTCGGTACCCCCCTCGACGGGGTCGGCTGGCTCGTCCCGGAAGACGTACGGTGAGTCGCGCTCTTCCATGTTACTCACTACCACGTTACCGGATATAAACCTTCGTCAGACATTCCCACACACGATATTGTCGGACAACGAGCGCCACGCTCCCGCCGTCAGGCCACCGCGTCACCGTTCGCTGCCGCGTTCTGCCTCCAACACCCGGTCGAGTTCGGTGAGGTCCTCGATGACGTAGTCGGGGTTGTGCGGCGAGGCGGCGACGGCGTCGCGGCCGGTCACACCGGTCAACACCAGCGCCGTCGTCATCCCTGCGCGTTCACCGAGTGCGATGTCGGTGTCGAGGCGGTCACCGACGACGAGACACTCCCCGGGTGCACGGCCGATTCGGTCGAGGACGAGATTCTGTGCGGGTGCGGACGGCTTCCCGAGGACGGCGTCGGGGTCGTGGTCGAGGACGCCCCGCACGGCGTTGATAACCGCACCGGACCCCGGGACGAACGCGTCGGCACCGGGGATGACCCGGTCGGGGTCGGTGCCGACGTACGGCGTGCCGTCGCCGAGTGCCCACAGCGCCCGCGTGAGGTCGTCGTAGTCGAACGAGCGGTCGATGGAGACGACGCCCGCCTCGGCGGCGTCGGGGTCGTCGGTCACGGTCAAGCCAGCGGCGTCCAGTTGCTCGACGAGGCCCGACTCACCGAGGACGTACAGCGTGTCGTCGGCGTGGTGGTCCTGCAGGTAGACGACCGTGCTATCGGCGGCAGTCACCACCTCCTCGGCGCTGGCCTCGATGCCCGCGGCTCCGAGTCGGTCGACGTACGCTGCGCCGCCTTTCGTCGGGTTGTTCGAGCAAAAACAGAGCGAGACGCCCGCCGTCCGGAGGCGAGCGACCGCGTCGGCCGCGCCCGGCAACGGGTCGTTCCCGCGCACGACGGTTCCGTCCACGTCGAAAACGACTCCGCGTATCACGTGCGTCGTTCGGGCGCGGCGGAGTTGAAGCCGTCGGCGACGACGGCGTGACGCCGACCACCGGCGAGTCGATCCGGTATCACGGATTCGAGAACGGTAACGCGTATGTGTCGTCGGCTCCGGGGATCGGATACAGTGACCGCCGCGCAGCTGACGTTGGTGCAGATCGACAACTACGGCCCGTGGACCGTGACGCCGGAGCCTCGTCGGGAGATGGACCTCCAGACGCTCCAGTCGCGCCTGTTCGCGGATCTGGCACAGTACATCGGCAACCGAGGCGGCTACGTCTTCTTCACCCGCTTCGACAATATGGTCGCGGTGACGAACGGCCTCGACCGCCGGGACCACGAACTCCTCCAAGAGTCGGTCGGCAACCGGTTCCCCGTGACCGTCAGCCTCGGCATCGGAGTCGACGAGGTTCCCATCGACGCCTTGGAGACGGCGACCGAGCGGGTGCAAGCCGCCGGGTCGGCGCAGTCGTCGGACCGCAGCGAGGGGTTCGGCGGTGAGTTCCGAACCGAGACGAGCGACGACGACGTACACATCGCTCACTTCGACGTGAACGACGCGACCGGCAAGTACACCGACCGCCTCAACGAGTTCGACTCGTTCATCAACATCGAACACGGCTACGCCAGCCTGATGCGGTACATGCGCGAGGAACACGGCGCGCTGTCGTTCTTCGTCGGCGGCGACAACGTCATCGCGGTGTGTCCGGACCTGACTCACGACGAGTATATGGGTGCGATCGACCACGTCGCCGAGGACGCCGACGTGCAGTTGAAGGTCGGCGTCGGAACCGGCGCGACCCCACACGAGGCCGGGTACGCGGCCAAACACGCCCTCGAAGACTGCCGGTACGAGGGGACGCTCGTCGAGTTCGCCCACGACTGACCCGCCGCGCACGCGGTGGACGCCGGCGTGAGCAGCATCGGTGGGACGGCCGGGCGACCGGCCATCATACTCATCACCGAGTACGGTGAGGAGACGGTGTACCGCTCGGCTCGGACGCGCAGTCGGTCGACCACATCCCACCCCACTCATATGACCCTCGACCCATCAGAAACGACTCCGGACAGCCACGAACGCACACCCGTCGAGACGCAGGCCGGACTGCTCATCGACGCGTTCCTCGAACACGAAGACGTCGATGCGGGCGTCGAAGACGCCATCACTCGACTTCGAACCGACGGCTACCTTTGGGACGCGCTCGAACTCCTCGTCGTCGCACAGAAGGACCCGGACGCCGCTGGCAGACTCCTCGTCGCCGCCGGCTTGAACCAGTAAGTCGCCGTCGGTACGTTTGTGCCGTTCGCCGTCCACCGTCCGTCGATGAGCGATGCCACCGACACGGACCGCCGCGCGCGTGCCCGCGGCGCACTCCTCGGGCTCGCGTGCGGCGACGCACTCGGGCGGCCAGTCGAGGGAGCCACCGCCGCGGCGGTCCGAGACCGACACGGGCGCGTGACCGAGATGCTCGGCGCAGACGGGAGCCGCGCCGGGACGCCGACCGCGCCGACCGCTCGGGCACACGAGACGGCTCGACGACTGCTCGGAGGAGCCGACACGGACGACCAGAACCCGACCACCGGGACGGGTCGGCCCGCGGACGTCCTCGCCGCTTCCGTCCCGTACGGCCTCGTGGCAGCGGCGACCGACCGGCGTGTGGCGGCCGTCGCAGCGTCAGGCGTCGGCGACACCGACCCGGATGCGACCGAGGTGTGTGTCCTGTTGGTGACGCTGGTCGGTGCGTTGGTCGACGGTGACGACGTCGAGAGCGCGCGGTCGACTGCCCAGACCGTCGCCGTCGACCGGGGGGCACCAGTTGCGCTTCGAGAGACGCTCGCGGTCGTCGGCGACCGGGCCGCCGTCACGCTCGACACGAGCGGCGGTGTGGCCGCGACGCTGGAGACGGCGCTTCACGAGGCGGTCGCCGCCGACACGCTGGAGGAGGCGGTCGTGTCGGCAGTGAGTCGGGGCGGGGCCGCGTCGTCGCTCGGGTCGGTCGCCGGAGCGGTCTCGGGGGCGCGGTTCGGCGACGCGGCGGTTCCGCGACGGTGGCTGAACGAACTGCGTGACGTCGAGACGCTCACCGAGCGTGCGGACTCGGTCGCGGCGGCGTCGCTGCCGCGGTAAACGATCGCGCGGCGAGGTGGGCACTCTCGCCCGAGTAGTACACGTCGTAAAAACGCAGCGGCGTTACTGGATGTGGCCTTCTTCGCGGAGTTGCTGTGCGTCGTCGGACTCATAGCGCCAGACGACCTCCGCCTTCTCGTCTTGCCAGTCCCACGGTTCGGCGATGACGATGTCGCCCTCTTTCACCCACGTCCGGAACCGCATTCGGCCGGGAATCCGGCCCATCCGCTCTTTCCCGTCGGCACAGCGAAGCGTCACTCGCCGGCCACCCAGCATATCGGTCACGGTCGCGAACACCTGGTTGTCGTCCGGCATTCTGAGGGGCTTTCGGCCCGTCGAATCGTCGCTCATAACCGAGGATTCGTGACGGAGTGGGATAAGTTCGTGTATTCGATACCCTCACCCGCTCGCGATGTCTCTTTCACGCGTGTGACGGCCGCACTCCGGCGGTAGATACGGTGAACGTACCTTTATGCTCCACCGAACGGATAGCCAGTCGGGCACCTCTGCTAGTGGTAGCCACGGGCAGAACCGACCACGTCCGAACCTGCCGAGACGCGACTGCACCTTCTCGACCCGTTCGTGTGTGCCCACCGGAAGGTGAGCGACGACGCCGCCACGGAATGGAGTACACTCATGGAATCACAACAACCCAGGGTATCGTTGACCGAGAGTTTCAGTACGCTCGCCGATCCGTATCGGCGTCGCATCCTCGTCGCGGTCGGTCAGTCGAACCCTCGTAAGGAGGACGAACTGGCGTCCTCGGAGGTGTTGGGTGACCTCGGCGAGGAGTACGACGAGTTCGTCAGCCATCGGCTGTACCACATCCACCTGCCGAAACTCGCCGACGCGGGGTTCATCTCGTGGGACCACGAGACCGGTGTGATCACTCGCGGCCCACGGTTCGAGGAGGTCAGACCGCTGATCGAGTTGCTGGACCGCCACGCCGACGAACTGCCTGCGAATTGGCCGTAGGAAGTTCCAGTGGTGGGCGGGTGGTACATTTATAGTCAAGCCAGATATTCGAGAGGACACTCTGTTTGGAACGTCAACTGTGTGGGAGCGTGCGTTCGGTCTTGACGAGCGACGGCGTCGCGTTCTCGCGCACGCCGGCTTCGTCGAGCGCGTGCCTCGCGAACATCTCGACGACCGCTGGGTCATTACTGACCGGGGGCGGCTCTATCTGGCCGTTTGTAGCCAATTTGGTCGGGAAATCTATAGAGTTGGCTAACGAGCTTCCTCAATCTGTCTTCAGCGAGGTCTATCTCCCGGGATCTATTGCACCGGAATATTCTGTTTATATCCGTGGGCCCGATATTCCAAATTTGGCACTCTTAGAGCAGCTTACTGGTGACGGTCACTGGGGGGACCCAATTTTGGCCCGCTATCCATTAGATTCAGGGTCTTCCGACTAGTGTCCGCTGGGTAATCTGTTTTCTCAGCCGAAATCGAATACGTCACCGGTTGAAACCTTCGCCTGCTCGTCCCCCTCCTCGTGACCCGACGGTCCCCAGCCGACAGTGTCCTCGACGAGGTCGCGCACGGTCTGTGCGTGCATCCGCCGGACGTCGACCGGCGTGTCGCCGTGAACAGGACGAACGCGACCCCACGTCGTCCCTGAGTCGACCGCGAACCGCGACGCGATCAGCGACCGTAGCTGCCGACGCTACAAGCGGAACCGTCCCTCCGCAGGGTACTCGTCGCTTATGTGAATCGGGTGGGTTTCAAACTGAACACCCACGCCTCAGCAGTAAGATGAGAGCGCACAGGAAGTGGGGTCGGAGGGATTTGAACCCCCGATCGACTGATATCTCCGGTTCGCACCTCGGTACTCCAGAGGGTCGTCGTCGCGTCCGATGATCAGTCGGACGCTCGGTATATCAGTCTGGAGTTCGTCACCGGGCGCTTTGCCTCTGGAGTCAGTCGCCATACCGGGCTTGGCCACGACCCCGTGCGTTCAAGTGTTCATCGGAGTGCCGTAAAGGGATTTCGATTGCAGCCGTCTACTCGCGGTCCGTCTCGCCCCACGAACACTCCTGACACTTGAAGGCGGTCACGAACTCCGTAACGCTGGGCATGTAGCCGACCGAGAGGACGTCGCCGCCGCACTCGGGGCAGTCGCGGTCGGCGTCCTCGATAGCCTCAGCGTCCATCACGGAGTCCCCTTCGACCAGTTCGGCGAGTCGCTTCGGCGTGACCATCCGTCCCTCGACGACGCGATTGCTCATAGGCGTACGACGGCGGGGAGACGGGTAAAATCTCGCGGTCCGCGTGAGGGCGGTGTGCCGTTACAGCCAGGGGGCGCGCGACGGTTCGTCGTCGTCATCGTCGTCTTCGTCGTCGTCCGCACTCGTCGTCTCTCGACTGTCGACCGGGTCGATACCGAGCGTGGGTGCGGTCGAGGAGTCGGCGGCCGGCGACGTGTCGACGGTCGAGTCGGCAGCGTCCGTCGCGTCGGCGTTCGATTCGGCACGCTGGTCGGCCCCCGCGAGGTCGTCGCCGCCGTCGGTCGTGACCGCAGCGTCAGCGGGCGCGTCGGTCTGTGGCGACGACGCGGCGTCGTCCCCGCTACCGAGTTCGCTCTCGGCGTTGGGGTCGTACGCGAACAGACCCGTGACGAACAGGACGCCGAGTGCGACCGGCTTGTCGGTGGGGAGTAGTCCCAGCACCGACAGCGCGAGCATCCCCAGTGCGACCGCAGACCCGAAGCGGAAGCGGTCGATATCGACGCGTTCGCGCAGGTGGTCGCCGCCCAGGGCAATAGCGAGCGCGAAGCCGACGCCGACGCCGGCGGCGGCCCCGGCCCGCGCGAGCAGCGAAGGGTCCATCGTGACGATCAGTTCCGCGCCGGAGGGCTGGAACGACGCCAGCAGACCCAAGCCGATGATCGCACCCGGGCTGGGCAGGTACTCACCGATCTCTGCGCTGGCGGTCTTGGCGGCGACCGCGAGGATGACCAGGCCGGCGAAGCGGTGGAAGACGGCGGTGTCGAGGAGGCTCTGGATCGTCTGTGCGAGGGCAGCCTCGACCATCGCCACGGGGATGAGGACGACGCCAAGCAGGAGGATAGAGATAGCCTTCTCGCGGGGCGTTCCCTGCATCTCCGCGAGGACGACCGCCATCGTGGCGGAGCCACCGAAGATGAGCAGGCCCGTCTCCAAGATGCCGAAGGGGACGGTCAGCGCGCCCGCGATGACGAGTGCGGGGAAGATGCCGTCGACCAACGGCAGCGCCATCACCGTCGCGAGGAGTCGGGTCGCGCCGCCGACCTGTCGCTCGAGGCGCAGCGCGATGGGGTGTGCTGAGGTACTCACGACTCAGCGATACGACCCGGCATAACCCGCGACCGGACGGGAATCTGGTGACGACCCGGAGGCGACGGATGCTCGGGAAAGGAGGCCTTCACGGCGTTCTCCTGTCAACCAGTCGAGTCCGCGTTTGAACGGAATAAATGTCGGGAGTGCGGCGTTGTCGCTCACCCAGCCGACGATACCCGTTGCAATGCGGGACTCGAAGTCCATACTGATAGTCAATTGGAGGTGAGACTTAATGATTGCGTGGGACGTGCCCACACAGTGCGGAGAGTTCTTCGCTCTTGTTTATATAACCGACTACAGATTATCGCCGGAATCGACTGTGGCCCGTTGGACTATCGAAATCCGAGTAGTATTTTCGCAATACTTGCAGGTGCGAGGAGACCACCTGTTCGTCCCCGGCCCGCACCCGGTTCGTCTCGAATTTTCCGTCGGCAGGTGATTCGTCCGATCTGTCACAGACGTGTATACTCTACTCGTCACGGTCCCGATCCGACCGCGTATCTGTACACACTCGTGTGTTACTCCGTGTCCAACGGCCGTCGCTCTCGGAACGTTTTTGCGGTGGCCCCCACCACCGTTGATATGGCGAACGACGGTTTCGAGGGCAGTCAGTTCTCGCAGAAACTGGAGGTACCGGAAGCACTGACGTTCGACGACGTCCTGCTTCGACCCAAAGAGAGTCGGGTCGAACCCGACGAGGCCGACGTCTCGACGCGCGTGTCCACGAACGTCGAACTCAACATTCCCGTCCTCTCGGCGGCGATGGACACCGTCACCGAGTCGGAGATGGCTATCGCGATGGCCCGCGAGGGCGGTCTCGGCGTGCTCCACCGCAACATGAGCGTCGAGGAGACCGCCGCCGAGGTCGAACGCGTCAAACGCGCCGACGAACTCGTGATCCGACGTGAGAACGTCGTCACCGCCGCGCCCGACCAGTCCGTCCGCGAGGCCGACGCGATGATGGAACACGAGGGCGTCTCGGGTGCGCCTGTCGTCGACGACGACGACACCGTCCTCGGCATCATCTCCGGCACCGACATCCGTCCGTACCTGGAGGTCGGTGAGTCCGACGCCGTCAGCGAGGCGATGACCGACGAGGTCATCACGGCCAGCGAGGACGTGAACGCCCGCGAGGCGCTCGAACTGATGTACGACCACAAGATCGAGCGCGTCCCCGTCGTCGACGACGGGAACCACCTCGTCGGCCTCGTGACGATGCAGGGCGTCCTCGCACGCCGCGAGCACACCAACGCCGCCCGCGCGAGCGACGAGTCGCTTCGTGTCGGCGTCGCCGTCGGCCCGTTCGAGGAGGAACGCGCCGTCGCCGCCGACGAGGCGGGCGCGGACGTCCTGTTCATCGACTGTGCACACGCGCACAACCTCAACGTCCTCGACTCCGCGGAAGCGATCAAAGCCGAGGTCGACGCCGACGTCGTCGTCGGCAACATCGGCACCCGAGAGGCCGCCGAGGCCGCCGTCGACTTCGCCGACGGCCTGAAGGTCGGCATCGGCCCGGGGTCCATCTGTACCACGCGCGTCGTCAGCGGTGCGGGGATGCCGCAGATCACCGCCGTCGCGCAGGTCGCAGACGTGGCTGCCCGCGAGAACGTCCCCGTCATCGCGGACGGCGGCATCCGCTACTCGGGCGACGCCATCAAGGCGGTCGCGGCGGGCGCAGACGCCGTGATGCTCGGGTCGTACTTCGCCGGCACCGACGAGGCACCGGGCCGCGTCATCACGATGAACGGCAAGCGCTACAAGCAGTACCGCGGGATGGGATCGGTCGGCGCGATGTCGGAGGGTGGCGGCGACCGCTACCTCAAAGACGCCGACGAGGACGAGGATTTCGTTCCCGAGGGCGTCGAGGCGGCCACCCCGTACAAGGGGCCGCTCTCGTCGGAACTGCACCAACTCGTCGGCGGAATGCGTTCGGGGATGGGCTACGTCGGCGCGGAGACGCTCCCCGGCTTCAAGGAGCGCGCAGAGTTCATCCGTGTCTCGCAGGCTGGGCAGACCGAGGGCCACCCCCACGACGTGACCATCACCGACGAAGCGCCGAACTACAGCCCCGAGTAAGCAACCAGCGTCGCCGACCGATTCCGGCGTCCAGCGGGTATCTGTCTGTCGAGTGAACTGTCGGCCGGTAGGCTTTCGATGGCGCTTCCCGTACGTACCTTCGGTGGCTGGTGGCCACCGCGGACTGTGGGGCACCACAGCAAGTGTGACGCGAACTCGTCACCCAACCCCACACGTTTTGGATCGATTCTCCCCACATCGCATACGGTTAAGTATCCGGCGACGAGAACGCAGAGTAATGACCGGACGGCGGCGGCTCACCCAGACGGGGATCCGAACGACAGTGCCCCGGCCGACCGTCCCCAAGGGGTATCTTGATAAGTATTCGTCTGCGAACACCAGAACGAACGGACGGAGCGCGAGAGAATGAGCGAGGACACGGACCCCATCGACGGGACGAACGGCGATGAGCCACCGGTAGTCCTCGTCGTCGAAGACGAACCCGACTTGGCAGACTTGTACGCGGCGTGGCTTGGCGTCGACTACGACGTGCGCACCGCCTACGGGGGCCACGACGCGCTCGACGAACTGTCCGACGACGTCGACGTGATTCTGCTCGACCGACGGATGCCGGGCCTGTCAGGTGACGAGGTCCTCGACGAGGTGCGTGACCGCGGCATCGACGCCCGTGTCGCGATGGTCACCGCCGTCGAACCCGACTTCGACATCGTCGCGATGGGGTTCGACGACTACCTCGTCAAGCCCGTCACGCGCGAGTCGCTGTTGCAGACGGTCGAAGGGCTGTACGACCGCTCACAGTACGATTCGCGGATGCAGGAGTTCTTCGCCGTCTCCTCGAAGAAGGCCGTCCTCGAGGCCGAGAAGGGACGGGCCGCACTCGAAGAGTCCGAGGAGTATCAGGAACTCGAACGCCGTGCGGCGGAACTGCGGAAGGAACTCGACGATGACGTCGCCGGGTTCGGGGAGTCCGACTTCGACCGAGCGTTTCGCGACCTCGACGGAGACGAGGACGACGACCTCTTCGACAACAGCGATTTCGACGACCTCTAAGGGCAGCGTACTCGCTCGATTCAGTCACTCTTTAGCGGCGCGACCCCTACGAGAGGAACCGTTCGAGTCGCGCCATCGCCTCCTTCAGGTCGTCCAATCCCGTCGCGTACGAGATGCGGATGTGCCCCTCGCCGCCGGACCCGAAGGCGGTGCCCGGCACCGCGGCGACCCCCTCCGCCTCCAGTAACTCTGTGGCGAACGCTCGCGCGTCGCCATCGGGGGCGACGTCGGCGACTCGCGGGAACGCGTAGAACGCCCCGCCCGGGTCGGCCACGTCGAGGCCGAGTTCGCGCAGGCGCGAGACGAGATAGCGACGGCGGCGGTCGTACTCGCGGCGCATCTGCTCGACGTCGTCGTCACACCGCCGGAGCGCCTTCAGCGCCGCGTGTTGGGCGGTCGTCGGCGCAGACAGCATCGTGTACTGGTGGACCTTCGTCATCGCGTCGACCGCCTCGGGCGGCCCCATCGCGTAGCCGAGACGGAGGCCGGTCATCGCGTACGCCTTCGAGAAGCCGTTGATGACGACCGTCCGTTCGCGCATCCCCGGTCGGGTCGCGACGGACTGGTGGTCGCCCTCGTAGGTGAGCGCGGCGTATATCTCGTCGGCGACGACGAGCAGGTCGTTCTCGCGACAGAACTCGGCGACGGCGTCCATCTCGTCGACGTCCATCGTCGCGCCCGTCGGGTTGTTCGGGTAACAGAGGACGAGGACGTCCGCCTCGTCTGCGCCCGCCTCCAGCAACGCCTCGGGCGTGAGCGCCCAGTCGTCCTCGTGGTGGGTGTGGACCGGGAGTGGGTCGCCGCCGGCGAAGCGCACGCCCGGTTCGTAGGAGACGTACGTCGGCGTCGGCAACGCCACCACGTCGCCGGGGTTCACGAACGCGCGGAACGCGAGGTCGACCGCCTCGGATGCGCCAGTCGTTACGAGGATCTCCGAGTCGGGATCGTACGACTGGTCGTATCGCTGGACGCGGTCGGCGATGGCTCGCCGGAGTTCGAGCGTCCCGCGATTGGCGGTGTAACTGGTCCGCCCGCGCTCCAGCGACTCGATGGCGGCCGACCGCGCGGGCCACGGCGCGGTGAAGTCGGGTTCGCCCACGCCCAGCGAGATGACGTCGTCGCGCTTCTCGGCCACCTCGAAGAACTCGCGGATGCCCGAGGGCGGTACCGACGCCACGCTGTCGGCGGGTGTGAATCGCGAGCCCTCACGCTCGGCGTGTTCCGACTCGCTCGCGGTGCCGCCGTCGGATTCCATCGGATCGTCGCCCTCACTCATGGCGTCACCGAGAGGCGGTCGTCGTCGTCGTGGTCGGTGAAGCGGATGCCCCGCTCTTTGTACGTCTCCATCACGTAGTGGGTCACGGTCTTCGTCACCGCGGGAAGCGGCGCGACCTCCTCAGAGACGTATCGGGAGACCTCACCCATCGACGACCCCGAGACGTTGACGGCGAAGTCGTAGTCGCCCGACATCAGGCGGAGCGAGTCGACCACGGGCGACTCCGCGATGCGTCGAGCCACGTCGTCGTAGTCGGTCTCGCGGTCGAGTTCGACGTTCACCTCGACGACGGCGCTGACTCGTTCCTCGTCGATGGCGTCCCAGTCGACAATCGCGGTGTAGCCGCGCAGCGCCCCCGCTGCCTCCAACTCCGCGAGTGTCTCCTCGACTTCGGCTTCGTCCATCCCGGTCTGGCGTGCCAGGTCGGCGGTGGACTCGCGGGCGTCCGCGACGAGTGCGTCGATCAGGCTGCGGGTTGCCTCGTCCATGTGCCCGACTGCACAGCGCCGGCCAAAGGGGTTTCGCACGGTGCGATATGCGCGACCACGCCACACGGCCGGCCGATCTATCTGCCAGCCGACACCGACCCGTCGCCTCGTCGCCCGGAGTCGAACCGCTCATACGGGCTACGAATCAGGGATCGATATGAACTACATCGCGTGGTCGCTGGTCGCGATGGCGGCGTACTCGCTTGTCGCGCCGCTGATGCGACTGGCGACGGCAGGAGACGGTGCCATCCCCAGTACGGTCGCGGCGTTCGTCGCCAACGCCATCCTCGTGGTCGCGACGCTGGCAGTCATCGGCTACACCGGAAGCGGCGTCACACAACACCTCGCCGATCCCCGAATGCGGTACGTCGTCGCCGCCGGAGCGTGTCTGTCGGTCGGTATCCTCGCGTACTACCGGGCGCTGTCGGTGGGGCGCGTCTCCGTCGTCGCGCCGGTGTTCGCGATGTTCTTCGTCGCCTCCTCCGCCGTCGGCGTCGTCCTCCTCGACGAACCCGTCACCGCGCGGAAACTCCTCGGCGTCGCCTTCGCGGTGGTCGCCGTCGTTCTCGTCGCTGGCGAGTGATGACACACGGGGGCGCCCTCACTTCCTTTCTCGCGAACGTTTTTCATCGAAGTCGACGCAGACGGCGCGATGCGCCCCCCGGACTCCGTCGGTCAAACGACCCTCTCAGACCGTGATTCGTCGGATTCGTGTCCTGACTGCACGCGTCACACCTCGGGCCGGACGTCGACGACGGCACGCCGGTCCGCCCGACTCCCACCGACGACGCTCGTGGTTCCGGCACTCGTCGCCTGTGCACTCCTCACGGCCATCGGATCGCAGTCGGTCGCACTCGTCGTGCGCGCGTCGGCCGAGGCGGTCGACCCGGCCACGTTCCGTGCCCTCGGCGTCGCCGACCCCCTCTCCGCCGTCGCCGCGTCGGGGTCGCTCGCCGCACGGGTCGCAGGTGCTGTCGCGGGTGCCGGGACCGCGTACACGCTCGCTCGAACGGGCGTGTGGCTGGCGCTTCGAGCGTGACGTGTGCGAGACCGCGTCGCCGCCGATCGAACAGAACGCTCGGCGGGGGCGCAGTGGAACGCCGTCCGGTCGCCTTTCAGCGACCTTTTGTACGGTCGTGTCGAATCACGCGTTATGACTGAATTCGAGAAGGAAGACAGCGTCATCCTTCACGACGAGCACAGCGAGTTCGACGGCGAGACGGGCACCGTGACGCAGGTGATGGAGACGATGTTCGGCGACGCCACCTACACCATCTCCTTCGAGGAGGGGCAAGAGCAGGGCGTCCCCGCCGACGCACTCGAGGCGGCCGACGGCGACGACAGCGACGACGACGAAGAGTAACGCTGCTCCGCCTCGGCGGACCTACCGCCACCAACGTATTTACGTACCGACACTCCCGAGCCGTGGCTATGCCGAAGGTCCCCGGACGACGGCGAACCGCGGTCGTCCTCTTCGTCGCCATCACGGCGGTCGCGAGCGCGATGCTCGTCCCCGTGCTCTCGGGCCACCTCGCGGTGGCCCGCACGGACCGCATCGACGCAACCGCGACCGACGCGACGGTGCTCGAGGACGGCGACCGCGTTCAGGTCACGCTCCGCTTGGACAACCCGACGACTGCTGCCGTGACCGTTCCCGAGCGCCCGAGCGAGGCGGGTCTCGCCCTGTTCGACGGTGAGGCCCGCATCACGGACCCCCGTGGCGTCGACGTCGGCGGGGCGCGACTCCCGGCCGGCGAGTCGGCGACGCTCACCGTCACGATGGCCGTGACGGACGACCACTCGCCGGTGACTCGCGACCGAATTGTCGGGACGGATCTCACCGGGTCACTGACTATCGAGGTTGTGGGGTACGAGACACAGATAGACGTCGACGCCGCCGTGAGGGCCGCCTGATGGGTGAGATCCGCGTTCGGACATCGCGACTGCAGACCGTCGCGCTCGGGGTGTTTCTCGCGCTCCTCGGCGGGATACTCACGTTCGTCTGGGTGCAAGACGGCGTCTACGCGACGGCGCTCCCCACGCCGGGGTGGGTGCCGCCCGCGCTGACGCTCGTCGCCGGCGTGTCGCTGTCGCTGTTGCGGCTGGAACTGCGGAGTGCGACGGGCGTGCTCATCGTGATGTTGCCGCTGTCGTACGTATCGTATATGCTCCTCGTCCTCTCGCCGCAACTGCTGGCGGGGTGGGACCTGAACACCCTCCTGCTGGTGTTCACTTACGGCGCGGGCGGCCAGGGCTTCCTCGCGTGGCTGGTGTCGTTCCCGATGGTGTTCGTCGCCGGGTTCGGCACCCACCTCGTCGTCGACGAACTGTACTACGGCTGAGTCGGCGCGTCGCCCGCTTCCGTTCCGGCTCCAGTCTCTGCCGGAACAGGGGCACGCCACGCGAGAATCGCGAGCGATCCGGCGGCGAGGACGACGCCGGCGGCCGCGAGGGCGACACCGGGCGAGAACTGGTCCGAGAGGCTCCCGCCCGCGAGTTGGAAGGGGACGACCGTCAGTCCCGACACCATCGCCATCGCCGACAGCGTCGTCGCACGACCGACCGAGACGAGGCGGTCGTTGACGTAGCTTGCTGCGAACACGCTGGTCGCCTCCGAGAGCCCTCGAACGAGCAAGAACGCTGGGAGCGCCACGAGCGGAATCGCCCACTGTCCCACGAGGAGGGCCGCGACCACCAACGGAATCGCGACGAACCACGTCCGGACGCCGACGTGTTCGCGGAGCCACCCGGCCCGTCCGGTGAGCGCCGCGCCGACGAGGCTGATGCCAGCGTAGTACCAGCCCAACAGCGGTTCGACGCCGCCGGTGAGTGTGACTAACTCCGCGGCGGGGCCGGTCGCGACGACCGCCTCGATGCGTGGCTGGAGGAAGATGAACACGAGGTACGTCACCGCCGAGAACAGCACGTAGTAGTACGGAACGAACGAGCGCAGTCGTGGGTCAGACAGTGCGTCTCGAATCGCGTCGGCCGCCCGGCGCGGCGTCAACGGGTCGAACTCGGGTGCGTCTGCGGGTTCCTCGACTGTCAGCAACACGGCCGCGCCGACGGCGGTGACGACCGCAGCGACGAGGAACGGATAGGTAAGGCCGATACCGGCGAGCCATCCCCCGACGACAGCACCGCCGACGCCGACCGCCAGCGCGACGGACTCGCCGCGCCCGCGCACTTCGGCGAACTCGCCCTCGCCCGTCAGCGAGTCGTACAGCCACGCGTCCTCGCTGCCCGATCGGAAGGCGTAGCCGACCGACCACAGCACGTACAGCGAGAGCAACGCGGGGAACGTCGTCGCGAACGCGATGCCCGCCAGCGTCGCCGCGATGACGCCCGTCCCGACGACGAGGCTGAGTCGTCGACCGATGCGGTCGCCGACGTATCCCGTCGGCACCTCCGCCAGCACCGTCGTCACGTTGTAGGCGGCTTCGAGGAACGCCAATTGCGTAAACGAGAGGCCGACCGACAGGAAGTAGAGGTACATCACCGGGCGGTACAACTCGACCGCCCGCGTCGCCTTGTAGAGGTAGTAGCGAAGTACCGCCGGAGTCATTCGTCCGTCTGTCTCAAAGGCGAGCACAAAACGCTCCGGGTTTCGTCGTGTCCGAGTCGCACCCTTTTCAACCCTGACACGCGTAGCGGGAGTCACTATGGGCTCCGTGCCGTTCCACTACGTCGATCTGCGGACCTTCTGCTACGCCACCGAGGACGAGAAGCGCGTGGAGGACGCCCTCCGGCGGTTCCTCCCCGAGGAGTTCGAACTGGAGCGCGTCGTCAACGAGGGCCACCACGGCGACCGTATCGTCGTCTACTCCGCCCGCGTCGAACGCGCCGACGACGTACGCCATGTCCTCGCGACGCTGTCGGAACTGGCGGAGTGGGACCGCGTCCTCGCGGAACTCGACGACCGCGTCGACGACAACAACTCGCTGTTCCTCCGTCTCGACAAGCAGGCGGCGTTCAAAGGCCGCGTCGCACTCGGGCCGGGCATCACCCTTCGCGCGAAGGTGGAGGCGTACCCCGCGAAACGCGAGAAGGCCGTCGCCAACGCTCGGGAGACGTTCGAGGAACTCGCGGAGGAGGCGGCCGACGGGGAGTCGGGCGAGGCGGCGTAGGCGGCGGACGCGGGGAAGCGGACGGCCGGCGGCGAGAAGCGCCGGGAGTCAGCGTCGGCGAATTCTCAAGGCCACTTGATCGAACAGCCACGGCTTGGCCCAGGGTCGAGGTCCACGTCCTCGCCCGCGAGGACCGCGTCGATGGCCTCGGTGACGTAGAACTTGGTTGCCTCGTCGTCGGGATTGAGTGCGTCGTCGAGGCGGCCGTGGAAGACGACGGTGAACTCGCCGTCGCCGTCGTTGCGCAGGAGGAACGGGTCGGGCGTACATACCGCGCCGTACGCCTCCGCAACCTCGGCCGTCTCGTCGCGGAGGTATGCGTCGTACGCGACCGCGCCCGACTCGACGTACTCGACCATCGTCTCGAAGGAGTCCTCGGGGTACTCCGCGTCGTCGTTGGGGTTGACACCGACGACCGCGCAGTCGTCGTACTCGTCGGCGAGGTGGTTCAGCAGGTCGAACTTCGCTTTCGCGTACGGACAGTGGTTGCAGGTAAACACGAGCAACACGGCGTCGGTGTCGGCGAAGTCTGCCAGCGAGTACGTGTCGCCGTCCGTGCCGGGCAACGCGAAGTCTGGTGCGGCGTCACCGACCGCGAGTTCGGAGTCGGATTCCTCGAGTACCATACGTAAAGCGTGGGCCGCCGCGGAGAAAACCGTTCGGCCGCGTCCAGAACGCGTGTGTGGAGAACTGGCCTCCAGGTAGCGCGTCATTTCTTCACATATGTAGCAGTCAATAGACCTATATGGTCGCGCGTATTGTGTTCTACCGAGAATATGAGTGAATCTTCTCTCTGTCCAAGTTGCGGGTCGGACCAAGCAGATATTGATCGTGAAATGGGCGTATTTCTGTGTGAACCGTGTGGTCTGTACGGAGAAATCGACGAAGTTCGAGAAAGTAACACCGCACAGTCGATAGCGAGTTAACTTCGACGCGAACCGTCTCGCAGGCCAGTCGGCGGTCGAACGCCGCCCCGGGTATCGTCTTTCAGAGCAACCAACAGAACCCTCCTTCTCGACGACCCACTGTGAGGAACTGCGTCAGTCTGCCGTCGACGGCGCCCGGTGGAACGGCTGGGTGGCGATAGACTCACGCAGTCGTGGGAGTGCGTCGCGCCCGTGTTCGTGTGCGGCGGTGACGACCGCGAACACCTCTTCGCGACTCACTTTCACGCCCTCTCCGGTGACGGCGCGTTCGGGATGTGCGGAGAGTTCACGAAGCGTGCCGACCGCCAAGAGGTACGGAATCGTCCACGCCGCGAGCGTGTTCCCCTCGACCAGCGGAACGTGTTCGAGGTACGTCTGTGCGCCGTCGAGGAAGCCGCGGGCGAACCCCGCCGTGCGGGAGACGACGTTCGCGGTGCCCTCTCGGTTCTCGGGCGCGACGACCGCGTCCTGGTCGACGCCCTGTTCTGCCAGCCATTCGGCGGGCAGGTAGACGTTGTTCTCTTCGGTGTAGTCGTCGTGGACGTCTTTCGCGACGTTGACCAACTGGAGGAGGAGGCCGAACTCCTCGGCGACTTCGTACAACCGCTCCGTACGCTCGTCGTCAACGTTGCCGAGCGTGGTGACGAGGTTGGTGATGAGGTTCCCGACGGTGCCGGCGACGTAGTAGCAGTACTCTTCGAGTTCGCTCCGCGTCTCGATGCGAAGGCCGCCCTCGTCGGCGTATCGCTCGACGAACTTCGCCATCCCCGTCGCCATCTCGCGGGCAGGCGGGACGACGGCGCGGCGCACTTCCGGGGGAAGCCCTTCGAACGTGGCGAACACGCGTTCGACCTCGGCGACGACCTCCCAGTCGGCCGACCGCTCTCCCTCCGGTGGGAGATACTGGTCGACGGACGCGCGAAACTCCGTCGCGGTCGTGTCGTCTTCGGGGTCGAGTGCGGCATCGAACTCACGGAGGAGTCCCGCCTGTTCATCGGGCGCGATGTGGTCGGCGTCCTCGACGGTGTCGGCGATACGGCACACGAGGTAGCCGAGACAGATGTACGACGACATCGGTTCGTCGAGGGTGTCGACGGTCAACGCGAAGGTGCGAGAGACTCCTTGCACGGCCTCGTGGCACCACGCGAGGTCCGCATCGGGGTCGGGGACTGCTGGTCGGTCGGCGTCGGGCATTCAGTTGACCCAGCCTATGCTGTGCGGGTTAAAAAGTACTGTGTGGTGTCGCGCGCGGATTCGACCGCCGAGACCGCAAAGGTTGAAGCCGCGGTAACCCACAGGGACGATTATGGACTTCGCCCTGACGACGGAGCAACGACAGATCCGCGATATGGTCGCGGAGTTCGTCGACGAGGAGATCAAACCGCGTGCCGGTGAGATCGACGAGACCGACGAGTTCCCGCGCGACCTGGTCGACGAGATGGCCGAGTTGGGCCTGATGGGGATGCCGTTCCCCGAAGAGTACGGCGGTGCAGACCTCGACTACCACAGCTACGCACTGGGTCTCTCGGAGATCTCCCGTGGCTCCGGCGGTCTCGGTACCGTCGTCGCCGCGCACATCTCGCTGGCGGGCAATATGTTGTACGCCTTCGGGAACGAGGAGCAGAAACAGGAGTACCTCACGCCACTCGCAGAGGGCGAGGACATCGGCGCGTTCGCGCTCTCGGAGGCCGGCGCTGGGTCGGACGTCCCCGCGATGGAGACCACCGCCGAGAAGAACGGCGACGGCTACGTGGTCAACGGCGGCAAACTCTGGATCTCCAACGGCTCCGTCGCCGACACGGTGACGCTGTTCGCCAAGACCGACCCCGACGCCGGCAACAAGGGTATCTCCTCGTTCGTCGTGCGCCCCGAGGAGGACGACGGCTTCATCGTCGAAGGCACGGAGCACAAACTCGGAGACAAGGGCTGTCCCACCGCCGAACTCCGCTTCGACGACCTGTACCTCCCAGAGGACCGCCTGCTCGGCGACGAGGGCGACGGCTTCGTGCAGGCGCTGAAGACGCTCAACGGCGGCCGCATCACCATCGCCGCCCGCGGCGTCGGCATCGCGCGGGCCGCGCTCGACGAGGCGGCCGAGTACGCCACTCAGCGCGAGCAGTTCGGCGGCCCCATCTCGCAGTTCCAGGCGATCCAGCACAAGATCGCGGACATGGACACGAAACTCCAGGCGGCCGAGTTGCTGATGCACAAAGCCGCAGACCTGAAGATCAAGGGTGAGCCGTTCATCAAGGAAGCAGCGCAGGCGAAACTGTACGCCAGTGAGATCAGTCGCGAGGTCGCCAACGAGGCGATCCAGATCCACGGCGGCTACGGCTACACGAAGGACTTCCCGGTCGAGCGGTTCTACCGCGACGCCAAACTCAACGAGATCTACGAGGGGACCAGCGAGGTGCTGCGCAACACCATCGCGCAGCAAGTGCTGGACGAGTGAACATAGCGTAAAATCCGGCCGACCGATCGTTCGCGGTTCGCGTTCAGTCGTCGCCCAGCGCCGCGCCACCCTCGGTGGGCGTGTTCAGTTCTACGTTGCCCGACAGATCCCGCTGCGGGAACGGAATCTCGATACCCTCCTCGTCGAAGCGCTGTTTCACGTTCGTCACGTACTCGCCGCGCGTCTTCACGAAGTCGGCGCGCGAGGGGTTGGCGATCCAGACGCGACTCTTGAGGCCGACGTAGGAGTCACCGAGTTCGGTGAGGCGGACCGACGGCGCAGGATCAGAGAGGATCTCCGGGTGGCGTTCGGCCTCCTCGACGATGATCTCGGTGGCGTGCTCGATGTCGTCGCCGTAGCCGATGCCGAACAGGAACTGCAGGCGGAGCGTATCCTTCGCGACGGGGTTCTTGATGACGCCGTCGGTGAGTTGGGAGTTCGGCACGGTCAGCAGTTCGTTGTCGAACGTGCGGACGCGCGAGACGCGGAAGGAGATGTCTTCGACGATGCCGGAGTTTCCGTCCCACTCGATCCAGTCGCCGATGCGGAACGGGCGGTCGGTGAAGATGAAGATACCCGCGACGAAGTTCTTGATCACGTCCTGCATCGCGAAACCGATGGCGAGCGTCGCCGCAGCGGCGACGGTCGCCAGCGACTGGAGGAAGTCGCCGTAGCCGGCGAAGCCGAAGCCGACGGCGATACCGACGAACACGACGACGACGTTCGTTATCTTGCGAAGCGGGCGCTTGGCGTGGGTGTCGAGGCCGCGACCCTCCAACACGCGGTCGACCAACGGCACGACGAACAGGCGACTCGCGAGGTAGAACGCGCCGAGAACGACGACGAACGTGATGCCGCTTCCGAGCACCTCTGCGAGTCCTCGGGGAACACCGAGACTCGCGAGCAACGACGCGATGGGGGTCGTGAGCACCGCGCCCGCGGCACTCTCACCGCCGCCCGTGGGAGGGCTCGACCCGGGCGTCACAGTCGGCGTACCCGTCTGCAGCAGTGAGTCGCCGCCGAGACGGCTCATCTATGGAGGACCGCCGTGTGGCCGCGCGTCTCCACGAGGTCTGCCGACACTTGGTCTGCGAGGTCGGCCGCGAGTTCGTCGACGTCGGTGCCCGCCTGCGCCGAGCGGTGGAACTTCACCTTCACGAGGTCGCGGTCTTTCAACTGGTCGTCGAGTTCGTCGACGACCGCGCCGACACCCTTCTTGCCGACCCAGACGGTCACGTCGAGGTCGTGGGCCTGCTTTCGGAGGTCTTGATCAGTCATACCTCCCGCTATCGGTGGAAGCGGTTTGAACGTTCCCGTTCGTCGACTCGCGAGGTTACAGCACCCAATGTTTTCGGTGTCGGCGTCGGAACACGTGCTCGACGTGATGCCCTCCATCGACGTCGCGTTGGGCGGGGCGTGGCTCCTCGTCACGGGACTCGTCGCCGTCCAACACTACCGTGGGAACGTACCGCCGCGACGCCTCCCGCTCCTACTGGGGATGTGCGCGATATGGCTCTCGTACGGCCTCCTCCAACTCACGCAGGGCGGACCACTCCGAACCGGGACACCGCTCAACTACGCACTCGACGGTCTCGCCGTCGTGTTGCTCACCGCCAGTCTGTACGGCTTCTTCGGGTGGTGGAGGCGTCGAGAGGCGGATCAGTAGGGAGGCCCACCCGTCAGACCGGACGAACTCAGCGATACGGGTAGCGCTCGGTCGCACCACAGTCACAGCGGATCACGACGTGACTCCCCTCCTGCAGGCGGACGCGGGCGTTGCGTCCCGGGATGAGGTACGCGTCGCAGGCGTCGCAGGTGAACCGCTCGAAGCGGCGCGGGACGCCACAGCGATGTCGCTCGGCGATGCGACGTGCCAGTCGAACCGCCTCGCGGGCGAGGTCGTCCTCGCCGGCACGGGTCATCGACCGGGCGAACGCCGCGAGGCGGTCGATCCGCTCTTCGGCGATGGTGGCGTCGTCCATCGAACTGCTCACCTCAGAGTCGGCGGCCGCGGCGGATAGCGGTTTCGGGAGCGGTTCGCCGCTCACGACTGCGGCCTGTCTGGGGGCCCGGAGCCACCCCCCGCGTTTTACTCGCCGGCCGTCGAATCCGGCCACACGATGATCACCTCCGAGCGAATGGCGATGGTCGACCGCAACGCCGCTGCCCTCGGCGTCCCCCGCAAACAGTTGATGGAGTCGTCGGGCAACGCCGTCGCCCGCGCGTTTCGTGAGCGAGCGAGTCCGGGCGACCGCGTCCTCCTCGTGTGCGGGCGGGGCAACAACGGCGGCGACGCGGCCGTCGCCGCACGCTTTCTCGATGAGTTCGACGTCCACGCCGTCCTCCTCGGCCGACCCGAGACCATCACGACCCGAATTGCCCGCGAGAACTGGGACGCACTCGACCGCGCGGAACTTCCGACGACGACGTGCACCGACTCGCGGGCGTTCGATCTCGACGAGTACAACCCAGATGTCGTCGTCGACGCGATGCTCGGAACGGGTGTCACGGGCGCGCTTCGCGAACCTGAGGCGACGGTCGCGCGCCAGGTCAACACCGCCGACGTGGACGTGGTCTCGGTCGACGTGCCCTCCGGCGTCGACGCCGACACGGGCGAGGCCGCGGGCATCGCAGTCGATGCCGACGCGGTCGTCACCTTCCACGACGACAAACCCGGCCTCGCGAACCTCGACGCCGAGGTGACGGTCGCGGACATCGGCATCCCCGAGGGCGCGGAGACGTTCGTCGGTCCGGGCGACCTGCACGCACTCGACCGCGACGCCGACTCTCACAAAGGCGACAACGGCGAGGTTCTCGTCGTCGGCGGCGGTCCCTACACCGGCGCACCCGCCCTCTCCGCGCGGGCGGCGCTTCGCGCGGGTGCAGACCTCGTCCGCGTCGCCTGTCCCGAGTACGTCGCTCGCGAGATACAGGGGTACGGCCCCGACCTGATCGTCCGACCATTCGCTGGCGACCACCTCGCGCCGAAACACGTCGACCAGATTCTCGACCTCGCGGCCGGGCACGACACGGTCGTGTTCGGGCCGGGACTCGGCGACGAGGCGGCGACGCTCGACGCGGTGGCGAAGTTCCTCGCGGCGTACGACGGCCTCGCGGTCGTCGACGCCGACGCCCTGCAGGTTGTTCCCGAGGTCGACACCGACGCCGAACTGATCTGCACGCCCCACCAAGGCGAACTGCGGAAGATGGGCGGGACGACGGCCGACGACTGGCGCGAACGGGTCGAACACGTTCGCGAGTTCGCTGCGGATCTGGGGCACACGCTCCTCGTGAAGGGCCGCTACGACGTCATCTCCGACGGCGAGGAGACTCGTGTGGGCCGGACCGGGAACCCGGGGATGACCGTCGGTGGGACGGGCGACGTCCTCGCGGGCGTGACGGGTGCGCTCGCGGCACAGATCGACTCGTCGGTGCAGGCGGCGGCGCTGGCGGCGTACGCGAACGGTCGCGCGGGCGACGCCGCGGCGGAGATGTACGGCGACGGCCTCGCGGCGTCGGACCTGCCGGATCGCATCCCCCAAGCCCTCCGAGACGAAGGTGAGGGCGAATGACCGATCCATCCGATTCCAATACGAGCGACGCGGCCGACCCCGACGACGACCTCACCCACACTGACGAGGCGGGCGACGTGCAGATGGTGAACGTCGGCGAGAAACCCGACACCGCCCGCCGAGCGGTCGCTCGCGGCACGATCCACCTGACGGAGTCGACCGTCGACGCCGTCCGCGGCAACGAGGTGAAGAAGGGCGACGTCCTCGCGACCGCTCGCGTCGGCGCGGTGCAGGCGGTGAAACACACCTGGGAGACCATCCCGATGTGTCACCAAATTCCGATCACGAATGTCGACACCAAGTTCGTCGTCCACGACGACCGCATCGACCTCGAAGTCGCGGTCGAGACGACCGGCAAGACCGGGTGTGAGATGGAGGCGCTGGAGGGCGTTACCACCGGCTTGAACGTCGTCTGGGATATGGTGAAAGCCGCCGAGAAGGATGTGACCGGCGGCTACCCCGACACGCGGATCACGGACGTCGAAGTCGTGAGCAAAGAGAAGACCACACTGGAGTAACGACCGAGACGACACCAATTCCGACAGCCCCCGCCACCCCGCCGGCGTACACCGGGGACGTTGCAGTCGGCGGATACCTTTTACTCACGGGGGGAGTACTGCCGTCTATGATTTCACTCGACGAGGCCGTCACCGCACGCCTGGAATCCCACGGCACGCGCTTCGAAGTGCTCATCGACCCGGACGCGGCACTTGCGATGAAACGCGGGGAGTTCGATGGCGACTTGGAGGACGTCATCGCCGCCGAGGACGTCTTCGAGAACGCCTCGCGCGGCGACCGCCCGCCCGAGGAGGACGTCGAGGAGGTGTTCGGGACGACCGACCCGATGGAGATTATCCCGGAGATCGTGCGACGGGGAGAGATCCAGATCACCGCCGAACAACGCAAGGAGATGCTCGAACAGAAGAAGAAGCAACTCATCAACAAGATCACTCGCAACGCGGTGAACCCGCAGATGGACGACGCGCCGCACCCGCCCGAGCGGATCGAACGGGCACTGGAGGAGGCAGGGTTCACCATCGACCCGATGGAACCCGTCGAGAACCAGATCGACGACGCCCTCGACGCGCTTCGGCCGGTGATCCCCATCCGCTTCGACGAGGTGACCATCGCGGTGCAGTTGCCCGCGAACTACGCCGGATCCGGCCAGGCGAAGGTGCGCGAGTTCGGCGACCTGGAACGCGAGGAGTGGCAAAGCGACGGGTCGTGGGTCGGCGTCGTCACGTTCCCCGCCGGCCTGCAAAACGAGTTCTACGACCTCGTCAACGAGGTCTCGAGCGGCGAGGCTGACACGCGCGTCGTCAAAGAGGAAGACGAGATCAGTCGACGGTAACGGCGAGCGCGGCGATACCGGACCGCGCGGACCCGTTCGACGCGATTCGCCGCCTTCGATCGCAGCGAGGAGCGGCGTTATCCGCGCTTGAAGCCGATGAAGAAGCCGCCGGTGAAGCCCGCCGAGACGGACAGCGTCGAGAGGATGCTCTGCACCCACGTCGGGGGCTGGTTCGCGGTCGCGGCTTCCCCTGCGGACATGAACGTCGCGCCGAGTTTGTCCCAGTTGACCGTCAGGACGCCGCGGGATTCGAGGAACTTGAACAACGCGAGTTCGAGGCCGACGATCACCGCGAGGAGTTTCGCGATCTTCTTGGCCGCGAACCCGATGATGCCGCCGACGACCGCGCCGGTCCCGAGTTCGAGGCCGAGTTTCTGCGGGTCGATGCCCAACTGTGCGATCACGTCGAACGCTGGCATACCACCGGTTCGGCCGTCTGCGGTTAAGTCGTTTGTGGAGCAGGTGTCAACCGAGTATCGTCACGACGGGTTCAAGTGGCGTACTCGAAGGCCGTTCTGCACGGCGACCGCCGATCGTTCGAGTGGACCGGTCGACTGCGCCGGCCACCGCGAGACGCCGGCGGCGCGGAATTGAAGTCACCTGACCGCGTACCCGCGCGTATGGACACACGAAGCGGATCGGGGGTGACGCACAGCCATTCCTGACCGTCACACTGGCGAGGACCTCACCGCCGTCGTGGCCAAGCGCGTCGACCGCGGTCACGCCGACCTGTCGGAGGTGACCGACCTCGCTCGCGCCGCCGGCTACGAGGTCGTCGCCTCGCTCACACAGACACGCGACCAGGACCCAGCCTACCACTTCGGTGAGGGGAAAGCCGACGAACTCGCGGCGTTGGTCGCCCGCGAGGACGCCGACGTCCTCATCATCGACAACGAGGTCGGCCCGTACCAGACGTTCAACATCGGGTCGAAACTCCCCGAAGGCGTCGAGGTGATCGACCGCTTCACGCTCATTCTCGACATCTTCGGGCAACGGGCACAGACTCGGAAGGCGCAACTCCAAGTCGAACTCGCGGAACTCCGGTACGAACTCCCGCGCGCCGAGGTGAAAGCCAGCCTCGCCAAACGCGACGAGCGACCGGGGTTCATGGGGCTCGGCGAGTACGACGAGTCGCGCGAACGCGACATCAAGTCGCAGATCAGTCGGATCAAAGACGAACTCGACGCTATCGCTGAGACCGAAGAGAAGCGCCGCGAGCAACGGCGCGAATCCGGCTTCGATCTGGTCGCACTCGCGGGGTACACGAACGCCGGGAAGTCGACCCTCCTTCGGCGTCTCGCGGACGACCTCGACGTCGAGGAGAACGCCGAACGCCACCCGGACTTGGACTCGACGGCCGAGTCGCGTGACCAACTGTTCACGACGCTGGGGACCACAACTCGTCGCGCGAACACGGGCAAGCGAGACGTCCTCTTGACGGACACAGTCGGGTTCATCTCGGATCTACCCCACTGGCTGGTGGAGTCGTTCAAGTCGACGCTCGACTCCGTGTACCACGCGGATTTGGTCTTGCTCGTCGTCGACGCCAGCGAGTCCGTCGAGGAGATGCGCGAGAAACTCGTCACCTCCCACGACACGCTGTACGAACGCAACGAGGCACCGATCGTCACGGTGTTCAACAAGGCCGACCGCCTGAACGACGACGAACTCCGGCGCAAGCGGGAGGCGTTGTCGGCGCTCGCGCCAAACCCCGTCTGCGTCTCCGGGTTGATGGGGACGCACATCGACACGCTGTGTGAGCGTGTCGAGGCGGAACTCCCGGAGTGGAAGCGTGAACGACTCTTGTTGCCCCTGTCCGACGACGCGATGAGTCTCGTCGCGTGGATTCACGACAACGGCCACGTCGAACGTGAGGAGTACGACGGCCAGCAGGTCGATATCGAGTTCGAGGCACCGCCGTCGGTCGTCGAACGGGCACGGTCGCAGGCCGCCGAGGTCGAACGCGACGCCGCACCCGAATCCGTCGAGTCGGCCTAGCCGGCCGATAACGGGTGGTGTGCTCGGTTTCGAGACCGCCGATATGGCAGTTATCCAGGGCGTACCAAAGGGTAGTGGGTGTGTTCTCGGTCGTGATGCACGACCAGTTGTACCACGTGGTCTGTCGTGACTGCCCGACCGAATCGCTCCGCCCGTCGAAGGAAGCCGCCGTCGAAGCGGCCACTGACCACGCGGACGACGCCGACCACGACGTGTCCGTCGGCCGCGTCCACTGACCGGTCGCTCCTGCAGGCAGGTCGGACCGACCGAGGTTAGTACCGGCCGGCCGTGGCCCGCGTATGGACGACGCCTCGGACGCCGACACGAGCGACTGCGACCGCTTCGAGACCTGCGTCGACGCCGCCGAATCCGGCGGCCGTGTCGCACTCGACTCCTTCCGTTCGGATCTGGTGGTGGAAGCGAAGGGCGACGACCCACTGGACGCGGTGACGGCGGTGGATCGGGCAGTGCAAGACCACGTCTTCTCGGTGATCGGAGACCGCTATCCCGACGACGCGGTCGTCGGCGAGGAAGACGACGCGCTGAAATCCGTCCCCGAGTCGGGCGTCGCGTGGGTCGTCGACCCAATCGACGGGACAGTCAACTACGTCGGCGGCAACAGGGTGTGGATGACGAGCGTCGCCGTCTGTCGCGACGGCGACCCGGTCGCAGCGGCGAACTACGCGCCAGCGGTCGACGACCTGTACGTCGCGAGCGACGGAGCGGCGACCCGAAACGGCGAGCCAATCACGGTCAGTGAGACGACCGATCCGGCCGCGTTCACGATCAATCCGCTGTTCGGCGTCTCACGCCCCCACCGACGCGAACTCGCTGGCGTCGTGGAGACGATACTCGACGAGTTCGGTGATCTCCGGCGGTTCGGCTGTGCACAGGCGGCGCTGTCGGGCGTCGCGGCGGGCGAACTCGACGCCACGGTGTCGACGGTCGAACTCAACGACTGGGACACCGCGGCAGGCGTTCACATCCTCAGACAGGCAGGCGGCCGAGCGACGGACATATCCGGCGAGCGCTGGCGACCCGGTTCGGAGGGGCTGATCGCTTCAAACGACGAGGCACACGAGGAACTGGTCGCGGCGTTCGACGCGACCTAACAGAATACTGGAACAGCGTCGGCGACGCTGTCACGCCGGGCGTCGTAGTTTACCGAAGCGACTCGACGACGCGGAGGAGGTCGGATTTCTCCTGGACGCCGACGAGGCGTTCGGCCTCCTCGCCGCCCTCGAAGAACTGCAGCGCCGGGATACCGCGGACGCCGGCTTCGCTCGCGAGGCCCTGGAACTGGTCGACGTCGACCTTCAGCACGGTGAGGTCCTCCTCCTCGGCGGCGAGTTCCTTCACCGTCGGCTCCAGCATCTTGCACGGCCCGCACCAGTCGGCGTAGTAGTCCACGAGGACGATGCCTTCGCTGGTCAACTCGCGGAACTGCTCTTCGCTCTCGACGTGAATTGGCTCCCCTGCTGGAGTCTGACTGCTCATCGGTTCCCTATTGGGGAGTCCCCGTGATACCGACGCTGTCGCCGACGACCCCGCAGAGACGTGGCTCCAGCGGAGCGGAACTGGCGAACAGGCGACTGGGACCGCCGTCCGCCGGTGTGTCGCGCACCCGCTACCCGACGGACGCTGCTGTCAGCGCACGGACGAGGTGGTCTCGGTTCCGTACTTCAACGTTCGTACGAGAGGAGGACGCCGTCGTCGACGCGCTCCACGTCGACGAGGTTGAGGCGGGGGAAGTCGTCGACGAACCCCTCGCCGTCCGCGAGCGTGGGGGCCTCGCGGCCGCCGATCACGAGCGATCCGACGTACAGCGTGAGTTCGTCGACGAGGTCGGCGTCAAACAGCGAGAAGATGACCTCGCCGCCGCCCTCGACCATCGTTCGCTCGACGCCCTCCGATTCGAGGGCGTCGAACGCCACCCCGAAGTCGACGCGACCATCGTCGCCGCCGACGGCAAGCACCTCCGCGCCAGCCTCGCGGAGTTCGTCGAGTCGGTCGGGGTCGGCGCGGTCGCTCACGAGGAGGTAGGTGGTCGCTTCGTCGTCGAGAATCCGCGCGTCCGTCGGCGTCCGGGCGCGAGAGTCGGCGACGACGCGGGCGGGATTGCCGGACCGACCCGCGCGAAGTCGTTGTACGCGGCGGTCCTCCTCGTCGAGCGTGAGGTGCGGGTCGTCCGCGAGGACAGTGCCGACGCCCACGAGGACGGCGTCGGCGGCCGCGCGAATCCGGTCGACGCGGTCGAAGTCGGCGTCGCCGCTGATACGGACTTGCTCGCGACGTCGTGAGGAGAGTTTGCCGTCGACGGAGACGGCGGCGTTGACGTGGACGTACACAGGGTCCGAATCGGTCAGTTCTGACGGTAGCCGAGCGGCTTCTTCTGTTCGAGTTCGATCTCGACGTGGACGGAGTCGGGGAAGTCCATGTGGCCGACCTCACGGGCGATATGATCGTTGCCGTGGATCTCCAGTCGGCGTGCGAACACGTCGAACGACCACTCGCCGAGCGTGTCGCCCGAGGAGAGACCCTCGTACAGCGGGACGGTCACCCGTTCGGCGGGTTCGGTGTGGGGACCCTTGCACTCGGCTCCCTTTCGTTCGAGCATCTCCCGGATTCCGTTCACCGTGTCGTCCAGTGCGGCCCGGTCGCCGCTCTGGAATCGGAGTTTAGTTACGAAGGTCATAGGCTGGGGGTCTACCACGACTGATTAGCCGGAGCGTCAAAAGCGCATCTACCCGTTGGTGGTTCGTGGCTCGGTCGCACACCGTGCTCACGGTGACGTGCAAAACCAGCGATCCTGGACCGCCTGAAACTGGGTTGTCGCGAGGAGCGAGGCGGTGCCTGCAGTCGATTCCGTCGGGGACCACTGGTGGCATCGCTGGGGTCGTGGCTCCGACATACTCTTGAACCGGGGTGGCTTACCAATCGCCAATGCCGGTCGAAGCGACTAGCGCTGGAGCCATCCTCTTCCGCGACACCCGCGGTCGCAGGGAGTACTTACTCCTGAAGAGCCGACCCGGGGACTGGGAGTTCCCGAAAGGCGGGGTCGAGGGCGAAGAGGAACTTCAGCAGACGGCGATCAGAGAAGTGACCGAGGAGGCAGGAGTCGAAGACTTCCGCCTCATCGACGGCTTCCGCAAGGAGTACGACTACGTGTTCGAGGCGGGCGGCAACACCATCCACAAGACGGTGCACCTGTTCATCGCTCACTCGTTCGAAGCCTCCGCGGAACTGTCGACCGAACACCGTGACCTGCAGTGGCGCGACTACGAGCAAGCGCTCAACACCATCACGCAGGACGGCCCCCGCGACATCCTCCGCGAGGCACACGACTACCTCGACGAGTTGCAGGCGACCGACGCCGACGGCTACATGCTCAACACCGGAGACTGACGCGGCCCGTCCTCGCCCCCGCGGTCCGATGTTCCAACCGCTCGACGACGAGCGACCGCCCCGACACCGAAACCGGTTAGTCCGGTTCTCCCCCAGCGCAGGACGTGTTTCCGGGTGCTGGCGACAGCGAGTTCGCGTTCGAACTCCTCGTGAGTCGGTGGGCCGAACTCGCGTGGCATCCGAGCGACGGCGCTCGCCCGGTCGTCGTCGCGCGCCAACTCGGCACCCGCGAGCGCCGGTGGGACACGGTCGTCCTCGAAGTCGACCCCGAGGCGTTCGCCGTGCGACGACGGTTCGGCGACCGTGGCCTCGACTCGGACCTACTACGGATCGTTCAGAGCGCACCGGCCGAGTTCGCGTGGTACCGCGACGCCGTCGACGACCCCGGGTTCCCGTGGCGCTATGTCCGCGAGGCCGTCCACCGCGCGGCCGCCCGTGACCTCGTCGAGAAACGGAGCGGGCAAAACGGCCGCATCGAGTTCCGGCGCGTGCGCGAGTACCCCGACTGGGTCGAGCGTATCGTCGCCATCGAGAACAAGCCCGACTTGGACGCCAGCGCGGCCGCGGCGCTCGCGGACCAACTGCAGTACGACGTCGAGTCGGGGCTCGCGGACGAGGTGTGGGTCGCAACTGCCGCGACAGGTGAGCGCGTCTCGCCCGCGTTGCTGGAGGATATCCCCGTTGAGGTCGGGGTGTTAGAGTTCGACTTCGCCGCCGGCGTCGACGCCGACACCGCCGAGGTGGTGTGGCATCCGACGACGCTCGATTCCGACCCCGAGAACCGAACGCGGCGACTGCTCGCCGAACGCGGCTACGGGAAGGGGTGGCGCTCGTTCACCGAGACGATGCGCCCGGACTGCCGCCACTTCGAACTTCGACGCGAGGGGCGGGCGCTCGTCCCGTACTGCGCGGCCAAAGAGCGCGTGCCGACGGCCGCCGAGTGTAAGGGGAGTTGTGGCGAGTTCTCACCGGAACCGCCGACGTGGCGAACCGGCGGATGGCCCGTCGAGGGAGGGCCTGGAAAGGGGATTCGGGCGCTGTTGGAACGGCGGCGAGAACGGGAGCGGGAGTGTGCGAGCAGAGAGACCCAATCGTCGAAGCAGCGGTGAACCGCATCCGCTGTGGACGAGATAACTGACAGACGGCAGTAACTACTTCCCGCTCTGGTTGTGAGTACGGTCGTGTCAGCAGACGACTCCCTCCTCGTCCAGCGACTTCGTGCAGCCGACACCGACTCGCTCCGTGCGGAAGCACGAACGCTCCTCCCTCCGTTGGCGTATCTATTCGCCCTCTCGTTCGCGATCAGTGTGGACAGGCCGCCGCTCTCGAATCTCAACCTCACCGCACCGGTTGGGATGGCGCTCTACTACCAACTCACGTGGCTGTTTCACTTGACGCTCGCCGTCGGCGTCGCCGCCGCGGTCCGTCGTGGAGTCGCCCGCCACCGGTTCGTGCTCGGCGTCGTGACTGTGGTCGCCGCCGTCAACCTGAACGCCGCCGTAGACTTCGCCGGCCGCCTCGGTCCAATTCCGCTCGGTGACAAACTCGCAATCTACGCGAGGTCCGCGCTCGTGTCGGTTCCACTTTCGATTGTGTTCTCGGTGCCACCGATCGTCGTCGGGTACGGAATCGCCCGTCTCCTCGACCGCTGAGTCTTACGCCTCGGCTTCGGAGACGACCTCGACCTCCTCACGAGGGACGGCGAGTTTGAACGTCGGCACCGTCCGGTAGATGACCTCGACGACGTTCTTTCGACGGAGGCTCTGGAGGGCGCGACGCACGTCGCCCGCCTCGGGGTCGACGCCGAACTCCTCGCGCACCTTGTTCAACACGGAGACGACCGACTCCGAGCGCTCGTCGTGGTCGGCGACGACGCGGAACACCTGCGCGTGGAGTTCCGGCACCGTGATTCGTTCGGGGACGGCGTTGGGGTCGTCCTCGTCGTCGACGACGCCGGGTTCGACACCAGTCAACTCGGCGGCCTCCGCGGTCGCGCGGATGAGGCTGTTGTCGTCGCGGTAGTAGTAGTCCTTCAGGTGGCCTTCGAGGTAGCCGTGGACGTCGCTCCCGCTGTCCATTCCCCACCGCTCACCGAGTTCGCTGTTCTTCGTCGGCTGGAGGCGCACGACGTCGCCGAGGCGCTCCAGTTCCTCGTCGGTGAGGTCGCTCATCGGGAGACGATTCCGGGTCGGAGTATTTGGGCCTCCCGGTTCCGCGAGTCGGCGTCGCCTCACCCGAGGAGTAACGACAGACAGCACACCGACCCACCGGCCTTCTGGAACTCGCCGGTGTCGAGCGGAACTGGCGTGAAGCCTGCCGCCTGAAGCCGACGCTCCGTCTCGGGGTTGCCGCTCGCGAGGAGGACGTGGTCGTCGTCGACGCAGTGGCAGTTGCACGCGAGGCCGCCGGTCGCTTCGTGTTCGGGCACCTCGATGACGCGGTCGAACAGGGCGTCGATGCGCGCACGCCCGGCGGCCGTGAACGCCTCGGGAACGATGAGCGCTGTGTCCTCGGTCAACGGCGCGAAACAGACGTCGAGGTGGTAGTAGTGGGGGTCGGACAGTTCCAGCGTGACGACTGGCGTGTCGAGTAGCGCCGCGAGTTCGTCGTACGCCGCCCGCTCGGTCCGCACGCCGTACCCACCCCACAGCAGTCGCCGGCCGGGGTGCCAGATGGCGTCGCCGGTGCCCTCGAACGCGGCGGTGGTCGACAGCGACTCCACCTCGTAGCCGTCGTCGAGCGCCCACCGCTGGAAGTGCTGTGGCTCGCCAGCGCGTTCGTCGGTCGCCATCTGCGCGAGGACGACGCCCCCGCCGTCGGCCGTCGGGACGGCGAGGTTCGCGGCGAACACCAGATCCGGGAGCAGGGATACCGGTACGTCCGGCACGGCGCCGTCGCTCGCGGGCCAAATCTCGTCGGGGTCGACGATGCGCACTCGGTTGGCGTACCGTTCGTACGCCCGCCGGACGTTCATCCACTGGTCGAGCGCCCGCCCCGGAACGACGCGCCCCCCCATGTACGGGTTGATGCGGTAGCGGACCGCGAAGTGCGTCGGCGACACGAGGAGGACCGTCTCGTGGTCGGGGCGCGACGGGAGGTCCGAGCGGTCGAGCGTCAGCGGGGTTCGATCGTCGTACACGCGATGTGCGATCGTCGACATTCGACGCAGTACGACCGTTTGGGATATAGTAACACACCGAATATCCGAACGTCTGCACCAACTCGACGCTGTATAACTGGACGAACAGCCGGTTCTACTCGCTCTGCTCCCCGACCCGTACGCCTTTCTCCGTTCCCCGAGACGGGGGAGCCATGACGGACTGGGAGACGATCCGATACGAGGTGGACGACGAGGTGGCGACGGTCACGGTCGACCGACCGGACAAACTCAACTCGCTGAACGTCGCGACGCTCGAAGCTCTGCAGGACGCCATCGCACAGGCCGAGGACGACGACGTTCGAGCGCTCGTGCTCACGGGCGCGGGCGAGAAGGCGTTCATCGCCGGCGCGGACATCAGTTATATGAAAGACCTCGACACGCCGGAGGCGCAGGCGTACGCCGAACTCGGTCACGACGTGGCGCGGTCGCTGGAGACGTTCCCGGCCCCCACCATCGCGGCGGTGAACGGCTACGCGTTCGGCGGCGGCTGTGAACTCGCGCTGGCGTGTGACCTGCGCGTGGCCGCAGAGAACGCCGTCTTCGGGCAGACCGAGATTGACTTGGGTATCGTTCCGGGGTGGGGCGGCACCCAACGGCTTCCGCGCCTCGTCAACGACGAGGTGGCCCGCAGACTCATCCTGTTCGGCGACCGCATCGACGCAACCGACGCCCACGAGTACGGGATGGTCGGCGAGGTGGTCGCCCACGACCAACTCGATGCTCGAATCGACGACCTCACCGCCGACTTGGCCGCCCAGCCGAAGTTCGCGGTCGCCGCGGCGAAAGAGGCTATCAACGCGGCCCACGAGACGAGTCTCGAATCCGGCCTCACCTACGAGAAGCGCGTGTTCTCGGGGCTGTTCGGGACGCACGACCAGCGTGAGGGGATGGATGCGTTCGTGAACAAGCGCGATCCCGAGTTCGAGTAGGCAGCGTCGCCGGAATCGGCGGTACGTTTTCGTCGCTGTACGTAAACTGTCACCGTAGCACATGGTGGCCGAGGGATGAGCGGGGCACACGGGAGTCGCTCACCAGCAACGAATCTCGGGTTGCTGGACGCGACGATGATCGGCATCGGCGCGATGATCGGCGCGGGCATCTTCGTGTTGACTGGCCTCGCGGCCGAGACCGCGGGGGCGGGTGCGATCGTCGTGTTCGCGCTCAACGGCGGCGTCACCGCCTTCACCGCGCTGTCGTACGCCGAACTCGCAAGCGCCATCCCGAAGAACGGCGGCGGCTACGCGTACGTCCGAGAGGCGTTCTCTGCACCGGTCGCGTTCGTGATGGGGTGGACGCGGTGGTTCACGTATATGGCCGCCGGCGCGCTGTACGCGCTCGGCTTCTCGTCGAACTTCGTCGAACTCGTCCACCTGTACTGGCCCGGCCTCCCGGCGTCGGAGCCGTGGATCATCGGCTACGCGCTGTTCGCGATCGTCTCGTTCGTCGGCCTGAACGCGCTGTCGACGGAGGCGTCCGGCGGCGCGGAGACGCTCGTGACGGCGATCAAGATCGTCATCCTCCTCATCTTCGTCGCATTCGGCATCAGCGCCGTCGACGGCGCGAACTTCTCACCGCTGTTCCCACCCGAGAGCGGGTTCGTGAGCGTCCTTCCCGCGATGGGCCTCACCTTCATCGCGTTCCAGGGGTACGACCTCATCGCGACGGTCACCGAGGAGGTCGAGAACCCCCAGCGCAACATCCCGCGCGCCATCTTCGCCTCTGTCATCGTGACGGTGATCATCTACCTCCTCGTGGTCGGCGTCGCCATCGGGACGCTCGGCCCGGATCTGCTCGCGGCCGCGGGTGAGACCGCCGTCGCCGAGGCAGCTATCGGCTTTATGCCCGACGTTGGACTGTTCGGCGCACCCATCGGGGGCGCGCTGATCGCCTTCGGCGCGGTGTTCTCGACGGTGAGCGCGCTCAACGCCGTCGTGATCGGGTCGAGTCGGGTGGCGTTCGCGATGGGGCGCGAGCGGCAACTCCCGGCCCGTCTGGGGCGCATCCACCACGAGTACGGCACGCCGTATCTCGCTATCCTCGCCAGCGCGACGGTGATGCTCGTCGCGACTATCGCCGCGCCGATTCGCGTCGTGGGCAACCTCGCCAGCCTGTTCTCGTTGCTCGGGTTCGCGGTCGTCAACCTCGCGGTGATCCGGATTCGCAACCAGCAACCCGACCTGAGTCGACCGTTCAGCGTCCCGCTGTACCCGGCGACACCGATCCTCGGCATCGTGTTGAACCTCCTGCTCTCGGCGTTCATCTCGCCGGAGACGTGGGCCATCGCCATCGGATGGCTCGCGGTCGGCGCGGCGCTGTACGTCGTGTTGAGTCGCCGGGCGCCCGGGATCGGTGCGGACGAACCCGTCGGGGGTGTGGCCTCGGAGGCGTCGACAGCGACGGTCCCGGGAGAGGGACCGCTCGACGCCGAGGACACCGCGGCCATCGAGACGGTCGCGGGAGCCGAGACCGGCGGAGAGATACCCGACCCGTGGGACGGTGACGGCGACCGCGACGGCGGCAGTCGTGCCGCAGAGACCGACCCCGGGTTAGAAGTAGACTCCGAGCAGAATCTTACGGAGGAAGACACATGAGCGAAACCGGGGACCTCCGCGTCGTCGTCGTCGGGAGCGGCCGGGTCGGACTCGAGACGGCCCACTCGCTACACGACCGCGGCCACGACGTCGTCATCGTCGAGCGAACGCCCGAACGCGTCTCGGCGGCGGCCGACGAGTACATCGCGTCGGTCATCGAGGGCGACGCCGCGCGCCCGTCGATACTGGCACAGGCCGCACCCGACCGCGCGGACGTGGTCGCGGCGCTGACGGACACGCTGGGGACGAACCTCGCCGTCTGCCTCACGGCCAAGCGCCTCGCGCCCGACGTGCGGACGGTGTTGCGAGCGACTGAACGGGAGACGACGGAGTTCGAACCGTTCGTCGATCACGTGTTCTACCCGGAACACGCCGGGGCACGCCGCGCCGTCAACGAGATAGAAGGCGGTGACGCCGTCCGGACGCTGGAGACGGTCGCCGGCGACTTGGACGTGATCGAACTCACCGTCGCGCCCGACGCACCCGTCGCGGGCCGGACACTCCGGGAGGTGTCGCTGCCGCGCGGGAGCCTCGTCGTCTCCGGTCCTGGCTGTGACGGCGTCGCCAACGCTGACACGGAACTTCGCCCGGAGGTTCGGTATCTCGTCGCCGCCGAGTCCGCCGTCGTCGACGAGGTCAGGCAGTTGTTCCGGGGATGAGGCGCGTCCTCGCAGTCCCGATCTGTGGGCAACGATAATACCCTCGCGGCGCGTATGGGACGGTCGAATATGTCATCAGTCAAACTATCCCGGGTCGAATCGCTGTTCGGGGAACTGTCGTACCCGGTGTCACGCGCGGAGGCGGCCGAGGAGTTCGCCGACGTGACCGTCGAGTTCGCTGACGGCGAGGGGAATCTCGGAGAGTACGTCGGCGAGTGCCGAAGTGACCGATTCGAGGACGCCCAAGACCTGCACACCAGCCTCCAGAACGTCCTCCCCATCGAGGCGGTCGGCGAACCCGGACAGTCCGAAGGCGACGGCTAAGACGTATCCGTGGGGATCAGTGGGCTTGTTGTGGCCGGTTCACTCTGGCGGGCTGGCTGGCGTCCGGCCCACCCACAGTCACTCGCGCGCCGTGACGAGGTGGCGGAGCGAGGCGCCGACTATCCTGAGGTAACAGAGCCAACAACAGTCCGTCGGGCGGGCGTAGTAGCATCCGCTGCGGACCTCGGGAATGTGCATCTGCTTGTCGAACGCAGTCTCGTCGGAGGACACGTCACGCTTGCGTCGGGTGGCGACGGACTTCGTTAGTCGTCGATTTCGAGATGAGACTGGGGGAGACGCCAGCGTGCCGTCTCTGTCAGTCGAATCCCGCAGTTTAAGTGCAAAGACGGCGGACCACGCCGGTATGAAATTCTGTGACGAGTGCGGGTCGATGATGCAGACCGAGGGGGACAAGTGGGTGTGTCAGTCGGCGGAGTGCGACTACGCGGAACTGCGTGACTCCGCGACCGAACAAGAGATGACGACGACGCAGGGGCAGGAGGGAAGCACCGTCGTCGATATGTCCGACGTCGACGAGTCCGAGGTCGGCCCGACGGTCGAACAGAAGTGCCCCGAGTGCGACGAAGTCCAGACCGTTCGCTACGAGATGAAACAGATTCGCTCGGCCGACGAGTCCGAGACGCGATTCTTCACCTGCACCGTCTGCGGGAAGAAGTGGCGCGAAGACGACCACTGAAGGAGCCGAGACACTACCGAGGAGTCACTTCTTGCGGAGTTCGGTCCCGTCGCGGGGACAGTAGTTCACGTCCGGCGAGCGAGTCGTGAACCCACAGACAGGGCACTCTTTCACCGCCGGTCGGTCGCCGTCGCCCGCCAGTCCACGGAACAACAACGGGACGAACGGCAACAAGAGGAACACGAGCAGCGTGTCGAAGTAGTACCACGCGGCGACGCTGACCACGAGCGACACCGCGAGGCCGACCAGCGCCGTCAGCGTCCGCGATCCGACCATCTCCTCACTCGTCGGCGTCCTCGTCGTCCCCGACTTCTGCGTCCACGTCGTCCGGGTCGACCACCTTCTTGCCCGTCTCCTGCGGGAGGACGACGCGGTCGGCGTCTTCCCACTCGCGCTCCAGTTCCGATCCCTCGAACAGACGGTCGAGGAAGACGGCGAGGCCGGCGACCTCCGAGTGTGGCTGGTTCGTCACGCCGACGTTGTAATCGGCCTCTTCGTAGAAGTCGAACGGTACCTTCTCGCCGCCGACGACGACCAGAAGTGGGGTGTCGGCGTCGACGCTGTCGGCGCGAACGTCGGCTTCCACGTCCTGCACTCGTTCGCCGTACATGGTGAGGTGGACCACGGTCCCCTCCCAGTTGCGGGTGAACGCGCGCTGGTCGTCACGGAGTTCGACGGCGAAGGGGCCGCCGAAGCGGTCGGTGATGTCGCGAATCGTCTCGGCGGACTGGCCCGCGTTGTCGGGGAGGATCACCCGGTCGGCACCGAGTGCCCGCGCGGTCAGTCCGACGTGTGTCGTCATACGGTCGTCGCGACCGGGGCGGTGGCCGTACCGGAGGACGACGACGTCGTCGGTCATACCCGACCGTCGGGACGCGCCGGTAAGGGCGGTTCGTTTCACGCTCGCGTCGCCGCCGTGGCCGCGACCCATATCTGCGTTCAGTCCGTTCAGGCGACTGTGACGAACTATCCAGAAGACATCGCGGGCGTCGGCGACGAACGCCTCGTCGGACAGACCGCACTCGTGACCGGGTCGACCAGCGGCATCGGGCGAGAGACGGCGCTGTCGCTCGGCCGACTCGGCGCACACGTCATCGTCCACGGCCGCGACGAGGCGGCCGGACGCGAGGTTGTCGACGCCATCGACGCCGGCGTCAACGAGGGAACCGCGCGGTTCGTCTCCGCTGACTTCGCCGACCCCGACGACGTGACTGCGCTGGCCGACGCGACCCGGAAGGCGGTCGGCGACGACGGTCTCGACCTCCTGATCAACAACGCGGGCGGCTACTTCCGCAACGGGGAACTGACCGACCTCGGCGTCGAGTACACCTTCCACGTCAACCACCTCTCGCCGTACCAACTCACCGCCGAGTTGCTCGACGACCTCGCAGACAACGCGCGGATCATCACGACGGCCTCCGAGGCACACCGCGGCGATCAGATCGACTTCGCGGAACTCCGCTCGGTGGACGACTTCTCCTCGTGGCGAGCGTACCAGCGGTCGAAACTGGCGAACGTCCAGTTCGCTGCCGAACTCGCGCGACGCCTCTCCGACGACGACCGTTCGATCACGTCCAACAGTTTCCACCCCGGCGCGATTCCTGGGTCCGGCTTCTTCCGAAATCTGCCGGGTCCCTTGTCGGGCGCGGCGGGACTCCTCGGCAACCTCCCGTTCGTGACGACGCCCGCGGACGGTGCGGCGACCGCGATGTATCTCGCAGTCAGCGACGAGGGCGGCGACGTCTCGGGGCGCTACTTCGCCGACCGGCGCGAGAAGAAACCGAGCATACAGGCGCAGGACCCGGCCGCGCAGCGCCGCCTGTGGGAGGAGAGTGCAGTGATGCTCGACATCGACGAACCGCTGGCGGCGATAGACGCCGACGCGGCGGGACCGAGCGAGGTGACGGACGAGGAGTCGGACGAACACGGAGACGAAGACGCCGCCGGAGACGCGACGGCAGACACGGCCGCAGACGACGACTAACGACGGACGACGACTGACGATTGACGACCGGCCACCAACGACGGCGACGCTGAAGACGCTGGCCCCGACCGCAAGACACTTTGAACGCTCTGCCGCCCGAACGAGTATGGATCTCACCGGAGCCACCGTCCTCGTGACGGGCGGGGGCGGCCTCATCGGTTCCCACCTCGCGGGGCACCTCCAAGACCACTACGACGCGACGGTTCGCGTCGTCGACGACTTCTCGAAGGGCGACCGCGATCGGGTCCCCGACGGCGTCGACGTCGTGACTGCAGACCTCACCGACGAGGCGGCGACTGCCGATGCGGTCACCGCGGACCTCGACGCTGTCTTCCACCTCGCGGCGTACACGGACACGAACTTCGACGACGACCGGACGCTGTTCGAGGAGAACACCGAGATGACGTACAACGTCCTCGAAGCGATGGAAGACGCCGGCGTCACGAATCTCGCCTTTACCTCTTCCTCGACCGTCTACGGCGAGGCCCCTCGCCCGACGCCGGAGGACTACGCGCCGCTGGAACCGATCAGCATCTACGGCTCCTCGAAACTCGCGGACGAAGCGATCGTCTCGACGTACGCGAAGAGTTACGGCTTCACCGCGTGGGTGTACCGCTTCGCCAACATCGTCGGGCCGTACCAGCGCGGCAACGTCGTCCCCGACTTCATCCAGAAACTGCAGGCCGACCCCGAGGAACTGGAGATACTCGGCGACGGCCGCCAGGAGAAGTCGTACCTCCACGTCACCGACTGCGTCGACGCGATGTGTCACGTCGTCGAACACGGCGACCGCGACCTCAACACCTACAATTTGGGATCACGGACGACCACCTCGGTGAACCGCATCGCCGACATCGTCAGCGAAGAGATGGGACTGGACCCCGAGTACGCCTACACCGGCGGCGACCGTGGGTGGACCGGCGACGTGCCGAAGATGCGCCTCTCCGTCGAGAAACTCTCGGCGCTCGGGTGGGAACCGCCCACATCCAGCGACGACGCCGTCCGCCGCGCGACGCGCGACCTCCTCGACGAACTGGCCTGACACACCACCGGTCGCCGACTCGTGTTCTCCACCGTCGAACTACCAGTAGCCACTGCTGTTCGGTTCGGCCTACGGCACAATCCGCACGACTAGATATGTCGGCTGCCTGCCTGCTCAGAAGTTTTTACTCGGTAGTGAAAAACTATTTATCCTCACACGTCATATGATTGAGTATGACCTCATTCCGTCAAGCAACTTACGTCGAAGTCTCGGACGCGATTCACGCCGTCAACCAGCGCGCCGTTCCGATGGGCCGCCCTGCGGGCGAGTAACGTCGCCGCCCCGCTCCGATCACTCCGAGTTTCACTTCTCAGGGCGTTTTCACACCGTCACTCGTCTGCAGGAACGACGACCATCATCGTCGCTGCAGCGTCGGTATCTCCGGTCGCGAGCGACGCCGTCACCTCGTACTCGCCGGCCGGTGGCGACTCCCACGTCCCCTCGTAGGTGGCGGACTCGCCCGCCGCGAGCGTCTCCGACCCGAGCGCCATCGTGAACATCCGCCCGTCGCTCCAGCGCCAGACTACCTCGCCGTGCGCTGCGTCGCGGGCGACGAACTCCGCTCGTTGGCCGTCGCTGAACGAGAGGTCGACCGCGTCGGTGCCGGCGTTCTCGACCGTCAGCGACAGTGAGAGTCCGTCGTCGGTCGGTGCGACTGTGAGCGTCGCGTCGAGTGAACTGGACATACCGGTGTGACCGGGCCACACGCGAAGAAAGTGGGGGCCGGTCGGCGAAGTGTTCGACGTGTGAGTCGCCGTCAGTTGTCGCTGGAGTCGTACCCGAGCGCCGCCGCGGTGTCGAGGAGGCCCGCGCCCTGTTCGTTCGACGCGAGGCCGAGATCCTCGGCGGTCGACGTCAGCCGCGACCGTGCCTCGGCGTTCGTGTAGCCGTTGGCCATCAACTGGCCGGCGGCACCAGCGACGTGGGGCGTCGCCATCGACGTCCCCGAAAAGGTGTCGTAGCCGCCAGGGACCGTCGAGTAGATGCTCGATCCGGGCGCGATGATCTCGACTTCCGGTCCCGTCGAGGAGAACCCGGACAGCGAGTCGTCGCTGGCGGACGAGGAGACGGCCATACACTCGGGGTACGCGGCCGGGTAGCCCACGCAGTCGGTACACGGCCCGGAGTTGCCAGCGGCCGCGACGAGGAGCACGCCCTTGTTCTGGGCGTAGCTACAGGCGTCTTTCAGCGCCGCCGACCCCGAGGACGCACCGAGGCTCATCGACCCGACGTCCCAGCCCTGGTCGGCGACGTACTCGACGCCGGCGGCGATGTCGGAGAACGACCCCGACCCGCGCTTGTCGAGCACTTTCACCGCGTGCAGCGTCGCCTCCGTCGAGACGCCGCGCACGCCCTGACTGTTGTCGTCGGCTCCGGCGATGCCGGCACAGTGGGTGCCGTGGTCGTTGTCGTCGTCCCAGTCTTCGGCGTACCGGCCGCGGGATTTGACGAACGCCGTGCCCGATCCGAGGTTCGCCTGCAGGTCCGGGTGGTCGGAGTCGATGCCGGTGTCGAGGATGGCGACGTCCGCGCCCGCGCCGGTCGACCCGTTCGCGTGGGCCACCTCCGAGTCGGTCCGGTCGATGCCCCACGTCAGTTGCTGCGCGAGGGCGTGCATCTCGCCGTTCTCCTCGACGTAGCGCACGTCCGGACGCTGCTGGAGGCCCTGGATGGCGTTCTCGTTGACCCGCATCGTGAGGGCGTCGAAGTTGAACTCCCGCACCACGTCGCTGGCGGCCGACAGCGCCGCCCGACGACCGCTCTCGTCGCTGTAGCCGACGTTGACCTCGATAGTCCCCGGCGACCCGGACGCCATTCCCGCGAGGCCGGTCGTCGCGACCGCCGCGCCGGTCGCCTTCAGTACGTCACGCCGTGTCTTCCCGTCACGATATACCATGACGAACGTGAAAATATGACACACCAATAAAATTCTATCGAAGATAGATTCAAATAACTACATATTCAGTTGATTCAACGGCCTCCAGACAGATGTCACGGTGGAGTTTCCGAGGCTCTGCGTGCCACTCGGTGCGCGGTGTCTGGTGGCGACCCACCCGGAGTGGACACGGCTTTACCCACCGAGCGGCTACCCCTCGTTGTGCAGGTCGTGGGCTACGAAACGCCGGCGGGCGCGTTGTTCGTCAGCGACGCCGACCCCGCGACCGATGCCCCGCCCGGGACGCCAACCGGCGACGTCGACCGAATCGCCCTCGACCCCGGAACCGACCTCTCGTGGCGCCTCGGCGAGCGACGCTGTGCCGGGACGGTCCACGAGGGCGGCCACGTCGTCTGCGACGCCGACGACGCGCCCTACTGCGACGACCACCGCTCGACGTGGGTGTGTGCGCGGTGTACTGGGACGTGTCTGAAAGACGAGATGGACTGCTTCGACGACCACGCCATCTACCTCGCGGCGTTCGCGCCGGACACGTTCAAGGTGGGCGTCACCAGAGAGTGGCGATTGGAGACGCGCCTGCGCGAACAGGGCGCCGACCGCGCGGTCCACCTCCGCACCGTCGACGACGGCCGCATCGCCCGTGAGATCGAGTCGGGGATCGCCGCGAACGGCCTCGACCGACACAGCGACGAGCCCACCGCGGTCGCCCGTCCCGACACCGATGGAATCCCCGACCGCGTACGGGTGCCGACGAAGGTCGCGGGCCTCGCAGCCACCGTCGACGAAGCCGCGTGGGACCGCCTCCTCGACGGCGTCGACTACGAGGCCTCCTTCTCGTTCGACTACGACCTCGACCTCAGCGAACGCCCGGTGGCCGAGACGCTCGCCTCGGGGACCGTCGTCGGGACGAAAGGGCGGATCCTCACGGTGGAGAACGCGGGGACGACGTACGCGGTCGATATGCGTGACCTCGTCGGCTACGAACTCCTCGACGGCGACGACGGCGAGGGGCGCGACCTCCAGTCGAGTCTCGGTGCGTTCGGCTGACCCGTCTGTCGCTTCACCGGATCCAATCGTGATACTCACGACCGGGAGTTGATACGTTGCGACTGTGTTTGCATCGGCAGATACGATGGTACAGTTCATACGCCGGAGTTTCGCCGTGAAACTCGTGATCGGGTTCGTGGTGACGGCCGGCGCAGTCGTCGCGTACGGCCTCCTCACGCGCAACGTCGTCGGGACGATACTGATGTCGACCGCCGGGCAGGTGGTGCTCGGCGCGTACCTCGGCACGAATATCGTCGTCTCGATGCGAACGCTCGAGACACAGACGGAAGCGATCGCGGACGGCGACTTGGACGTCCGCGTCAGGACCTCGCGCGAAGACGAACTCGGGCGGGTGTACAGTGCCGTCGACCGGATGCGCGGGTCGCTCTCCGAGCGGATCAGGGAAGCACAGACGGCACAGGAGGAAGCGGAGGTCGCCGAAGAGCGTGCTCAGTCGCTCGCGAGCGACTACCAGCAGGTCGCGAGCGACTACGCGTCGACGATCCGGTCGGTGGCCGACGGCGACCTCACCGTCCGCGTCGACGTCGACCACGACCACGAGGCGATGGAGACCGTCGGCGAAGAGTTCAACGCCGCGGTGGACGAACTGGAGGCGACGCTCGCCAGGGTCGACACGTTTGCGACGGACGTCGCGGACGGCGCGGCCGACGTTCGGTCCGCCGCCGAACAGATCGACGACCGGACGGACGACGTGATCGAGGCGACCGACGAGATCGACGCAGACACCGACGAACAGCGTGCTCGCACGCGGGCCGGTGCCGACGAGGTCGGTGACCTGTCCTCGACGGCCGAGGAGATCGCGGTGACCACGGACGACCTCGTGGACACGACCGACGACGCGGCGGTGGCCTCCGAGGAAGCACGCGAGGCGGCCGACGACGCTATCGACACGATGGACGACGTCGAGGAGACGATGACGGAGGCGGTCGAGCGGATCGACGCTCTCGACGACGCGACGGCGGAGATCACCGAGGCGGCCGAACTCATCCGCGACATCGCAGCGCAGACCGATATGCTGGCGCTCAACGCCTCTATCGAGGCGGCCCGCGCCGGTGAGGGGGGCACCGAGGGCGACGGCTTCGCCGTCGTCGCCGAGGAGGTGAAAGGCCTTGCAGAGGAGACCGGCAATCGCGCGGATGCGATCGCCGAGATGATCGCAGAAGTGCGCACCGAGACCGAGCGAGCGGCCGAGTCGATCCGGACCACCAACGAACAGGTCGGCGAGGGGGCGACGACCGTCGCGGCGGCGGTCGACCGCCTCGACGAGATCGTCGACTACGTCGAAGACATCGACCACGGTGTTCGCGAGATCAGCAAGACGACGAGCGAACAGGCTGAGTCGGCCTCGACGGCCGCGCAGACGCTCGACGACCTGGCGGAGATCAGCGACCGGACGGCCGACCGAACCGCAGAGGCGGCCGACGCCGCCGCAGAACAGTCGACCGCCGTCGACGCCGTCGTCGCCGAGTCGGAGGCGTTCCGCGAGCGGTCGACAGCGTTGACGGACGTCCTCGCCGACTTCTCAATCCGCGAGGGTGCCGGTGACCGGCACTCGACTGCGGCACCCGACGCCGGTGGCAGTCGCCCCGCAGTGAGCGACGGCGGCGCCGCCGTCCACGACGGGGGTGATCGCTGATGGTGGCGCCTGGAACGGTCGTGTACGCGCTCGGAACCGTCGCGATGCTCGTCGGTGTGGCCGTCGTCGTCCACCTCCTCGGCAACGACGACCTCGACGCCGGCGCCGGTCGATTCCGCCTCTTGCTCGCGATCCCCGCGTTCGCGGCGCTGTCGTACGCCGCGATGGCCGCCGGGATCGGCCAGTTCTCCGTAGGTGGGTACACCGTCGACACGATGCGGTACGTCGACTGGTTCGTGACCACGCCCGTCCTCGTCGCCTACGTCGGGCACGTCGTCGACGTCGACAGACGGTGGCTCGTCGGCGCGGCGGGCGCCGACGCGGTGATGATCGCTGCTGGCTGGGTCGCGACGACGACCACCGGAGTGACTCGCTGGACCGGATTCGCTGTCTCCTGTGTGGCGTTTCTGGCGCTGTTGTACGTCTTGTTCCGCGTGTTTCCACGGAAGGCACAGACCGACACGCCGGAACGCCGTCGGCTGTTCTTCCGTCTGCGCAACCAGATCGGGATCCTCTGGATGCTGTACCCGGTCATCTGGCTTGCGAGTCCGGTCGGCTTCGGCCTCGTCTCGACGCTCGGAACGGCGATGCTGGTGACGTTCATGGACGTGGCCGCGAAGGTGCCGTACACGTGGGTCGTCTACGAACACCGGGGTATCTTCGGCCGGACGGACGCGGCGGCGACCGGAACCGACGGAGAGAACGGCGACGTTCGACCGGTGGGCGACGACGGGCCCGCACCAGTGGCCGATTGACTCGACCGGCGACCTCTGCCGACAGTTTACTACTCGAGGCAGTGCTATCGAGCAATTAGCCCGGGGGGTACCCGTTGCGTCTGTGCTGTGGCTCTCGTTTTGTGGTCACGTACTCCCCGACCATTCCGCGTCCGAGAGCGTGCGTTGGACGGCTTCCTCGCCGACGGCGGCCGCGAGTTCTTCGAACCCTTGTCTAACCGCGCGGTCGGAGGCGTTCGCCACCAGTCGCGAGACGATGAACTCCGGCGTCGACTTGCCGATGACGCCGAAGCGAGGCTGGTAGTCGACGAGCAGATCTAGGTCGTTCGTCAGGCCCTCCGCGAAGATGCCGTCGATGCGGGCCACGTCCGGGAGCGGCGAGAGGTCCTCCGCGAGGTGGGTGACGTACACGCCGACTGCGCCACGGTCGACGGTCAGTTCCACGAGGCCGTTGAGCAGGTCCGCCGCCCGACCCGGTTCTGTGATGGCCTCGAATTCGTCGACGAGCATCAGCGTGCGTCCCTCGCCCACCAGCGGTGGGACGACCGACTTCAGCGTCGACTCCAGCACCCCCGCGTTGAACGAGGCGTGCCGGCGGTGGAAGACGACGGTGTCGAATCGCCCGACCTCGGCGGCCTCGGCGGGCACCGGCAGGCCCATCGACGCGAGGATGACCACCTGACATACCGTCTCCAACAGCGTCGTCTTCCCGCCGGAGTTGGCCCCAGTCAACACCGCCACGCGGTTGCCCGTCGGTGCGTCGCCGTCCAGCGAGTGGTCGCCGACGGCGTAGGTGACGGGTTGCACGTCGCCCGAGAGAAAGAGGTTGCGCGCACCCCTGACGGCGACGCCTGTCGCGTCTAGATCGGGCCGAGTGAGGTCGTGTTCGACGGCGAACCGCGCAAGCGAGAGGAGGAAGGCGATGTCGCCGACGGCGTCGACGACGCGTTCCACGTCGACGCCGCCGGCTTCGACGTCGGCCTCGAGATCAGCGCGTACCTGGTCGGCGCGGTCGGCCGCCTCCGTCTCTAACTCGTCGGCGAGCGTCCGTAGCGTCGACCCGACGAAGTCCGCGGAGTCGACGGCACCGTCGGGCGCGGCCGACTGGACCCGTCCGCGCGTGAGATCCGTCTCGCCCGCGACGTACTCGACGACCGCCGACTGGAACGCGTCGGCGTCGCGTGCGCCACGCTCGCGCACCGTCTCGACCACGTCGTACGCGGAGTCCGCGAGTGCGCGGGCGTCTGCGGCCTGTTCGCGCAGGCGGTCGAGTCTGTCGTCGACGCCCGCGGCGACGCCGTCGTCCGTGAGCGCCGCGAGGGCGTCGGCCGCCTCCCGAAGTGCGCCCTCGTCGACGCCGTCGAGAGCGGCGAAGGTGCCACCACGTAGGCCCGCCGCTCGGAGCGCGAGCGCGCACTCGAGCGCCGCGCGGTCGGTGCCGCCGGCGTCGTCGTACTCGTCGAATGCCTCGACGACGGCTTCACGATCAGACTCGTCCAGTCCGGCCCACGCGTCGCGCGCCTCCAACACGTCGTCCAGTCGCTGTCGGCGGCGGTCGTCGCTCGTGAGCGGCGTGAGCACGCGCACGCGGTCGGCGGCGTGAGCGGTGACGGCGTACTCGGCGGCGATGTCGAGCAACTCGTCGTACACCTCACGAGCGTCACGGGTACCGAACAGATCCATCCCCGCTTTCCCGTACGCTCGGCGGAGCACGCGAGTCGCCCGGCCGCGCGGCACGCCGCCCTCGACGAGCGTTCGCACGTCCGCCGACTCGATGGCGGCGATGGCCGCCTCCTCGCCGAGCGAATCGCGGAGCGTCTCGGCCGTCTTGGGCCCGACGCCCCAGTACTGCTCCAGTCGCATACCCGTGGCTGTGGCCGGAGGGGTGTAGATGGTACCGGTCGCAGTCGGCGGCGGTGCGGTCGCTGGGAGCGCAGTCTACGCACGACGCTCGCGAGTGTGTCGGGCGATCAGTGGACGGGCGGTTCGGTCGCGTCCGCATTGTCGGTCGACTCAGTCGCTCGCTCGGTGGGCGGTTCGTCACCTGTCGGTGTCGCAGCATCGGCCGTCATCATCTCGTCGGTCGCTACCGCCGTCGCCAGCAGTTCGCTGAGCAGCAACACCGCTGCCTCGTGGTCGTCGCGCGACGCCTGCAGCGACATCGGCGTGAGTTCCAGCGAGCGGTACGCTGCGAGGTCGTCGTCGTCCACGGTACCAGTCTCGATCAAGCGGTCGGCGAGCATCCGCAACAACCCGTGGAGATGGATCAGTTCGTTCTTCCGCATCTGTCGACAGACGTAGGTGCTCGAACGGGCTAAATCCCGCGCTGGATGGAGTGTAACAGGCGGATAACCGGATAGCACGGACAACTGGAGCGCGAATCGAACGCCGGCGACAGTGATCAGACGCCGGACGTCGACCCGTTCTCTGCGCGGTCCCGGTAGACGCGCAGCAACTCTTCGAGGATCATCCCCGAGCGGTCGGTCGTCTCGTAGTTCTCGTCGATGAACTGTTCGGCCTCCGCGAAGTCGTTGCGGAGTCCGAGTTGCCGGACCGTGATGACGGCATTGAGGAAGTCGCGACCGCCGTCCGCTCCGAGTAACACCGGTTCCTCCTGTAAGTCGAGTTCGTCGCGGATCTCGCCGTAGTTGAACGTCTCGGGTTCCCACTCGTCGCTCACGAGTGCGAGGACGTACTCCGCCGAAAAGCGGTAGAACTCGGATTTACTCTCGAAGACCCCGTCTTCGACGAGCGTATCGATCTCGTCGACGACTTCGTCGGGATACCGGACCGTGTCTTTAGCCATTCCGAGTTCCTCCTTCACTGAATTCGTTGGAATGGACCGTATAGAGTCTTTTGGTTACCTCAGCGACGTGACGTGTGTAAACGCTAGCGATACGCCTCCTATCGCGCTATTTTCGCGTTTGATACGTGAGTACGACATTCAACACGGCTCGGACGTGGTGGCACGCCGAACTCGCCCGGAACCGCACCGTTCAGGTGCGCCGCCTGCACAGCGAGGGTCGTGCAACGGCCGTCGCTCGATGCGGTTCGCGGGTTCGACAGGGCCGTCTACATCGTCGCGGCGGGCCAACTCATCAACGTGTTCGGCGCGGGCATCGTCTACCCGTTCGCGACGGTCCACTTCCACCTGCAGGTAGGTATCGCGCTGTCTGTCGTCGGCTTCGGTCTCGGCGCGAAGAGTGTCTGCTCGGCCGGCGGAACCGCGATCGGCGGCTTTCTCGCCGACGTCATCGGCCGGAAGCCGGTGATGGTCGCGGCGATGGCGCTGTCGGCGCTCGCACTCGCGGCGTTCGCGTTCGTCCCGACACTCGCGGCGGCCGTCCCCGCGTCGGTCACCTCGCTCACGGGTGTCTCTGCGCTCGGCGTTGCGTTCGTCGGTGTCTGTGTGGTCTCCGGGTTCGTCGGCGGTCTCTACACGCCCGCGAGCCACGCGATGACCGCGGACCTGACCGACGCCGGCGAACGCGACCGCGGATACGCCCTCCTGAAGGTCGCGAACAACGCTGGCTTCGGTGCGGGCTTCGTCGTCGGCGGCCTCCTGTACTCAGTCGCGTCCGTCGCCGTCTTCGTCGCCGACGGCGTCACTTCCGGTATCGTCGCGCTGGTCATCCTCCTGTTCGTTCCGCGCGTTGCACGCGACGGGGAGTCCGAGAACGAGGACGGAACAGGCGACGACGAGGCCGCTTCCGGCGTGTTCACAGCGTGGTGGCGGGCGGCTACTCGCCCGCGTGTCTTGGCGCTCGCGGGCCTCAACGTCGGTTTCGCCGTGATGTACGCACAGATGCAGACGACCGTCCCCGTCGTCGCGAAGGAGGGTTTGGGGCTGACGGCCGCACAACTGGGGACGCTGTACGTCGTCAACCCGCTCACTATCGTCATCCTGCAACTCCCGCTCGTCAGCGCCGTCGGCGGGTGGCGTCGCACCCGCGGGCTGGTCGTCTCGGCGGCGTTGTGGGCGGTGTCGATGCTCGCGGCGTGGGGGGCAGACACGATGGTTCTCCCCGCCGATGCGGGCCTCACCACGCCCGTCGTCCTCGTTGGCGTCGCTCTCGTCGGCGGCCACCTGTTCGTCCGCACGGTCGGGGAGATACTCCACGCGCCGCTGGCATCGGCGCTGATGTCCGACCTGGGGACGACTGCCGAGCGTGGCACGCAGTTGTCGATACTGGAGGTCGCGAAACGCCTCGGCATCGGCGTGGGGTCGTTCGTTGGCGGCGTGTTCTTCGACTACGGCCTCTCGACGCTGCTGTGGCCGACGCTCGTCGCCGTCTGTGGCGTCGTCGTCGTCGGCCTCCTCGCGTTCGAGCGGTCGGTGACGCCGCGAGAGAACGGTGCCCGCGGCGACGCCACGGCGGCGACTGCGGGCGGCGATTGAGCGCTCGCGCTCAGGGTTCGACGACGACTTTCACCGTCTCCGGGTCGGTCGCACGCTCGAACGCCGCCGCGACGTCGTCGAGCGCGTAGGTAGCGTCGACGGTGCTCGCGAGGTCGACGCGGCCCGTGTCGAGCAGATCGATTGCTGTAGGGTAGGTGTCGCGGTAGCGGAACGACCCGCGAACGTCGAGTTCGCGGTCGATGAGTCGGTGGACGTCAACCGGAACCTCGCGCTCGCCCGGGAGGCCGACGAGGACGACCGTCCCGCCCGGACGGACGCTCTCGACGGCGTCCGCGAGGCCGGCCGTCGACCCCGACGCCTCGATAGCGACGTCGACGCCGTCGCCGGTCGCCGACCGAACCGCCTCGGGCACGTCCGTCTCGTCGCCGCGCAGGGTGCGCGTCGCCCCTCGCTCACGGACTCGATCGAGTTTTGTGTCGACGACGTCCGTCACCGTCACGTCCGTCGCACCCGCCGCACCGCCGGCCGCTACCGCCGCGTCGCCGATTGGCCCCGCGCCAGTGACGAGTAGCGAGTCGCCGACGCCGACACCACCGCGTCGACACGCGTGAATGCCGACAGAGAGCGGTTCACACAGCGCCCCGGCGACCGTCGACACCGAATCGGGGAGTCGGTACGCGAAGTCGGCGGGCCACGCGACGTACTCACAGAGCGCCCCATCGTCCGGCGGCGTCGCCATAAACTCCACCTCCGGACAGCGGTTGTACGCGCCCGACCGACAGTGTCGACACTCGCCGCAGGGAACGCCCGGTTCGAGGGCGACGCGGTCGCCGGCGGCGAAGTCGGTCACGTCGTCGCCGGTGTCGACGACCTCACCCGCCGACTCGTGGCCGAGGACGAGGTCGTCTTCGACGACGTAGTCACCGATGCGTCCGTGACGCCAGTAGTGGACGTCCGACCCGCAGACGCCGACGGCGTCGACGCGGACGAGGACCTCACCGGGGTCGGGGTCGGGGCGTTGGCGCTCCTTGATGCGGAACTCCAGGTCGGGAGTGAGGACGGCAGATCGCATACGCGAGTGCTCACGGTCAGCGCTGAAAAACGACCGGGGCGGTTCCGTCGTACTGGGGTCGCCCCACTCGCCGCCGATACGGGGGCTCAGGAGGCGACTCGGCGCACGCGGACACGTCACCACCTGACCCTGCACGGCTAACTGCGTGGAGGTACGACTACACTAGCAGATGGCATCTCCGCACGAACTCCTCGAACTCCTCGAGGAGGGTGACGAGATCAACATCGTCTGCCACAACAACCCGGACCCGGACTGCCTCGCCAGCGCCCTCGCGTTGGGTCGGATCGCGGCCGCCGCCGGCATCGACGAACGGCGCATCCTCTACAGCGGCGACATCTCCCACCAGCAGAACCGGGCGTTCGTCAACATCCTCGGCATCGATCTCACGCCGTTCGAGGGGTCGACGATACGAGACCGGCCGCCCGGGTCGATCCTCGCGTTCGTCGACCACTCGGTGCCGGGCGAGAACAACCCCGTTCCGACGGACACGCCGGTCGACATCGTGATCGACCACCATCCCGCCGAGGGAGTCGAGGCGCGGTTCGTCGAGAGCCGCGAGGAGGTCGGCGCTGCCGCGACCATCCTGACCGACTACATCCGCACGCTCGACGTCGACCTCGACGCTGACCTCGCGACCGCGCTCCTGTTCGCGATTCGTTCGGACACGCTCGACTTCCTGCGCGGGGCGACCGCTGCCGAGTACGACGCGGCGGAGTTCCTGCACGAGTACGCGGACTACGAGATGATCCGACAGCTCTCGACCCCGTCGGTCACCGGCGGAACCGTCGACGCCATCTCGACCGCCATCGACAACCGGCGGACGTACGGGGCGGTCCTCCTCTCACACGTCGGGCGAACCACCGAACGTGACGCGATCCCACAGGCCGTCGATTACCTCGTCCGGTTGGAAGGAGTCGAGACGGCCATCGTCTTCGGCGTCGTCCGCGGTACGGTCCAGATCAGCGCCCGATCACCCGATGCACGGGTCCACGTCGGCAACGTCCTGCGCACGGCGTTCGAGGACGTCGGGAGTTGCGGTGGGCACCACGATATGGCGGGCGGCGAGATTCCGCTCGGCATCCTCGGCGACTACGAGTCCGACGACGACCAGTTGCTCGAGATACTCGAGGAAGTGATCACCGCGCGACTGTTCGCAGAACTCAATCTCTCCGACGGGTCCGGCGATTCGGGGTCCGAGTGAGGTGCGACTCGGGACCACCGACGTCGGCGTCGGCCCTTACTTCGACTGCCGGTAGACGAGGTTGCGCTGGACCTCGCTCGCGCCTTCGTAAATGACGGGGATGCGAACGTCGCGGTAGACGCGGGCGATGCGCCGTTCGGTCAGGACGGAGCGGCCGCCGTGGAGTTGCATCCCGCGTTCGGCGACGTCGACGGCCATCTCCGTCGAGTTGAGCTTCGCCATCGCCGCCCACAGGCCGGCGTCCTCGTGGTTCGCCAGTTTCTCCGCCGCCCGCCAGTTGAGCGAGCGAGCGGCCTCGAACTCGGTCCGCATATCTGCTAGGTCGTGCTGGACGGACTGGAAGTCGGAGATGGAGCGGTTGAACGCCTCGCGGTCGTGGACGAACTCCCACGCCTCTTCGATGGCCGCCGCGGCGAGGCCGAGACCGTGCCCGCCGACGACGACGCGGCCGTGGTTGAAGAAGTCCGCGAGCATGTAGAAGCCGCCGCCCTCCGTGCCGACGAGGTTCTCCTCGGGCACGAAGCAGTCTTCCATCACGATGTGGCCCTGCTTGGACGCGCGCATCCCCATCTTCTCAGGGATGTGCTCGGCCTCGTAGCCGTCGCGGTCCGTCTCGACGATGAAACACGAGTAGTTGCCGTAGCGGTCGTCGGAGTCACCAGTCTTGGCGTACACGGTGAGCCAGTCGCCTTCGACGGCGTTGCCGACCCAGTACTTCTCGCCGGTGATCTCGTAGCCGCCGTCGACCTTCTCGGCTTTCGTCGTCATCCCCGCGAGGTCGGAGCCTGTCTGCGGTTCGGACACTGCAAGGCCGGATATCTGCTCGCCCTCGGCGACGGGGCGGACGTACTCCTCACACTGCTGCTCGTTCCCGTAGTCGTAGACGAGTTCGTTGCCGAAGGAGGCGAGCATCAGCGTCAGGCCGATGCCCGCGTCGGCGCGGTAGAACTCCTCTGCGAGCGCCAGCATCTCGTAGATGTCGAAGCCGCGGCCGCCGTACTCCTCGGGGATGTCCTGTCCGACGAGGCCGGCCTCCTGCCCGGCCTCGAGCACCTCCCACGGATAGTCGTCCGCGCGGAAGTGTTCTTCCGCGACCGGCGCGATGTGTTCTTCTGCGAACTCGCGGGCCTCCTGTTTGACCGCGCGGGCGTGTTCGGGAACGACCGATTCGTCCAACAGACCGAGGTCGGTGTTCATACTGAACGATGATGACTCCCGCAGTATAACACCCGTGGAACGGCGAACCCCGGGACTCGCGTTTACTCGGCGTCGGTCGCCGCTCGACTCGCGGGCTACTCGAAGACGCGGCGTGATTACTCTTCGTCGTCTTCGTCGCTCTCGCCGTCCTCATCGCCAACGGCCTCACTGTCGTCTGCTTCCTCCTCGTCGAGAGAGACGGACTCGTCTACGTCCTCGGCTGTCATCTCCGGGGTCGACTCGGACCCCTCGGAGTCGCTGTCGTCCGACGACGGGTCTACCTCCGCATCAGCCTCCGCGTCGACTGCGATGTCGGCTTCGTCGACTGTCTCAGATCCGAGGTCGGAGCCAGCACCTGGGTCGACGTTCGCCTCCTGTTCGACTTCCGCCTCCTGCGCCGCCGCCTCGGCTTCCTGCGCGTCCGTCTCCTTCGCGTCCACCTCCTCCGCGTCCGTCTCCTTCGCGTCCACCTCCTCCGCGTCCGTCTCCTCCGCGACCGCCTCCTGTGCGTCGGTTTCTTCGATTCCACTCGGGTCGATGTCGGCCGGTTGGCCGTCGTCGCGAACGTCGGCAGTCGCTGTCGCGTCGTCGCTCTGTGCGGCCACGAGTCGGTCGCGAACCTCGGGGCGCCGAACCGTTCCAGACACCGTCCGCGGGAGTTCGTCTGCGAACGCGATGGTTCGCGGTATCTTGAACCCCGCAAGCCGTTCCCGGCAGAACGCCTCTACGTCCTCGGTCGTGAGGTCGGGGTCGTCGGCGACCACCATCGCGGCGACGCGTTCGCCCCACTCCTCGTCGGGGATGCCGACAACGACGGCCTCCGCGATGCCCGCGTGTTCGCGCAAGGTCGCGGCGACTTCGCCGGGTTCGACGTTCTCGCCGCCGGTGATGATCCGGTCGTCGAGACGGTTCAACAGGTAGATGAAGCCGTCTTCGTCGCGATAGCCCACGTCGCCAGTCCGGAGTGCGCCGCCATCGGTGAACGCCGCGGCGGTCGCCTCGGGGTCGTCGTAGTAGGCGTCGGCGATGGCCGGACCAGCGACGACGAGTTCGCCCGTTTCGCCCGTCGGCAGGGGCGTTCCGTCGGCATCACAGACGGCCACGTCGACCCACAACAGCGGTCTGCCGACGGTGCCGACCTGTGCGAACGCCTCGTCGGGAGGCGCGGTCGCGAGTTGCGAGGCCGCCTCGGTCATCCCCCACGTCGGGTGGACGGGGACCGAGTAGTTGCGGCACCGCTCGATGAGTGCGTCGGGGGCGGGCGCACCGCCGAGCAACACGGTTCGAAGTGAGTCGGGGAGCGTTCCGCGTGCGTCGAGCATCCGCTTGAGCATCGTCGGCACGAGCGAGACGCCCGTCGCCTCGTAGCGTCGGATGTCGTCGACCGCCGCGCCCGCGTCGAACTTCCGCCGGAGAACGACGCTCGTGCCGTACAGCGCCGCCCGGTACAGCGGCATAATCCCGCCGGTGTGGTGGAGTGAGAGCGTCGCGAGGTAGCGGTCGTCCGGAAGGACGCCCAGTCGGAACGCCGACGCCGTCGCCGACGCGAGGACGTTCCCCATCGTCAACGGCACGAGTTTGGGGTCGCCGGTCGACCCCGACGTGAACAGCATCAACAGATGGTCACCCCGCCCCCACCGGACGGACGGCACCGACCCGTCCGGCGCCGCGTCGATGTCGACCACGCGGTCGTCCTCGGGCGTGTCAACCGAGACGACCGGCACGTGCGGGCGAGGTGTGGCCGGGCCGCCAGCGTCCTCCTCGATGTCCTCGTCGGCGATGCGTGCGGGCTGAAATCCGTCCTCGGTCCGCCAGCCAGTCTCCGTCGCGTCCGCTTCGTCGCTCTCGGCGGAGGGCGCTGCTCGATCCAGCGCCGCCTCGACGGCGACCGTCTCGGTGTCGGCTCCACAGACGAGTGCCGTCGCGTCGGCGGCGTCGAGTTTCGGTCTGAGTTCCGCGGCGGTGAGGCGGTCGGAACACGGGACGATCCGAACGCCGAGACGCATCGCGGCGTGGACGAGGACGACGTACTCCGCGCGGTTGCCGAGGACGACTGCGAGGTGGTCGCCGGGGACGATACCAAGTCCCGCGAGTCGAGACGCCAACGCCTCGACGCGGGCGTCGAGGTCGGCGTAGGTGAGCGTCTCCCCGGTGGCCGCGAGGACGAGTGCCTCCGCGTCGGGCGTCGCCGCCACACGGTGGGAGAGCCAATCGCGCATGCCTCCCATCTGCACCCCTCCCCACTACGCTCTTTCCATCCGGCCGTCAGTGTTCGACGAACTCGACGAGGACGCCGCCGGTGTCGCGCGGGTGGAGGAACGCAACCTGGTGGCCCCACGCGCCGGGCCGTGGCTCCTCGTCGATCAGTTCGATGTTCATCTCCCGGGCGCGGTCGAGCGCCGCCGCCGCGTCGTCGGTTGCGAACGCGAGGTGATGGATCCCGGGCCCGTTGCGGTCGAGGTATCGGGCGATGGCGCCCTCGTCGTCGAGCGGTTCCAGCAGTTCGAGATACGAGTCACCCACATCGAGAAAGACGACGGCCATCCCGTCGAACTCCTCTTCGTGGACGATATCGCAGTCGAGGAGGTCGACGTACAACGCGGCGAGTCCGGCGGCGTCGTCGGTGGCGACGCCGGCGTGATCGAGGTGCACGCTTGTCGGGTCGGTCGGAGCCGCGAAAAATCACCCGGCGAGTGCGGTGGCTACTGTCCCGGCTTGTACTCGCCGAACTCCTCGCGCATCACGTCACAGATCTCGCCGACCGTCGCGTACGCCTTGACCGCGTCGACGATGTGGGGCATCACGTTCGCCTCGCCTTGGCAGGCGTCGCGAAGACCGGCGAGTGCGTCCTCGACAGCCTCGGAGTCGCGGTCGTCGCGCAACTGTTCGACCCGGTCGATCTGTGCCTGCTCTTCCTCCTCGGAGACGTCTTCGAGGTCCATCTGCGGGTCGTCGTCTTCGATCTGGTACTCGTTGACGCCGACGATGATCCGCTCGCCCTCCTCGATCTCACGCTGTCGCTCGAACGCTGTATCCTGGATCTGCCGCTGGACCCACTGGTTCTTCACGGCGTCGAGCATCCCGCCGCGGCGGTCGACCTCCTCCAGAATGTCGAACGCCTCCTCCTCGATGCCGTCGGTGAGGCTCTCGACGTAGTAACTCCCGGCGAGGGGGTCGATGGTGTCGGCGGCCCCGGACTCGTGGGCGAGGATCTGCTGGGTACGGAGCGCCGTGCGGACGGACTTCTCCGTCGGCAGCGACAGCGCCTCGTCTTTGCCGTTCGTGTGGAGCGACTGCGTTCCCCCCAGCACCGCCGCGAGCGCCTGATAGCCGACGCGAACGACGTTGTTCTCGATCTGCTGGGCGGTGAGCATCGACCCCGCGGTCTGCGTGTGGAACTTCAACTGCTTCGACTTGGGATTCTGTGCGCCGAAGCGCTCTTCCATAATCTTCGCCCACATCCGGCGGGCAGCGCGGAACTTCGCCACCTCCTCTAAGATGTTGTTGTGGGCGTTGAAGAAGAACGACAACTGGGGCGCGAACTCGTCGACGTCGAGACCGGCGTCGACGGCCGCCTGCACGTACTCGATGCCGTTGCCGAGGGTGAACGCGATTTCCTGTGCCGCCGTCGACCCGGCCTCGCGAATGTGGTAGCCGGAGATTGAGATGGTGTTGAAGTTTGGCGTCTCATCGGCGCAGAACGCGAAGATGTCCGTGATCAGCCGCATCGACGGCTCCGGCGGGTAGATGTAGAGGTTCCGCGCGATGTACTCTTTCATAATGTCGTTCTGGATGGTGCCCCGCAGTTCCGCCCGGTCGACGTCCTGCCGGTCACCGACGGCGACGTACATCGCCAGCAGGACTGCGGCAGGGGCGTTGATGGTCATCGAGGTGGACACCTCGTCCAGCGGAATGTCGTCGAAGACGCGCTCGAAGTCCTCCAGTGAGTCGATGGCGACGCCCGATTTCCCCACCTCACCGGCGGCCATCGCGGCGTCGGAGTCGTACCCCATCTGCGTGGGCAGGTCGAACGCCATCGACAGGCCCGACGACCCCTGGTCGATGAGGTACTGGAACCGCTCGTTCGTCTCCGCGGCGGTGCCCATCCCCGCGTACTGCCGCATCGTCCACAGTCGGCCGCGGTGCATCGTCGGGTAGACGCCCCGTGTGTACGGTTCTTCGCCGGGGAAGCCGAGGTCTTCGTCGTAGTCGAGGTCGTCGACGTCGGCAGGCGTGTACAGTCGTTTCACGTCCTGTCCCCCCGTGTCGGTCGTGAACTCCTCCTTCCGTTCCCCGAACCGGTCGAGCGTCGAGGAGAGGGTCTCCTCCTCCCACTCCTGTTTGCCCTCGCGGATGGCTTCGAGGTCGTCCGGGTCGAACATACACGATACCTCACCGCCCCACGGCTTAAGCGAGGGGGAGACACCGGCCACGAGCATCCGGCAGTCCACCGCATCGCCGTCGCGTATGGGCTTTATATCCCTCCCGTCGGTTGGCACCCGTATGCAACTCGCTCCGTTACAGGCCGCGCTCACCGCGGCGTACGTATTCCACACGCTGTTTGCCGGCCTCTGGGTCGGTGCTGTCGTTCTCGCCGCGTGGAAGGTCGTCCCCCTGGCCGTCGACGGCGACGTGACTCCCGAACTGCTCGGAAGCGTCACGTCCGGCGTCTCCACTATCACTCGCGTCGGTGCCCTCGTCTTCCTCGCGACGGGAGGGCATATGGCCGCGACCGTCTACGGCGCGGAAGGGCTGTTTATGCCGCCGCGTGGCCACGTCGTGCTCACGATGTTGGCGCTGTGGGTCGTGATGACCGGCCTCGTCGAGGTCGGCGGCAGTAAGATCCGATCTGCGCTCGACGAGGGGAAGGTTCGGACCGCCGCCCGCAACGGCGGGACGTTCTACAAGGCCGCCGCTGGCGTCGGTCTTGTCTTGCTCCTCCTCGGCGGCTACCTCGCCGCCTGAGCGGCCACTCCACACACTCTCACTTCCGTTCTGCCAAACTTCCAAGTCGCCGCCCACCGAGCGACCGCTATGGTTCTCTCCGACGACGTGTCGCGGTTCGTCCGCGCCGCCGGCCCCGACCACACGGACGTACAAGAGCGGATGGCAGCGTTCGCCCGAGAACACGACTTCCCGAACATCGGCCCCGAATCGGGCGCGGTCCTCCGACTGCTCGCGCGACTCACCGACGCCGACACCGTCTTCGAATTCGGGTCGGGATTCGGATACTCGGCGTCGTGGTTCCTCCGCGGCGGCGCACAGCGAGTGATCCTCACCGAATTCGACGCCGACGAACTCGACAAGGGACGGGAGTTTCTGGCCGACGCCGGCCTCGCTGACCGCTGTGTCTTCGAGGAAGGCGACGCGATGGAGACGGTCGAGCGATACGACGGCCCGTTCGACGTGGTGCTCATCGACCACCAGAAGGAGCGGTACGCCGACGCGTTCCACGCCGCCCGCGACAAACTCGCGCCCGGCGGCGTCGTCGCCGCGGACAACATTATGCGCGGACCAATCGACTTCGACGCGCTCCTCGCGTACCTCGAAGGCGACGCCGAGGCCCTCGACCACGAGAACGACCAGACACAGGGGATCGCCGACTACCTCGACGCCGTCCGCGCGGACGACGCATTCGAGACGACGATTCTGCCCGTCGGGTCGGGACTCGCGGTGAGTACGCGCGTGGAGTAGACAGCGCGGACGACGACGAACGTTCAAACCCGAAGCCGGGGACAACAGCCCCGTGACCTGAATCTGGCCCCGTCGCGTCCAGCGGGTGTGTGACACGCCGCGGCGGGTAGCCGAGTGTCGCCTGTCAGCCTACTCGATGCGGAGTTCGACCGTCCCCAGCGACGCGAACGCGGCGACGACCGACTCGCCCGCCTCGACGGCGACTGGTTCTGTCAGCGACCCGGTCGTGACGAGCGTGCCCGCTGCGAGTCCTCCTACCTCGTCGGCGAGCCACGTGAGCGCCGCGAGCGGATGCCCGAGTACGTCCGCGCCGACGCCCGAATCGACCGGCGAACCCTCGATACGGAGCGTGACCGACTCGTCGGCGAGTGCGATTCCCGCGGGGTCGACGTCGTCGCCGACGACGAGTCCGGCGTCGAGTGAGTTGTCGGCGACGGCCAGCGCCGCGTCGAACGTCCACCCGGTTCGGCTGTCGACGAGTTCTATCGCCGGGACGACCGCCGAGACCGCTTCGCGGGCGTCTCTGCGTGTCGATCCTGCGGAGAGGTCGGACCCGAGACGGAAGGCGAGTTCGGGTTCGACGCGCACGTCGACGAAGCGATCCGCAGAGACGGCCGTCGGCGACGAAGACACCGTGTCGGCCAACAGTCTACCGTATCCCGGTTCGTCGACCCCGAGGTCTCGGCGGACGCGGTCGTTCGTGAAGCCGATCTTGTAGCCGACTGGAGCGCCGCGAGTCGTCTGGAGTCGCTCGACGAGTCGCTCCTGCACGCGATACCCCGCTGCCACCGAGTCGACGGTGGGAACTGTCGTCGGGTCGACCGCCGTCGCCGTCTCGTGGGCGGTCGCCAGCGCCGCGGCGAGGTCGTCCGCCGGCGTCGTCATCGTCGACTGCCGGGCTGCGGATCGACGTGGGGTTTCGGCATCAGGTCTGCGAACGGCTGGTCGTCGAGCCACTCCAGCAGGTGCACCAACTGGTCGCTCGCCGCCTCGAACAACTCTGCGCCCTTCTCCGGCGTCGCGTCAGTCTGGTCGCCGAAGACGCCGTTCTCAGAGTTGTCCGGCGAGTCGTAGAAGGTCCGTGAGCCGAACTGCCGGACATCTTCGGCAGTGATGTCGACGAGGCCACCGTCGCGAGCGTCAGCCAAGCGGTCCGTTCGCACCAACTCCTCCGCGATGTGCATAATCATCGCCGTCTCCTTCGGCCCGCCGTGGGGGCCGTTGTGCTCGAAGATGTCCGAGACGAGGTCTGGGATGGACTCGTCCCACATCCACTCGATGGCGTACGCCGTCTCGTCACGGCGGAGTCGACGCCCGACCTCGCGGAGATGTTGGGTGTTGCCGCCGTGGGCATTCACGTACACGATGCGGTCGATGCCGTGGTACGTGAGGTTGCGCGAGAAACTCTCGACGTAGTCGCGGAACACGCTCGGTTCGACCCACATCGTCCCGTGGAACTGCCGGTGGTGTTCGGAGACGGCGATCCGGACCGGCGGCGTACAGAGGAACCCAGTTCGGTCGGTCGCCTCGCGGGCGAGTGCTTCGGCGATGAGGTAGTCCGTCGCCAGCGGGAGGTGGGGGCCGTGCTGTTCGGTCGACCCGAGCGGGACGACGGCGACCGATTCCTCGGCGACGTAGTCGCCCAGTTCCGGCCACGTCTGCTGCGAGAGATACACGGTCGAGACAGGAGCGCGAACGGGATGAAACGCGGGGGTGACGGCGGAACAGATCCGATACTGCTCGACTGCCACGGGAGCGATTCGTCCGCCGTTCGCCACGCTTTTGCTCGCCGCGACCGACTCGCCGCGTATGTTCGGAGGTGGCGGGATGAACCCGCGCAAGATGCAGCAGATGATGAAGCAGATGGGTATCGACGTGACCGAACTTGACGCGACCAAAGTCGTCATCACGACCGAGGACGGCGAGGAACTCGTCTTCGACGGGCCGCAGGTCACGAAGATGGACGCTCAGGGCCAGGAGACCTACCAGGTCGTCGGGTCACCCGAGACGCGCGACGCCGACGCGGGCGCGGAACCGGATGCCGACGTTACCGAGGTCGAAGCCGGCGGCGTCCCCGACGAGGACGTCGAACTCGTCGCCGCCCGCGCGGGCGTCAGCAAGGCGGAGGCTCGTGAAGCGCTCGAAGAGGCCGACGGCGACCTCGCGGCCGCCATCTCAACGTTCGAGTGAGCGCGTACCTCCTCGTCCACGCCGAGTCGGATCGGGAGTATCTACGCGGCCCGGGCGACGAACTCCAGACCGACCTCGGCGTGCTCGAGGTGCCCGACGACGTGGAACACGGGCAGGTACTGGAGACGCATCTGGGCGAACCGTTCCACGTTCGCCGCCTGCGTGGCCCGGACCTGTTCAACCACTTCCAGCGCACGGGCGCACCGATGATGCCGCGCGACATCGGCCTCGTCATCGGCCACACCGGCGCGCAGTCGGGCGACCGCGTCCTCGACGCCGGCACTGGAACGGGAGTCCTCTCAGGCTATCTCGGTCGTCTCGGTGCGAACGTCACCACCTACGAGATCGACGCCGAGTTCGCCGAGAACGCCCGCGAGAATATGTCGATGGCCGGCGTGAGCGACCGCGTCGACGTTCGCACGGGCGACCTCACCGACAACCTCGACGAGTTGGCCGAGGGCGACTCCTTCGACCTCATCACCCTCGACACCGCCGACGCCGCGGAAGTCGTCGCGCGCGCGCCAGAATTGCTCGTCCCCGGCGGCTACGTCGCCGTGTACACACCGTTCGTGGAGGACGCCCGAGATACGGAACTGGCCGCCCGCGAGGCTGGACTCGGCGGCGTCGAGACGCTGGAGACGATTCAGCGGGAACTCACCGTGGACGACCGCGGCACGCGACCGAGTACGGCGGGCGTCGGCCACACCGGCTACCTCCTGTTCGCTCGCCGCGTCGAGTGATAATCCAACGCGGACGGAACCTGAAAAGTAAAGTCGGGGTGCCGCACACGTTGTGCTATGTCGACAGGTCCCCACTCGACACTCGCCGGCCGGGTGTGCTCGCAGGCGTCCGGCGCACTCGTCGTCGCACCTCCACCCTCGCTCGTTCGTGCGGTCGTCTCGCGACTCTCCGCACCACCCGACGCGTCAGCGTCGGATCAGGCGACTGGCCGCGTTCGACTCCTGTGTACCGAGGCTGCCGTCCGGACGGCGATGGTTGACTTTCTCACCGCGAGCGGCGCGGCCGACGCTGTCGCCGACGGTCGACTCGCCGTCCGAACCGTGCCGTCGCTCGATTCGAGTTTCACCCTCGCCGACGGAGCGGTCTACGCCCACGTCTCGATACCGGAGACACAGGCGAGTGAACCGACGATGCCGACGGGGTTCGGTGACGTGTCCGGCGACGACGAGTCCCTCTACACGGCACTCTCGGCCCCGTACGAACAGACGTGGGCGAACGCGGACGAGTACGACCCGGACGTACCGCCGCGGTCGCAGGTCGTCGAATCGTTCCGTGAGCGGTGGCCCGAAGCGGCAGAGACGTTGGCGGCGACGTTCGCGTCGGCGGAGACGCTCCGGACCGACAGCGCCGTCGACCCGGTTCTCGTATGCACGCTCGTCGCCGCACGCCATCGCCTGCTGACGATGCACCTCGGCGAGTGGGTGGAAGACGTCGGCTTCTCCAGTCGGACGGAGGTCTCCCGCGCGAAGGGGCGACTCGTCGACGCCGACCTCGCGGACACCGAACCGGAGACGGAGGGCGTTGGCCGGCCGCGACACCGACTCGTTCCGACCGCGGCCGTCGAACAGGCGACGGGAGCCGAACTGCTCGCGACGGCGCGGGCGACGCTGGTCGAGTGACCGATCGGGGGACACCGATAAGTCGATCCGAACCGTTGCCACGAACGGTAATGAGCGCCGACGATATGGAAGACCCGAGTACACGCGAGACGACGACCTGGCCCGACTTCGGCATCGCGCTGTACGAACGGCTCACCGGCCGCGGCGCGGAGATCAGTTACACGTTCGACGATATGGAGATCGACGTCCCCAGTCAGGCAGGTGCAGACGCCGAACACGCTCACTGGCGACTCAACGGGACGCTCCGAATCGCCTCACACAGACACGAGAATACCGACGAGGAGTAGTCGCTCGTGAGCGACGCCTCCCCGGATCGGATCACGGTCGGCGACCTCCGGATCGAAGCCGACATTGAGGCCTCTGTCGACGGCGACTCGCTTCGCGTTCGCTCACGGGACGGCCGGATGGAGGTGTACGCTGACTGCTTCGCTGCGATCCGCGCGTTGTCGGACCTCCCGGAGGTACTCCCGTCGCGTCTCGGTGACGCGCTCGATTCCGTCCCGGTCGGCGTCCACCTCTATGGTGTCGAAATCGCACGGATCGACCCGGGCGTGTCGCCGGGGCCGCTGTCGCGCGCACTCGGTACTGCGCCCGCCCGGGTTCACCTGCGGGCACTCGCCCGCGCACTTACTCGCCGCCCCGACTGACGCGCCACCCGCCGGCGTGTCCGTCGGTCACTTGGTCGCCCGCATCAACGCGAACAGTTCCTCACGAAACCGATCTGGATCGATCGCCGCCTCGATAGCGTCGGTCGCTCCGTCGTCGGGAGCCTCCCGCACTGCGGTCGGATACGCGCCGCCGACGAGCAGGTACGACCCCCCGACCGGACGGAGCGCAGCCCACCCCTTCGCGCGGACGCTCACGCCGTCGAGTCGACACAGCGCGTCGTAGCCAGCGGTACGGGCGTCGTCGTCGACCGCGGGACCGTCGCCGTCGGCGTCTCGCGTACGGCGGACGCCCTCGAATCCGCGCTCGCCGAGCGTGTCGGCGAACCCCGTGAACGCGCGGTTGGCGACGAGTCCCGTCAGCGCCACCGATGGCTTCGTCGCTGGCGACAGCGTGAGTCTGCTCGCGACGAAAAAGCGCCACACCCGCTCCAGTCCGATCGCGTTGGCCAGTCGCTCGCGGAGGGCGACGTCCTCGAACACGAGCGTCGCCGCCTCGACGGTGACGACTTTCGCGTCGAAGGCAGTCGTCTCCTCGCGACTGCGCTCGCGCCACCTGCCGGCGGCGATGGCGTCCGGCGGCGGCGACGGGAAGCGATCCGACATTCTTTGCGTGCCACCGTCACACGCGACGGAGATAACTGTGCGGTGCCGTCGTGTGAAGCCGACAGAGAACTACCGAGTCGGTGACTTTAACCGACATCCACCCCCACATTCGACAAATGGCTTTTGAGGATCTCTTGGCCGACCCTGTCATCCAGAAGTACCTCCACGAACTCGTCGGCCCGACGGGGATGCCCGTCGCGGCGGCCCCGCCGGACGGCGAGGTCACCGACGAGGAACTCGCCGAGGACATGGGACTGGAACTGAACGACGTGCGCCGGGCGCTGTTCATCCTGTACGAGAACGACCTGGCCTCCTACCGGCGCGTCCGCGACGAGGACTCCGGGTGGCTCACCTACCTGTGGACGTTCCACTACGAGAACATCCCCGAGAACTTGGAAGAGGAGATGCACCGCCTGCTGGAGGGGTTGGAGAAGCGCCGCGAGTACGAGTCCGACCACCAGTTTTACCTCTGTGAGATCGACTCCATCCGCTTCGAGTTCGAGGAGGCGATGGAGTTCGGCTTCGAGTGCCCCGAGTGCGGGTCGCCGCTGGAGTCGATGGAGAACTCCCGCCTCGTCGAGGCGATGGAGTGGCGCATCGACGAGTTGCGCGACGAACTCAACGTCGACATCGAAGCCGAGGCGGAAGCGTAGATGGTCGTTATCGCGACTAAGTGCTACGTCGAGGGTGAGGCCCGCGACCGCGCACTCGACGGGATGACTTCGCTCATCGGTAACGATCTGGGCGACCTCGACGTGGAGTTCGAGGTGGGCGTCCGCCACGACGACTTCATCTCGGTGACGGTGTCGGGCCCCGACGAGACGGTCGCCCGCAACGTCCTCCGCGAGGAGTACGGCGAGGTGACCGACCACTTCACCGACGGCGAGACGTACACCGGCACGCTGGAGGGGTGGGACGACGACGGCTTCGTCCTCGACGCGGGCACGGAGATCCGGATCCCCGCCGACGGCCTCGGCCTCGGTGCCGGGTCGCCGACGCAGGTGCGCGACCGCTTCGGCATCGTCCAGCACATGCCGCTCCAGTTCGTCTACGACGCAGAGAACGGTCACGAACTCGCCGACGCCGAGCGTGACCGCCTGTACGACTGGACGCGCGGACAGGGCCGCGTCAACGTCAACTCCGCCACTCGCGCGGAGGTGCGTGCGACCGTGAACCGGGCAGGTCACGCGAACGACATCGTGACCGTCGAGCGCATCGGGTTGCTCGAACAGAGCATCATCTGCCGGGAGAACACCGACCCGCCGGGACTGCTCGCGTCCATCGGCGGCTACCTACCCTCCGAACTGAAAGCGGTCATCCCGTAGGCCTATGACACGACGGAGACGACTCCTCGCGGTCGCCGGCCTCGCCGTGATGCTCTCGCTGTCCGGGTGCCTCGGCATCCTCGGCGGCGGCTCTGTGTCCGACGAGCGACTCGACGCCACGCCACCGGGCGGCGCGTACGACTGGAACGCTAGCGTCGACGCCGACCGCGACGCGCACATCACCATCTACGAGAACGCCTCGTTCGCCGCTATCTACGCGGTCGACGGGAACGAGATCGAACTGTACCGCCGCGACGGCCTCGGTGGGCGCAACCCCCTCGACGTGCGTGCGATCCGGTATCGCTACCCCAACGGGACCGTCATCACGGGGACCGAACTCCGCGAACGCGGTGCGATCGAGCAGACGCGCGACGTGGTCCGTATCACCTTCCCCGGCGAGGGCGATGTTGAGGGCGACCGCATCGCGGTCACGGCCGGGTCGACGCCAAAGCGGTTCGCGCTCCCGACGTACGTGAAAGGCTCCTACGAGGTGGTGTTGCCGCCGAATCGTAGGGTGTCGCTGCCGGTGTTCGGCGACACCAGTCCGGGCGGTGCGACCACGTCCGTCGACGACGCGGACCGCCTCCACGTCGTCTGGGACGACGTGCAGACCAACTCGGTCGTCGTGCAGTTCTACCTCCCGCAGGACGTGCAGATATTCGGCGCAGTGTTCGCTGTGTTCACCGTCGTCGGTCTCGGCGGCCTCTACTACTACCGCCGCCAGATCGAGGCGCTGCGCGAACAGCGTGAAGACCTGGGTCTCGACGTGGACACCGACACCGACGACCTCGACGACGACGACCCACCGCCGGGAATGCGCTGACCGGGCGCTGCTCTCGACCGGCTACACTCCCGAAACCGACGCCGCTTTTCACCTGCCCTTCGTCGGCTTGCATATGACGAGCGACGCCGCCGCGAGTCTCGCGGTGCCGACGGACGCCGACCTCCCGCCGTTGGCGTTGGATATCGACGGGACGTTGACGACGCCCGACCACACCGTCGACCCGCGGGTGTTCGACGTGTTGCCCGACTGGCCTGCACCGATCGTGTTGGCGACGGGCAAGTCGTTCCCGTACCCCATCGCGCTGTGTCACTTCATCGGCATTCCGGAGCGTGTCGTCGCGGAGAACGGCGGCGTCGTCTGCGTCGACGAGCGGGTTCGGCTGACGGGCGACGCCGACCGCGTGGCCGCCGCGACCGACGCATTCCTCGAGGCCGGCGGCGACCTCTGCTGGGGCGAGGCCGACACGGTCAACCGCTGGCGCGAGACGGAGGTGGCCGCCAGTCGCGACGCCGACGCCGACCTGTTGCGCGCGGTCGCCGAGGAGTTCGACCTGTCGTTCATCGACACCGGCTACGCCTACCACCTCACCGACCCCGCCGTGAGCAAGGGCGCGGCGTTGCGGGAGGCAGCGGCGGTCCTCGACCGGGAGGCGAGCGAGTTCGTCGCCGTTGGCGATTCGATGAACGACGCCTCGACGTTCGAGGTCGCACGCGAGGGATACGCAGTCGCCAACGCCGACGAGACGGCGCGGGAGGCGGCCGACGTCGTCCTCGACGAGGGGTATATGGACGGCACGCTGACGGCGCTTCAGCGCGTAATCGAACAAGCAGACCGCTGAGACGGCTCCTCGGCACCCTGGCTACTCGGGCGTCGTCGACGCCGCGACCCACTCACCGAACGCGTCGCTGACAGCGTTCTCCTCGAACCGCTCGATACACGGCGTGTCGTACGGGTGCAGCGCTTCGATCCGTGCTTCTGTCTCTTCGACGCGGTCCTCGCTCGTCTTCACGAACAACAGTTCCTCGGGGTCGTTCTCCACGACCTCACCATCCCAGCGATACGTCGACCGGCAGGGGACACGGTTGACGCACGCGGCGAGTCGCTCCTCTACGAGCGTCGCCGCCAGATCGGTGGCGGCCGACGGCGGCGCGGTGACGTACAGCGTCGCCACGCCTACGCCTCGGTCGCGCGGTCGTCGACGTCCTCGAACGGAACGAACGAGCCGTTGATGTCCCACTCGTGGATGCAGTAGACGCCGCCGACGGCGTCCGCGTCGGCGACCACCCAACTCTCTACTTCGTCGTCGAATCGCTCCTCGCGACCACACCGCTCGCAGGTGCGCTGGTGGGGACGGCGGATACGGACAGGCATACTCGATAGGGGCACGCGCCCGAACTTAAACCCTCTCGGGCCCGTCGCCGTCGGGGGCTGCCAGCGTCGAGAGGTCGGCCTCGCGGACGTGCATATCCACAGGTGGCGACCCGATCCACAGACTCGTTAGGGGTGGTGTTTTTGCTCCGCCCCTCGAACGGACGGCGATGGGATTCCACACGTTCGACGTCGATCGCGCCGACGCGCTCGAAGACCCCGGCCGATTCCGCTACTGTTCGGCGGAGGAACTGCTGTCGCTGCTGGCTGTCGGTCCTGACGCGACGGTCGCAGACCTCGGGTCGGGCACCGGCTTCTACACCGACGTCGTCGCACCCCACGTCGACACCTGCTACGCCGTCGACGTACAAGCGGAGATGCACGAGTTGTACGCCGAGAAGGGCCTCCCGACCACTGTCGAGACGGTGACCGCTGGTGTCGAGGACCTCCCCTTCGACGACGACACGCTCGACGCCGCCTTCTCGACGATGACGTATCACGAGTACGCTGGCGAGGACTCGCTGGCGGAACTCGCACGCGTCGTCGCACCCGGCGGTCGCGTCGTCACCGTCGACTGGACCCGCAGTGGGTCGGGCGATGCCGGCCCGCCCACGGACGAACGCTTCGCCGTCGGCGACGCCGCGAGCGCGTTCGAGGACGCCGGATTCAGTGTCGAACGCGCGGAGACACGCACTGAGACGTTCGTCTGCGTCGCGCGGCGCTGACCGCGTTCCCCGCCGCACCGACGATTACGCGTCGTGGCCGTCCCAGAACCGTTCTAACCCGAATTGGAGCATATCCGCGCTCACCGGGCGGAACTCCTCGCGTTCGTACTCGGGGAGGTACTCCCGGACGGCGTTCCACGACTCGCGGGCGTAGCGAGCGTCCACGAGGCAGCGGACGCCCACCTCGTCGGTGCCCCGGATGACGCGCCCGATAGCCTGTCGCGCCTTCCGCACCGCCGGGACCGTCAGCGCCGTCTCGAAGCCGTCGCCGAACTCGCGGTCGTACGCCGTCTTCACGGCTCTGGTCCGCGGCGACGACGTGTTGATGATCGGGACGCCGCAGACGACGGCCGCCGCGAGGCGGTCGCCCTCGTAGTCGACACCCTCCGTCAGCGTGCCGCGGATACTCGTCACGAGCACCTTCGACTCGCCCGCGAAGAAGTCGCTCTTCAGCGACTCGGTGACGGCGTCGTCGCTCGACTCGTCGAGGAGGACGGGCTTGTCGACTTGGCTGTTGTCCTCCAACGACTCGGCCATCCACTCGGCCTCGCCGTAACTCGGCATCCCGACGAGGACGTTCCCCGGCGTCGTCGCCGCGACCGTCGCGACGGCGTCGACGTGCGCGCGGCGCGTCTCGTTGTCCTCGCCCGGAGCGCCGCGATTCGAGAACGTGAACTTCGGCACGTCGAGCGCGAACGACGCGCGATTCTCCTCAGGGAAGCCAAGTCCGTACGTCCGGTCCTCGACGGGTCGTCCCTCCGATTCGAGGTGGTTGAGGCCGGTCACTTCGCGGAACACCGAAAGCGGCGCGAGCGTCGCCGACATCAGGACGCCACCGCCGAACTCCGCGAGGCGGTCCCCGATGGCGTCGGCGGGCACGCAGTTGTGCAGGGCGAGGCGCGCGGAGTAGGCCCGTCGCCACGACTCCGGTGGCTCCGTCTCGTCCCACGTTCGCCGAAGTTCCAGTTCTCTGAAGTACGTCTCGTGGTCACAGCGATACCAGGCGTTCAGCGTGCGCCCGACGCCCGGTGCGGCGCGCTGGCGGTCCTCGTCTTCCGCCTCGTCGAGAATCCTGGCGACGACCGCGCCAACCTGTTCGGCGCGGGACCACACTCGCTCGCCGTAACCAGCCTCGCGTGCCCACTCAGTTATCTCGTCGACGGCGGGTTCTTCGGGGTCTCGGAGGGGAATCTCCTCGTCGTCCAAGTCGGTGAGGTTCGCGCGCCAGCCGCGACGCTCACGGTCAAGGAACGACTCGACGCGCCGATCCAGTTCCTCGCGGAGGTCGACGACGAACTCGCGGAGGAGTTTCACCTCGTCGAGGCTCACCTCGGCGTCCGCGAGTTCGCCGCGCACGAGGTCGGCGTCGGTCGTCCCCTCTGTCTGCTTGCCGGCGTCTTCGAACTGCACCGGCTGGATGACCCGCGTCAGTTCGTTCTCGGCGTCGCGCAGGCTGGCGTCGGCGACGCCGTCGGAGACCAGGTCGCGGACGCGGGGTTCGAGCATATGTGCCTCGTCGCAGACGACGAACGTCGAGTCGTCGACGAGTGCGCCCGTGAAGCCGCCGACAGTCGTCGGGTCGAACGCGTGATAGTAGTTGCCGATGACGACCTCTATCTCGGGCAGCATCGCGCCCATCACCGAGTGGGGGCAGGTGCCGTGGCCCGCCGCGAGGCCGACCAACTCCTCGGCGTCGACGAGGCCCCGGTCGGTGAAGTCGAAGGGGACCGCCTCGGCGGCGTCGCCCTCTTCGGGGAGGTCCGCGAGGTACTGCGCGTAAAAGGGGCAGTACTCGACGCCGTCGCGGGTCGAACTTCCCCCGTGATCCGGCATCTCGGGAAGGTAGGGCGTCGGTTCGCCCGCAGTTTCGAGGTAGTTCACGCCGTCGTCGGCGGTGTCGGCAAAGCCGGTCTGTGCCCGGCGTGCCTGTTCGGCGAGTGCCCCGGGCGTCGTGTCGCCTCCCTCGCCGACCAGGTCGCGGGTTCGCTCGCGAAGCCCCTCACAGCGGTCGTACACGTTCGACGTGTCGACGCCGCCGCGGTTCTCGCGGGCGTACGGACAGACGTCCGCCTTCCCGACGAGCGTCAGTCCGGAGACGGGCCGCCAGTCGTCGGGCAGGTCGTCGTTGATGGCGCGGAGGTCGGCCTCGAACTGGCGCAACTGCTGTTTGACGCTCGTCAACACCAGCACGCGCTCGTAGTCGCTGTCGGGGTCGCGCACGAGGTCGATGCCGGCTGTCAGCGCTAGCATCGTCTTGCCCGTGCCGCAGGCTCCTTCGAGTGCGAGAAAGCCGTCTCGGGCCGCGACGTCGCGGGCGGCCTCGATGCCGTCCGCCTGTTCGGGGTACGGTTCGGGGTGCCCGAACACGGTTCGCCACGTCTCCTCCGTCGCCTCGCTCACGGTGTCATCGGTGGTTGCCACGGGTTTCAGTCCGTCGATGGTCCCGGTTCGGTACGTGAACCTTCGCCTCGGCGGCGGCCGTGCGACCGCCGCCGGGCCGCGACTTACAGGAGGCTCCCGCCGAGGACGATGACGGAGAGGTTGTTGGCGAACACGAACAGTCCCGACGCGACGAGCAGTCCGAGCCACGTCTCGATGACGACGCCGTAGTAGGGACGAGCGTGCGCCGGCGTCACCCGGTACGTCTCGATGAGGCCGTAGAACACGACGACCGCGATGACCGTCGCCGCGAGGTTCATCGCGACGAGGACGGACACTGGCTGGCCGAGCGCCCACCGGACCACCGGGTTCGACTCGTACTGAATCCCGACGAGCGCCGCCGCGTACATCGTCGTGAGCAGGTCGACCGTGATGAGCAGAAACAGCGCGACGGCCGCCCAACTCCAGTACTCCTGCACCCGGTCGGTGATAGCGGCGTCGCGCAACTGTGTCACGATTCGCTCGGCGGGGAGTGAGTATCTAAGACTAACGGCGCGACTATCGTCGGCGAAACTCGCTACCCGCCGTCGTCCCCGACTGCCTCGACGAGCGACCGAGCCTCGCCTTGCGCGTCCGGGTGGGGGGCGAACGACCGCGTGTGCGTCACGTCTGCGTCGACGGCGGCGTCGACGACCGCCGCCAGCGACTCGGTCGGGTACGCCGCGCCCGCCAGCAGGAAGGTGTCGCGCCACGGTCGGATCGCCGCCAGTACTTCCACCGGGAGCAGCAGCGTCCCACCCGTCGCCTCCTCGATCACGGCCGCCGCGTCGACTGGGTATCGGGCCGTTATCTCGAACAGCCGTCCCTCGACGTCGCCGGCGTCGTACCGTCGGGTTGGTCCGGCGTCGACATCGCGCAAGCCGGACTCGCGCAAGTCGGCGAGGAACTCCCGACACGCCTGATTCGCCGCGAAGCCGACGACCGACGCGGGCGACACCGGTGCGCGTTCAAAGCCGGGACGGAAGTGACACCGCGTGACGAAGAACGCCCGCGCGGCGCGGTCCGCCGCCGTCGACGGCACGGCCGCCGCGACGCTCGGGTCGTCGTAAAACTGCGTCCGCACGGCGACGGTGACGAACGGGGAGTCGAACCCGACTTCCGTCTCGTCACCGGCGAACTCGTAGCCCGCAGCGGCGAGGGCGGCGTCGGGGACCGGCGGCGCGGGAACCGATCTGTCGCTCACGACCGTGCCTCCGGACGGCGTCGTGAAAAGCGAGGTGGCGATTACGGCCCCCGGCCCACCCAGACGCTGTCGGTCGACGTGTTGCCGTCGGCAGAGGCGGTCGCACTCGCCGGCACCGCCGTCCCGGTTCCCGTCTCCACGGTCGCTCGCCCGGTGCGACCGTCACGGCGGTCCGCGGCGGCCGCGACCGCGGCGGCGGGGTCGACGCGGCCGTCCTCGGCGGTCGTTCGGAGCAGTTGTTCGACTTCTGCAGGCGTGAGCGTATCGTCCCCTGCTTCGGCGGTCATCGCGATGACGACGCTCGCGACACGAGGGGCGGCGGCAGACGTGCCTCGCAGCAGCGTTCCATCGTCGAGGCGAACGGTTCCGTCCGCGCGAACGTCCGTGTCTGCGGGGGAGTACTCCGCGAGTCGACCGTTCGACCCAACTGCACCCACGGAGATGACTCCCGGTGCGGCCGTGGGTGCGATGGCGCTCCCGTTGGCCCCGGCGAATGCGAGGCGATGCCGGGCGGCGTACAGGTCGACGGGGCCGGTTCCGGGGTCGCGTGCGTACACGGCGACGTAGTAGTTGCCGCGGGGAAGCACCGCGTCGATGGCCTCGGCGTAACCGGATTCGCGCGTCGACTTCGCCACGAGCGTGTCTTCACCGGGCGTGTCACGGTAGAGGTACAGGTCGTAGTCGGCCGCGTCCTCCCAGTACAGTCGGAGGGTGACGGTTCCGTCGATGGTGCCGTTTCCGAGGCGGTTCCCCTGCGTACCGTCGTCGCCGAAGGCGACCCAGCCCCCGTTGGCCGCCGTGCCGCGCCAGTGTCGTTTGGCGGTGTTGCCGCCGGAGGTGACGAACACCGTCCCCGAGGTGGCGGCGCGTTCGGCCGCTTCGGCGATGCGCTCGCGCCCGTCGGCAGTCCGCGGGAAGTAACTCCCGGCGTCGACGATGACGTCGACGTCTTGGGCGACCAGCCACTCGACGGCGCGGGCGTACTCGTCGGGTGTCGGCTCGTAGCCGACCGACGCGAGATACAGCGAGGAGTCACGGGCGCGTTCGGCGACGACGCTCGCGACTGCGGTGTCGTGCTTACCGGCGACGAGGCCGAATCGCGGCGAGGTCGTCCGGTAGCGGTCGGCGACACGACCGTCCAGCGTCGCGGAGTCGGCGAACGCACTCCCGATGACGCCGACGCGAACGGCGTCGTCAGTTCCGCTGGGCGCGGCCGGGTCGATAGCTGGCACGTCGGCGTCGTCGTCGACGCCACCCGAAACCGGCGGGCCGAGTGGGCCAGAACCGGACACCTTCCGCGGGGTCGCGTCACCGTACCCGTTCGTGACGCTGGTCACGTCCGCACCGACGAGGCCAGCGCCGACGCTGGTGACGAGGAGGATCACCACGAGAACCACGGGCGAACGGCTCACGGCACTACCGCTCGCGAAGGCGGCCGACGGCGATGACGGTCGCGAGAACGAGCAGGCCGCCCGCGAAGAACGCCGCGCCCGGCGGGAGCGCACCCAGCGCCGCTCCGCCGGTCGCGCCGACGGCGTCACCGATACGCGGGGCCGTCTCCGGCCCCGACAGCGTCGCCACGTCCGCGCCGAACAGCGCCTGCACGAGGAGACTCGCGCCCGCGAGCACCGCGAGTGCGCCGAGGAAGCCGCCCAGCGAGTCGGTCAGCGACGACCGGTCGGACTCGCCGCCGACGGCGACCACCACGCGGTCGTCGGTCGGGCCGTAGACGGTCATCTCACGGCCCTTTACCGAATACCGGGTGTCGACCGTCTCGACGAGGCCGGCGTCGACTAGTTTGGAGACGTGGTGGCGCACGTTCTGCACGGACGTGTCGGCGGCGTCGGCCAGTTCCGACGCCGTGTGTGGCTCCTCGTGGACCGCGGTGAGGATTCGTCGAGCGGTCTCGGGTGCGAGCGCACCGATGAGGTCGTCGGCGCCGTCGTCGTCGAGCCAACAGACGCGGACCTGCTGATCGGGTTCAGTCGGAGTACCGTCCTCGGGGTCTGCGGCAGCCTCACTCGCTGCTCCGGCGCTGGCGGTCGTCTCGGTTCGTTCCGTCTCGTCGGCCGCGTCTGTGGTCGCGTCCTCGGGCAACGAGACGGGGGTGGACGCGTCGGACCCGGTAGCGGCCCCGCCGTCTGCGCGGGGTTCGCTGGCGTCGCCATCGCTGGCGTCGTCGCCGTCGGCCCCCTCGGCGTCCGTCGAGTCGTCCGGACTCGACGGGAGCGTCCCAGACATACGGTCCAATATAAGATACACGACCAAAACGTTTCGGTCGGTTTGGGTGACGGATCGCTGGGAACACAGCGATTCGACTCCAGGATCTGTCACCGTATCTCGCTTAGCCACGAGAACCAGTCAGTCGACTCGAGTATCTCTCACGGTTGTACCCGCCGATCGTCGGGCGGCGTCGGGAAGCGCCCAGCGAGATACAGCGCCCCGGTGACGACCAAGATGAGTGCCACGCCGGCCGCGAACAGGCGGAACACCCAGTCGAACGCGAGTCCAGCGTCGGTGAGTGCGCCGACGACGCCAGAGCCGTTGGCTTCGAACAACAGCGCCGTCCCCGAGAAGACGGCGTACGCGCTGGCGCGGTCGGGCGCTGGGAGCGTCGAGAGCATATACGTGTCTACCGCCGGGAACAGGGCGTGGGCGGCGTAGCCGATGAGCGCCGAGACGACGGCGAACGACGCGAGCGACCCTGCGAACGTCAGCGCGACCAGCGAGACGAGAAACGCCGCGTTGAGCGCCAGCAGGTACGGCACCTTCGGCAACCGATCTGCGAGGCGACCGCCCAACCAGAAGGCGGGGACGCCCGCCGCGAACGCGACCGTTAGCAGGAAGTTCGCGTTCGCGGGCGTCAGCCCCTCCGAGAGCAAGTAACTCACGTAGAAGTTGAACACGCCCTGCCACGCGAACCCCGAGACGGCAACCAGCGACATCCCCGCGAGGACGATGCGCCAGTGCGACAGCGCCGCCCGGAAGTTCCGCGACTCCACACCGCCGTCCGGTTCGGCGTCGTTCGGGTCCCCGCTCGTGTCCGACCTGACGTCTTCTCGTCGTCGAACGACCACGACCAGCGACGCCGTCGAGACGGCCGCACCGACCGCCAGCAGGCCGAACACGACGCGCCAGTCGCCCGCCTGCGCGATGACCCCGAGCACCAGCGCCGGCGCGAGGACGCTCGCCACCTGACTCGCGGTGCCGTGAATCCCCACCGCTCGCCCCGTCGCGTCGGGGTACAGTTTGCCGATGAGCGGGATTGCAGCGACGAAGTAGCCGCCCGTCGAGAGGCCGACGGCGAATGCGCCCGCCTGCAACCCGAGCAGGGAGTCGGTCGTCGCCGTGAACGCCGACGCGACTGCGAGGGCGACGCCGGTGGCGACGACGACGCGTTCGCGGGCCACTCTCGTCAGCACCCACCCGACGGGGATGCGCGGGGCCGCGGTTCCGATCCACACCAGCGACGTCACCGACCCGACCGCGGCCGCCGAGATACCCAGTTCCTGCTGGAACTCCGGGACCAGCGGCGCGAACGCCACCCTCCCCATATTGACAAGGAAGACGAGGCCGCAGAGCGTGGTGAACAGGCGGCGCGTCACGCTCGGACGTGCACGCGGCGGGGGTCAAGCGTTCCGGATCGGATGCCACGACCGCTCCGAGTCGGCCCCAATCCAGTAGGCTCAAACCCCGACCGGGCGAATCGCCGGCAACTCACCGTGCGCGTCCTCGACTACCTCGAACTCTCCTCGCAACTCGACCGCGCGGGCATCGGCACCGCCCACGACCAACAGGTCGAGGCGCTGACCCGCGCCCGCGACGCCGGCGCCGACGTCGAGGTGTTCACCTCGCCGTGGCCCGACGGCGACCCTACCGAAGGCATCGCTCGTGGCCTCCGCGGCGACGGCTTCCTCGTCGACGTCGACGTGGTCCACCTGAACCTCATCGGCCCCGCGAGCGTCGCACTCGCCCGTCACGCCAAGCGCACAGATACGCCCCTCGTCCTCCACTGTCACGTCACTAGCGAGGACTTCCGCGAGAGTTTCCGCGGGTCGAACACCATCGCGCCGGCACTCCGTCGATACCTCCGCTGGTTCTACTCGCAAGCCGACCTGGTGCTCACGCCCTCAGAGTACACGAAGCAGCGACTGGAGGGGTACCCCGTCGACGCACCCATCCGCGCGATGTCGAACGGCATCGACCACGGCTCCGTCGAGGGACACGAGCAGTTCCGCAAGTCGTACCGCGAGCGCTTCGACCTCGATGGTGTGGTGATGTTCGCCGTCGGGTCCGTCTTCGAGCGGAAGGGGTTGACCGACTTCTGTGAGGTGGCGAATCGGACAGACCACGACTTCGCGTGGTTCGGCACCGTCGACGACGGCCCGCAGGCGTCCCCGACGGTCAAGCAGTGGACGCAGCATCCGCCCGAGAACGTCACGTTCACCGGGTGGGTCGACGACAAACCCGGCGCGTTCGGCGCGGGCGACGTGTTCTTTTTCCCGACGAAAGAGGAGAATCAGGGCATCGTCGTCCTCGAGGCGATGGCGTGCGGGAAGCCGTGCGTCCTCCGCGACATCCCCGTGTTCCGCGAGTACTTCGAGGACGGCCACGACTGCCTGTTGTGTGACTCGCGCGCGGAGTTCGTCGAGGCGCTGGACCGACTCGCGACCGACGCCGACCTCCGCGAGCGACTCGGCGCGAACGCTCGCGAGACGGCGGCCGAACACTCGCTGGACCGGGTGGGTCAGGAACTGGTGGCGACGTACGAGGAGTTGCTGTCGTGAGCGGATTGGTCGCCGTGTCGACCCACCGCTCGTGCCGCCCGCGAGACGAAACGGGTTTGGGCCGACCCCCAGAAGGCTCTCGTCAGTGACTCCCCGAACGGTCGCCGCCTTCACCGACACGTACCTCCCGACGGTGAACGGCGTCACGTACACGCTCCAGTCGTGGCGACGACGCTGGCAGGAGCGCGGCGGCCGAATGGACGTGGTGTTCCCCGGCGCACCCGACTACGACCCCGGCGACGGCGAGTACACTACCCGCAGCGTCGGCTTCCCCTTCTACGACGGCTTCCGCCTCGGCCTGCCCGGCGTCCCCGATGCCGTCCGCGACGCCGACGTGGTCCACGCGCACACGCCGTTCGCACTCGGTCTCTCGGGGCTGTATCTCTCCCGTCGCATCGACGCGCCGCTGGTCGCCTCCTACCACACACCGACCGCGGAGTACGCCGACTACATCGCCGCCGGTCCCGTCGCCGACGCCATCGAACACGCCGCCCGCGGCTACGAACGCCGGTATCTGAACGCCGCAGACGCGGTGGTGGTGCCGAGCGAACCCGCGGCGAACCACCTGCGCAACATCGGCGTGCGCTCGCGCGTTGACGTGGTTCCTAACGGTGTCGACACCGAGTTCTTCGCCCGTCCGGACGACGAGACCCTCACCGCGTTCCGCGAGCGATACGCGCTTCCCGACCGTGATGAGGGCCCCGTCGTCGGCTACACCGGTCGCCACGGCTTCGAGAAGGAGTTGACGCAAATTCCGCCGGCGGTCGCCGCCGCAGATAGCGATCCGACGCTCGTGTTCGGCGGCGACGGTCCCGCACGCGACGCGGTCGAGGCAGCCTGCGAGGATGCTGGCGTCGACGCGCGCTTCCTCGGCTTCCTCCCGCGTGAGGAGTTGCCCGCGCTGTACGCCACGCTCGATGCGTTCGTGTTCCCCTCGCCCGTCGAGACGCAGGGTCTCGTCGCCTTAGAGGCGAACGCCTGCGGGACGCCCGTCGTCGGCGTCGAGGCAGGTGCGCTGGAAGACACCGTCGTCGACGGCGAGACGGGCTATCACTTCCCCCACGAGGACACCGCCGCCTTCGCCGACGCCATCGACCGGGCACTCGCAGACCGCGAGCGACTCAGCGAGCGCTGTCTCGCCCGGCGCGACCAGACGAGCGTGGAACACGCGGTCGACAAACTCGAAGCGGTGTACGACGCGGTGTCGGAGTAGGCACCGACAGCGTACTCGGCGTGACGGATTCGAGCGTCACAGTCGCGACGCTCGTGAGTGTCTACGACCGGTTCGCTGGAAAACGGCAACGGCAGCGGTCGTCGGACCGAGGCTCCGACCAGTCGGTCGACTGCGCCTCAGTCGTCCTCTAACGCCTGTGCGATCCGCTGAAGCTGTCGGGTCGCGTCGCGAACCTCGTCGCGGAGTTGTCGGACCTCGCGCACGAGTTCCTCGTTGCCAGCCGACTCTTCTTCGCGGGCGCCGGGGCCGCCCATCCCGCCGGGGCCGCCGCCCATCCCGCCGGGGCCGCCGCCACCGCCCATCATCCCGCCCATCATCTGCGCGAAGGGGTTGCCGCCGCCCATCCCGCCGGGGCCGCCGCCACCGCCCATCATCTCCTCGGGAGAGGGTGCGCCGCCTTCTCCCTCTTCGCGCTCTTGCTCTCGTCGCTCGCGGATCTCTTCGACTCGCTCGCGGAAGGACTTCTCTTCCCCATCGTCGCCAGCGCTCTCCTCGGCGTCGGTTCCGGAATCCTCAGGGTCGTCTGCCATACGCCGCGGTTCGACCCGGCGGCCGAAAAGCGTTGTTCCTCGGACAGCGGAACCGAGTCCTCTTATGTGATGACCACCGAGACAGCGGCGTGTTCGCGGACCGGTCTCACGCCATCGCCGACGACACGCCCCACCGAGGGTACGGAGTCGCCGTGACGCCCGGAACGAGCGGCCCCTGTGCGCTCGTCGCCGGGCACGGACCGGGGAACCGCTTGCTGTGCTGGCGCGACGGCGCGCTACGCGACGTGGCCACGCCCGCCGTCGCCGACGAGGGACGCCACGCCATCGGCGTCGTCGCCGCCGACCTCGACGCCGACGGGATGGAAGAACTGTACGTCCACAACACCGACGCCTACGAGGGCCGCTGTCGCGATACGGACCTCCTCCTTGACCCCGTCGACGTGCGCCCGGACGACCCCGACGTGCGCTGGCGCGACCTGTTCGGCCTCGCGGTCAACGCCGACCGCGGCAACTTCCGAGCGGGTCGGTCGGTCGCCGCCCTCGACCGCTACGGGACCGGCCGCTACGGCGTGTTCGTCGCCTCCTACGGCGCTCCATCCCGCTTCTATGAACTCGGAGACGACGGCCAACTCTCGGATATGGCCGAGGCCGTCGGCCTCGAGATGGAGGGCGGCGCGCGGTCGCTGCTCGCGGGGTCGCTCGTGAGCGACCGGATGGATCTGTTCGTCGGCGTCGAACGCGGTCCCAACCGCCTGTTTCGCAACGACGCGGGCCACTTCACCGAGGTCGGGGCCGCAGTCGGCGTCGACGCACCCGAGACGAATGCTCGCGGCGTCACCGTCGCCGACGGCGACCTCGCAGTCGGCGCGTGGGAGACGCCGAGTCGCCTGTTCGCGGACGGGGGCGACACGCTCGCGGCCGCGTCGACCGACGGTGGGCCCGGCCGGGAGACGGTCGGCCACCGATCCGGTCAGCCGACCACGGTCGGCGGTGACGACGGCCACCGCGGGCGGCCGGCCAGACGGTTCACCGACGCCACGCCTGCGTCGTTCGCCGCGACGAGTCGGACGCGGACGCTCGTCGCCGCCGACTTCGACAACGACGGCCGCGAGGAACTGTTCTGTAACGCGATGGGCGCACCCAACAGTCTGTTTCGCAAGACTGGGGACGGTTGGACGGAGATAGACGCGGGCGACGCCGCCGAACCCCGTGGACTGGGAACCGGCGCGGCGGTCGCCGACTTCGACGGCGACGGCGCACTCGAACTGCTCGTCGTCCACGGCGAACTCGCGGCCCAACCGCTCACGCTGTACGGTGTCGACGGTGCGAGTGAGAACGACTGGCTTCGCGTCCGCCCGACTACGCAGTACGGTGCACCCGCCCGCGGTGCGACCGTCACCGTCGAGACGCCGTCGTGGACGCGGACGAAGACGGTGTGTGCGGGGTCGGGCTACCTCTGTCAGATGGAACCGGTCGCACACTTCGGCCTCGGCGACGCTCGACCGGAGCGGGTGACCGTCCGGTGGCCGGACGGCCGAACCGAGACGCTCGACGGCCCGGCGGCACGAACCGAACACGGGGTCGCACACCCGATGGCCCCGCGCTTCTGACGGAACCGATTTGGGCACCGCGGTCGGAAGTCGACCCGTGACAGACGACCGGCCGCCGCGACGAGGCAAAGTCGACCGCGACACCTTCGAGTCGGTCGTCCGTTCGTCGCTCGGGGCCAACCGCGAGGACGTCCGTCTCGGGCCGACCCACGGCGTCGACTTCGGCGTCCTCGACATCGGTGGCCGTGCGCTCGTGACGGCGACCGACCCCATCTCGATGCTCCCCGACCTCGGGTACGAGGAGGCGGGCCGATTCGCGGTCGGGTTCACCCTGAGCGACGTGGCCGTCTCCGGAGTCGCGCCGACACACCTGTGCCCCTCGTTCACGCTCCCGAGCGACGTGAGCGACGAGGAGTTCGCCGCCTTCTGGACGGGGATGACCGCCGAGTGCGAGACGCTTGGGGTCGCGATTCCCACTGGGCACACCGCCCGCTACCCCGGCGCGTCGCTCCCCTGGGTCGGCGCGGCGACCGTCCTCGGCGTCGGCGACCACGACGACGTGATCCGACCGGATGGCGCTCGCCCCGGTGACCGCCTCCTCGTCACGAACGGCCCGGGCGTCGAGACGGCCGCGCTGTTCGCCTCGCTGTTCCCCGACGCACTCGCGGACGCTGGCCTCGACGAGTCCACCGTCGCCGAGTCGGCGAGTCTCCTCCCCGAGACGAGCGTCGTTCGCGACGCACTCGCCGCGGCCCGTGCGGGACGGGCGGGCGACGGCGGCGTGACCGCGATGCACGACGCGACGGAAGGAGGACTGCGGGGTGCGCTGTGTGAGATGGCCGCGGCCGCTGACGTCGGCTTCGACGTCGACTCCGCGGCGGTGCCGACGAACGAGGCGGTCCTCGCGACGTGTTCGGCGCTGGATATCGACCCGTGGACGTGTACCACCTCGGGGACGCTCCTGTTGGCAGTCGCTCCCGCCGCTGTCGGCCGGGTCGTCGGCGCGTTGCGTGACCGCGGCACGCCCGTCGGCGTCGCTGGCACCGTCACGTCGGAGGCCGGCGTGACACTCGACGGTGCGGCCGTCGACCCGCCCGCCGAAGACGGATCCTGGGGCGTCTACGAGCGACTGTCTGCGCGGCGCTGAGGAACCGCCAACTGATAGTCCGGTGACTTCCGTACTGCAGCCTCGGCGTCGAGAACCCGCACGTAATTTGCAGGTCGATATTCATTCACCAAAATAACATATAGTCGGGGAACGTAGTCGTATGGAGAGATGAGAGACACCACCGAGGGACACGACCATCCGCCCGAACAGGACGCGGAGTCGGACCAAGCACCTGGGTTGGCGGACGACGACCTCTACCGTGCGCTCGCTGCGACCGAGCGGAGACGGGTGCTGTACGTGCTCCAAGAGTCCGGCGAACAGACGGTGGGGCAACTCGCGACGCTGTTGGCCGGGTGGGAGGCGTCGACGTCCGGGCGGATGCGCGATTCGCGCGACCACGACCGGATCGCAATCGAACTCGTCCACGTCCACCTCCCGATGCTCGCAGACCTCGGACTGCTCACGTTCCACCAGGAGGCTGACCGCGTTCGCCCGGTGGAGATAGGCGCGGCGGTGGCTGACCTCCTCGAACAGAGCATCGACGCCGAGCAATGACCGCCGGGACGCGGATGCTGGACTCGTTGCTCCGGGAACTCGAGTCGGAGACGACTCGCGTCACGGTGTACCGTCGCGAGAGCGACCCGCCTATCGACGACATCTTTCCAAACCGAAACGTCGACATCACCTACAAAGCCCTCCCACCGGCCGGACCGGACCCGTTCGTCGTGGTCGAACGGAACAGCGAGTTCGTCGGCGTCCTCGGACTCTCGGAGTTGGAGGCGCTGGTCGAACCGCCCATCGTCCGCTCGCAGGACGACGACGGCGTCTCGGAGGCGTATCGGGTGTTCTTCGACGTCCTCGACGACACGGTGTTCACCGCGATGGACCGCACGACGCTGTTGGCGGTGAGTCGCGAGATAGAAGACCGCGCGTACCGCGTCGGGACCGGCACGCTCCGCGTGAGTTTCCAGCGATTTTCAGCCTTCCAGTCACAGATCGCGGTGTACCGGTCTCTCGCGGCCGACACGTCGCTCGACATCCACATCCACGGCGTGGCCGACTGGGACCCGCCGGCTATCGACGGCATCACGTACCACGACTCCGACGCAGGCTCACTCGGCCGCTACTGGGCCCTGACGTTCGACGGCGGCGGCGACCCGATGCAGGCGTCCGGCCTCCTCGCGGAGGAACGCGACGACGGCTACACCGGCTTCTGGAGCGACGACGCCGGTATCGTCGCGAACATCGAACGCGGTCTCGTCGAACACGTCTGAGCGTCGTTACCGCCCGCTCCTCTCATCTGCGACCCTCGACCACGGGGCGCCCGTGGCTCAGTTCTTGGCTTTCCGGTTGCTCGTCGCCGCCGCGAGTCGGTCGCTCGTCGCTTCCGCGAGGTCGTCGAAGGCGGCGTCGGCCGCGTCGACATCGTCCGCGAACGAGAGGAAGCCGTGACACATCCCTTCGTAGTCGAGGTGGTCGACGCCCACGCCCGCGTCTGCGAGACGAGTGGCGTACGCCGCGCCGTCGTCGCGCAACGGGTCACACTCGCCGGTGACGACGACGCCCGGTGCGGTCACCGAGAGGTCGCCCGCGCGAAGTGGTGCGGCGTAGGGGTTGGCGGCGTCGACGTCCGATCGAAGGTACTGCTCCCAGAAGTGGCGCATATCCTCACGGGTCAGCAACGGCCCGTCGGCGTTCGACTCGTAGGAGTCGGTGTCGAACGCGCGGTCGGTGATCGGATACAACAGCGTCTGGACCGCCGGAGCCGCGTCGTTCGGTGTCGCGAGCGAGGCCGCCGCCGCGAGATTCCCGCCGGCAGAGGAGCCAGCGACGCCGACGACGCCGTTGCCGCCGAACTCGGCGGTGTAACCGCGAGTCCACTCCAGCGCCCGAATGGCGTCGTCGATGGCGGCCGGGAACGGGTGTTCGGGCGCGAGGCGGTAATCGACGGAGACGATGACCGCACCCACGCGTCGACAGAGTCGCCGCGCGAGGTCGTCCGCCGAGTCGAGCGTGCCGAGACACCAGCCGCCACCGTGGAAGAAGACGAGCGTCGGCGCGGGCGTCTCTTCGGGGCGATACACCCGGAGCGGCAGGTCGTCTCCGTCCGGGCCGGAGATGGCGAGGTCGAGGGTTCTTCCGACCGGAAGGTCGGTTCCGGCCGTGTCGTCGGTGAACAACTCGTCTTCGATGTGGCGGGCGCTCTCCACCGAGAGCGCGTGCCACGGCGGGACGCCGAGCGACTCGATGTCGGCGACGACCTCGCGAACCTCCGGGTCGAGACCGTAGAGGCAGTCGGCGTCACCCGCTGAATCGGACGCAGTCATACGGACGCGAACGGCTGGCAGCGGTATGAAACGCGGGCCTTCGTGGTGGCCCGGTGGCGATTCCGGGCGAAGCCGGCGGCGTCGGCGCCGATGACCGGAACCGTGCCCCTCTTGCGCGCCCGCCGCCGAGCGGTCGACGTGTCGCTCTCGCTCCGGAGTCTCGTCGGCGCCGACGCGGACGTCCTCGCCGACCGCGACTTCCGACTGCTCCTCCTCGCCTCGCTCATCTCGCCGATGGGCGCGTCGGTCGTCTCGCCGATCGTCGAGTCGCTAGCAGGACCGTACGGCGTCTCGGCGACGGAGGTGGCGCTGCTGCTGTCTGCGTTCACCGCGCCCGGCATCGTCTGTATCCCGCTGTCGGGCGTCCTCGCGGATCGGTACGGGCGCAAACCCGTCCTCGCGGGTGGCCTCGCGCTGTTTGGTCTCGCCGGGTTGGGCCTCGCACTGACGACCGACTTTCGGGTGGCGTTAGCCCTGCGACTCCTGCAGGGCGTCGGCTATACCGGTATCGGCCCCATTCTCATCACGGCGACTGGCGACCTGTTCTCGGGCGCTCGCGAGTCGGCCGCACAGGGCGTGCGATTCACCGCTGTCGGCGCATCGCTGACCGTGTTTCCGTTCCTCTCGGGGGTGCTCGTCGCGTTCGCGTGGCAGTTCCCGTTCCTCCTGTACGCCGCCGCGCTCCCGGTCGCCGTCGTCGTCGCGGTGCGGTTCACCGAACCTGCAGACCTCGGCGGCGACTCGGACACCGATGACGACGATGCCAGTGGGGGCGTCCGTGCGTTGTTGGCGCTGGCTCGCCAGCCACGCGTCGCCGCGACGTTGCTCGGGCGGGCCGCGCCGGGGTTCCTCTGGTTCGCGTTCCTCACGTACAACTCCATCGTGGTCGTGCGACTGCTCGGCGGAACGCCCGGCGCGGCGGGCGCACTCGTCGCCGTCGCCTCCGTCACGAGCGCCGTCGCGACGACGCAGGTGGGTCGCCTCACCGCCCGCTTCGGTCGGACGCTCCCCACTTTCGCCTCCTTGGTCGTCGGTGCGGTCGGCTTGGCGGGACTGGCGCTCGCGCCGTCAGTGCCGGCCGCACTCGCTGCCGGGATTCCGGTCGGCGCGGGCTTTTCGGTCGCGCTGACGCTGTACCGCTCGGCCATCACCGGCCTCGCGAGCGACGACCTCCGTGGGGGCCTCGTCAGCCTCGGTGAGTCCATTGGTCGCGTCGGATCGACGGGCGCACCCATCGCGATGGGTGCGGTCGTCACGCTCCTCACTGCGCCACTCGGCTACGCTGGGGCGGTTCGGGCCGTCTCGCTTGTCGTCGCCGCCGGCGTCGTCGTCGTCGGGGGCGTACTGTTGGTCGTCGGCGAACAGGGTGCGGGGACGGGCGCGGCGACGGACGCGACCGCCGGCGACGACTGACCCCACGCGGCAGTCGCCGTCGCGTCTCTCACGGCCGCGCCGGCCGGGAGCCGAACCACTAACTGCGAGCGGTCGAAGCCGACGCTATGAACCACACCGACGCCGGCGACGACGCCGGCGGTTCCGACGGCGCTGGCTACTCGTTGGCCGACGCCCGCGCCCGCGACGAGGCCGACACACTGGCCGACTACCGCGCCCACTTCTCGGTGCCCGACGGCGAGCGCTACATGGACGGCAACTCGCTGGGACTCGCCTCCGACACCGCGCTGGCGACGCTGGAACGCGTCGTCGACGAATGGAAGGACCTCGCCATCCGCGGGTGGGAGGCCGCCGACCCCGACTGGTTCCACTACGGCGAACACCTCGGTGACCTCCTCGCGCCGCTGGTCGGTGCCGACGGCGACGAAGTCGTCGTCGCCAACTCCACGACGGTCAACATCCACACCCTCGTCGGCACGTTCCTCGACACGCTCCCCGGCACGCCCGCCGGTCCAGACCCGAGCGCCGACCCGCCCGCAGTCCTCGTCAACGATCTGGACTTCCCGACCGACCACTACGCCATCCGCGCGCAGTTTCGCCAACGCGGCCTCGACCCCGACGAGCAGTTGGTCGCCGTCGAGTCGCGCGACGGCCGCACCATCGACGAAGCCGACATCGAGGCGATGCTGGCCAACCGCGACGACGTCGGCATCGTGTTTATGCCGTCGGTGCTGTACCGTTCGGGCCAGTTGCTCGACGTCGGCCGCATCACGGAGGCCGCGCACGATAACGGCGCACTCGTCGGCTTCGACTGCGCCCACTCCGTCGGCGCGGTGCCGCACGACCTTCGGGACGCCGGCGATTCGGGCGTGGACTTCGCGGTGTGGTGTTCCTACAAGTACCTGAACGCCGGGCCGGGAGCGACCGCTGGCCTGTACGTCCACGAGCGACACCACGGAGCGACGCCAGCGCTGGCGGGGTGGTGGGGCAACGACAAGTCGACCCAGTTCGAGATGCGCCACACGTACGAACCGGCAGCCTCGGCGGGCGCGTGGCAGATCGGAACCGTACCGATGCTCTCCTCTGCCCCTATCGAGGGCGCGACCGAACTCGTCCGCGACGCCGGCATCGACGCCGTGCGCGAGAAGTCGCTCGCGCTGACCGACTACCTCATCGACCTGGTCGACGAGTACCTCGGCGACGACTTCTCGGTGGGCACGCCACGCGACCACGGCCGTCGAGGCGGCCACGTCGCCGTCGAACACCCGGAGGCGTACCGCGTGAGCGAGGCACTTCGCGACCGGGACGTGGTGGTGGACTTCCGCCCGCCGAACGTCGTTCGGATCTGTCCTGCCCCGATGTACACCCGATTCGAGGACGTGTGGCAGGTGGTCGAGACGATGCGCGACATCGTCGAGACCGACGCGCATCTCGACTACGACGCCCGCGGCGGCGGCGTCACCTGACTGGGGGTGTCGGTCGCCAACCAGTCTGATCGTCAACACTATGTTCCGTAGATGGGTACCCGAACACCGTGTCCCGCAGTTCCCTCCCCTCCCTCCCACTCTCAGCGACGTGGACGTACGCGCTTGTCGGCGGTGTCGTCTCGATGCCCCTCACAGTCGGTGCCTACTGGCTGTCGGGAATGGGGTCGAACTTCTCGGTGAATCTGATCGTGGTCGGCGGTCTCGTCGCAGGCGTCCTCGCCGAGCGACACGACGGCCCCGACGTGAACGCTGTGAGCGCCGGTCTGCGTGCCGGAATCGTCGGCGGCCTGCCCGGATACGTCTGGTTTTGGTCGTCGATCCGTGAGATCGGAACGTCGTTCGCGACGGCGTGGTCGTCGCCGGTCGCGGGAGCCGTGTTGATGGCCGTCGCCGCCGGGTTCGTCGTCGCAATCTCCGCCCTGCCTGGCCTCATCGGCGGCGCTATCGGCGGGTGGCTGGTCGAGCGCTTCACCGAGCGTCCGGCGGGGGCCGACCCGTCGTGAACACCTGAGCGACTAATCCGTCCAGATCAATCGACCGCTCGGTTCACTCCCCGAGGAACCGAAGCAAGCCACCGATCAGCAGCGTGAGACCGCCGAGGATGAACGTTCCCGGCAGTGGGAGGACGAACAGTCCGACACCGACGAGCAGCACTTTGGTCGAGAGGCGCACGCAACACAGTCGACGCTTGCGCCTGAAATGCTCGGTGGGGATTCCGGCGGTGCCGGATTACTGACGCTCGTACTCGGGGTCGAACATCTGCGCGGAGGTGGGCGCGGGGTCGCCTTCGGTGAGGTTGTACGCCGAGAGGTCGGCGTCGCTCGCACCTGCCGCCCGCAGGAGGTCCTCGTCGTACGCCGAGTGGCCCGTGTACTCCGCCGGGTCTCGGTCGAGGATGGAGAGGACGGCGTCCGCGAGGACGTGCGGCGTCCGCCAGTCGTCCTCCGTGCCGAGGCCGAAGTACCGGGTCGCCCGCGTGTCGACGGCAGTGACCGGCCAGAAGGTGTTACAGCCGATGTCGTCGCCCGCCAACTCCGCCGCAAGCGAGAGCGTGACGAACGACATCCCGAGTTTCGACCACGCGTAGGCGGCCTTTCCGGGCGCGCGGTCGACGGCGACCGGCGGTGCGTTCGTGAGGATCCACCCCTGGTCTTGCTCGCGGAGGTGCGGGATGAACGCCCGCGAGACGAGGTACGTGCCGCGGATGTTCACGTCCGTCAGCAGGTCGAAGCGGTTGGCGGGCAGATCCGTGACGTTCGCGAGTTGGATCGCCGACGCATTGTTGATCACGATGTCGATTTGGCCGAACTCGTCGATGGCCTCCTGCACGGCGGCCTCCACCGCCTCCTCGTCGCGCACGTCGAGTTTGATGGCGTGGGCGTCGACGCCGCGTGCCTCACACTGTTCGGCCGTCTTGTGGATGGTTCCGGGGAGGTCGCCGCCGGGTTCGGCGGTCTTGCCCGTCGAGACGACGTTGCAGCCGCACTCTGCGAGCGTCAGCGCGATGCGCTTGCCGATGCCGCGGGTCGTCCCCGTGACGAACGCCGTCGACCCCGACAGGTCGGGCGCGTCGAACGGCGGGTCGGCGTGGGCGGGTCCGGCTGGCATCGCTTCGTCTGCGTCGGGTGATGGGTCGGCCATATCTCACATCTCTCAGGGGGGTTGGTGTAACTACCGGCGTGTCGTATCGCAAACGTGTCTGCCGTTTGTGCGCGTTGTCTCCGGTGACGCCGACCGCTCACTCCGCCCCGCCGCCGCGAACGGCGACCGCGCGAATCGCCTGCCGATAGCGGTCGGCCAGCGTCGCGAGCAGTCGACGCTCTGCGGGGTCGAACCCGAGCGCGAGCAACACCGCGACGTACGCGCCGAGACCGAGGAGTGTGCCGGCGACGGCGGCGGGGTACTGCGGGAGTATCGTCCGTGCGCCGAGGGCGACGAGCGTGAACGGCACCGCGGCCGCCAGCGGCTTCAGATGCGCCCGGGTGAACGGCTGTAATCCCTCGACGCGGTACAGCACCGCCACCTCCAAGCCGTTGTTGACGCCGAGCATCAGGAGGTAACTCGCGACCAAGCCCGCGAGGCCGAACTCGATGGTCAGCGGGATGGCGGTGACGGCGAGAAACAGCGTGATGGCCGTGTTGGTCACCAACAGCGCCCGCTGGTGGTCGGTCATCCGCAGGAGGATGCCGACGCTGCCGGCGGCACACGCGAGAAACTGGGCGAGGACGAACCCCGGCAACAGGGGCGCGTAGCGGACGAACGTCGGCCCGAACAGCGCCATCACCGACTCCCGGTAGACGATGACCGGCACCGACAGGCCGGTGACGCCGACGAGGACGAGGCGACTCGTGACGTGGTACAACCGGGAGAGCGCCTCGCGGTGGCCGTCGTCGTTGAGGGCGGCCGCGACCGGCGGGATGAACTGGTTCACGCCCATCAGCGGCAGGCGGACGAGGCTCCCGACGAGGACGCCGACGGCGAACACGCCGCCAGCCGTGCCCGAGAGAAACACCGCGATGAGCGGATAGAAGCCGAGTCGCTGGGTCGTCGTCGCGAAGCCGCTGAGGAACAACGGCGTCGTGTAGCCGACGTAGCGCCGCCGAATCGCGTCGCCGTCGGGGACACGGACGCGGGGGCGGAAGCCGCGCGAACGAATCAGCCACACGAGGCCACCGACGGCGACGACGCCCATCGCGAGTGGGAGGCCGATAGCGACGCCAGCGAGGTCACCGAGCAACAGAACGCCGACCGCGCCGACGGCCAACTGTGCGAGGGGGAACGCAACCCGCTGGAAGGCGTTGAGCGCTGTCACCTCCTCGGTCGCTCGCAGCAGGCGGGCGACAGTGAACATCCCGACCGTCAGCGGGAGGCCCGCGCCGAACACCTGAAGATACAGCGGGAACGGCGCACCCTTCCCGGTGAGCGTCGCGATAGCGGGGGAAGCGAGATACAACGCCGCGCCGAACAGCGTCGAGACGCCGAGCAACAGCGTCGTCGCGAACGTCGCGATGGCGTCGCGTTCGGCGGCCGTCTCCGTCGTCGGGAGGAACTGGCTCAGGCCGCTTCCGAAGCCGAGCGCGAGACGACGGAGAAATCGCTGAAGGCGTCGCGCAAGCGCGAACAGCCCGTACGGTCCGGCGGCGAAGGTATTGGTGAGTATCGCGGTGAACGCGAGCGTCAGACCCCGCTGGACGAGGATACTCGGCGTGGAGACGACCGCACCGTGTGCGACCCGCTCTAAGGCGTCCGCGAGGCGAGCGTCGACGGACCCGCGCTCGGTGTATCTGTCGCTGGTCTCGGTTCCGGCGTCGGTGTCGGACGTGGCGACAGAACCGGCGTCGCTCCCGACCGCGTCAGCGACACCGTCGGCAGCATCTCTCTCGCCAGTCTCCTCGCCGGAGTCCATCGCTTCGGTCGAGTGGCGAGGCGGAGAAAAGCCCGACGGAGCGCCGCGACTCTGGTTGGGTCGCCGACTACTCTGGGTCCGGCACGTAGCCGTCGCCCACGCGCACGTCGAGAGCGGTCTGGAGGGTGCGGAAGTCGAGGCGCTCGTGGGCCGCCACCTCGCCGTCGCGGCTGAACGTGATCGGGTGGTCGCCGTCGCTCACGACGTGGAGTTCGCCGGCCCGGAAGTGGGTGACGCCGTCGGTTCCTTCACCGAGCAGTCGGTGGACCGCCGCCTCGAACGCGAGGTTCTTCGGGGGCATCCGCTCGACGACGACCACGTCGAAACGGCCGTCTTCCATATTCGCCTGCCCGCCCTCCTCGACGAACTTGCGGGCGTTGCCGACGAGGACGCACGTCGCGTCGCCCGCCCACGACTGGGTCGGTGACTCCACGCGCACGTCGAGGCCGTCGAACGCCATCGTCTCTCGAGCGCCGGTGATGAGGAACGCGAGCGTCCCGAACCGCTCTTTCAGGTCGCCAGAGGTGCCCGTGCTCGCGTCCGCCGGGAGGCCGGCGATACACGAGACGAGGAACGGGTCGGTGTCGTCGGCGTCGCTGCCCTCGGCGACGCCCACGTCGAGTGCGCGCACCTCGCCGGTGTCCGAACACTCGATACCCTCGTCGATGGAGTCGATGCCGAGGTTCTCGGCGAGGAGGTTCGCGGTGCCGCCCGGAATTATCGCGAGCGTCACGTCGCCGAGGGCGTCGGCCGTCCACAGGCCACGAAGCACGTCGTTGATAGTCCCGTCGCCGCCACACACCGCGAGCGTCGAGACGCCGTTCTCTCCGGCCTCGCGTGCCAACTCGACGGTGTGATCGCGGCTCTCGGTCTCCGTGACGGCGAAGCCGCGTGCCTCCATCGCCCGGCGGACGTACGCGGCGTGGTCGCTGGTGCCGCTGTTGGGATTGACGAGACACCGACGCGAGCCGATCTGCATACCCGATCGGTCTCCATCTGGACAGTTAACCCTCGCGACGTGGCGGCCGCGGTGACAGGCCACCCTACTGCCGGGGAGGCGGTCCCCCGCTCACGTCGAGGGTGTCGCCGCGTCGCCCACTCGCAGCGTCGCGAGCGGCGGCGATCCGGCGTTCCCGAACCGCGTCGGCGCACACTCGACGAACCGGCAGTCGTCTTCCCCGACCACGAGTCCGGCCTGCATCGGCGTGTCCGCGGTCGCAGTCCACGTTCCGGTGTCCTCCGGCGTCGCCGTCCCGCACGGCCGCGGCCGCCACCGCCACGACTGCCACCACTCCACGTCGTCGTGGAGATTCGCGATCACCTCGTGTTCGGCGGTGGGCAACGAGAGGTCGAGGTACCCGCCGTCGCCCGCGGGAACGCGGTAGCGCCCGTCCGTGGCAGTCGTCCCGCCACGGCGAACAAGCACCGACACCTCGCGTGGACGGTCCGTGTCGTTACGCACGTGCAGATAGTCGCCCGTGATACCGTCCGGGTCGTCGCCGCTGTCGACACAGCCTGCGATCCCGGTAACGGCCGTCATCGCACCCGCCTCGATGAGTCGTCGTCGAGTGAGCAGCGTGGAGGGCACGCTCGGGGCGTTCTCGCGGCGGCGACAAACGCCTGTCGCCACTCCGTTCGTTAACGCCCGGGCAACCGCTTTCCGCGTCGGCACCCAATCACCCGTGTGTCCCGTTTCACTCGCCTCGTCGTCGCGGTCGCCGTCCTCCCCCACGAGGCCGCCCACGCGGCAGTCGCGCGGCTGTTCGGCTTCGAGGCGGAGGTGTCGGTGTTGCCCGCGTGGAACGGCGCGGGGCGACCGCTCGGCCAGTTCGACGCACGGGTCCCGGAGGCGACGCCCGGCGCGGTCATTCGCGCGGTCGCACTCGCACCGCTCGTGTACGTCGTCGTCGCGGCCGTCCTGGACTTCCTGTTACCCGACGGGTCGGGACTCCGGTATCTCGCTATCGCGCCGCTGGCGTACTGGGCGGCGCTGTCGAGCGGCGACCTCGCGGTGGCCGCAGACCCCGCGACGGTGCGCGAACGGGGGCGGTTCGTCGTCGACGACGAGGGGTGGAGCGGCCCGACCGCCGACGCCCTCACCGTCCTGACGACGGGTGCGGTCGCGGGGCTGTTGCTGGCGTAGTCGCACTGTGCAACTCCCGGCCGCTACCGCGCTGTCGCCGCCAGCCACGAACGGAAGCGATTAGCCGCGCCCACCCCGACCGTGAGCCGTGTCACGGCTTCGCCGCGCCGGGTCAGCGCTCGCCGCGGCGCTCGCGAGTGCGGGCGTCATCGAGGAGTCGCGCCTGCGGGCGACCACGGATCTGGCGTGGCCGCGCATCGTCACCGGCTTCGCCATTATGTCCAAGCGGACGGTCGACCTGGCGCTGGTCGGACTCGTCATCGGCCCGACGGCGGTCGCGGGGCTGACGCTCGCGAACGCCTTCTGGATGGTCGCGAAGTTCCTCGCCATCGGCCTCGCGGGCGGTACCGTCTCGCTCGTCTCGCAGAACTACGGCGGCGGCGACACCGACCGCGCGGCGTCGGTCGTTCGGCTGAGTGTCATCATCTCCGTCGCCATCGCGGTGCCCGCAGTCGTGTTGTTCGCGAGCGCCGCCGAACCGCTCGTCGCGCTGCTGGGCGGCGACGAAGCGAGTATCGGCTACGGCGCGACGTATCTCGCGGTCGTCGCGCCCGGTCTCTTGTTCGAGTTCCTCAACCTCGTCGCCAGTCGGACGTACGCCGGCGTCAGCGACACAGTCACGCCGATGGTCGTTCGCGCGGGCGGTGCGGTCGCCAACATCGCGCTGTCGGCGACGTTCGTCCTCGCACTCGATATGGGTGTCGCGGGCGCAGCGCTCGGAACCGCGCTGGCGACGGCGCTCGTCACCGTGGTGTTCGCGTGGGGGATGACCGGCCACGACTACGTCCGCGGGCGCGGCGCGAGTCCCGTCCCGCTGACGCTGGAGCGACCGATCGTCGACCGCGACTTGCTCGCACAGATCGGTCGCGTGTCGTCGCCGCTGGTGGCCCGCCGCGCCGCACAGGGACTCGTCGTGTTCCCGTTGCTCGCCATCGCGGCGACGTTCGGCCCGGTCGCCGTCGCCGCTGTCGGCGTCGGCCGACAGGTCCGGGCGCTATTGGGGAGTTTCTCGTGGGGCTTCTCTATCGCCGCCTCGACGCTCGTGGGACAGGAACTCGGGAAGGGCGCAGAAGCGGAGGCGGAGGCGTTCGGTTCGCAGATCACTCGGCTATCGGCTGTGGTGTACGTCGTCGCCGCGGCGGTCGTCGTCGCCTTCGCCGACCCCATCGCGAGCGTGTTCGTCGACGACCCCGCGAACCTGGCGCTGTCCGCGCAGTTCGTCGCCGTCGCGGGCGTCAGCGTCGTCGCCTCGGGCATCGACGGATCGATCACCGGCGTGCTTCGCGGCGCGGGCGACACCCGCGTCCCGTTCGTCGCGACGCTGGCGGGGGCGTACCTCGCGGCGGTCCCGGTTGCGTACCTCGGAACGGTCGTCCCGGTACTCGGCGTCTCGGGCCTGCTGATTGCGCTCGTTGCGGAGACGGCGGTGCCGATGGTGGTGAACGCCCGGCGCTTCCGCTCGAATCGATGGAAGGCAGTCAGCCGGGCGTACCGGCCGAGCGCGGACGATTGAGCGTCGCCCGCGCGGTTAGGTCACGTCGGCTGTGAGGGGTACAGGTCGGCGGGGTCGTGCCCGTCGATCCGAACGGTCCCGTCGCCACGGAGGGTCACGAGATGCTCGTCGACAACGAACTCGAACTGCCACTGGTCGTTGGTGATCGACGCGAACGAGTCGAGGACGTCGGCGTCGACCCACTCGTAGAGGTTGAACGTGAGGTCGAGTGGGTCGACGCCGCGTGCGGTCGCGAGCGCCTCGATCACCGCCATCGACAGCGGATCGTCGGTGCTCACGTTGCCTCTGGGAGCGGCGTTTGGTGCTCACGCTCCCGGAGCACGCTCAGTAACGGTTCGGTCCGGTCGAACATCGGTCCCCGTGTCAACAGGTTCTCCGCTTCGTCGAACTCGACCAACGCACACGCCTCCAGTTTCGGCAGGTGGACGTGGTGAAACTGCACGCGCGCGGTTCGCTCTGTCTCGTCTCGCGTCGGCAGTTCTGCCGGCACGTCCAGTCCACCGCTGGGTCCGCCGTCGAGGAGTTGCCACAGCAGGCGTCGACGATGCCAGTCGCTCAGTACGTCGTACAGATCGTCGACGGTCAGTGCGGGTCCTGACATACCGTGTGATAGTCGACTCGTCAGCCGCATAACCGATTCAACCAGTTTGGTACACGGTCGCGGCCAGTCCGTTTCAGATGCCACCTCGACGCTCACCGGGTGGACCACCCACCCTTATGTCGGCGGGTCGCACCCTCACGGGCATGCGAGTGACCGTACTCGGCGCGGGGACGATGGGACGCGGCATCGCGCAGGTGGCCGCCGCCGCGAGTCACGACGTCGCGCTTCGAGACATCGAGCAGTCGTACGTCGACGACGGCATCGCCGGCATCGAGGCGACGCTCTCAGAGGGCGTCGACCGCGGGAAGGTGACGCCCGAGGAACGTGCGGCGACGCTCGACCGCATCACCGGCACCACGTCGCTGGCCGACGCCGCGGCGGGCGCGGACCTCGTCGTGGAAGCCGTCCCGGAAGACGCCGACCTGAAGAAACAGACGCTGACCGAGGCGGAAGAGTACGTCGACGAGACGACCGTGTTGGCGTCGAACACCTCCGCGCTGTCGGTGACGGACTTGGCGAGTGCGCTCGACCGGCCGCGTCGACTGCTCGGTCTCCACTTCTTCAACCCCGTCCACCTGATGGGGTTGGTCGAAGTCGTCGTCGCCGAACAGACCGACGACGCGACGCTGGAGGTCGCCCGTGAGTTCGTCGACTCCATCGGGAAGACGGCCGTCGAGGTGCGCGACTCGCCGGGGTTCGCCTCCTCGCGACTCGGCGTCGCGCTCGGCGTCGAGGCGATTCGAATGTACGAGGAGGGCGTCGCCGGCGTCGAGGACATCGACGCCGCGATGGAACTCGGCTACAACCACCCGATGGGGCCGCTCGAACTCACCGACGTCGTCGGCCTCGACGTACGCCTCGACATCCTCGAACACCTCCGCGAGGAACTGGGCGAGCGATTCCGCCCGCCGCAGGCACTCAAGCGGAAGGTTCGCGCCGGGAAGGTGGGGAAGAAAGCCGGCGAGGGGTTCTACGTCTGGGAGGACGGCGAAGCGGTTCGACCCGCGGACGACGGAGGTGCGGGGACGTGACTGCGAGTGACGGCGAGCAGCCGACTCCCGAGGCTGTCGCCGCCGACTGCGAGTACGTCGCTTGCGCGGTGGGCGACCGCATCGAGGGTGTCGCGACGGTGACTATCTCTCGGCCGGACGCGCGAAACGCGCTGAACGCGCAGGTTCGAGAGGAGTTGACGCGCGTGGTCGGGGCCATCGACGACGCCGACAGCGGCGTCCGCGTCGTCGTCCTCACCGGCGCGGACGAGGCGAAGGCGTTCGTCGCGGGCGCGGACGTGTCGGAACTGCGTGAGCGGGGGATGCTCGAACAGCGCCGCGCCAGCGAGCGACCGCGGGTGTACGAACACGTCGCCGACCTCCGCCAGCCAGTGATCGCTCGCATCAACGGCCACGCCCTCGGCGGCGGGAGCGAACTCGCGCTGGCGTGTGACGTGCGCATCGCCCACGAACGCGCGAAACTCGGCCAACCCGAGATCAATTTGGGCATCATCCCCGGCGGCGGCGCGACCCAGCGCCTCGTCCGCCTCATCGGCGAGGGGCAGGCGATGAAACTGATCCTCTCAGGCGAACTGATCGACGCCGCGGAGGCCGCCGACATCGGCCTCGTCGACGAGGTCCACGGGGACGACGCGTTCGACGACCGCGTGTACGAGTTGGCGGCGTCGATGGCCGACAAGAGCCCCGTCGCCTTGGAGTACGCCAAGACCGCGGTGCAGGCCGCCTCACGGATGGGACTGGACGAGGGAATCGACTACGAGGCGGAACTGTTCGCCGCGCTGTTCGCGACCGAAGACAAGAACGAGGGCATCGACGCGTTCTTCGAGGACCGAGACCCCGAGTGGGAGGGTCGGTAGCGCGGGAGCGTCCCGGGCGCTCCGCCGCCTGCTACTCAGTACCGGACGACTGCGTCGACGATGCCGACCGTCTGCCCGACGCCGACGAGGGCGAGGCCGGCCAGTCGAAGCGGCGCGGTCGGCACGACTCCGGCGAGCGTGACGTCGAGGTAGACGACCGCGCCGAGTGCCGACAGCGCCGCCGCCGCGTAGTTCACCGTCCGGGCGTTCCCGGTCGATTCGCGGCCGGTGTACCACAGCGCCGGGACCGGAAGGAACGTCCACCCGACGACCGACACCGCGGCCAGTGGGGACGACCCTGGTGCGGCGGCGGTGAGCAGTCCCGCGGTCCCCGCGAGTGTGATCGGAATCCCGACGAGAATGACCGTCCGCCACGCCCGCAACACCCCTTCACGCATATCATCCCACGAGAGAACGACGAACGCAACGAGCAACACGTCCATCACGAGGTGTGCGATCAGCACCGACCGCTCGGTCACGAGCGACAGGTGCGCGGCGATGGTGAACGTCCACGCCAGCGGAACGAGGCCGGCGGGGCCAGTCTCGCGAATGCGTCGGAACACGCAGGCGAGACGCGGGTCGCGGTGAAAACAGTTCGGCCTACAGGAGGCTCGCACCGATTGCGACCACCGGCACGAGGACGACGAGGTAGACGGCGGCTTCGATCGCCCACGCCCGACGGATCGCCTCGATCCGCTGTTTGGGGAGCCCTCGAGAGCGCGGCAACACGACGAGTGCGAAGAAGCCGACCATCAGCGGGTACATCGCCACGCCCGCCAGTGCCGTTGCCAGCAGTCCGGGACCGAGTACTCCCTCGGCGGCGAGGAGCATCCAGACGAACAGCGGACCGGAGAGCATCCCGGCGACGTAGTGGACGACGCTAGCGAGTCGCTCGGGCGCTCGGTCGGGGTGTTTCTCGGTGAGAACTCCGCTGGCGATGTTCGGGGGCGTCCATCCTTCGTCGATACGGTCCATCACGCGGTCCATCGCGAGCGTCGCGAGGACGCCGCCGACGAGTCCGACGACGAACAACAACGGTACCGACAGCGACGCACTCGCCTGCGGTGGCGGAACTGACTGAAGCACGACCCGTCGTAGGGGTGGGGCGTACGTATCAGTTGTCGCCGTCGGCGTCAGTGTCGGTCGCTTCTTCATCTCCCCCGCCGTCGATTCGCACCCACTCTTCGAGCGTGAAGCGGTCGTACTCGGTGGCCGACTCGAGTTCCCAGTCGGCCTCGTCCCACTCGGGGTAGTGAGAGTCGCCGTCGTACTCGCCGTGGACGCGACTGAGCGCCATCCGGTCGACGTGCGGTTGGAACAACTCGTAGATGACGCCGCCGCCGATGACGTAGGCGGTGTCTGCGCCGAGCGACGCCACAATCTGGACCGCGTCCGCGACGTCCTCGGCGTGGTGGGCCGTCTCGACGTCGAAGGAGTCCCGACTGCGCGAGAGGACGATCTGTGCGGACCCGGGGAGGTCGTCGAGCATCGACTCGAACGTCTTCCGGCCGAGGATCACCGGGTCGTTGCGGATCCGCTCGCGGTACTGCCGCTTGTCGGCGGGGATCGACGGCCACGGGAGTTCGCCGTCGGCACCGATGACGCCGTTCTCCGCGACAGCCGCGACGGAGACGAGTTCGATCATACTCGAGAGACGGCGGCCGGTCGGAAACCGCTTTCCCACCGTCGCGTCGGTGGTGTGAGTTCCTCGCGTGCCGTGCGTGTCTCCCGACCGTCGAATCCGTTCGCACCTCCGTCACGATTATGCACCCGCGGTGGGGCGTTCGAGGTATGCGAATCGGAGTCGTCGGCGTGGGCCGGGCCGGGAACGCGCTGACGGATGCACTGCTCGCCGACGAAGACGCTCGTGGGGTTGAGTACGTTGCCGAGGCGGTCGCCATCGACACCGACGCGGGCGACCTCAACTCACTCGACCGGGTCGACGAACAGCGCCGCCACTTGCTGGGCGCGGTTCACACCGACGGCGAGGGGACCGCCGGTGACGCGAAACTGGCCGCAGAGATAGTCCGCGAGGAGCGGCCAGAACTACAGGCGGCGGTCGACGCGATTCCCGTCGGAAGCGTCGACGCGACCGTTGTAATCGCCGCGCTCGGCGGCGGGACTGGGGCCGGTGTCGCCCCCGCCGTCGTCGACTTGCTCACGCAGTTGACGGGGACGCCGGTGTACACCGTCGGTATCCTCCCGGGCGTCGCGGAGGTCGGCGGCGACGGCGGAGCCACCGGCGTCAGCGACGGGCCGAAGCGGACGGACGACGCCGTCGCCGGCGACCACGCCGACCGACCGCTCTCGTCGAACGCGGCCGGGGCGGTTCGGGCGCTGTCGGCCGCGAGCGACGACCTCCTGCTCGCAGACCTAGACGTGTGGAGAGCCAGCGGTGCACCGTACACGCCCGCGTGGGACCGTCTCGACACCGACCTCACGACCCGGCTGGGGTCGCTGTTCGCCGCCGGCGAGACGGATGCGCCGACGCCCGAACGAATCCTCGACGCGAGCGAACTCCACAACACACTCGGCGCGGGCGGGGTGTCCGCCGTTGGATCGGCGAGCAACGCCGTCGAGAACGGCCGCCGCGAGGGGCTCGTCGGAGGCCTCCTCGACCGAGTGACCGGCGCAGACGGCCCCGCGGTCGACGAGGGCGAGGCCGTCTCCGTCGCGACGAACACGACTCGAAAGGCGCTCACGCATCGCCTGTCGCTGCCGTGTGACCTGACGAGTGCATCGCGGGCGGCAGTCGTCTTTCACGCGCCGCCGGCGTGGCTGAGTCGCCGTGGCCTCGAACGCGCCCGGTCGCTGGTCGAGGAGGAGACGGGTGTCCCGGAGATTCGGTGGGGAGACTACCCTGACCCCACCGCCGAGGAGTTCCGAGTGACCGTCCTAGTGACAGGCGTCGACCGCGCGGACCGACTGGCCGCACTCCGCCCCGACGAGTTCGACGCCTGAGCCGTTCCGCGGCTGTCGTCGAAACCGACCCGTTTACGCCCCCGGCCGGTCGACTCGGGTGTATGAGTTCGGACGACGACCCCACCGTTCCCATCGTCTGTGAGGAGTGCGACACCCGAACGCGGGTTCCGCTGTCGACGCTCGCCGAGTCGGTCGAACGGCACAACGACACGCGCCACGACGGCGAGACCGTCGCTCGAGTCGACCCGGCACTCGCAGATCAGATCGCCGACCTCGTCGTCGAGGACATGGGGCTTCTCGACGAGGAGTGACTCGCGGACACGAGAACCGAGTACGAGTGCCGATTCGAGTCTGCCTGCGGGCGTCTGTGCCCGTCTCGCCCGAGGTGATGTCGCCGCTCTCACTCTCCCCTGAACCCGCCATTTGACACTCGTACCGCCGAATTTCGACTGTATCCATAGGTGTCAGATACACTTATATTGTTAGTGTGACAATTATCGAACGTATGTCAGAACCCACCCTCGCGGAGGTGAAGGAGTTGGACGACGGCGCAGTTCGGATCATCGACACCCCACACGGGACGAACGCGGGATTCATGATGGGACGGCCGTCGACGTACCGGGAGTCCGCCGACCGGGTTCGGTGGGTCGACGAGGCGTGTTCGGTCATCACGGCCATCTACGAGGGAGCGGCAGTCGCTGACGCGGTCGGCGACTCGGAGTTCGACACGGAGAAACTCGCGGTGCTAATCGAGAAGACAGAGGGACTCGACCTCACCGCCGAGGACGTCCTCGCCGCCGTCGAGTAGGCCAGAGCGGACCACTGGCGACGCACACTCATCGCGTTTCGATTCGGCTTACCGTCGCCCGTCTCCGGCGTCGCGCCCACCGTCTCCGATCATTCGCTCCGCGAGCGTGGACGGGACGGCGTCTGCTCGACGCTCGGCGTTCGGTTCGTCGGTAGTCTGGGCCGACTCCGCTTCCACGCGACCCGGCTTGGGGTCTGTCTGTGTGTTCCGACTCGCAACTGCATCGAGCGTGTTCTGCGCGTGACGGACGAACGGTCCGGGGTCGCGTACCGAGAGGTAGTCGAAGCGGGGCGAACTGACGAGCGACGTCGCGATTTCGGCCGCCCGTCGGGGGAACGACGGCCGTTCGACGAGCGGATTCTGCTCGCGAAGGACGCTCCAGAGGTGGAGCACCTCCCCGGACAGAAGGTGTCCCGCGATACCGACGCGGTAGTCTGGATCCACTTCGACCCGGCCGCCGGACGCCATCCCCCAGTAGAGCGCCGGGAAGTCGACGCCCGCTTGCACCGTGAACGGCAGCGACGACCAGAATCGGGGATTCACCTCCATCAGTTTGAACTCGCCCGTCTCCGGGTCGCGGAGGAACTCGACCATCGCCACGCCGTGCCAGTCCAGTTCGTCGAGGAGGGCCAGACCAGCCTGTCTCAGTTCGGGGATGTCGACCGACTCCCGGTAAGCGCTCGGCCCGCCGCAGTACTTCCAGCCGCGCACCTGTCGATGCTGGAAGGTCGCGACGGCCTCTCCGTGGTCGTACAGCGCGAAGAAGCCGTACTCGTCGGTGCTGTCGACGTACTCCTGGACGAGGGGGACGTGTCCCATCTCGCTGACGAGGTCGGCTTCGGTGGGGCGCTCGCCCGGCAAGACGTACTGCGTCGAACTGTCGACGACGGCGCTGTCGGTGACGCTGTCGTCGTACTCTGTGGCGTTCATCGTGAACCGCGGTTTGACAATGACCTCGTGGTCCCATTCGTCCCACTCGTCGAACGGTCGCGTCTCGGGGGCCGCGACGCCGGCCCGCCGTGCCGCGTCGAACAGGCGGACGCGGTCTTGCACCGACCGAAGCGTCTCGAGTGTCGGCCACGGTGTCCCGACGTGGTCTGCGAGCGACTCGCGGTTCCGTGCGAGAACGTAGATATCTGCCTCACAGAAGGGGAGAATCGTCGTGACGTCCGACCGACGGGCCAGTCGAATCAGCGCCGCCTCGTACCCAGCCAAGTCCGTCATCGGCGAGGGGACGCGCACTCGCTGGTCGCAGTACTTCGAGGCGAACCCCGGCGATCGTTCCCGTTCGGACACCGCGATCGTTCGCACTCCACGCTTCCCCAGCGACCGGAGTGCGGCGGTGCTACTCGCAGCCGTAGCTGCAGGTATCACCGCGCTCCCCACAGTCTCCCGCGACTTCTGACTCATACGTGGAGGGACCGAACACGAAGTGATTGTAAGCGACGTCATAATCAGATAGGTAGGTGGTAACCGTTGGGGCTGCGCTCGATAGCGCGTGAGACTGTCACTCGGGGACGACGACGACGCTGCCCGTCTTGTGACCCGTGTCGATATGTCGGTGTGCGTCTGCGATCGCGTCGAGTGTGTACTCCCGGTCGATGACTGGGCGGAACTCCCCTGCTTCGACGCGGTCGCGGAGTGCGACGAGGTGTGCACGCTTCGTCGCCGCCGATGCTACCCCGGTGGCCGCGAACGTCGCCCGTTTGTCACCGATCAGTCGGGTCTGTGCCATCCGGATCAAGATGTCTACCGAGGGCACGGTCGTGAGGTACCGACCGCCGGGGGTCAACGAGTCGCGACACTCCGCGAACGAGCGCTTCCCCACCACGTCGAAGATGACGTCGTACGCCGCACCGGTCATCGTGAAGTCGGTGGTCGTGTAGTCGACGACCGCCGCCGCACCGAGCGACCGAACCAGGTCGACGTGCGCCGTACTGCACACGCCCGTGACTGTCGCTCCTGCCTCCGCCGCGATCTGTACTGCGGCCGTCCCGATGGATCCGGACGCACCGTTGATCAGGATGGACTCGCCTACATGAAGGTCCGCGTGGGCAGTCAGGAACTCCATCGCCGTCAGTCCGCCGTCGCAGACGGCCGCAGCCTCGCTGTACGTCAGGATCGACGGCATCACCGCCACGGCACCGTCTTCGGGGACACACAGGTACTCGGCGTGGGCGCCGCTTCCGGGCGCGACTGTGCCGAACACGTCGTCGCCCGGTGCGAACTGTACGACGTCGCGGCCGACCGCTTCCACCTCGCCGGCGAACACGTCGCCTGGGACCGCCTTCGGGCGTCTGAGACCGTTGAACAACCGGATGGGGAACGGTGACCCCTCACGAGCGGCCGCGTCCGATGGCCCGACGACCGTCGCTCGAACCCGGATCAGTAGTTCGTCGGTGTCCGGCGTCGGAACCGGAACGTCGTCGACGCGGAGCACGTCCGGTGAGCCGTACTGATTCGCTACGACCGCTCGCATCTGTGTCGTACGCTGTGCTGCCTGTTCTTCGATGCTCGGTGCCATTAGCGGAGTACGTACGCTCGGAGAGTGCCTAAACCGAGCGTATGGATGGTGAAACAGTGGTGGCTGTCACGCGGATGTGGGCCGTTCGGAAAACGAATGGGCGCTGCAGGCTTCTGTTCGAGTGGCGACTGATTCCCCTTGGAGGCTGTGAGGCGGTCAAAATCAGCGGATCTGAGATACACCGAAAGACACAGTATTCTGTGTATCCATAGATCCCTGTATGCCCACTATCACCGTCAACGTGGATGACGACCTCAAAGAGCGAATGGAAAATCACCCCGAGATCAACTGGAGTGAAGTCACGCGCCAAGCCATTCAACAGAAGGTCGAGACGCTGGAGGTGATGGACGAACTCACCAGCGAGAGCGACCTCACCGAGAACGACGTCCATGAAATCGCCCAGAAGATCAACGAAAGCGGACGTAGGCGCGTTGACGAGGAATCGGCGTAGACACGACGAATGAAGCTGGTCATCGACGCCAACGTCGTCATCTCTGCACTCATCGCCGATTCGAAAACGCGGGAACTCATCGTCACACTCGAACCCGACCTGCTGACACCTGCGTTTGTCCACGACGAAATCGGGAACTACCAGGATCTGATCGTGGAGAAGTCCGGGATGGAACCGGACCGAGTCGCACAGTTCATCGATCTTCTGTTCCAGTATGTCGAAATCGTTCCAGCCAAGGAGTTCTATCCCGCTATCGAGAGAGCAGATGAAGCAATTGGCGACACCGATCCCGACGATGTACTGTATTTGGCGTGTGCGATAGCCTGCGATGCGTCCCTCTGGAGTGACGATTCCGATTTCGACGAGCAGGATCTAGTTGAGGCGTACTCAACGAGTGACGTCATCAACTCGTTCGACACGCTCTGACTCAATGTGCGATTGATTTTCTGAATCGGTATCTGTTTGGCTGTACGCGAACCTCGGAGGGAAGCGCGCTCGTTCGGAATCGTTCGCCTATCGAACGAACTCACACTCAGCAGTAACAGGAGAAACGTGAACAACCTACCCACGTCTGCCGGATTTAGCCTGTTCGAGAAGCGATGGGCGCTGCAGGCTTCTGTTCGAAATACGAACGATTCCCCTTGGAGGCTGTGAAACGGTCAAAATCTTCTGATTTGAGAGATCCCGGAAGACACAGTAATCCGGTATTCATACGCCCGATCTTGCTTCGCCACGGGGAGAGCCTCCGAACCTGAATTTCCGCTTTCGATTCACAGCACAAATTCCGGTGACCGTTCACTCGGAGGGACGGGGCGGTGCCTGCCCGGTTACATAGCTAGGCTTGATGGTGCGGACGACTCACTATTGACCGTTCGGTCCCGAATAGATTGTCCCTTCCCCAAATATCAGGTCTGGGACAGGTATAACCGTCCTGGACCCCTCTCACTAGAGAGTTACTCATGGATATCTCCGAGATACTCTCACCGAATTTCACCGAGTTCGACATCGGCACACCGCTCTCGAAGGTCGCCGGGGCGTTCGAGGATCAGGAACTCGATGCCGTCATCGTAACGGACGGCGACGAGTATCGCGGTGTCGTCAGCCGCCAACAGCTGGCCTCCTCGTCCAACCAGCCCTCTGCGAAGATCGGCTCACAGGTACAGCACCTCCCGACGGTCGACCGCACCGAGGACATCCGCGAGGTCGCACGACTCATGATCGGGAGCGGCGCCAAAACGCTCCCCGTACTCCGCGATGACCGTGTCGTCGGTGTGGTGACTGGCGATGCCGTGCTTGAGGCTGTCCGTCCGTTTCTCGACGCAGCGACCGTCGACGACGCGTACACGGCGGAATTGGTCAGTGCGACCCCTGAAACCACGATCGGGAAAGCCCTCAATCTGCTTCGAGAGGCCGGAATCGCCCATCTCCCGGTCGTCGACGGGGACGACCTCACGGGCATGCTGAGCCTGTACGACGTCATCGAGTTCACGACGCGGGGCGGCAGCAAGAGCCAGGGCGGGTCGTCGAGTGGCTTCGGTGGCCGCGGCGGTGGCGGACAGAATCGTGGCGGGTTCGGGGCGCGCGAGGGCGATTCCGACCGAATGCTCGATCTGCCGATACGGAACCTGATGTCCGATACCGTCGCGACGGTCGAGCGGAGCGCTCCGCTCGACGAGGTCGTCGAGACGATGTTCGAGCGGGAGATTTCCTCGCTCGTCGTCACGGCCGACGGGACCGGTGAGCCAGTCGGGATCATCACGAAGACGGACGTCATCGAGGCGCTCACCTGGGAGCGTGACGACCGGAACCCCGTGCAGGTGTTCGGCCTCGAGCTGCTGGAGGGGATGGACTACGACGACGTCTCCACACTGATCGAGGACATGACCTCGAAGTACGGCGAGATGAGTGTGATCAAGGCCAGTATCGAACTGCAGGAGCACAAAGAACAATCGCGGGGGGTTCCACTGGTACTGGCGCGGATCCGACTGGTCACAGACCGCGGCTACTTCACGGCCGATGGGGAAGGGTACGGTGGCTCTCACGCCCTTCGACTCGCCGCGAACGCGGTCGAACGCCAACTCCTCAAGGGGAAGACTTACGGCGACTCGAAGAAGCATCCCGACACTGACGAGCAGGCACAGCTCTATGGCTGGTGGCTCGGCGGGTAATCGGCTCGATATCGACGGACAGACGAGCACCCGTCTCCCGGTTGCCCACTCGCTCGTCACGGAGCGTCCGGACCTTGTGGTCCGTGCTAGTGACGAACGAACGGGTCCAATACGACGATGTGGGGGCCTGCCGTACGGGTGGCTACTGCGGACGCACCGTCGCGGGACGCCGTTATGCATCGACATCACGCAGACGTGCTCTCGGGACCACCCGAACCGCTGTCCGGCACGTCTTCGGGGCGGTCGGCGAAGTCCGGTACTGAGTCATCGGGATCACCGGACGTCTCTAGATACGTGGCTGACATACCTACCAGTAGCTGACAGAGCCGTCCTAATGGTAACACACCGAGCGTCTCCTGCAGATGCCCCTTCGCCGGGGTCGCTGGTCGGGAGTCGTGCTCGTAGATCGACACGGGGGCGGGGGATTCTACGGTGTGTTCGAGGGGGCTCGCTTATCGGCAGCCCTACCGTTATCCGCCTGGGTCCCCTACAGTGGTGTATGGCAGATGACAGACAGGGGCGAGACGACCAGGCGGATCGCGAGGACGAACGCCAGCGTGAGCGTGAGGTAGAGGAGGCCCGAACCCGCGGCGACGAGAAGGAGCCGGTGGGCGATGACCCCCGCGGGCGGCTTGGTGATCTCGATGGAGTACTCGGATCTCACGACTACCCAGTTATGACGGACCAGTTGGTCGAGGCCTATGGCGATTATGCGCTCGAAACACGGGACGGAGAGAGATCTCTCGAGGGCGTACTCTCCGGAACCGAAGACCAGGTATTCGACTCGGCTGATGACGTTCGTAGACGGGTACTGGGACTCATAGGTCGTTAACACACGGCTCAACACACTCGTCTCGCACATCGGATCGCATGTGCTGAACTAAACTTTGTCTGTAGTTAGCTCTCGACCATCTTTGTATTCAGTAGACACTCACAAGTAGCAACTCCGTCCCGAGATCCTCGTACCCACCCGATGAGAGGGTGAGTATCACCGCCATAAGTACTGATCCGAACCCAATATCGAGACAGGCTGAGAATCCAGAACGTACCAATCCGTTCGTCTCGCGGTTGATTTCGTAGAACCCGGTTTCAACCAACGAATCGAGGACCTCTGTGACTCGCATCGGATCAACCGTGTCATCACGGCTCGTCTCGTGGCTGGGCTCAACCTCACCGACGAACCGGACGATCAATCGAGCCAAGCAGCCACTGAGTGAGACAGCTGAGCCAGTCGGTGATGCGATCAAACGCTTGATGGCCCAACGTCGACTTGTCAAACCAGTATTTCAGATCCGTCGAGCACTCTGCATTCACCGACAACAAAACCCGACGACGACGGGTTGTACCGATCGCAGTTCCATGACAGACTCTCTGTGGAAGTGAGGCCAACCCACTCAGCGGTCGTCCGACGATTACCTGTCTCTCAATTAATCACAATTACGTATGTTATGAAATATGTAGCTCGTTTTATACGAGTGTCCCGAATTCCCCGCTTGCGATGAGTAACGAAAAGAGCGCTTCACAGCCCATCAACGACCTCGCCGCGACCCTGAAGGACGGAGGTGTCGCTCTCGGCGTCCTCGACAATACGTACAGCCCCACACTCGTGGAGTTCTATGGTGAACTCGGCGTCGATTTCGTCTGGCTGGATCTCGAACACGGTGGACCGAACCCGTGGGATGCAGGTCAGATGGAAGACCTGCTCCGTGCAGCCGAACGAACGGGCGTGGAAGTACTTCTCCGACTTCCTGATACGGACCCAACGCTCGTCCGGAAAGCGCTGGACCTCGGTGCGAGAAACGTGTTCCTCCCCCGTGTGGAAACCGCCGACGAAGTCCGCGATGCGGTTCGGTCCGCACGGTTCCGTTACGACGACGGCCCCGGTGATCGAGGGCTGGCCTCGCCACGGGCGTCTCGCTGGGGGCTCGCTGACGAGTACATTGCGACCGAAGACAGAGAAACCCTCGTCGGTGTAACCATCGAGACCGAGGCGTCCATCGAGAACCTGGACGACATCCTGGCCGTCCCGGACCTGGGATTCGTCTTCATCGGCCCGTTCGACCTCTCGGTGTCGCTCGGCCACCCCGGTGAGATCGATCATCCGATGGTGCAGGAAGCCGTCGAGACGGTTCGATCGAAAGCTATCGATGCGGGTGTCCCCGTTGCGTGTCTCGGGTTCGGAATGGAGGATGTCAACGAAAAAGCGACGAACGGCTACCAGATGCTGAACCTCGGGAGCACGACCGGGGCACTCAAGCAGGCCGTCACTAGCTGGTTCGATGCCTACGAACAGAACGACAGTTGAATTGAACACACCTCCATGTTCCAAACAGTAGAAGTGTTCTCGATTCCACTGGCGAATCTCGGACTGCTTCTCGGCGCGTTTGCATTACTCCTCGGTGGCGCGGAGATCTTCACGAATTCGGTCGAGTGGTTCGGATATCACCTCGGCGTGAGTGAGAGCGCGACCGGAAGCATCTTGGCCGCAGTCGGGACGGCGTTACCCGAGACGATGATCCCTGTGATTGCCATCGTTTCGGTCCTCCTTGGTCGGGGGGATCAGGCCGCTGCCGACGCGATCGGTGTGGGGGCTATCCTCGGTGCGCCGTTTATGCTTGCGACTATTGCGATGACTCTGATCGGCGCGAGCGTGCTGTATTTCGGCAGCCGTCGCGACGCTGGCCCAATTTTCGAGGCCGACGTGCCGTCTCTCCGGCGTGACCTCTCGTTTTTCCTCGTCGGATACACGTTCGCGGTGGTGGCCGCGTTCGTTCCCTCCCGTGGGCTCCGTATCGGGATTGCCTTCGGACTTGTCGTCTTGTATCTCGTGTACGTCAAGCGAACGCTCGCAGCTGGCCAGCTGATCGTCGGGGAAGAACTCGATCGGCTACACCTCAGGGGATTGCTAACCGAGGGCCAGCGACCGTTCCCGGCGTTCGGATCGGCCATTGTCTCCATTGACGAACCACCCCTGTGGATGGTGGTCACGCAGACCGTGTGTGCGCTGCTCGTGATCATCGCTGGTGCCCATCTGTTCGTGACCGAGGTTGAGTTCTTCTCGACGGAGGTGCTGGACGTTCCCGCAGCGCTGATTGCCCTCCTGTTAGCACCGCTGGCCACTGAACTCCCCGAGAAGTTCAATTCCGTCATCTGGGTTAGTGAGGGGAAGGATACCCTCGCGATCGGAAATATCACGGGCGCGATGGTATTCCAGGGGACGCTTCCTGCCATGCTCGGTATTCTGTTTACTTCGTGGGATCTTGGAGTAACGTGGGGGACGATTGGATTCCTGAACACGCTTTCAGCGGTTCTCGCGCTTATTGGTGGTGCGATGGTCTTGCTTCGGACCCAGTTCTCATCCACCAATCGAATGCGTCCAACCCCGTTCCTCGTTGCAGGGCTTCTCTACGTGGTGTTCATTATCGTTGTCATCTACCACGTCGTCATCCTCGGCGTCGCCGCCGGTCACTGAACAATCTGATAAGAGAAATCACACCGTCCCTGAGGGTACGTCGTCTGGAAGGTGCGCGAGCGCACGCCGTAGCAGTGGCGGCGTCATTACAGATGTGGCGATGGCGACGAGCACGATGACGGCATAGATGGTGGGCGTGAGGATTCCGATTGCCAAGCCCAGGGCCGCTACGACCAGTTCCATTGCACCGCGAGCGTTGAGCCCGATGGCAAGGCAGACGGTTTCCGCTCGGGAGAGATCCGTAACCATCGCTCCGAGTCCCACGCCGAGTGCCTTTCCCAGCACAGCAACGGCGAGTGTAACGCCTGCGACCAGAATCGTATCCAGGGTGAACAGTCCGCTCAGGTCAACCCGCAACCCAGCCGTCGCAAAGAAGACGGGCGCGAACAGTCCGAGTGTCACCATCTGAAACACTCGTTCGGTCTCCGCATCGAGTCGATCTCTCACGAGAACGCCTGCGAAGAACGCGCCAAGAACGGCTTCCAATCCAAGTGCAAGCGACCCCCCGGCCATCGCAACCCCGACGACGAGTACGATCGAAAATCCGGTCAACACCGGCGATCGAACGTATGCGGTGACATCGAAGAGTGCATCGACGATTCGCGGCCCGAGAACAACGGCACCTCCGACGAATACACCGAGGACGACGAGTGTTCGACCGACCGCAAACGGCTCTAGCTGTCCCTCACGAGCGATGTCAGAAACTACCGTGAGCGCAACCCACCCCGCTGCATCGATAACGACAGCGACGGTGAGGGTGAGTTGGCCCACTGTTCGGTCCATCGCGTCGAGGTCGATCAGCACACGGACGGCGACGGGGACCGCAGAGATGCTCAGCGCCGTCGCCAAGAACAGTGCGAACGGCAGTCGCTGCCCGGGAGTGACGAGAAACCTCGGGGGGAGCGCCCATCCCAACGCGAACCCCAGAAGGAACGGCACGACGGAGGCTCCGGTAGCGAGTGCCATCGTCGGTCGGGCATAGCGGCGCACCGTCTGAACTTCAACTTCCGTTCCAGCCAATACGAGGAGGAGAATGAGCCCAAGCGACGCGATGGCTGCCAGTCGATCGGGCACAGGGACGACGATAGCCGTGACCGCAGGAGCAACGAAACCGAGAACCGAGGGGCCAAGCACCAACCCGGTGAGGAGTTCACCGACGACCGGTGCAAACCCGAGTCGATCAGCGACGATTCCAAGCGTATGTGCAACGGCCAAAATGAATGTTAGCCCGGTAAGAAACGGAAGTAGCAAATCCGACTCAACAACCATGCGTGTCTTCACTCCCCGTGGGTCAATCAATCACCAGGGACGTCGTTAGGGAATCATCGACTGGTCCGTCAGTAAAAACGGGTACTCGTCCGTCTTCTTCGCTGAGTGTGATCGCCGCGACCACTTCCTCGCGGGTCGAGGGTCCCAGTGCGCTTATGTGACTTGCACCCATCCACCCCGCATCGGGGAGATTGTCGTTTTGTCGGCAATCGGAGGCACTGTCGCATGCAGAATACGCGTTTGTCGGTGGCAACAGAGACTCGTTCACACGATCGGCCCTCATACAGGTGCGGTAGTGAGACGGTGTCAGACCCGTCCGTGGTGGTTCCGTCCTCCGTCCCGCCTATCCTCGCTGAGCTCCGTTCGACCAAGTGGCCAATTGTCAGCGACCCCGTCTGCGGATCTCGTATTCGGCCGATCAAGTATGAGATTAGCTATCTCTACTATGTCTCTTCACTTATTGCTGCGTCTGCCGAATTCGCTATCACACTCCGGAGGCCCTTCAGGGCATTGTGTTTGCGGGTGTACCCCTCGCCACTGCTCGCAATGATGTTCCCGTTTCGATGACGGAGTCGCCAGCGCCATTCCTCATCTCGAGCCCGGTAGACTTCGAATCGTGCCAGTGATTGTGCTCCATCAGTGGCTCCCAAAAGCGTGACATCCTCGTCCTCACTCTCGGGAGTATCGTCGAGGGACGAAACAGGAGACGCTTCACTCGGTACAGTCCACTCCAGCTCGAGTTCCAGACTCATCGCGTCGTCTTCGGTTTCGAGTTCGATTTCCAGCGTGAGTTCGTCTGGCGTATCGACAGTCACGGCATCCGGGCTATCGCCTAACCGAACGGCTCCTGTGCGAATTCCCTCCGCCACACCGCGTAGTATGGATGCAATCTCCTCCCGACCGGTTGACAGTTCCGCTTCGTAGTCGTCTCGGGACACGGTACAGTCCAATACGGCTGGCGACAGAATAGGAACCCCGAATTTCCAAACGAGCATGTATTCTGATTAACCGAGTGAATAACGCCCACCCTCTGGTGTTACTCAATTTCTCAAAACCAAGATGAGGGTGAATACGTTGCCGGTTGAAATGGTCAGGAGACGTAGATAAGCTATGATAGCCTCATCCGGAGTTTTGGATAGTGCCGTTTCGGTCCAGGCGGTGCCGTTGCAGTTCGGGGGTAATTTCCTCGAGCTGGCAGTCCTCTTTTTGATACTCGCCGTCGTCGCAGCGGTGCTCGGGGCTCGGGGTGTCGCTGGGCTCAGTATGGATATCGCAAAGTGGCTCGTCATCATCTTCGTTGTCCTCGCTATCGTCACGTTCGTTCTGTAGCCTCACCCCGACTGCTCTCCGTGATTCACGCACCCCTCGACCCGGCGACTTGGAAACGGCGAAACAGATGGCGGTCGCGTTCACGACCGAGTTCGTCGCCAGCGTGCAATCTCAGCCGGGAGGTCCACAGGGTGCCCTGTGAGTTAACCTCTTGCACACCTAAGTTACACGACATGGACGTAGTCGACCCGTCGACTGGCGAGCGAATCGAAACGTACGCGGACCACACCCAGTCGGATGTCGAAGCAGCGCTCGACCGGGCGAATGCAGCGTTCGAAGACTGGCGCCTTCGGCCGGTTCGGGAACGCGAAGAACTGCTTGCGGCTGCCGGTGAGGTGCTGCGAGAGAACAAGCGCAAGTACGCCGAAACGATGACCCGCGAGATGGGAAAACCGGTCTCGCAAGCCCTCGCAGAGGTCGAAAAGTGCGCGTGGGGCTGTGATCACTACGCGGAACACGCGAGCGCGTATCTGGAACCCGAGGGACACCCCAGTCCACCGGGGGCGGCGGTCGAGACCGTGTACGAACCACTGGGGCCGGTCCTCGCAGTAATGCCGTGGAACTTCCCGTTCTGGCAGGTGTTCAGGTTCGCCGCCCCCTCGCTGACGGCGGGCAACGTCGGGTTGCTGAAACACGCCTCCAACGTCCCCGGCTGTTCGATGGCAATCGAGGAGGTGTTTCGTGAGGCTGGCTACCCCGAAGGGGTCTTCCAGTCACTGTTGATCCCGTCGGATCTCGTTGAGGGGGTCCTCGCGGACGACCGCGTTCGGGCCGCGACACTGACCGGCAGTGGACCGGCTGGGAGGGCTGTCGCGTCGACAGCGGGCGAGTACCTCAAGAAGACTGTGCTGGAACTCGGCGGAAGCGACCCGTTCATCGTCCTCGACGACGCCGATATCTCGGCTGCTGCGGAGATCGGTGCTCGGGCGCGCAACCAGAACGGTGGGCAGTCATGTATCGCAGCCAAGCGATTCATCGTTCACACGGACGTGTACCAAGCGTTCCTCGACAAGTTCACCGAAGTGGTGTCGTCACTCACGGTTGGCGATCCGATGGACGAGGAGACCGACGTCGGTCCACAGGCCCGTCAAGATCTCCTAGAAGACCTCCACGGACAGGTCGAGGCGAGCGTCGAGGTGGGCGCACGGGTCGTCACGGGTGGTGTGTCCCTCGATCGGCAGGGTGCGTACTATCCCCCGACAATTCTCACAGAAGTCCCGGAGGGATGCCCTGTCGACGCCGAGGAGACGTTCGGGCCCGTCGCCGCCGTCTATGAGGTCCCGGACGAAAACGCGGCGATCGTGAAAGCGAACGACACCGAGTTCGGTCTGGGTGCGAGCATCTGGACCGAAGACCGCGAGCGCGGCGAGCGCCTCGCTCGACAGATCGACACCGGTAACGTGTTCGTGAATCAGCTGGTGAAGTCCGACCCACGAGTCCCGTTCGGCGGAGTCAAGGAGTCTGGCTACGGCCGCGAACTCTCCAATGCGGGCATCATGGAGTTCGTCAATCGCAAGACCGTCTGGGTGGAATGATGAAGGCATCCGATCTCCTCGTCAGATGCCTCGAAACAGAGGGTGTCGAGTACGTGTTCGGGCTCCCGGGGGAAGAACTCGAGGCCCTGCTGTTCTCACTCCGCGATTCGGACATCCAGTTCATCCCGGTGCGACACGAACAAGGTGCGGCGTTCATGGCCGACGTTCACGGTCGGTTGACGGGCGAAGCCGGTGTCTGCCTCTCGACGCTGGGACCGGGTGCCACGAACCTTCTCACGGGCGTCGCGGACGCCCATCTCGACAAGTCCCCGCTCGTCGCGATTACGGGACAAGGTGGGCTCGAACGCCTCCACCAGGAGAGCCACCAGGCCCTCGACATCGTCCACATGTTCGAGCCGGTCGTGAAGTGGAACACACAGATCACCGAGGCCGAGATTATCCCGGAGTCGGTACGCAAGGCGTTCAAGCTCGCCGAGTATGAGAAACCCGGTGCGACCCACCTCGAGTTTCCCGAGGACGTGGCAGCCCAAGCGCTCGATGCAGAGCCGCTCCCAACTCGGCCACGTGTGCGACGGGCTGCCCCCGACGAGCGGTCGCTCGACCGCGCCGTCGAACTCCTCGAGGACGCAGACACCCCGCTGGTGTTAGCCGGTAACGGTGCCGTCCGAACGTCGACCGCGAATCGGTTGCGCGAACTGGTCGACCACGCAGGGATGCCCGTCGTCGCGACGTACATGGGAAAGGGGGCGGTCTCGGATCGGCTCGAGAATTCGCTGATGACGCTCGGCTCCGGACCGCAGTCCGAGGCGTCGACGGCGATCTCCCGGGCCGACTGTGTACTCGCAGTCGGCTACGACATCGCTGAACACGACCCTCGCTCGTGGAACACCGACCTCGATAAGGCCATTATCCACGTCGATCACGAACCTGCAGAAGTATACCGACACTACAATCCGGACGTGGAAATCGTCGCGGACATCTCGACGGTCCTCCGAGAGCTACGGCTGCATCTCGATTCCGCGTCTGGACCGGAGTGGTGTCAGGACCTGCGCGAGCGGATCGTCGCGGACGTGCAACGAAAACCCGAATCTGACGACCCGTTTTCGGTGAAACGGACGCTCCCGTTCCTCCGGGAGACGATGGCTGACGAAGACATTCTGCTCTCTGACGTCGGGAGTCACAAGATGGCGATCGCACAGAGTTTCCCCACCTACGAGCCCAACACGTGCATCATATCGAACGGATTGGCAAGTATGGGAATCGCTGTCCCCGGCGGAATCGCTGCCGATCTTGCAACCGATGCGAACGTCGTCGTCGCGACCGGCGACGGTGGGTTTCTGATGAATGCGGCCGAAATCGAGACGGCCACCCGCCTCGACCTCGGGTATACGATCGTCGTGTTCAACGACGACGACTACGGCCTCATCTCGGAGAACCAGGTCGCACACACCGGTGAACAGTTCGGAACCGAACTGACGAACCCTGACTTCGAGCGATTCGCCGAGAGCTTCGGAATCGAGAGCTACCGGCCAGAGACGTGGGGAGAGGTCGAGACAGTCTTCAAACGTGTTGTTCCTGCGAACGAGATGTCCCTGGTCGAAATCACGCTTGGGTAGCAGGGATAACTGTTCTTCTACATCCCACATTTACGGCTATGACGGGAGCGGGAGGTTATCGACCATCAGACTAGAATGCCCGAGACAAACTGTGCGCAGAATACACCGACGAGCAGTGGAGTACGACGGATTAACTGGTAGTTTCCCCACGTCACCCATCAGGAGAGGCGGAGCGTATTTGCTGTTGAATAGCCAATATATCGATATGGCTCTCGAGGTTTCGATTCCGGATCCGCCATCGCTCCACGGGCCCCAGCCCAGGGGTGAGTACGAAGCAATCGATAATCCAGTCAACGACCCCGAAGACGACTATCGCCGGGAAGAGATTGAGCTGATCCTGTCGAACGGCGCGTGGAACGATGCCTTCGAGGAGTGGGCGGCCCAGACTGGGCTGACCGTGGACACCTTCGAGGTTGTCATCGAGTACGAACTTATCGACGACTTCGACTTCTACTGGGACGCCACGACGGACGAGATCGGCTACCAGTCGCCGACGCTCCCGCACGTGGCTCGTGAGGAACTCGACGCTAGAGCCGTGGAAGATATCGAGTTGGAACTCGACACCCTCGGCCGGGTAGTCTCGGAGATGCTCGAAAACGACTACCTCTTGCGTGACGACGAGATGTTCGGCTTCTTCGCTGACGACACATCCGAAAACACGTACGAGTCCCGTAACGAGGAGTGACCGGAGTAGATCACCGACACGACGCCGACAGTTGTGAGTCGATTGGTGAGTGACTCAAGGGGTCTATCGAGCGCATTCGGGCAGACGACGAGTGACCGTTGTTCTTCTCTAGCCGCTTCATCTGCATCTCCGTCGGGCTCGTCTACCTCGATCCCCAATTCTCGGACGCGCTCGCGCCAGACCTCGTCGTACCCCTTCCTCCCGTCCATCACAGTGGACTCGCCCGCCTCGACTCGATCGAGCTTGAGGTTCGTCTCCCCCAGGAGACGCTCACCGATCTCGTCGCTGACAACACCGATTCGAATCGCGTTGAGCACGGCACTTTTCTCCGACTGCAAGACGCGTCGCTCGTCCATCATGAGTTCCTCGCGCCCCACCTCCGGGTACGCAGTGAGAAGTGCCGGGATGACTGTTCGAAGCTGCCCTTTCTCACGTTCGTACTCCGTCGTGAACGCCTCGTACATCTCGCTGGGATCTCACAGATGCAGATGATGTTGAGTTACTATTGCTGAATACAGAGGATGAGTTCAGCAACTGGTGCCCGTCCGACCTGTCCCCTGAGACTAGTGAGTATCCATTTTATACACGTCCTCACCGTAGTCTCGAGTGTGATATCACGGCTTCTCGTCCCGATGGATGACTCGGAGATGGCCCAGCAAGCGCTCGAGTACGCTCTCGAGAACCATCCCGAGGCGGAGATCACGGTCTTGCATGTCGAGGGCGGACCGTCAGTGATGGGGGGAGCAGCCACAGCACTCGCTCTCGAAGAGGACCCGGAAGAGGCCGCCGAAGAGCACTCGAAGGCGGTATTCGAGGAGGCCCGGGAACTCGCCACCGAGTACGATGTAGACATTACCACCGAAGTTCAGATGGGTCATCCGGCCCGGGCGATTTTGAACAGAGCCGACGACTTCGATGCAATCGTACTCGGTAGCCACAGTGGTTCGTTAGTCGATCGGCTGATCGTCGGGAACGTCGCCCAGAAGGTGGTCCGCCAGTCGCCCATCCCGGTAATCGTCGCCCGGTGAGTGGCCAGCGAGTAAGGCCATTAAACAGCCGTGCCCCGGAGTCCCCAGCGAACGAATACACACTTGCCCACCACTATCTGTACCAACTCAATTCAGCTTCCGGCAAAAACGAATCCGGTGACCGATAGGCACTCTGTATTCAGTAACTGCTTTCTAACAGTATCCAGAGAGAGCGAGCGACGAGATGAGAGACCCGGCCTCTATACTCATCAAGCGGCTTGTGTCAGTTTCTGAGGAGTTCAACAAAGCCGTATCAGTGGTATCCGAAGCTCGAGGAGAGCGCTCCGTAGTTCACTCCGCTTGCAGACTATAGATCGCGTACTCCGCATCTGTTCGTGGTCCAAGTGGACCAGTACAGGTGCTGTCGGTCGTGTCACCCACATAATGATAAAGTAGACGAGTGTGAAAGTATCGCCCCTTGATGCAGCCACAGAGCGAATGTAGAACATATGTACGACCCGACCCCGCTACAGGTCTCCACTCTCGGGTTCGCGATAGTCGGCCTGCTGGTACTGGTGCTGGCAATCGTAACGGTCTCGCAGATGGTGCGGTTCGTCGACGCGTACGATAAACAGGCGCTCACCGTGTTCGGCGAGTATCGCGGCTTGCTCGAGCCGGGCCTCAACTTCGTTCCCCCGTTCGTCTCGCGCACGCACACGTTCGATATGCGTACTCAGACGATGGACGTGCCCCGACAGGAGGCGATTACGCGGGACAACTCTCCCGTTACAGCGGACGCCGTCGTCTATCTCCGTGTGATGGATGCGAAGAAGGCGTTCCTGGAGGTCGAAGACTACAAGACGGCAGTCTCGAACCTCGCCCAGACCACGCTCCGGGCAGTCATTGGCGACATGGAACTGGACGACACGCTGAACAAGCGCCAGGAGATCAACGCTCGCATTCGTAAGGAGCTCGACGAACCGACCGACGAATGGGGAATCCGCGTCGAGTCAGTCGAAGTCCGAGAGGTCAACCCCAGTCAAGAGGTTCAACAGGCGATGGAACAGCAAACCGGCGCGGAACGGAGACGCCGAGCCACGATCCTCGAAGCGCAGGGCGAACGCCGGAGTGCAGTCGAGAACGCCGAAGGGGACAAGCAGTCGAACATCATTCGAGCGCAAGGTGAAAAACAGAGCCAGATCCTCGAGGCACAGGGTGATGCGATCTCGACGGTGCTGCGGGCGAAGTCCGCCGAATCGATGGGCGAGCGCGCGATCATCGACAAAGGAATGGAAACGCTCGAAGCGATCGGTCGGGGGGAGTCGACGACGTTCATCCTCCCCCAGGAACTCACCTCGCTGGTGGGTCGCTACGGCAAACACCTCACGGGGAGCGACGTGGCGACCAATGAGCAAAGGCTGGATAGCCAGGGATTCGACGCCGAGACCCGCGAACTCATCGGACTCGACGACATCAAGGAGATCCTCGGCGAGATCGACAAGGCCGCCGAGATGGACGTCGAAGAGCTGGAACAGCAGGCCAAGGCGGTCAAGGACGGGGCCCCCACCTCCAAGGGTGCAGATCACGCCGGTGACGGAGCATGAGTTCTGAAGAGAACCTTCCGGCAGACTGGGTGCTAGAATCCAAGCAGACAATCTACGACGTACTCATGGGCCGCAATTATACCACGGTTCTCTATCGCCAGGAACACACCAGAAGCGCGGTATACATCAACGAGGTTATCGACGGAAGGAACGTTTGGGAATACAACGTCCATCACTCGGGGCGGGACGGTGACCTCGGAACCGCCGCAGACCTGGAAACGGCGAAGCAAATCGCGTTCACGTTCATGAACGACTCCAGCGCCAGCGTGTGATATCCGACGCACCGTCGGCGATCGCTTGCAGATAGACGACGGCGAGAGAGCGAGCGTCCTGACGATTGTCGGTCGAGAGGTTGTGTCGCCGGTCTGATCGGTGATCAGGGATGTGAGAATGCACTCCGGAATCCGTTCATGAGGAGTTACGAACCGGGTCGAATACATCGGCGTCCATCGACCATTCAGGAGGGACACGGAATTACGTCTCTGGCCCGAACTATTGGAACAAGGACCGCTTGAATATGGTATCTACACTCGTTGTCGTGGGGTTGCTCGTGGCTGCCTTCGTCGGATTCAACATTGGTGGGTCGTCGACCGGTGTCGCGTTCGGACCGGCCGTCGGGAGTCGCCTCGTCAGAAAGGCCACTGCCGCAACCCTGTTCACGCTCTTCGCGTTTCTGGGTGCGTGGACGGTCGGTCGGAACGTCATCGCCACCATGAGCGACGGCATCGTTCCAGCGGTGCAGTTCTCGCCACTAGCGACTGTCGGTGTGCTGTTCTTCACCGGGCTGGCACTCTTGCTCTCGAATCTGTACGGGGTTCCCGCCTCGACGTCGATGACTGCCGTGGGTGCGATCGTCGGGCTCGGTCTGGCAACGGACTCGCTCAACGAGGCGTTGATGTTCACGATCGTCTCCGCGTGGATCGTTGCGCCACTCCTCGGATTCGCGACTGGTGCCATCGTCGGCCGATATCTGTACCCCCAGTTAGAGGCCCAGATGTCGTTCACGCGCTTCGAGCGGCACCTCGTCCAGCTCGATCGCTCGGGGAGGGTTCCGCGCCTCCACCTCAATACGAACGCAGCCCCCCGGGACCTCGTCGGCTCGTTTCTGGTCATTGCAATCGCGTGTTACATGGGGTTCAGTGCAGGGGCCTCGAACGCCGCAAATGCCGTCGCACCGCTCGTCGGCAACGGGTCGATCACCATCGAGCAAGGCATCGTGCTCGCCGTCGCTGCCATCGGCCTCGGTGGGTTCACCATCGCCCGGCGGACGCTGGCGACGGTTAGTGACGGAATCACCGACCTACCAATTCTGGCCGCACTCGTCGTCTCGAGCATCGGGGCGACCATCATCACCGTCCTCTCGTATCTCGGTATTCCGGCGAGTCTCGCGGTGAGCACGACCTGCTGTATCATCGGACTCGGTTGGGGACGAGCGAGTCGCGCCGCCACGCTCGCGGAGATCGCCACCCGACGTACCGAGCGTGAGTTGGCTGCGAGGCTCACAACGGGTGCGCTCGCGGCGTCTACGGGGTCGGATGACGAACCGACCAGCCCGACCATCGGCGAACTGGCGAGCAGTACGGCTGGCGAGCGGACGGGGCGACGGGACAGAGACAGACCGGTTCCCCCGATCGGGGAGGAACACATCGACGAACTCAGCGCAGAGAGCTTATTCGACCCGGCCGCCACACGCCGAATCGTCATCCTCTGGATCCTCGCACCCTCGCTCTCGGTCGTCGGCTCCTATCTCCTCTTCAGTTTGCTCCTGTAGTGTGCCCCGGAGCGGCCGGAGGCCCCGATGTCGGTTTCGTAAGGTACTGTCCGACCCGACGTCAACCACCGCTCCGATATCGGTTCTCGGCTGCATCTTGTCTGTACGTATCGGATCGGAGCGCGATGTTCGTCGCGGCGATGATCGGGACACGCGACATTGAGGTGACGCTCTATCACGTCACGGACTCGGAGGATGCGACTGCAGTCGGGCACTCGATGTTGGAGGAAGCGGCCGAGCACCTCCGTGAAGGAGGCCTCGACGCTGCTGCGATCACGGAAGCCGTGGTCGTCTCCGAGACGCCGATCCAATCCATCGCGACAGCCGCGACCGATCACGATGCCGTGGTCATGGGGGAACGCGCTCCATCGCTTCGCACCTTCCTCTTCGGGGAGGCCGCCGAACAGGTTGCGGTTCACTCTCTCGGTCCGGTTGTCGTTGTCCGTCGCGAACGGAACCACACCGCCTAGACGAGGAAGGCGATACACAGAGCCGAGCGACCCGTTCGGGGCAACTCCCGGACCGCTCGATCGGCCGTGGGTTTTCTACTTGTCGTCCGTCCCTCCTCCGGTCTCTGCTTTGCGGATCACGAGCCGTTCGACTCGGGCGTCATCGACAGCCTCGACCTGAAGGACGTGTCTGTTCTCTTCGATCTGGTCGCCCACTTCGGGAACTCTCCCGAGACGGCTGAAGACCAATCCACCGATCGTCTCGACGTCGGCACTCTCGAATCGCGTGTCGAGGCGCTCGTTCACTTCCCGAACGGAGACGCCCCCGTCGACGGTGTACGCGCCATCGGCTCGCTTCTCGATGGACGGCTCCCGAGCACCGATATCGAATTCGTCCTGGATATCGCCCACGATCTCTTCGAGGATATCTTCGATGGTCACGATGCCCTCGAAGACGCCCCACTCGTCGACGACGAAGGCCATCTGGCCTTCCTCGCGCAGCTGAAAGTCGGCGAGGATCGCGTCGATTGGGCGCGTTTCGGGAACGGTGAGGACGGCTCGTGCGATCTCACGCGCCGTGACCGTGCTGTCTTGCTCCGTCTCGGATTCGCTTGCTCGCAGGATGTCCTTGGCGTGGACGAATCCGAGCGGTTGATCCCCGTCCGCATCGAGGACGAGATAGCGCGTGTACGCCCCGTTGGCGACAACCGACCGGAGCTCCGAGAGTGGCATCGAGGCAGTCACGGTTTAGACGTCTGGACGTGGAACCATGACCTCGCGGGCGACCGTATCCCCGAGTTCGAAGACGCTCTCGATCATCTCGACTTCGTCGAGGTCGATATGTCCCGTCTCCTCCGAACGGGTGAGGATCATCCGAATCTCAGATTCGGTGTGGGTTTCCTCGCTTTCGGACGCCGGGGAGACACCAACGAGGCGGGTGAAGTAGTTGGCCGTCCCGTTGAAGACGATGATGCCGGGCACGAACACGTAGTAAAAGAATTTCATGAGTGGGGCAAGGAGGAGCGCGACACGTGGAGCTTCCTGGATAGCGAACGTCTTCGGTGCGAGTTCGCCGAACACCACGTGGAGGAACGTGATGAACCCGAATCCCAGGGCGAACGCGACGAGGTGAACCGCTCCCGCAGGAAGAAACTGGCCGAGAACGGGGTCGATGAGCGCCGCGACAGCCGGTTCACCAATCCAGCCGAGACCAAGCGAGGAGAGCGTGATGCCGAGCTGACTGACAGCCAGATAGTCGTCTAGATTCTGGATGACCTCCTGGACGAGTGCTGCCCCCGGTTTGCCCGTTCGACGAGTGCGTTCACCTGCGTGGGACGGACTTTGACGAACGCGAACTCCGCCGCGACGAAGATCCCGTTCATGATGACGAGGAAGAACGCGAGAAGCAGTCCGCCGAGAGAAATCAGATCGACCATACTCAATTGTTGACGCCAGAACACTTGTAGGGGATGGATGCCGTACTGGTCTTCTGCGGTCAGCGTTTCCACGAATCGCGGGTATCCGCGATGCCGAAAGCGTCGGTACTATCCCTCCCTACTCGCTCTCTACTGTCCGCTCGGGGGAGGTAGCGGTATGCGGCGCTGTCGAAGTGCTGAAGGCTTCAACAGAGCCAGTCTGGCGGTATTGTGTCCGTTCACGTTGTGCCCGTACTTGGAGCCGGTGGCGACCACTGACAGATGGCCCAATGCTGTACACACAAGTCAAGGATGAGGGGAATCTCTATACTGAATATGACTGGACAGAGAGACCCTCGACATTGGTTATCGAACCATGTTGGACTGTCGATCTTGGCGGTCGTGAGTGGGGTTCTCGGCCTCCTTTTCGTTTTCACACAGCTTCAGTATATCCTGCTCGCGATCATCCTCGCATACGTCCTCGCACCCGCACAACGGACGCTCGAGCGTCACACGAGCGCAGCTACAGCCGCCCTCACCCTCATCTCGCTTTCGGTAGTTGTCCTCTTCATCCCGGTCGCCTATATCCTCACAGTCGCAATTCAGCAGGGACTGGGGCTGCTAACCGCCCTCCAGGAAGGTGAAGTCAGTCTCGACATCGTTCAGGCTCGACTCGAAACCATCGGCTACGTGATCGATTTCGACCTGTTGTACGCGACCTATCAAGAGCCGATCGCGAGCGGGTTGCAGCGTCTCGCAACCGGCGCGGTAATCGTCATCGGCGGTCTCCCTGGAGTGCTCATCGGACTCACCGTGACGGTCTTCGTACTCTTTGCGTTGTTGCGAGACGGTGAACAGTTCCTCACGTGGTTGCAGTCGATCGTCCCGCTCTCTGATCCTGTGGAACGAGAACTTCTTCGGGAACTTGACGCCCTTATGTGGGCGTCAGTTATCGGGAACGTCGCCGTCGCGGCGGTCCAGGCGGTACTCCTCGGCATCGGATTGGCGCTCGTTGGCATGCCCGGGGTTGTGTTCTTGACCGTGGCGACATTCGTGCTCACGTTGCTCCCACTCGTTGGGGCATTCGGTGTCTGGCTTCCGGTTTCGGGGTACCTGTTCGCGATCGGTCGCCCCATTACCGCGGTACTGTTTTTCGTCTACGGGTCGGTGGTCAGCGCCTCGGACCTCTATCTTCGACCGGCGATCATCAACCGGAGCGGGGCGATCAACGTCGCGACCATCGTCGTGGGTATCTTCGGGGGAATCGTTCTGTTCGGGGCCATCGGCCTGTTCGTCGGCCCTGTCGTACTCGGCGGCTCAAAGATCGTCCTTGACCTGTTTGCCCAGGAGCGAGCGGACCCGACCGTCGAACGATAGGGGAACGGGTCCGCCATCGGTCCTCACATGACCGTGGCCGCGGTACCATCTCACCCGCCGACGTCGATCGGTTGCCACACCGCGACGGCGTCGGATTCGCCGATACGACTGTATTGAGATTCTCGGTTCCGAGTGGTGCTACCTCCCCAGCTCTTGTCCCTTGTACAGCCAGACGAGCATGGGTCGAGTTCGTCCAGTCAGGACGGATCTCAACCGAGGGGGGTATGCTCACGGTGTCGACTAAGAGTGTCGAGGGCTCCGTCGGATTACACCGCTAATCGTGCGGGACAGTACTGTTTACGAGCGGTCCGCCGCAGCGTGGACAGGTGTTCGTGTCGGTGGGATCTTCGATGCCGTCTCCACAATCACGGCATACGTACAGTGTTGCCTCTGAACCGGAGTTGGGTATGGTTGTCATTATCTGTTGGTGGTTGCCGTACCGCACGTCAGCCATCGATCGCGAGCGGACGCAGTCGTCGGCGTCACGAAGTATCCCGTGACGCAGCTCCTTCGACCAGTGCGGTGGCTGACAGACAGCTGCGGCAGCCGTAGCTGTCGTCCTCGTTGTCCCCGAGGACACGGGCAAATCGTGACGTTACAAACGCACCGCACTTGTTGCATTCTGGCATCGTTCAGTCGCTTAGGAGACCCTGGCAGGCGACGTCTCTGTCGTCGAGCGGTATCGGTGCCGCCCACGTTCTTCGCGGTCCTGATGTCGTTCGTTCGCCTGCGCACCGTCCTCGGACGTGATGGGGTTTCGACCGCGACGGCGGGCACGACGAGCCGCCGATTCGGCGATTTCGGCTGTTTCATCGGCTGCTGCCTCTCAAAGCGCCACTGCAGCCTCAGCATCTGGTTCGACATCTTCAGCAGCGGTTTCCGAACGGACGGCGTTCTCCTTCCCGGAGTCGACCGCCTCTCGTGCTCGGCGCCGCCTTTCTCGACGTGATCGGAACGGATGTCGTACCATGTGTGATCTATCCGCCGGTGAGCGGACACCGGGACTAACGTGCTTCGACTGCATCTAGTGACGATATTTTCCCAAGCAGACGAGTTCTGAGTAACCGGGTGACGTAGTGAGAGCGTACAGCAACCGATTGACCAGTGACGCAGAGCGTGCAGGCTTGCGCGTCACTCACATAATCAAAATTGTTTCCAGCTGTGAAAACCTCTACAGTTGATACACCACAGTAGAAGGTAACGCAGTATGACGACCGACAGTCTCGACGCGTGTCTCCACCTTGTCGCCGACCGGAACCGACGTCGGGTCATCCATCACTTGCGCCACGAGGCTACCGGGACCCTGACGGTTGACGAACTCGTCGATCAGTTCCACAGTAGTGGTTCTGACTCCAAAGACGGGCCACCGCAGGACCGAGAGGAACTCGCCATCCAACTACACCACGTCCACCTGCCGAAGTTGGCAGAGCACGGCGTCGTCGAATTCGAACACAGAAGCGGGGCTATCCGGTACCATACTGACGAACAGGTCGAGGCGGTGCTCGACTCGCTCCTGGAAAGCGTGTCGGTGACGACCCCCTGACGCCAGCGTGGCTTGCGGTCACTCCGATTCGTGTCGCGACTCGTCCGGCCGGACGACGACCTCCCCATCGCTCTGGACAGTGACCGTACGGCCAGCGAACTCGAAGGACACGGTCGTGATGCCTCGAGTGACCCTCGCGGGGGTCAGGAGCGTATTTAGCGCATCTGTGTCGACCGCCCCCTGTAACGGGTCGAGTGCCGTGGGCTCACGATCTGCCGCGATTGCGACGGCCTCGATGACCGCGATGCTCGGGGTCACCGACGACCAGTCGAACTTGGTTCGAATGACACCGTCCGCGTCGGCGCCCCGGTAGTCATCGTCTCCTCGATTGGATGTCGTCATGAGTGAGCCCACCAGTCCGTCGATGCGGGTGCCCGACTCCGTTGATTCTCGAGGCAGAGATTGATACTGCGGTTCGTTGCGCTGCGGTTCGTGGATTCCATCATGTTTGATTCTCCGCGTCGAGTTGCCAGGTGAAGATCGCCTTCAGAACCACGACCAGACTGTTCGCGTCGCCCTCGCCCCAGATGGCGGTCTCCGACCGTGGATCGGTCGGACTCGCGTCGGTACCGTTGACGAGCGCACTCACGAGTGTCTTCCGACCGTCGACCATCATGAGTCGGCCTGCCGACGTATCCGACCAGACCCACAGCGACTCGAACATCGTCGCGCCGGGGATATCGTCCTGAATGCGTTCCTGGACATCCGTCGACACTCCGGCGAGCTTGATCGACACGCCCCGCTTTGCGGCCTCGGCCAACCCCTCGATCAGGTCCTCGGTGAGGAGGTCCTCGACGGTCATGTAGACGATCTCCTCTTCCGCACTCGCGAAGAACTCCAGGACGCGTTCCGTTACTGGCGTCTGCCCGTTTACCGTCCAGACGCCGCGCTGCTCGGATCGTTGTTCGAGTGATTCGAGTTCCGTCAGCGCCGTCCGAAGGAGTTCCGTGCGGTGCTGTAGTTCGTGTTCGAACGTCCGACTCGCGGTCTCGGCGGAGATCGCCCAGAACTGCTTGGGCGAGGATTGGAGGACATCGACGAGTCCCCGGTCGTGTAACTCGTCGATCGCGTCGTATACTCGGGTGCGTGGCACCTCCGATACTTGGCTGACGTCTCTGGCTGTCCCCGTGCCGAGGCTAGCAAGCGCGACGAATGTCCGCGCGGCGTAGGCACTCAAGCCGAACCGTTCGAGCTGCTGGATCGCGACGGACTGTGGGTCCTCGTCTGGATTGTTGCTCATCGATCTTGCGAATGTGGGTCGCTGTGAGCCCAGCCACGGGGAGTGACTGGGTCGGCACGCTGCAGTGTGGTGGTTGGCGGACAGAACCGAACCCCGCACTAGTAGTGGGGTGGGTCTCGTTCAATAAATACTTATTGTGATTATACGGGTGAATCTCAATAGCTCCGTTTGTGGGCGTTATTGCCGAGCGAAATTCGAATTGACGTGTAGTCACTGAGAGACTCACAACACAGTTTGAAACCTGGGCTCTGTCGGGGCCTCGCACCATATTACCGCCCATCGGACGCATCGTCCGAGCTTGCCGTCATAACTCGAGTAACAATACCTATCCGTGCACGAAGCAATTCATTGAGTAACTCACTGGATGACATCCCGTGAGGTTGGGACTACATGACTACGACTGATAGTTTGGAGGACGCCGTCGAAGTCCTCCAGCAACTCGGCTTGAAAGAATACGAGGCGCGATGCTTCGTCGGCCTGTCCCGCCTCCACACGGGCACAGCAAAGCGATTGAGCGAGATGACGGAGGTTCCCCGAACGCGGGTGTACGATGCGATTCGTGTGCTGGAGGCGCAAGGCCTGGTCGAGATCCAGCATTCCAGTCCGCAGCAGTTCCGGGCGGTTCCGCTCGAGGAGGCGACCGAGACCCTCCGGGACCAGTACGAAGCCCGCGTCGAGCGACTCCACGATGCGCTGGACACGGTCGAAATCGTCGACGAAGACGATGAGACCCCCGTCCAGCAGGTGTGGGCGATGTCCGGGCGCGACGGGATCGAAAATCGGACGAACCAACTCATCGAGAAAGCGTCCGAAGAGATCGTGCTGGTACTGGGTGACGAGTCTCTGCTGACCGACGAGCTCGTTGCCAGGCTCAACGACGTCGGTCGCGGGGTCGATCTCCTCATCGGCGCACTGACGGAGTCGCTTCAAGACCAGATCCAGACGGCCGTGCCGGACGCAACGACGTTCATCTCTGGCTTAGAGTGGCTCCACGGCGAGGATGTTACTGAAGACGAAACGGCAATCGGCCGGCTCCTTCTGGCCGACCGTTCGACGATTCTCGTGAGTTCGATCATGCCCGAGAGCAAGGAGGAACGAGCAGTCTTCGGCGAAGGGTTCGGGAACGGTCTCGTCGTCATCGCCAGACGGCTCATGGCTCAGGGGTTGTTGACCGCTCGTGACCCCAAGCAATGATCTCCAGGGACGCGGCCATCGGCTGAGCCGTCACCAGATGCAACTAGCAGAGGGTTCTTGAGTACGTTCGTCGCAGAGACGGTCTTCGAGCAACTGGAGAGTGAGATACTCGCCATTGTCGACCGTGATGTAACACTCGTTGTAGACGAACGAGAGCCGCCCACCCGTCCGAGGTGTTCCGTCGTATCGCGGGTCGAACAACGTATCTAACGCAGCGGGATCAACGACATCTGCCAGCGGTCGGAGGGTGCGTGGTTCACGGCCTTCGACTGCGCTCACCGCGCGTAAGACGGCCGTGCTGACCGATTCATCCGCCCCGATTTCGTACTCCACAGGTCTGATTCGTGCTACACGACGAAAAACTCCGAAGTATTTCACCCGAATTATCAAAACAGGTTTCGCATTGACGGGCTGAATCCGCGTGTTGGCACACACTCGGGTCGATGACGGACTCCCAGATCTCTTCGGGCGATGTGTCGATGACGATCTCCACTTTGTCGGTGACGTAGATGTATTGTCTCCTCGTAGTACCGCGCGAAGACGTTGTACAGCCATGCGAAGGGGTACACGAGGACGAAGCTGATCACCGCTGGTTCGACCATGCCGGCCACGGTCCCGACGACGGTCGGCTCAAAGACCAGGTGCCACTGTTGCATCATCGTCACCGCGCGCCCTCGTAGACACCGTTCGCGCCGAACACGCCCAGGAGAAGCATGACGACAGCTGAGACAACTGCGGCAGCGCCCGCGAGTGCCAGCGTGCCGAGATGCTCTCCGACGAGGAGTTCGAGGAACGGCGTGTGAATCTCACCCGCGAGGAACCGCAGTAGGTCACGATCACGTCACTGAACGTACGGCGACGCGAGTTCCTCACTGCGCTCGGAGCCACCCGCACGGGTCTCTCGGGCTGCGTCGGAAATCTCCCGGGAGACAGCAGCGGCGTCGATCGAACGATCTACGTTGGGGCGTACCACTGGGGCTTCATCATCGTCGACGACTCCGGTGAGGAACAGGACCGCATCAGGCTGCAACGGAACGATGTTCTCCGTGTGGTCGCATTCAACACGCTCGCGAGTCAAGCCGTCCAGTCCCTTCCAGCATCGGTCCAAGACGCCCTACCCGACCACGAGGCCCTCGAAGAACGAAACGCGGAACGCATCCCGGCCCCGGCCGACGGCGACTTCCACGAACTGCTGGACGAAGCGAACGAGCAGTACCCAGATCATAGCCTCGCGACCATACCCTCTGGACAAGTCCACATGGGCGGTGGCATGATGATGCACCCCGTCGAACTCCCCAAAATTCCACCAGTCCCGTCGTTCGACGGGTGAGCGCAACGCAACGGGGCGATTACACGCTGAGTTGTCTGACCTACTGTGGCTATGGGCACCGGTATATGGAGATCGACGGTGGAATCATCGTTACGTGACGTCTTTTCTTGCCTCTGTCTCGTGAGTCCTATCCCAGTTTAGCTGTGCGCGACCACCAGCGGGAAACACGCTCCTTCCGAATCGTTCGCCGATCGAACGAACTCACTCTCCGCAGCTACGGAGATACGTGAACAACCTGCCCACGGCTGCCGGATGTGGCCTGTGTGAGAAGCGATGGGCGCTGCAGGATTTGAACCCGCGACAACTTGGTCCGAAGCCAAGCACTCTGTCCAGACTGAGCTAAGCGCCCTCACGACTCCGTACCGGACTGACCCGCATAAGTCCCGCGCTTCCCGGCGGCGATTCGGACACGAAGATATAAATAGGCGAATTGATTTCGCTCCAACGGCGACGACGGCCGCAACGGTCGGGGTGGAGGCGGGCAGTCGGTCGGGCGTTGGTTCCATGTTGGGTTGGGTTCCGGTGCCGGGCTGGCCCGGCGGTCGCAGTATCGCCGGTGTCCAAGTGGCACTGGAACGTCCGGGCGAGAGTTCGCCCGGACAATCTCACGTCGACGAGCGTAGCGGCCGCGCCGTCCCGCGTCACTTATCCCCCATCGCCCGATGACTGCTACCGATGGCGACAGGCACGCTCGACGGCTACCTCGAACTCGCCCGCGTCGGCAACGCGGTCGCGGCGGGTGCGCTCACGTTCGTCGGGGCGTTCGTCGCCGGCGGCCTGGACGCACCGGCTGCCGTCGCGCTGGCGGTGACGGCCACCGTCGCGGCAACCGGCGCTGGGAACGCGGTCAACGACTACTTCGACCGCGACATCGACGCCGTGAACCGGCCGGATCGGCCGATCCCGAGTGGTCGCGTCTCCCCACGGCAGGCGGCGCTGTTCGCGGCTGGCCTCTTTGCCGTCGCGACGGGGGCGGCGCTGTCGCTCCCGCCGCTCGCGCTCGGAATCGCGGTGGCGAATCTCCTCGCGCTGCTCGCGTACACGCAACTGTTCAAGGGGCTGCCCGCGGTCGGCAACCTCGTCGTCGCGTATCTCACTGGGTCGACGTTCCTGTTCGGTGCGGCCGCGGTCGGCCCAATCGCGCCGCCGACGTGGACGCTGTTCGGCCTCGCGGCGACGGCGACGTTCGCCCGCGAGGTCGTGAAAGACGTCGAAGACGTCGCCGGCGACCGTGAGGAGGGCCTGCGGACGCTCCCCATCGTCGTCGGCGAACGCCCGGCGTTGGCGCTGGCGACGGGGGCGATGGCGGCAGCGACGCTTGGGAGCGTCGCCCCGTATCTGGGCGGGACGTTCGGCCTCGCGTACCTGGCGGTCGTGGTCCCGGCGGACGCGACGATGCTGGGTGCGACTGCGTGGGGCTTTCGCGACCCGTCGACGGCACAACGGTGGATCAAACGTGGGACGTTTCTCGCGGCGGCGGCGTTCGTCGCGGGGCGACTCGGGACGGTGTTGACGTGACCGTGAGCCGTCCGGCATCCTTCTTCACAATCATAAAGAATAATACCGGCTCACAGCAAGACACGAGTAGTTGGATGACTCCCGGTGTAGCGGAGCGAACGACGATCCCGCGAGAGCGTGGCGTCCGTCCCGCGAGCACCGGAATTTCCGCGGAGGCGCTGTATGTATAACGTCGAGCCACTCGGGTCGGAGATCGAACCCGGTTCGAACATCCTCATCTCCGGCCCGCCGCTGAGCGGGAAGCGCGACCTCGCACTCGACGTCCTCGCAGAAGGGACTCGAAACGGCGAGGGCGCGATTATGGTGACGACGAAAGACTCTGCCGACCGCCTCCTCTCACAGTACGAAAAGCGCGAAGCGTACGAGAGTCGCCCCGTCGCCGTCGTCGACACGGTCAGCCGACAGCAGGGCGTCAACGACGTCTCCGACAGCGAACGGGTCAAGTACACCTCCTCTCCGGTCGATATGACGGGTATCGGGATCAAACTCTCGGAGTTCCTCGAGGCGTTTTACAAGGACCGCGGCATCCGTCAGAACCGCGTGATGGTCCACTCGCTGTCCACGCTCCTGATGTACTCGGATCTGCAGACCGTCTTCCGATTCCTCCACGTGTTCACCGGACGGATTCAGAGCGTCGACGGCCTCGGCCTCTACTGTATCGACTCGACGGCCCACGACGACCAGACGATGAACACGCTCAAGCAGTTGTTCGATGGCATCGTCGAGACTACCGAAGACGGCGAACCAACCGTCCGATTGGCGAACGCCTGAGCGTCCCACGCCCCCGCCCGCCGTACCTTTTTGCGCGTCCCGCGCGAGCCGTCACGTATGCCTGTCAGCGACGACGACGGCCTGCGCGAACTGCTGTCGATGGACCCAATCGCGGTCGTCGGCTGTTCGAGTACGCCCGGAAAACCGGCCCACGACGTCCCCGCGTACCTCCAGGAGCACGGCTACGATATCATCCCGGTGAACCCCTACGCCGACGAGATACTCGGCCGCGAGGCGTACGACTCACTGGCGGACGTGAACGAAGACGTCGAACTCGTCGACGTGTTCCGCCCGAGCGACGAGGTCGCCGGCATCGTCGACGAGGTGCTGGCACGCCACGACGACCGCGGCGACGTGCGAGGCGTGTGGCTCCAACTCGGCATCAGCGACGACGACGCCATCGCCCGCGCGGAGGAGGCCGGTCTCACGGCGACTCAGGACCGCTGTATGAAAGTCGAACACGGTCGGCTGCTGGAGTGAGCGCCGCCGGCCGGCGCTCGACTGCACCGCTCCCGGCGTGACTGCGAGTGTGGGTTCGTGCGACGGTCTCAAAACGACTGCTGGTTCTCTCTGCGTCCCGTCTGCTCGCCGCGGTCGTCGTAGTGTTTCCGTCCGACGAACCCCTCGTCGACGGCACCGACGACGGTTAGGTAGAGGTCGGTGGACGACGCGAACTCCGTGGCGTCGGAGCGGTCGAGGACAGCCGCGACTGTCTCCGACTCTCCGTTTGGCGAATCGAGGGTCACGTCTCCGACGCGGTCGACAACGGTGTCTCTGTCGGTCGGAAACGTCAGTCTGTTCGCGAACGCCTCGCGCGTCTCCGAGAGTCGCATACCTCACCACACACGACCGCGCGGCAAGTGTCTGTGTTCGGGATGTCGTTCGACTGACTACACGTCGCCTGCTGGGGATATTCCGTCGCGACCCACCGCCGTTTAACCCCTCTCCGGTCGAAGCGGAGCTATGACCGCCCACGCGCCGAACCGGAACACGCTGTGGGGTCGCGCCATCGCCGACGAACTCGCCGCGGCGGGCGTCGACGCCGTCTGCATCACCCCCGGATCCCGGTCGACGCCGCTGACCGTCGCGTTCGACGAACACCCCGACATCCACGTCTTCTCGCATCTCGACGAGCGCTCGTCTGCCTTCTTCGCACTCGGTCGGGCACGTCGCACCGGGAAGATAACGCCGCTGGTGTGTACCTCCGGCACCGCCGCCGCGAACTTCCACCCCGCCGTGATGGAGGCGTTCCAGTCGCGCGTCCCGATGGTGTTACTCACCGCAGACCGCCCGCCGGAACTGCGCGACTCCGGCGCGAACCAGACCGTCGACCAGGAGAAACTGTACGGCGACGCCGTCCGCTGGTACAAGGACCTCCCCGAACCCGAACCGACCGAGCGGAAACTCCGCTCGCTCAGGACCGACCTCGCTCGCGCGGTGTCGACAGCGGAGGGGACGCCCGCCGGCCCGGTCCACCTCAACGTCCCGTTCCGCAAGCCGCTGGAACCCGTGCCCGTCGAGGGCGACGTGCCGGACGACCTCTCGTCGCTCGCGGCGGAGGGTCGCGACGGCGCGTTCGTCTCGACGACCGCCGGCCACCCGATGCCCGACGACCGCGACCTCCAGCGACTCGCGCGCGCGCTCTCGGTCGACCGCGGACTCATCGTCGCCGGGCCCGCCGACCCGCCGGGACCGGACCCGCAGGCGGTGACGGCGCTGGCACACGCGACGGAGTTCCCCGTGCTCGCGGACCCGCTCTCTGGACTCCGTTTCGGGTCGGCCACCCGCGTCGCGCCCGTCATCGGCGGCTACGACGGGTTCCTCGCGGGCGACGCGACGGCCGACTGGCCCGACCCCGAGGTCGTCTTGCGCTTCGGTGCGTCGCCGACCTCGAAGCTACTTCGCACGTACCTCGCGGACACCGAGGCGCGACAGTTGCTCGTCGACCCCGCGGGCGAGTGGCGAGAGGCGGAGTTCTCCGCGACGGACCTCGTGGTCGCCGACCCCTCGCGACTGTGCGGGACGCTGTCCCGCCAGGTGAGCGGCGGCGGGTCGAGTGAGTGGTGCGAGCGCTGGGAGACCGCGGAAGCCGCCCACTGGGATGCCGTCGCCGACGAGGACCGCTTCTTCGAGGGACGCGTCCTTGGGGACGTGGCAGAACTCGCCCCAGAGCCGTCGACGGTGTTCGTCTCCAACTCGATGCCCGTTCGCGACGCCGACCGCTTCGCCGCGCCCGCCGCCAAGGGACTGACGATGCTCGGCAACCGCGGCGCGTCGGGTATCGACGGCATTGTCTCGACGGCACTGGGTGCGGGGTCGGCGACGACGGACGACCTGACGCTCGTGACCGGCGACCTGGCGTACTACCACGACATGAACGGCCTCCTCGCGCTTGGGCGGTGTGACGTGGACGCGACGGTCGTCGTCGTCAACAACGACGGCGGCGGCATCTTCCACATGCTCCCCATCGAGGCGTTCGACCCGCCGTTCACGGGGCAGTTCAAGACGCCGCACGACTTGAACTTCGAGGCGACCGAGGATCTGTACGATCTGGCGTTCGCCCGCGTCGACGGCGACGACCGCGAGCAGTTCCGTGACCTGTACCGCGAGAGCGTCACGAACGAGGGAACGCAGGTCATCGAGGTGACCAGCGACGCGGAGGCGAGCCACCGCGTCCGAGAGGACCTGACCAGCGAGATAGCCGACCGCGTCGCCGACCGGGTCTCGGATCTGTAGCGGAGGCAACTCCTCGGCGTCGCGACCGGCCCGGAGTTGTCGATGCACGCGCGACTCGGTTTTATGCGTACGGGCGACCAATTCCGCCTATGATCGACCGGACGGACCCCGAGACGGACGCGGCTGTCGTTCGGTCGCGTCAGCGACGGGACAACGACGCCCTCGGCCGGTTCATCGAGGACGTGTTCGACTCGTTCGTCGAACACGGCGTCCTCGCGTTTCCGTCCTTGCTCCTCTCGGTGATGTTCGTCCCGCGCGACGCGACGCTCCCACTCGTCGGCGGCTACACGGCGTTCGTCTTGGGCCTCGCGACGGTTAGAGACGACCGACTCCACGCACGTTACGACGCGTTTCCCGCGTGGCCGCGCGGCCTCGCGAACCGACCCCTCCTGCGGGCCGTCTACTACAACGTGGTCGTCCTCGTCGTTGCCGCCTACGCGCTGGCCGCAGCGGTGCTGCCAACCGACGTCGCGGGCACGCTCTCGGTCGTGAGCATCGCGTTCGGCGCTGTCGCTGGCGTCGCGTTTCCCGCCGTCTTCCGACTCGTCCCTCGGGTGGGGTCTGACCCACCGGCGCGTCGCCGTCGGGACGTGTTCGCCCTCCGTGCGGACCGACGGCGTCGGAATCGGTGAGCGGGCGACCCCGCCGACACGTACACCTTTTTGCGCGTTCCCGCCGGCGTTCGGGGTATGAGCGACACCGACGACACCGGCGACGCAGTCTCCGACATCTTCGACCCGGACCTGTGGGAATCAGTCGACGGCAGCGACGAGTTCGACGACATCACCTACCACCGTGCGGTCGACTCCCCGACCGTCCGCATCGCGTTCGACCGCCCAGAGAAGCGCAACGCCTTCCGGCCGGGGACGGTCGACGAACTGTACGCCGCCCTCGACCACGCACGCAAGCGCGCCGACATCGGCTGTGTCCTCCTCACGGGGAACGGTCCCTCGCCGAAAGACGGCGGGTGGGCGTTCTGCTCGGGTGGCGACCAGTCCGTCCGCGGCGAGTCGGGCTACGAGTACCGCGACGACGACGAAGCGGACGAGTCCGACGACGAACTCGTGCGCGAGGCGAAAGCCGGTCGCCTCCACATCCTCGAAGTCCAGCGCCTCATCCGCTTTATGCCAAAGCCCGTCGTCGCCGTCGTGCCCGGATGGGCGGTCGGCGGCGGTCACTCCCTGCACGTCGTCTGTGACCTCACGCTCGCCAGCGACGAACACGCGAAGTTCCTCCAGACGGATCCCGACGTGGCGAGTTTCGACGGCGGCTTCGGCTCCGCGTACCTCGCGAAACAGGTCGGCCAGAAGAAGGCGCGAGAGGTGTTCTTCCGCGGAAAGACGTACTCCGCGGAGGAGGCGGTCGATATGGGAATGGCGAACGAAGCCATCCCGCACGAGGAACTGGAGGACGTGGCGCTGGAGTGGGCCGACGAGATGACGAGCAAGTCACCGACGGCGATGCGGATGCTCAAATTTGCGTTCAATATGACCGACGACGGGATGGTCGGCCAGCAGGTGTTCGCGGGCGAGGCGACCAGACTCGCGTATATGACTCCCGAAGCGCAGGAGGGACGGGACGCGTTCTTGGAGGGGCGCGAACAGGACTTCAGTCAGTTCCCCTGGCACTACTAATGTAAACTCAAATCTCGGGCTTGGCGTCAAAAACCGGAGTTAAACTGTCCGTAAATTGGATAAGCCACGATCCAAACCCGGATAGCACACCTTGAGTTCTTGTCCTTGAGAGGGCGTGTTGAATCGCTCTATCAAGATTCCGGACACATTCTACCCTACAGTCTTGAACTCCTGGCTCTGTTGAATACTCAAAGTCTGGTGAGAAAATCCGATGACGTGACCGGCATCGCCAGTTCCCACGCCTTCGAACAGCACGTTGAGGCAGAATACTAACCGCCAGTTCTCCGAGGTTGTTCTTCGGGGCGCCTCACCGTTCCCAGTGAAGATCGCTGAGTAGCCTGCTGTTGTTGGTGTATTCTGGGCATTGGAAGTCGTCAGTGGTGCGATCAAACACGTCGATACGTGTCTTCGAACTTGGCCGCTACTCCACGCTACTCCACATCCGAGCGGTTCTCACCGGTCGAATGGGATCGCCTGAGGGTCAAACCCGTATGCGTCATCTGCCTGTGGATATCCCGTCACAGTTGATGGGAGCGGGACCTGCCTCGTCTCCGTTCGCAGCGATCCAGAAACGGAGTCGGCCGACACCGTCGTGTTCCCCTCACCGCTCACCGTACAGTTCGTGAGGGTGACCTGATTATTGTCTCCGCCATCTCTGATCACCTGACTCTCGGTGTCGTTGTGGAAGTGACACTCACGGAACTCGACGGAGACGTCATCGCCTTTGATCTCGACCAGTCCGTCCGAACCTGGTGCACCTGCTCCAAAGACGAACCAGCAGTTTTCAACGACGAACTGCCCGGTTCGGCGAATCCGTAATCCAACTGGGTTCTGGCCGGAATCGGCGTCGGTGCGAACATCACTCGTCACAGCGATGAGCGAATTGCGGATGTAACTGACTGCTTCAGGGTCGGACCCCTCATCGAGCCCAACGCGGAGATTTGCCACGTTACTGTTGATGAACGAACTATCTTCGACGGTGACCGGCGTTTTGTCTATGTAGGCACCATTGTTGGCCATTCCTGCGATGCAAGCATTCTGAATCGACGTCCGGGCACCGCTCTCGGGATGATAGATCGCTCGGTCTTGATCTTTCCCACCTCCTTCGGGCCAGCAGAACCCGCGAATCACACCACCAGGGTACAGATCTAAGCCCGCTTTCGATTCGGGGTTGTTCCCTCTGATCACGATGTTCTCCAGCGTCCCACGGACTACCCCCTCCATCGTCCCGGATTGTAACTCCAAAACGACGTCTCCAGAGGAACCAGCTCCCACGAGGGCAGTGCGTACATCTAATCCAGTCCCGTTCCACTCGTAGGTACCTGGTGGGATGCGGATCCGATCGCTCGTCCCAGGACCTTGCATGATGAACGAATCAATTCTGTCTCCCGATTCGATCTTCCGTCTTCCCCCGCAGCCAGCAAGTCCAAGCACTCCTGCAACACCGAGCGTCCGGAGAAATGAACGACGATTTAATTCGGTCCCATTCATCACTCGTACATTCCGGATTCTAGTCAATAACTGCGATGACAATTTTCAGTTTGTGGAGTGGGCAGCGGAGAACAGTACTACAACCGATTTCAGCGAATTGAGTTGCACCTAGCTCGGAGACGTCGACTGCTGTGCATCGCCACTGAGTTCAGCGTCATTGGATGGATCGAACAGATGGAAATCCCTGATGAACACGAGGGTGGGGTTCTTGCCGCAGAGACTGTTCACGCGGTAAATCACACGTTAGCCGCCGTTGACGAGCCTCTGTTGCCAGACGATGAAGTTGAGTCGTCTCTTACTCAAATTCAGCTAACGTGGACCGAGCTCCCAAACGGGCGGCTGTGTTGAAATCATAGTAATCCGAAGTATATGCCGCCGAAACAGCCGTTAGATAGCTGGTGCGTATGCGGCACTCCAAGTGCACCGCCCATATGAGATCCATATCGTCTGTCAGTGGTGCGTAATATTTTGTTGGAGGAGCATCCACTGTTATATATATGAACCTCAGTCAGAATATGTCGACGGCTGACCGGGTCGTTCGAGGTGTCGCAGGCATTTGGTTGCTCGCGATGAGTGTTGGCGCGTTACTTGACCGAAGAAAAGTCCTCGCCGCGATCACGGGTATCTCGGGATTTGGATTGCTGTCGAACTCGTTGACTGGCCACTGTGGTGGGAACGCAGTGCTCGGAATCGATACCTCCGCAGGTGAAAACTGACACATTCGGGCCCTGTATCTAACGACGAAGGTGTCTTACTGGACATCCTCTGAGGATTTCAACAGATCTTAGATATTCATTGTTGGAATAACTACTCTCAGGATCTGGCTCCTCAATCTCGAAATTCGCTGCGCCCTCTCCTGAGACATCTATATCAATATTTGACATACTCGAGATAATAAATACAACTCCGAATTAGAAGCCAACCCTTCTTGCCCCGTCCGCCCGAGGACTCGACAATGAGTACGGAGACGAGTCAGGCGGACATCTCCAGACGGGAGGCGTGGGTCATCGCTGCCCGCCCGCAGACGCTTCCGGCGGCGCTCGCGCCGGTGCTCGTCGGGACCGGACTGGCGTTTCGCGACGATGTGTTCGCCCTCCTTCCGGCGCTGGTCGCCCTCATCGGCGCGGCGCTGATCCAGATCGGGACGAACTTCGCGAACGACTACTACGACGCCGAGAAGGGCGCAGATACCGCAGATCGGGAGGGGTTCACCCGCGTCACCGCGGGCGGCCTCATCGACCCTGCGGAGGTGAAGCGAGCGATGTGGCTCACCTTCCTCGCGGCCATCGTCGTCGGTGCGTACTTAGTCGCCGTCGCCGGCCTCCCCATTATGATCGTCGGCCTCGTCTCGGTGACGATGGGCGTCGCCTACACCGGTGGGCCGTACCCGCTCGCGTACCACGGCCTCGGCGACGTGTTCGTGTTCCTCTTTTTCGGCGTCGTCGCTGTCACGGGCACCTACTACGTGCAGGCGGCGGCCGTCCTCGGCGTCGATTTTCTCACCCTCGTCCCGCGTGCGGAACTCGTCCCCCTCGCGGCCCTCGTCGCCTCCCTTCCCGTCGCCGCCATCTCGACGAACATCCTCGTCGTCAACAATCTCCGCGACCGCGAGGAGGACGTGGAGACGGGCAAGAACACGCTCACCGTCCGCTTCGGCTACGGCTTCTCGCGGGCGCAGTTCGTCTTCCTAGTGGGGATGGCGTACACGGTTCCGGTCGTCTTCTGGACCGCGACCGGCGATCTGACTTCGTTGCTCCCGCTGGCGACGCTCCCGCTGGCTGTGCCGCTGACGAAGACTGTCCTCACAGAGACCGCAGGTGAGGCGCTCAATCCCGCGTTGGAACGCACTGGGAAACTGCTCGCGGCGTTCGCGGCGTTGTTCGCGCTGGGACTGGCGCTGTAACTGTGAGCGTCGTCGCACTCCGCGAGTTCGCGGTCGACCTCGCCGCGCCGCTGTCGACGGCTGCCGGCGACATCGAGGCCCGTGAGGGCTTACTCGTCCGCGTCGACGTGGGTGGGACGCCAGGTGTCGGCGAGGCGACGCCGTTGCCGGGGTGGACTGAGTCGCTCGAAGACTGCTACGCGTCGCTCGAACGCGCCCGCGACGGCGGCACTCTCCCGGGCCCGAACGCGCCCGCCGCTCGCCACGCCGTGACGCTCGCGTACCGCGACGCGGTCGCTCGGCGGTTAGACCGGTCGGTCGCCGCGACGCTCGCCCGCGACGACTCGCCCGCGGCGTCAGTTCCAGTGAACGCGACCGTCGGGGACGCGTCCGTCGAGGAGACTGTCGATGCGGCGCGCGCGGCGGTCGAAGACGGCTACCGGACGCTGAAACTGAAGGTCGGCATCGGGAGCGTCGAGCGAGATGTCGCTCGTGTCGAGGCAGTCGCGGACGCGGTGGCCGACACCGACACGCCGGTGACGTTGCGGGCCGACGCCAACGGTGCGTGGGACGTCGAGGAGGCACGGGAGGCGCTTGCGGCGCTCGATGGTCTCGTGGAGTACGTCGAACAACCACTGTCCGCGAGCGACATCGCGGGACACGCGGCGCTTCGCGGCGTCGGCGCACCGGTCGCCCTCGACGAGTCGCTCATCGAGTACGGTGTCGGTGCGGTGCTCGACGCCGGCGCCTGCGACGCGGTGGTTCTCAAGCCGATGGCGCTCGGCGGACCGTCACGGGCGCTCGCGGCGGGGCGCGCGGCGGCCCACGCGGGCGTCACGCCAGTCGTCACCACGACTATCGACGCGGCGGTGGCACGCACCGCCGCGGTCCACGTCGGTGCGGCGATGCCCGGTGGTAGTGGCCGTGCCCACGGCCTCGGGACCGGCGACTTGCTCGCGGGTGACGTTGTCGACGACGACCCAGTCCCCGTCGAGGACGGTCGGATCGCAGTTCCCACGGAGCCAGGGCTCGCCGGCGGCGCGTTCGTAGACCTGGTGTAGAATCGGCGCTGCTGCGGATTACTCCTCGACGACCTCGACGACGCCGACCATCCCGAGGTTCCTGTGCGGCGTGCAGTAGTACTTCGTCACCCCGACCTCGGTGAACTCGTGAGAGAACGTCTCTCCCTCTGCGGCGTAGTAGGGACTCTCGAAGGCGCCGTCCTCGTCGACGACGTTGTGGCGGCTTCCCAGTCCGCTCCACTCCCAGACGACGGTCGTGTCCGGCGAGACGCGGACTGCGGCGGGGTCGAACCCGAACCCGTCGCCCGCGCCGACCGTCACAGACACTTCGTCGCTTCCGGTTCGGTCGGTGACGCTCCCATCGTAGCCGCTCGCACCGTCGAGGTAGCCGTCGTAGCGGGGCGTTCCGGTCGCGTCGTCACCGGTGTCGCCGTTCTCGCCGCTGGCACTTCCACCCGAACAGCCAGCGAGACCGACGAGTGTACCGGTCGCGACGAGCGAGAGTGCTCGTCTTCGGGTCAGTCTGCGTCGCCGCGGGCCGCGTTCGCCCGTGGTCGCATCGTCCATACCGACCGTCGGGGCCGAACGACAATGACGACACCGGCTTTCGATCGACGAAATCGCAGGACGAAGCATCGTGAACGACCGGGAAAGACTTTAGCCGCGACACTTCCACTCACACAGTTGCATGACAAACCTCGTCACGCACGTCGGTTCGACCGTCGAGGACCACCCCGACGGCACCGCCGTCTCGTTCAAGGGCACCGACATCACCTACCGCGAGTTGTGGGGGCAGACGGGCGCGTTCGCCAACGGCCTCCGCGAGGCGGGCGTCGACACCGACGGGCGTGTCGGTATCTATCTCCCGAACCTCCCGCAGTTCGTCGTCGGCTTCCACGGGACGCTCCGCGCGGGCGGCGTCGTCGTCCCGATGAATCCGCAGTACAAAGCCCGAGAGATCGAACATATGCTCTCGGACTCCGGCGCGGAAGTGGTCGTCACCCTCCCCGACCTCGCGGGTCACGTCGCGGAGGTACGCGACGACACCGACGTACACACCGTCGTCACCATCGGTGAGGCCGTCGAAGGGACCGTCTCCTTCGAGGACTTTTGCGGCGCTCCCGAGTTCGAGACGGTCGACCGCGCAGACGACGACATCGCGTGTCAGCCGTACACCTCCGGGACGACGGGCACGCCGAAAGGCGTCCTCCTCACCCACCACAACCTCGCGTCGAACGCGGAGATGGCGGCGTCGCTCCCGCCGGGCGGCGTCCGCACCGACGACAGGCAACTGGGCGTATTGCCGCTGTTCCACATCTACGGGATGACCGTCGTGATGAACTCGACGCTGTTCAACGGCGGCGCGTACTATCCGCTGCCCGCGTGGGACGCACAGGAGGCGTTCGACCTCATCGAGTCGGCCGAACTGACGATGATGCACGGCGTCCCCGCGATGTACAACGACGTCATCAACCAACCCGACGCGGCCGAACGTGACCTCTCCTCGCTGCGACTGTGCGGCGTCGGTGGCTCCGGCATCCCCGTCGAAGTCCTCCGGCGTTTCGAGGAACTGTTCGACGTCAAGATATACGAGGGGTACGGCCTCACCGAGACGAGTCCGGTCACGCACTTCAACACGCCCAGCAAGGGCCGTCGCGTCGGCTCTATCGGCAAGACGCTCCCCGGCGTCGACGCGATGGTCGTCGACCACGACTTCGAGCAAGTCGCACCGGTCGACGAGGGCCCCGTCAACGAGGAGGACGTCGACCTCAACGACATCACCGGCGAGGTGGTCGTCTCCGGCCCGAACGTGATGCAGGGGTACCACAACCGCCCCGAGGCGAACGAGGAGGTGTTCACCGAGTGGGACGGCAAGCGCTGGTTCCACACCGGCGACATCGGCTACCACGACGCGGACGGCTACTTCTACATCGTCGACCGCGAGAAGCACATGATCAACACTGCGGGCTACAACGTCTACCCGCGCGAGGTCGAGGAGTTGTTGTTCGAACACGAGGCGGTCGCGGACGCCGCCGTCGTCGGCATCCCGGACGACCGCCGAGGCGAGACGGTGAAGGCGTTCATCGTCCCCAAACCGGGCGCCGACGTGACGCCCGACGAGATCAAACAGTTCTGTCTCGACAACCTCGCGGAGTACAAGCACCCGCGCCAAGTGGAGTTCGTCGAGGAACTCCCGCGGACGACGACCGGGAAGGTGCAGAAGTTCGAACTGCGCGGGGAGTGACCGGCGAGTAATCGCGGAACCGGGGAAACGACCAAACCCCGGGGCTACGTCGCCCCGGTATGGCAGACGTCACGGAGTTCTCTGACGGCACAGTCCGACTCGAACGCGACGACGGTGTCGCGCGCATCGTCTTGAACGAACCCGACCGCCGCAACGCCCTCTCGGTGGCGATGACCGACGGCATCGAGGCGGCTATCGACGACCTCGAAGGCGGAGACACCCGCTGTGTCGTCGTCGAGGGGGAGGGCCCGGCGTTCTGTGCGGGCGGCGACATCGACACGATGCTCGAGCGCCAGGAGAGCGACGCGCCCACCGACGACGCGGTGCGCCACATCATCACCGAAATCGGTCGCTGCGTCAAGCGCGTGTACGAGTGCGAGTATCCGACCGTCGCGAAGGTCGACGGCCCGGCGTTCGGCGCGGGCGCGAACCTCGCTATCGCCTGCGACGTGACCGCCCTCCACGAGGACGCCCAGATCGGGTTCGGTTTCCGCGAGGTCGGCCTCGCCGTCGACTCCGGCACCTCCTACCTGCTCCCGCGCCTCGTCGGCGAGAACGTCGCGAAGGAACTCGTGTACACCGGCGAACTCCTGAGCGCCGAGCGTGCCGAGGAGTTGGGCGTCGTCAACCACGCCGTCCCCGACGACCAGTTCGAGGCGAAGTTCTCGATGCTCGTCGACCGCATCGCGAGTGGTCCGACGGTCGCGCTTCGCACCTCCAAGCGCCTTCTTCGCTCGGACTTCGCCACGCTCGGTGAGGCCATCGAACACGAGGCCGGCGCACAGGCGGCGGTGCTGGAGTCGGAGGACCACGCAGAGGGCGTCGACGCGTTCACGGGCAAGCGAAGTCCGGAGTTCGAGGGCCGGTAAGCCGACCCGCCAGCGGTCTCGCGCTCGCGTGTTATTCAGTAGTCGGGGAGCGGCGGCACGACCGGTTCGCCCTCGGCCTTGCGTTCGCGTCGCTCGACTTCATCGACCAACTCGCGCATGAACGGGTCGACGGTGTTCGCCATGAACATCACCGGGTCGTCCTCTGCCAACAGCGAGTCCAAGACGTCGCTCGCGGGCGTCTCGTCCGTGTCGTGTTGCACCGCCGGAACGGTCACGTTGCGAGCGAAGACGCCGGTGTACGCGCCGCCAACGTGGACGCGGTCGATCAGGTCGCGGTCGGCGAGGATGTTCACGTAGTCGACGAACGAGGCGGTTCGCCCGCGACGGTCGCGCCGGAGGAAGACGAACGGGACGACTCGATCCGGTTCGCGGTCGGGTGCCTCCTCACCGATGTACGCCACGTCGTCGTCGCCGTCACCATCGGCGAGCGACCGCCGGAACAGTTCCGTGCTCTCGATTTCGTTGACCTTCGCGGCGTTGAACACCCGGCCCTCCGGCAGGTGCGTCCACTCCGGTTGGATGGCGGCGAGCATCTCGTCGGTGCGGTCGGGGTCGAGCGGATCCTCGTCGATGTGGCGGAGGACGTGATCGATGGCGTGGACCGTCTCCGCGCCGATCAGGTCGCGGTGGCGTTGGGGGATCACCACCTGCTCGATGGTCGCGCCGCGTTTCTCGATCTCTTCGCGGAGGTACCTGTGGATGACGTCGTGTTGCTCACCGCTGATGACGTGACAGCCTTCGGGGACCGCGCGAGCGAACGACCGGGCGATGGTCTGGCGGTCCTTCCCGAGCGTGTCGTTGTGGTCCTGCCGGACGTTACAGAACACGAGGACGTCGGGCTTGAGGAACCGTTCGTTGACCATCCGCATCGTGTACTCGGTGATCGCTTGGTTCTCCATCACGACCGCGTCCTTCGGTTCGGTCAGCGTCAACTCGGGGACGAACTCGCGGATCAGGTCGATGTTCTCGTACAGGGTGACGCGAGGTCCCGACCGATGAATCGGAATCTCGCGGCCGTTGTGGTACGACGTCGGTCGGTCGCCTGTGATCTTCGTGTACGAGTCGTAGCCGCGTTCGGTGAGGATCCGGCCGAGTTGCTTCGCCGTCGACGACTTCCCGCGGATGCCCGATACGCCGATCCGCACGTCCACGTCGTCGAGCAACGCTTCGTGGTTGGGGCCGCGCGAGAGGTACGCCCGAAAGCGGTCGAGTACCGACGGCGTCGGGAGCGACTGCCCGCCGTAGGTGAGCGGTCGGTCGATCACGACCCGTCACCTCCCGAGAGGACCGACGCGGAGTACACCTCGTCGTCGCTGGGTTTCTCGACGGCGAGGAACGCCGTCACCGCGAGCGACGCGACCACGACGACGGCCGCGGCAACGACGTGCAGGCGGCCGAACTCCTGTAAGACGCCCCGGCTGAACGGCTCGGTCACCGCCCGCGTGAGTGCGAGGAGTCCGACGAACGTCCCGACGCCGAGGACGAGTTGTTCGCGTCGCTCCGCCGGTGGCGTCGTGTGAACGCTGTAGGCGTCGACACCCGCGATGACGCCGACGAACACCGCCGACAGTCCCCTGCGGATCGGGACCTGTTCGCCGAGCACCAGTCCGGTCGCCTCCGGCAACGCCAGCGTGAACCCGAGTGCAACGAGGACGCCGACGGCACACGCGATGCTGATCAGCACGCGGCCGTAGATGAGCGTCCGGGAGTGGATGGCCCGGACGACGACCATCGAGACGACCGTCGCGAGGAGGAACAACACGAGCAACCACTTGGTGGAGAGTGCGAACAGCGCCAGCAACGCCAGCGAGATGATCCCCAGCCTGATGCCGAAGTGCCGCCGCACCACCTCTGACGCGACCGCGCCGACGGTCAACACGGCGATGACGGTCGCCCGCCCGTCGATGTTCGGCGCGAGATACCCCTCGACGACCGCACCGCGAGCGACCGCGATGTCGGCCGTCTTCGCGAACAAGATGAGCGGCGCGCTGGCACCGACCCGCGCGGCCGTCCACGGAGAGACGAGGAGCGCACCGAGGGCGACCAGCGCGACGAACAGCCCCGTCATATATAGCAGATCCTGTTTACGGTACTCGGGCTTCGTCTGGTGAATGTTGTATGCGGTGAGGCCCGGCAGCAGCGACCCGAGGAAGACGACCGGACGCGCAGAGACAGCCTGTTCCGGGACGACCGCGATCAGCGCGGCGTACGCCAGGAACGGTGCGAGTGACCCTCCGACGAGGGCGGCGACGAACTCGTCACGACCGTACAACAGCGTCCGCTCGCGGACGAACGCGAGGAACAAGTAGCCGAAGGCGGTACTGAGGACGAACACCGGGAGCGCGATGAAGTACTTCAGCGTGTAGACCGCCAGCGTCGGAACGACGATGGTGCCCCCGATCCGGAGGCCCTTCGTCTGGGTGATGTACGCGACTGCAAGAAATCCGAGCGCAGCGACGAGCGTTGCGACGAGCACTGGCGAAGGCACCGGCCGGTCGTGCTTAAGAGTAACTAGACCGGAAGGTCCTGGAGTGGTCGCGTCGACACCGCTCGTCGAACAAGCGAAACGTAGAAGGGAGAACCCGAGAACCGTAGGCGTATGACCGATTACACGGTGGAGTTCGTCGGCACCGGCGAGGAGATCACGGTGTCGGACAAGCAGACCATCCTCAACGCCTGCATCGAGGAGGGAATCGCCCAGGAGTACTCCTGCCGCGTCGGGATGTGTCTGGCCTGTACCGCAGAGATCGTCGAGGGTGAGGTGGCTCAACAGGCCGCTGTCGCCCGTGCGCTTACCGAAGAAGAAGCCGAAGACTACGCGTTGACCTGTATGGCACGTGCGCAGTCGGATCTGAAACTCGACCGCGGGAAGTACCCGCCGAGCATCGAAGACGAGGCGGCGACGAGCGTCGAGGCGGCCGCAGACGACGACTGAGGCCGCCCCAACCGAACTAATTATTGCGGGTCTGGTGAACACCACTCCGTGTCCGAACCGCGAACGCTCCACCCCGCACCAGCGGCGATGGCCGTGGCCGTCGTCGGACTCGCGGTCGCCCACGTCGTCGTCGACGACGACCAACTCGCGGTCGAACTCGTCGAGGCAAGCATCCTGCTGGTGTTCGCCCTCGTGTTGGTGTTCGTCGCTGTTCGCGTCGCGCGTGAGGGGTTCGACCGCGAGTCGGTCGGGCGAGTCGTGACCGCGGGACTCGTATCGGGGGCCGTCGTCGGAGCGCTCGCCGCCGTGTATCTATGGGCGCGGTCGGCGGCGGGCGAACCGGTGGTCGAGGGGTGGTTCACCATCTCCATCGGGTGGACGCTCGGAACGTGCGCCGGAGCGCTCGTCGGCTACGTCCTCGAAGGGATCCGTGAGGAGAGACACTATCAGGAGCAGTTGAACGGGCGGCTGACCGTGTTACAGCGCGTTCTCCGGCACAACATCCGCAACGAGGTCTCGATCATCTCTGGGGTCGCACAACTGGCCCGCGAGTCGACCGAAGAGGAGGAGGTCGCCCGTCGCCTGCTGACGCTCGAAGACCACGCGAACCGCGTGGCCGGACTCTCGGAGAACGCGCAGACGTTGGCGAACGTCTGGAGTGATCAGGACGTGACGGAGATGGATCTCGTTCCGGTGGTCCGTGCGAAGGTCGCTCGACTCCGCGAACAAGAGCCCTCGATCGATATCGCGGTGCACCTTCCGACGGCCGCAGGGGCGTCCGTCCACCCGATGGTCGAGTATGCGATCTGGGAGGCCCTCGACAACACCGCCGCCCACAACGACCCCGAGGCGCTGTCGGTAGAGGTGACCGTCTCCACGCAGGACCAGTGGACCATCGTGGAGGTCGTCGACGACGGATCTGCTGTCCCGAAAGACGAGATTACCGCCCTCGAAGAGTCACACGAACTTCCGCTGCGGCACGGGAGCGGTCTCGGCCTGTGGATCGTCAACGCGATTGTCGACCAGTCCGGCGGCCGTCTCGACATCGAGAACCGCGACCCTGCAGGGGTCTGCGTACGGATGGCGTTCCCGACGTGTGCGGTGGACAGACTGGAGACGCCGCGGTGATGGTCGTCACCGAGTTCGCTCCATCCAGTCGACCGCGAAGTCCACGAGCGGTCGCATTCGACAGACGACCGTCTCTGCGTTCGCGACGCTCCCCCGCGTGACTCGGTCTGGATACTGATCCTCGAACGCCGCTTCGATGTCGCGGAAGTCGTCGCGATGCTCCGGCTCCTCGAACTCGACCCAGCGGCGTTCGCCGTCCTCGACGACTGGGCCGCCGTTCGTCTCGGGGGTCCCGTCGAAGTCGGCGCGGTACTCCGCGAGGTGGAGGCAGGTGTTCGCGTCGACGCCAATCCGCACGACGAGCGCGTCGCGTTCGTACAGACGCGCCAGCGGCGACTGCTCTCCCATCGGTGAGTCGTACGCGTGGCCGGCGGTCACAGCTTCTGCGTCCACCCCCCACGCCGCGAACGAGGTCGTCGGGTGCCGACTCCGAACGGTTCCGGGGTAGTCGCGGAGGCAGTCGGGGATCGCACCCATCCCTCGCGTCGGCGTCGACTCGGGGCGGTACGGCGCGGCCTCGCGTTTGACGACGTCGACCCACTCGTCGGGAATCGGCGGGTTCTCCCAGTGGGTCGGGTCCGACAACTGCGTCGAGTGAGTCGGGACGGCGACGGTCCCCGTCTCGGTGACGGCGTCGAGCACCCCGTCGACGACGGTCGGTGCGCCGCCGGCGACCCACCCGAGCGCCGACAGCGACGAGTGGACCAGCGCCGTCTCGCCCGCGTCGACGCCGAGGGCACGGAGGTCGTCGCGGACGCGGTCGGTCGTCACCGGCGCGTCCGTCCGGTCGACGGCGTCTCCTTCGCTCATAGGCGTATTCTCGAAGCGAGCGACAAAATCGTACCGACCGGTCCGGCCACGTCGTCGCCTACTCCACCGCGCAGTTGTTCGGACCGAGTTCCGCCTCGAACGCCTCCTCGTCGGTGAGCGACTCCTGTCCGAGGTTGACGGCGACGATCCGTTCGTAGTTGGCCGGGCGCGGCGGCAACGACGCCGAGACGCGGTCGACGAACGACTCTCGGTCCAGCGAGAGCACGTCCAGATCCCACAGCGCACGCAGTGGCGCAGCGTAGGTGTCTCCGCGGGCGTCGGCCAGGTCCGCGAAGTGCCCAGGTGCGACAAGCGTGTCGTCTGGAAGCGGGAGGAGTCGCTCGTGGAGCGTGTCGTACGCCCGCCCTGCGAGCGAACGAGCGCCGTCGTCTCCTTCCTCCAGATCCGGCCGCCCGACGCTCCCGAGGAACAGGGCGTCGCCGGTGAACACCACGTCGGGACCGCGTTCGCGACGGAGACGGTAACAACACAGTTCGCTGGTGTGCCCAGGCGCGTGGATCGCCTCGACGGTCACGTCGCCGATCTGGAGTGTCTCGCCGTCCGCCAAGAGCGTCGGGTCGAACGCCAGTCCGCGGTCGGTCGCGCCCGACGGAACCACCGCGGCAGCGTCGGTTGCGTCCCGAAGCGAGCGGATCCCGCTGACGTGGTCGGCGTGGACGTGCGTGTCGAGCGCGTACCGAAGCGTCGCACCGGCCTCCTCTGTAGCCGCGGCGTACCGCCCGGTGAACGCACGAAGCGGGTCGATCACGCACGCCTCGCGGTCGTCGCCCTCGCCGGCGACGATCAGGTACGCGAGACACCCCGACGACGGGCGCTGGAACTGCGTGACCGTCACGTCGTCGGCGTCGACGAGCGGTTCTGCGAGGTACACCACGGCCCACTCGTCCATCCCGCCGGCGAGGTTGACGGCGTCGACGCCGGCCTCTCGGAGGGCGTCGGCGGTGTCTGCGCTGGCTTCGCCTCGGCCACAGACCGCGACGATCGGTTCGGCGAGGTCTGCGGGGAGCGGGTCGGTCGCGTCACCCCGCGCACCAGCGGCGATGAACTGGACGTGCGGGACGTGACGAGCGTCGACGCCGCCGCCGTCGACGTGCCACGCGTCGAACTCCGGGCGGTCGCGGACGTCGAGGACGGACACCTGTCCACCCGCGCGGAGGTGGCGCGCTAGCGTCTCGGGGGCCAGTTCCGCGTCCGGGTCGAGGTCGAGGTCAGTCACGGTCTGTCCTCACTCCTGCGGGTGGAACACGTGGCGAACCACCTCGCTGTCGTCGTCCCACTCGAACTCGTCGTGGACGGCCTCCAGCCGTCGCTTGTACGCGTCGAGGTCCTCCGACCCCTCCGCGCGGGCGTCTTCGTCGGTGAGGTCACCGAGCGTTCGGTGTTCGATCGCGGTCACCTCGAACGTCTCACCGTCGATGTCGAAGGTGTCGCCCTCCTCGGCGTAGGCGTGCCCGCGGTGGAGTTGTGTCACCTCGCCGTCGGCGGCCAGTTGCTGGACGTGCTCGTTGGGCAGAATCTCGGACGCATCGATGTGGGTCATCGGTCGCGATAGGTGTCGCTCGGGGGAAACGTTAACGCCGTCGTCGGCGACTCCCGAGTATGGACAGCGCGGCGTTTCGCGAGGCGGTCGCGGCATCGAAGGCGACCGAACTCGACCGACTCGGATCGAACAAACTGCTGGTCGCGTTGACCGACGCGACGCTGGAACCGGCGGCGGTGTTGCGCGCGGCCGCCGACTCCGAACACGCGGCGGCGACCACCTTCGAAGCGTGGGCGGACGACGCCGACGAAGAGACCGGACGAGCGTTGTTCGCGTGGCTCGCAGACCGGGAACGCGACCACCGCGAACGCGTCCTCGACTCGTTGGCCGACCTCGACGCCGCCGACGCCTACGACCCCGCAGACGGCGGGACGATGCACAAGTACCTCCGCGCACGCGAGGACGTCGTCGAACGGGTCGCCGCGGGAACCGTCGGCCGCGGCCTCGTCAGCGACCGCACGCACCTCCAGATCGTCTCGTTCTTCGACAACGAACGGGACCAGACCCGTGCGGACCTCTTTCGCGACTTCCGCACGGAAACCGAGGAGGAACTGGAGCGAGGCCTCACGGCGTTAGACGACGCCTGTGAGTCGGACGACGACTGGGAGCGCGCGCGGATGGTCGCGGAGTACGTGATCCAGATCGCCTACGACGACTACGCCGACGCCCTCCAGGGGATGGGCATCGACGTGAAGCCGGTGTGTTGAGCACGACGCGGCCGAACCCGTAGTGGTACACCGCGAACCGTGACACGAAGCTGTAGCCAGCCGATCAGAACCGGATTCGTGATGGCCGACAGATGTGTGATGGGGGTGAGACAGATGAACCCGACGCTCAGGCTCAGAAAGGCGCTGACCCGACTCCGACCGTTCGACCCGTACTACTACCAGTGCAGCGACTGCAAGCGGGTGTATCCGGCGGAGCGGTCGACGTGCTCCGTCTGTGATGGGGCGGTCGAACGGGTGTGCGGAGCCACGTCTGTTCGGGTGATCGACTCGTCGCCGTGAGCCCGGTTCGCAGTCGCGAGTCGGTGATCGGACTCAGCGCCGTTACGAATCTCGAAATCGCCGATCACCGAGAGTGCACTGTCGTGCAGAATCGCACGACAGCGACGGGATCGTCGACCCGAGCGATTGAAGGGACGGGACGACGGCGTATTCGGTAATGCGTCACGACCACCTCCTCTCGGCGGGCCAACTCACTCGGGAGGACATCGAGGCCGTGCTGGACCGGGCGGCCGACCTCGCGGACGACCCGGGTGCCGTCGGCGACCGCTACGCCGACACGCTGCTCGCGCTGTGTTTCTTCGAACCGAGCACGCGCACCAAGATGTCGTTCGACACCGCGATGAAACGGCTTGGCGGCGACACCGTCGACATGGGGACCGTCGAGTCGTCGTCGGTAAAGAAGGGCGAGTCGCTGGCCGACACCGTCCGCGTCATCGAGGGCTACGCCGACGGTATCGTCCTCCGACACCCGAGCGAGGGCGCGGCGAAACTCGCCTCGCAGTTCGTCGACGTCCCCGTCGTCAACGCCGGCGACGGTGCCGGCCAACACCCCAGTCAGACGTTGCTCGACCTGTACACGATGCGCGAGCGAGCGGGCTTAGATGACCTGACGGTCGGGATTATGGGCGACCTGAAGTACGGTCGAACGGTCCACTCGCTGGCGGAGGCGCTCACCAACTTCGACGCGCGGATGCACTTCGTCAGCCCCGAGTCGCTTCGCCTCCCTCGCGGTGTCCAGTTCGACCTCCACGACGCCGGGGCGCGCCTCCGAGAGCACACGAGTCTCGACGAGGTGCTCCCCGAACTGGACGTCCTGTACGTCACGCGGATCCAGCGCGAGCGCTTCCCCGACGAGAACGAGTACCAGAAGGTGGCCGGCGAGTACCAGATCGACGCCGAGACGCTCGAACGCGCCAGCGACGACCTCACCGTGATGCACCCGCTCCCGCGCGTGGACGAGATTGCACCCGACGTGGACACGACCGAGTACGCCGCCTACTTCGAACAGGCGCACAACGGCGTCCCTGTGCGAATGGCCCTGCTCGATACGCTGCTGGGTGACGACGCCGCGACCGACGGAGGTGAGCCACGATGAGCGGCCCGGAACACGAACTCCGCGTCTCGAAGATCCGAAACGGGACGGTCATCGATCACATCACCGGCGGGCAGGCGCTGAACGTCCTCGCCATCCTCGGCATCGACGGCGACGAGGGCGTCGGCGTCTCCATCGGGATGAACGTCCCCTCGGACAAACTCGGGACGAAAGACGTCGTGAAGGTGGAAGACCGCGAACTGAGCCAGGGTGAGGTGGACGTACTCTCGTTGCTCGCCCCGGAGGCGACGGTCAACATCGTCCGCGAGTACGAGGTGGTCGAGAAGAAGCGCGTCGAACGCCCCGAACGCGTCATCGGCCTGCTCACCTGCCCGAACCACAACTGCATCACGAACGCCGACGAACCCGTCGAATCCGCGTTCCGCGTCGTCGACGACGGCGTCCGCTGTGAGTTCTGCGGTGATATCGTTCGCGAGGACATCGGCGACCACCTCGCCGTTCACTGACCGCGCTGATTCGGTCGCCGCTCGCCGTCGCTCCCTCGGCTCGTTCCACCGCGTTTTTTGCGTTCGTGCTGATGTGTCTGTGGTGTGATCGCTTCCCTCCACCCACAGTTCGAGCCATCGCCTGCCTCGGCGAGTGATCTTCGATGAGCGACGACGGACTGCAGATCGACGGTCCCGACTCCCTACGTGGGGCGCTCCTCTTCCTCGTCGTCGGTGTCGCCGTCGCTGGCTACGGGGTCGTCGACTACACCGGACAGAGTGACGCCGTCGCAGACGCCGTCGAGGTCGACGCGACCGTGACCGCGGTGGGCGTCGAGGAAGCGTCTACTCCTGGCGAGGGAACCGTCGACTACACGCCGCGAGTTCGGTTTGAGTACGACTTCCGGGGGACGGCGTACACCGGAACCCGACTGTATCCGGCGACTATCGCTCCCGAGTACGACACTCGATCCGCGGCCGAGGACGCCATCTCAGACATCGACGAGGGAGACACCGTCACCGCGTTCGTCGACCCGAGCGACCCCGACGGCGCGTTCCTCCGGCGCGACACGTCGAACGCGCCGCTACTCGCTGTCGCTATCGGCGGCGTGTTGGCGTTGTTCGGCGGGTACACCACGACGAAGCGACTGCGAGCGCGGTGAGCGGCACGACTCCGCAACCCACTAACCGTCCGCGGCTAATGCCTGCGTATGACACGGTTCGACATCGTCGCCGACGGCGGCCGAGACGAGGACGCGCCGCGAACGTCTGACCCGCTGGCACCCGACAGCGAGCCAGAAGACCTCCTCGGAACGATGCTTCGCGCGGGGATCTTGACCGAGGGCGAAGACGGTGACCTCTATCTCACCAAGGAGTTCGAGTCGGCGTGGACCGGCCAGATGTCGACGCTGCGCTCGCTCGACCAGCAGAAACTCATCGAGGCGACCGCACAGGCCGTCCCCTTTGAGGCAGAGGGCGAACGCGCCTACGACGGCATCCGCATCGAGGGCCAGGAGGGCGTCGCGTGGCTCCGCCCGACGAACGCTATCGCGGACGTGGCCGCCGTCCTCGCGATGGAGGCGTTCGACGTACCCGACTACGTCCGCGCACCCGCGGCGACGCCGCTGCGACTGTTCACACCCGAGTGTCCCTCTTGCGGCGGCGACGTGGTCTCTACGATCAGTCGAGACGGCTCGCCGGTCCCGCCCGAGAGCGGCCGCGAGGCGAACCGGAAGGTGCTCGCGTGTACTGACTGCGGTGCGGAGGTCCACGAACTGAGTGCACAGGTCGAGGACTGAGACGGCAACAGTACCGTGAATCACCACGTCGGCCGCTCGCGACCACCCAGCCGACTGCTTCGGTAACGCCTATTCCGATCCGACACCCAGCACGGGTATGCGCACGCTTGATGCGATCCATCGGCCGGAGTACACTGGCGACGACCGATGCTGGCCGTGTACTATCGTCAACGCCGGTATCGTCCTCATCGCGTCCGCGGTCGCAGTCCCCGTTTCCGGGCCGCTCGCGTTCCTCGTCCTCGTAGGAGGGATGGCGCTCATCTACCTGCGCGGGTACGTCGTCCCTGGCACGCCGTCGTTCGCGCCGCGTCTCGTCACTAAGGCTGGCCTTGCTCCCTACTTCAAACACGTCGGCGACGACGGACCGCCGGAGCGCCGTTCCGACGAACTCGCGGAGAACACCGACCCCGAGCGAATGCTGGGAGCGATGTTCGAGGCCGGCGTGTTGAGTGAGGGCGACGACGGCGACCTCTATCTCACCGACGAATTCGAGACGGCCTGGTGCGAGGAGATGGCGACGCTGCGCGAGGTGGACGAGGATGCACTGGCAGCGGCGACCGCCGCGGTCGTGCCGTTCGACGGTGACGCTGAGATTCGATACGACGGCGTTTCGGTCAAGGGTGAGGAAGGCGTCGTCTGGCTCCGACCGATCCACGCTATCGCCGATGTGGCCGCCGTCCGTGCAATGCGTGAGGTAGGCGTCCCCGAATCGGTTCGCGCGCCGGGTGCGTCGCCGCTTCGACTGTTTGCCCCCGAGTGTCCGGTCTGCGGCGGCGACGTGGTCCAGACGACCGTCGCGGACGGCTGTTGTGGTGGGACGATGAGCATCCACGACACGCCGAATCGGGAGGTACTCGCGTGTGCTGACTGTGACAGTGAACTCCACAACTTCGGCCCGGTCGGCGTCGACGACCAGTCGACTGCGGGCGGAAACGATTAGTACCCACCGACGGAAGGGTGTGGTATGTCAGGGAAATCGAAACTCGTCGTCCTGTTCGGTGTCGTAGTCCTCCTGTACGTGCTGTTCAGCTCCGATACGGAACCGGTCGAAGTCGAAGTCGAATCAGAGTCCGAGTAACGCCGTCGAGTGGTCGCGACGCTGCGGCCGCACACCATTTTTCCGAAACACGTACCCTCGCGACAGTCCAACGACCGATATGACCGAATACGGCGTCGTCACCCGCAACGCCGAGGAGGTGGAGTGGCCCGACTTCGACCTAGGCTTCTACGAGGTAAAAGACGTCACTGGGCGCTCGGCAGAACCGCTGGAGACGGCCGTCAATATGGTGTCGTGTTTCGGCGACAACGCGGCCGCCGAGGCGACGCCCGAGTTGGTCCCCGTCGACGAGGAGGGGAACCCAGCCACGCGCGACCGGACGTACTTTGACTGGGCGTACATCTGCCCCACCCACGAGCGCTATCGCGAGGGACTACTCGAAATCGTCGAAGACTGCGCAGCCGTCAACGACGACGTTCGCCTCGATGACGTGGGCTTCCCTCGACAGGGCTACTGTCATTGTGACCGCTGTGAACAGCAGTTCGCCGACTCTGAGTACGACGACTGGGAGGCGTGGCGCACGAGCGTCATCACCGAGTTTGTCGCCGAAGCGACCAAGCGCATTCCCGGGCGTGCCTACCTCACGCTGTACCCCGACCCGTACCCCGGCCACCTGTACGAACGCGCGGGCCTCGACCTCGACGCACTCGCGGAGTACGTCGACGAGTTCGTCGTCCCCCTCTACGACACCCACTACGGGACGACCTACTGGCTGGAGACCATCGCGAAGGGGTTCGAGAGTCGACTCGCCGACCTTGACGTGACGTTCTCGGTCGAACTGTACGCCGTCAACGTCGACATCGACGACTTGAACCACGCCGCCGAGGTCGCGGGGGCGTACGGCGAGGACGTCTTCTTCGGCTACGACGCGAGTCAAGCGGCCGCGGCGCTCCGGCGGATGCGGGCGGACGCCCGTGAGGGCAAAGAGTACGGCGCGAGCGAGGAATAATCGCTCAGCTAACCCAGGTAGCCCTCACGCACCGCTGCGGTAGTCCGCGCACACTTATCTCCGCATCTGACGGAGCAGTCGGTGATGTCCCTCCCAACGGGTTCGCCACCGACGAACAACGGCCGCAATCGAACCGCCGCCCGGCGGATCGGTCTAGTCGGGGTCGCGCTTCCGACCGCTGCGGTCCTCGTGAGCGGCGACGCGGTCGCGGTATTTCTCGCGGGCCTTCTCGCGGTCGCGTGTCTCGCCTCGGCTATCACTGTCGCTGGGGACGACGACCTTGACGTCGCCGCTCGCAGAGACGAGTGACCACCGCGTCGCTAAGAGAGCGGCCCGTACGCGAACGCCCAGACGACGACGATACCGAGAAGCGTGATGAAGCCGGCGACGCCGGCGAGCACGAGCAACATCCCGCCGGTCGCCTGTTTCTGCTCTGTGTCGGCCATACGTCCGTCAGGTGCCGCGGCCACATAGGTTCCGCGGCGAGACAGATCCGACAGCGACGCTGCGTGCGCGTTCCAGGGCAGATCGCAAGATGGCTCAGTCGTGGTTATCGCCACTGCCGGGTTCGTCAAGGCCGCCAGGGAGCGTTACGTGGACGACTGTCCCGCCACCGTCGCGCGTCTCGAAGTCGACCGACCCGCCTGACCGTGTCACGACCCAACTCGCGATCCACATCCCGAGGCCGTCGGAGTGAGTCAGCGAGTCCGGCACCCGGTCGGAGGTGACGAGTTGGCGCAGCGATTCGGGGACGCCTGGTCCCCGGTCCGCGATCGAGATCCGAACTGCGTCTCCCGTCCGCTCTCGGCGCACCGCCGCGGTGATACGAACCGACGGGGGGGATTCGTCGGTGTGCTCCAGCGCGTTCTCCACGAACTCACCGAGTGCGTCGCCGACCTGTGGTGTCGCACTCACGGTCAACGCCGCCGGACACTCGACGGTCAGTCGTGCGTCCGGGTACGCCGGTTCCAGATCCTCGACGATGGTGTCGATCACCGACCGCAGATGCTGTGTAGTCCGCTCCGTGGGTGCGTTCAGGCGTTCGACGATAGCGCGCTCCTTCTGTGCGAGATCGAGTAAGTCTGCCCCAGTGTCTCGAATCGTCCGGGCGGAGTCCGCGAGATCGCCGTCGAGTGCCTCGGCGAGTCGTTCCGCGTGACCGAGGACGATGTTCATATCGTTGCGGAGGTTGTGGCGCAACACCCGGTCGAGGACCGCGACCTGTTGGGAGCGTTCGATCTGGTCTGTGATGTCGGTCTGTACGGCGACGAACCCGGTCACCTCACCGTCGTCGCCGATCAACGGCGAAATCGTCTGGTGAGCGCGGTAGAAGTGCCCCTCGCGGTCCCGGTCGACGATCCGTTCCTCGAAGGTGTTGCCGGCGGTGATCTCACTCCAGAGGCGGTCGAAGTACTTGTCGTCCATCTGCCCGGAGTTGAGGATGTTCGGGGTCTGACCCACCGCTTCCTCTGAGCGGTAGCCCGTGGTCTCCTCGAACGCTTTGTTGACGTACGTGATCGTCCCGTCGACGTCAGTGATGTAGATGGCGTGGCCGGAACACTCGACCGCCTGCTTGAACTCCTGTAACTGCGTCTCGAGTGTCTTCGCCTCGGTGACGTCGATCTGGAACCCGACGTAGTGTGTCACTGCGCCGTCGTCGTCGGTGACGGGTGAGATCGTCAGGCGGTTCCAGAACATCGTCCCGTCGGCTCGGTAGTTGCGCAGTTCGACCGTCGCCGGTTCGCCGGCGTCGATAGCCGCACGCAGTGTTGCGACGGGCTCTTCACGCGTCTCCTCCCCCTGGAGGAACCGACAGTTCCGACCGAGTACCTCTGACTCGTCGTAGCCGGTGAGTTCCTCGAACGCCTGGTTGACGTACATCAGGGGTTCGTCGTCGCGGCGGACGTCCGCCAATGTCACACCGACCGGGGAGGCATCGATAGCTCGTTTGAGCAGCGAGATCTGTCGCTCTTGTGCACGCTCGTCGGAGATGTCTCGAATCGCACCCCGGACGGCGACGACCTCGCCATCGGCATCTATGACCGGCTCTCCTACGGTGCGGACCCACCGTTGTCGGCCATCGGTCGTCGTGAGACGGGCCTGCGTGTCGTACGGTTCCTGCTCGTCGACTGCTCGGTCGATGAGACTGCTGAGCAGTTCTCGGTCGTCTGGATGGTAGAACGAAAGTGCTTCTTCAACTGTCGGTTCGTACCCAGTGTCAACACCGTGGATATCTTTCGTGCCTGCAGTCCACGTGAGTGTCTCTCGCCTGCGGTCGTACTCCCACCCACCAGTGTTCGCGAGGCGTTCAGTCTGTTCGAGGAGTGCGCTGCGAGCGGTGATCGACTCGGGGGTGGTGTGTTCCTCTAGTTTGCCGTTCCGCGTTTTTGCCTCCTCGTCGACCGACAGCAGGATCGATACACCGTCATTCGCTGGTCGAACCCATCCCCAACCGACGGCCCCCGTCGCTGAGGCCTCCCAGCGTATCGTCGTCGGGCGACCGCTCTCTTGGACCCTCTGGAGTTCAGAACGGACCACTTCGGGGGTCCGAAATATCTGCGGAAGGATATCCGAGCCGACGGCCTCGGGAGTGATGCCGAGCAGGTTGGATCCTCCCTCATCGAACCCGAGACAGCACAATGACTGATCGAAGCGGAGTGTCGCATAAACGCCGGTAGAAGAAGCCGATTGACTGTCGTCGGCGTCCGTCTCGCTATCGGTCATCGCGTCGCCCCGAAGGGTACGCGTGAGTACAGAACGCCACCAGTCTGTGGTTCATATCCCCGAATCGATTGGGACGTGCATAAACTCCCCGTCGCCGTAGCAGATACGACGACGCCTGAGCCCCTGCCCAGAGTTATTCTTTCGAGCCGTACGTTTTCAGGTAGTCGTCGACATCGATCACGACCAGCTCTTCTTCGTCGTCCCACTGCGGGGCGTACTGGGTCGTGATCTCTGGGACGAGATCGTATTTCCGCAAGAACGCTTGGGCAGCGATCGTCCCACTCGCATCGGACTTCGTCACCGTGTACGCCGCGTCATCGGCTTCGGCGTCTTCCACCGGTTCGATTCCGATCCGATTGGACTCCTCGTCGTAGTACATCACCGCGCCATCTTTCCCCTCAAAGAACTCGTCTAGCGCCGCTCGGTTCACGCCGATCGTCCCGGATTTCCGAATCGACATCATTAGTTCAGTACTCTTTGGTCGACCACGACCACGTTTTGTTTCTGTGAATTTCTGAAACGTCATCTCCACTATCGCTATTCAGCGCGTTCAAACCTTGTTATATATCCACTACCACGCTTTTGAGCGGTTCTAAGCCTCCATTTGAATAGAGTATCGTCAGAGTTCACCCAGTTACCTAGGTGAATTCTTTTCGACGCAGAGGCACAATTTCTGAGGGAAAGTGATTGTTATCTATCTGGATGTACTCTGACCCGTACAATCAATACAGACTCTTGCGAACGCTTCCCCGTGATCGACGAGACGATCCGGCGCATTGAGGAGTTACAGACTCAGAGTGCGTCCGTCGTCGCCGTGGACGCCGCAGAGGCGCTGCGGGAACTGACCGACCGACAATTCCGCAGCGTCGAGGAGTTCGAGCGTTCGCTCGAACGTAACAGTCGGTCGCTACGCCAAGCGAACACGTCGCACGCCCCGCTATATACTACCCAACGACGGATCCTCGAGCGCGTCGACGACGCAGACACCGACACTGTAGACGCGGCGAAGGCGGCGCTCGAAACTGCTATTGAGGAGGTGATCGACCGCGTCGAGACGACTAAGGCAGACGCGAGTAAGCGAGCTGCTGATCTGATCGACGATGGCGACGTACTGTTGACCCACGAGAACTCCTCGACGGTGATGGCCGCGTTTGATCGTGCGCTCGCCGACGGCAAGTCGTTCGATCTGTACGTCACCGAGTCGCGCCCGCGATACCTCGGGCGGCGGACCGCTCGCCAACTCGCCGGCAACGACCGCGTCGACGTGACGATTATCGTCGACGGCGCTGCAGGACACGTTCTCTCAGAGTGTGACCGCGTGTTCGTCGGGATGAACTGCCTCATTGATGATACGGTGTACAACCGGATCGGTACCTACCAGATCGCGACGGCCGCCGCCGATCAGGACGTCCCCTTCACCGTCGTCGCCGCCTCCTCAAAATTTATCGGCGACTCTGGCTTCACCTTCGAGAACGCCGACCGTCCGGCATTCGAGGTGGTCCAAGAACCACCCGACGGGTTCGACGCGAGCAACCCCGGCTACGACACTACGCCGACGCGACTCGTCGACGCCGTCGTGACCGAAGACGGTGTAATGCAGTTTTGAGCGGGGCGATTTCCAACGATTGAGGGCCCGCCCCACGGTGGCGGTCGAAGCCGCTGGTGCTTTTGCTTGGTGTCCCGACGATGTATGTATGACCCTCTACGATCGCCTGTACGAACTGTACGGCGAGTTCGACACCGAGTCGTTGCGCGCGTATCGGGAGTTCGTCGACCTGTTCCCACCGCTGGACTCGCGGGTGGCACTGGATCGGTGGGACGAAGCCAACGACGACCTCTCGGAGCGCCGTGACCGCATCGAACGCGCGTTCGGCCCTGTCGCTGGCGAGACGCTCGCGGAAGTCGCCGCGATGGCGGATCGGGAGTCGGCGTTCACCGCACTCGACCTCCACGGCAAGTACGGCCGTGCGCCGAACGCACTCGTCTTAGACGTGGACGAGACGCTTCGTTCCGCCGGTGACACGGACAACGAGATTCCACGCGAGACGCTCCACCTCCTCACAGAGTTTGCGGAGTTGGGCGTCCCACTGGTCATCTGCACCGGCCAGACCTTAGAGAACGTCAAGGGCTTCCTCATCCAGGGGCTCGGCAACGAACTCGTCCACTCGGGCGACGTCTCGGTCGTCTACGAGGCCGGCGCAGGCGTGTTCACGCCTGGCAGCGGGGCCGACACCAAGCGCCTCCTGTATGACGAGCTTGAGGACGACGTACGCGGCACTGTCGACTACGTTCGCGACGGCATCCTCCACGAAGCGCCCGAACGCGTCCGCCGTGGCTGTCACCTCCAAGGCAACGAGTTCAACGTCACCCTGAAACCGAACTACGAGACGGGGAGCGACGACGCCGAGGCCGTCATTGACGAGGCGATGGTCCACCTCCTCGGTCTCGTCGGCGAGGCGGTTGAGGAGCGAACCGATATCGAGGACGGCCCAGCAGCTGCACGAGCGTACTACGGTGACGCTGACCCCGAAATCGAGGGGGCGATCTCCCGGGCTGGCGGGGACGTGCCCGAGACGGTTCCGGAGGCAGCAGTGCCGTTGTTCGAGCGGCTTGAGGTAGCGCTGTATCGCGCCGACGCTGCAGAACTCGCGGCCGCCGACCTCCACAAGGCAGCCGGCGTTGAGGCATCGCTTGAGGTGTTGGGCATCGACGACCCGTTCGTCTGCGTGATGGGCGACTCGAAGTCTGACCTGCGGGTGATGGAGTGGGCCGAACAGCACGAGGCCGGCGTTTCGGCCGCGCCCGAACACTCGTCGGCGAACGTGCTGGATCACGTTCGCGCGACTGATGACCTCGTGTTTGCGCCCGGCGGCGCGGCCGACGTACTCCGGACGATGTACGCTTGGCGGTGTCTCGCCGACCTCGACGATCTTGACGACTGAGAAGCGTCGGTAAGGGTACGAATTTTCCCCTATTTCAGCGTTGTCGCGCGCGGACGAACAGTAACGCCGCAAGCGCTGCGAGTACTCCGAGTCCGAGTGGGTGGACGAGCGCTCCAGTCGTCTCGGTCGACTCACCCGACCCAGTTGGTGTCGGTGTGACTGAGGTGGTCTGGGTTGGCGTCGCCGTAGACGTCGCGGTTGCCGTTGGCGTCGCGGTTGGTGTCGCCGTCGGCGTCACTGTTGGTGTTGCGGTTGCGGTTGGCGTTGGGGTGGCTGTCGCGGTTGCCGTCTGGGATGACCCACCGTCTGAGCCGGCGTTCCCATCGTCGGTACTGTCATTCGGCGTGGACGTGGCTGTCTCGGTCTGTGCGGTCGTCACGGTGATTGAGTCGGAATTGCTGATACCGTAGTACTCCCGAGCACTCCCGTCGAAGCCCATTTCGCCGCGAACACCGCTGACGACGGTGTACTCACCCGTGTCGAATTCGCTTGCGTCGAACTCGGCGACATACGTCGAGTCGTTAACCTTCGTGGCATCACGGACAACGCGGTCTTCGCTATCGCCGACAGTCACGGTGATACCGGTGGGCGCAGGAGGCGAGTCACGCTCTTCAACCGTGACTTCGACGCTGAATGTTTCATCGTTCTCGACACTTGCTGGCGCGTTTTGCGTCACCGTGTACCCGCTGACAACGAACGGTTCGGCAGCGTACACCTGTGTCTCATCTCCGGACTCGTTCGTTACAGCGATAACGTACGTCCCAACGTCGTAGTATTGCAGTGGAATTTCGAATGAATCGCTGCCGCGCCCGGCAGTCGTTTCGACGACTGTCTCGTCGCTGTTCACGATGCGGACGGTGTAGTATTCGCCAGTCGGCGCGTCAACAGAGAATGAGAGGTCATCCGAAGGGACGCCACGGCCAATCTGTGATACCTCGACCGTCTCCCCCTCCGCAGAGTATGTCGTTGTTGGGATATCGACACTCCCGTCGATACTGAGCCCATACTGGTCATTCGTCGCTGCGAACGCAGCCGACGCGCCCGCAAGAACGACTGTCACGAGCGTCACAACCACCGCGACCCGCCGGAGCATCGACTCCGAGTCGCTCATTCAGTGCCTCCGTCGTGGAAGATGGTAGCCGACGCGTCTGTCACTACCTGCGTGCTATTGAGCAGGCATCAATAACCTGTTCGGTCACTGCCGATGAAGGGGCCACCTTACCGGTAGTGTTGGAGAGCGGTAGGGTTACGGTGGTCGCCTCTCCACCAACGAGCAATGACTGAGGCGGTGCTCCGCGGATCGGACATAACGGTCGACCGTGGGGGTGAACGAATCCTCGATGGGGTTTCGATCAGCGTTCCCGAAGACGGGCGGGTCCTGATCCAAGGACCAAGTGGCGCAGGGAAGACGACGTTGTTCAACGTGCTCGGCCTTCTTGCTCCGCCCACAGATGGCACCCTGTATGTCGACGGCAAGTCGACGGCAGACCTCAAGGAGCGACACCGCGCACGCATCCGTCGCGACACGGTTGGATTCGTATTTCAGGATTTCCAGTTGATCCCCGACCTCTCGGCGTGGGAGAACGCTGCACTCCCACAAGACCATCGAGGCGAGCGTGATGAAGCGTGGCTGCGTGAGTTATTTGAGTCGCTCGGTATTGCTGATCTCGCCGACCAGTACCCCGCAACACTCTCCGGTGGAGAGAAACAGCGTGTCGCCATCGCGCGTGCGCTCGCTAATGACCCTGCAGTGATTCTCGCAGACGAACCAACCGGACAACTTGACCCAGACACTGCCGACCAGGTGTTGGACCTGTTGTTCGACGTGCAGGCGAACGCCGGGACAGCACTGGTTGTGATTAGCCACGACCAACGGCTGATGGACCGCTTCGATGACAACCTCCTATTGGCCGACGGGTCGCTCTCGGCTGTGTGACAACGGTGTCAGCGCGTACCCGCTGCCCCGACCTGTCCGACTGTCGAACCACAGGGTGGACGAATGCGTGACACCGGACTTCTCCGTCGGTGGTCAACCCGCGACTGGCTCAGTGTCGCCGTCGTCGCCGCGACGACCGCGTTCCTCATCGGAACGGCGCTATTGTTACTCTCTGCAGGCGCGTATACCGCGACGCTTGAGGGTGATCTGTCATCGACAGCCACGGCAACGTATACTGAAGCTCCGAGCAACACCGAGATTCCGGCTGACGGAATCATTGTTTCGCTTGCACCAGTCACGGTCGAGGGGCAGAACACGCGACTGGTGGCAGTTCCTCCAGACGCACCTGCAGTGGTGGATGGTGCATCCGTCGCGTGGAAGCAAGCACGACTTCCACACGCAACTAGCGAGACTGTACGAGGACCGGTTCGCGTACAGCGGACTGTCAGACTCGATGGCACTGATGCGACGCTTGACCGCCAGGTCAGACCGTACGCCAATGCGTCGGTCTTTCCGGATCGGTGGTACGCCGCTGACACGGAGACAGCTCGTGAACTGGGCGTAGACGGCGCGTTCGTCATTGACTCCGGTGGAGGCACCAGCCAAGGCTATCGAGAAGGAGTTCCGCTCGTCGCTGCGATCCCATATCTCCTCTTAGGCATTCGTGATATTCTCGGCGTCCTGACCGTCGGTGGACTCGGAGGTGCAGTTGTCGTCGCTGTCGTTGTCTACAATATCACACGGATGACGATCCGTGACCGTCGTCTGACGATTCGCGTGATGCGAGCAACCGGTGCCGACCCCATTCGAGTTGGCGCAGCGGTTGTTGGACGATCGGGACTCATCGCCGGAACCGGCGTCCTCGCAGGGACAGCTATCGGAGTTGTTACACCGACGGTCTTGGTCGCAGGTGCGAGGATTCTCGGAATTCCCGTGTCGCTCCCGACCGCGATCACTGTCGAACAACTGCGCGTCGTCGCGGCAGCTGATGCGGGACTCGTCATCGCAGGCCTTCTTGCAGGCGTCGTTGCAGCCGTCCCTGTCGTTCGAACGCCGCCTGCACAGCTCGTCGATCACGAGGGTCGGCCCCGTCAGAAGCAGGCAACGCGTGACCAGGGGTCTGACCTTGGCCCGATTCAGGCGCTCGCCCAACGAGTGGCGCCGACGCTGATACCGTGGCGAACTGCGATACCGACCGCAGCAACGCTTTCTGTGTTCGTGCTCATCGTGTTGCTCGTTGGCGGGCTCGTTGGTGCGGTGGCACCACTTTCTGCGACGTCAACAGGGACGATTACCGAGGCTGGGGCAGCTCACCCCCTGAATAGTCGAATTGACGCTGACTACGCGCGGGCGCTTCGATCACAAGGCGTTGCGGCCAGTCCAGAAATACTCGCTGCGCAGGTCTATGACGGTCAGCCATACCTTCTCAGAGGCGCTGACTATGCGTCATTCGCGGCTGTCTCTGATGCGACGTTGCTGCGTGGTCGACCGCCCGCGGGGCCTGGAGAGGCGGTTATTGGAGCAGACCTTGCACAGACACTTGGCGTGGCTCGCGGTGACTCCGTGACGCTTGGTGGAAGCGTCTCCCCACTCCTTGACAGAGTCACGATTGTTGGCGTGTACACTGCGCCCGGAATCGTCGACGATCAGTTGGTTGTGCCTCGAGAGACCATCGCCCCAGCTGCAACTGGTGGTGAAGATAATGTCCACATCATTCGGACAGATGCGTCCGCAGGTGAGGTCGGCAACGGTGTGAACACAAGCGGTGTGATCGTAACCCAGCTGTCTGCACCCGAGAGTGTTCAGACGAACGAATCCGCACGGATCGTCGTCAGTGTCGCCAATGTCGGTGATGAACGAGCGACTCGCGATGTGTCGATTCAAATTGGGAATCGAACTGTCGAGCGGTCCGTAACGATGGCTGCTGACGAGCGAACGAAACTCACAGTCACTGAACGCCGAGAGACTGGCGGGTCGTATGTCGTCGCTGCTGGCCCATTCGAGCGAACAGTACAGGTGACCAGTCCGACCACGCTGACATTGCCACCTGAGTTCCCACGGGAGGCCCCCCCTGGTGCGACCTTGCTTGTCCCGGCGACTACAGCCAATGGAACAACCGTCTCGACTGCAACCGTGCGATTCGATAGCGCCCCCGTCCCAACTTCTTCGGAGGGCGTCGCGACGGTTCCACTCCCTGACGAACCTGGCACGTACCCACTCGTTGTGTCTGCGCCTGGCTACACCGACGCGCGAACTACTATCGAGGTCACACCGAATGCGTCAATTGAAGTTGGCGCTCGAATCCGGGTTGAGCCGTCTGTGGGGACCCCTGAGACCCGGCCGAACGTCACTGTGCTCGTTGCGAACCCGTGGGGACAGACCCTGCAGCGAAATCTGACACTGCTCACACCGACCGGGACGAACGAACGCGCTGTGACGCTTCGTCCTGGCAACGTCTCGCAAATCGCCCTGAACGAGAGCGAAAGCGGTGTGGATGGGTCGATTGAGCCGGGAACGTACCAGTTCCGCCTGTTAGCAGACGGATCGCTCGTCGCCTCGGCGCGGTACAAAGTGCAAGGACAGGCGACCGGGTCGGCGCTCCCCTCGGATGGATCGTACTCGTCAGGCACTGGGATTGGGACTGCGATCACTCGGGTGTTTGGCAATGTACAGGTGTTGTTCGCAGGAATGGTGCTCCTTGCAGCCGTGAGTACGATTAGTGGGACGGTCGCCACATTCGCACGAGCCGTTCACGCGCGCAGGCGAACAGTAGCTATCTACCGGGCGACAGGAGCGGGCCCGCGTCGCGTCCTTTCGGTCCTGATTCGAGACGCGGCCGTTATTGCAATCCCAGCAGCGCTCGCTGCAATCGTGACTGCGTGGGTGTTTGCTACTATCGCTGCCCAACTTGACCTCCTCGTCGCGTTCGGGGTTCGGATCGAACCGACACTCTCCCCCGCAGTGCTTGCGGTTGCACTCGCAGGCTCAGTTGCACTTGCTGTGACTGGCGTCTGTGTTGCGTCTGTCCCAGCGCTCAGGGCACCGCCTGCCCAACTGTTTGGCGGAGAGTGACACCTGATCTCGGTGATACTAACGCTGTACTGCGTGGCAGTGTCAATTCGTAATTAGATTAACACGGTTACACAACAGAGTGTCAGATTCTCTATGGCGATTAACGTGCCCTCAAGTCAACGCCTCTTAATTTCTATCACAGTGATATTACTGCTAATATCGCGGTAGCACGGCTGAAAGCAACTAATTTTGCGAGACAGACGGCAGTTAGATTCCACAGTAGGACGGACCTTCCAAAGTTTTAATGGGTGTAGGTGCGCGTTAACCGACAAATGGACCTGTTGGATATCGCGAATCGAGTAGGAATCGGTATAATGATAATTACATTAATTCTCTCACCGATGGTTGGGTCAGTGTCTGGTGCGCTGGCCGGGCCATCGGTGAGTGATTCGACTGCAGCTGTTTCGGGGGAAACTGTCTCGGCTGACATTACCTCCTCATCAAGTGAAGTCGAAAACGCGACTGAAAATGTCTCAGTCTGGATCCGGTCCCCGCTCGCACTCGACATTGACGAGCGCGAGTACGCTGACGGTGAAGACGTTGAAACGTACCTCGAGCTTCCAGATATCAGGCTCAGCGATGGGAGTGGTTCGGGGGCTGGAACGTATCAGAAAAAGCGGTTGGCCTTCTTCGAGAAAGGCCGGACGATTCAAGCGACATTCAACCCCAGCGTTGGCACCGGTAGCGGCGCCAGTGTCGACGGCCAAGACGTCCAGTATGTCGCTATCAAGGCTGGTGACAACGTCGAGAACGTCGAGAACGTCAGCTCAGTAGACGAAGTCGATACCATCGACGAGATCGCAGACCTGCTCGCGAATGGGTCGCTCAACGGTCGAGTCATCGATGAATCACCGGAATACAAAGCTGGAACCGATAGTGAGGACGTAGAATTCAAGCCAACGCAGTCGGGTGAATACGTTCTTGTTGCGGTCGCGAAAGAAGACAACAACGACCCCGGTGTGACCGGGCCAGGAGAGAACGACCCCGCGGGCACGTTGAGTGTCAAGGGGAACGTGACCATCGTCGGTGCGGACTTCCTGACTGTCAAAGAAGGCGACCCACAGGTTAGCGTCTCTGCGGACGCAGGCGGCACGGGTGCGAACGTCACGTTCGACGCGAATACGTCGAGTACCTTTGGCGATGATGACGTCGTTCACACGGTTCTGCTCATTGACGAACAGAAGTTCGAAAGCCAGAGTATCGAACTCGTCATCGACCAAGAGAACGGTAGTGTCGAGGTCGAGACTTCCATCGAGAACGCACAGGGCGTCGTCAACTCACGTCCGGGTTCCTCTGATGTTGAAGTGCCTGACCTTGCTGGCATCTCCATCGAAGGAACGGAAATCAACACAACCGAAGAACTCCTCGGCGCACTCCGCAATGAGAGTGACCGGGTGACGTTCACCTTCACCGACAACACGACGATCAACGCCTCTGCGACCGCAGTCGTCGGGAGCGCGAATGAGTCGCTTGAGGTTGGAACGCTGCAGGAATGGCCCAGCCAGAACTACACGTACCTCTACGTCGGTTCCTCAACTGAGTCGGGCAAGACGGTCGCCAAGCGTGGTGAAGTCAGTCTCAAAGACGGCGTCCAGCTTGATCTGAGTTCCAGTGACGAGGCGATTCAGGCTGGAAAAGAGGTCACGTTTACCCTACGCCGTGAAGACTCCGGCGAGCGGACGAAGGGTACGCTGACGATTGAAGGGCCAAGTGGTACGACGACCGTCGAGACCGACGAAGACGGTGAGGCAGTCGTGACGCTCGGCGAGGTCGGTGACTACACCATCACTGCCGAGAAGACCAGCACGGCAGACATCGACTTCCTCAAAGACTCGGTCGACGTCAAGGTCGTTGAGAATAACGAAGCGTACGTTGAGTCGTTCTCGCTGTCGGCCTCTGAGGTCGAACCTGGTGAGGATGTGACTGTGACATTCACCGCGAAGAACCCGACTGATGAGGAAGACGATGAAACAGTTCAGCTGTTCGTCGATGGCTCGGAAGTCGACACGAAGAAAGTCACCGTCGATGCGAACTCTGAGGTGACTGAGACGTTCACCATCTCGTTCGACGACGAAGGTGAGTACGACATCTCCGTCGACCAGCTCCCCGAGAAGACGCTCACCGTCGCCAAGGATGATGACGATGGAGACGCACCGAAAGCGGATATCTCCGTCACCGGCGGAAGCCTCTCGGATAGTTCGGTGCGGACGGGAGAGAACATCAACATCAAGGTCAACGTGGAGAACACCGGCGATGCGTCCGGGTCCTTCAAGGTGAAAGTCACCGCCAACGGCCAACAGATCAATAGTCGAGAAGTTACCGTTGGTGCTGACTCGAGCAAGACTGTCACGTTCTCGCGAAGCTTCAGTAGCGTCGGGTCACGCACGATCCGCGCGAACGGTGTTCGGATCGGACAGGTCACCGTTAACGCCGGCGGTGGAGGCGGAGGCGGTGGAGGAGGCGGTGGCGCTCCGCCAAGCGGAGGCAGCGGTGGACCGCCAGTTGACGTCATCGAGACGCCGTCTGGTGTCACCGTCAATGTCGGTGAAGGCCGGATCGGCCAGCGAGTCAGCGTTAACGTCGGGAACGGCGTCTCCCAGAGCGGAACTGGGCTGACCGGGCTTGACATCGACCTCGGTGACAGTACCAGCGGCTTCCGTGTCGAAGTGACGCCGCCGCAGGCCAACCCGCCTGCAGGCCGGCCAGCAGTTGATGAAGCCCGTGACGGCGCTCGTGGGCTGTTCTACTTCGAGGCGAACCCGCTCGGCAGTGACGTTCCGCAGTTCAACGGTGTGACGTACACGTTCTCCGTTGCGACGTCTGACCTGCCCGAGGGTGTCACCCCGGAGGAGGTTGTCCTCCTGCGGTACAACGAGGAAGAGGAGCGCTACAACACGTTGGAGACGACGTACCTCGGTAACGAGCAGTACGAGGCACGCTCGCCCGGCTTCTCGCTGTACGCCATTGGCGTTAGAAACCGCCAGGCGTCCTTCTCCATTCAGGAGACGGGCATCAGCACGCAGGAACTCGAGGTCGGCGAGGAGACCACTGTGGAAGCGACCATCACCAACAACGGTGACGCAAGCGGGACGTTCACCGCCAACGTCACTGTTGATGGCGAGGTCCGCGATGAACAGTCGGTCGAACTCGGTCCCGGCGAGTCCCAGACGGTCGAGTTCACTGTGAGCTTCGATGAGACGGGGACGTACGACGTCGCCGTCAGCGGCCAGGCGGTCGCGACCGTTGATGTCATCGAGGCCCAGGGCCCGGCTGACGACTCTGGTGGAGATGGCGACGGCACTGCAACTCCCGGCGGCAGCGGTGGGAGTAACATCGGCATCATCGGGATCGTACTCCTCGTGGGGGCGCTGCTGGTGGTCGGTGGCTTCGTCCTCCTGCGCCGCCAACAAGAAGAATAGACGTCTGCTGCTTCGGTAGCAGTTCTCCGGTTTTTTCTCCCGCTTTAGCAAGATGACTCACGTCGAACGCACGAACTCTCTAACAGTGTTCAATAGGTATCACTCGCCTGTGACGACGATTCTGAACCCTTCTCGGCGTTCATAACACTCGGGAGATCCGCCCGTCTCCTCCACGGAATACCTGATTTTTATTGTGTGTGTTTGCCGTAATTATCAAATAATATTATATATCGACTCTATGAGGAATGTGACGTACAACATTGTGGACAAGTACTGACGTATTTGTTGCAAATTTCGCCTATGAGTGACCAAGACTCGTCATCGTCGATTGCGTGGACACAGAAGGTAGCGGTCGTGCTGATTACCGTACTCGTTGCGTCTTCACCAGTAGTGGGAGCAGTCTCGGCAGGTCAGGCGACGACCGATAGCGACAGCTCTCTTTCAATCCCATTACTTGGGGCAGACAGTGGTGAGTGGCTCGGTGGCCTAGAGACGGATTCCACGGCACAGACAGCAACAAGCACGCCAGGTCCGAACGAGACAACAACACCGCGAACAACAACCAGTACACCACCGCCGTCTGAAACAGCAACACCAAGCGCTACATCGACACCGACCTCCACGCCAACGTCGACGCCTGCGTCAACTCCTACTTCTACTCCGACCTCGACCCCGACTTCGACACCAACGACGACACCAAGTTCCAACTCGACCTCGACACCAACATCCACCCCTACCTCCACTTCAACGCCTGAGTCGACCTCGACTCCAACATCGACTCCAGATCCCACGAACAATTCTACAACAACTGCTGGGGAAACAAACTCAACGACCAACGAGTCTACCTCCACAGCCCAACAGACTGCAGAAACGCTGGCAGCGAAGAATATCTCGGAAGGGCAAATCGAGGGTGAGTTGGCTGACGGTGAGGTTCACGTCTACCAGATCGACCTCGATGCGGGTGACACGCTCAATGTTACGCTGTTGTTCGAAAATGCAGCTGGCAATCTCGACTTGGTTGTCGGTCGAAACACTGACTCCGACGCGTATCTCGAACAGCAACGCGAATACTCCCGGAGCGACACCGACAACGAGAGTGTCGCACTTACTGCTCGGGCCAACGATACATTCACCATCCGCGTGTCTGGGCGCACCGAAACAACGAACAATTCCTACACACTCGACGTCAACCGAGTTACTCCAGACGAGACGGACCGGAAAGAGCCGAACTGGAATCCCGCCTCTGCATCAACCGTCACTGAAGGTCGATATAACCTGAATATCACGACCGGAGACACAGATTGGCACAAGATCGACCTCGATGCGGGGGACACACTGACGGTCATTACTCGCTTCAGCAACGCAGCCGGCAACCTTGACTTGTCGATTCACCGTGATACTGACGGTGATGGATATTACGAGCGGCTCGAAGACTCCCACTCGAATACTGATAACGAGCAGGTGGCGTTCACCGCGCGGGCAAACGCGTCGTACTATATCAACATCAAAGGCCGCGACCAGTACTCCACTCGTGCTGCATACACACTCGTTCTTGACCGCGTAACGCCGAATGAAACGGCTGCGACAGAGCCCAACTGGAACCCCGAATCGGCTGCTCACATTACAGAGGGAACGTATGCCGACCGTGAGATCACACGGGGAGACACTGACTGGTATGCGATCAACCTCAGTGCCGGTGATACGGTAAACATCAGCGCGATTTTCAGCGACGAAATCGGAAATCTCGATTTGGAAGTCCGCCGTGATCGCGACTCTGACACCTACTACGAATACATCGAAGGCACCTCCAGCAACAGCGATAACGAGCAGGTTGCGTTTACCGCTCGGGCGAACGATACCTACTACATCCACATTGAGGGGCGCAACCAGTACACCACCGCAGCAACATACGACCTCATCGTCAATCGGACGACGCCTGATGAGACTGACAGTGACGAGCCAAATTGGAACGCACAGTCGGCTGCACCCATTACGGAAGGACAGTACGAACGTGAGTTCCTCACTGGTGACACAGACTGGTATGCGCTCAGCCTGAATGCCGGTGATACGGTCAACATCAGTGCGCTATTCAACAACAGCCAGGGCAATCTCGATCTGACTGTCCGTGCCAACACTGACGACGATCAATATCTCGAGTATGTCGAAGGCGCTTCAACCAACTCCGACAACGAACAGGTGGCGTTCACCGCGCGGCAAAACACGACATACTACATCCATATTGATGGCCGGGAGCAGTACTCCACGAGTGCGGACTACACGCTTGCGATTGACCGCGTCACGCCAAACGAAACCGATGCGACCGAGCCGAACTGGAACACCAAATCGGCAACGCCGCTCTCGGAAGGCAGGTACAATCTGGAGTTCACACAGGGAGACGATGACTGGTATGCGGTCGACTTGAACGCAGGTGATACGCTCAATCTCTCCGTCTTATTTGAGCAAAGCGACGGAAATCTCGACCTGTCCGTGCGCTCAGATACGGATGGTGATGGGTATCTCGAGTATGTCGAAGACTCAAGTACCAATTCGGACAATGAACAGGTCGCCTTCACGGCACTGCATTCGGGGACGTATTATGTCCATATCGACGGCAGAGACCAATACACAACTGCTGCGCCATACACGCTTGTCGTCGACCGCGTCACCCCGGATGAAAACGACCCCGCAGAGCCCACATTCAGTCGAGCGAGCGCTGCGCCACTTCCCGCGAGCGGGACAACGTTCAATCTGACACGTGGTGACGTCGACTGGTACGTAATTGGCGTCCGCGCTGGGGAGGAGCTCACCATCTCTGCTGGTTTCGACCATAGCGTGGGCGACTTGGAAATGGACGTGTACAGCAACACTGACCAGGATGGCGACCTCGACTACGTCGACTCCGCCCAGACAAACACCGATGACGAGTCACTCAGTCTCGGTGTCTCTGAAACTGGCTTCTATTACGTTCGAGTGTATGGCGATGATGACGACACGACAGCTACGCCATACACGCTGACCACTTCTTCGACAGGGAGTGAGCCCCCTGTGAACCTCTCGGTTACACGTGAGGAACTACCCAACGGGAGGCTCAATATCTCGGTTGTTGTGACAAATACGCGAGCGAGCAGCGCAGATCAGGTCACGGTTGATCTCGCACAGATCGGTGGTGACTGGACCATTGAAAGCAGGAGTTCTGAGGGTGGCCAGTGGTCATCAGATTTCTCCTGGCAGTGGGCATCGCTGGCGGGTGGTGAATCGAAGCGAGCGTCGATCATTATCGACAAGCGGACCGATCAGCGCCCGAGCCCGCGGGTCGCGACTGTGACTGTCTCGAATAGTTCCGCGAATACTGACGCTGAGGTTGTCTCACTGTGGCGAGAAAATACGACGACGACCGGTGACGAACTTACGGTTGAGTTCGACTGGGAGCCGACGAGCCCGACAACTGCAGACAGCATTACGTTCACCGGCAATGCCTCAACCACAGCCAATGCATCAGACATTAGCTATGCTTGGGATCTCGATAGTGACGGTCTCGCTGAGGCGACAGGCACCTCTGCAACCCGCTCATTCCCGCTGGCCGGGGAGTTCCCAGTTACGTTGATGGTTCGCGACGGGAATGGGAATACCAATCGGACGACGAAATTCGTCTCCGTGTCGCCAGCTGGAAACCTCGATGAAGAGCCGAACGATCTGCAAGAAGACTCGACGAACGTCATCGAAGGCCGTTACAATCGGGAGATTACGAGCGGCGATGTCGATTGGTATGCGATCAATCTGTCTGCTGGAACAACAGTCAATATCTCGACGTTGTTCGACACTGATACTGGCGACCTCAGCCTCGTCGTTGGGCGAAATACAGACAATGATGAGTATCTCGAAGAGCGATACCGCTCGTACACAGACACAGATAATGAGCAATTGGCGTTTACTGCCACAGCGAACGCGACTTATTACATCCGCGTCGAAGGCGAGCGAGATACGTCAACTGCGCCATACACGCTCTCGATTGATCGGGTAACCCCCGCGGAGACCGATGCCTCCGAGCCAAACTGGGATCCGGAATCTGCAACGAAACTGACCGAGGGGCGATATGACCGAGAGCTGACCGTTGGAGACACCGATTGGTATGCAATCAACCTCAGCGCTGGTGACACGCTCACAGCCATTGCCCGATTCAGTAATAGTGCTGGGAATCTCGATTTGACCGTTCGACGCGACACCGATGGCGACCAATATTACGAGTACATCGAGGGTGCCTCCAGCAACTCCGACAACGAGCGCGTCGCGTTCACGGCCACGCAAAATGGCACCTATTACGTTCATATCGACGGCAGAAATCGTGACACAACAAGCGCTCTCTACACACTGGTGCTGAATCGCGTCACGCCTGATGAAAACGACGCTTCAGAGCCCACGTGGGATAGCGACTCTGCTGCAGAGGTTACTGAAGGGCGGTACAACCGTACCATTACTGCTGGGGACGTCGACTGGTATGCGGTCGACCTCAATGCCGGTGATACAGTCAACATCTCCGTCCTGTTCGACAATAACGTCGGCAACCTCGATTTCGTTGTTCGGAGTAATCACGATAACGACGACTATCTCGAATACATTGAGGGAGCCTCCAGTAATTCCGACAACGAACAGGTCGCATTCACGGCTCGCCACAACGGCACCTACTACATCAATATCGAGGGCCGTCACCAGTACACAACCCAAGCGCCCTACACGCTGGCAATTGACCGCGTTACACCTAACGAAACAGACGCAACCGAGCCACAGTGGGATCTTGACTCGGCCACCACAGTGACCGAGGGTCGATACGATCTTGAGTTCACCCAGGGTGACACGGACTGGTATGCCATCAGGCTCGACGCTGGTGACACGGTAGATATCCGTGCGCTGTTTGAAGATAGCGAAGGGAACCTAGACCTCACAGTTCGACACAACAGAGATGACGACGACTACGTCGAATATCTCGAAGACTCCACAACCAACACAGATAACGAGCAGCTCGCATTCACAGCGAAGCAGTCTGGTGTCTACTACATCCACGTCGATGGGAGAAACCAGTACACGACTGAGACACCATACACGCTCGATATTGACCGGGTGACGCCAAGCGAGAATGACGCCTCTGAGCCCACCTATAACAGGGATTCTGCAGCAGTCATCACGGATGGGACGATCAGTCGGAACCTCACCCGTGGAGACGTTGATTACTACGTGGTCGGGCTCGCTGCGAATGAGCAGCTCTCACTGGATGTGCTCTTCGACAACAGCAGAGGAAATCTGAACGTCGAGCTGCGAGGGAACACAGACGACGACGAGTACGTCGAGTATATCGACCGCGCATCGAGCAACTCCGATAATGAGAGTCTCAGCTACCGCGCAGAGCGCGCTGGCGTTTACTACATCAAAGTCACTGGCCGTGATGATGACACGACAGCCGCACCGTATCGCCTCCGGCTCAACACGAGCGATGAAACCCCACCTGTCGACGTTGAAGCAACGACCAAACAACTCGATTCCGGGAACCTCAACCTGACAATCACCGTCACGAACACGCAGTCGAGTGCAACGAGCGATGTCACGGTCGATGGGTCCCAGATAGGTGGCAACTGGCAAATTGAGTCACACAGTTCAGAAGGCGGTCAGTGGAGTTCTGATATCTCCTGGCAGTGGGACTCACTTGCAGCCGGTGAGACACGGCAGGCAACCGTTATTCTGAGCCCCCGCAGCCAGGCGTTGAGTACGCCCCGGTTTGCGGTGATCAGTGCCCAAAATAGCAGTGCAACGACTGATGTGGAAGCTGCCTCACTGTGGGTTGGCAATCGGAGTGATCTGACCTCACTGGAGGCTACCTTCGACTGGCAGCCACAACCCCCAGCGCCTGGCGAGTCACTCACGCTGAACGCGACTGTCACAAGTTCCAGTGCGTCAGTGACCGCATACCGCTGGGATGTCGACAGTGATGGGTACATTGAGGCCACAGGAAAGACTGCATCCACATCGTTCCCGATGCAGGGAATGTTCCCAGTTGAATTAGCGGTCGAGAATGCGGATAACCAGACCGCCCGTGTGACAAAGTTCGTCACTGTTGGCGATGCAAATCGTGATGCGGTCGCTTCGAATGAGCAACAATCCGACGCGACGCCACTTCTCGAAGGCCGCTATCGTGGCTCGATTACGGCTGATGACACCGACTGGTACGCGGTCAACCTTGCTGCTGGCCAGACGGTGAACATCTCTACTCGCTTCTCGAATCAGGAGGGCAATCTCGATCTCGTTGTTGGTCGGTCCACTGATGACGATGCGTATCTCGAAGAGCGGTACTCCTCTTCGAGTTCCACTGATGATGAGCAACTCGCGTTTACCGCCCAGGCGAACGCGACCTACTACATCAAAGTCGTGGGCAGAGATGCCTCGACAAACGCCTCGTACACGCTCTCGATTGATCGAGTCACCGCTGCGGAGACTGATGCATCTGAGCCCAACTGGGACCCCGCATCTGCAGCCCAAATCACAGAAGGGCGCTATGACCGTGAGCTCACGACCGGCGATACTGACTGGTATGCGATTGACCTCAATGCCGGTGACACGCTCGCCGTCATCACGCGGTTCAGCAACGATGCAGGCAATCTTGATCTCACTGTCCGGACTAATCGCGATGACGACGACTACCTCGAGTACGTTGAAGGCGCCTCGAGTAACTCTGATAACGAGCAGGTCGCATTCACTGCTCGCCACAACGGCACCTACTATATCCATATCGACGGCCGCGATCGCGACACGACGAACGCGCCGTACACGCTCATTGCCGACCGCGTCACGCCTGATGAAACAGACGCTGGTGAGCCGACGTGGAACGCAGGATCGGCCGCGCCGATTACTGAAGGCAGCGGGACGTATGAGATAACGCGCGGTGACACCGACTGGTACGAAATCTCGCTCAATGCCGGTGATACGGTCAACATCACTGCGTTCTTCGACAACAGTGCTGGAAATCTCGATATGGAGGTGCGTGCGAATACTGATGATGACGACTACCTTGAGTACATCCGCGGTTCGAATTCAAACTCGGATAACGAGCAACTCGCATTCACAGCTCGTCACAACACCTCCTACTACATCCATATCGATGGGCGGAATCAGTACACGACAGCCGCCCGGTACACACTCGATGTTGATCGTGTCGAGCCGGATGAGACGGATGGCTCTGAGCCACAGTGGGACCGTGAGTCGGCAGCCACGATCACAGAGGGCAGATACGACTTCGAGTTCCCTGCAGGCGACACAGACTGGTATGCGATTTCGTTGAATGCCGGCGACTCAGTCAACATCACGGCACTGTTCAACAACAGCCAGGGCAATTTGGATATCGAGGTTCGCCACGACGATGATGACGATCGCTATCTCGAATACGTAGAGAGCTCGTCGACGGAGTCCGACAACGAGCAACTCGCGTTCACGGCGCGGCAAGATGGCGTCTACTACATCCACGTCGATGGCCGGGACCAAGACCGGACGGCAACGAACTACACTCTCGACGTTGACCGCCTCACGCCATCGGAGAACGACCCCTCCGAGCCGACATACGGCACGAGCTCTGCCGACCCGGTTGAGCCAGGGGCTTACAATCGGACACTCGTTCACGGCGACGTTGACTGGTACGTGATTGGCCTGTCTGAGGGAGAACAACTCAACACCTCCATCCTATTCGATGATAGTGTTGGGAATCTCGACCTTGAGGTCCGTGCTGACGACGATGATGACGGATACATCGAGTACATTGACGCCTCAGACAGCTACACCGATGATGAGCAGCTGACGATCACTGCTGACACCACTGGGGTCTACTACATCAAGGTTGACGGCCGAGATGACGACACAACCGCTGCGCCGTATCAACTCCGTGTGGACCGCAGTGGTGGGCCAGCCCCGCTTGATCTTGATATCGAGAGCCGAAAATTACCCAATGGCTCTGTGGATATCTCTGTCGTCGTCACGAACACGAAGTCCACGACCGCCACCGACGTCATTGTTGATGGCGCACAAATCGGTGGGAATTGGCGTGTCGTCAATAACAGTTCCGAGGGTGGTGTCTGGGGCGCAGACATCACGTGGCAATGGGAATCGATTGCAAGCGGAGAGTCGAAACGGGCAACGCTCGTGCTCGCGCCTCGAGACAGTGCGCGACGGACGCCTCGATTCGCCACCTTCGAGGCACGCAATTCGACAGCCCGCCTTGACACAGCGGTGACCTCGTTGTGGCTCATTAACCGCTCACAGAGAGCGTTCAATGCCGATGCGGAGTTCACCATCACGCCAGACACGCCCGTTGCCGGTGAACAGGTGCAGTTCGATGCAAGTCCATCGACTGGTAACTCGACAATCGTCGCGTACAGATGGGACCTTGACAACGACGGTGCCGTCGATGCGACAGGGCCGACAGCTGCTCGCACATTCACCAGCGGCGGGGATTACTTGGTCACAGTCTCAATCGAGACGGAGCGGGGAGCTACAGATCAAATTACAAAACGCCTCACCGTCGCTGCAAACGAATCTGACTCCGATAACGGAACGTCGGCTCCGCCTGCACTCCCCGGGTTTGCGGCGCCAACTGACCCGGATGGTGATGGCTATTACGAAGACGTCAATGGTGATGGCAGGTTCACCATTGCCGACATTCAAACGCTGTTCACCAATCTGAACAGCTCAGCGGTTGCTGAGACACCTTCGGGCTATGACTTCAATGATGACGGCACGATCGATATCGTGGACGTCCAACGGCTCTACGTTGAGCTAGTCCCACCTGAAGACTCAAAGTAAACACCCCTGACGGCCTCTCAGTTCGAGAGTCCGTCGCAGTGCTAATTCCGGACTGGTATGCCAGGCTGTTATCCTCGCTTGTCGTTCAGCCTGAGTATCAGAACTCGATATTGTGACCCCATAACTTATCAATTGCCTGTCGTACCACCAACGCGTGCGATCGAGTGTTTGCGTGGTTGTTGTCTTCCTCTGCTGTAGTCTTGTGCTCCCTGTGATAGCTCCAACATCCGCGGCGACTGCGGCTGATATCACCGTTGTCGATGGGAGTGTTACTCCTAATTCTGTGAGTACAGGCGGGAGTGTGCTGATCACAGTCAGTGTCGAGAATACTGGTGATACCTCAGGGACCAAGGACATCCGCATCACCGCGAGTGGCTCGCAGGTTGCGACGCGGAGCGTCACTGTCGATGCTGGCTCGACCAAAACTATTGACACGACAGTGAGCTTCGGGACTGCCCGCTCATATCTAATTCGAGCGAATGGTGTCCGACTCGGGACTGTCGAGGTGACTGAGGGAAGTACCGCACCAGGGACAGACGTCATCGAAACATCTTCTGGCGCGACGATCAACATTGGTGAAGCCCGAATTGGACAGCAAGTGACCGTGGGCACTGGCCAAGCAGTTACGCAGGGCAGCACTGGGCTCACAGGGCTTGAGATGGATTTAGGTGACAGTACTGGTGGCTTTCGCGTCGAGGTGACGCCACCGCAGGCGAGCCCGCCCGCAGGTCGCCCAGCAGTTGATGAAGCCCGTGACGGCGCTCGCGGGCTGTTCTACTTCGAAGCGACTCCTCTGGGAAGTGAGGTCCCCGTATTCAACGGTGTGACGTACAAATTCTCCGTTGCGACACCGGACTTGCCAGACGGCGTCACGCCCGAGCAGGTCGTTCTCTTACGATATAACACAGATGAGGAGCGCTGGGCCGAGCGACCCACAACGTACCTCGGTAACGAGGAGTACGAAGCGCAATCACCAGGGTTTTCATCATATGCAATCGGCGTTAGGGTTCTGGAGCCGACATTTTCGATCCAAGAGACAGGTATTACTACGCGTGAACCCGCGGTTGGTGAAGAGACAACTGTAGAAGCGACCATCGCCAACACCGGTGACGCGAGTGGGACGTTCACCGCAAACCTGACTGTCAACGGTGCGGTTCTGGATGAACAGTCGGTCGAACTCAGTCCCGGCGAATCACAGACGGTCGAGTTCACTGTGAGCTTCGATGAGACAGGAGCGTACGACGTCGCCGTCAGCGGCCAGGCAGCCGCTGTCATTGAGGTAGTCGAAGCTCAAGCCCCATCAGAACGCGAATCAGTTACTGAGGAATCAGAAACACAGGTAGCGGTATCTACTGAGACTCCCCTGCACCTTGTTGAACGGACTATCGTAGGCGTTGGAATCTTTGGAGTTGTCTTGGGTGCGATCTACTTCCGCAGCCGCCGCGAGGATGATCTTGACGATACGTCTGGTGATGCAGTGACAGGAACTGCTGATACAGATAGCCGCCTCGACGCCGTCGACGATCTCGTGAGCGATGCTGAGGCTGCCCGCGCGAACGGGAACTTCGATACCGCTGTGGAAACCTACGATGAAGTATTGGAGGAGTATACCGCGATCCGTGAGACGCTCCCAGCCGATGATGACCAGAGTGACGAGGTCGAAACGGCAGTCACGGCTGCGCAAACCGCCCGGAGTGAGGTTGCGACATTGGCGACGACGAAAGAAGACGTCGAGGAGACGCTTGCAGCTGCCGAACGGCAGTTCCTCGAGGGAATCATTGCCCACGTGCAAGGAGAGTCGGTGCTCGCGAAAACACGCTATCGGAGTGCCCGGAGTCGCTTCGAAGAGAGCACTGATCTGCTCTCGAATGTTGATGCAACTGAGGTGCTTGAGACTGTCTCAGTGACGCCAGAGACGCAGGCGAGCCTCTCACAACTCCCGGAGTCGCTTGAGTCGCATCCAGATATCTCAGCTAAGTTGTTGGAGACACTCGCGGAGACCGATGTGACCACACCCGCAGACCTTGCTGATAGCGACCTTGACTTGGAAGAACAGTTCACAGCTGTGGAAGCTGACGACGACGAGCTGCTTGCTACACTGACCGCACTCTCGTGGTGGCACGAACCAGACGAGGAGAAAGAATGGACGCTCGAAGAGATTGAGCGGCGAATCGACCAAGCTGGTCAAGGGCGGCGCGCGTGCTTGTGAACTGAGGCAACCAACCACTCCCTCCCCGGCATCAGTACCGATTGGAAAACAAGGACTTCTGCCTGTAATTTCGGCAAGTCAACGCACAGCCGTCAGATCGGCAGGGCGTCAGGGAAGAGAATGAATGCGAGTGAACCGCCCACGAGGAGCAACCCAGCCAGGACCATCACAATCGCGAGTATCGTTCCTTGGTCGGCAGGAATGACACCGCTGGAACTGCCCGAGCTATTAAACGAGTCTCCGAGTGAGCCCTCTTCAGGGCTGCCGAAGCTCCCACTACTGCTTTGAGAGGTGCTTGTTCCGCTTGTAGCTGACCCGGTCGTCGACGATTGTGCTGTGGAAGTCGACCCCGGCGTCTTGAGCGTCGGCACTTGCTGTGTGATCTTCTGGCGGATTTCACCATCCGAAAGGCCGTGTCCTTTCGAGAGGCCTTCAACCGCTTCACGAATCTCTGTGACGGCCTGCTGCACCCCAGAGGGGTACATCGAGACTGTCGACGCTGAGTCGGTCTGTGCACGTCCGGTTTGGAGTGTGGGAACTTCGCCGAACACGACAGACCGGATCTCATCATCATCCAATCCGTGCGTCCGTGAGAGTTCGTTCACCGAACTGCGGACCGTGTTCACCGCCTCAAACACGTTCGACTCACGCGCAGACTCTTGGGCAGTTGACCACTGCTCAGCCGTCTCACCGAGCGGCGTCACACCACGGCCCTTCCCGGGGACGACCACGAAATCGTACGTCGAGATCGAACTCGACTCAATCGAATCTGTGATCGCGGCTGTCGTGTAATTGGAGACGAACACGTTCAGTAAGCCCACAGCGTTGTCTTCATCGGCAACACCGAGTCGCGGGCGCCGTCCCTGTGAGAGGAGGTCCGAGACAATGTCGTGATCTACCTCGGTGCCTGGAACCTCATACTCCCCATTACGAAGCACTTGATAGAGGTTCATCTCGCTGCTTGAGTTATCAATGGTATACCCCCAGTCACCCTCGATCGTCTCTTCGAGCGCATTCAACAGTTCACTGAGGTACTGATTATCTGAGCGTGTCTCAAAGCGCGCGTAGAACTGCTCTGAGCGCGCATTCTCGGACTCCTTGGCTCTGAAGAATACCGTGATGGTGAGCTGTCTGCCTGTCTCGATGGCGAATCGCACCCCGCCATAGAACAGGTCTTTGATTGATTCGTCGGTCTCGGCAGTAGCACTGCCATCCGCGTAGCGATTCCCCGTCGTGTCGTATACTGTGAGCGTTGACATCGTTTACCTCAGCTTTTTGAGTAGTTCATCGAACCCGAAGCGGTTCGTGTTGCCGTTACGGTCGCGCAGTGGGACCCGTTCGCCATCGTCGGTGACTTTGGTCTGGTAGTACACCGGATGGATCTTCGCCCCGGACGTGTCCTGCACCAGCGTTCGCACTGCCTGACTGTTCTCCCGGAGTGTCTCGTTGGTGAACTCGCGGAAGTCATCGAAGTACTGGTGCGCCTCAAGCGACTGCTGCTCGCGGAACTGGTCAGCGAGGATGTCCGCTTTCGTTGCGACGAGAATGATGTCCTTCCCAGAGGCAACGTTGAGGATGTCGAAGTACGGCTCGATGCCGAGCTTCTCGTTGTTGTGATATCGCTCAACGTCCACGAGAAGGACGATGGTGTCTGCCCCTTGGACACGCTCTGCAAGCCGCTGGAGCGTTGTGTCGTCGACCTGCTGGTCAGGGTTCATCAACACGTCTGGAAGTCGCTCAAGATACTCACCCGCGTAATCGAGGCTGGACACCCCGATGTTCTTCGGGAAGACCGTTCCGTCGATGAACTGGAAGCTGAGGTCTTCGATGTCCTGTGCGCCTGTGGAGTCAACGTTCCACCCAGCTTCCGAATCTGCGGCGTCGAGTGTCCCCACAAGGTCCATCAGGTCACTGCTCGGGTTGAGTGGCGTGTCAGAGTCGCGGCTTTCCGCGTCTTCGAGCGCCGCGAGGTACGCTCCGACGAGGAACAGCGACTTCCCCGAGCCACGCGGCCCGAGGACGAAGAACTGCTCATCGGAGTCGTACTTCACGAATCGGCCGAGCGTGACGACGAACACCCCGCTCATCAGTAGGTTGGTGAAGATACCCGAGGTATCCACCGAAAGCGAGGGTGTAACCGCGTGCAACACCAGCCCCTGCTGACTCACGGTGAACACTTCGGGATACTGAATATGGTACTCGAGGAGCCCAACGACGACAACCAGCGTCAATACGTAATACAGCAGAAGCGCAGAGCGACGGAACTCACGTGCCTCCGCCGTCTGCACCTCAGTCAGCTTTCTGCCGCCACCAAGCAAGACACCGATGACGACACCTGCGGCAACCCACCCGTAGTTCTGGCCAAGCCCGAGATTCGGGAGGAACAGCCCGATTGATGACAGGGCAGCGAGCGCGGTTGCCGTACCAACCCACAGCAGAATCCCCTGAACGCGCTTTTTCGGGTCGAGCGTCAGCAGGACCAACAATCCGAGGAACGTCCCAAACGCGAATGAGGCGAACTGTGCCAGCGTGATCGACAGGATGGGATCCAGCGAGATGATGATCGGCCGGATGAAATGTGAGTCTCGCCACGCCTCACCGAGGGTGAGGAATAACGGGCCGGCGACGGCAATCATCACGACGAAATAGATCAGCAGCTTGATCTTCTCGCCGTGATTTTCAAGTGTTTCTGTGAGGCCAGCCATTACCGATCCCGCCCTCCGTCGGTCAGATCGCCGGTTGGCCCGTCATACTCAATTGCTTCATCAGGAGTGTCGTTCCCCTCTTTCGTGGGAACGACCTCAATGTACTCCTGCAGAAGGTCCTCACGGATTGACGCCTCATCGCGCAGGAAGAACTCTATGTCATCCGGGTTCTCAAGGTTGAGCACGTCATTCCGGCGGACGTAGAAGCCCTCTTCGAGCCCGTACGTGTGGTGAACGAGGATATCGAGTTCGTCGCTGTTCAGCTTCGCACGGTAGCCCTCGCGGTAGCCATCAGCCTCTGCCTCCGCACGGAGGTTGTCGAGGAAGATGCCGCCGATGAACACACCAAGCCCAATGTCCCAGTTGCCGCCTGCATCAACCGGGTAGGAGGCGTAATTCTCCTCACCGGGGCCGAGATTGTACGCCCCTGCGAAGATTTCCTGAAGCCGGGCAGCCTCTTCACCAATCTGATCGATGGCTTGGCTGACTGCACCAACTGCGATCTGCATATCCTCGTAGCGTGCCCGCGAGCTACTGATACGGCGTTTGCGCAGCCCGGAGTACTTTGAATTGTGGATATTTCGCGCCAGCTCTTCAAGCGAAGAGCGCAGCCGTTGGCGCTCGGCTTCGTCATCGAAGATTCCGCTTTCGTCGATATCCGAGTCATCGCGAATCTGCAGAATATCGTTCGGGCGGACCGTCTTCATGTAGCGGTACTCCTCTTCTTCAGTGGAGACCGCAGACGACCGCTCTTCACCGTAGGAACTCCGCCGCCGATTGTACTCTGCGTGGGAGTTGACGAACGTCTCCCGACGGTTGTTGATCTCCTCGAATAGCGACACAGTTGCCGAGAACAGCTCTGCACGTCCGCGTGCGTCTTCAAGATCGGCTTCGAGGTCGTCTTTGCGCTCGGAAATGTCTCCGGTGTCAACGATGACATCGGTGAGTGCATCCTCGACAATTTGCTTCACGTCAGCCAGCGAGCGGCCTCGGTCAAGTTGCGTGCCGACCTTCTGCATCGCACTATCAACCTGCGGGCCGTTCTCATCGAACTGCTCGCGCAGCTCCATAATAATCTGGTCACGGCGCTGTTCTTCCTCGCGTTTGACGCGGTCGATGAGCGACGTCCCATCGTACTCGACCTCGATACTCAAGTTGCTCCCCGCACTCGAGATGGCGAACACGCCCTTGTCATCGAGCTGGTTGCGCTTCGTCCGGTAGTTCTTGCGCGCCTGCTGGCGTTCCTCTTCAGCCGACGACTCCCAGGGGAGAATCTTCTCGACAGTCCCCTCCTCAGAGTTCATTTTCAGGAAGGACTTCTTCGCTTCCGCAAGGTCTCTGACCGACGACTGGATGTCCTGCTCTTCAGAGGAGATGTCGATCCCAATCGCTTCCAGTTCATCAGAGAGGGTATTGAGCGCCTGCGTGACGTCCTGACTCGAGATATTGTCGATTTCCTCGGGGTCAGTCGCGTTATCGATATTCATCGAGAAGTTGCCGATCGCCGTCTCTAGCGACCCAACACGCGACTCAATCGAAATGTCCTGACACGCCTGGAAGTCTTCGAAGTCCATCCGGACCGCCCGCTCCCACTCATCAGCGCGGCGTTCGATCTCTTGGCGCTGCGTGTCTCGCTTTTCTTCGAGTTCCTCGCGAACTTCTGCGAGGTCGCTCTCGAGACGCTCCATCCGCTCTTCAGCGTCTTCGCGCTTCGCCTCAAGCTGGTTGAGACGAACGCCAGCGTTGATCCCTTCGTCATCAAGCGCTAGCAGGTAGCTGAGCGTACTCTGAATCCGTGGTGCATCGACCCGACGCAGGTCCTCGAGCAGCTCCTTGCGTCGGCCAAGATTCCGGATGTCACTTCGAATGATGTCTGCGAGCTCTTTGTCGATGCTATCGACGAACTGCTCACTCTCGCCGCCGAGGCTGGCCGTACCTGCACGAATCGAGCTGGAGACGATCTCAACCTGTTCGGCGACGTCTTCCGTCTCGTTGCGTGCCTCACCGATGATCTCCCGGAAGATGGAGATCGACTCATAGCCGAGTTCCTCGAAGAGGTCGACCTCTAACAGCGACTCAAGCGAGTCGAAGCGGTTTTTGAGATCGGAACGATCAGAGTCGTGAAGCTCGCCCGTCTCGCCATCATCGAAGTGGCGTGCGAAGAAGCGGTCGAGTTCGCCGTAGATTTCCTCCTCGGCTTCGAGTGCATCCTGCTTTTCGGAGAGCAGGTCGGTCATCTTCGTCTTCGCGCCTTTGATCGCGTCGACGTTGTATCGCAGCACCTGCGGAATGCCGATAATGAACGGCGCATACGACGGCATATCCGCGAACGGGTCTTCCATCCCCGTCTTGTTGAAATACGAGACGATGAGATAGACAGCTGCACGGTCGAACTCAACGAGTGCGTCAGAACTCTGGAGAATGTTTGCCTTCTTCCCGCCGAAGTCGGTCGGGTCAATCGGCATCAACACGCGGTCTTTGAAGACATCTTCACCCTGCAGCGAGAGATACTCCAACTCAGAGAGTGCTGCGTGTGCGTTCGCGTTTTCAGCGTCTCCTTCGGCGTCGTTCGGGAGCACACCGAACAGCGTGATTTCTGCGGTTCGTTGGGTACGCTTGAGATGTTGGACGAGGTCGATAAACATGCCAGACCCACTCCCACCACCAAGTCCTGCGATGACGGCGACCTTTCCTCGGCTTGGGAGGTCGATCTGCGTTCGGACCTCGTCATCTTCGGCATACGCCTTGTAGTAGAGACCCTTACCCAGCCCTCGTTTGCGGACCACACCTGTGGCGAAATTGAGATTCTCGTTGATGTACTCTGGTCGGAGCCACCAGTTCTCGCGGTCCATCCCAACGCCGTCCGCTATCCGTGGAATGACCGACTCGCCGATCAAGTCATTCTGGTCGTGCAGTTGGATATTCCGCGTGAGCGGGAGGTAGTCGATAGTGATTTCTCCCGGCCGACCACTACTCTCCTCGCGCAACCGTTCTTTTGTTTCCCTGATGTCTGCCCGGATTTGCTTAATCCGTTCTTCGTCATCGTTGATTTCGTCCTCAGCCGTGTCAACCAACGTGACTGTCAGCGACTTCGGATTCGGCCGGGGTTCAAGAATCTCTTCTTGAACCCAGTCAGCCTCCAACAATTCGTACGTGATCGCCTTTCCCGCGCCTCCGATGGCGTAGATTCGTTCGGGAAGATTCATAGAGTCCAAGTGGACATACTATGTTTGCACTATAATTGTATCGGGCTTACATTTTTTTCTGATAATTAAAGCGGAATAATGTGTTCAGTCGGCAGCACAGTCCATTAGACTGGCAGAATCGCTGGTTCTGAGCGTTACCTGACGTGTCATTCGTTTATATCGGGAGTGACTATATCTCTCGGCATCAATTTCAGAGTGAGGCGCGGTCGGCTCTCATCAGTTCTGGGGCTGGTGAAAATCGAAGTGCGGAACCACCGCACCCCGTACGGGCGGGAACCTATCCCCACCCGCTGCTGTGTCAGATGTTGGGTCGGAACCCGCCCAATCGTTCGTGTAAGTCAGCAAAAAAACTACGGATCCAGGGGTAATCGTGCTCGGGCCTGAGGTGCGATCGAGATCGTTGTTTCACCGATGCTGACGCCGTCACCAACGAGCGTCCGAACCAACATCGCGACGCCTTCGCGGAAGTCTCGCCCGCGGTTCGGCATCTGCAGTGTGAGAATGTCGCTGTGGGTGTGTTCGGCCCCGCGCTCGATGACCCACACGAGGCCACACGTCTGCTGTGTCGCCAGGGAGCACTTGCCGAACAGTGTAGGGAGTGAGTCAACCTGTGAGAAATCACGCGGCACGCCAATCGCTTGGAGCGCACGCCCGAGTACCGATGCATCCTCGCTGGGGACGATTTCAGTGGGTCGCTCGGAATCCGCCTCGTGTCTAGTACGGTGGCCAACACCGAGTGTTGAGAGGGCGTGTGTGATCAACAGTCGGGTAGCGCTGGTCTCAGACGTCCACGCTGGGACGTGATTAGCGTTGATGCCGCCACACGCGTATGTCGCCGCCGCGAGTACAGCAAATGCGTCACCCGTCGCCGTGTTCGGCTCGGTATCGATCCAGTCCTGCTCACGCGCAGTCTCGACACCGCGGGCCGCATCAGGCTTTCCACCGTTGATCCACGCACGTACTCGGCTTGGTGGGAGGTCAAGGGTGTTTCCGACGCGAACCCGTCCGTGATCAGGATTGTGGCTCGCGTACTCGCGAACGCGCTCGAAGTCTGCGAGCTGATCGGTGGGGTCAGCGTAGCTTTCGGGATTATACGTTCGTGCGAGGCTATCCGGTGTGAGCATCGAAAAATCGCGTTCGGGTTTTGTTTACGAGGGAATCTGATCTTCCGCGAGTGCTTGTGAACTCCCGCCGTTCTGTGAGGTCCAGATTACACGGACAGTCTCACCAGCGCTAGGCAATTCTGAGGAACTAACAGAAGCGTTCGTGATATTGAGCGAACTACCTGCAGTGAATGGGAATTGGGAGTCGGCAGCGAAGACGGATACTCCTGGTGCTGTCAGCGACAGGTTTCCGGTGTTGTCTGATGTGAGTGAGTCTCCACCCGTATGAGTCGCTGTAACATTGTACTCAATGGCAGCATCACCCGTAGTATTCGCTTGTTCTTCGAAATCGAAGTCGAAGTTTGCGTTAGGTGCGGTCTGTTGCACACTGTTTCCGAGGCCGAGGACGAACGAGCCGATGACAGCGGCGAGGATCACAGTGATTGCGACCATGAGGATCACGCCGATGACAGGTGACACGGCACGGTCGTCGCCAGTGAATAGGTTTGAAATTTGCATTGGTTTGTCTGACACAGCAGCGAGTTACCCCCGCAGGGCTGTGTTGTCGGGGCCACGAGACGAGTCAACTAAAATGTACTGTCCAAGTATCAATTATGGAAGTGATTGACAGACAGCAAAACGAAACAGCGTTGGGTGCTCCGATAGCGCCCTTTCGTGTAGTCTTCCCCGATCACAATCGCACAACAACCGAAAGAAATCCGTTAACAGCCGATCTACAGACTACACTACTCAACGTCAGAGCATACGAGATACACTATGCCTGTTCGTAGGGGGTGGGACATCCCTGCCTCCATACGACAGAATCGGCGAAACCGTCACGCTTGTAAGGAACTGCCGATGTGACTACCATACGAATGACGACCCAGCGACGTGCGCGATTCGTCCGTGCCCAGATGGCATGGATGCTGGGTGCTGCACTCGTCCTCGCGTTGCTTGACTCGCTGGAGTACGAGCTGTTCTTCGTGGTCTCGCTCATCGGCTTTCTCGTTGTTACCGAACTTACCGCGCCGTTTGCCGTCACACCGGCGTGGCGAAAGCGGTTGAAGTGGCTAATTGCGATTGGCTTGGCTGTGTTCGGGTATGTGGTCATCCGACGGATCTTGGAAATCCTCCCCCCGGGGGTGATCTAAGATGCGGCTGTGGCCTGATTCGTGGGGGTACCCCCACGCGCTGTTGATTGCGCTTGTTGTCGTGATGGTCGGCTCTGTTGTCTTTGCAGGCGCAACCTCTGCGGCGGCGTTCGGATCATACAACCCATCGTGGGATGGCGCATCACAACTTCGCGGGATTGCCACAGACACGGGCGGCGACTCGACGATTCTGACAGAGACGGCTGCCTATGAAACGGTCGAGCCGAACGGAACGGTCGCGGTGGTTCTCTCCCCAGATCGACCGTACACGGAGTCACAGCGAGCAGCACTGAGATCGTTTGTCCGTGATGGGGGGACACTCGTCGTCGCCGAAGACTACGGGCCAATCGGGAACTCCATCCTCAGCGCCGTTGGTGCGAGCGTCCGTGTAAGCGGGCAGCCGCTCCGTGACGAGCGCGAGTACTATCGCGGCCCTGCACTCCCTGTGGCGCCCTCGACTGCTACACATCCAGTCACGGACGGTGTTGACGAACTCACGTTGAATCACGGCACCGTGCTTGTCCCCGCACAGAACACGAACGCATCGACGGTCGCCGAGACGAACGCGACGGCCGTCGTGAACTCCTCTGGCTTTTCGTATCTCGATAGGAATCGTAACGAGCAGTTGGACGACTCCGAGACGTTGGCTGCCCGACCAGTCGTCGCCGTCGAGTCCATTGGCGAGGGACAGGTGATCGCGGTTGCAGACCCGAGTGTGTTCATCAACTCGATGTTAGAACGTGAGGGGAACCAACAGTTCGCGACGAATATCATCGCAGCCCACGACCGAATCCTGCTTGATTACTCACACACCGAGGGGCAGCCACCGCTGATTGCAGCGCTGTTAGCACTGCAGAAGTCCTCGCTGTTGACGGTCACCATTGCCACGCTCGTTGTGGGAAGCATTGGTCTGTGGACCCGGCGACCAGACATCACCCTCCCAGGTGGCAGTACTGTCTTTGGCGGCGACGCTGGGCCACCGCAGGCAGGCGCCACAGATGACGGGAGCGCTGTGGTAGCGTATCTTCGCGAGCAACATCCAGACTGGAGTGAACGTCGCCTTCGCCGATTGATGACAGCCGTTTTCACGGGGCAACCCGAGGACAGCGACAATGAGTGACTCGACGACGGATCCAGCCACCCTCTATGAGACCATTCAAGAAGAGGCTGGCACGGTCCTCATCGGGAATGACGATGCCATCGAGCGCATCACGATTGCCTTGCTGACGCGCGGGCACGTGCTGTTAGAGGGCGTCCCCGGCGTCGCGAAGACGACGATCGCGAATCTGTTTGCGCGAACAACGGGGCTGGATTTCACCCGCATCCAGATGACGCCCGACCTCCTCCCTGCAGACATCACTGGATCACACATCTACCGCGAAAGTGTGGGTGAGTTCGAACTCAACAAGGGCCCGATCTTCTCGAATGTCGTCGTCGCCGACGAGATCAATCGCGCGACGCCGAAGACGCAGTCAGCGCTGTTGGAGGCGATGCAAGAGCGGACCGTCTCTATCGAAGGTGACACCCTTTCGTTGCCAGAGCCGTTCATCGTCATCGCGACGCAGAACCCCATCGAGATGGAAGGCGTGTTCGAACTCCCGGAAGCACAGCGTGACCGCTTCCAATTCAAACTCCATATTGATCTCCCCGACCGCGTCGACGAGCGGGAGTTGCTCGACCGGTTCGACAGCAATCCAGACCTCGGTCCAGACCAAGTTAAGCAGGTGATTGACACGGCTGCACTGACCGAGGCACGCGACATCGTCGAGGAGGTCCACGTCGCCGACCCGGTTCGCGAATACATCCTCGATATTGTCGGCCGCACGCGCGAGTCGCCTGACGTACAGTTTGGCGCCTCACCTCGGGCGACGCTCGCGTTCCTCAACGCTGGGAAGGCGCGCGCTGCGATTCACGGCCGTGACTACGTGATTCCTGACGACATCAAAGCGCTCGCCGAGCCAATCCTGATCCACCGGCTCCTGTTGTCGACTGAAGCAGAAATTGGTGACCAGTCGACTGAGGAGGTCGTCGAGCGGATCGTTGGCTCCGTCGATGTGCCCAGTGGTGTGGATGAAGCTGCTGCACCGACGACTGACTGACGCAGGTGGTGACTTCAGTCGTGGGTCACTGGCGGTATTGTGTGATGTCCTGAAGGTCGAACACTCGTAGGTCATCACGCTCGGACACGGCCTCCTGAACGGATTGTGTTACCCCATTTCTTATGAACAGTGCGTATTTCGTGTCGATGTCATCGCCATCCGGTGTCCAGCGGATTTCCGCAGCGTGGCTTTCGAGTGAGGAGAGCGCACTGTAATCCAGTGGCGCGTTCGTGAACTTGCACTCACCCACGACCATCGTCCCATCTGTGGTGAAGCCGACGACGTCAACCTCGTGTTCCTTGTACCACCAGCGGCCGAGATCGAGGAATGTCTCTTCGGGGTACAACTCCGGAAGCGTCCGTTGACAGAGTGTCTCGAATTCCGGACTCACGAAGTCCGGGAGCTCTGGTTCGATGACAGCCTCGTATGCACCCTCACCAAGCCGTTCGTACCGATCTTCTTTCCCATAGACGAATCGGAACCAGAACCTGAACAGCGGATCGAGGATTCGGTACCGACCGCGGCGTGACTTCGCTTTCTCTTCGGTAATCGGGACTTCACGCTCGATGAGTCGCAATCGCTCTAACTTCTGCGTGTACGTCGAGATCTGTTTTCCATCGATCCCTACTGCTTGGGCGATCTCGTTTGACGTCGTCTTTCCCGCAGCAATCGCAGTGAGAATCGCAAAGTACCGATTTGGGTCAGTAAGCTCTGTCCGGAGCACGTACTCCGGTTCGTTGTGGAGATACCCTTTCTGTGAGAGCACTTCGGTGGTGAGGACTGTCCCGAGACCCTGATCAAGATCGACACCGTCGAGATAGTACGGGACGCCACCGAAGATACCCCACGTGAAGATTCGGTCTTCGGGAGAATAGTTCTCCGGAAGAAACTCCTGGGCGGCATCGAACTCAAGCGGTCGAAGGTCGAGTTTCTCGGTGAACCGGCCGTAGAGGGGGCTGTTTCCCAGAAGTGTCGCCTCTTCCATCATACTAATTGACGACCCAACTAGTATGAGCGTCCCACCGGTGTTCTGCAACCGCTGATCCCACAAGCGCTGAATCACTGACGGCAGGCTGTCATCGGCGTCAATGAGGTAGGGGAACTCGTCGAGAACGACGATTGCGTCTTGGTCTCCGAGGTAGCCAAGTAGTGCTTCCCAGTCTTGTTTGATTTGCGTGATGCCGGGGAATGGTTCGGACGCTATATCGACGAACTCGTCAAGTTGTATCTGAGACGTGGTCTCCGTGGCTTGGTAAACGACGGCATCGTCCCGGTCGGATAGTGAGTGCTGGACGAGCTGTGTCTTTCCGAGTCGTCGCCGCCCGAATATGACGGCCATCTCGGAGTCCCTCGACTCGTAGCACCCGCGAAGCCGCGAGAGCTCTCTTTCCCGGTTCACGAATCGATCCATATGCGTACTCCATTGCCACGGCGAATAATTCTTCCGAGTAGCCTATTTGAGATTAGCCTATTTCGAACTAGGCTATTTGAGGTTGCCTTGACGGCGGGATTCTCGTGTAGTAAAAGAGCTTGTTTGAGTTAGATATCATCACTGACGCGTACGGGTAATTCACGCGCTGAGTTCAGCACGCTTTCAGAAATCTCACCGAATGCTGCCAGAAGGTGCGTGAAACATTCAGAGGGTATATTCAATAAGTTACTTCCCTTCGTTTCATCAACGATAGAACGGATTATCCGATAGGAAGGTGCTGCGAAGGTACCGCTGGGAGTTCTGCCAGACTGCGCTGATGTTCCTCTCGGCTTGCTGAATACAGTGCGCGAATTGGTGGTCATCGCGCTGACGCTCCCTGATTAGAAACAATGGCGCGGGCAACTACTCCGCGCCAACTGTGTGGAGAACACCCGAAGTGTTCATCAATATATTTTTGTCAGATTACTAAAGACCACCTATTATCGGATCACGCTGGGGAGCTTCCGCGCAGCGTCAGCACTAATGACTACATTTTGTTCAGTGGCACTAATTGATCCATCAACAATCTCGCGGATGAGTGAGGCAACATCTGAACGATAGAGATCTCCCCGGGAACGCGCCTGAATCACCTGCGTCTCTTTGTCACTATGAGCAGTTGCACGCTCACAAGCCCACAGAAGTGCAAGCGTCCGGCGAGTTCCGGTTGACGCTTGTTTGAACCAGCTGGGTAGCGCTTCGACCATAGAAAAATCTCCGTGAGGGACACCGAGGCTCAGCAATACGCGACCTAAGACGCTCGCATCAGTAGCTGGAATGGTCTCTGTCGGACGCTCAGGGGCGTCGCTATGTCGGTCCATAGATCTAATCCCAACAACCTCGAGGGCGTGGAGTATGAGTTGACTTGTGATCTCCGTACTTGGGTTCCATACGGGGACGATACGGTCGGTGTCGATGCTTCCGCAGGTGTAGATACCTGCGGCAAGTACGGCAAAGGCGTCACCAATTGAATCTTGAAGATCTGCGGTGAGCCAACCGTGGTCCCGAGCTGTCTCAACAGCGTGAACTGAATCGGGCTTACCACCGTTGATCCAACCTCGCACTCGACTTGGCGGAAGTTCGAGAGCCTTCCCGACGCGTGTCCGACCGTAATCTGGATGCTTTGACGCGAACTCCATCACGCAATCGTAATCCGCCAGCTGGTCTGCCGGGTCAGGATACGACGGTGGATTGTATGTTCTCGCGAGCGCCGCGGCGTCAATCAAGGGACTCATCGGATCTTTGGGCAAGAAGTGAAAAACAGGTAGATTAGGTGGAGCTGTTAGTTCGGAGCCTGCTCGCTGGCGAGTGTTTGCGACGACCCACCGTTTTGTGCGGTCCAGATGACGCGGACCGTATCACCTGCAGCGACGGCTTGACTACTGGCTGCTGTTTCGTTCGTCAAAATGAGCTGATCACCCGCTGCAAATGGGAAGCTCGTGGAACTGTTTGTCCCACTTGGTGCAGTCAAATTCACCGTCTGCGTATTTTGACTATTGAGCGTGTCGCCACCTTCGTGCGTGGCAGTCACATTGTACGTTCCTGTCGTTCCGACTTCTTCGAAGTCGAAATCGAAATTCGCGTTCGGTGCGGTCTGCTGCACGGAGTTACCGAGGCCGAGGACGAACGAGCCGATGACGGCCGCGAGGATCACGGTGATCGCGACCATAAGTATCACTCCAATCACAGGAGAGACAGCCCGATCGTCGGCGAATAGTTGCTGGAAATTCATAGTTGGTTAGGGGGTCTGCGTCTCAGCAAGTGTCTGGGAGCTCTCACCGTTTTGTGCCGTCCACACTACGGCGACACGGTCACCACTACTGGTGTTATCATACGTGGCGTCAATGCTGTCGCCTGCTTTGATCGGGCCGGATACCTCGGTCTCATTCCCGGTTGCCGACTGAAGGGTAATCGTGTCTGTGTCAGCAATCGTGTCTCCACCAGTGTGAGTGGCAGTCACGACGCCGGGACTGACGGAATCATCAAAGTCGAACTGGAAGTTTGCGTTCGGTGCGGTCTGCTGCACGGAGTTGCCGAGGCCGAGGACGAACGAACCGATAACGGCCGCGAGGATCACGGTGATCGCGACCATAAGGATCACTCCAATCACAGGAGAGACAGCCCGATCGTCGGCGAATAGTTGCTTGAATTGCATTTTGTTTGTTGTCCACACAGCATTTTAGCCGGGAACCACCGACGTTGCTGTGATGTCCTCATCACATATCGCCTGTAGGATAAATATTCGCATCCAGTTCGCAAAAATGAAATCTCCAATAGTGTGTTAATTATGGCAGAGTGGCTCTAAAATTCAATTGATGCCAAACCTACTATGCGCAAGATGGATCAATTAACACAACGACCACGGAGGTGAATCCGCTGTACGTTCCCCGGGAAAAACGACTGTTCGACCGCCATGTACTCAGCACGCTCGCAGGAAATATCAGCAACTGTGGGTTCAAACAGAGCCACTATCGGGTAGACTTTGCTACCAATCACAGTAGCCGAATAGAACTTTGGTACACACCCACGACTTCAGTCACTGTTCACTGACTGAGTCTCGCGTTCAGATTCGTCACCCGCGGGCGAAGCGTCGTCCTTGGCAGCTTGCTCGGCTTCCTCCGGCTCCCAGTAAAACGCCATTGCGTAGTCGTTCTCAGAGCCAGCACGTTCCGTGCGGATGGGGACGTCGAGATGTTCAGCGAGGCCGACCGCAAACAACGAGGTGATCGGGTCATCAAAGTCAGCCTCCACCCCAAAGACGCTCCCGCGGACGTCGATCGTGACACGCCCATCTGCGGCGTCGAGGTCGGCGTCGACGGCATCCGCGATCTCGAACGTCTCGACGAACGCCTCCGTGAGTTGGTCGACACGGTCGCGAAGTGCGTCAGTCGTGGTCGGGGCGCTTTGTTCGAATTCACGGAATAACGGCCCGCCAGTCGGAGTGAGCGCGACCCCACGCATTGCTGGGTCATCGGGGATGACGAGCGTGGACTCCAGCTCATCTTGTGGTGGGATGTCGTACTCACGGCGCTCTGGGATGAACAGGCGTGCTGTCTCCGTTCCTTCGACCGGGACGTAGATGCGTTCAGATTGCAGGCCGAGTTCGGCTGTGATGGCTGCTTCGTTCCCCGCTAACGCTGAGTAAACACGCTCGCCGACGTCTGCTGAGACAAACCGTTCTGGAGTGAGATACCGAGTGAGAATTCCCCCGAAGAGGCCGACTGCGCCGATGATGATCAAGACGGAGCGCACTGCCGGGAAGAGTGCAGCCCCAGTGAGTGCGACCGCACCTACGCCACCGAGTCCGAGTGCAGCACGGCGGTACTCAACTTGCTGTCGTCGTGCGTACTCTTCGCGAAGGCGCTGGTTCTCAGTCGCTAAGAGATCAACCCGCGCTTGGAGGTCGGTTGGTGACTCAGCGTCTGTAGTGGGTGGTGTTTCTGCGTCTTCATTCTGGGGTGGCACTGCGCCTGCTTCCTCACTCATACGCTATCACCGGTTGGAGTGTCGTCGACAAGTCCGAGCGTCACCAGTTCGACGCGATGGATGGCGTACAACACGGTTGCGGCTGTAATGGTGAGCGTGGCTGCAATGAGCCAGAGTGACGGCGTCGACACACTCGCCAAGGCCACGACACCGCCAAGCCCAATCGCAGCGAGCCAGGCGGCCGCTGCAGCACGCATCGAGGCGCGCTCGGCAATGGGTAGTGCGAGTAGTGGGGCACACGCCGTTTCCAAGCCGATGAGGACTAGTGCTGGTGGGTCGGCAAGCGTGAGTGCAGCAAACAGGTGGACTGCAAGAAGCCCGACAACGGGACCAATTCGCGCTGCCACCGCCGTAATGACGATAGCGAGAACTGCACCAAGTGGGCCGGCTGTGATAGCGAACAGGAGTGCGACAAGCAGCGCTGCAAGTCCCGGTAGGAGATGGTCGCGAGTAGTCAACGACCGGAGCGGACCGCGCATATCTCGGGGTTGGGTGGGGGCGTGTTAAGCGGGCTGGTTTCGCGGGTCAAAAAGAGGGGCTTCGTTACCGCCGCCGCGTCGCCAGCAACCCATCCAGTCGATCGCCCGGGCCGACTTCGAATGCAGTCACTCGCGGAATCCCCTCAAGCGACCGGCGGAACTCCTCAAAGTCGATGTACTGTTCGTACTCCGCTTCGACATCCAGCGAGCGGTCGTCTGTGAACAAGAGCTGAGGTGCGATGAATACGAACGCGTAGTTACCTCTCCGGGTGGCGAGCCTGACTGCCTCACGGAGGCGGTCGCGGTTTGCGTCATCAGTGATTATGACCGAGAGGGTCGTCCCAGCCGTGCTTGCTTGCATCCGCTCGACCGTCTGGAATAGGGGATCGCCCTGCAGGCGCTGAACGTACGAGTCCTGATTCTCGAAGAAGGGGCGCAGTCGCGTGGCAAAATCAGTTTGCTCGTCACCGAGACGGGTATTGCGCGCCCGCGCTGTTGCCGGGCGGACCACCGCGTGATCTTCGCTGGGTAGTGTTGATGACGTAGCGTGGCCGTTCGTGGCCGGGGTTCCCATCGCGGCCTCTGAGTCAGAATCGTCGGGTATGGAACTGGGGTCTGTGTCAGTCGCCGTCGTCGGTGTCAGATCTTGAATATGGGTTCGAATGCGATCATATCCAGCACTCGAACTCGTGGGCTCGAACTGGCCTGTGATTCCAGCATCTCCAACCGTCCAACAACCCACTGGGTCAGAGAGTCCGGCCGCTCCCTCGATGAAGCCAAGGGCGACCTCGCGTGTGTACGCGAACAATGTCGCTCCATCCGGGCCAGTATCGGTTCGCGCCCGGTGATCAAGGCAGATGACTGTCTGGCGATCAGATTCTGCCTCGAACTCGCGGACGTACAGATCGCCGTGACGCGCTGTCGCCTTCCAGTCAATGCGATCTGTGGAGTCGCCCGGCTGGTACTGGCGCAGTTCTTCAGGTGAGAGGCCACCACTCCCACGACCGGCTGGATGTTGGCCATAGGAGAGTGCAAGCGCTTCACCGCCCTTCCCGACGTGGAGGTCCGCAGGTGTCCGTGGCTCGGCACGGATCGTCGGCGTCTCACCACGGCTGAGCGTCTCACTAAACAGGCCATCCACTGGGCCAATCGTCAGTTGTGGCGTGGGGAAGTTGTAGCGGCCTGCTGTCGGGAACGAACACTCGAATGTGGTGGCAGCGCTGGTTGCGCCCTTCTCGAGTGTGAGTGTCCGGTCTTCGCGGTCAGCGCCCGTCGCACCGAGTGGCTGTGGAACCACAATCGTGAGTGGGGCCGGCGTTGGTGTATCCAGTTCTACCGTTACTGCGAGGCGTACGGATTCTTCGATGGAGACCGATGTTCGAGGCGTCGCGACCGAGATGTCGATTGTGGACTCGAGTTGTCGGAACAGGCGAAGCGCCTGCAACTGCCGTCCGATGAGCCACGCGGCGATGGTGAGACCAGCTATGAGTAAGACCGCCGTCTCAGCAAGCACGCCAAGGGCAGTAACGGCCACTCCCGAAAGCGCCGTACCCCATACTCGCCGCGTAGCCCGCATATACCTCGTGTGGTTGTGGGTGGCCAATGAGTGTTCCTTTCGACGCTCAGAGGTGATCGAGTGAGCCTTCGATCTCCATCACGTACCTGTCAACAGTGGTCCATTATAAAAGAGATGTAGCGGGAACTGTGGTCCAGTCACATCCGTTTGGGAGTTCACTAGCTCAGACTGGGGAAGGTGTGGTGGAACTGATGACTGTTTATGTGGGCAGTCTGGACCTCGTCAACCACAGTCCGAACAATCAACCGAAGCTACTTACGTGATACAGGCGTATCACAGCATATGAGCACTGACAGCGACGCCGACGCCGACGGCGAGATGGAGAAGATCAACGTCCGGGTGCCGCAGTCGCTGCTGGCACAGGTCGACGAGGCCTGGGAGGAGCGTGGCTACGCGACCAAGTCCGAATTCATCCGCGACGCCCTTCGGGACGCTGTGAACCCGCCAACCCAGCTATCCGAGGAAGCGCTAGAGCATCTGGCTGAAAGTCGCACGCAGCGGGAGCAGGGCGAGACGGTGTCGCAGGACGACGTGAAGGACCGCTTGGGAATCGATGACTGAGGTCCAGTGGACACCGAAAGCACTCGATTTACTGGAGGGTCTCGAGACTGAAGGCCAAGGGCGGTTGGTGAAGAAACTCGACGAGGCGAAAGACTGGACATCCCATCGCCTCGAAAAGCTCACCGGCTACCCGTACTACAAGCTCCGCGCCGGCGACTACCGAGCGATCATCACGTGGGACCGAGACGAGGATGTCCTCGTCGTTGAGGCGGTTGGGCATCGGCGGAATATCTACGATCGCCACCTCCCGCCGTAACCCATTCTACCTACAAGGAGAGAAGGCCGGGATTCCCTCCTTGTAGGAAGATGGCCAGCTGTGAAGAGAGTTCGAATCACTACAACTAATTGTGACGGGAGATAGCCACCACCCGTGCGAGAGTCTGCTGTGGTTCGCCTCCTTGTGGTCTTTCTACTAATAGCAGGTGCCACAAGCGGTGTCACTGCCGCCGCGAATCCGGCGCCGACGCCACAGGCCCTCTCTGATACTGTGGTCTTTCAGCAGGAGACGACGCCGACGCAGCAAAACAACTCGACGGTCCAGCAGGAAGACCCCGAGACCGTTGCTGAAGACGGCGATTCAGAAGCGCTTCGGTCCTACCTCGCTCAGTCACTTGCTCGCCGCCTCCAAGGCAGTACCGTCAATTTGAGTCAAGGCGAGTACGACCAAGCCCGCGAGCTTGTTGGCGAGGAGTACCAGGAAGACTTCGAGAAATTCGTTGAGGTCAGCGGCGAGACCGATGGTGACCAGACACCAGAGTCGTTCGAGCAAGCAATTCAAAATCAGCAGGAGTTCATCAACCGAACGCAGTCATACCGCGAGACAAAAGCCGAGTATGAAGAAGCGGTCGCGAACGGGAACGAGACGCGTGCCCGGGAGTTGGCTCGCGAACTGAATCAGATTGCGGCTCAAGTGAACGAGTCCGAGGGGAATGTCTCGAGATCGTACACTGCGGTCCAAAATCAAACGGGTGCGAATCTCAGTCGTGAGGAGACGTCGGTGCAAGAGGTTGGCCAGAACATCACGAGTGATGCAGCGTCAGTTGTCCAAGCGACGTTCATTCAAACGCGGCTTTCAGCAGAGATTGACCGAACTTCTATCTCATTTCTCAACCCTGTTGCGCTGACTGGCACACTCCAAACTGGAAATGGAACGGCAGTCGCCAATCAGTCAGTGACACTCTCTGTTGGTGGCCAACAATTGACGACCCAGACTGACTCGACTGGGTCGTTCAGTGTTGAGTATCGACCGGTGTTAATCGATGTTAACGCGACGACGCTCAACGTTAGCTACCAGCCGAGCAATGGATCTGTGTATCTCGGCAACTCCACGACTGTACCGGTGACTGGCGTCGAACAAGTTGTTGTCGAGCAAACGGTCACTGGGCCAGACTCCGCAGGATTTGGTGAGACTGTTACTATCTCTGGGCAGATTGACGCTGAAGGGGTTCCAGTTGGCGACGTCCCTGTTCGAATTATGGCTGGCGACGTTCGGCTTGGTACGGTTCGCACGAACGAATCGGGCGTGTACTCACTGACGACTACGCTTCCGGCGAACGTCAGCAGTGGTTCTCAATCGATCACTGCATCGATTCCGCTGACTGGCCGGGCCGTCGCGGGGCAGCCAGTCCAAACGACTGTGCAGATTAGCGAGACAGCCACCGAACTTGATCTCGACACTGCCGTGAATAGCACCACTGGGACTGTATCGGGAGCGTTGACGACGACAAGTGGTGCTCCACTCCCAAATCAGCAACTCGACGTCCTTGTCGATGGGACCGTCGTGACTACGGTAGAGACCAATTCAGAGGGTCAGTTTGCGACGACCGTCGCACGCCCGCTTGCGAACACTACGCGCGCAACAGTTACTATCCGCTATGATTCTGCGGGGACAAATCTTGGAGACTCACAGGCACGTAGTGTATTAGAGTGGGAAGGAGAGACTGATGGTCAAAGTGGGCTCCTCCAAACGCTTGTCGCCAATCAATCGGTGGTTGTGGTTGGCGGGATTGGAGTTCTTGTGTTGGCCAGCGGTGCTGGACTACTGTTCCTGATTCGCGACGAGGACCAAGTTGCAGCTGTGGGTGATTCGACAAACGGACCCACAGAGAACGGACCCGCTGTCAGCGATAGTGTTGATGATTCATCAGTCACCGACAGGGTCGACGCGCTGACGCAGCATCTGGACGATGACCCGACAGCTGCGGTAACGCTCGCGTTCACACTGGTTCGTACCCAACTTGCTGAGAGTACCAACGTTGACAACGCGTTAACACACCGTGAGTTCCTACGAAAGTGCCAGCGTAGTGTTTCTGCAGAACAGTTCACCCAACTTGAGGCGCTTACTGATATGTATGAACGCGCTGCGTTCCGTTCAACTCCGATTTCGGACGAAGAAGCGCAAGATGTAGTCGATATTGCCAAGTCATTGCTTCGTTAGCGAGCTGTGGTACAATACTCTACAAGTATAGACTATTGCTCAACATTGGTAGTCCTTCTCCCACTAGAGAGATGATTCGAACAAGTTGTTCATCACAATCACACTCGAACTCAATCATCGACGAATAAGCGATATGCGTACGGGCTGTTCTCTGATTATATACTAATAACTTGTTTGTAAATTACTGTAGTAGCTATTTGCATATATTTCGAACACCAAATACAAATGTTCAAGTGAGTGAACACCTGATACGTCAGTTAATGGGACGTTACCCTCGGCAGGTACGTAGTTCTCGCGTCAAATGCCTCGGTTGCAACGCGCCAGCAGCAGAGACAATTGACGATGTCTACGTGTGTGTTGAGTGTGGTGATACCGTCGCCGGCTGAGAACAACGATAACGATGTCAGGACAATCGATAGCAGAAAATGGAGGGGGGACCGTATCGGAGATCGAATCACTAGACCGTCCAGAAGGAGAACACCGGTCTGCAGCGGAACTAATTGTTGGTGAAGAAAGCGAGATTCGCCCGACGCTTAGCGTCGTAATGCCGACCCTAAATGAGGAAGAGGGCATCGCTGAGTGTATCGAGATGATTCGGACTGCAGTTGAAGAACTGCAGCTGTATACGGAGATTCTCGTCTCAGACAGTTCGACGGACCGCACTCCAGAGATCGCCCGAGAGATGGGTGCAATCGTCGTGACGCCCGATGCAGGCGGATACGGCTATGCGTACCGCTACGCGTTTGCTCGCGCTCGCGGGGATTACATCGCGATGGGGGACGCGGACACAACGTACGACTTCGAGGATCTCCCGGAGCTTATTGACCTCGTCGAGGACGGCGACGCAGATATGGCGATGGGCTCTCGCCTCGACGGCGAGATTATGCCAGGTGCAATGCCGACGCTCCACCAGTACATCGGAAACCCTGCTCTCACCGCGTTCTTGAACGCCTTCTACGGGGCGGGCGTCTCTGACGCCCACTCGGGGATGCGCGTGTTCACGCGCGAGGCGTGGGACCGGATGGACTGCGATACGACGGGGATGGAATTCGCCTCGGAGATGATTATGGAAGCGGGAGCGAAGGACCTGGAGATTGCCGAGCGGCCAATCGTCTACCACGAGCGTGAAGGTGAAGAGACGCTCGAGAGCTTCTCTGACGGCTGGCGTCACGTTCGGTTCATGCTGTTGAACGCACCAGGATATCTGTTCTCAGCGCCTGGAATCGCGCTTGCGCTTGTGGGCGCAGTGTTACTCGGCTTGGTTGCTAGTGGCGGAGAGCTTGGCGCAGCCACGTTCGGTCCCCGGACGTCGATTGCCGGGAGTCTGTTCGTGATTGCTGGGGTCAACGTCGCGAGTTACGGAATCTATGCCAGCATCGCGAGTGACCCGATTCGCCGCCCGGAAGACCCGATCACGAACTTCGTGACGAACACGTTGTCACTAGAAACAGGTGTCGCTGCAGGGGCCGCGACCCTTGCGGTTGGTGGTGCATATGCGCTGCTTGCAGTCACCCAGTGGTCGATCTCGGGATTCCAAATCGTGCCATCGCTGTCAGCGAGTCTGCTCGCGTTCACAGCGATCGTCGTTGGGATCCAAGTGATGTTCGGGAGCTTCTTCGTTGGAATTCTCTCCCGGAACTAACCGGCTGAAACTTTTTAACCATTTTAGCTTCTACATATGTAGATCTATCTGATAGTTTTGATGTTCAAGCGAATCTAAACGATGGATTGAGCGATCCTGAGCCATCGAGGGCCCAGAAAACTGCAATTCGGAGATGATCAGATATCTCATCGGCGACGACGAATTTCGGCCAGCGGACAGAAACGACGACCCAGGCGCTGATCTGTGCGGCTTTGACCAGCATATGGAAGTGAGATATTTCGTCACAGTGTCTTGCTTGAGGAGGCCCGCGCCATCCAACACAGTGACTCTGTGTTGGCCGTCTCCAGTAATCGGATCGCTGGCGTGTTGAGGGGTTTGATCAAGAGCGAGGAGACTCGCGGGATGGCGACTATCTGGCTTCGTGACCAGCCTCGAGAACGTCCATAGGCAGGCCGATCTCGCAACAACCTCTAATTGCGTCGCGTCCGATTTGGTCATCTCACTTGGCGAGATGCAGCCGATAGTCGGCTACATAATTGGTGATGAGTGACTGTCTTTGAGCGTAGAAGATTAATAATAATTCTGAAACGATTCAACTAATAATACCGAAAGCGGGACAGATTTGATGTTGGCAGAAGGAAATAATTAATTAAATGTATTCATTTATTTCCGCTTCCACCTCCCCCCATTGTCACGCCACCAACGTTCCGCATCGTCTGGGTCCTTCGCCAGGCGTCCAGTGGGATGGCGTCGATAGTCCGGTCACCTTCCAACATTAAGCCGACGGCGTCAGTGATCACGAACTCAACACGATTCAATTGATAAATAGATTGATCGAGTGGAGAGATTGCAGGACTGAACGTGTAGAAGCCGACATCGACCGAATACCTAAAATAGGCCTTTCCCTTCTTATCGGTTAAATGAAAATTGGTGTAAATGCTCGAACATTCATGGTTGAGGAACCAGACGGTGCAGTACAGTCTGCACAAAAATTGGTTGAGGAGTTAGCCTCTCGAAACGCTATTGAGGTGGTTCTGTACGGTAACTCCAGACTGAAACAGAAATTTGGTTCCATACTAGAGGTTCGTAGTACCGGGTTTGCCTCAAATTCTCCATTTTTTGGAGTTTTTTGGGAGCGGACTGTTCTTCCTTGCTTAGTAAACTCTGATGAACTTGATATACTACTCTGCCCAAACGGAAATGCTCCGCTTACCCCAGTGAATTGTCCAGTGGTAACCTACATTCACGATGTGAATGCTCAAAAAGGGATGTCTAGTGGGATACATGGAATCTACCGGAAGCTGGCTGTTCCTCTGGGAATTCGCAACTCTGACCTTGTTTTGACTGTATCCGAGTTCTCAAAAAGAGAAATATCCGAGCACCTCTCAGTTGAAGAAGAGGATATCTATGTTGTGTACAATGGACTTAGCAAGAGGTATTTAAGTGATAGCGAAGGTACACCTTGGGAACTCCCCGAAAACTACCTTCTATACGTAGGGGCAATGAACCCCAGAAAAAATGTTCAGAGGCTCGTAAAAGCATATAATCAGGTCAGAAGAGAGATCCCTCATAGGTTAGTACTAATCGGACCTCAAAACAAATCCGTATATAAGAAAATGGATATTGACGAATTCAGTGACGATATCATCACTCCTGGGTTCGTGTCGGAGTCTAAATTAAAATTCGCTTATAGAAATGCAGATCTGTTTGTATATCCTTCTCTGTATGAGGGATTTGGATTGCCCCCGTTGGAAGCTATGGCAGTTGGAACTCCTGTTGTCGCATCTGATAGGGCATCGCTTCCCGAACTGCTTAATGGACACTGTGAGTTAGTCAATCCAACTGAAATTGATCAAATCGCGAATTCCATTCTTAGATCGATAGCGCAGCCGTTAGATGAATCCGACCGGCAAAAACTTCGAAGGTATGCGCATAAATTTTCTTGGCAAAGTTCCGGTGACCAGGTAATTAATATCTTGAGATCAGTTGTTGACAACCGGGATTTCTAAGATTCTCATCGAAATACCACGCTTTCTTATTTTTACTCCGTAATTTGATCTTTTACCGTCTTTAACGACAGCGGAATTTTTGACTCAATCATTTCGATTATGAGCTTGTCTTCAGGTTGTAGCAGTCCCGCAACCAAGGTCAACACTACGGTGAAGGTTGCAGATCCAAAGAGAACTGCAAGAAAGCTGAATAATGGTGACTCAGTGGTGAGAGATAACAAATTTCCGATAGGAAAAACGAATGCTATCAAAACAGCATACGTTTTTGCGTTTGCTTTTGAGAACGGCGTGATTCTGAAGTTTTTAAATAAAATAGTAAAAACATATATATTCAATATTGTAAACGAAATTAACGAGGAAACTGCAGCTCCAACGTAGCTGTACCTTGGCACTAAGATAATATTCAGAAGAACATTAACAGAGAATGCTAACAGATTAGCATATGATATGTGCCGGGTTTCTCCCAGTGCGGAAAGTGTTTCGCGATTACGACCAACCATCACATTCGTGAAAAACCCCAGGGCGAGGATCGATAGCGCGACCCCTGCTGGCTGATACTCAACACCCCATAGAAGGACCATTGTTTTCTGAGGTATGACCACAAAAGTCACCAAGGCAGGTAGTGAAATAATAAATATCCAACGGGTAGTCATCTGATAGACCTGATTCAGTTCATTGGTGCGCCCTTTAGCGTCTAACTTTGAGGCCAAAGGGAGATATAAAAATCCAAATGATGACAAAACCAGTTGTAAGCCCGCCGCGACCGGATACGCTGCGCTGTATTGCCCGACATCGGCAGGTGTATTAAAATAACCCACCATCAGGGTATCAGTCCTCGTTAATAGTATCCCTATTATTGAGGAGACAATTAGAGGGAACGAAAATTGAAGTAACTTGCTTGTCGTCCTTTCTGCAGGGCCAAAGAGAGAGAATACATTGTTCGCATAGTATAGCGATACCACGAAGACGAGCAAAGAAGACGCAAAGTACGCAAACCCAGCCGCAACGAGTTCATATCCGAGAGTTAGGAGAGCCAACAAAATCGCAATTCGACCTAGCGGGTATATGAGGTCTTGTGTGTACGTCTTGTACTTCGTTATCTCGTATCCTCGAATGGCTGCAATTGATATTCGGAAACCCGAGTAGAAGGGGATCGCGACAACGAATACACTCAGGACTCTCCCGTATTCTGATGACTGTAAAAATGCTCTTGAGAGGTCCTGGATAAAGAAGTTAGCAAGTATAACTAGCAAAATGGAGATAGATATGCAGATAGCAATTGCACTTACCCAGACACCTCGTTTCTTTCTTGTCTCCTCGTATCTCGAAATGTATCTGGGTATACCTTGATTTAATCCAAATATTGAGATTATTGATAAGAGTGTGAATATCGTGATTCCAACACTGATTATTCCGTAATCTGATGGCCCGAGAAACCGTCCGATGATTATTCTCTCAACTAATCCAGAGACAGAGGCCACTATTGAGCCTAAGAACACCAGAATAGTACTGGAAAGGAGTCCTTTGAGTTCCGAGTCGTCCACCATCAGGCGTAGCCCAAATCCTCCAAACGAGACATTACATCCGTATCAACATCCATAGTAGACGCTGTAATCTCCTTTCGATCTAATTCAGCTATGAGATCCTCCAGGATGCTCTCGGCTTCGGTCTCACTCAGCTCTGATTTTGAAGTTAGGCAACCATCGTGTTCTTCATAGGCATATCGATTTCTACGATCAACGAAGCCAGACAACTGACAGTCAAGCTGATTGTACATATCCTCTGCGACACCCTTCTTTTCAAACTGTGCTAAGTGCCACTTAAGTAGCCCGTGGTATTCCACAACGTAGTCGCGTGAATCAACAGATGACAACAAGTCTTGACCCCGAGAATCAGCACTTACGCCACACATTTCACATATTGTTTTGTGAACATCTAAGATACTAACCACTTCTTTACGACTCTCTGACTTGCAGTTTGAGCCAGAGATCACCAAAGGAACGTGAGTTAACTCTGGGTAAATACCATAGCTGTGGTTCCAAAGGTCCTGTTCGCCAAGCATCTCCCCGTGGTCAGAGAGTGTAATAACGTAGTCAAACTGTTTTTCCAGAATAGAGAATATTTTCTCGTACATATCTGACAAGTATTCTACGGAACCATTGTACGCTTCTCTGATTTCATCTGGATCGTCAACATTGTCAGATAAGGCGTCGCCAAGAACAACGTCAACTGGTGTGTCAACATCACAGTACTCTTCTGGAGGATCGTAAGGTGTGTGCGCATCCATTATATTCAGGAATAGAAAGTTGTCAGATTCGAATGAAGTGTTCCTCAGGCGTTCAAGTATCTTCTCGGAACCTCCATCCGCGGTGCTCAACTCCATTTTGATTCCTTGGCGAATAGACGGTAAGACCTTCCCATCACTGAAGAAACAGTGCCTTAGGGCGTCGACGTATTTGCGAATACCACTTGATTCGTTATTTGCATAGAACTCTTCCCAGTCAACGACGTCGTCATTTCTTATTGAGAGATTTGACGGTCCAACAAAAGTATCAAATCCACTCTCCCACCCGTCCCACATAGTTATCTGGGGGTTCGCAGAGAATAGGGAGTTATGATATCCTTGGTTAGAAAGTAGCTCTGGGAGGGTCTCGAAGTCAACACTTAATGACGGGCTCTTACCGTGTACCGCGATTTCTGACGGGTATTTTCCAGTGAACAAAGATGCGTGGGCAGGAATCGTCCAGTGAGAAGTTGAATAGCAATTCTCGAATCTCTTACCAGGCAACCAGTCAAAGTGCTCATTGAATGAATCATAGCGTAGTGTATCCAAAACGACGACCGCGACATCATTCATAATCACGCTTAGCTACCAGAAGGTAAATAATACTTAGTGGTTCACTCTGCATCAAGTGAGCGAAGTAGACGTGTAGCAACGACGTAGAACAAATTAAATATGTAGATGGTATGTTTCTCGAAGAGGATAAAGTCTATATACCAACCTATGTAAGCCGCGTACAGTGATAGACCAGAACTATCGGGCTAATATCGAATACTGCCAAATGGCACCCGATCCATTAGTCTCTGTCATTATCCCATCCGTCCCAGAGAGCTCTCACAGAAGTGTAGTAGATATGCTATCCGAACAGGATTTTGAGGAGAGTTATGAAGTCCTCGTCGTAAATGATTCTTCGTTGGGAGTTTCGGACGCTAGGAATGCTGGTCTTTTAGCGGCGAATGCTGACACAGTCGCATTCATTGACGACGACTGTGAACCCGAGTCAAACTGGCTCAGTTCGATATATTCAGAGATGAAAGACAACGAATTTGTGTGTATTGAAGGGAAAGTTGTAGGCGGCCTCTCGTACACAGGAAAAAGGGGATATCCAACCTGTAATCTAACTGTTGACCGTGAGACTGCTATTGATGTTGGTGGATTCCGGAGCGAGTTTGATGGCTGGCGAGAGGATACCGAGTTCGGGTGGAGAATGGAACGAGATGGAGACGGCAAGTGTGGTTACAATCCAAACCAGGTAGTAGCACACCCCAGCCGACCCCGGGCAAACTACATTGACAAAAATGAACAATTGCTAAAAAATGAGTACCCAGATAATTATAATGAGGTGATGAACAACACGATCAAAGACAGACTGTTCCGTGCCTTGCAAAAGAGGGGAATCACGAACTGGCTAAATCACCACCGATGGGGAGAAAAGAGCCAATGAATTTTGGGATAGTAAGTCAGTGGAAAAAGTACTATCAGAACCATGGTGTGAAGTCAGGTAATCTCATAGTAAAAGATATTCTTAGTGGAGTTAGCTATATCTCAGGTGTACACAAAAGAGGGCAATCCGTGTTTGAAAAAGAATGGGACCTGCTCATAATACTAGACGCTTGCAGGTACGACCACTACTGCGAGATCGTCAACAACTGTGAGAAACATACCTCAAATGCTAGCACTTCCAGTGAATGGATGGCAAAAAATTTCGGCGAGGATTATAGCTCAGAAGTCAGTAAAACGGCGTACATCACATCAAACCCACATTCGTCGATGATAGAACAGAACTCGTTTGAGTACGTCGATGAAGTCTGGAAAAATGGATGGAACAAAGAGTTGGGAACGGTTCTCCCTCAGACTGTGACTGACAGAGCCATATCTGCTGCACGTGAGAATGATTTCGAACGTCTCATAGTTCATTATATGCAGCCACACTTCCCATTCATAGCTGGAGATCAAAATGTGGGGAGTATGAAAAAGGTAGATTCGGGGAAGGGGGCTCATTCAGGGAACGTTTGGCAGCAAATCGCTGTAGGTAATCTCTCGGTTGATGAAATTTTGTCACCTTACAAACAAAACCTCGAATTCGTTATGGAGAGTGTAGAAGTTTTGCTCGAGAACTTCGACGGGAACGCAGTTATTACCGCAGACCATGCCAACGCCTTGGGCGAGTACGGAGTAACGGGACACCCAGCATATATTCCGATTGACGCGATTAGGGCTGTACCTTGGGATGAGAGAACGTGTGTTGACTCTGAAAACCACATCCCCAAAAGCACGGAATTGAGTGCAGAAGAAACAAATAATGTAGAGTCACGCCTTGCAGATCTGGGTTATATGTGAGTATCCGAAAGGGTTATACCCTAAAATACTCCAAAGTTACTACATGAAAGAGGGGCAATTTAACGTACTTCTACTGACTATAGACTGTCTAAGATACGATCGATGTGGTATCAATGGCTACCACCGAAATACGACACCTCAAATTGATCAACTGGGAGCTGAATCAGTAGTCTTTGATAGGGCCTACTCTACCGGCTCTTGGACGCCAGAGTCGTTCCCCGGTATTCTTGCGGGACTTCACTCACACAATTCCTCGTACTATACTACACCAAATCTAAAGGCTATACCACCAAAGCAAAAGACCATAGCATCTGAAATAAGTGAGCACGGATACGATACGTTTGCAAAGATTTCTAACCCTCATCTGACGGAAGATCGGAATTACGACATCGGATTTGACCATTTTACAAATATTAGGGATGAGCAGAGCTCAAAGGAATTTAGAGAATCTAAAGAATCGTCTGGAATCTTAGACAATGTCGGAGGTTCATTATGGGAATTGAAAGAGAAGATGCAAAGTCGAAGTACACTTCCGAAGTATAGCCTTTCTTCACTTGGATTCTCAGCGTACAGATACTATCAAAAAAAGTCTGGATGGCCCACGATCAAAGGAGAAGATGTAGTTGACGAACTGATTGATTCAATCTCCACAGCGGAAAATCCATTTTTTGGTTGGGGACACTTTATGGACCTACACGCGCCGCTTAACCCGAATACTGTTACAGAAGGTGGACTGTTTTCCGGCTCATACTTCGATCAATTCAGCCACGATGCAAAGCGGGCTAGTAACATATTCTCTCCGGGTTACGAAGCAATGTACGATAGTGCTCTGCGTTACGTCGATGCCCAAGTGTCCAGGCTAATAGAGGAACTGAAGCAGCAGGGTGTCTGGGAGAATACAGTGGTGATACTAACAGCAGACCACGGTGAAGCACTACACGAACGTGGAGTGTATGGTCATTTATCTCTAGGGGAAGAGTTCGTTCATGGTGAGGGACGTCACTACCTATACGACGAACTACTTCATGTCCCTCTCATTGTTAGAATCCCAGATAACAACCACCGTCGGAATAACAGTCCTTTTTCACTTGGCTGGCTTCATGAATTACTGGGAGAAATCGCAGGAGTCGACTTAGGAGAGTTCCCATACTCAAGCGAACAGGAGTCACATCTTTCGGAAGCTTTGAGCACTGACACGCCAGTAGTCTCAGACACGTTATCCGAGAGTGGTCATACGGTTGCGGTACAAGATTCAGATAAGAAACTCTGGAAGATGACTCACAGCAAAGCAGGATACGAGGATACAGGTATTGCATTTAGACTTATGTCTGATGGCTCGGAGCGAATTGAGATCGACCCAGAGTCAGTTGACCGTCAATTTCATAAATTAATATCAGAGCACTCTTCATCACCAAATTCACTTCGTTCCGTTGAAGGCGAAATTAGTTCAGAAACAGATGATCTGTTGAAGCAGTTAGGATACAAGACATAAAATCTTAGAAAACGATCATAAAACTGCTTGATAAACTGTTAACCATCAAAATTAATTAAAAAATTGCCACGGCAAATAAAAGTCCTCTATTCAGTTTTATTTTTAACCTTTGGGGCCCTCGTTTCATATCAGGCCTGGCTCCCAACGAGAGCAACGTCGGATGAGCGCTTCGCATCATATAGCATTCACAATTTGCTCTCTCAGAACCATTTGTATACTAATACTGGTGTGAGCTATAGCAACGGCAACCTGTATCAAATATTTTCATCGGTAGCTCTCAAAGTTACAGGACTGAATTACCCTGCTACAGACCTATTGTCACCAACGATCGGTGTCTTAGTATTCGCGCTAATCACTTCTCTTCTAATCACTATCCATAATCGGGAATCAAAAACAAGAAATTGGTGGGTAGCAGTGATAATCCCAGCAGGAATCTTAGTTTTCCCAGGGTTCGTGTCTCGACTTTTGGAAACAAGTCATAAAGCAATTACATTCACATTTGTTTTTGCCAGCCTCTATCTTGTGATTCGTCTAAGAGACGACCGAAGATTTAGTATTCTTTTTCTATCGCTCGCATTGTGTATCGGCCTGACAAATTATGTGTGGGGAATCGTGTACGGATCGATGCTCGTGTTGTTTGCAGTGGGATATCATCGATACTGGATCTTCGATCATATCGCAGTTGCCGTTATACCTGTCTCAGTTGCAGTCGTTGCACCACTTTACTTGCCATCAATCAGCTGGAACATCAACTCAACTGTGAGGATTACTCGAGCAATCCGTGGACTTCAAACGGCCAGTCCTAAAGGTGCAGGAGGAACAGGCGCACTACAGGGATGGCCAATATTCTCTATCGGAGGAATTAGTGTGAATATATGGTTTGTTTTTGTTATTGGTATTATGGCGATTTCAATCATCTCACTATTTGTTGGTTTTTTAGTATTGCACCGGTTGAGAATGCCAGAGGTTTCAAACCTTGATACCGGAATGTTTGGTATGTTCCTATGGAGTTCGGCAATTTTAATTGCACTTCTTGCTGCCGGGAATCTTGCAACTTTAAAGCGTGTTATTATTATTCCAAGCATTTTGAGCTTACTTTATTTATCCACCAGAATTTCTATCGGCTCACTGTATAATGGGGTTAGTTTCACGAAGCGAGGCCAGTCACAGATATTCACCGTACTGGCGATTATTCTATTGATTTCTGTACCACTAGCAAGTCCCAGACTCGCACCGCATGGTGATATTTCGCCTTACAACTTCTATGCCGATGAAGCAAACGTGGAGTCTATTGAATGGATAGCTGAATCTAGTTCTAGTTGTCTGGCTGCGGATGAAAAATTAGACGCGTACGTAAGTGGAAAAATGTACAATGTCAATATTCCAGTTATTGAACCAAGCGTAAACTCTACTCAGGTATATGATAGTGGAGGGACGAACCAGTTGACCTGCGAACAAGACATTCCAAAGTGGGCATACTGGGTGTAAAGATCAGGTTGTATGCTCTGATGAGCGTCAAGTGCCTAAAATATCTATAATCCACAGAGATCATCCAAAATTGCTCAACCGAAAGAAGAATTAACTAGCTCGTATGCTAAGAAGATAGTGCGTATCTGTTTCATCTCTAACGTTGTCTATCCATTCATCACCGGTGGCGCTGAAAAACGGATCCACGAAATCAGCCAGCGTCTTGCCAACGAAGGCCACGATGTCACGATCTACGGCCGTCACTATTGGGATGGACCGAAAGAAGCACGCTACGGCGATGTGCGACTCCGAGCAGTCGCACCCGCCCAAGATCTCTACACAGACGATCGTCGCTCAATCACTGAGGCCATTGATTTCTCTGCGCGACTCTTCCCATCGCTCGCAAAGCACCTCCAGCGTGGAAGACACGACCTCGTGGTCGCCTCCGTCTTCCCGTACTTCCCCGTGCTCTCCTCTAAGCTCGCCACACTTGGCACGGACACACCCATTGTAACGACGTGGCACGAAGTGTGGGGCGACTACTGGGACGGCTATCTCGGTCGGCTTGCTCCCTTCGGGAAGGCAGTCGAACACTTGACCGCCAGAACCCCACAGCATCCAATCGCGGTGTCGGGAATCACGGCAGACCGACTCGCAGAAGTTGGTCCCGATAGAAATGAGATCGAAGTCGTCCCGAACGGGATCGATGTTGAAAAGATACAGAACGCGGCACTCCCCGAAGAACACGGAGAGCAAGACTACGACGTGCTCTTCGCGGGGCGACTCATCGCCGACAAGAACGTCTCGCTTCTCTTAGACGCTTTCAATAGGGTCGCCGACGAATACGATGCGACACTTGGAATCATTGGTGATGGTCCCGAGAAAGAACGACTCGAACAGCAATCTGCGAATCTCAACCACACCGACCAAATTGAGTTCCTAGGATTTCTCGACGAGTACGAGGATGTTCTTGGACATATGCGCGCGGCCTCGGTATTTGCCTCACCGTCGACACGAGAAGGATTCGGGATTACGTTCGCCGAAGCGATGGCAGCTGATTGTACCGTCATCGCGGCTGAGCACCCAGAGAGTGCTGCAAGTGAGGTCATAGGGGACTCAGGATACCTCGCTCAGCCAACTGTCGACTCGGTCACTGAAATGCTCTCGAAAGCACTGGACGGGGAACGACCACCACAAAGCCCCACTGAACGAGCCTCGCATTATGACTGGGATGCCGTGGCTCAGCAGGCAGAAGACGTGTACTTACGTGCGATTACCGGAGATTGGTGACTCACGTAGAAAGCACCGTAGTGAACACACCGAAAAAGACGAAACAGGGTGTGCCTCCCGCGATACTCCTATTAATTACCGAAGGCAGAAGCAGAGAAGCTCGTGAGATATTCTAAACAGGGAGCGGTTAGACCGTCGCCGTCACAATCATATTGCTACCCTGCAGTGATGCGTCGACGAGTGTTACACCCCACCCTGCGAGCGTCTGAAGGACATCGGTTGGGACCACTCCCCGCGAGAGCGTCGCTTCAACGGTCCAGTTGGTGTGTGGTCCTACATTCGGTGCACACACATCCACACCGAGGACGCACTCACACTGTGCCAGCGCATTCGCCACATTATGTACGTGTATCCGATCGCGAACGGTACACGACATTAGCGTACCTCTCTGCAAGAACCATCACACCGAGCACACAGCGCTGCATCTATCGATCCACGTAGCAGCACTCGCCGACACAGTATACACTGTGTCCCGTATATGCGAACACTCATTCCTCACTCCACGACCAACGAAAACTGTCAAGCGTACACTCGGCGGTGCTCACACGGGCAACTGATTCACTCGCGCAAGCCTCACGGGACGTGTTCGTCGCACAGAAGCATTCAAAACACGGGAGAATATCCGACCGAACGGTAGGATTCTCGCCATCTACTCCCGGGCAGAATATGTTCTCGTGGCGGCAGGCAGTCGGTTCATCGTCGCTAGCTATTTCAGTCGGAGTTGTGTCTGTTTGCATGGGTTCCTTCTCTCTGTAGAACACCCACCGCCCACCTGCTCCAACAGGGGGCATTTCACCAGTCTCAGTGGCTGGCTGTGGTGTATGTTCGTAGTAGACCCTTGTTCCGGAGAACCCATAAAACTATTGAAGCGCAGAAATAGTTAGTAGTAGTATGAACGCCGAAAAGGCCGCAGGGCGACAGAAAGTCAGTGACGATCAAGTTGTTCAGTTGTTCCGTGACGCACATCAGCCGATCCGAACCGCGGGCGATCTCACAGAACAGTTGCCCATCACCCGTCAAGCTGTGAATAAGCGGCTCAGGCGGCTCGCATCACGAGGCCTTCTCTGCCGACGAAAAGTCGGTAGCTCCGCTGTCGTGTATTGGTTGCCAGACCGCTAGTCGAGATCGGCTGGTGCTGCCAGCTTTCTGCCAGCAGGGGTGATCCAGTAGACACGTGCTGCACCGCCTACCTTTCGGCTTTCGAGGTACCCAGCCTCGACAAGGGATTTGAGCCGCTTGTTTACCCCTTGTTGGGTCATTTCGATTTGATCGGTGAGTTCACCCGCAGTGACGATTGGGTCCGGAGCAAGAGCGACGAGTTGGAGAATCTGCTCGTCTGAGACCTTTGGATCCGGACCGGGCATATGTATCGAATCACCATAGCACCGAGTAAAATTCTGTGTGATTGCCATCTGTTGATACGCATCACCGTTTATGCGCAACTACTAAGTGGTGGCCATCCCTCGAGAGTGTACGCGACGCTCCACGGTGAGGCCGCCCACAAGAAGGGCGGCCGGTGTCATAGCACCGACCGCCGTGTGAGGTCGCTCAGCCAGAGCAACATGCACTATTCTCACCTCGCACGGCTTCAACATACCGAACAGAATGACCGCAACACCGCATCACCACAGCCGACGCCACCCCAGCGGGCTGTGAATAAGGCGGTCGCGGTCCACGCCATAACTCGCGTCGACACGGCGATCCCCACCGCACCCGCCAAACTACCCGGTTCACACCGAACGTACACACGGTCGCACACAGCGACCCAGTAGTCAGCCACCGAGCGTACCGCTCCGACACCCACCAGCCACAGCGACAGCCATCGATATGTCCACAGAATCCACCACCGAGCAGATTGCCGATCTCACCGACCTCATCGCAGAACAGCGCACCATCATCGAAGAGCAACGCGAGATCATCGACGAACAAGCCGTACAGCTCGCCCAGCAACACAACGAGGTCACCTCCAGACTCGACGATCTCGAGGCCGTCATCACTACGACCGATATCGACGAGCGATTCGAACGCCTCGAACGTCGCGTCGATATCAAACACGAACGGCATCTCTCACGAGTCGACACCATCCTCGTTGGCGACGAGTCAGGCTACCTGACTGACGAGCAAGAGACGTTCCTCGCTGACCACGATTCAGTGCTCGACTGCTTACAGACACTCACGGACGAACTCACGCAGTCGACCACCACGAACACACCAGCAGCAGCCACCACCCGCCTCCGTCGGATCCTCGAATCGGTTGCTGACTCAGTCGGCATCGACACTGACGATGCACTTGGCGGCGCCGGTGAAGACACACTCACGAGATTGCTGCGTTACGGCCCGAGTGACATCACAGACAGAGTCTATGCTGTTCACAACAGAGCCAGAGACCTGTTGAGCCATATCGGTGAGTGGGGTCACACAGTCAAGGACGCCTACGGACGTCGTGTCACAATCACCGCCGCAGTGGTCAAAGAGAAGTTGAGCCTCAAACGAGGTGAGCAACTCACCTCCACAGAGGTGCGCCGCATCTTCGAGAAACTCGAAGCCCTCGCCGCGGACTCACCACGTGAGGTTCGCGCTGATACAGGCGGGCGGTCACCGAACCGCCTGTTGATCCGACTACCCGAATAGCTCAAGACTGACAGCTGGTGGCAGCCGGTCAAGCCACTACCCCTGTCAGCGGCCACGCAATCGCAGTCACACAGCGACCGAGCAACACACCATCCGCGGACTGATCGCCCACGTCGACCCACGTATGAGGGGTCGACTACTGGTGGGTGCGTCGAACAGTGCGGCGGTCGGCGGCGGTCTGTGGGTCAGTGCGAGAATTGTGTGGGCTACCACCAGGTGTCAGCGTCGTCCACGACGGCGAAGACATCCCAGCAGATCCGTGGTACCGCCTCCTGAGGAAGGGGCCTTTCCACTCCCACCTGACAGACGCTGCATCCAGCGGCTCATAGACCTCTCACTTCAGAACCATAGCGACACGCTGGGCGAGTGTACTCCGGAGTTCCCCGATGTCGAACGACGTCCCGTTGTGCGTGAGTCGCCCGAAATCATCCCGCAACGCTTGATCCAACACTGCATCGGTCACCATCGACACACTCAGCGACGAACCACCCTCCTCAACAATCGACGTAAGCACCGAATCTGCTGCCACCGTCGCGGCATACTCATCCACGGACGATTCGATCGGAGCTATGTGCGGTGGCTCCCCCGTATACTCGCTCGCGATCTCCCGCGCGATGCCACCGCCTTTCTTGCGATACAGCACCCCGTAGGCAGTCCCCTCACCCCACTGTGTCTCTGGGGTTTCCTTCCCATCCACGCCGATATCGCGCACGTGGACTTCCGTATCGATTGTCGGCAGGGTCGCGAGCCCGAGGGCCTCGAACACCTGCTCCAGTTCGTGCGGAAGGAACGTGGAGCTGGGATACTCGATGTCGACGCCGACGACTGATGGAGCCAGGTCCCAGTCATACCCTCTGTGGCGTCGGTGGACGGCGAGACACCAAATCGTCACACTCTCCGGGTCAGCAAGGGCGGCTTGGAAGGCACTTCGATCGAAGTGCTGGTGGATGTACCGAACGGCGAAGCCATATTCGGGTTGTACTCGCTCAGCGTGAACCCACTGACGTGACGCTTGACCCCTACTCGGGTCCGTAAACGCAAACAGGAGACGTCCATCAGCTCCAAGTCGCAGTCCGAATGGTGTGCCATCGACATACTCGTGAACCCATACGTGACCTGTCGCGAGAAATTCGTCGCTGACTGCCGCGAGTGAAGGAAGATAGAACCCATCTGGCGAGCCAGACATACGTGAGTCAACGGTTGACCCGTACTTGAGTGTGGCCTCGGCCAGCACGCTCCAGTCAGTGACCTCTCAAACACTGATCGTGCAGGACAACGAGGACGGTCGGTGATTCCACCGTTTTGAGTTCGACGTCTCTGATGACGCATCATCTCCGGTAGCTCGACGTCGAGCACTGGGAGCCACACAATGGATCGTCAATTCCTCACCCAGGCCAGTGGGTGGATTCGTCGACTCACCCCGTCGAGAGAGCATCCTAAGAATGCGAGCTTGAGTGTTGTTGTGTGATTCAACACCACTCCAAATATGTCATCTTTCAAGCGCTTTCCGGGCAGGTGCGGAACCGAGCCGGATACCCCGATCGAACCGACCGCTGCTTCACCACCAGTGACAACAGTTAAAATCCAAGCCAATTGTTCCGGAACGGCTTAGGGACCGGCCTTGCAAGGCATCGCTGTGCAGACAGTCGTCCTCGCTGCTGGCCAAGGAACACGGATGCGGCCCCTCACAGACCGCCGGCCGAAGCCGATGCTTCCAGTCGCCGGGAAGCCACTGGTTTCACACACTGTTGACGCCGCGGTCGCTGCTGGGGCCTCACGTCTCGTTATTGTTGTAGGGTATGAAGCAGCAGACGTTCGCGAATATTTCGGTGACTCTGTCCAGGACGTCCCAGTCGAGTTTGCGGTACAAGAGCAGCAGCGCGGGACTGCTGATGCAGTCCGTGCTGCCCAGCCCCACCTCGAAGAGGGCCCATTCGCTGTCGTCAACGGCGATGCGCTGTATGACGAGCCCTCGCTAACGACGCTGTTCGAGACAGCGCCCTCGGTCGGCTCCTATCGCGTCTCGAATCCCTCTGCCTACGGCGTGTTACACACGGCTGACGACAACGAAAATGGAACTCGTGTCACTGGCGTCGTCGAGAAGCCGGCTGACCCGCCCTCGGATTTGATCAATGCAGGCGCGTACGTCTTCCCCGCAGAGGCACAGGAGTGGCTCGATGTCGGTGAAAGCGAGCGTGGTGAACTCGAACTCACGGATGTCTTAGAACAGGCGTGTTCCAACGACACCGTCACCGCGGTCCCATTCGAGCGTTGGCTCGACGTTGGACGACCGTGGGAACTGCTTGAGGCAAACGAATGGAAACTCGCAGAGCTTGACCGCCGCATCGAGGGCGATGTCCACGAAGACGCTGAGATCCGTGGCGACGTCGTCGTCGAAGCAGGCGCCTCCGTCGATGCAGGTGTCGTCATTGAGGGTCCGGCGCTGCTCGAAGCAGAGGCGAGTGTTGGACCGAACGCGTACGTTCGTGGGTGTACCCACCTTGGGACTGGCGCATCGGTCGGCCACAGCGTCGAGATCAAAAACAGCGTGCTGATGGAGGATGCAACTGTTGGCCATCTGTCGTACGTCGGCGACAGCATCCTCGGTCGCGACGTGAACTTTGGCGCTGGGACTACCGTTGCGAACCTACGTCACGATGATAAACCAGTCCAAATGCTGGTCAAGGGAGACCTCGTCTCGACAGACCGGCGTAAGTTCGGTGTTGTCTGTGGAGATGGCGTAAAAACTGGGATTCAAACGACGCTCAATGCGGGCGTCAAGCTGGGGAGTGATGAACGAACCATTCCTGCTGAGCGAATCCTTCGCGACCCGGCACAAGGCGAATGACAACTTGAGACATCGCTAACTAGGTGAGTGACCGTACGGCAGACCTTCGAATTCAGTTAGCAAAAGACGCCCCGGGGGCGTGTTCTCCCCAGCGACGGGCGCTGGTCGGACTACGAGTCGTCACCAACGGAACCCCCACACACCTCACACAGGTTTGACTGCCAGGGGACAGTTGCGATGACGGGCTGGTCTTCATCACACTGAGGGCAGTACTCAGTCGAGTCACTGCCGGGCACAGCAGCAACCTATTTTGTTTACTCATTGATTAGTTTATCCCCCGACAGGATTCGGAGGATGTCACTGTCTAGTTAATTTCCTGAGCTGGCGTTCTTCCGTCGAGCGATAGACGCTGAATTAGCTGAGAGAGAGCAAGTGTCTAGTTGGACGTGATTACACGATAATCACGACCACCTTGACTCACCCCGACGCCATCGGGTAAGCACGAATGTTGCCATCGACTCAGAACGGCGCTTCCCCCAAGGGAGAGCCGCCGAGACCGGGCTGCGAGTTTGCTGTAGCTCCGCACAGCAACGTCGAAGAACTAGCGGAATACCAGGGTTCGATATAAGACGAATAACATCAATCTATATCGGGATGAGGCGTGAACAGTAACGTATGACCGAAGAAGAATCGAATTCCAAGGGCCTGATGGAGCGCCAGACCACCGGCGAAGACCGCGTGCGGATGGCCGCCCGACAGCTGTCGGAGCCGCGGACGGCCAACTGGATCGCCTCCGAAGCGGGCTGGTCACACGAGCCGACCAAGCGCGTCCTCGAACGGCTCGTCGACGATGGCATCCTCCACCGTGACGAGAGCGGTACTCACAGGACGTACTACCCTGATTACCGCCGCCAAGCGATGCAGGAAGCGATGCGGCTTCGAGACAGCGGGCACACTGTCGAGGAACTCACGGACCGTCTCGCCGATATGAAGGCGCAGATCCGCAACTGGGAGGACGAATTCGACGTCGAGTCACCGAACCAGCTTCGCGGAACGCTCGCCGAGGAGGGTCTCGACGCCGACGAAGAAGACCGTCGCCGTGAGATCGCCCGCGAGTGGGAACACCTCCAGCGTCGCATCGACATTGTCGGCTTCACCATCCGCGAATGGGACTTTCTCACTCCAACGAACGAGCCTGCCGAGGCCAGTAGCTGACGGATGTCGGTCCCGCATCCCGGTGGTGATGGCGACGGTGGGAACTATTATCGCTACTGCAGTTGGCGCGGGCGCTTCGCATTAGCGAAGTATGTGATGAGGCGAAGGCCAACGAAGACAGCCAGTGCAGCGACGATCAATTCGATTTGTGGGTGCGTATCCATATCCTGATAGATACGAATCATCCTCGTCCACGGGGCGATTTCATCGGCTGGGCTCTCTGGAACTGGAAACAACGGATAGAGGAGAAAGCGAGCGGCGTAGTACTTCCCTGAGAGGAAGAACGTGTAGGTGTCTCCCAATAGATGACTGGCGTAGCCAATTGCGAACGCTGCAGGAGTCAGTCGCCGTAATCTGTCCAGCGGAGACCCTGTAGGCCACCGATCGGCCAGCCGCACCGAAACATACCACACCGCTCCGCTCACCAACGCGAACGTGAAAACAGAGTGAGCGAGTGAGCGCCCGTACGTGAGGACGCCGACATACGCGAGTGGTTTGTCGACCAGATCTGGAAACTGACTCCCAAACAAGACTGGTAGTAATGCAAGCCGAGCGGGGAGTCGATGAGTCCCAATCGCAGCATACGCAACATAGCAGAGATACGCGAGTGTCGCGTGGCCCAGCGGTAACACACCCTATCGTGGATGTGTGGGAGTGTAAGCTTGTCCGAACGCGCCCTACCTCAAGCTGAGACAACGTCTCAAATCAATTACTTGCATCTCAAATACAGATTTTGACCAAACCCAGTGTAATTCGTCCAAGGATAAATCATCGAATATTCTATGAAAACACCTAACAAGAATACCTGTGAAAAAGGGCGTATGGCATTCGAAAAATTCGATGAATCTGGTGCTGGGCGTGGCCGTCCCGCTGGAACTGAACCGATGATCTCCCTCCGCAAATCCGCAAGCATCGGTATCAACCGCGCAGCGCTTGAGGAGTTCTTCGCAGAGAATGAGGGGGCTGTGATGTACTACGATGAGGATAAGAACCGTATTGGGATCGAACCGGTCGCTGACAAGGATGCTGATGAGGCAGCCTACACAGTCTCAATTACCGATGCTGGTGGAACGATTGCACCCAAAGCATTCCTCGAACGGTATGGGCTTGTGCCAGAGGTTACGACCCAGTTCGATCCTGAGTGGGACGATGATGAGTCACTCGTTGTCCTCGATTTGGATAACCCATCTGGAACGTATGGGACCCCTGACGACGAAACCGACGAATAGGCATCTCCACCTAGTTGTCTCCGCTGCCCAACGCCGTCGCTCTTAGCTGAGTTCGTCGAGCAGGTCGCGCGTGGCCGCACGAACCGCATCATCACTCGAGGTCGGGGGCTCCCAGCCAAGTGCGGAGAGTTTCTCGACTGACAGGCGCATCTTCGGGACGTCGCCCGTCCATCCACGGTCACCGCCCGTGTATGCATACTCCGGAGAGAGGTCCATCTCTTCGCTCACAATATCGGCAATCCGGTTCACGGACGTCGTCGTCCGCGATCCCAGGTTGTAGGTGTTGAGGTCGCGTTCGGCGTTGTCGACAATATAGCACATTGCGTCGACGCAGTCAGTGACGTGGAGATACGACTTCTCTTGGCGCCCGTCACCGAGGATCTCTAATTCCTCGTTATTCGCCTGCAGTTTTTGGATGAAGTCGGGGATGACGTTCCCCCGTTGGTAGGGGCCAACGATATTCGCGAAGCGGTATACCCACGCAGTGAAGCCGTAACTCTTGGCGTACGTCGAGATCAGCGCCTCATCGGCAAGTTTCGAGGACCCGTAGATGCTGATGGGCTCGAGTGGGGCGTAGTCCTCTGGCGTCGGTCGGGGAGCCTCACCATACACGGTAGAAGAAGACGTGAACGCAAGATTCGACACACCAGCATCCTCCATCGCCTCAAGGACGTTGTACGTCATCTCGGTGTTCTCTTCAAACAGCGTCCGGTCGTCGTCGTAGTTCGTGTCCGTGTACGCTGCGAGGTGGAAGACGACGTCTAGATCTGCTGTGACCGCCTCGGAAGTGTCACCGGCATCCGTGAGATCGGCCTCAATGATTTCAACGCCCTCCGGAATCCGACCAGGGTCGCCTTTGGAGAAATCGTCGGCGACACGAACGTCGGCGTCGTATGACTCCTGCAGGTGTCCAGCAAGGTGCGAGCCGATGAGTCCACCGCCACCAGTCACGAGAACCGTTGAATCGCGTAGGTTCATATGAGATACAGCAACGATGGTCGGAAATGTCTTCTCTCTCAGTTTGACACTCTGATAGCCCTGGTGACTATGATAATATACTCGCTCACTTCGCAGTCAACGGACGATCACAGCTCAAAGGGGCTGGAAAAGCTGGTCTCCCCCGGGCTGCATACGAGAGTGAGACCCCTCTCTAACAATAGCAGGACATACTCGAACGAATTGACTCAGACTCCCGGGGCGTAGTGCAGGTGCGTCTAAGATCGGCAGGAATACTGAGACTGTACGCTACTTCAGTCGGTTGCTCCCGCAGGTGAATCACTCACAAGTTTACACGCACGCTCGATTGTCCGCTCGCCATAGGTCGCGCCATCGCTGTAGTGGACGTCATCCCACTTCGAGCGGACAAGCCCAGACTTGCGAAAGAGGCGGTCGACTTTGGATGGCTCACCATCCGTCCAAAACGCAAGCAGGCAACAAAGCGCCATATCTGCCTCGGAGTGGCTCTCATACCCGGCTGTCGAGCCGTTCCAGAGGGCGGTGAACTTCTCCCCATTGGCTGCAGCCTTGGCGCGGTCAATGATCTCGACATCATCCCACGATGCACGAATGTCACCCGAGTTGGAGGTGCGATAATAGGTAGTCCCCGAGGAGTGAGACACGTCTACGTACTCGCTGTGAATCACCTGCAGCGCACCAGGTCGGACACAGGCGCGTGAGGGCGTTCCAGGAAGTCGTTCCCCGGTCATCGTGAAGAAGCGGGCATCATCGTACATTTCGACACTGCCGCGCCGCCGAGCCCCGTCTGGCAACCGTCCACGGGCGATTATGTGAACTCCAGTTCCCGATGGAGACACCTCAGTATACGACTGCAATCGCGTGACGATACGCACAGCATCGTCAGTAAGCACCCCAGTCTTAGGCTTTCGACAGTCGTCAAGATCCACACCGACGAACGGGTCATCCTCGGTGAAGACGAAGCCGATTCCATCAACATCGGACCGTGCCGCACGGGACAACGCTGCGTCGAATGTTCCCCACGTCTCTGGGGATGCCGTTGAGGCGAACGATCCCTTCGATGGATCGAATGGGACTTTGGTTGTCCTTCCATCTCGATCTTGACTGATCCAACACACCCACTGTGGGTACTCACGAAGCCCGATTGGGAGCGCATTCGGATTCATCGGCTCTCACCACTCACGTGTTTCTCCGTCATCACCCGTCAGGGAGGCCGATAGACCGTGGCCATTCGACGCTGGCTCACTCAACTCCTGAGGAGAACCTGTGGACCGCTTTTCAGGGATTCCTGGCATCCCATTCGCGATGACTTGCCCTTCGAACGAACTAGCACGCACGCGGAGCGGGAACCACCCTTCTTCGTCGATTCCGAGCAGGGCTTCTGAATATCCGTCTTCATCATTCCCGGCTTTCGCAGTCTGCACCCAGTTCACCTCGCGCTCGCTCAATCCGAACCATTCAGCGAGTTTCTCGGCTTCTTCTTGCACGCGGTGTATGAGCGTCATCGAGCAGAGGCTCGCAATCGTCCGAGCTTCCGGCGTCAGCGCGAACTCACCACCAGTTTGCGTGATAAACTGCAGTGACAGGTCGTAGTGCCTGCTGTGGCGCACGGCCGTCTCCAAGAAGCCGAGCGAGGTCGAATCTGCCATCAGATAATGGGCTTCGTCAATGGCGAACACTACGCGCTTGTCGGTGCCTTTCGCACGCTCATACACTGTGTTGAACAGCACCTGCATCATCAGGCTCGTCTGGCTCCGCCCTCGCGTTCCCTCCTCTTGATGTAAGTCGAGATAGAGCACATCTGAGGTGAGATCAAGGTCGGTCGGCGCCGCCAAGTTGGCGAGGTCGCCACCATCGCGAAACGATGGACGGAGGTCTTTCAACAGCGTCTGTGCATCTGCGGTGACGCTCGATTGCTCACCACTCGTCGCATACCCGAATTCTGCAGGCAGTTCTAGCAGGTCTTCTAATACCGCAATCACATCTCGAATCGTCGGCGACGTCCGCGTGTGCGTCGACGGGTCGCGCGTGATTCCATGTCGTTCATACGCCTCCTGGATCGCACGCCGAAGTGTCTGTGTTCGCCCGCCAAGCGGGCTTGCTGCGATATGCGTGAAGAACGTCTCGAAGAACGTCATCACCCACGCAATCTGCTCAGACCACGGGTCGAGGTCAGGAACCTCAGCCAGGATCGCTTGGGGCGTGGCTTTCAGCTCGAGTGGGTTCAATCCGCGCGTCCCGCCAATCGTCACACGCTCGCCGCCGAGCGCGTCGTTCACGCCCGCGAATCCCTCCAGCGGGTCAAGCATCACGATGAGTGTCTCTTCATCATACATCGCCCGCCGAAGCAGCTGTAGCTTCGTCGAGAAGGACTTGCCCGCACCAAGTTTCCCGATAACCATCGCACAATAGCCCGTCTCGCGATTGAATCGATCAAGGATGAGCGGGCTCTCATTCAGCGCGTACGTCCCGTATTCGATCCCTGGTTCGGCAAAGGCGCCAGCGACAAATGGGAACATTGCACCGAGTGCGCCACCCAGCATCGGCGTTTGCGTATCCATCGACTCATTCAGTTTGTCGACGCCGACCGGGCTTGAGGAGATGAGCGAGTCAAGTTGTGCCCAGCGCGGCGTCACAGGAGTGAGATTCGCAGGTGAGCGACGAGCGGCGCTTGTGACGCCGTCGACGTCGATCTCAGTAGCTTGCTCACCTCGGACGGTGAGGTACATCGACGCGTCGAAGGCACGCATCGACGTGTTTCTGAGGACGTCATACAGCTCTTGGTGGTCCTCCAAGTCCTTTCGGACGCCGCGGGCGCCTGCCCGCCGCTTCTCTGAGAGGTACTCGTAATTCGCCTCTAATTCCTCGAGTTTGTTCTCGAGTGCGTCGAGCGTCCGATGCGTATCACGCGGTGTGATATGCAGCGAGACATCTGTGGTCCGTGTCTCTGGAGTCGAGTACAGTTCTTCGAACAAACCATCAACAGGCGCGTCCGGAAACTCACTCACCCATAGCGTCCGTGCCCACTGCTCGCCCGTTCGGATTGCGTTTGGCGTCCGCTCGATATCTGAGGGCGTCACAACCGACTGATGGACTGACTCAATCCCTCGCAATGGCCCAGTGTCTGGTTCATACTTGACGTCGATGTCTGGAGTCTGGTCAACTGCCGCTGTCTGGTCTGTCTCGTCTGTCGCGTGTTCGTCATCCGATGCTGCAGTACCGATGAATGGGAGTCTATCGCGGATCATCGTGGATTGTGGAGGGTGTGTGCACAAGCGGGCGCGTCCGAAGCACCTGCTCCATATTCTCGTATTCGCGCTGCTCGCCAGCCCAGAACGCTGCAAGCAACTCCGTTGCCTCACTACAGTCAACGCGTGTTGCCGCACAGCCGTCGATCTCGCGAAGGCCAGCCTCAACGCGACGCAGGCGGTCATCGAGTTCAGCAATCATCGCCACTCGCTGGTCATCCACAGACGGGGCCAGCCAGATATCGATAAACACGCCAAGAACGGGAACGACGGCGAGTTTCTGGATGAGGCTCTCGCGTTCGTAGCGAACTTCTCCGGACGTCACGGGGACGACCACATAGTGGTCGCGGATGGTCATCCGACGCTCAGCAAGATCGAATGCATACCAATCGAGGTAGTGCTCAATGAGCGCTGCAAGCCGCGGATTCGACTTCACATCGGCGTCGCCAAGTCGCGCCTCGTACGTCGCGAGGAACTCGTCGACGGGAAACGGCTGCGTCGTCGAGAAGATCTGGATGGGAAACTCAACGACGGTGTTACAGAACTCCTCGAATGCGTGAGCTTTCGCCGCCCATTCATCCCTCGTCGCGAGCGCCATCGCTGGTGGGTCAACCTGCACCACCCCGACGAACGCGCCGTCAGTGCGCTCAAGCAGTCCTTCCTCGGGGTGAACCCGCTCAATCTGTGTGTACTGCTTTGCGTCCTCGTGCGGGAGGTCGTGGACACTTCGGTGGTACCCGAGAAACGTCACGAACCAGTTGAGGCTCGTCGTGTACGAGGGAGTGAGATACACGAAGGTCACACCCAGGGCGATGCCGACTGCTGCAAGTGGAAGCGTGAGCGTCTGCGGTTGGTATCCACCGACCGTAAGCGTCGACGGCAGCAATACCTGCGTCAACAGGATGACTACCACGCCGGGCGTGAGTGCAACTGCAAGGTCGGTGAGCGTGTACGACCCGAAGAGTTTCGTCTCGGTTCCGATGGACTTCGGGATACGCTTGGCTGGATCAGTCGCACTCATTGCTCGTCCTCGCGGTCGCGTTGCTTGCGAGCGTGAGAATCACGCCTGGTGGGCGAGTGAGAGCCAGAGTCACGCTGTGAGTTGTCGCCACGGGTAGGCCCAAGCGGGTCACGCTGCCCACGTGCACGGCTTCCCGCTCGACGAAGGGTTTCGAGCCGTGATGTGTGACTATCTTCACCTGATTCGGGTGTGACCCGGTCGACAAGACGCGTTTTCGCAGTCCGCGTTCGAGAGCGCAATCGCATCCCTGCCCGGTTTGCACGTGAGTCACCAGACCCGAACTCACGAGTCCCGTCACGGCTGACCGCACCGTCGCCGCGGACGCCACGCCAGAAATTCCGACTCTGGTGTGTGCCAGATTTCCCCGCAGCAGTTGCCCGAGTTGTCCGTCGCCGTGCGCGTTCTGCAGAGACGTGTTGTGCAGTCCGGTCAGCTGTGAACAGCAGGGCACCCGCTTGCCAGAACAGGACGAACGGTGACGCAACTGCAACGACCGGGATCACGAGTGCGGTAATCCACGCGCCGAATCCACCCAGTGACAGTGAAACCTCATCGCCGAGGATCTCCCCAAGTCGAAAGAGAATGGCTACTGGCACGGTCATAAACAAGAACGGAACGTAGAACCCAGCGAGTCGGCGGACGAAGCCTGAAACGAGGGTAAATGGTCCAACTCCTGGAACCCAGAGGGCAATGAGGAGTGGCATCATCAACACGAACAGATAGAGGACAATCTCGCGAACGAAGTAAACGAGTCCGATGAGAATGAACAAGATGAGGTCAACTGAGAGTGCGAGCGCTACTCCAAGGACTCCGATAGCTCCGAAGGAAAGTGTCTCAAACAGCGTGATGTTCGAGAGGTCCGGAACGAGATAGCCCGTCAGCGCCTCTATGAAGCGAAGCGATAAGGCAGCGATCCACCACCAGAAGAGGATTCCAACTAACCCCGAGAATGCACGCTTCTTGAGCTTCGAGCGGTGGTAGCCACTGAAGAGGTAACTCGTGGATTCGAGGAATATCACAAGCCCAATCGAGAGGCCCCACAGGAGAAGCGCCAATGGGAAGATGTACTCCCAGTACTGATCGTACAAGCTGGGCCAGATTCCATTCGTTGGGACCTCAAAAACGGAATCCGGGTGAGGGGTTCCAACAATCTCTTTGACAATAGTATTCCCTTGATTTTGTATCAACTTCCGAACTGGTTCCGTCAAAACCTGTAGAAACTCACGAAGGGCGGAGACGATAACATCGACGAGTGTGCTCAAATCACTCCCCTCCGTGGCTAATCCGGTTTTGTATGATTGTGGACTGCTCGTTGAGGAGCGCTAATTCAACTTTTGAACAGACGTATTCCCCAATAGAGTTGACCTGACGGGACTGACCTCCAGGGTTGAATTTGACTTTTTGCTCTACAGCGGTGCCATCAGCAACACCTACGACCACTGTGAACTCACCATCTTCACTGCAGGAATCTACCGCAGAGTCGGGGAATAACAAGGGAGACTCATACCCAACATACGACTGGGTTTCACCAGGACCTATGACTAGTTCCGATGCGTTCTCTGGTCTCTTAATCCAGGGTATCCCGAGAAGACCTGTTAAATCTCTATTTGCGCTCTCCTGTGGAGCATTACGGTATACAAGATCGTAGACCCAGGTCGGCGCTGTCCCGACATTTTCAATTGAGACTATGACTCTGCCCAAGTCTTCAGGGCGGGGTCCAGTATATTGTGAGACACCTCTTATCCTGAGTTGTGGTGTGAAGTCCAGTTGCGTTTGTTCTCCATCTGTTTCAGGAAGTGCGATGACCTCGTAACTACCCGGACGATAGTGGTCGTGCCCGCCGAGTCCATCATTAAGATCCAGCATCTCAATCAACACCCGAGTCTCTCCAACCGCCACACGCTGTTGTGCGAAGAGACTCCCTTCGGGGTCGATCACATTGATCATCGAGACGTCGTGGTCCTCGCGGAGTCGAATCGCGAGATGCTGCCCCTCGAACGCGATCGACTCAAACACGGACTCGGTTGCTGGCGTCGCAGTCGATGAGCCGCCCACGCTAGTACACCCAGCGAGTGCTGTTGCCCCGAGTGCACCAGCTCCAGTGAGCACACGGCGACGCGAAATTGGACTGTCACGCCGCATTCACATCCCCCTCCACGGTGGCCACACACTCCAGCCAGTCAATCGGTCGATAATGAACGTGCCAAAGAGGACGAGCCCAAGCGGGACGGCAAACTCGAAGAGTGCCTGGACTGTCTCCAAGACAACCCCTCGCGGTGAGACAACATCGGAGTCACCTGTGTAGGCAATCCCACCGTCCCACCACGGGCGGGGCTCATAGCGAGCGGAGACGCCACCAACCTCACGGTCAAGCGTTACCGTCACAGTGCCATCCGGTCCAGTGTCGACCTCGCGACCATTGATACGGAGAGATTCTCCCCTGTCAGCCGTATCAATCGCCTCGCCTGTCTCCGCATCGCGGAGCGAAGCGCGCACAACGACCGTCTCGTCGGTCGTCTCGTCGATTGTGAGTGTCAGGTTGCTGCGGTGCATCGGAACCGCTGTGAGCTCGCTCGGAGTGAGCGTAACGCGTTCACGACCGACGAGTCCGCGAGCGACAATTCGCCAAGAATCGGGCTCGACTCCAGACGACCGCGTCGCGATACCGTAGCTAGCTGTGTATGCTTCGGTCAGGACGTCCAGATTAACGTGGGGAGGAAGCGGTGGAGGCATCGTCCGGTCCCCATAGGTGTCAAGAATCGCTATTTGTGAACGCGGCGCCGCGGTCGGCCCCGTCTCGATCGGGTATGCGTTCACCTGCAAGGGATGCAGTGACGAGTGCTCTGTCGTCGTCTCAGTCCCATCCGCTCGCGTCAGCGTATCCCACGCAGGGTCACGCGCCGAGTAGAAGCGCCAAACCCCACTCACGGATGCGTCACCGAGTGCGTATCCGAGCCACGGCTGGTTCTTGTAGAGGACCACGCCGACGTCTCCGTTCGGGTACTGTGTCCGCGCGCCTGAGACGTCGAGGTCGTACCCCACAACATCGATGGCGTCGGAAACGGTGAGCGACTCCGATAGCGTCCGCACGCTTGTTGTCCACGTGGTCGTACACGAACTCGAGTTGTTCCACGATGGGCACGTTGGCTCGCCAGCTGTCGTCGTCCGCGTGAACGAGACGTCGATATCGGCTTCGAGTGTAAGCGTGCGTGGCTCACCAGCCGCATCGACGAGGTCGTATTCGAGCGTCGGCGTTCGCGTCCCCTCGGCGCGAGCAACGACCGCGCCGTCGACGAGGAGTCGGATCTCGCTGATTGTGTAGCTGGTGAGCTCCCACGACTCGCGGTACAGCGCAGATCGAATATCGTCAGGCACGGCGACGCGGTAGTCCACAACTCCGAGGACGGCGCCTCGATCGGCAACGTAGAGCGGTTGCTCACCCACGGCAAGCCGTGCGTGCGTCGACGGCTGCACCGTGAAGATCGTCGCGTGGGCATCGGCGATGAATCGACCACTGACTGGCGTGGCTGCCGTTGGGTACACCGACGCTCCTGGCCCAGTTACAGGGAACTCGGAGAGTTCACCCACGTTCCACTGCTCGACTGCCTTCGGTGGTGCATCAAGCGGGATGTCCGTCCCCGCAGCGAGGAGCCGCATCCCCGATGGTGACTCCTCGGTCGCATTGCCAATGAGCGTCAGATTCGTCTCGTCCGTGTCACCTGCCCACAGTGTTGCGTGCGTCGTCGCGTTGACGCCGTGGTCGGTTTCAGTCTCCGGGTGGGCGAACGAGTGCGTCGTCGTCGCGACGAGCGCACTCACAAGGATGACCACCACCAAGGCGGTACGGGGTATTGCGCTCAGAAGCCGCAACTGGTGCCTCCGACGACGACATTGTTGAGCAGGAACGCGATGATGGCCGTGCCAAGCGGTGCGACGAGGACGCCCCAGATGACGGCTTGGTTGCGCATCTCTGTGACCTCCTTCTTGCGGTCTGCACGCGAGACGGCCGGGAGAGCGACTGTCGAGCCAAGTGCGATGACGCCGCCGATAAGCGGCCCACCAAACTGGATGAGCGTGAAGACGTTCTTGATCGTCGCGACCATATCGGTGTCGCAAAATGCTGTTCCCGTCGTCTGTGCGTGGACAGGAGCGACGGCAACGATTGCGAGCGCGGCAACTGCGACGAGCGGTCGGCGAAGCGTGATAAGCCAGGTGGACACCGCGCGAACGACTGGTAGGTGAGATGTATCTTTCATATGCTGTCGAAAATCGCACAAGTGGCGTAGATAGCCGCAGTACGTGAAATTCGACAGTATTCTCCGAGGAGAGATTGAATATAAATCTTATTTCTAGGTGCTGTAATTATCGAAGAACAAGTTGGTAAATAGTCATTCTAACAGACGTAACTCTCTTAGCGCATAATGGATGCTCTGATTTTGGAAATCGTGAGTTCTTACTCACGCAGGTCGATCAGGTCCTCCATCCGAGCACGAAGTGTCACCACCGAAATCTCCGCAGCAGTTGCAATCTCGCGCTGGGTGAGTGAGCACTCGAACTCACAGGCAGTAAGGTACAGACATCCCGCGGCAATCCCTGCAGGATTGCAGCCAGTCCCCGCTTTCACCGCGTTCAATTCTCCGAGCAGTTCGATAGCGCGCTTACGGACGGCTGGTGGAACCCCGAACTCGCTTCCCAACCGTGCAAGCGTCTCTCTAGGGTGGGGTGGTGCTACTTCGAGACCAAGTTCTATGTTGAGCGCAGGTTGTCATTGTATCCTAGGTGAACGGTCTCGGGGCCAAGCCGCAAAGGACTCGCTTTGTTAATCTGCCGATTGGATTGCTGAGTACGCTGCATCGGTATACGTTCACGCTCGTTGTCTTTCATTTACCCTACATATATGGTCTACTACAATCTATTTTGATCTATGCATCGGAGATCGCTGTGTGCACTTCTTAGTGCAGGGATTACCAGCGGTTGTCTGCGCAGTGCAACGAGTACCGACCAATCTTCATCATCCACGTTCTCACAGTCTGATTCTTCGTCCACAACGGCGTCACGCGTAAACTCAGCCACACAATCGGAACCCACAACGACGCGGTCACAGCTGCAGGTGACCCATCTTTGGACGGTTCCCTATGGGATCAATTCAGCTGGAATCCATCACCACTTCGAAGACAGCTTCATCATCGGAGATCCTGAAAATGAGATTGTCCGGGTGAATTACGATGGGTCACTCCAGTGGTCTCAGTCATACGGCATCACACCTCCGGATGACAGCTCTCTCGGCACTAGAGAAGTGGTCGCAAATGGGAAGTTAGTGTTCGGCGGGCAGGATACGCTGTACGGTATTGACGTCGATACTGGAGAGCAACAGTGGGCAACGCCGATCCAGACAGACGTAAGCGAGGTGAGAAATCTAACAACGGAGCTGGTCGCATTTGATGGAACTGCTGTCTGCGCTATGAGTTATAAGACCACCTCCGGTGATGACCGTGCAGGATTGATGGGTGTTGACGTCTCGACTGGCCGCATTGAATGGACACAGACTCATTCTGAGATTGCACAAGTCGACGACGCGTGGCTTGGAGTACAGTCGCTTTCCCCGCCCATCGGTGGCCGGACAATTGTTGGCGGATGGAACGTCACGTTCTGGCTGGACATTACCAGTGGCGAGCTTGGAGAAACAACGCAAGGTGGCGCTCGCTATCAGTCTACCCGCCGAGGAGATACGCTATATCTCACAGATTACGGTCGCCTGTTCGCATATACAATCAAAGGTTCGACAGTCAGTGAGCAGTGGGAGTTTGAACCACTTGGGCGAGCCAGCTCACCACCCACCGTGGCAGATGATACTGTCTACGTTGCCGCGGACGATACTGGAATCTACGCAGTGAGAGATGGGGAACAACAATGGCGCTACCAAGCTGAACCAGATGTTTGGGTTGCTCCGGCAGTCACGACTGATGCTGTCTGGGCTATGGGTGATTCGCTTCACTGCATCAGAACGGATGGATCTGAAGCTGTAACTGTCTCATTTGAGCAACCACAAGTGTCGTATGAGCTGTCTACCGCCAATGACGTAGTCTTTGTTAGCGGATCCAGAGAAACGCGTGCGTATACGACCCAGTGAAGAGTTAGATCAGAGTGAGCGACGCTGGAGTGTGGTATCCGCTGCTGGGTAGATGAGTGCATGTTCGCTCATCGTCGGTTGCACGGAGTCAGCGAGTGGCGGTGTCAACTCGAATTGCCGGATTTGGTCCCCTGTTTCGAGGTCTAACAGCGTCGCGGCTTCGCTTCCAGTGAGGACCTGTCCGTTCGCGATTGTCACAGCGTACCCCGAAAGCGACCTGGCCTCAGGTTTACCCCACCGCTCACTTCCTGAGTTAAGATCGTATGCAAACAGCCCATTCCCTCCAAGCGGCACGACGACAGTCTGCTCAGCGATTGCCGGTCTGCCCGTCACATTCCCATTTCGATCGACTGTTGCCCGCCAGCGTTCTTCGCCGGTGTTCGTGTCAAATGCAGCGGTCAAGCCATATCGCCCAACGAGTACTGCTGTCTGGTCTTCAGCTGACGCTGCAACTGATGATACTAACGAGTCCGCTGAAATCGATACCTGCCACCGTGTAGATCCGTCGGTTGGATCGAGACCGAAAACCCGGCTTTGATCACTCGGGGTCGTACTGACATCCCCTGCATCGCTAACGATGAGCGTGCTATCCACAAGTGCTGGCTTGCCGCCCCAAGCAGCGGGAGCACGCCGACTCCAGACCACTTCGCCTGACGTAACATCAATTGCGAGTAATGTTCCTCCAGCAGGATAGTACAAGATACCATCTGCCACCAGTGGTTCTCTGATTCCAAATCCAACAGCACGATTAGAGGCTGAGAGTGTGAGATCCCCGCTGGTAGCGTCCACACCAAACAATCCTGCCGGGGTGCTTCCGTAGATGACTCCACCACTGAGTGTGAGCCCCGGTCCAACTTGGTCGCCGACATCAGTCGCAAACTGTTGTGTGCCCGTCTCTACGTTAACGCCGTACAATTTGTGATCCATACACCCAAAATAGACCGTAGACTCGTCGATGAGTGGTGTTGTAGTCACTGGTGCTGGAAGCGAGTATGGCCACCCGTCTGAACGTGGCTGGTCAGTTGTCGCTGATTGGGAGACTGACGTTGACTCACCGTTCGGCGTTCCTTGAGGGGTATCTGATCGCGGTGTCGACGATGATGCCTGCTCGTCTGTGGCAGTGAAATTCAGACAGCCACTCAATCCAGCCATTGCCAGAACTGAACAGACCTGCCGACGAGAACGCTGCTGGAGCATACACCCACGTATGTCTGATACTCCAAATATGTACAGTAATTTTCATCCACCGCTGTATCCGGAATTGGTGTTCAATGGAGAGTATCGACGATACAAACGTTGAATTCTCCCAAATACCTGATACCGATAATTACAAATAGATTGGATTATCGTCTGAAACTACGCAATGCGTCTCGTCGTCTCCGATTTGGTAAAGGGGGTGTACTACGCATTGCTGCGGCCATCGCGATTAGTTGCGGTCCCAAACCAACGACAGGACCAATCAACTCTCGCGACGCTTCGACAGATGTGGGGACTCGCTGCGATCTATCTGATTAACTTGGTGCTGTATGCTGGACCGTTAACGCTCGCGGGGGTTGGGATTCAATCGAACGCCGATGTTCCACGGTGGTTCACCGGAGTGGTTGGGTCGGAACCTGGATTGGCGATGGTGTATCTGGCGGGATTCATACAGAACTCAGCGTACCTGCTTGGATTCACCATCGCGACGTTTGTCGCAACCCATCTGGCGCTACTTCTTACCGTACAATCGAAGGGCATCCTTCCAACGGCATATAGCGTCGTGTATAGTTCAAGTGTGTACGTCGCAGGAATTTTCACCGTCGTCTGGTATCTCACCACCGCAAGTGGAGTCGCCGCTGCTCGCGATTTCGTTATCGACATTCAAGTTGCGTTCATTTATGCACTGATCGAGTACGCGGGCGCAGATGTTGAGTATGCGGTCCCACGGCCGGAAACGCTGGCTGCAAGCGGCTTTTCACAACTCGGAGAGTATGCACTACTCAGTCTGTTTGTGTTGGTTGGATACTTTTTCTATTCGCTGTATCTCGGCGCTCGGATCAACCACGACGCCGATAGAATCGCTAGCGCTGCGACCGTTTTGGTCGTAGTGTCACTGCCGATCGCATACGTTCTGGGGTCGATCCTCGTCGCAACATAAGTGATACAATGAGCCAACAAGAGACCACCTCCCACGATTCAGCCGACGTCGAGAACAGTACAAACAACTCGGCGACAGCCGATGCCTCACAACCTTCCGCGCCTGCTCACCCAGCGTCAGTGCAAACAAACCCGACAATAAAGCCGACGCTGATAGCGCTAGGCCTTGCAATCGTGGTGGTGCTCGCCATAGTTGGGGTAATCTTGAGTAATCAACGCGCGCTTGGTGGGCAAAGTATTGCTGAAATTGCGGCGCAGGTCGTTGCGATCGTTGGACTATTAATTGGCTTACGGCTGTTACTTCGGATCTTCATTTTGACTCGAACAACATATTCGGTGAACACAGAGCGGATTCAGCGGAAATACACGCTGTTCCTCCGGACAAGTAAACGTGAGGTCCCAATACAGATGGTTCGCAGTAGCCAACTCGAACAAAGTCGCATCCAGAAAATCCTCGGCTATGGGTCGATTCGCGTGAATGAAGGATTGGGTGGAATTCGGCTCGAACACGTCGAAAACCCGCATGAGGTCCAGGACGTGATTTCTACACACTCCGTCGACGAGCCGGCCACTGTGTGACCGCAGGTTGCCTGGTTAAATCCTGAGTGCAGTGTGGATGAACTGTTGTCGTTGGCCCCACCACCAGTGGCCGAATCAGCGTTCACTCATAGGTGACGCTGTTGCCGATCGTTTGCTCTGCGGTGGTAGTGATCACTCCACCTCCTTGAGCTGCTGCAGCAACTCCATATCCACGTTGAAGATCGGCTGAGAGTGTTGGGTTGCCCGACGCCATTGTGAGCGCAGTCAGTGTCTCTGACCGGTCTACAGCCCAAATCGTCTCACCGTGCGGCTCGACGGCAATGACCGTATCATCAAGTTGGGTTCGCCAGCGTTGTTCACCCGTTCCAGCATCAACAGCATAGACGCCGTTATCCCGCGAACCAAGAATAACAGTGTTGTCGTGATACGCAAATCGCGTTGGAGAGTCGAATGGCTGGAAGTGCCAACGAAAATCGCCAGCGTGTGAGACTGAAACGACACCATCCCGTGTGGGCACATACAGGCCAGCCGAATCTGAGTGGAGTCGCTTCGTGTTGTATGCCGGTCGGTCAGAGGGACGATCCCAAATCCCGTCACCGAGGTTTGGCTCCCAGTCGATCTGAGTACCTGATTCAATATCATATGCTTCTAACTGATTTACTGTCCGCAAGTAGAGGCGCTCATTGTGGAGGGTAGTCGACGAGACTGGGTCACCGTTTGCAGTCTCAATTGTCCATACTTCCTCACCAGCCCGAGTCAGCCCATAGAGGTATGTCGGCTTGAACTCTGAGTTCGAAGAGTCGCCAACAGTAACGCCATCGGATTCACCTGTGCCAACGACCACTCGGTTTGCTTCTGTACTGATGAGTGGAATCGTTGTCAGGGTGCGGTCTCCAGTGAATGACCACTGAAGTGTCCCATCTGTATTATTGAGAGCGTACAGTGTGCCATCAGCTGCCGGGACATAGACACGCTGAGACGTTGTAGCCGGTCGTGTCTCAACAGGTCCTGTCTGGTGCTGCCACTGGCTTGTCCCATCGCCAGACCGAATCGCAGTAACCCCTTTCTGGCCAGCAACAACCACCGTCTTTCCATCTGGGGAAATCGTCGGAATTCCACGACTCACCTGTGCCTTCCACACTGTTGAGAGAGCAACTGGGTGGCCCCGCTGGGTTTGTTTGGCTCTCTGCGTGAGTGTCTCTGAAGATTGTGAGTGTACTGTTCGATCCCCACCAGCTGATGGCGATGACTCAACCTGGGCACGTAGACAGCCTGTCGTACCCAACGTCAGCCCAGCAGCGAGCAGGGTTCGACGTGTCAACTTCCGTGACGAGGATCCGTCTGGAGAGCTAGTATCGTCCGTCATTGTCGCTCTACAGCGCGAACCCGAGCATCTTCTGTCGTTAGAAACACGCTTGAGTCAGATACCGCTAATTCACCTGTCAAATCTGCGTCACCGAGGGAACCAAGCTCGGAGGTGGTGTATTCACCGCTGGGGATCTCGAGCGTGTACAATTGGTCATCCTCATAAAATTGGAGACGACTTTCATCAGTCGTATTTGGTCCGTATGCCCGAACGCTTTCTCCAGTTTGCCAGACTGAGTTGCCAGTGCTCATATCTCGCCCCTGTAGCCCAAGATCACTACTCCCAACTGCCACGACACCATCTGCTGCTCCGTGAACATAGCTCACGTTTAGTGATTCTTCAGCCTGGATTGTTCCGCTTCGGGCATCGATAAACAGCGCTTGTGCCCCATCAGTTGCAAAACAGAGCCCTTCCGAAACTGCGACACCGAGACGCTCGCGGTCTCTGTCAGGATTTCGCTTGAAGTACCACAACTCTTCACCGGTCTCCGCATCATACCCACCAAATGCCCACGGTGGGTCGCCAAATTTCTCTTCAGGATTATATGCTACGCACACCGTCTCGCCATCCGTCGCAATCTCTACACCTGAGAGGTCATTCTCCACCGTCCAGAGGGCGGTACCTGTCACTGGGTCTAGTGCACGAAGTCCGTGTGGGAAGAGTGATTGATATACAGTCTTAGTCGTAGATACTTGTGCCCGAATCCCACTACCGTACCCTGTCTCATTGAATACTGTCGATCCGTCAGTAAGCCGTACACCAAGTACCTCATCTGCTCCGGAAGCGACGACAACGCCATTGCAAACGGTGAGTGCTTTATCAAGTTCGTTCGTTGTCTCTGCAGTCCACTGCTCGGTCCCATCACCCGTGTTTAGCGCGTAGAGATGTCTATCAACACTCGTGGCAAACACGAGACCGTCCTTGTGTACAGGTCCAGCGATGAACGGGGCATTTGCCCTGAAAGCCCACAATGTCCCTTCCGGAAGTTCAGGGGTAGCAGTCTCTTCTGCTGGAGTGGATTCTTGAGACGGGGGTTGTGTCGATGCTGTTGCTGCCTGGGTCGTCGCTTGCTCGGACGATTGAGTTGTGGTACTCTCCTGTGATTGGCTGAAATTCAGACAGCCTGTGAACGGTATCGTTGTTGCTAGTGCTGCTAAGTACCGACGCCGGTTCATTACTGGAGTGTAATTCGTGTCATATTTTAGCTATTGTTATTGTTTTTGTTGATAGCACCGCGAATAGAATTAGGGCGGGTGATAAACCGATGGTCAAATCTTATACGCGTTTTCCTTCCTGTAGAACCAAGCTCAGAGATTTTGAACACCAGTTCCAACTTGATAATTCAGTATGTCTCTCTATAGCTACAGGAATAAGAAAGAGACAGCTCTGCACTATCGAAGGGTCATATCATTCATCAGGTGGATGGTCGGTCGTAGCCACAGTCTCCCAGCGAAGATTCGGTTGTCTTCGGCTCGACCTGTTTGAGGTCTTCCGCCCGTGCACGAAGCGTGACAGCTGTGACCCCTGCAGCAGCGGCAATTTCGTGTTGTGTAATCGATTGACTGAACTCACAGACTGCTACATACAGGCATCCCGCAGCAATCCCCGCGGGGTTGCAGCCTGACCCGGCTTTCACCGCACGTAACGCCGAAATGAGTTCACCAGCACGTGCACGTACATCATCAGCGATCTCGAGTGTACTAGCCACCCGTGTGAGCGTCTCTTCGGGCCTGGGTGGTGCTGCCTCAAGTTCGAGTTCCTTGTTGAGCACGCGGTATCGCGCATACACGGCCGACTCAGACACGTGTGAATACGAAGCAATCTCTACTACAGAGCGGGAAATTGCACTACAACGGCAGGCCGCATACACACTTGCAGCGGCCATCTCCTCGATAGATCGTCCGGGGATGAGGCTACGGGCTTGTGCCTCGCGGTACACTCGAGAGGCAACTTCTCGCGCCGAACGTGGGAGCTCAAGCGCGCTCGTTAGTCGTGCAATTTCAGAAAGTGCTGTCGCGAGATTCCGTTCAGCCGTCGATGCGAATAACCCTCGACTGTGTTCGCGGCGAAGTCTGCGAAGCTGTCGCCGCTTCCTCGCGGTCAGAAACCCGCCATTCGAATCTCGGGTTCTGCCGATTGCCGTCGAAATCCCACGATCGTGACGCGTCTCAGTTAGTGGTGCACCAACGTGTTCGCGATCCGTCTCGCTGTCAGCGTATGATCGCGGCGTCGCTCCGTGATCGTATCGGTACTCATCGAGGAGGAGGCCACAGGAGAGACACGCCGTTTCACCACCTTCTGTCTGGAGGTGTCCATCGCATTCGGGACATCGCGTTCCTTCTGAGAGGTTGCCGCCCTGTTCGTCGTCGTACTGCTGGTCGTAGTTCGTGTATGCCATCTCGGGTCACACGAGACACATTCTGCATCCCGCACCCGTCAGGGGAGAATAAACAGCCCAGACTGAGGTTGAGGCTTATTCTGGCAGCTCACGCCGCCCAGCGTTCACACACGGCCAGCAGGGGAACCCATCAAGATCTGCACACGCACAGTCTGTTGGTTCATCCGACGCGGAATGTTCACGAGCACCATCGCTCGGGTTGGTACTCTGCTCATCTGCATCGGTACCAGCTACGGTCTTCTCGCCCCCATCCGCAACAACTGGTCGCGCAACGCGCTGTTGGGCAGCTGCAAGGACTGGTCCACGAATTGCGACCGCTACACGGTGCTTGCACGGCCCATCAAAGTTTGCGTCCGCTGGGCACGAACACGTCGCTGGGATACCACCTGCAAGTGAGACTATGTACTCGTGCGCTGCTGGATTCGCGTAGCTTGCGTTCCTGATGCGAACGCCGTTCGCTACAACGTCGAATTCGAATGCTTCGTACGTCGCTCGCTTGAGTACACGCGTCGCTGGTGCGAGCTCTCTGAGTGTGTCTGCTGGCTTCATTTCTATACGAGTGACCTGCGAGAGATCGCCCGCAACCGTCAGGGGCGATAAACAGCTGGGTTACAACTCTACAGTAATACATTGCAGCAAGCTCGTACTGCAGGTATGGATGTAGTTAATAATTAATAATAAATAGTTAGAACCAATATATGTGAATTTAATACAATTTTTGATATTTAATACATTAAACTTATTTTATTTATTAAATAACTCTGGAATATCTGACTATCCTGATAAAAAGAGTTATATCTTTAGCTAGTATTTGTATGATCCGAAGTTGCAATGCGCAGAAATGAATGGGGCAAAAGATACAGTAGCCAGCTCTCGTGTGTACGCTTATGTCAATAGATTCTGCAGTCATCCTTGCGGCCGGAGAAGGCCAACGGCTCAGGCCACTCACAAAATATCGCCCAAAACCGATGCTCCCAGCCGGGAATCGCCCGATTCTTGAGTACGTCTTTGACGCATTGGTTGATGGGGGTATCGACAACCTTCACGTCGTCGTTGGCTATGAGGGAGATCGCGTTCAGGATTACTTCGGCCCCACGTACCGTGATCGAAGTTTAACGTACCATAAACAGGAAAAACAACTTGGGAGCGGACACGCACTGTTACAAGCTCGGGACGCACTTGAGGGCGACTTCCTCGCAGTAAATGGAGATGAAATCGTTGAGGCTGAAACAATTAACGCGGTAGTTAATGCGCACTCAGTTGACGACAGTTGCACGCTCGCTATCGCTGAATCAGCAGAGGCTCCGATGTACGGTGCCGTCATACTTGACGGGGACAGAGTTTCTGAACTAATTGAGAAACCTGGGAGTGGTTCATACCGCTTGCTCAACGCAGGTGTATACGCGTTTGGTCCCAGCTTTTTTTCCGCGCTCGAGAATGCCGACCAGACGAACGGCGAGCTTGCGCTCACTGAAGGGATATCCGACATAATCGACCGTGGTGGACACGTCCGTGGTGTCAAGATTGATGGGCTTCACTCAGAAGTGACGTATCCCTGGGATCTCACCTCTCTCGCGTGTAAGCTTTTAGCAGACGGGCGTATCTCCGAACCAGAGACCGCTCCCGGTCTATATGTCTCGGAATCTGCATCTGTGGCCGATGAAGCTATTCTATACAAACCGGTTGTTATCGGTCCAGATACTGTCGTTGAACCGGGTGCAGTCGTCGGTCCTTACACCGCGATTGGTCAAAACGCATCTGTTGAGGCTGGTGCAGTCGTTCGTCGGACAGTTCTCGACGCAGACACGCGCATAGGCGCAAATGCGACCATCATCGATTCCATCACTGGGCAAGGTGCGGAAATCGGCGCGGGTGTAACTGCTCCCGGTGGGCTTGCTGATGTTCGTGTGAACAACCAGATCCACGAGAACGAACGTCTTGGGTGCGTTCTTGCAGACCGGGCGCACATCCGTGGTGGGGCAACGATTTTGCCTGGGCTGCTTGTTGGGCCAGGCGCGGATATTGGCGTGGGAGTTACACTCCATCGCAGTGTCGACGAAAATACTGAGGTGCAAGGCTAATGTGCGGGATTATCGGCTGCGTCGGCCATCATGACGACACGCTTGATGTTGTGTTGGACGGACTCGAGACGTTGGAATACCGAGGCTATGACTCAGCTGGCGTCGCACTTGTCGATGACTCTATTGATGTGCAGAAGAAGCAGGGACGACTCGAAGCCCTCCGGACAGAGATTGCCAAGCGCGACGTGACTCCGACTGGTGACGTCGGTATCGGCCACACGCGCTGGAGTACGCACGGCCCGCCGACAGACGCTAACGCACACCCACATACGGATGAAGCTGGACAAGTTGCCGTCGTACATAATGGGATCATTGAGAACTATCAGTCGTTACGCGATGAGCTCGAAGCGGAGGGAGTCACCTTCACAAGCGATACTGATACTGAGGTAATCCCGCACCTGTTTGCTGCGTACCTTGAGACGGACCTCAGCACCGAATTGGCATTCCATCGGACGCTCGAACGGATTGACGGAAGCTACGCAATCGCTGCGGTCGTTGCTGGTGATGACCGCATATTCGCAACGCGCAATGACTCGCCACTTGTGCTCGGGATAGGCGAAAACCAGTATTACTTGGCAAGCGACGTCCCGGCGTTTCTTGAATATACGCGTGATGTCGTGTATCTTGATGACGGTGACGTCGCGATCATCGATGCAGACGGATGGGACGTCACCGATGGCGACGGGGAGTCCGTCGACAAAGAGGTCTCGACGGTTACGTGGAGTGCTGAACAAACGGGGAAGAGCGGGTACGAGCATTATATGCTCAAAGAAATTAACGAGCAGCCAACAGCCCTCCGCCAGGGGCTCAGTGGCCGTCTGGACGAGCTTGCTGGAGACATCACCGTCGAAGAACTCGATGATGTTGGCTTCCCGGAGACGGTCCACTTCGTCGCTTGCGGTACTTCCTACCATGCCGCATTGTACGGTGTTGAACTGTTCCGAGAAGTTGGCGTACCCGCACAAGCGTTCTTAGCCAGTGAATATGCAACTGGCCCTGCGCCAATTCCCGAAGATGGCCTTATTGTCGGTGTTACCCAAAGTGGCGAGACTGCTGACACACTCTCTGCGTTACGGGAAGCACAGGGAAGAGGTGCGAAGACGCTTGCGCTGACAAATGTTGTAGGCAGCACAGCTGCGAGAGAGTGCGACCACGCGCTATACATCCGTTCGGGCCCAGAAATCGGTGTCGCAGCAACGAAGACGTTCTCTTCACAGCTTACTGCGTTGAATCTCTTGGCAGAGACAATAGCAGACAACACCCGAGGATCTCGTGACCTTGTTTTAGCGCTTCGTGATGTTCCCAGTGACATCCAACAGGTGCTTGATGAAACGACCGCGGAGGCAATTGTTGACGAGTACGTAGATAACGAGTCATTCTTCTTCATTGGTCGGGGTCTCCACTTCCCGGTTGCACTCGAAGGCGCGCTGAAATTCAAAGAGATAACCTACGAGCACGCTGAAGGATTTGCATCGGGCGAATTGAAGCACGGTCCGCTTGCACTCGTAACGAGCAACACACCGGTGTTCGCGATTGTCACTGGGAACGACGAGCGCGCACGCAAGACAATCGGGAACGTGAAAGAGGTCGAAGCTCGTGACGCACCAGTCATTGCAGTCACGGATGGGCAATCCGACGTGGAGCGATATGCTGACCACGTGCTAGAGATTCCCGAGACACATCAACGGACTGCACCAATGCTCGCAAACGTCCAATTGCAACTCGTTGCCTATCATATGGCGAACCAACTCGGACGGTCTATCGATAAGCCCCGAAACCTCGCGAAAAGCGTGACAGTTGAATAAGAAGCAGTCGCACGAAACTATCTCACTGGATAGGATATTTGTTGGAAGATTTCCAGTGTCAATATTGTCAAAATAAATTGGTGGTATCACTATCCTCTATTCGATGAAATAGAGCAGTATTTTTCCCGACTGCGTAGCGACTATGCATTGATGGAAGACACCAAAGTTCTCATCACAGGGGGAACCGGCTTCATCGGCTCGAATCTCGCCAATACGCTAGCTGAGACCAACGACGTCATCGCCCTCGATAACGGCTATCTCGGCACGCCCGACAACCTCAACGACGACGTCGAGTATGTTGAAGCAGACGTCCTCGATGACGACCTCCCAACTGATGTGGACGTCGTCTTCCACCTTGCGGCACTCTCTTCGCGTCAGATGCTCGAGGAGAATCCTCGACAGGGTGCGCGCGTTAACATTGAAGGCTTCATCAACGTCGTTGAACAGGCGCACGCGGACGGCTGTGATACGATCGTCTACGCTTCAACCTCTTCGGCGTACGGCAGCCGAACTGAGCCATCGCCTGAGGATATGGATCTCGAGGCGTCGACGGGCTATGACGCCTCAATGCTTGGACGCGAACGCTATGCCGAGTACTACAACGACTTCTATGATGACCTCGCCGTCGCCGGTGCACGATTCTTCTCCGTGTATCAGGGCTACGGTGGCAACGAGGGTCATAAAGGGGAATACGCCAACACGGTCTCGCAGTTCACAGATGAGATCGCCAACGGCCAGTCACCGGTGCTGTGGGGTGACGGTTCTCAGACGCGTGACTTCACGCACGTCGATGACATCGTTCGCGGGCTGGAATCGATGGCTGACCATCGCTTGAACGATGTGTACAACCTCGGCACTGGCGAGCCGTACTCGTTCAACGAGATGATCGAACTCATCAATGACGCGCTTGGGACGGACGTCGAACCAGAATACGAGCCGATTCCGTTGGAGAACTACGTCCACGACACCTGTGCCGACATCACGAAGATCCGTGAGGCAACTGGCTGGGAACCACAAATATCGTTTGAAGAGGGCGTCAAGCGGGTGTGCGAGCCGTATCTCGACGAATAGCTAACAAGCTAAGCTTGTTGCTTCTGAGGGGCAGGGCCTCTCCAGTTTGAATGGTCTGCTAGAATCCTAGTAGATAATCGAAACGTACGCACCCTCTCAAGCCATAGTCCTATGCTTCAGCCTCGCCAGACTCGGCGAGCCGTTCCTCGGCTTCGTCGCGATCCTCGGGATACCCAATGTCCATCCGCCATCCATCGAGCGCGATTGCATCGATCGTTCGCCCACTCTTGATCAGGAGGTCAACCGCATCAGAAATTTCATACTCATTACGATTCGAGGGTTGCACCAGATGACAGGCGTGGAAGATCGCGGGCGAGAACGTGTAGAAGCCAGTCATCACAAGATTCGATGGCGGCTCCTCTGGTTTCTCGACGACGTCGACAATCTCACCGTATTTGTTGGTATCGCACACCCCATAGCGTGAGGCTTCTTCCCATTCGACTTCCTCAACGAGGAAGGCCGCATCAGCACGATCTTCGCGCTGTCGTCGGACAACATCGCCGAGGTTGGCCTCGAAGACGTTGTCACCCAGAATCAGCATGAAGTCGTCATCGATGTGCTCTTCCACCGTTAGCAAGGCGTGGGCCAGCCCATTCTGCTCACGCTGGTGGGCATACGTGATGGGGATGCCTTCGTACTCATCGTCATAGTACTCGATGATTTTCTCTTTCATATACCCGACTACAACGATGAGTTCTGACGCACCGAGTTCGATCAGGTTATCGAAACAGTGGGTCAAAATCGGTGCCCCATTGACTTCGACCATCCCCTTGGGCTTGTCTTCAGTCAGTGGTCGGAGTCTCGTACCCTCACCGGCAGCGAGAACAACAGCTTGCATATCATAAGACTGACTGCCACGCTAATTGTATCTTACCCCTTCGAATCTGCGTAATGCCGTTGAAACCGTGTTGTATTAAGAAACGGTGAAAGACCGGACAGTAGTTGAATTGACAGCTACGCCAATTGTAGGGAGACGACCTTTCAACTGCAGCTAATCGTGCTGCGAGCAAGTACTGAGGCATTTTGATTGGTTCTTCACTGATTTTCTGGGTGCCACAACGTTCTCTCTTTGACTATGAGACAACGGTCAATATCTGACACTCTTGGACAAACAACTACTTCGTGGGCTCGACAGATGGGCATTGACCGAAGCCCATTAACACGTGGATGCGAACTCAAAACCACCCTCTCGTATGAAACGCGGCCAGACAGCATTCATCAATTTGGCATCGAAAATACTTGTCTCACTAACTGGCTTTGCTGCCAATTGGTACATCGCACGGGAACTCGGAAGTGAAATTCTTGGAACTTATTTGCTTATTATCTCCGTTATTTCGTGGATGATCTTGGGCGGAAATGCAGGCATTCCGATTGCAGTTAAAAAACGGATTAGCGAACACAAAAACTCTGGTGAAGCGCTGTCAACCGGTTTTGCTCTCCAAATACTCATACTTCTAGCGCTACTTCTATTCACATTTTTAGCCCAAGAACAGTTGCGGAATTATATTGGTGTGGATGTCTTAGCAATATTTTCTGCAATCTTGGTCATTTACGCAATACACAATTTCAGCTCTTCGACTCTTGTTGGCCAGCAAAAAGTTCACATCCAAAGTCTTAGTAAGTCGATAAACACCACAATTCGCAGCGTTACCCAGATTGGACTGATTTTCTTCGGTCTTGGCATTGGTGGGCTTCTCTGGGGATACTTAGGCGGACTAATAGTATCGTTAGCGATTAGTCTCTTTTATATTGATTTTAATTATACCCGGCCGACAGTAAACAAAGCAGCCGATATTTTTTCGTATGCAAAATACTCCTGGGTTACAGCAATCAAATCTCGAACATTTGCCGCGATGGATACAATCCTACTTGGCTTCTTTGTTACAAAGGATCTCATTGGGGTGTATGGGATCGCATGGAACGTCGCCTCTGTTCTTGCACTCTTCGCGGGGTCAATCAGTGCAACATTATTCCCTGAGATCAGTTCACTCTCAAGTAAAGGAGACTTTGAGCAAATTGGAAGCCTGCTGGAGGACGGGTTATCTTATGCAGGATTGTTTGTCATTCCCGGACTTGCCGGCGCTGCGATCCTTGGCGACACGATTCTGTCTATCTACGGGCCCGAGTTTGTCAAGGGATATAGTGTACTAATTATCCTTATTCTCGCCCAACTCTTATACACATTTGAGGTTCAGTTTACGAACGCGCTTGATGCTATAGATAGACCCGATTTGACATTTCGGATAACAATTACATTCGTACTTGTGAACGTCTTTCTAAATATTGTTTTAATATCACTGGTCGGTTGGTACGGTGCAGCGATTGCCACAACGGTTTCTTCGGGTATCAGCGCAATTTTGGGGTATAAAGCACTCTCAAACCATCTCCAGTTTGCATTTCCAGTGCGAGAGCTTTCAAAACAATGTCTCGCTACAATGATAATGGCAGGTATTGTCTTTATGGGAATTACAATATTCGGTGAAACAATACTGACAACTTTAGTGCTTGTAGTCGTCGGTGCAAGTAGCTACATATTTGCAATGCTCGTTATTTCTCCACAGTTCAGAAAGACAGTGTCAGACAACGTTCCAGAACGGGGTTTGATTGGCAACCGACTGTAGGGTATAGTGAGTTCCGAACTCAACGAAAATTTTAATTGTATATTTTGAAGTTCTATAAGATACAATCAGAATTTCTAACTGTTATCCACTAGTCTGATCCGGGCCACTGTAGACGTCAATTGGTTCCATAGGGCCTTTTAGTTCACAGTCTAACTGTTGCAGAGCAGAGATAATTTTGCCAGTAGCGTCACCGGTTCCATATATAGTTGAACGTGGATAATTGCCATGACTGAGTTGAGAGGTGATTGCTTGTTCAATCGCCTCCGCATTAGATTGTACATCTACTACGTTTGGGCCGCGCTCACGCGATGATTGTCTTCCACCAATGTTGACAGCTGGTGTACCAAAGAAGGCGCATTCTCGGATTGCCACACTAGAGTTACCAACTACACACGCTGAGTTCTTGACCGTGGTGAGATAGTCTTCGGGACTTAAGTTAATAAAGAATCGAACGTTGTCAGGCGAGTACTTTTCACGGAATTCCCTAATTGCTTTGGATACTTGGTCGGTTCCGGCATCCATATTTGGCCAAAACCAGAATGCCTGTATGTCGATTTGTCTAACAGCGTCGATCAGCTCCCATGTCTTTTCGTAGTTACTCAGATACTCAGTTGGTAATGGATGATACTGAACAACGATATACGGTTCATCTACATTCACGTGCCCACCTACACCACTCTCGACGACTTGTGGGTCAAACGACGTAGATCGTTCTTCTTCAACGGATTTCGCGATATCCATAGAAGGGCACCCAGTATGGAAAATCCGTTCAGGGCTTTCTCCCATTCTTTCCACAATCTGTGCACTACGCTCTGTGGAGACGAAGTGATAGTCTGCCATCTTCGTCGTCGCATGGCGCACCTTGTCATCAATTGATCCGGTGACCTCTCCTCCTTCGAAGTGACATATCGGGATATTCTGGTATGAGGCGGAAAGCGTCGCCGCCATTGTCTCGTGCCTATCGCCAGTTATCAAAACGAAATCAGGATCGACTTGCTTCAAAACGTTTGCATATTCTACTAACTGCAGTCCTGTCGTCTTCGCTTGTGTAATTGGTGTTCCACCGTCAATTAAATTAGTCAACTCGTAATCAACTCCGATTCCATCATCCTTTAGAACTGGAGCTAATTCTCCGTAGTCGTGAACAGTTGCACCACCTGAAATGATAACCGTAGAAGCGATTGTTGGTTCAGCTTCTAAAGCCTGTAAGACTGGCTTCAACCGGCCGTATTGGGCTCGGGTAGTGAGGAAGGTAGCGACCTTGCGAGTCATACTGCGCTGATTGTCTCCGGCTAATATACATATGACGGAACACCGATTCGCAGAGTCTCTATTTCTTCACTCTCAAGTACAAACTCAACGGTAAAATCGGCTTCTCACGGCCTGCTCAACGGTCAGCTTTCATAAATGAGTCAATGAGCTCCAGTTCCCATAGCTCATCGATCTGTAACGACCGACGTTCAGGCATAACATATGGGATTGTCGCCTCGGTGTAAAATGTCTCCACTGACTTCCACGTGGAAACAGTCACAATGTAGATTGCTCCATTAGGGAATAACAATTCCTCAAGATCTTGTTCCCGTGTGTACTCTGGGGAAAATAGTACAGACGGAGTGAATCGCTCCTGTAAATACCCATCCGAGTTCTTGAGTAACGCATATTGCGGGGGCTGCGTGTACTTACATACGCTGAGTAAAGAATCAGCATCGCGTTCGTTGAATTTGGAAAGCGCCCCCGTTATATCCTCGCTTGTCCGAAGGGGCGATGTTGCTTGGAGTAGACACACAGTGTCGAATGTTTTGTCTCGGGCCTCAAACCAGTCTAACGCGTGAGAGACGACTGATGCGCTTGAAGCTGAATCCGTAGCGAGTTCTTCTGGCCTCGAGAATGGAACATCTGCGCCGTACTTCTTAGCAATCTCGGCGATCTCGTCATCCTCAGTTGAGACAATCGTTGTATCGATCGCTTCAGTTGAAATTGCTTCTTCAATTGTATGAGCAATAAGTGGTTTTCCGCCAACCTCTCTGATATTCTTACGCTTGACTCTTTTGGATCCACCTCTCGCCGGTATGATCGCGAGCACTGATGTCATTCATTATATCTCTTGATACCCAAGAGGTAAAAATCGAACCGTCTGAATGTCGGCTCTTACCGCACTACTATACCATAACACACAGAACCAATGACAACAAATATCGTTTGTAATACTAATAATCTCATTTTTCTATAATTTCTATCTGTTAATCTTTACCAATTTCATAAAATGCTAAAGATACCCCAAGTCGGACAGCCTTCCCCTGACACCTTCATCATCTATTGATTTGTGTTCACGTTCAACTGGATCAAAACTATTCTTCTCAACTCCGATCTCGGATTTGTCTACCTCAAACCAGGGTACTTCGCGTAAGATCGGATGGAGTACGTCTGGGTGGTCATACTGCCCGTATTCACCGAGAAACTCTCCGTGGTCTGCTGTAATAACAACAGGGCAGTCAACGCACCTTGCGAGTCGCCGTATCTGTTTAAGTGCTATCTCGAGATTATCGACGTACCCTCGCTGAATATCCTCGTTCGTCACAACTCCTTCGCGTAACAGCGCTCTGTACCCACGCCCCTCTGAGTTAGTAATTTGAAGGCCGTATTGAAGTTCATCACTCCACGTGACATCATACTTCAGAGCCTGCTCGAGTGTGATTTCCGTGTTATTTTCAAGAAACATTTCACGTTCTTGATCGGAATAGTTTATGCTGAAAGATCGACTCTTGTGATCAAGTACATAATGTGAAAATCCCTTCTCTCCAATGAAGGGAAGGTGTGGCTGTAGGTAGTGGACAACCAATCTTGTCGGCTCGTCACGTGCTGCCTCTTCTAGAGCGATATCAGTCATATCTGAGGGATAGACTGACTCCACATCATCATCCCATGCAAAGTTGTACGCATCAACAAATCGCTCAACGTGATCCGCTGCGCAGAATGTATTGTATCCAAAGTCTGAATTCCGAGGAGAGTACTCAAAATCACCGATGATAGGATTAGAGCTAATGTACGTAAGATCATAGTCTTCTGTCCAAACCTGCGGCCCCCACTGGGGCGTCAAGCTTCCGGGACTCCACGCTTTATCAATTTCTCCGGTTAAGTAGTCAGAAATAGCTGATTCAAATGTGTCAAACCTGCAAGCATCAAGCACAACCAATACGAATTCATCATTCTGTTCGATGTATTGATGGATTAAGCGACGCTGGTCATCGATAGAGTTGATTCTTTCGTATATCTTCCCATATGTCGATAGGAAGTGCGGGATCGTATTGTCTCTGATGAATGGTAGTATCCTATGTGGATTTTTCATCGCCCGCTTTGCTAATCGTATAATTTCGTTCACCGTTACGCAGAGGACAGAGAAGAATAGAGATAAATGTTACCAAGCCTGGCTTGACTCGGTAAAACTGCTTCTTTTAGCTCCGTCGTGGATTGGGCGCTCAAATATGAACGAACAACACTGTGGAGTAGAGGATATCGTAATGAACACATTTGTTAAATATTTGTCACTTATTGAATCGTCTGTTATGCTGGAGGTCTTGAATTTCTTCAAGAGAAGCAATGATCTCTTCTATCGGATTTGGTTTGAAATATCGCTCTTTTTTAAATAAAGACATACGAGGTTGATCTATGCCTTCTACAAGGTCATCTGTCGACTTGAGCCATCCTGCTGCTCCCTCTTCGACGAGGTGACTTAATCCGTCGGCTCCGTATGCGTCGTATAAGAATGTCTTTAGATTGAATGCTAATCCCTCATAAATCGCTGTTGAGTAAACACCGATCTGAGCAATCGACTCAGCCATCAGTTTGTATAGTGAAGGTGAATCTTTCACGACGTGAATGTCAGATTCAACGAGCCATGGATACTCTGATTCCCACCGATCATATTCTCCGGGATGAAGTTTGTAGATTATATTGTAATCGAGACGTTGGTCGTTTTGTACGTCAACAGCAAACTTGGATAATTTAGATCCAATTGTTCCTTGGGAAATAAATAGAATCTGTGGTTTCTGCTTGACATTGTTATACTGTGATATCTGTTGTTGAAGATACGGATATCCCGCGGCAATAACCCGCTCGGACGAGATCGGATATGAGGCGTTATCATTCCAGAACTCACCGAAAGTGAAAAGATAATCAGGGAAAAATTCTAAGTTATTATCATTGGGGAATGAATAACCAAGATGGTTCTCGCTGATAATCCCATGCTGCAACTCTACGACCGGAATATTTTGTCGTTTACAAGCTTCGATGAACGTCTTTCTTAGATAGCCAACAACCACAACGGACACATCAGGGTTGATACGGCGAAGAACGTGAGTGTATAGTGGGAGAGTGGCTTTTCGTTCAGCCATCTCTGCTCTGATGATATATTTGAGATCAATTGTCGCTCCCACTTCGCGCTGGATTTCGGACTCAACTGCTGTAATTGCTTTCTGAAGTGATTTGTCCAACTCAAGCCGATCAGCGAGGGTTTTCCGTGCCAGCGTACCCGTGTAGGTGATCGAATCTAAATATCGTAGCTGTTCAGTCTTCGCAGGTGTGTGATGAGTCAACCCAAACGGTGGTTCAAGTTGGACGTAGTCCAGTTTCCCCTCCTCGTGTATTGGATCACAGTATATATCCCACCATCTTCCATCGCTTTGCTCTTTCCTTCGTGGATGGCCAAGAAAGAGGAAATTATGTTCAGATGCAAAAAACGGACTATCAAACGCAAAGTTTCGCAACCACTGATAGACGCCTTGGGTCAACTGGCTTAGATTATCTTTAGGTTCTGTATGTGCCTGATCTGCACCGACTTTTTCTTGTAATTCTCGGTGGAGGATAAATCGTACTCGCTCCCAGATCGGCAACCCGTCGACTGTCCACTCAAAGCAGTCGTGGTCTTGTTCTATCTGTTTAATTGCTGCCGAAATCTCACCCTCATCCATTGCTAGTTTGAACAACCATCCACCAGTAGTAAGTATTGTTGGAGAGAAGTATTTGTGTGCAAAAATAAGATTTGTGACAGTACTCTTTGCTTGATTCCGGAGAAAGCCTGAATAATCGGTCGTTCTGGTTTGAAATTCTCTATATACGTTAGGGCAAATGTTGTCATATATCTAGAGTTGAATAATACACGAAAATACGTGATGCGAAGATCAAAATGCCATAATTCCCAATAAATAAAAACAAAGCATTTGGAGAATAATATTTAATATAAACATAATATGTGTGAATTGTTCTCGTCTACGGTAGAATGACGTGTTAGGTGAGGCCACAGATGGTCATCATACTGCAAAAGGATCTTGCATTACTGAAGCCATCCTGTAGCCAATATTACAGAAATTTAACTTGAACGTGTAATTTCAGTGATTGCGGTAGCATTTTGTCCCTATGCCTCGTGCCCGGAAGTACTAATGCAAGCGAATCCCTCCGAGTATTGTCCCTACGATGTTACTGATCCGCTCTTACAACAGATAGGTGGCACTCCAATTGTATCTTTTGAGGGAGCTAAACATCAAAACGTGTTCTGTAAGCTGGAGAGCAGGAATCCAACTGGTTCGATGAAAGATCGGATCGCGCTCGGCTTACTATTAGATCAGAAACAGCAAGGTGAATATGAGACAATTGTAGAAGCTAGTTCTGGCAATACTGCTGGATCAGTTGCTTTTGTATCAAACAGACTTGGCTTTGACTGTCATGTTACGTTGCCAGAGTCCACCAGTGACCAGAAAAAGGGATACGTACGGGCATTTGGGGCAGAAATTCACGAGTGTCCTAGCGTGTCACAGGGACATCCCGAGTACTATCATACCGTTGCAGAACGCCTTTCAGATGAACTTGAAGCATATTTTGTAAACCAGTACTACAATTCAGGCAACCCGAGCGTTCACTATGAATGGACCGGTCCAGAAATCTGGTCTCAAATCGGGGAGGATCTCACGCATATTGTCTGCCCGATGGGTACTGGTGGAACAATTAGTGGTATTGCACGATATCTTAAAGAAGCCGTAGAAAACACTGAACAGCAGATTACTATCGTAGGTGTTGACGCCGAAAATTCGAATATTTCGACTTCATTTTATGAACAAGATCCTGTCGAATACGACACGTCTGTCGAAGGCCTGGGCAAAGGGCACGAACTCCCAACAATGTGGTTTGAATATATTGATGAAATCCGAAGTGTCACTGATCAAGATGCATTTGCCACTGCGCGGGCGGCAAGTAGCAATCATGGCCTACTTATCGGACCCAGTGCGGGTGCTGCCCTCTCGGTTGCAACTGAAATTGGCAATAATGACCCTGAGGCAGCCGTCTTGAGTGTCGTATGTGATGGTGCAGAGCAATATTTTGACACCCTGTATGTCTAAGTCATCTGAGATTAAGCTGACCGCATACTAGATTCTATTTATGTTCATATACGAACAACTCTAATATCCGTACCAAAGACATTCTACCGAAGAAAATATACACGGATACGACCCTATATATATCGAGATGTCATATCGTGATGGGCCTTCAGATGAGTCAGTAATAGGTATTCTTGGGGGTATGGGACCTGAGGCAACAATTAACTTCCAACGAGAGCTAATTGATGAAACTCCTGCAGAGACCGACCAAGACCACATTACCACATTCGTATCTAACGACCCACATATCCCTGATCGGAATAAAGCTATCTTGGAGGGAGCAGAAAGTCCGTTACCGAAACTGAAAGCAAATGTATCCAAATTAACCGAGGTTGGATCAGATTTTATTGTTATCCCGTGTAATACCGCTCATTATTATTTTGATGACTTGACTTCCAGCACCAAAACGGAGTTCATCAATATGATTTCAATCACTGAAGATGAACTTAACCAAGACGGTGTCAGCAAAATCGGTCTTCTTGCAACAGAAACAGTGATCAATGTTGGGATCTACGAAGAGTACTTCACGAACTCACCAGTTGAGCTGGTTACTCCTAATAATACCAGACAACTAATGGACGCAATTTATGCGGTCAAACAAGGGAACCAACAGAAGGCTGTGGAGAAATTGACCCCAATTATTGAGTCGTTTGAGGGGAGTGACTGCGAAGCACTATTGATTGGATGCTCTGACCTTTCAGTTCTTCCAATAAGCACTGATCTGAACACGTACGATCCAATTACTATACTTGCGAAAGCATGTGTAACCCGTGCTAAGCCTAACTGTAGCTGAGCGCTCTTTTATCGCAACTGTTTCGTGATATACCTCAGTATTCGACCCTATGTCAAGATTCCATCTGACGACTAGCTCTCATAGGCATACAAAGGCCAAGGAACTTTGTAATGACGCCGGCTTGGATGTCGCTGCAAGCCTTTCTGAGGATAATTTTCATATCTCGACATATCACAAGAGAACATTCGAAAACACAAACTTTCAACCTTTAGATTCAACCTCATTTATTGCAATAACAGGGACGATAATAATTGACGGGAAGATGGGAGAGAACGCTTTAGATTCTGTTTATAAAACGTACGCCAAGTCTGGTGCTAAAGAGGTACGCGAACGTAGCTTTGGTCACTACTCGGTAGTCATTAAAGATGGAGACCACATTGAGATATTTGGAGATCCCAACGGGGTGTACGAGATTTATTACACAACTGAAGAGCAGTGGATGGTTTCTAATTCACTTCACGTTTGCTCACACTCATTATCCAGCCCTACTGTAGATGAATATAAGCTACTTGAGAAGTCACTTGAAGTCTCTGAAATCACAGACGCGACACCGTTCACTGAAGTCAAACGCTTAGCTGGAAATGAGATCATCTCAGCAAATCTAATAGACGGAAGCTTTTCGGTCGAATCACTCGAGAGGCCTACCGTTGATTGGGATTATTCTGGAGAACAAATCAATGCTATCGTCTCAGACTACCGCGACCGTGTCAAATCAGTATTTAATCAGATTACGAAGGCATCATCTAATTTAGGAGTTCAAGCGACCGGTGGGCTGGACTCTCGATCGGTGCTAGCAGGGCTATTACAACAGGATGCCTCTCCCAGTATATTATACGCCGTTGGCAATTCTCCGCTTACAAACACAGACGATAATGACCTTGACGTGGCCCGCGAGTATGCGAAACGATTTGATCTTGAATTCAAAAAGCTTGACTGGGGAGGTAATCTGCCAACAGAACGATCTGGTTGGACATCGCTATTTGAGAAATACGGCTATCGATATCACACGTATGGAGCGACCGAGAACTTCTATAACAGCTTGAGTTCGCCGGCAATTCCGGAACTCTTGTTGAGTGGGTACGCATTCGGAACAGTCTCAAACGTATATTATTGGGAGCAGGAATCGCTCGTCCCCATTACGTTAGAGCAGATTGTGAAAGAACACTTCTCATATGTACAGAAGTTTTCGAAAGACCAATTCAATAAAAAACAAGAGTATTTGGACAAGCTAGTTCTGCACTGTCAGTCCGCACTCAATCGGTTGGGACACGATATCGAAACGGACGAAAAGATGTCTGTTTGCGCTTTCGCACGAGTGATACAATTGTTGAACGGGAGACCTCAGTCTGCATATGTGAATGTCGCAAACGAGTTTTCGTTCCACTTGTCCCCATATGCGACATTCGAGTTGAGTCGCCCAATGCTGGATTTCCCCCCGGAACATAGACGTGGTGAACGCATTCGTGTGAAATTGCTGAATGAGTTGTATTCCGACATTCTCAACATACCAATATATTCGGGGATCGAGCGTGCACAAATTAACAACCAGGATGAATTGGTGTTTCCGAGGTCTGGACGTGAGCGACTAATTGATTTCGCTGAACAGTCATTACCATCTCTACTATTGTCGACTATTCGTCCCGTCTACCGACGGCTCAATTCTGGACCAGTCGGTACCTCAACATATTCTGAGCTGGTGGAATCATATCAATCCCGACTAAGTGATAGTCAGCTCTATCAAGATGAATTTCAGCTCAAAACGTACACCAATGATATTCGCGTCCCAGCACGAATTGCACACTATGTACATGGTGTTGAGCAAGTAGGATATGACGAGATTGTTCGGTACTAATTAATCGATATTTTCACTTTACTCTTTGAGGTCTGAGTAGTGAATGATGCTATTTTCTTCTAGATCCTTTGCTAGCGTTCGTCCCACTACAGAATAAAATTCTTCTGCTGGAATACCAGTCCCCGGACGCTTTGTTGTCATTACCTTTTCGCTCAGTACGTCCCCTTCCGAGAGAGGCGAGGTGGTCACCACACTGTGCCTGGCCCATAATTTCACATCTGCTTCTTCCTGCGTTATCTCTTTTTCGTGACCCCGCGTATCCTGCACAGTCTCAGAGAATGCAGCCAGTTCTGCCATCTCCTCAGGCTCAATCGAGACCGCCTGATCAGGACCAGGCAGTCGCCGGTCAATAGTAAAGTGCTTCTCAACGAAATCTGCCCCCTTAGCCATCGCAACCGAAGAGACTCGCGTTCCAGTAGAGTGATCAGAAAAGCCGATTGGAACCCCAAACTCATCTTTCATACGCGAGATTGTATCAAGGTTCATATCGTCAGGATCAGCAGGATATGCCGAGACGCAGTATAAGAGCGCGACTTGGGATGCTTTTGGTTCGATGAAATCAAATGTATCTTGAATTGTTTCGAAGTCACTCATTCCGGTTGAGATGAGCAACGGCCTCCCTGTTTCAGCTGCTTTTCGGAGAAGGGGATAATTAGTGAGCTCCCCAGATCCAATTTTTATTGCTGGAACGCCAATATCGTCAAGCAGTTCAACTGCTTCTGTAGAAAACGGCGTCGAAAGGAAGTTTACATCCTTTTCGGCGCAACGGGACTGAAGGCGCTTATGTTCTTGCTTCGTGAACTGGTTGCCGGCTACTACGTCAAATACATCACCGTGTCCGAGATGCTCCATTTCCGATTGGACCATCTCAGCTTGTGGAATGTGAGTTTGGAACTTGACTGCATCAGCACCAGCTTCTGCGGCTGCATCAATATGTGCCTCTGCCAATTCGAGATCGTCACGAGCATTTATACCGACCTCTGCGATAACGTACGGTGGTTCGCTTGTGCCGATCGCGGTAGTTCCGATTTTCATCGTTAGAATCTTTAGTAGAGTATATAAATAACCCACCGGTGTTTTGCTCGCTGTTTCTCCTCCACAAATTGCCGTCCGTATGAAGCACTCGTCTACACTGATCTGACGAAGTCTGTATAGACCTTGGTGAGGTAGAACTCATCTCTATCATCCGGCTATTCTCGGTTAAAATTCTAATGCAGTTGTAATTTCTAATAATCCTGTTTCAACAGAACGAACAATCCTAGCCGTGTCGCGAGCACGCGACGGAGGAGTGCGCAGCGACCGGGAGTCACAGCCTGCTGGCGTGCCGGGGAGGCACCAGCGATGCACGGCGCGACACTCGGAGCGCCGTGAATCCGGCCGCGAGAGGCGAGCGAGTCGATTGGTAAGTGTTCAAGCCAAACCTTCCCTACAAATGGGATACTACTTGTGAGCGCCTCTACGGTAGCTGTTGGGAAATCAACTCACGGGAGATGAAGAGCGCTGGGAAGGCGATCAGATGTGCTACTGAAGCGCCTATGAGTTTCGAACGAGTGGCTCATACCAGTCTCTATTCGATCGATACCACTGGATAAACTCAGTCACTCCTAATTCGATACCGATTGAAGGATCATATCCAATCGCTTCGCGAGCCTTCGAAACGTCAGCATGTGTGTGGGCCGCGTCTGCTTCCTGTTCGGCCTCGTATCGCAGATCTAATTCGGGTGCGAGTTCATCCCGAATCAACGTAGCCAATTTCTCAATCGAGATGGTATCGGTGCTTCCGATATTCAGTATGTCGCCGCCGACAACGTCAGCCTCAAGCAACGTTTGGTTTGCCTTGACCACATCCGAGACGTGGGTGAAATCCCGGGTCTGCTTGCCACTCCCGTAAATGACAGGCGCTTCTCCATTCATACATCGGGAGACAAAATTTGAAATCGCCATATTCGGACGCATCCGCGGGCCATACACAGTAAAATATCGGAGACAGACAGTAGAGAGACTATGTAGTTCCGAATAGACGCGAGCAAGCTCTTCTGTTGCGAGCTTTGATACTCCATAAGGACTCACCGGCTCAGTCGGATGATCCTCATCATAGGGAAGATACTGCGCTTTTCCATACACCGATGAGGAGCTCGCGATAAGAACCCTCTCGACATCGGCTTCAACGCTCGATTGAAGCAGATTGACCGTTCCGTCGACGTTGGTTGCAGTAACCTCCCGAGGATTTTCAACACTTGCTCGCACACCAGCTTGAGCTGCTTGATGCACTACAGCATCCATCTCTTCGACTAGCTCTCCGACGAGATCGGCGTTACGAATATCTCCCTGAATGAACTCGTAGCTTCCCGTGTGTTCGTTCGCGGCCGATTGGCACTGTTCGATAGTGTGCTGTTTGAGCCCGATATCGTAGAAGGGTTTGAGATTGTCAATAACGGTCACATTGTGTCCGTCGACAACGAACGCTTCCGCCAAGTGACCGCCGATGAAGCCTGCACCACCAGTTACGAGAATATCCATATGACAGTGGACTATCAATAGCTCAGTAGCTCCTTCGGGGATTTCAGCAGGGCGAAAATCCATCTCTCAGCTCCTTGGCTCACGGGAGTCTCTGTTTGTCACCACAGAATCCTCACTCAGCGAATAAACTGAGAGGGATCATCAGCAGAGAATATCACGTCTAATGCACAGACATTCCCGCCTTCCCACGTTGGCTCCCAGTCTTGGATTTCGACATCGATGTTTTGGGCTGTGAATGGGGCCTCATCGACGTAGTTTTCATATCCTGTCTTCCCTGAGAGATAAGAATCGCCATCGAACGCGGCGGTCAATTCCGCGAGATATTCTGATGGGTCGCCTGGATGTTCCACATCAACGTGGCTTGAGCGGACTACCTTCGAATCGATCTCGAACCGTTCGAAGAGCTCTTCGAGCAACGGGATTGTTAAATCAACTAACAACTCGGAGGATACTACCTTTGCTGGTTCCACCCCGGTAAGATCCCACAGCGATTCGGGCGGCAGTACTTCGACATCGGTGTTTGCAGGAATGTATTCAGCGAGTTCGACGAGGGCCTGATCCCGCTGCCGTCTTCTCACATTGATCTGGTGTTCCATTGGATCCAACCGCTCTGCAAGGGCTCGAACGGAATCGACTAGATTGGCTGCGTCGCGTTCTCGGCCTTCTGACCGAGCCACTGAGATCTGGTTGCCAAGTGCCTCTTTCTTCAGTTGTAGGTTAGATACCTTGTGTTCGGAATCCTGCAACGCTGAATCGTGCTTCAAAACTTCATCCAGAACCGACGACCCTTCTTGCCCAACCACGTCTCGGAGTAATTTGGTCGACTCACGGACTGCTTCAATCGTCGGGACAGATAGCAATAGGCTCTCAAAGAATGGTTCAAACGCGTACGCACGCGGCCCGTATTTGTGGACCAGCGTTTCGATGTGTTCGCTCATCCACGGTGTCGACATATCGATCGTCGCATCACAGATCCGCGTCTTCGTTCCGCTATGTTCTACCGGAATCGTCAACCAATCACTCTCACCGACTGAGATCGCTGCTCTGTGTTGGCGAGACCGTCGGGAGAACTCAACATCGTCGTAGATGATGAACACATCCGCTTGCTGTGCTCGTGCAAGGTAGTGTAGGCGGGGAAAGTACCGCGGTTGATATGCGGTGACTGTTGTAACCACATTTATAATATTGCTGTAATGTCATATAATACTCCGGTTGAATCAGACTGATCTCGGCGAAGCACTTCCTGAGCCTACGGCCACTAGCGACGGCGAGTACGTACTCAGGGGTCTGTTCTTGGAGCTTTGGACCAGAGAAACCAGAGTAGCTGCTGTCCAAGGAGGAGACCGGAACAAACGACTGCCAATCGAACAAGGTCACTGAGCTCGATCTCTGCGAGGTGAATGAGGAGGTCGGGTTCAATTTCGAACGTTGGCGCTGGGAGCAGTGGCCACAGAAGATAGGATACTTCAGAGATGTCGCCGCGGATGACTGCTGTTGGAAGGTCACTGAGAAGTCCCAAGAAGTACCCTAAAAGCACCAGCAAGGCGAGGTCATCATATTCTGTATTACGGACCGACAGAACAACCACTACAGCAACAATCGCCCAGATGACAGCGGAGTGACCAAGCGATCGACCGCTTGGAAGCAGTGGGACGATCCAAGTCAGCGGTTTATCAACTAAGTCTGGAACCTGCGTTCCAACGATGACTGCCAGAACTTCTCGGCCGAAAAGGGGTCGCCGTCGCCATCCGATCCACAGTACCGTTATCACAACATATCCAACTGCGGCATGTCCCCACGGCCACATAACTGATTGCTGGGCGTAGAGGCGGATAGCGGTATCGCCTACTCCATCTGAACGAAATCGCTTGGAATGGAGGTAGGTGGTATTCCAACGGAGAGCCTACGTCAAAATGCCGATGTAGGGCCTGGACTGCGAGCTCATCAGTTTGACTTTCTTGCGGTGTACACTCGGTTGTTGGCTCGTCGAGAAGAACACGATATTCGGGTAGCAAGTTCACCTTACTGCTGGTATCCAGTGTATAATCCGCCCTACACCGCTACGTGCCTCCAGCCAAAATAATGAATACAACTAATTGCTACAAGATGTTTAAGTCCAGATACTATCAGCAAAATGTTTTAATAATGTAATCGACCTGCGAAAAGGGTTAAATTATAAAACTCATATTACCCGAGCGTGGCATCTCACAGTCGAAGTAAGGAAGATCAAACTGCAGATAATCGGCAAACTCGGGATAACCCTGACGTTGGTCGGCGCAGTTTTCTAACAATGGCTGGAGCGGCCGCTGCTTCTGCCATTTATTACTCTAGTACGGTATCCGCGACTCAAGCTACCACACCCGAAACAGGGTATGGAGCGAACGGGTACGGAGAACTGGGGTATGGCAGTATTGAGTCAATAAATAGCTAATCAGATCACAACGGCACCTATGAAACAAATACAAGTAGACCTGGGGATCGGTGCGGTTCGACAGTATCGCGAAGAAAATACCGCTTCGAACGGAAGCAGACAGTTGACTGTCCGCAACACCGAAGTGAAGACTGATGCGGCCGAACTATCATCCAAACTAACGGAAGAATCTGAGGTGGTGTATTAATGCCAACAACTGTTTCTACTATCGACGAACTGCAGAGTGCAGTCGAGAATGCCGGTCCTGGTTCGGAGATTATCGCGCGCGGGGGGACATACGATCTGTCCTCACGGTGGGTAGTCACCGCTGGTGGTGCACGGAATAATCCGCTTGTTATTCGCGCTGCCGATGGTGAGACACCACACATTCGATTCGATTCTGGCGGTCGTTCGGAGAAAGATGACAACGGTATTCAATTCCGAAGTCCTCACGTACATTTCGTCGGGTTCGAAGTTTCTGGATCTGGATGGAAAGGCGTCAACACCGATGGAGACGCCGACGACGTAGTTTTCGAGGATCTTGACGTCCACGACTGCTATGTCTGGGGGATAATGAACAACGACTGTGACAACGTCACCTTCCGCAACTGTGATTCACATCACAATAGGGGTAATCCGGGCAATGCTGACGGGTTCAATATGACCGGCTCCGCGGAAAATGGGCTAATTGAAGGCTGCCGTTCGTGGGGGAATGGTGACGATGGATACGACACGTGGGTCTCTCGGAATCACACGATCCGAAACTGCTGGGCGTGGGACAACGGTCACGACGGCGGCGACGGAAACGGGTTCAAACTTGGCGGCGGGCCAGACGACGGTGGGGGCCACCTCGTCCACAACTGTGTAGCGTACGACAACAGCTATCGCGGCTTCGATTGGAACACGACCGATCAGGCACTCGAGATTTACAATTGCACCGCAGTCGACAACCCGGTCAATTACCGGTTCAACGAGAATGGACCGTACACACTCCGAAACAACATTTCAGTCGGTGGGAGTGTGTATCTCGCTGATGAAGTCGACGATACCAATAACACGTGGAATCTCGACATCTCGGACCCGATGATTGTCTCGACTGATCCGACCGATGCAGAGTTTATGCAACTCCAAAGCGACAGCCCTTGCATCGATGCTGGAGAAGACGTAGGGCTGCCATTCGCGGGCTCGGCTCCCGATCTCGGCGCATTCGAGTCGGAAGGTCAGATTGGTACTGGTGGCGGAGAAGAAGAGCCAACTGACAGCACAACGCTTGGTGACGGAGAAACCCCATTGTATGCGGTGGATGCCGAGACGAACAGCCTGTTCCAGACTGAGCACGCTGGATTCACCAACGAAGGATACATCAATTTCGATCAAGACAGCGGGGCATTTGCCCGTTGGCAGCTCGATGTTGAAACCGCTGACCAGTACCAACTTGAGATCCGGTTCGCGAACGGGGGGTCCGGTGACCGGACTGCGAACCTCACGTACGCCGGCACACAACAGCAGATCACGTTCCCGCAGACGGGCGGATGGACGGACTGGGCAACGATGACGGAATCAGTCGAGTTGCCGAGTGGCTCGGTTGAACTCACAATTGAGACGACGGGGCAGGATGCTGGTAACGTTGATATGGTCACAATCTGGCCAATCCAGGAGACTGAGCCTAGTGAACCGACCACTGGTGACACTACCAACCACGGCTTCGCTACTCCCGAGCCGGGGCAAGCCGACTGGCATATCCCCCTCAATGAGAACTTTGAGGCCATCGACAGGGTTGCTCCTGTTGTGGACGTGGATGGTGCCAAAACAGAGTATACCCCTACTGAGCGGTCTCTGTATATCGCACTGGATACCGGAGTAATCTATGTGGGCGATGGTTCACAGTGGAACCAGCTCGGTAGCCTGAACTAGCGTTTCTCGACTGGGTTTTTTGACGGTGTACTTGAGTAGTACCTTCGATCAGGGCTATCGAAGTGATCAAGTTCGATTTCCCCATTTGCTGATTTATCCCGTTTCGCTTGCCAGCGAGCGTGACGGACGAGAACCGTAATGGGGATTTCGGATACTCCGCATAAGCTCGCTACGATTACCCGATGTCTTCCATCATCAAGTATCGCCTCGCCATCAGGGCCAATATTCACCGAAATCGCTTGGAGCGGTACGGGAAATCGATTCGCGGAGTGATCGAAAAGCGGGTCGTCGTACGTATCTGATTCAAGATCACTGGGGTGGAGAAATCCCTCTTCGTCGATCTGCCGATACAGCTCATCTAACCCCCGACACCGCTCTTTGATATCTGTCTCCGTTGTGCAGTAGTGCCAGACAGACTCCCCAGACTGGACTTGCGCTACAAGGTCCTGATAGCGTTCGGTCTCTTCCCAGGGAACGCCGTCGACGAAGTGTCGTTTCATCATCTGGTACAGATCGTACTCTCGGAGGCGCTCGACGTTGTGATTCCAGTCTCCTCCAACAACTCTCCCCGCTGAGCTTTTCCCGAACTCTGTCCCTCCAACCATCTTGAGAGTGATGTCGTCTGGCGATATCCAGTAGGTCGCCAACGGACGAATCGGCGCGTGATATTTTCTATTCACGAGGAGCGTCCGGATTCGGAGCCAAGCCTCGAAACCCCTCCTGTGGCCATACTGGAAACGGGGATCGAAGACCAACAATTCTCGAATCCTATTTTTGCTCGGTACGTTGCTGAGAACGCTGCGCACAGAAGCGAGTTCCAGAGACATATTTGTACAGTACTGCCCTGCATCGTGTTGAGATAGCCTTGTTAGTAGGGACGTACATGAATTCCGAGACATTGGAGCGGAACGCCTGGCTTTCAAACGCAACACAGCTATGACCGCGGGTTACCTCTGAAGCTCTTCGTACACTGCTTCGAACCTATCTACCATCGCCTCACGAGTGTACTGGTCGAATGCTACTGCCTGTGCGTGCTCACCCAAGGCTGCCGCCTGTTGCCGATCACTGAGTAGCTGATCGATCGCGCCCGCGAGCGCCGTCGGTGTCTTCGATGAAACAAGGAGCCCGGTTTCTCCGTCTGAGATGAGCTCATTCGTTCCGTTGACGTCTGTAGCGACGATAGGGAGGCCTGCTGCCATTGCTTCTTGTACTGCTCCGGGAAGCCCTTCCCAATGCGACGGAAACACGAAGATATCGAGCATGTCGAGGATGGCTGGGATGTCATCACGTGAGCCTGTGAAACAGACCTGCTGGTCGACGCCAAGTTCCCGTGCAGTCGCCTCCAGTGACTCACGCTGTGGTCCATATCCGACAATCAGAAGTTGGGCTTCTGGATGAGATTGGGAGACGTTTGACCAAGCGTGGAGCAGATCACTATGGCCTTTTCGTTCAACTAACCGACCAACGGTGCCTACGACCGGCACGTCCGGTGGAATCGAAAGTTCATCTCGAATCTCGTCACCAACTCCATCAACGGTGTGATACTCTTCCAAGTCTCGTCCGTTAGGTATCCTTCTGATAATTTCTGGATTGAGACCCCAGTCAGCATAGTATTGGGCACCGGCACGCGAATTCGAGATAATTCGATCAGTGAACTTCACAGTCAGGCGGTCGAGGAGTTCATACAGTCTTGGCATTGAGTTGTGATCCCCGCGTTCACCGCTGATGACCGCGGTCGGTGGAGATACTAAGCCTGCAATCCGGCACAAAATATTGTCTCGGAATAAAAACGAGTGCAGGATATCGGGCCGATTCCGATACACTTCGAAAACGAATGTGAGCGGTGCGATGAAATACATCAACGGATTCGCTGCACCGGTTATTTGGTAGGTGCTATCCCCATACGTTGGGGTGACTCCAAGTGTCCGATGTGTAATATCATCTGCAAGTTCTTCGGCGAGTGGATTGGTGTTGAACACAGTCCACAGTACGACATCATATCGATCTCGATCAATCCCATTCACGAGTTCGATAACGGTCCGTTCAGCTCCACCGACTGAGAGTGCTAAGATAAGAATCCATATCGTGGGACGTTCGCTGGATTCGCTGGAGTCCATCCTCCGCTCCTGTTGTACCGTCATAAGGCTCGATTGAACGCCCACTGACAGAGGACATTGTTATCCTCCATTATTTCTACAGGGTCACAACGCGGATGCTTCTAAGGGTAGCTTAGGATACCCCGCTGTAGTGGTAGAATGTTCATACTAATACGAGCAGATTTTGTCAGTTCCAGCAATGCGTGACGGAATCCGGTCTCAGCCTATACGACACCTAGTGCTCCTAAGCCGAATCTGGGTCGACGTTGCCGCAGTAGTAGCAGTTGTCGTGGCTCTTGGATTCGCCATTTATATGGACTCCTCTCCGTTGATTCGCGTTCCACTGGCATTCGTGGTGACCTTCGTCGCTCCCGGATACCTTCTTGTACTCGCAGTGTTTCCCCGTGCGAAGACGCTGAGTAACACAGATCAGGCAGACTCAACGCTCGATGGTGGTATCACGGGCTTTGACCGAGCCGTCCTTTCTGTCGTAGCAAGTTTCAGCCTCGTCGTTTGTGGTGGGTTGGTGTTGAACACGTTGAACGTTCCATTAACGACTGAGCCATTCCTCGGAATGCTTGCAGCGGTGACTGGTGTGATGCTTCCGTTTGCAATCTATCGCCGCCGACGCACTCCGAAGCCAGACCGATACATTCCGTGGTATTCAACTGACCGTGAAAACAGAGACCGAAGTTCACAACTCATACAATTCGACCTCTTCACGGCTATTCTCATCGTGAGCATTGTGTTCGCTGGTGGTTCTATCGCCTATTCAGCCCAATTTGAAGAGAACGCTGGTGTCACTGAGTTCTATTTTGAGTTTCCCACGGTTGACGGCGAAAGCTCAGAAGCGATCGACCCGACGAATATGACCGTCGGACAGGAAACGCAATTCGATGTCAGTATTGGCAACCGAGAGGGAGAGCGTATGCAATATACCGTGATCGGGCAACTTCAGGAAGTACGAAACGGTGATGATGGACTCATTGTGCAAGGGCGTGAGAGAATCTATACTGGAACAGTAAATGTTCCCAGCGGGGAAACAGAAAATAGGCCTATCTCGTTTATGCCCGAGACAGCTGGGGAGTACCGACTGGTATTCCTTCTCTTTGTGGAAGATGCCCCGGCAGAGCCTCGAATCGACTCGGCATATCGAGAGATACATCTCTGGATAAATGTATCCGAACCATCGAATACGACAGCTTCCTGAACCAGATAATGCGGAAGTTCTGACCAAGACGTGGATTATCGGCACCTTGAGAGGTGTATAGATACCATTCACTACATATCAGCTAAATAACTTTTATACCCGATATCAACGGTCCGTATGACGCAGCACACGATACTCGCGTGGGCGCGTTCAAAACTGATTATGAGTGAAATTTCACAGGACGTTCCGGTTGAGGACGTGACAGTGTCGGTCATCCTTCCGTATTCTAAGACACATACTCCGCCAGAGATGCTTGAAGAAGCGGTTGACTCAGCAAGATCACAGGTGGGAGTTGAGACCGAAATACTGGTCGTCGAAGATGAAGACCAACGGGGACCAGCCTGGGCCCGAAACGTTGGGTTGGATCAGGCGGAAACACGGTACATCGCGTTCCTCGATGCTGATGATCTCTGGCACGAAACGAAATTGGCCGAGCAATTACACGAGATGAAAGCGACCGGAGCGGGCCTCTGCGTTGACGGTCAAAAAGAGTATTCTCCGCTTGAGTTTGCACGGGCGCTCCTGACTGGCGAGACGTTCGCGCTCACGTCAACAATAGTCATTGATACTGAGCAGGTTGACATCCGATTTGACGAGACGCTCGAACGGCGCGAGGATCACCTCTTTATGATCGAGGCTGCGACAACGGCGGGCGTGTGTTTCTCTGGGGACACGTACACTGAGCGCCTGCTCGAGAGTGGAATGACCAAACAAGTGGATTCCTCTCCAGAAGAGATCCACCGATTCTACGAGTCGCTGACCGATCGAGTCCCGGAGGCGAAAGCGTTGAAACAACCATATTACCAAGACGCATTCGTCTATCTCGGCATATTACGTCACCGGAAGCGGGAATATCGGGCTGCGATCCGGGCGTACGCTGAGTCAATGAAATACGGAGTGAATATTCAGGCCATCGGCGCGACCGGATTAACGTTGCTGAAGATGGCGTATGATTACCCAACTCGTCCAGCTCGCCGTCTTCTAGGCGGTGGTTCATATGAGTGAATCTCTCCATTCTGGAGAGGATAGTTGGGACCATACCGAGAAAGCCGCAAACTCGAAATGTGAATTGACGGCGGCACCCAACGCTCAACTCGACGAACACGGGTATTTCGGGGAAATGTGATGACTCAGTACCCGTCAACACACACGTCCGCCACGATCTGGGATGGCAGTGAGGTAGTTCTGCGATCTAGTTGGCATCACTTTGGAATTTCTCGAAGTGAGGTGGACCGAGCTGTGAGTTCACACTGCCGAGTGGCCGCGTTTGAACACTGGTACAGGGGGGATTGAAACGAATGAACGTAATTCAAGTCTCACACCTGTATCGACCATCGATCGGTGGGATCGAAAACTACAGCCACAGGCTCGTGAACTCGCTCAGGGAATCTGGACACACAGCGTCTGTTATCACGACTGACTCGAGCCTAACGAACGACCAAACTCCGTTGAGTATGGAGACGCAAGTGAGCTATTGCTCTACGACAGCGACGTTGTTTCGCAATCCGCTATCGATCGAATTGTTTCGTCGCGTCAGGGCGAGTTCTGCGTCATTGTACCACCTACACAGTCCGTGGTATCTCTCATCGCTTGAGGCTATTCTCGCAATTCCAGACGATGCTGCGGTGGTACTAACGATACACGGGTTCCAGCCGCTGAAGAGTATGACCGCAAAACTCCTCTCTACTGCGTACAAACCGTTCGCGCAGTATATTTTCGATCGTGTTGACCACACAATCGTTCTTGGTCGGTCTGAGCGGGATCGCTTGCTCAAAGAGTACGATGTTAATCCCAGAGACGTCTCGGTGATTCCCAACGGGATCCACCCCGAGTCATTCGAGACGTCCCGATCGGATATCAAGCAGGTTCAGGCAAAATACGGGATCGATCCGACGACACCGACGGTGCTGTTTCTCAGTCGTCTCGTTCCGCTGAAGAACCCGGATGTGCTGGTTGATGCGGTGGCAAAACACTTGCCCGAACAAGAGCTCGACGTGCTGATGATCGGCAATGGGGACGACGACTACGTGGCAGAGCTCCAGCGCCGAGCTGATGACCGCTTTGTGTTTCACTCGAACCTTCCATTTGACGACATAAAGTCGCTCTATCACGCTGCATCGTTGTTCGTTCTACCGTCTCATATGGAGGGCTTACCGACTGTCCTCCTCGAAGCTATGAACGCTCGGACACCTGTTATCACAACCGCTGCCGGTGCTATCGGAGATGTGATCACACATAGAGAACACGGCCACATACTAGAGCGCCCGCCGCGTCCTGAGTCACTTGCAGCGGCGATCCAGTATTACCTTGACCGGCCAGAAGAGCGGCGTGAAATTGGACGGAGAAATCGTGCATACGTTCGTGGGTCATTCGATTGGGCTGACGTAGCGGAGGAGATCGAATCGGTATACGATCGTGCTCTCGAAACACAAGGACGAGTTGGGCGGCAGTTGACTCCGTCCAATTGAGTTTCTCTAAAATCGTCCTTCGAGCTTCGATATTGCTGAGGAAAATGATTGGATGACGACTGTGACAAATAGCGTCTATCAGACAGAGGGCTCTGCAGTCAGACAGAACATCAACGTGCGGACCTCGCTCTTTGTGAAGTACCTCGGAGACAAGCCCATAGCCACGTGCCTCGACCATTCATAGAAACTTTCGCTAGGATCAGCTACACAGTGGTGTGCAGTCACGTCGGGATCTGTTTCCGGAATTCTTTGAGTTCATCAATTGAGATCGCACCAGTAGCGATTGCGACAGCCGAATACACCACAAATCCGGCTGGCGGAATAATCACCAATGATAGGAGAGCGGACTCGATGATGGATGCGGACAGGAAGATCGCGACGGAAGCGACTCCGATCGTGATTGCGATCTTTGGTAATCTGAGATCAGAAATCGGGTCGAATCCGATCGCCCGGGCGCTGGCGACGTGGAAAACGAGCATTGAGAAGTACCCAATACTCGTCGCGACAGCAGCACCCGTGAGCCCGAACCGGGGGATCAGCAACAGGTTCAACACGAGATTCAGAAGAGACGCAATCCCAGTCGCATAAATCAGGTATCGAAACGAGCCCTTTCCCTGCCCAATCGCCAAAATCGGACGTGCGACAGCGAACCCCACGGCTCCTGGCAGGAGGATAATCAGCGGGAGAACCGCGGGTCTGAATTCAACCCCGTAATATAGTGTTACGGTGGGCTCAGCGAGTGCGCTGAGTCCGATGACAAGGAGAATGGTGAATAATAATGAGTACCGAGTCACTTTCGATGAGATGTTCGTAATCTCCTCTTGCTTTCCTTGAGACCACAGTTCAGAGGTTGAGTGCAACAGTGCGATCTGCACGATCCGCGGAACGAACCAGACGAATTCGGCCAGCGTCAGTGCTGCTTTGTAGTATCCTGTCAGTGTACTTCCGTAGAAGAACTGTATCAGTAACACGTCGATGTGTTGGATGGAGACGTAGAGTGCGAATAGCACGATGCTCATCACATTGAACGTCAGAAGTCGGCGGCGAGCGAACTCCCCGGGATTCCAAATGAATAGTCGAGAGAAATCGACGAATCGGGCTGTGATTGCGAGCCCGACTGTAGCAGTGATTGTATTTGCGATGAACATTCCGAGAATAAGGCCTTCAACTCCGAATCCTGCGGCCAGCAAGGAGAGCCCGACAGCAACGAATATCAGCTTGTCCGCGACTCGCAGTTTCTCCGAGATATCCTCTCGATCAAACCCCATCAGTGTGCTTCTCGCGATAACAAAAGCCTGGTTAGCAAACATCGTGAGAACAATCAGTACAAAGTACACCTCGAATCGTGGACCGAGAAACCGCTCTACGATACCGATCTGAATGGAAATGAGGATTGCTGCGCCAAAAACAAGACACAGAATGACGCTTACCTGACTGTAGAACGCGAACACGTGTTCCCGCCACGCCTGTGAGCGACCCGATTCTTTCAGGTGTTTTCTGATCCCATCGTATATCCCAGCATTGGCGAAGAGCAATAGAATACTCAACACAGAGAGTAGGACAGCATAATCACCATATCGCGTAGTTCCTAAGACACGCACAATTATCGGGGTCGCTAGAAATGTGATTGCGATTCCGAGGACATTCGAGCTAAAGATTGCGAGAAACCGTTCAACAATCGGCTTACTCATTGATCTCGACTAGGTTATTGCCACTTTCTGTTCGATGATTATTCGAGATTCCCATCCAGTCTGGCGGAGCAAGCTGATATCTGCCTGCCCGTCTCGAGCGCCTGCTGAGTCGGCTGTTGTTGGACTCCAGTCATCATTTGATTTTTTCAATGCCTGATTCCAGTCGGCCGTAGAACCCTTCTGCTACCTCCCCAGAGCCATCAACGTACCACATTTCTCCTGGTGAAGTGGATTCCGGATGGTCGGACCGCAAGCGAAGACGGCTCTCAGCTGAGTCACCCGCTGGCCCGGGAGAATCGGTCGTACTAGTACCTGAAATCCCATACCACGTATCCGATTCCTCGTCGAAAAGTAGCCCGCCACGAAGCGTATTGTACTGGGGATTGCCGGTCACAGAAGTCTCATCTCTGATGGTGATTTTCGAGTTCTCCGTTGCACGGAAGGCGTCGCCGGTAGTCTCGCCAACGGACTCATCAATGATGATGCTCGCGTGACGCTTGGCTTTGAGCCCGACCCCGAGGTTTCTCTGACCGAAGTCGATTCCCTCCGCTTTTATCCGGGCACCGTACGCGAGGATGCCGTTCGTCGATCCACCGGCAAACGTGATGTCATACAGGCTCACCTCACTGTTGCCGTATGCAGAAAGACCGTGTTGCTCGTCATCGTACGGACTATCTCGAGTTATTGTTATCGAAAATACATTACCGGCTGCAGTCCCGATGACGTTCCCGAACATAATACTACCAATTTTCACTGCGCTTGCGTCATCGGAATCGCCTCGGATGTCCAGATTGAGATATGGCCCTCGTTGGGGCGCTCCGTTCTCTTTCCCCGCTTGACCGGTCCCAATAATCGCCGGGACGAGGATATCTTCGTCATACGTGACGGGGAGGTTCGGTACCGTCGCGAGGTCAATCACGTACTGATGGCGAAGATAGATCGGCGCCCGTTGTACTGCTTCCTGAACTGTTCTCAGGGGAGCATCCTCACTCCCATCCGCCGAGTCATCTCCGTTGACTGGGTCGACGTAGACAACTTGCCGTCCGTTACTGATGAGTGGTCGACCGGACGGATCGCTGCCGACAGTAGCCGTCTGGGCGACGATTTTTGGGATTGAACTCGAATCAGACCCATATTGAATAGGACTCCAGCCGCCGCTCGTGCCGTTGTGCTGAAAGATACCTTCCGCAGTTATGCCAAAAGAAGGAATATCCGGACTCTGCGGGAAATTCGCTACGTTCTGGTCGACATAGAGTTCTGTTCCGGGAGCCGGTTGAACGGTCCCCTCCGCTATGTTGCTCCCGGAGCCATCTGCCGAAGAGTTGTCCTGTGGTGCGTCGGATATTGACGAACAACCCGCGCCCACTCCCATCAATAGAGCCGTGCTCGCCAATAATTTTCTTCGAGTTGGATCATTCACATTGATTGTGCTCAGTAGCTAGCAACATAATAAGTCGGTGCGTACCGCCGTTTAACACGCCAAAACCGGTACTTGACCCTCATTACACCCCCTCAAACGACCGTTCACTAGAGCCCCAGATAACCCCAGTCCCTCCAGCGGAGTAGACCTTGTTACTGGACGCTATACGTTGGTCAAGCCATGGGTCGTCCATCACGACAGTATTAGAGTACAACTGGTCTTCTTCACCAGCAAGGAAGTGAACTGCGTGATTTGTCTCCTCGGCTCGGTAAATGAACTTGCCAGCAGGAAGCACCAAGCGCTCCCCGTCAAGTTGGCTTCGTTGCAATCCCTCAACTCCGTATCGTCTCATTGCTAATCGAGTCGTCCAGAACGTCGTGGTCGTCTCTTCTTGCCCACGTGTATATTCAGCAACCGCTTCGAGTTCGGCAACCTCTTGATCTGAAAATGCTGACTGTGTTGTGGGACGGGGGTCAAGCCCGTAGAAGTTATCAGCAGTAACGAGTGGACCGGCTGCAGCTACCAGGACGACGATCACAAGTAGGAGTCTCCCTTGGCGAGACGGCCCGATACGGTCTCGGAATTGTAAAAAGCCGATCGCAAGTATAACTGCGAACACGAATAGCCACGGTGCACGGATTCTGTTGAGCGATTTTATGGAGAGCGGAGTCTCAAAAATAAGCAAGGATCCAATGATGCCTGCATAACAGAGCGCAGAGTATGGCGCAGCGTTTTCACGAGTGCGAAGAAATACCGTAACTCCGATCGAGAACACAACCAGCAGTAGAATAAGGTACAGTCCATACGGGCTGACGAGCCACTCGACTGCCATTGCGACTGCCGAACCCTCGGCTTGTGATCCGAATACCAGGTCGACCCCGCGATCGTATCCACCCTGAGCGCCACCTTCAATAATTTCTCGGCCGCTAACAAGGAGCCGATCGATGAAGTTGGTCCGAAACAGTTGAAGAGCAGTCATACTGGCAGTGAGGACGAACAGTCCGAAGGGCCGGCTCCAGAAAACTGTCCGTGCATACCCACGGCCGTGCAGCGCATACACTCCGATGATGACGGCGACAAGCGGAACGAACAGAACCTGAGTGAGATGGTGTGTGAACACGAGCGTAACCGAAACCAGCACGAACAGACCGACCACTCTCCATTTGAGCTCATCTTGGGTAACCAGCGTTGCGAGTACCGCGAGAGCGATGATCAAAACGCTGGCGAGAGACTGTGGAAACAGGTATGACACATAAAACACGATGTCATCTAACACGGCGACAGCAAACGCTGTGTACATCCCAAGAAGTGGATCGCCGGTAAATCTTGTAATCACCAGATATACTGCAGGGAGTACTATCGCGTACGCTGCGAGTCCAGTGAGCATAATTCCATCATAGCCACCAAGGCCCGACAGATCGCCAGCGGTGCTGGCGAGTAACTGCAGGCCAGGGTAGTCATAGTAACTCGTGTCGGCGATCCCATTGAGTGAGCCCGCCGCAAGAATCTCATCAACAAACCGAGTATGAATAAGAATATCACCATCTCCGAAGTACGTGCCTGCAGTAAGATACTTCGAAAGTGGAGATAACAGAAAGAGCGCGGCGAGTTGCGGGAGTATCCGTTCAGGGAGTGGATCAGCAAATAATTGCCAGGTGACTAGCGCGTAGCCAGAGACAAGGCCAAATGCCACAAAAAGCGGTTCACCAGTCAGTACAACGATGCCGACAGTAGTAGCACAGGCTACATAGACGCCAGTCCGATAGAAGCGCTCATCGCCAGGAAGCCGCAGCACCGCTTCGGTGTCATCCGTTCCATAGTATACCAATGCACCCCCAAGTAGCCCGAGTAGTCCGTACATCCCGAAGACAGCGAATTCTGTACGGAGCGAGGTATACAGAACAAATAAGACTGCTACTGTACTAGTAATTGCTACTGGATAGAGGGCGCGACCGAAGATATCCAGAGCTCGGTGATATTTCGATTTTAGCATTGGTTTGTATGAGCCGGTTGCTGATTGTCATCTCGAACGAGATGGGTTGAGCGCCAAGCTTCTGAGACCAATCGAATTCCACATTCGGATTTGGTGTCACAGGAGCAGAGTCTGCCGGTCGGTACAGTACAGGTCATAGTGTCACTCCGGGGAATCGGGTGTGAGTGCTTGAGTGCGGTGCGGGCTCTGTTTGATCCGAATTACCTGAAACGCCTCAGCATAGCGTGCGTTCGCTTGCTGCCCACGGAACCGAGCAAGGCCGTTCATCGCCTCAGCTTCCAAGTATAGTTTCTCTTGTTGGGTCTTATGCGACCTAATTGATTCAATTTTTTGTGCTAAAGAAGCTTCAGAGAGGGTATTATAATATTGAGGAGTGAACGACGGCCGAGTCGAAGGCGACTCGAACGCCAGTACTTCATCGATGTTCCGTGTGGCCGCCACTGAAGACAATGCTGCGTGTCGATGATCTTGGTGTGTGTCATTTTCGCTGTGTATATACACCCGATCAGCACCGAAGTCGTTGAGCTGTGATTCGAGTTCCTCGATAATATCGTGATCGTAGGGGACTTTGGTGTCTTCGTACCCGAGGAACCGAATGTCATCCACACCGAGCACTTCTCCTGCCCTCAGCGCCTCCTTCTCGCGTTTTGACGGCTGAGAGAGTTTTCCCCCGCGTGTCAAGATGAGGAATCTAATTTTGTCTCCCTGTGCTTGATGCTGCGCAAGCGACGCTCCCGCACCAATTTCGATGTCATCTGGATGTGCCCCAATGGCTACGGTATTCACTGGTCTATCGAGCTATACCACGGACTCTGCAATTGTTAAAAACCAGATACTATCTCGTTCTCAGAACATACTCCAGGATAGTTCGCACTGCATCGGTGGGAGCTAGTCGATCTGATCTGCGTTGCTTTCACACAGAGATGTATTCGAATGGCCGAAAGTTGGTAAAGCCCGTTCAACCCGGTACTTGAGGGTAGTCTCCGAAAACAGAGAGGGAATCCAGAGGTAGATATCGGCTTGTACTCACCTGGATCAGGCATCTAAAAATCACTGTAAGATAACAAGACGGTGCTGTTTGACCGTTCCTATTTTCATTTTGTTTGGGCCTCAAATTATATAATTCGCCTTCTCGGTCTATAGCTCCCTTCTACGTAGAATACTATGTTTGTAACTAATATTCCAGTTGTGAAATCGCTATGACAGATCGCTCGTGTTGGCACTCGACGGTTCGAGAACCGGTCTGGAGCCAGATCTGCCAAGCCAATCGAGTATTCACAAAAATGAGTGTATTCGAAATCGGTGGGAAGGGTGGTATCGATATCTCAAAAGAAATAGAATGTATCGGAAATAAAAGTAGAATTCGGTATCGACTAGAGACAAAGAGGAGAGCTGGCAGAGTGTCGGTGATAGAGTCTTTCAACAAACCGATTGATCGATCTTCGGTGGTCTTTCCAACTGACAACGAAGCTATTAATTGGAAATATATCGATGACCAGCGTCTAGCATTTTCCTGTCACATACGAGCGTTTGACTCGGTCGAGACTACCGTCGATATCGAGGCCTGCTCGCTGGATGCTGAACAATGCTCGTCAACAGTCGCGGTGGAGGTGAACGAGAAGCCAATTTCCGAGCCACTCTCCGAACGTATCGACGAGTCCACTCGGATCGCCAGCGATGGGCACGGAAAACAAGGAGCGCAACCTGAGACACAAGTACTCAAAGAGCGTTCCTCGAAGAAGCGCACAGACCGGCAACATAGCGACAGTGACTCTCTTGGGATCGGCATTATCGCGACTGGAAAGACTACGGAGGCCGTTCTTCGCATACTCTTGGACTCGCTCAATCAAGGGTATGTTCCGTTCGTCATCCAATCGACCGGATCTAGAATTTTCCCCCAGCACTACGCAGATCGGCTTGGTGTGACCCTTTTGGAGGTTAGTCCTGAACCGCTGTCTGAGGACCTCGTTAAGGCCGCATTTGAAAGCATCCTTGCAGAACGAGCGATTCCGGGCGTAATCCTCACTCCCAACAGCGGTCGCCTTGACTTTGAGCAGTCGGAACGTGCGTTCTACGCAAGTAAAGAAGCAGTCGTTACTGGAGTACCCAAACGCTCACGTGCTACGGTCATCGCAGGGATTCCGGCCTACAACGAGGCAGATACCATCGGTCCTGTCGTTCGCCAGGTGAAAGAATACGTTGACGAGGTGGTCGTCGTTGATGATGGGAGCTCTGACTTGACCGCTCACAACGCCAAAGACGGCGGCGCAACCGTGATCAGCCATGAAATCAATCAAGGGTACGGTGGTGCGCTGAAGACATTGTTCAAAGAGGCTGCCGATAGAGACGTCGAGCACCTAGTCATTCTCGATGCGGACGACCAACACGACCCCGAAGACATCCCACGACTACTTTCTGCGCAAAAAGAACAGAACGCGCAAATCGTTATCGGCAACCGCTTTGGTGGCACTTCGTCGACAGTGATGCCGCTGTACCGACGTTTCGGACTAGAGGTAATCAACTGGATGGTGAATCTTAGTCTCTGGAACCTCAACCCGCAAGAACGAATTAAAGATGCACAAAGTGGGTATCGGGTCTATGATAGCCGTGCGATTTCACTGCTTACCGATGATTCTACAAAACTTGATGACCAGATGAGCGCAAGCATTGACATTTTGTACTGCGCACACGAGAATGACCTTGCGATTGCGGAGATCGGAACGACAATCGAGTATGATGTTTCGAATGCGAATACTCACAATCCATTCTTGCAGGGACTAAACGTCGCTAATCACGTCATCAGAAGGCTTGAACAGAAGCGACCGATCACGGTTTTGGGAATTCCAGGATTTCTTGTCGCGCTCGCTGGAACAGGAGTGGGCTACTGGATGCTTTCGAGGTCCATTACTGAGGGGAGCTTTTCACCTGGACTCGCCTCAGTATCTGCAATTCTCGTTCTCATTGGGATCTTTTCTTCGTTCACGTCGATTATCCTCCACTCGCTGAATACGCACTTCGAGCAACGGGGGCAGTAGCGTTCTTGGGTTTGGTGAGTATCCTCACTGTGTGAGACACACTTCGCCGTCTGCCCTCAGGGGTACGTACGTCGAAGAACTGTCTCACACGCAATACAGGTCTCGACGATCATCTCGGATTCGCGCTCGATATGACGCCACTCACTGGAGTGCGTGCAGCGTCCAACGCGGCCAAATGCGAGGGGATCAACCGAAGCCTCCCTTCGCCATTGGTTTTGTCTGATAGCTCGGTACAACCTCGTGGATAGCGAGTGCAATCGCACAACACCCGTCAGTGTGCAGACATACCGCGTCGAAATTCTTTCTCAGTGCCCTCGATATCGCTACTTCTGACGAACTATCAAATGGTAGCTGCCCATATTTTGGGGAACACTTCTGTGGTTTCCCCACGGAGCTACGAGAATGCCTGAGGCAACGTTGGACGGCCGTGGCCGATTGACACTCCCAAAAGAAGTTCGTGAGCGATACGGCGACCAGTATCGTATTGTCCAACTCCACGGTGGCGTCAAATTGATCCTAATTGAGCAAAGCCCACTTGATGCACTCCGTGCTGAATTCGCAGACGTCGAGAACACAACGGAGGAACTCCGCGACGACTCACGTGAGGCATCGCTAGATGAATCGGGGCGCTAAGTGTACGCAAAAGAGCTGTCAACGACCCAGCTCACAGCTTTATTACACACTACTCAAACTGGAATCTGAGACACTGCAGCTGTTGCACGATACCCAGTTATGGCACGCCCACACCCAGCCCCTGACGACACCAGCCTCCCTGTTCCTGCCGCGACGACGCGAACGTACATTCGAATTACGCCGAGCGATACGCTCCTCTCACCAGCAGTACTCACCCAACAACTGCGCCGGCTACACACACTGTGCACGCCCGACAAGCAAACCGGGCTTGCCCGACTGCACACGAAGCCCGAGCCAGCGACTGTTGAGATATTGCTCATCTCGCCTCGCGACTCCACGGAGATTTCATACTACGTTGGGATTGACGAGCCTGATTCACTCCGCTCGCTCGAACACCTCCTGCGAGCAGCCCTCCCCCAGACATACGAAGTTGAACAGGTCACCCGCACGCAAACGTGGCCGACTGCCGCGCTCACTGACCAGCACGCTGGCTCACAGACGGAGCCCGTCGCGATTGAGTACTGTTGCGTCCCATCGCGACGCCGCGACTGGCTCTTGCCGCTTGGCCAGTTTGCAGCGGCATACGATGACGAGCACGCACATCTCCCACTAGCGTCGATTATCGACGCACTCACTGAGACCACAGATGCGGGGGTGTATCAAGCACTCCTCACACCGTATCCAGACATCTCTGGGCAGATCACAGACCGAGTTGCTCGCATCCGAGCGAATCAGGATACGTTCGGGCAGCAGATTTCGAACGTTATCTTCGGCCCACCCGATGATGACGTTGAGAACCTCCTCCCATCTGAGACTGCACGGATCGACGCGCTGAACGAACGGAGTGGGCAGACTGCCTTTGCCGTCACCGCCCGTGCAGCGCTCGCCACAGATGGTGACACTGGCCGCCATCTCGCTCGCGACGCCGAGAGCGCGTTTGAGCCGCTTTCCACGCAACATCGCGCAATCGAGGGGCGAATCCGGACGGGTTCTGCTGCAGCGTCCGTCATTGACGACCTTCACCAGCGAGTCACACACCACCCCCGTCACGGTGGGCGACGCTACCTCCCTGGGACGTCGAATGCAACACGCGGAATCGTCGTCGACGAGACGGAGGTCGCGGGCTTCGCACTGATCGACGGGAGCACGCTCACCGCAGCGGGTGGGCGAACCCTCGACCCGACGCCTGGAGAGCGTCAACGCCTCCCCAGCCCGCCGACTGGGCAACTCGAACGCTATCACGGTCCGGGACTCCTGCTTGGCCACCCACTTGATGAAGACGGGCAGGCCGCACAAACGCCGGTCGCGTTACCGCCGAGTCACCAGCCGATGCACACGCTCTGGAGTGGGCGAACAGGCCACGGGAAGACCGTCGCACTCATCAACGGCATTCTCGCGAATCACGACGCCACTGATGGGGCAAGCATCGTAATCGAGCCGAAAGGCGATGGAATGCCGATTGAATACCTTCGCGCACATTATGCCCGCTTCGGGAGTCTCGATGACGTCATCTACTTCGATTGTGCGGCCGTCTTACCCGCCCTCTCGTTTTTCGATATTCGCGCAGAACTCGAAGCCGGGATCGACCGGACGACCGCGGTCGAAGACCGAGTTGACCACTATCTCGAGATCTTGATGCAGGTGATGGGTCGCGACCGCTTCGAGCGAGCCGTCCGCGCGCCTGATATCATCCGGTATCTGGTGAAGGCGATGTTCGACCCCGTCTCGGGGTATGATGCCTTCTCACACCGCCAATTCCACACTGCGGCTCGACAAATGCACGAACGCCGTGCAGCGCCACCTGTCTCGGATGGTGACCTCGAGCGGATGCTCGAAGGTGTCGTCTCAAATCGAGCGCAGACGTTTGACGAGCTGATGGGCGGTGTTGCAAACCGGATTGAGAAGATACCCGTTGACCGCCGTCTTGCACACCTGTTCAATCACGTGCCAGAGGATGGTGACCCGCACTTCGACTTGGCTGACTACCTCGATGAAGACGTCGTCATCGTATTCGATATGGGTGGGCTCCGCAGTGAAGCACAGCGCGTCCTCACGCTCGTCCTCCTCTCGAATCTCTGGACGGCACTGCGGCGTCGAAAGCGTGGGAATGATACTGCAGGCACTGACCCGCTCGTGAACGTCTATCTCGAAGAAGCTGCAAGCATCGCTGTCTCAGATCTGCTCACGAAGTTGCTCTCACAGGGACGCGGCTTCGACTGTGCAGTAACGCTCGCGACGCAGTTTCCAGCCCAATTCGAGCAACACGGTCTCGGGGCGTATGAAGAAGTCCTCAACAATATCTCGACGATCATCACGGGAAACGTCCCACTCGACCGCAACCTCGCTGAACGCCTTGCGACCGACTCGATGGACGCACGGGCAGTCCGAACCCGATTGCGCGCCCTCTCTCGCGGTGAGTGGTTCTGTTCGCTTCCTGCAGGCTTTGGACTGCCTGCACCCCGCCCGTTTCTCGTCGCCTCGGCACCCCTGCCAGCAGGCCACCCTAGTGGCTCACAGCCGCTCACAGCCCACGCGGAGTCACAGTTTCAGCAGGCGCTTCGGGCGCGTGCACAGACGACTGGCGAAACCGTAGGTATCCAACTCACGTCTCCTGGAGCCGTTGACAATGACGCTGGAAGTGCCGAACCCAAACGCGAGGTTGACCCTACTGCGTTTGCACGGATTGACTCTGCACTGCCGTACACGAATCGCCTCCCCAAGGCCGTCGAGTACGATGCCACGTTGCACGCCCTCCGGTGTAGTGACTGTGCAAACCGCTATGACCCGGATATCCGGGGGATGCAGCGCGCAATCCAGTGCTGTCACAGCCTCGACGGCGTCGATCCCGCTGACATCCCCATTTGCGACCTCAACGTGAAGCTCACGCCCGAAGAGCGGGCTGTCGCTGAGTGGGAGGACCGCCATCTGATGTTCCTACAGGCCGTCTACAACGCCCAGCAACTGCGGTATGACCCACTCGAGTACGACCTGCTCTCGGATTCAATGCTCCGCCTGCAGGAGTACGTCGATATCGACTCCGGTGCAGTTCACGACCTCATCGATGCCGGCCTCCTCCGCCACGATACCGACCACCCGCACCGACTCTACACGGTGACGGCTGACGGACGGAGCGTGATTGGCGAGAGCTATCGCCAAGGCGTTGACTACGGCCACGGGCAGGGCGACCTCGAAGAATCTAGCCAGCACGTCCTCGCGGTCGAGCTCGGGCGCAAATATCTCGTCGCCAACTATGTCGCTGACCCTGAATCGCCCGTCGTTGAAGTTGTTCCCTACTACGATATCGATGAGAATCGCCGACTCGATATTGCCGGCCTCGATGCTGATGGTGAAATGATCGTCGCCGTCGAGGCTGAACGCGTCAATCACGACCTCCGTCGAGCCGCTCCCGATGATTTCGATAAGATCGCCGATTGTGAGGTTGAAGAAGCCATCTGGGTGGTGATGACCCGAACTGCCGCACACGACGTGCTTGGGGCATTGAACGACCCGCTTGATGGCGAGCCACGCGTTGAGAAGACGTACAGCAAGAACACTCCGGCAACGCAATTCCGGATCGACACTCCCGGCCTCACTGCGATCTATCCGATTGAATACATTCGCAACAACATCACCGAGTGAGGAGCTGTAGTCTCCCTCTGGAGCTTCATCACGCACCGGAAGAGATTGGGTCGTAATTTAGCTACCGCTGGATGGTGTAGCGTTCGTCAATAAAGGAAACAGCGAGTTGTCTGTGCTACCGTTACAGTTCGACGGCTTCCTTCTGCCCGAGCGACTCAGGGACAGTGAAGCGGATGCTCGTGGTTGCACCAGCCATCGTGTTGATCTTGATCGTTACCTCATTGCCCTCACCCAAGTTACCGGGCGCGAACTTGTCAACGTTGAAGATGAGGTTTAGCCGGTCGTCGGCATCGTTCAGGACGTTATCACTCCCGTCGGAGTCCTTCACAGCGAGGTACGAGTACTCATCGTTCGGGATGTCTTCAGTGCCGTTAGTGAACTGCGAGACATTCTGGTTCGTCGACGTTAACTGGTACGTCCCGGTTGGGCCAATCCACGTGACGGTGGCGTTTTGCACGTCGATCTCGCCGGCACCAGGCGCCTGCGTCACGGTCACGTTCACGATATCGATCGTATCGCTCCCAGAGACGTTACCGACAGTGGAGACCTCCTGCAGGCGATTGCTGACCTGCTTACTGCTCTGTTGGCCCGTTTCCTGCGACTTGCTCTGGAGGAAGCCTGCGGTGTTGATCAGGACGCCCGCGGCGATCGCCGCCACGAGCACCATCGCGATGAACACGATGAGTGTCCCGATTCCCACTTGCCCGCGTTCTTCCTCATCCGTGATGAACTCAAACATACCGTTCACCTCCACCAAATCCTGTCTAATGTATATATCTGAGTAGCAAATAATCAAAACTGAAACTTATGTGGGTCGCGAGGTGGTCTCTCGCTTGGGACCGACGAGATCCGCCCATCTCTAGTCAACGGATTATCACCGTTCACAAGACGCACCATTTGAGACATCAAAGGAGGGGAAGATACTCCCCCCAGCTGATGTTCGAGTTCATCTCGAGCTGACGTTGCCAGCCCGAATAGGGGTACACACCCCCAACTAAACGCAAGCGAATCGATGGTAAAAGTGCTTTCCAACCCTCGCTGTAGAAGCGATATTTCAATCATGTAGTGTCACAGTCACCGACTGTGAGGAGCTGCAGACGGCAACTCACTAGCGAGACTCGCTGATGAATCGCTCACATTAATCCACAGGTGCAACTCGCGATAGGCGTTATCTACGGTCGGCTCAGCGGGGGGGCTGCCCTTGTACAGCAGATATGCCAACCGCAAGCGGTCACCACTCATCTCTGGCGTGACCGAGTGTTGCAGTCGCCAGGTCTCGTTGTGCGCAAGTTGGACTTGCCAGCGGTTCAATCGTGACTCTTCGAGCACCGTGGTTGAATTATTGGCGACTTCGACCCGTTGTAACTGTACTAAGACGGTGTATTGCGCTGACTCGTGTTCTTGGTTCGTCACACCGACGACGAGCGACCCCGTTTCCCCGCGGGTGTACTCTGTGGGATAGTCGTCTGCAACGAGTTCGCCATCGTCGCCCTCAGTGAGGAGATAGAACTCTGTGAAGGATTCTCCTTGCTGAGGGACGGCAACAGCATAGCCCACAGCCGAGACAGCGATGATCACGCTGACCGCGAGCAAGACGTTCAGTGCGGCATCTGTTCTGGTGTCTGGCTCCAGTAGCTCTACCCGGGCATCCGCAAGCCAGGTCTCATACGGTACCTGAAACTGCTCGGAAGCGGGGAGTGCACGCCGGCGTTGGGCGGCAACAGCGACGAACAGGAGGGTTATCCCACCAACTGAGATGACGATCGGCGCGAGTCGAATCCCAAACGGCGTGAAATTGAGGACGAGGCCGATGAGCGGAACAATTGCAATGCTCGTCCCGAATGAGAGGGCCACACGCTCAATGCCGTCAATTCCGGCTGGCGCCCGTTCGCCAGAGTCGGTATCTGCATCTTCCTCGGGGAGCTCACCTGCTTCAGGAAACAGTGCAGAGATGAGGGCGTACCCGGGGACGAACAGGACGAACGCGAGTCCGAACACAACGCGCAACGGCGTCTGGTTCACACCTGGGATGAACACGCTCCCCGCCGTCGCGAGGACGGCAACAATCACGACTGCAAGGTCGGCGGGAAGCTCGCGCACGGGGGCGGGAAGAAGCATCCACCACCGAGAGTCTCCTCGCATACACAGCTGAAACGGGGGGCGGCTCAAAAGATAGTCGGTCTGCATAATGTACAGTTGACAGCACTGGTATCACACTCCCAGGCGGCGTTGTGTGCGGTGTCAAAGCGTAGTAGTGCTCTCGCGTTGTGGTGGTTTCACAACGTCCAAACTGCCCGTTGCGGCGCCTGAGCAGATTCATAAAGGAGTGGGATTCAACAGAGCAAGACCAACTGTCGGGTGAGCAGTCCAGAGCAAACCAAAAGCAGAATCAAGACACAATCTCTACAGCGGTGGCTATGAAGTATAATACATCAGGCCGAAGAAAATCGGCCGATAAGAAGGGAACTGTCGCCGTTTACAGTTCGACGGCTTCCTTCTGTCCGAGCGATTCAGGGACCGTAAAGCGGATCGCAGTGGTCGCGCCAGCCATCGTGTTGATCTTGATGGTGACTTCGTCACCCTCGGCGAGCGCGCTCGCGAACGACGTAGTGTCGAAGACGAGGTTCAGCCGGTCGTCGGCGTCGTCGAGGACGTTGTCGTTACCTGCGACATTCTTGACTGGGAGGTACGAGAACTCGTCACCGACCGTCCCGTCCGTACCGACACTACCATCGGTGAGTTCAGTGTAATTACCAGACGTGTTGGCAGTCAGTTGAGTCGTTCCCGACGGACCAATCCACGTAACCGTCGCGTTGTGCACGTCAATCTCTCCGGCACCGGGTGCCTGCGTGACGGTCACGTTCACGATGTCAACAACGTCGTTATTGTTTGTGTCCTCGGTGACGTTCCCGACCGTCGCGACTTCCTGCAGGCGATTGCTGACCTGCTTACTGCTCTGTTGACCCGTTTCCTGCGACTTGCTCTGGAGGAAGCCTGCGGTGTTGATCAGGACGCCCGCGGCAATCGCTGCCACGAGCACCATCGCGATGAACACGATGAGTGTCCCGATTCCCACTTGCCCGCGTTCTTCCTCATCCGTGATGAACTCAAACATTCCGTTCAATCACTCAGAGCTGAGTCAGGTACATATGTGTAGCCCACCAGAAACCAAAGCTGAAATTCACAATGGGCACGAGTTTGCATCTGTGTGCCAACTACGCAGGAAGTGAGATCTGAAGTACACTGCTCAGCCGCACATCGGAGAGTGTCCTCCACGTCAGCGACAGAATACGCTGTATGTGCGGTTGAATAGCCCTGTTGGCCGGCTGTTGCTACCAATACGAGATCAAAGTGGAGGTGGCACGCGCTGAATCGTCTCGGATGGATGGCTACCCCACATCGAATCTCTCGAACTGACGTGTCTAACTGTGTGGCTGGTGCGTAGTTCCACGGGACTCCCCGACGCCCAATGCACTGTGGAAATTCCTGTCTGTGAGCTATCCTGAAGGAGTGATACTGCGTGAGAATGGCGGAGATGGCCCCTCCTGTCCGGTCCGTTTGTCTTGAACCGTTCACAATCGGGGCTATTCCCCGCAAAGGAGTGGGTATTCGGGGTGTTTGGCGAGTGTGTGCAGACGTTCGATGGGGTGGTGCTGGCGAGTGAGCGAGAGCGATGGGTGGGAATGTCGACGCCTGCTGCGGGTTTCTCTGGTGTGTAGTCACGCAAGAGCCCCTGGTGGGAACGGGTGTTTTGGCGTGTGTTTCGGGGGCGATGAAAACCGATAGACGGCAGCCGTGTGTGATCGGGTGAACACGGCCTGAGAATGCGACTGTTTACTGGGTTCGTTGGTGGCGTTGGATTGCCTATTCGCTCATTTCTGGCTCTCTACCGGCCGCATTCTGAGTTTCCGTGCTCAAGAGGTCTCTCTCCTCTTCTTTCTGAAGGACGTTTCACAGGGGCGGTAGCAATGCGTAAGATGCCAATTTCCGGGGGATAGAGCCGATTGTGAAGAACTGAGGGTGACTCCCGTCAAGTCTCGATCAGGTGGCGACTGGATCTGAAAGACTACTCTCTCAGATTCACATTGCGTGGCTGGTTTGGAACGCCGCCAGTTTCACCACTGAAGCGTGATGCCGTCAGTGAGCGTAGCAGACTGCCCGGTCTGCACAGTCACTCGGTTCGACGAGCGGAGACATGAAAGCGCATATGCACCGAACCAGAGTTTGCCTTGGTATGAACCGCACTGTGGTCGATCTTCTTGCGGGCAACGCCGACCACGCGCAGTCGTTCGGCTCGCGATTCGATGACGTCCAAGACGGCCAGCATCCGGATGCAGTGACGGTGTGTTGCTCAGACTCACGAGTGCTCCAAGACCACATCTGGGATAATGACACGCCGGGTCACCTCTTCTCGTGTGGCAACATCGGCAACCGAGTCGTCCAGCGAACTGACGAGGGTGAGGTCGTCTCTGGTGACGTGTTGTACCCCCTCGCGCACACGGGGACACGAACAGCGATCGTCGTCGGTCACACTGGGTGTGGCGCGGTGACGGCAACGTACCAGTCGCTCACCGACGGCCTCTCGGAACCTCCGGGTATCGAACACTGCATCGACCTGTTGGGACCGCACCTCGAACCCGGCGTTGAGCGTCTCCCCGACGACCTCGACACGGAAGGCGCCGTCAACCACCTCGTCGAGTACAATGTCGACCAACAGGTTGAGTGCCTCCTCGACAGCGACGACGTGCCCGATGACACCGATGTGGTCGGAGTCGTGTACGACTTCCAAGACGTGTACGGCGGGGCCCGCGGCGAGGTTCACGTGATCAACGTTGACGGCGAACGAGATGTCGAGACACTTCGCGACGAGCACTCGACGGTCGCACATCGCATCGACCGCCTCTGGTCGTACTGAACGCTGTTCTCAAGCAGACGCCGGCTTCCGCTCGAATGCGGCACGAACTGTGTCACTCGGGGCGAGCGCCGCCAACTCGGCTTCAACGTCCACGTCGGCAAGTTCCTCAGATCCTGCGGGTGTTCGCTGCAGGACGGCAACGTGGTAGAGGTACGAGAGGCGGAGGAGCCACCGTGCGTGGTCGAACTCGTCGGTCGACTCGATGTAGTAGGTCGTCCACCCGGACTCTGTGAGGAGGTGGTGGACGCCAGTGTGGCCTTCCTCGATCAACACGTCGCGAAGCCGCCTGAGGTACGCGATATCGAGCATCCCCCACTCGTGGACGTGCCCGATCTCACGGGGCCCGACTCGGAACTCTGTCCCGCCGAAGCGGTGCTCTCCGACCTCGATGTGGGGCCACGATCCGACCTCCTCGATGAGACGGTCGACGGTCGCCGTCACGGCTGCTCGTTGTGATGCCATACCGATGAAAGACGCGCCGTGAGGAGAAAACGTCGCGCAAGACACTCGGGTTGACGACCGGGTGGTCTCGTCGGCCGACTGCGTGACGACTACTCGTCGGTGGGGACGTCGAACCGCAGGCCCAGGAAGTTCGGGTTCGTCGCCTCGTACTCGTATCGCTCCGGGTCGGCCGCGCGATAGTCGTCCGTCGGCGTCGGTTCGAACAGACGGTCGAGCCGAAAGCCCACGTCGAGCGCCGGCGTGATCATCGACTCGAGGGGGCGGCGATAGGCCGGCACTTCGATTGGGCTTCCGAAGGAGGTCCACGTCGCCGAGACGCGTTCAGTCTTATGGTAGTTCTCCACGCCGTCGTACTCGACGAAGTCGGCGTGCGGATGTTGTACGGTGAACGTGAGCCACCCACCAGGGCGAACGACTCGTGCGAGTTCCGCGAATAGCGGCCCCCAATCGGGGACGTAGTGAAACGCCAGCGAACTCGCGACGCCGCCGAACGCGCCGGCGTCGAACGGGAGCGGCGTGCCGAGGTCAGCACGGACGAACGCGGCGTCGGGTGCACGCTCGCGAGCGAACCGGAGCATCTCGGCGCTGGAATCGAGGCCGACGACGTGTGCGCCGTCGGCGACGAGTTCTGCCGTGAGGTGGCCCGCGCCACAGCCTGCATCGAGGACAGTCGTACCTTCGACTGTCGGCAGGAGCGCCCGCATCGCCGGTCGTTCGAGGTACGCGTTGGACGGCTTCGTGTCGCCGTCGGCGTCGTAGCCAGCGGCGAGTCGATCGTACGCCGCCCGAACCTCGTCGTCAGTCATCACCCGTCCCCACCGCAGTCGCGGGCAAATCGCTGTCGACTGAGACGGCTGTTCGGTTCGACGCGTCTCCCACGGGCGTCGCACCCCGGCGAGGTTATGCTCACGTGAGGCTTACCGGTGGTGAATGATCCACCATCGACGCGCTGTCTGCGCTCTCGACAGCCGGGAGGGTGAGTGAGTCCGCCACCGTGGGGTGGGAGTGAGGACGCCCTCGCGTTCGACGTCGACGGCGACCCGTTGCGCGACCTATTCGGCAGGTACGCCCGCGACGACCTCGCGTTATTCGTCGTTGGCGTTGTCACGAGCGTCCTCGGGCGAGTCGCCAGTCTCGCGCCACCGCTGGTGCTCGGCGTCGCCATCGACGCGACGTTCAACGATCAGGTCCCGTACCGCCTGCCGTACGTACCAGCGGACCTCCTCCCGCAGACCCAAGCCGGAGAAGTGTGGTTCTCTGTCGCCGTCATCGTCGGTGCTCTGGTCGCGTCCGTCTTGTTGACGTGGACGAACGGCGCGTCGCTGTCGCTGTTCTCTAACCGCCTGCAACACCGGATTCGCGTCGACAGTTACGCCGCGATGCAACGACTCGATATGGCCTTCTTCGACGACAAACAGACGGGGCAGGTCCTCTCGATTCTGAACGACGACGTCCGGAACCTGCGGATGTTCCTCGGGACGACCGTCTCCAGCGCCCTCCAACTCACGGCGACCGTTCTCGGCATCGCCGTCCTGTTGTTCGCGCTTCACTGGCAGTTGGCGCTGGTGACGCTCGTGTTCGTCCCCGCCCTCGCGGCGTTCACGCTGTGGTTTATGCGGACGATCCGTCCACGGTACCGAGCGCTCCGGTCGTCGGTGGGCGACCTGAACACCCGTCTCGAGAACAACCTCTCTGGGATGGAGGTGATAAAGACCGCCAACGCAGAGGCTCACGAGACGGAGCGTATCGCCGACAGTTCCTTCACCTACTACCTCCGAGCGTGGGCCGTCGCGAAACTGGAGTACCTCTATCAGCCGTCGATGGACTTCCTTGCTGGACTGGCGTTCGCGGCGACGTTCCTCCTCGGCGGGTTGTGGCTCGTCGGTGCTGCGACGGTTCCGGGCGCCGAGCCACTCCGAGTCGGTGAGTTCGTCACGTTCCTCTTTATGACGCAACGATTCGTTGACCCGCTCTCGGGCGTCGGGCGCATCGTCAACAGTTACGAGAACGCTCGCGCGAGCGCCGAGCGAGTGGTCGGCCTCTCGAATCAGCCGGTCGTCGTCACTGACCGCCCGGACGCAGTTGTTCGCGATGACCTCGACGGCCTTGTTGAGTACGACGACGTGACCTTCTCATACCTACCTGGACGGCCCGTCGTCCGGTCGCTGTCGCTCCGGGCGGATCCCGGTGAGACGGTGGCACTCGTCGGCCCCACTGGTGCGGGAAAGTCGACGGCGGCGAAACTCCTCCTCCGTCTGTACGACGTCGACAGCGGTACGATCAGCGTTGACGGCGTCGACGTTCGCGACCTCTCGCTCGACAGTCTTCGGTCGAACGTCGGCTACGTCAGCCAAGACGTGTTCCTCTTCGACGGGACCGTCGCAGACAACGTCCGATACGGCTCTTTCGACGCGACAGACGAGGCGGTCCGTGCGGCCGCCGAACTCGCCGAGGCCCACGAGTTCGTCGTCGACCTCCCCGACGGCTACGAGACGCGTGTGGGCGAACGCGGCGTGAAACTCTCGGGTGGCCAGCGTCAGCGCATCGCCATCGCGCGGGCGTTACTACAGGATCCGGCGATCCTCGTCCTCGATGAGGCAACCAGCGCCGTCGACACCGAGACGGAGGCGCTCATCCAGCGCGGACTCGCGCGACTCACCGCCGACCGCACGACGCTCGCCATCGCCCATCGGCTCTCGACCGTCCGCGAGGCCGACGAGATTCTCGTGTTGGACGACGGGGCAGTCGTTGAGCGCGGGACACACGAGGCGTTGCTGGAGCGTGACGGCCGCTACGCGAGACTCTGGGCGGCACAGGTGGACGGGACCGCAGACGAGTGGCCCGACGACGAGACGCCCGCCGTCGGCGAACGACTCTCCTTCGAGGAACTCGGGTAGCGCGGAGGTGCGTCCGTTCGAGGGTGAGCGACCGTTCGCCCGCTTGTGTGGGGATTATCGAGCGGGGGTGTCGGAACCGGTGGTGTCGGTGGACGCCAGCAGATATCCACCGAAGGCGGGCAACCAGATGATGAGCGGGTACACGACCCACCGCTCGATTCCGCCACTTCCGAGCGGTGCGAGCGGACTGGGCCCGCCGACGGCCAACCCGTACACGAAGACGCTGACGAGAACGAGCAACGAGATGCCGCCGAAGAGTCCACAGAGGAACGAGAACGGCCTGGTGGCGACCCTCGAGGAGAGCACGACCGTGATGCCGCCGGAGAAAAACGTCAGGAGCGCGAACAGTCCGTGCCACGGGGTCACGTTCCCCGGGAACACGCCGACGCCGAACGCGCCGACGCCGAAGACGGCGAGTGCGAGCGGGAATCCGCGCCGGTCGAGTGAGCGGAACAGCGCGTACGCGGCGACGAGTACCATCGCCCCCGTCACCAGCATCGTGCTGTTGAATATCGTCGCGGACGGCTCGTGGATGATCGGATTCGGCGGGAGCGTCGAACCCAGATCGCTGATGTCCTGTCTCGTCGAGTAGTTGGGGTAGAGGACTTCCGCCGTTATGATCCCCATCAGGCCGACGAACCCGGCCAACGTCATACTGAACCCCGCGAGCGCGGGATCAGATACGTCGAACCGAGACAGCAGACCCTCACGGGTTGACGAACTCATCACGCGAATAGTGTAACCGAATTGAATAATAAGTGTTTGCTCGCAGTGGTGTGCAGTGCACGGGGGCTGTTCTGGTGTGTGTTCTGACAGGATGGGTGCGCGAAACTTATGCTATCGGCTCCCGTTCAGTGTCTGATTATGAGTTCCCGAGGACCAGACGGTGCGACAGGTGGTGTCCCATACAGAACACTCAGTCGCCGTCGACTCCTCGCGGCCGGCGGTGTCGTCGCGGCGGGGTCGTTCGCCGGATGTCTGAACCGGGTGGCGTCGGCGGTGACGAACACGGGAGCGTCGCCTGCGGCAGTGTTCGCGGGGACACAGGAGGCGAGTATGGGCGAGTTCGTTGTCGGTGTGCCACACGTGCGTCGGCTGACTCCGTCGCTGTCTGGGCGGGTCGAGATAGAAGGGTGGGTTACGTCGTCGCCGGTGATGGCGCAGAATCACAATTCGTCGCGGAGCAACGCGCCGGGAGAAGGATACGCTCGTGACACTGACGATGACGATGACGGGCTCGGTGATGGCACTGAGGAGGAAGAACTGGAGCCCATCTACGACTATCTGGGTGGCGAGGCGATGATCGCTGAGCGGTTTACGGTCTGCTTGCCTGATGCGGAAGTTCCGGGTGGGAACGGGAGTATCCGGGAGGCAGTGACGCCGGAGCGGCTCATTGGGTACCTGACTGGGAACGGGGAAGGGACTGACCATGCGTGGGGACGCATTAATTCGGCTGCCGACGGAGGCGGTGATTGTGACGACGACGACCCCACCGGTCGGCCGGGTGCGGCGTGCGGGACAACACCTCACTTCGTTGCAGAGGTGACGGGGCCAGTATCGACGGGTGGGGGTCTGGAGGTCATTCGAGCAGAGGATGGGTCGGTGCTGGTCGTAAGTTTGCCGCCGGGGACGGACAATGGCTCTGCGAGGGTCTGTGCGACTGCTGGTGATGACCCCTGTGGGCCGGGTGTGTGGGCGCGGACGACGGAGTCGGGGTCGTCGACTGGTGTGTCGGTGTATCAGATGATGGTGCAACCGCCACGGTGTCCGGAGCCGTTCCCAGGGTTGTTGTACGTCCAGCGGTGTGAGAGCAACGACCAACTCGTTTATTCGGGTGGGTGGGTCATCGACGACGCCGCGCTGTACGAGAATTCGGTAACCGTGGTGTCGATGGTTGGTCCGACGGAGGTGGTCGGGATCGAGCTTTCTGACCTTGGTGATTCGTTTGAGGATGTGGCCGGTGAGGGTGATGTACCACAGCGAATGGTCACGCGTCGACGGCGGGGGGCTCGGCTCGATCTCTCGGATGCGGGGACGCTGGTGGAGCGTGGTGTGCTGTCGAAAGAGGGGAACGACCTTCTCATTCGGAAGAAGCCGGGTGGACGGTCGGCCGATGGTGGCGGTGGTGGGGGTCGGATCGCCGTCTTGCATCTGGCGGTGGACGCGCCAGTGCTTCACCTAGTGAGTGCGGGGCGAGCCTCGAACGAGGTGAAGTTCAAAGCAGGTGCAGAACTATCGGGCAAGGTAACGTGAACTCACGGGCGTCAAGCAGTACGTTCGGGAACGTCTCGGAGAGTGCTGAATCACCCGGTGTTGTTGCTGTGGGTCGAGAGAATACTCAAGCAGTCGGCCGGCTGCACTTTTTGTCTCCATAAACTAACATCTGAGTTATAATTGTGAGCGTTGACGTACCGTTCGCACGCTACGAAACGCTTGAACACGAGTACGGGGGGCATTCAGGCCAGTGCGAGCGGAAAGGTATGACTGCGACAGATGTGTGGACGCGTTCACCACTCCGCTATTACACTGAAGTGGCAGCAGATGCCCGAACACTCGATTGAGAGTCTGAATCACCCTGTCGGACTGGAGTGCTCGTCGAGTGGCTCTGAGTCCGCTCTGACTGAGTCGTACACGCGTTCAGCCCACTCCCGCGCAATCGGAGCGTCGGTATCGACGAACACCTGCATAAGGCCAGTCGCCGAGTCGTACCCCCCGATTCCGACACGGTCGTCGAAGAGAGCCAAGCCGTACGGTAGTTCCTCGCGCGTCCGCAAGGCGAGGTGCCCACGTTCGATCGCCTCGCTGGCACGCCCGGGGTACGTCTCGAACAGCGTCTCCGCGATGCGTGGGAGGTAGATCACTTCGGTGTCTGTTGCGTCGAAGAGTTGTCTGTGGAAGCCACCGAGGACGAGTGGAGCCATGTGTGTCGTGTTGAACCCCCGGAACGTCTCCGAGTCACCGACGAGCGAGATGAACCGCTCCACTGGACCGTACGGGTCGTCCGGTTCCGCGACGGTCACCGTCGCGTCCACAAACGGTTCGACGACGAACTCCCGGTGATCCTCACAGATCACGTCGAGCAGTGGTGCCAGTCTGTGTGCGGTGTGGACGTTCGCCTCGAAGCGAAGGACCTCTTCTGCGACGACTTCACCCCGGCCGGTCAGGCGGAACCGTCCGTCGACCTTCTCGGCGAACCCCTGTTCGTCGAGCCACCGCGTGAAGCGGTGGCTCGTCGCTCGCGACACGTCGAGTCGGTCCTCGATCTCTCTACGGTCGAGCGGTTCGTCTAGTAAGGCCTCCAACACTGGACCGTGTCGGACGATGTCACCGAGGCGGTCCGTGTCCACGCGGCCACCCGTCGCGTCGAGACGCTGTCCGAGCCAACGGCGTGTCCGCTCGTTTTCCAGAATGGCCTCGAATACCGGCGACCCCGGCTGTCGCCGACTCGTGTCGATCTGTCGTCCGTCCCGGCGTGGGGGCATAGCACTTCCTCGATCACCGTTCGATCCGCGTGGTAGTAACCCTAGCCCATCTGGAGAATGAACGTCGTCTCACGGCTTGCAACGCCGTTCACGGCGCCGAATGCTTCTCGGTGGGTGAGGCCAAGCCTTGACGCGGCGTCAGGTTCGGTATGGCACCAGCGACCATCGACACTAACCAGGCCACGGCGTTCGGGGCGACGGTTCGCGGGACCGTAATCCGCCCCGGAGACACGAACTACGACGAGGCGCGTGCGGTGTGGAACGGGATGATCGACAAACGGCCCGCCCTCATCGTACGGTGCCGTGGTGCCGCTGACGTCATCGCCGCGGTGAACTTCGCCCGCGAACACGACCTCCCAGTAGCCGTCCGTGGCGGGGGACACAACGTCGCCGGGACCGCCGTTTGCGACGACGGACTCGTGATCGACCTCTCCGAGATGCGGGGCGTGCGGGTGGCCCCCCACGAGCGAACGGCGTGGGTGCAAGCCGGGGCGACGTGGGCAGACGTCGACCACGAGACGCAGGCGTTCGGGCTGGCGACGCCTGGCGGCGTCGTCTCGGATACCGGCGTCGCGGGACTCACGCTCGGTGGGGGTATCGGACATCTCCGTTGTGCGTACGGACTGACCTGTGACAACCTGCGGTCTGTCGAACTCGTTACCGCAGACGGCGAGTACCTTACTGCCAGCGAGGACGAACACGAGGAACTCTTCTGGGGGCTTCGTGGAGGCGGCGGAAACTTCGGCGTCGTCACGGCCTTCGAGTTCGACCTCCATCCGGTCGGTCCCGACGTGGCGACCTGCCTGGTGTTCTACCCGAGTGATCGACTGACCGAGTGCCTCCAAGCGTACCGTGCGTACGTCAAGTCTGCACCGAAGGGAGTGAGCACGCTGGTCTTCGCCGGTGAACTCCCCGACGAAGCCCTATTCGAGGGAAATGATATTCACCGGCAGAAGTTCGCTGTGATGGGGTGTTACGCTGGCCACGTCAACGACGGAGAACGGAAACTCTCGCCCCTACGCACCCTCACCAAGCCGATTGCGGACCTCAGCGGAGTCCGTCCGTACACCGAGTTTCAGCAATTCCTTGACGAAGACTACCCCGATGGGATGCGCTACTACTGGAAGTCGCTGTATCTGGACGGCCTCTCGGCGTCCGTCATCGACCGTATTGCCTACTGGGCGGAGGCCGCCCCCTCTCCGCTCTCGACGGTCGACATCTGGCAGTTGGGCGGTGCGATCGAACGAGTCGACGCCGAGGAGAGTGCGTTTGCGGGACGACACGCTCCCTTCCTGTTGGGTGTCGAGGCGAACTGGGAACGGGCGGAGAACGATGAGGCAAACGTCGAGTGGGTCCAAGACTGCCTCAACGATATGCGACAGTTCTCCGACGGATCGGTCTATCTCAACTTCCCGGGATTCCTCGAAGGCGGCGAGGAGACGATGCGAGCCACGTTCGGCCCGTCGTACGAGCGCCTGGTCGTGCTGAAAGACGAGTACGATCCATCGAACTTCTTCAGCCGAAACCAGAACGTCGTCCCGTCGGGAACCACCCGGACAGACGGTGGAGCAACCGCTCGCGAATGAGTCTAGGAGAACGCTTCGTGTTTCAGCCCAGGCCGGACGTGAACACTCCTGTGTACCGGCCAGTGAGCGACAACGGGGCAACGGCCGAACAGATATATCCTCGGTGTGCGTACATTTAATATGGTCTCGCGCACTACGAGTGCTCCGCTCGACGAGGTTGCGTTCCTCGCGCGGTCGGGTCACCGCGTCACTGCGCTTGTTGCACTGGCTGAGCGACCCCAGAGTCGGGGGGACCTCCAAGAGGTTACTGGAGCGTCACGGTCTACCATCGGGCGAACGTTACGCGCATTCGAGGATCGCCACTGGGTCAGTAAGAACGGCAATCTCTACGAGGCAACGGAACTGGGTGCGTTCGTCGTGAAGGGCCTGCAGACGCTGATCGAGCGGATAGAAACAGAACAGCAGTTCCGCGACACGTGGCAGTGGCTCCCGAGTGAAGCGAGCGGATTCACAGTCGAAATGGCGACGAACGCGGTCGTGACGGTCGCCGAAACTGACTCCCCATATCGCCCGGTGAACCGATTCACGGCGTTACTCCGGGAGACGAGCAGATTCCAGTTTATCGGCATCGACGTAGCCTTACTCGAGCCCTGTAAGGACGAACTCCAGCAGCAGATCGTCGACGGGATGCAGGCGGACATCGTCGATCCACCGAGCGTGGCCGAATACATTCTCTCGACCTATCCGGATCACTGCTCCGCGCCGCTTGAGAGTGGGAACCTCACGGTCAATGTTCACGACGACTTGCCACCCTACGGCGTCGGCATCTTCGACGACCGAATCGCCATCAGTGGGTACGATCAAGAGAGCGGGATGGTCCGGGTGTTGGTAGATACCGATTCCTCGGACGCACGTGAATGGGCGCTGTCGACGTTCGAAACCTACCGGCGTGAGGCCCGACCACTCGCACGCGAACTGGCCGTAGAGTGATCGAGATCGGACACAGAACAACCCGAAATCCGTAGACTGAGTACTCAGGTCCGGATGCGGACTCGTCCTACTCTCCGAGTAGTAGTTCAAACTGTACCCGCGCAGGATTCGACAGTAGATTCCATATCACCCGCTTCAGTTCACACGAAAAAGACGTACCCCGGCGTCAGCGTCGCACGCCACCCGTGGCGCTGTTCCACCCTCGTCTGTTCGGTCGACTGTTGGTGAACGTCACCTCGCCTTGCCGCGAGAGGGAGTACAGCAGTATGACAGATGGAGGCGGCGAGTGCCTGCTCGTAGTTGCGTGCAGGTAGTGAGACTTGCGCAGACGACGAACGGGGGTCACCGACTGCAACGAGAGTACTCGGTGGACTGGTCTCCACGGAATGCCTATATCGTGTTTCGTCTCGTATCGTCTCAGCGGAGTACAGAGTGTAAAAAAATAAAGATACCAATTGGGCGGGGGAGAGTACCCAGACGGGTACTCCCGCGGTGACCGTCGACCGTCGAAATTGTGTAACAAGGGCGCGAACCTATGACAACAGAAACGCAGGCAGATCCGATCAACGAACAGAAACTGAAAGAACTCGTGGAGACGTCGCTCGTCGACCTCGGTGCGACAGTCCACGCCGCGCTGGCGGTCGTCGGCGACGAACTCGGTCTCTATGCGGCACTGGACGACGCTGGACCGCTCACATCCGCTGAGTTAGCCGAGCAAACGGATACCACCGAACGTTACGTCCGCGAATGGTTGCGCGCGCAGGCCGCAGGCAAGTACGTCACCTACGACCCCGAGACTGACCGCTACAGTCTCTCTCCCGAGCAAGCGTACATTCTGTCTGACAAGGAGAGTCCCGTGTTTATGCCGGGAGCATTTCAGCTGGTCACGTCGGTCGCAAAAATCAGACCCGAACTCCGAGATGCGTTTCGGACGGGCGAGGGCATCGGCTGGCACGAACACGACGAGGACGTGTTCCACGGCACCGAACGGTTCTTCGGACCGTCATACGGGGCCTTCCTCACCGACTGGATCGAGGCGCTTGACGGCGTCGACGAGACGTTGAGGACGGGCGGCAGAATCGTCGACGTCGGCTGTGGACACGGCGCACCGACGATACGTATGGCCGAAGCGTACCCCGAATCGAGAGTCGTCGGCGTCGACTATCACGAGGCGTCTATCGCGGTGGCACGCGAGCGGGCGGAGACCGCTGGCGTCGCCGACCGTGTCGACTTCGAGGTGGCAACCGCGAGCGAGTACAACGGAGACGACTACGACCTCGTGACGATGTTCAACTGCTTCCACGATATGGGCGACCCCATCGGCGTTGCAGCCCACGTCCGGGAGACGCTCGCCGCCGACGGGTCGTGGATGATCGTCGAGCCCTACGCCGATGATCGGGTCGAAGACAACCTGACCCCGTTCGGTCGCTTGGCGTACTCGATCTCCACGGTGGCCTGCACACCGAACTCGTTGAGCCAGGACGTCGGCTACGGACTCGGTGCACAGGCAGGGGAAGAACAGACACGGACGGTCGTCACCGAAGGTGGGCTCACACGCTTCCGCCGCGTGGCTGAGACGCCGACGAGTCTGGTCTTCGAAGCCAAGCTATAGTCCGTTCGTACACACCCACTTCCACCAGACGCTGAACCAAAATACCATCAATATGACTCTCGCGACCGTTACCCGATACGACGGCGATCGAGTGAGCCGACAGGGCGAGCAGGCGGCGGTGATCGGGGCTGGGATGGCAGGGCTCCTCGCAGCCCGCGTCCTCGCCGACGCGTTCGATGAAGTCACTGTCATCGAGAAAGACACGTTCCCCGACGAAGCATCCCCTCGCCGAGGCGTTCCTCAGGGTCGTCATATCCACGTTATGTTGGAGGCCGGGCGATCCACACTAGAGGATCTGTTCCCAGGATTTCGACGAGACTTCCTCTCTGCGGGAGGGCTGGAAATCGATGCCGCGCGTGACGTCAAATTCTACGCTGAAGGCGATTTTCTCGCGGAGGGTCCCCACTATCTACCTCACTACGCTGCGACACGACCCCTATACGAACAGTTGGTACGGCGTAACGTTTCTCGCCTCGACGGAGTCACCGTACGACAGGGGTGCCGGTCCGTGGACTATCGGATAGACGAGACGGCGACAACTGTAGAGGGGGTCTCGTTCACGAACGAGCAAGCGACGGTAGAAGAACTCGACACGTCGTTGGTCGTCGACGCCACGGGCCGAACCAGCCGGACACCGGCCTGGCTGAAGAGACACGGGTACACGCCGCCACCCGTCGACGAGGTGTACATCGACCTCGCCTATAGTACGCTGCTTCTCCAGCGTCCGCCGGAGGACCACCGCTCGTTCATCACGACGCCTTCCTCGTCGAACCCTAGAGCTGCTGGTGTTCTCCCCGTCGAAGGAGACCGGTGGGTGGTTACGGTGGCCGGCGTGCACGGTGATCATCCGCCGACCGACATAGACGGCTTCACAGAGTTCGCATCGAATCTCCCCGCACCAGACCTCGAAGGGTTACTCGAAGACCACCCACGAGCGTCCGATGAGATCGCACATTACCCCTTTCCAACGAACTTGAGACATCGCTACGAAGACCTTGATCACTTCCCCGAGGGACTAGTCGTGATCGGCGACGCAATCGCCAGTTTCAATCCGTTATACGGACAGGGGATGTCGGTCGCCGCGCTCGAGGCCGTCCTTCTCCACCACATCCTCGCGACCGGTCGGCTCTCAGACATCGGTCTGCGGTTTTTCGTGCGGAGTACGGACGTGGTCGACATCGCTTGGATGATGGCAGTCGGGGCAGACTTTCGATTTCCTCAAACCACTGGCCCCAAACCTCGCAGTACCGACCTCACGAGCCGATATCTCTCCCGATTGAACCGCAAGGCGCACACAGACGGGGTGCTCCGAGACGCCTTTATGCGCGTGTTGATGATGGAACGACCGCCCACGACGTTGTTCCACCCGAAAATCGTGTGGCGTGTACTCAAGCCGACTCGGTGAAGGCGACTTCTACGGACGTATCGTCAAAGGGCAGAGCAACTACCGGAAGAAAGGTAGACACACATACCGGAATAGACGAGTCGAGACGTCAGAATTCGACTACCTACTCTCTCGCTGCTCGACCTTGTTCAACTCGATGAGCAACCGGAAGATCGCTTTCACGAGGTTCGAGTCTACCTCGAACCGCTCGGCGTTCGCGCCCGCCCGGTCCATCACGGCCTGCTCTTGGGTCTCGTCGGTCGTCGGGAGGTCCTGTCGCTCTTTCACACCCGCGATGGTGTCGGCGACGTAGGTGCGCCGCGCGATCAGTTCGACGAGTTCGCGGTCGATGTCACCGATCTCTTCGCGAAGTTCGTCGAGACTCATCTCCGCCAGTTCGTCCGGTTCCTCCGCCAGGTCGTCGATGTCGTCGGTGTCCTCGTAGCTCATATGTCTGTAGTGTCTCCGATAGTCACGCTCACAGCATCCGTGCGCCCGTCTCGCGCGTCTCGACGAGTCGCGTCTCGCCGTCGCGGTCGTCCCATAGGCGTCTGACCGCCTTCAGATCCGCACGGTCGCCGACAGCGACGACGCTCGGGCCGGTTCCAGACAGCGAGACGCCGTCGCAGTCGGCCATCGCCTCGACTGCGGGGTCGGTGGGAAAGCCCAGCGCCGCCGAGAACGCCAAGCCGTTCACCGTCATCGCACGGCCGTAGTCGCCATCGAGTGCGAGGTCGGTGGCGAGCGTCGCCATCGGCGCGACACGCTCGCAGGCGCTGACGTCGGCGTCAGCGGAGTACGCTCGCTCGGGCGGCGTCCATACCAGCGCGTGGGTCGCGAACGGGTCGTCGCGGTGTAGCAACTCGTCGTTCGTGTTGTCGGTGACGGTGACGCCGCCCAGCATCGAAGCCGAAGCGTCGTCGAACGCGCCCGTGACGGTGACGCCGGCGTCGCGGGCGGCGCGGACGCCGACGCGACACGCTTCCGTCTTTGTCACGTCGGCGTCGGGGTCGTTCGCAGCCTCGACGCCCAGCGCTGACAGCGTCGCCAGCACCGTCGCGTTGGCGGCGGCGCTGGAACTCTTGAGTCCGGCGGCGGTCGGCACCTCGCTGTCGGTTCGGACGTGACCGCCCTCGCCGGTCCCGAAGCGGTCGACGACGCGTTCGACGCATCGCTCGATCAAGCGAGTGTCGCCGTCGGGCGCACCAGCTATCTCGCCAGTCACCTCGTCGGCGTCGGGGTCGAGCATCACGGTCGCGGTCGTCTCCAAGTCCACCGCGAACGCGGCACCGCGACCCGTCGCGAGGGCGTTGACGACCGTGCCGGCACCCGGGGCGGCAGCGCGTCCGTCCATGCGCGAACGGGTGCGTTCGGCGGGTTTGAAGGTGGCGGTCGTGTCGGGTGTTCCCGCTTTCGGTGGTGCGAGCGCCGGGTCACTGGAGCCTGTGCACCGCCGACACCTCGCCGTGTTTATCGGCGTCGCCGTCCCACCTCTATGTATGAGCGCGCCACACCGGAGCGACGTCGCCCCCGCGAGCGTCTCCATCGCTCTCCGAGAGGAGGGGGTGGAGGTGGAGTACCTCGACGGCCGGGTCACGTTCTACCACGGCGTCCCACAGCGAGTCGAGGGGACGCTGACGACAGCGCCGGGGAAAGAATCGCACGTCCTCGTCACCGACCCCACGGAGACGGAGGGCGTCCTCCTGTACGTGAACGACCTGAAGACCCACGACGACATCCTCGAGGACACCGGCGTCGGCCGCGTCATCCTCGGTGAGGGTGAGGAGGAGGAACTGTTCCCCGGCGTCACCGCGCGGCGACCGGGCGGCCAGCGCACGGAGATCGACGCCGATCCCGAGGTGGCCGGCGGGCGCGTGTTCGTGTTCGTCGAGGACGACTGGGGCGAGGACAGCTACGAGTTCGTCGCGGCAGCAGACGACGAGGCGAGCGACGGCGGCGACGACGCAGACGACGCCGACACGGAGGCGTGAGATGAGCCTCCGAAAGGCGTGGCGCGACCTCGACCGGGCGACGGTCGGGGCCGCCCCGGATCGATACGGCGTCTACGAGTTGGGCGACGCCGACGGCGAGTCGCTCGGCTACGCGGTCGGCATCCTCGCCGACGAACTCCGCGAGGAGTTGGCCTACGGCGACGCCGCGAAGGTGCGATGGACGGTCGCGCAGTCTCGCGAGCACGCCGAACGGATCGCGGACGAACAGTTCTGACGGGTCCGACGGCTACTGGAGGTACGAGGGGTCCTCCGCGTCGCAGTGTTTTTCGTGTTCTTCTGCGTCCTCGCGATCGTCTAGCAGGAGGCCGCACGCGTCGCACTGGTACCACGTCATGTCGTCGCGCTCAGTCTCCGTGACCATAGCTAACACTCGTCACTCTACGACTATATCGCTACCGCCGACACGCCGATCAGAAGTCGGGCAGGTCGTCGGGTGCCTCGAACTCGCTCTCCCAGTCGACGTACTCCGCTTTGAGCACCTCACACACCACCTGTCCAAACTCGGTGAGGGCGGCGTTGATCGCCGACACTTGCCCCCAACTGGTGAGGTCGGGGTGGAGGTCGCGCTCTTTCCAGTCTTCGGGGATACCCGGTGCGTGGTAGCCGACGCGGTCTGCGAAGTCGTCCCAGAAGAAGTCGAAGCCGGCGAACAGCCCCAACTCCTCGGCGATGCGCCACGTCTCCGCGTCGACGTCGGCGTCGGCCGACCACTGATCGAACGCCTCCGCCCACGCGCCGTCCGCGAGGAACGCCTCCAACTCCTCGCGGTGGTACTCGTCGCCAGCGACCTCGGTGTCGTCGTACTGACTGGGGTCGACCGTCGCGAGTGTCGGCGTCGGCGGCGGGTCCGCGTTGAGGCTCATAGGCGACCGTACCCGGTCGCGGGCCAAAGGCCTGCCGCCAGCACTCGAGACGAGCGCCGGAGTTATTCGCTGGTGGAGCAAACTGTGTGCTATGCCATCACGACGGACGTTTCTCGCTAGTGTAGCGAGTGCGGCGACGGTCGCTACCGCTGGCTGTGTGCAGGTCGGGTCGACCGACTCCGCGCCGGCCGCGAGCGAGGAGTCGGCGGGTGAAGCGGCGACCGCTGGATCGAACGCGGCCGCCGTCTCACAGTCGTCCGCGACGCAGACTGACGTGTACCGCTCGACGGTCGGGTCGGTCGTGGGCGTCCTCAATTACGGTGCGACGGGGCCACAGGGGAGTGGCTCCGGGTTCGTCGCCGGCGACGGCTACGTCGTCACTAACCAGCACGTCGTCGCGGGCGCGGACGACGTGAAACTCCGATTCGAGGGGAACGAGTGGCGAGACGCCCGTATCGTCGGTACGGACGCCTACTCCGATCTGGCCGTGTTGCGCGCGCAAGACCGTCCCGAGTCGGCTACGCCGCTGTCGTGGGTCGACACGGACCCGGAACCACCCATCGGCACGCCGGTGATGGCTATCGGGTCGCCGTTCGGCTTCAGCGGCTCTGCGTCCACGGGCATCATCTCCGGAATCGACCGCGTCCTCTCGGCGCCGAACAACTTCACCGTCGCCGACTCCGTCCAGACGGACGCCGCGCTCAACCCCGGCAACTCCGGCGGCCCCATCGTCACGTACGACGGGCGCGTCGTCGCCGTCGCGGCCCGAGGCGGCGGTGACAACCTCGGCTTCGGCGTCTCGGCGGCGCTCTCGAAGCGGGTCGTCCCCGCCCTCGCCAGCGACGGTGAGTACGATCACTCGTTTATGGGTGTCCGTCTCCTCGAAGTGACGCCCACTATCGCCGAAGCGTACGGCCTCGACGACGTCGGCGGCGTCCTGATGATCGAAGTAGTGGACGACGGCCCCGCGGCGGGCACCTTGCAGGGCACGGACGGACAGACGTCGGTCGATGGCGTCTCGGTTCCGACTGGCGGCGACGTCGTCGTCGGCATCGGCGGCCGATCGGTCGAGGTACAGGCCGACCTCTCGAACTACCTCGCGCTTGAGACGTCGCCCGGTGACACGGTCCAGTTCACCATCGTCCGCGATGGTCGCGAGCAGACCGTCGAGTTCGAACTCGGCGAGCGACCCACCCCCGGAGTCTGAGACGCGCGGTCGCTAGTCTGCACCGCTGGGATTCGGTCAGCTAGTCCAACCGGTCTGCGACGTGTTCCAACTGGTTGCGACGTTCCTCGGTCGCCTCCTGTCGAAGCGCCTCCTCCTCCGGCGTGGGACAGGTCACGTCTGGCACCGGCGTCGGCCGGCCGTCGCCGTCGAGGGCGACGAACGTGAGAAACGACGTCGTCGTCTGTCGTTCCTCGCCCGTCTTGGGGTTCTCTGCACGCACGTCCACCTTCACGTCGACGCTCGTGCGCCCGGTGTTGAAGACGTACGCCTCCACGACCGCTACCTCGCCCAAGTCGATGGGCGCGATGAAGTCGACGTGGTCCATCGACGCCGTGACGCACTGGCGGCTAGAGAAGCGCATTGCAGCGATAGCCCCACAGATGTCCATCCAGTGGAGGACGGCACCACCGAGCGCCCGCCCGAGGTTGTTCGTGTCGTTCGGGAGGATGAGTTCGGTCATCTCGGTGTACGAGTCCGCGAGCGTCACCCCTGATCCGCCGTCAGCGGTCGCTGCGGCCGCCGTCTCGTCGCCACCGGTCGCTGCGTCTCCGGCCGTCGTGGAGTCCTCGGTCATACACGGGCGTATCGCCGCCGCCAGTATCAACCCCGACGGTCGGCGCGTAACGGGCGAATAATTATCCCGCTACTCGGCCGTGTGTGAACTATGATTACGAATCGTGAGATCGCGTCCGAACGACTGCTCGGAGAGGCCCTGGACGAGGTGATCGAGTCCGCTCGCGAGAACGGCTTCGACGATGCGACGCTCGCGGCCGCCCTCCACGAGCGAGCGGCCACGCTCGAACAGGGTGCGGTGAACGAGGACACCGGAGTGTCTGAAACAGAGTGATGTGGGTGTGACCGTGACGCGGCTACATCGTTTCAGCGGTAGCGGTAGTCGTCGTCGCGGTCGGACGACTCCGAGCGTTCGGGGTCGTGGGCGTCGGGGCCGCGCGGCGGCGCGGTGTCGTCGTCGATGTCGACCGTCTCCGGCGGTTGGCCGGCCGCGTCGACCACCTCGTCGCTGACAAGGATCGGACACTCCAAGCGGACGGCGATGGCGAGGCAGTCGCTCGGGCGGGCGTCGAAGGTGAACTGCTCTGGTTCGCCGTCGACGTAGCGTTCTGCCCGAAGCTTCCCGTAGAAGGTGCCGTCCGACAGGTCGTCGATGCGGACCGAGTCGACTGCGCCGCCGAACTCCGTCACCATCTCCACGAGCAGATCGTGGGTCAGTGGGCGGTCGAACGACTGCCCCGCGAGTCCGCCGCGAATCGAGCGCGCCTGGTCGACGGTCACGAATATCGGGAGATACTCCTCGCGCACGAGGAGGACGACCGCCGGGACCTCCTCGCCGTTCGGGCCCGACCCCACGCCGATGCCCGCGATCTCGGCCTCGTGGTCCATACGATGTGCATGCGGGCCGGGCTTGAATACCTACCGCGCGTGGCAACCTCACGGGATCGAACGAACCCACCTGCGGCGGCCCGCACGCTCGCGTCTGTGCGACGTGAGACTCCGACAGGCGTAAATCCGCCGGACGGAAAACGCCGGCAATGAGTACCGCAGTCGGTCCTCGACGGAGGTGGCTCGCGTGAGCCGCGACGCGCGGACCGCAGACCCGCCCGACGCATCTCCCGCACCGGGCGGGACGCCACAGCCCTCCAATCCGCGCGGCGAGGGGAGCGTTCGCGTCGTCGGGACGGCACACGTCTCGCAGGCCTCCGTCGACGAGGTCGAACAGACGGTCGCCGAGGAACACCCCGACGTCGTCGCGGTCGAACTCGACGAGGGGCGCTTCCGACAGATGAAGGGTGAGACACCGGACGACCTCGACCCCGGCGACCTCCTCCAGGGCAACACCGTCTTCCAGTTTCTCGCGTACTGGATGCTCTCGTACGTCCAGACGCGGATGGGTGAGCGGTTCGACATCGACCCCGGCGCAGAACTGCTCGCGGCCGTCGACGCCGCCGAGGAGCGCGGCATCTCGGTCGCACTCGTCGACCGCGACATCCAGACGACCATCCAGCGGTTCTGGGCGAGTCTCTCGCTGTTGGAGAAGTTGCGGATGGTCGGCGCACTCGCGTTCGGCGTCACCGACCCCCGTGTCGCCGGCATCACGTTCGGCCTCGTCGTCGGCGTCCTGCTAGGTCCAGCGGTCGGCTTGTTCGGCGGGAGCGTCGGCATCACCGGCGCAGTCCTCACCCGCGTCGGCGTCGGCGCACTCGTCGGCGCCGTCGCTGGCTACCTCACGTACCGCGCACGGGCCGGGACAAGCGGCGGTGATGAGGCGGTCGGGACGACGACACTCGCTCTCGCGGCGGCCGTCGCGGTCGGCGTCGGCGGTGCCGTCGTCGCAACGGGTGTCGGCGTCGCCACGGTAGCGGGCGTCCTTCCCGGGACGCTCCTCACGCTCGCTGGGAGCCTCGCACTCGGTCTCGTCGGCGGCCTCGCGGTCGGTGCGGTGGCGGCCGTCGCCATCGACGCACTCGGCATCGCCGCTGCGACGGAGAGCGACGAGTTGGAGGAGTTCGACCCCGACGAACTCACCGACACCGATGTCGTGACGGCGATGATGGAGGAGTTCCGCCAGTTCTCGCCCGGCGGCGCGGCGGCGCTCATCGACGAGCGTGACGCGTACATCGCCCACCAACTCGTCGGCCTCAGGAACGAGGGGTACGACGTGGTCGCCGTCGTCGGCGCGGGCCACCGCGCGGGCATCGAGTCGTACCTCGAGTCGCCGGAGACGCTCCCGCCGATGGACTCGCTCATCGGCACCGCGAAGTCGGGCGGCATTCCGTGGGGGAAGATCGCTGCGTTCGGCATCTCCGCGGCGTTCATCGCCTTCTTCCTCCTGTTGGCGATGGCTGGCGTCCGCAACGAGCAACTGCTGACGCTGTTCGCCGCGTGGTTCCTCATCAACGGCGTGTTCGCCGCGGGCCTCGCCAAACTCGCTGGCGCACGCTGGCGCTCTGCGGGCGTCGGCGGCGCAGTCGCGTGGATGACCTCAGTGAATCCGCTGCTCGCGCCGGGGTGGTTCACGGGGTACATGGAACTGCGACACCTGACCGTGAACGTCGCCGACATCGGGACGCTCAACGAACTGCTCTCCGACGAGACGCGACCGATCCGTGATATCGTCTCGGACATGCTCGACGTGCCGCTGTTCCGCCTCATCGTCGTCGTCGCGGCGACGAACATCGGGAGCGTCATCGCGTCGGTGCTGTTCGCCGCGTACGTCGTCCCCGTCTTCGCAGGGAGTCTCGACGCCAGTATCACCGACCTGATGATCCAGGGCGCGCGTGAGTCTGCGCGACTCATCTGGGGGGCCGTCGCGTGAGCGGCGCCAGCCTCACGGGGACGGTCCGCAGGCTCACCTTCAGCGGGCGCGAACTACGCGACTTCCTGCTGGCGTGGGTGGCGCTGTCGGTCGCGTTCACCGTCTTCTTCGCCGGCGGCGGAACGACGGTCATCAACAACCTCGCGCTCGGCGCGTACGGCACGCTCGGCGGCCTGTTCGTCGTGAGCCTCCTCACCGCTGGCGTGGCGTTCCTCCTGCACGAACTCGCACACAAGGTCGTCGCGGTGCGCTACGGCCAGCGGGCGGCGTTCCGCGCCGACTACGGGATGCTCTTCCTCGCGGTCGTCGCCGCGACGGCTGGCTTCCTGTTCGCCGCGCCCGGCGCGGTCCACCACCAGGGACGGATCACCCAGCGACAGAACGGCCTCATCGCGCTGGCGGGCCCAGTCGTCAACCTCGTGCTCGCAGTCGTGTTCGCGCCGTTGCTCCTCCTCGGCCTCGCCGGATTCTCGGGAATCCTGCTCACCGTCGGCACGTACGGCGTCGCGGTGAACCTCCTCTTGGCGGCGTTCAACCTCATCCCGTTCGGCCCACTCGACGGCGCGACCGTCCGGGCGTGGTCGACGCCGGTGTGGCTGGGCGTGTTCATTCCGAGCGCTGTGGTGGCAGTGTTGTTCGCGTTTATGCTCATTTGAGGCCGATCCGTCGCCCTCGGGTCGGTGCGCTTTTGCCCTCGCCGCAAGCCCGGTGAGATATGGGAGACGACCCCGCGCACGGCGACGGCGCGGACGCAGACGGCGAGGACACCGACGACCAACTGACCTACGCGGACGCCGGCGTCGACATCGACGCCAGCGAGGCCGCGACCGCGGCGCTCGTCTCGGCTGTCGGCGCGGGCGACGCCGAGGGGAGCGACTACGCGGGCCTCCTCGACATCGGCGACCGCTATCTCGCCTTGGCGACCGACGGCGTCGGGACGAAACTGCTCGTGGCGGAGGCGCTCTCCGACTACTCGACGGTCGGCATCGACTGCATCGCGATGAACGCGAACGATCTGGTCGCCGCCGGCGTCGACCCGGTCGCGTTCGTCGACTACCTCGCAGTCGAGGAACCCGACGAGACGTTCTCCGAGCAAGTCGGCGCTGGCTTGCGCGAGGGCGCAGACCGCGCGGGCGTCGAACTCGTCGGCGGCGAGACGGCCGTGATGCCCGACGTGATCAAAGGACTCGACCTGGCGGGTACCTGCGCCGGCCTCGCCGCGAAAGACGCCGTCTTCGACGGCGAAGCAGAACCCGGTGACGCGCTGGTTGGGTGGGCCTCCTCGGGCATCCACTCGAATGGCCTGACGCTCGCTCGTGAGGCGGCCACCCGCGACCACGCGTACACCGACCCGTGCCCGTTCGACGGCTACGACACCGTCGGGGAGGCGCTCCTCGAACCCACGCGCATCTACGCCGACCTGCTCGGCCCGATGCGCGACCACGGCGTCCACGGCGCGGCCCACGTCACGGGCGGCGGGTGGACCAACCTCGAACGCCTCGGTGAGTTCCACTACGACGTGACCGACCCGTGGCCGGTTCAGCCTGTGTTCGAGTTCGTGCAATCGGAGGGCAACGTCGCCGACGAGGAGATGCACCGCACGTTCAACATGGGGACCGGGTTCGTCGCGGCGCTCGACCCGGCACAGGCCGAGTCGCTGGCCGAGGCGACCGACGGGCGTGTGATCGGCACCGTCGAGGAGGGAGACGGCGTCTCCATCCGCGGCCTCGACCTGTAACCGACGCGCACCGACGCCGTGTCGCTCTTGGCCGGCGCACCCGTAGGCCGGGTATGACCGAGGATCTCACCCTCGTCGGCGACCTCGTCGCCCGCGAGCGTCGCAGCGAGCAACTCGCCCTGCACGCCGCCGAACTCGACCGCACGTACAGTTACTGGGATCTGTGTAACACTGCCTGCAAGGTCGGCAACGTCTTGAGTCACGTAGGGATTCGCGAGGGCGACCGTCTCGTCATCGACCCCGCACCGGTTCCAGAGCCGATTCTCACCTTCCTCGGCGGCGCACTCCTTGGCACCGTCACGGAGTTCGACTCCGACCCGCCCACCGACTGTGACGCTCGTGGCGTCGTCGTCCCGGTCGAACGAGAAGCCGAGTTCGACCTGCCCGGCGGGTCGAAACTGTGCGCGTACGGCGGCGACCCCGAGCGCCCCGACACCACCCATTGGGAGCAGGAGGTGTGGAGCGAGAACCCCGCGTTCCCGCCGACGTTCCACGACCCCGCAGACCCCGTGCTTCGGGGATCGGTTGACGGCGAGGAGCGCACGCTCTCGCACGCCGACCTGCTCGGAACTGCCCGCGACGCCGTCGAGGCACTCGAGATGGATGCGGAGTCGAAGGTTGCGATCCGTGCGCCGCTCTCGGACCCGCGGACGGTCGCGGCGGGCGTCCTCGCGCCGTTGCTCGCGGGCGGGGCGGTCGCGATTCCGCACGGCGACGACGCAATGGACGCGACCGCCAGCGTCGTCGGAGCCGAGCAGACAGCGCCCGAATCCCGGACGCTCGCGGTCGATTCGATCTCGATTTAGCTCGCGTCTTTCAGCGCCTCGAGCGCCGCGGGGTTCTCCATCGACGAGAGGTCACCCGGATCCTCGCCCTCGTAGACGGAGGCGATGGCCCGGCGGATAATTTTGCCCGACTGCGTCTTGGGGAATTCGTCGACGAACAGGATCTCACGCGGGCGGAACGGCTTGCCGTGTTCCTCGCCGACGAGGTCGCGCAGTTCACCTCGGAGGTCGTCGCTCGCCTCGACGCCCGGTTCGAGGACGACGTACGCGACGACGGCGGTCCCAGTCGTCTCGTCGTCGACGCCGACGGCGGCCGCTTGGTTCACGGCGTCGTGGTCGATGAGGACGCCCTCGATCTCGGCGGGGCCGACCTTCCGCCCGGCGACGTTGAGCGTGTCGTCGGCGCGGCCGTGCAGGAACCAGAAGCCGTCCTCGTCTTTCTGCGCCCAGTCGCCGTGGTTCCACATCGCCGGGTTGGTGAACGTCGACCAGTACTCTTCGAGGTAGCGCTCGTCACCCGACCAGAGGCTCTTGGTCATCGAGGGACAGGAGTCACGCGCGACGAGATAGCCCCGTTCGTGGGTGTCGGCGATGGAGTCGCCGTCCTCGTCGACGATGTCGATGTCCATCCCGAGTCCCGGCCCGCCGAGCGTACACGGCTTGAGTGGCTGGTCCGGCATCGGCATCAGGAAACAGCCGCATATCTCCGTGCCGCCGGAGATGTTGACGATGGGGATGTCGCCGCCGCCGACGTGCTCGTAGAACCACAGCCAACTCTCGGGGTCCCACGGCTCTCCGGTCGATCCGAGGATACGCAGACTGGAGAGGTCGTGTCCCTCGACGTGGTCGTCGCCGTACTTCCGTAGGGCACGGATCGCAGTCGGCGAGATGCCGAACTGCGTCACGTCGTGGCGGTCGATCATCTCCCAGAAGCGGTCCGGACCGGGGTGGTCGGGCGCGCCCTCGTACATCAGGACGGTGCCGCCGAACGTGTGGTTCCCGATGAGCGTCCACGGCCCCATCATCCAGCCGATGTCGGAGACCCACCAGAACACGTCGTCCGGCTTCTGGTCGAAGCCGAAGTGGATCTCTTTGGCGCACTGCATCTGGACGCCCGCGTGGGTGTGGACGATGCCTTTCGGCGTGCCCGTCGTCCCCGAGGAGTACAGCAGCATCGACTCCTGATCGCTGGGGAGCGACTTCGTCTCGTACTCCGATGGCTGCGACTCCACCGCGTCGCTCCACCACTCGTCGCGGTCTGCATTCCAGGGAACCTCTGTGTCTGACCCCTCGTCGTTCTGCTCACGGGTCGTTTCACTCCTCGTTCGCGTATCTGCGGCGCTTCGCGCCGCGCTTCCCAATCGGTCGTACACGACCACGTCCTCGACGTGGCCCACCTCGTCGATGGCTTCGTCGGCGGTGTCCTTCAGGACGACCTCGCTCCCGCGGCGATAGAAGCCGTCGCCAGTGAACAGCACCGAACACGCGGAGTCGTCGATGCGAGTCGCCGTCGCGTCGACGCCGAACCCCGAGAAGATGGGGACGGCGATGGCACCCACTTTGAAACAGCCGTAGAGGATGCTCATCACCTCGGGAACCATCGGCATGTAGAGGCCGACCGTGTCGCCCGTCTCGACGCCGCGCGATTCGAGGTAGTTGGCGACGCGATTCGCTTGCTCGTACAGGTCGCCGAACGTCACCTCGCGCGTGTCGCCGGGTTCGCCCTCCCAGACGCACGCCACGTCGTCGCGGGCGTCGCCGGTCGCGTGCCGGTCGAGGACGTTGTGTGCGACGTTGATCCGGCCACCGGGGTACCAGTCGGTGAACTGCGGGCCGTCGGTGTCGTCGCGGACGGCGTCGTACGCCTCGTCAAACTCCACCCCGAGGTAGTCGACGAGTTCGTCCCAGAACCAGTCGACGCCGGAGTTGGGTTCGCCCGCGAGTTCCGTCGTCGTTCGCTCGATCAAGGCCTCGTAGCCGTCGATACCGTACGCACGCTCGAACGCGCGGACGTTCGTCGCCTCGGCGACCGCCTCGTCGGGACGGTGAACCACGGTGCTGGTGTCGACCGCGTGGTCGGGGTCGTCGCTCATGTCCGGCCGTTTTTGCGGCGAGGGCAAGTAGTTTTACACCGTTCCGGATCACGGTCCACCGTCCGCGCGACAAGAGCGAAGTAGCCGGGCGTCGGCAATCGGGTATGACCGACGCCGACGCGGACGCCGCCGTCGACGAGTTCGACCCCACCACTGCTTTCGACCTCTCGGGACGCGTCGCCGTCGTCACCGGCGGCACGCGCGGCATCGGCCGCGCTATCTCCGTTGGTCTCGCCAACGCCGGGGCCGACGTGGTGCCGACGAGCAGAACCTCCGCGGACGTCGAAGAGGCCGTCGCCGCCGTCGAGACACGCGGTGGAGACTCGCTGGCGTGTCCGACGGACGTGACCGACACGAACGACGTGACCACCCTGATGGCACGCGTGCGCGACGAACTCGGCGGGACGGATGTCGTCGTGAACAACGCCGGCGTCAACCCGGACGGCGCACTCGGGCCGCCGGAAGCGACGACCGAAGACGGAACAGAGACGGTTCTCGACGTGAACCTCCGTGGTGCGCTTCGCTGTGCCCGGGCGGCCGCCGAGGGCCTCCGTGCGAGCGACGGCGGCAGTCTGATCAACGTCGCCTCCGTTGGTGGACTGGTCGGCCTCCCGCGGCAACACCCGTACGTCGCCTCGAAGCACGGCCTCGTCGGGGTGACGAAGTCGATGGCGCTCGACTGGGCGCCCGACGTGCGCGTGAACGCCGTCGCCCCCGGCTACGTCCACACGGAGTTGACCGCGGACATCGCCGAGAACGAGCGACTGCTGGCGTCGATTCGCGAGCGAACGCCGCTCGACCGCTTCGCCGACCCTGCTGAGGTCGCGGGGCCAGTGGTGTTTCTCGCGAGCGACGCCGCCTCGTACGTCACGGGCGCGTGTCTGAGCGTGGACGGCGGGTGGACCGCCCGGTGAGTCGATCCCTCCACAAACGGTAACTCCCGCGGGGTCGTATCACCCGGTATGTACGTCCGCGACGCCAAGAACCGAGATGAGGCGTGGCTGCTCGACCACATCGAGGCGATGGGACTCGACGAGCGGTCGTTCCGGTCGCGCGACTACGTCATCGCCGTCGAGGAGGGGTCGAACACGCGGGCGGGATTCGGCCGACTGCGCATCCACAAGACCGACGATGGCGAGTTCGTCGAACTCACCGGCATCGGCGTCCTCGAGTCCTGGCGCAAGCAGGGCGTCGGCGCACACGTCATCGAGCGACTCGTCGAGAAGGCCGGCGACGCCGACTTCGACGAGGTGTACTGCTTCACGCCGACGGCGACGTACCTCACGCAGTTCGGATTCGAGACGCTCGACGACGACGAGGTTCCGGACGCACTCGCCGAGCGATTGGACGTGGTTCGCGGCGACAGCGACGGCGACGTGACGCCACTCCGACTCGCGCGCGAAGCGTTCGTGATGCCCGACCGCCTCCGCGAACGGTTCAAGGTCGCCAGCGAGGGCCAACAGACCGACGAACCGGCCATCGAGGAGACGGCGGAGGACTTCGGCATCGACCCCGACGAGGTGACGTACAAGTACGACACCGGACGGTAACCGCCGTCAGTATCGGAGCGGTACACGCCTGCTGGCGGCGCTTACGTCCGCCCGTCGAGGAAGTCCGTCGAGAACACGAGGTACGCGAGCACCGAGCAGAAGAGGATTGGCGGGAGGATCAGAAATCCCCACAACGGCCGGAGCCCCTGAAACAGCATCAGCACGACGTTCGCGAGGCCGATAGCGAGAAACGGCAACACCGCGAGCACCGCCCGTTTGCGGTTCCGGTTCGACCCGGCCTCCTCGGGCCCGTCCGGCCCCCCATCGTTCGACTCGGCGGCGTCACTCGCGTTCGTTGCCATACGCTCAACTCGGGTCCCCGGCCACAAAAGCGGCGCGCTCGCACCGCGAGGCCGCCTACTCCACCGCGTTGTCGTCGAACCGAGCGGCGACGGTCACGAGGCCGAACAGCGTCCCGACGACGAGCAACGAGAGGACGGCCCCGTACACCGCCATCGCCGCCGGTGTGCCGGGAAGCGTGACAGCGCCGAACACCGTCACCGCGCCAACCTCGTTGTTTGCGGCGACGACGTAGCCCGCGGCGGCCGCGAACAGCGTCACTGCTCCGGCCGCGCCGACCAGATATGGCCTGCCCGACACCTCGACGGTCGTCTCCTCACCCTCGACGCCCGGCGGGGCGTCGCTGTCGGCGTCACCGGCGGTCGCGCCTCGGTCGCTCACGGGCGGGATTAGGGCGGCCCACACAAGGCGCTGTCGGGGACGGATCGCTCGCCGTGAGTGCGCGTGCCGTGTTCGGCGCACACGACCTACGATTAAGTGCGCGCAGGCGGTCGGTCCGAGTATGACCGACACCGCTGCCGACCCCGCCGAAGACCCACTCGTCGCTGCCGCTCGCGAGGCGTTCGCCGACGCACACGTCCCCTACTCTGAGTACCCCGTCGGTGCGGCGCTGCGCGCGGCCGACGGCACCGTCTACGTCGGCTGTAACATCGAGAACGCCAACTACTCCAACTCGCTGCACGCCGAGGAGGTCGCCATCGCGGAGGCGGTCAAGAACGGCCACACGGAGTTCGACCGCCTCGCCGTCGCCTCCGACGCCCGCGACGGCGTCACGCCCTGCGGAATGTGTCGGCAGACGCTCGCGGAGTTTTGTGACGCGGATCTGGAGGTCGTCTGCGACGAGGGTGACGACGTCTCCACGTACACGCTCGGCGAACTGCTCCCCGACACCATCAGCCTCCAGACGCTGACGGACGCCGCGGAGCGTCGCAGGCAGCGGTAGCGTCGATATCTGCCGCCGGCCGCAGCCACGGCAACGGCGACAACGCCACCCGCTCACCGAACCCGACGCGCGCCGACGAGAAACGCTGGGTTGCGCGACTCCCGCCGCTCGAACACCGTCTGGTACACGAACGCCAACTCCCACCCGCGTTCGGGCCGGAACAGGTCGCGGATGTCTGCACGCGAGAGCGACGCCCACGTCGCCGGAACCCGGTCGCCGCGGGCGTCACACAACAGGTAGTACCACCCACCCGGTCGGAGCGTCCGTCGGATAGCGTCGGTCGCCACTCGCTGTTCGTGGCGACCGAGACAGTGCAGCATCGCGGAGTCGACGACCGTGTCCGCACGCACGCCCAACTCGTCGAGGCGGAGCGAGTCCCACACGAGGAACTGGGCGCGGACCCGTCGCCAGCGGGCCTTCTCGCGGGCCTGCGCGATGGCGGTCGGTGCAACGTCGACGCCGAGTACCTCGTGTCCCTGTCGTGCGAGAAACATCGTGAGTTCGCCCGTTCCACAGCCCACCTCGATGACGCGGGGACCGATCCGTCCGGCCTCTTCCAGATACACGAACGGACGCTGTGGTCGGCCGATGTCCCAGTTCGGCGGGTACCCACGGTAACTCTGGTCGAAGGCGTACGCGGCGGCAGGGTTTTGATAGTCGAGACCAGGGTCGGGGGGTGACGCCACAGTCGACACTCGGCCCGATCGCGCTTAGTACCAAGCGACGGCTCCGACTGCTCTGACAGCGGTCAGACGCCGTCGAGTAGGCGGGCGAAGAAGTGATCCTGATTCGGCATGTCCTCGCGGTCGGCGTAGTCGTCTGCCAGCGCCAGCCATCGGAGGACGACGACGAGGTCGTGGTCGGGGTCGACCCAGACGACGTTCTGGCCGTGGCCGAGCATCGCGTACGCCGACTCCGGCGCCGACGGCCACAGGGCGTTGTCGGTGTTGAGCCACAGCAGGAAGCCGTAGTTGGGGTTCTCCGTACACGGCTCGGTCGCCATCTCGACCCACTCCCGAGAGAGGAGGCGCTTGTCACCCCATCGCCCCTCGTTCAACAGCAGGTGGCCCGCCCGCGCGAGGTCGCGTGTCGACCCCCAAAAGCCGCCGCCCCAGTGGCCGCCGCCGGAGACGGATTTCATCGTCCGGCCGTCGACCGCTACGTCGGAGTTGTGGTAGCCGTGCCATTCCCACGACCGTGTCGCACCTGCGGGGTCCAGCACTTCGTGGGCCAACACGCGGGGGAGTGGCTTCGCCCACAGGCGCAACAGCGAGAGTGCGAGGCGATTGATCCGCACGTCGTTGTACTCCCAGTGGGTGCCCGGGGCCTCCAACTCGCGGTGCTCGCCCTTCCCAGGACCGTCCGTCTTGCCGACGCCGCGGTTGCGGTCGATGCTGTCCGGACGGTCGAACAGCGTTCCCTCCCACTCGCTGGTCTGCTGGAGGAGGTGTCGCCACGTGATGGGGGCGTTCTGCTCGCTCGTGTAGCCGTCGTCTGCTGCGTGGCCCTCGCTGTCGGCGACCCGGTCGTCGAGGTCGAACAGGCCGCGGTCCCACGCCACCCCGGCGACGAGCGACAGCATCGACTTCGCCACCGAGAAGGAGTGGTCGACGCGTCGGGTGTCACCCCACTCGGCGACGAGGCTTCCCTCTTTCAGGATTACGCCCGCCGGCCCGCCGCGACGGTCGGGCATCGGCCCGAGCGTGTAGCCCAGTTCGCCCTCGGACTCGTCCCACGGCTCCTGGTTCGAGAAGTCGTACGCCACCTGTTCGGGCGGCGTGCCGGTCGTGAGGTGGAACTCCACGGCGTCGCGGACGGCGTTCGGGTCGAGACCGACCGTCTCGGGGGAAACCGACTCGAAGCCGTCGTCGCCGGCGTCGGGGACTCGCATACTCGCGTCTCCGTCGGGGAGGGCATAAACCGACGGGAGGGGGAACCCGGTGCCGGATGCCGCCTTCGGGGGACGAAACGAGCGAACTACAAGGGCGCTTCCAGTACAGACCGGATATGAGCGACCACGGTCCCAGCGACGACAGCGAGGATCCGAACAGCGACGTGCAGTACCACATCGAGGTCGGCCCCGACGACGTGGCCGACACCGTCCTCCTCCCCGGCAACCCCGAGCGCGTAGACAAGGTGACGGCGCTGTGGGACGACCACGACGAGAAGGCGTACCACCGCGAGTACCGCACCGCGACCGGCACGTACGACGGAGAACCGCTGTCGGTCACCTCCACCGGCATCGGGTCGCCGTCCGCCGCCATCGCCGTCGAGGAACTTGCTCGCGCCGGCGTGGACACGTTTATCCGCGTCGGCTCTTGCGGCGCGATTCAGGAGGGGATGGACGTCGGCGACCTCGTCATCACCTCCGGCGCGGTCCGCCAGGAGGGGACCAGCAAGGAGTACGTCCGCGAGGACTACCCCGCCGCCGCCGACCACGAGGTCGTCTCTGCGCTCGTCGCCGCCGCCGAACGCCTGGGCTACGACTACCACGTCGGCATCACGATGTCGGCCGACTCCTTCTACGCCGGGCAGGGTCGACCGGGGTTCGAGGGGTTCGAGGCCGCCGGGTCGGACGAACTGGTCGAGGAACTCCGCGACGCGAACGTGAAGAACATCGAGATGGAGGCGGCCGCCATCACGACCATCGCGAACGTGTACGGCCTCCGCGCCGGCGCAGTGTGTACGGTGTACGCCAACCGCGTCACCGGAGAGTTCCGAACCGAAGGCGAGTCGCGGGCGGCCGAGTGTGCCAGTCTCGCGGCGGCGCTGCTCGCGCGGATGGACGAGGTGAAACGCGAGGCGGGCGTCGACCGCTGGCACGCCGGTCTCTCGCTGGAGTAGTCGACCGGGTCGACGCCGACGCGCCCCCGTCGCGTTCGTCGCTCTCGTTCGGATCGGGGGTACCGTACCGTGGTTCGTTGCTGGCGGTTTCAACACGACTTTATCCTCTGGCTTGGAAAATCGGCGTATGAGTACGCAGGTCGTCGTCGTCGGTGCCGGGTACGCCGGTGCCGGGACGGTGAAAGCATTCGAAGACGCGATCGAACCGGGCGAAGCAGAACTGACGTGGGTGTCTGATCACGACTACCACCTCGTCCTCCACGAGGCCCACCGCGTCATCCGCAAGCCCGAAGTCGAGTCGAAGATCGCTATTCCGGTCGACGAGATCAAAGACGACTCCACCGACTTCGTGAAGGGACGCGTCACCGACATCGACACCGACGAACGAGTCATCCACACGAACGCTGGCGACGAGGTCGACTACGACTACGCGCTCGTCGCGGTCGGCTCCGCGACCGCCTTCTTCGGTATCGACGGCCTGCGCGACCACGCGCTGACGCTCAAGAGCCTCGACGACGCCCGCGAGATCCACCAGGCAGTCAAGAGTGCCGGGCAGGAGGCGACGACGACCGACCCCGCGAAGGTGCTCGTCGGCGGTGCTGGCCTGTCGGGAATCCAGTCTGCGGGTGAGATCGCCGAGTTCCGCGACGACCACAAGGCTCCCATCGACATCGAACTCGTCGAGGGACTGGACTCGGTGTTCCCGAACAACGACCCCGAGGTGCAGGGTGCGATCCGCAAGCGCCTCGACCAGAAGGACATCGCTGTCTCCACCGGCGAGTTCATCTCGAAGGTCGACGACAACGCCGTCTACCTCGGCGGCGCCGAGGCGGAGTACTACGGCGAGGACGGCGACGGCGAGGCCCCCGAGAAGGAGGATATCGACTTCTCGGACGACCTGGTGATGGACTACGACGTCCTCCTGTGGACGGGTGGCATCACCGGCCAGCCAGAAGTCGACGACTTCCACCTCGACGCCGACGACCGCTCCCACCGCGTGTACGCCGAGTCGACGTTCGAGACGAGCGACGACCGCGTGTTCGCCATCGGCGACACCGCCCTCATCGACCAGGGCGACGACAACGTCGCGCCCCCGACCGCGCAGGCCGCGTGGCAGGCCGCCGACGTCGCCGGCGAGAACCTCGCGCGCGCCGTCCGCGGTGCGCCGCTGAAGTCGTGGCAACACGAGGACAAGGGGACGCTCATCTCGGTCGGCGAGGAGGCCGTCGCCCACGACGTGAAAGGCCCCGGCTTCTCGGTGCCGATCAACACCTTCGGCGGCCCCGCGGCCAAGGCGCTGAAGAAGGGCGTCGCGAGCAAGTGGATCGCAGACCTCACCGGCTTCGGGCGTGCGCTCAACGCCTGGAGCGACATGTAAGCGGCGGCAAAAACCGCTTCAAGAACCGCGTTCTCGACGGGTCGAGACTCACCAGCGGACGCCGTCTCCAACACTGCTGTCGCGTTCGTCGTCACGCTGATCGCTGTCGTGGCTAGCGCACACGGCAGGACGTGGCGACGACTCGCTATCTGACTCCGTAGATCCGGCCGCCGATCAGTGTTCGGGCGGTTCTGCGGGCGCTTCCATCCCGTCGATCTTGAGGATGAGAACGGAGGCGGTGTCGTCCTTCCCGTCGAGCGTACCGTCGATGACGAGTTTCGACAGCGGCGTCGGACCGACGCTCACGTCGTCGCCCTCGTGGAAGTCGCGGACCGACCCCTGCAGGTGAATCTCCGCGCGGCACAGTTCGGGGTGGTGGACGGAGGTGAGGTTGATCTCTTGGACGTTGACGTTCTCTAACTTCTCGCCGTTGTGGAACAGCGGCGTCGACGCGGGTTCGTCGAGGCTCTGGAGGTCGAGTGCTTCGAAGGCGTTCGCGGTCGGCTTGTAGCCGCCTTTCGGCCCGGGTACACCCTCGACCAACTGCAGCGCTTTCAGGCTCTGCATCTGGTTGCGAATCGTACCGGCGTTGCGCCCGACGGCGTCGGCGATAGTCTCGCCTTTCACCGCGTCTTCCTCCTCGCGGTAGAGGTTGACCAGTTCGTTGAGGATCTTCCGCTGGCTGTCCGTGAGTTCGATGGACGACATTTGTTTATGGTTTTACCGGCCACCGCTTAAAACCACGGACCCGGTACGGCGACGTGACGCCGCCTCATTCAAACGTCAATCCGCCGACGGCACGGGGGTGGCCGAATCTCGTGACGACGGTGCGGTCGGTCAGAACCACCGTGTTTGAAGCCCCCGGACACCGCCGCTTGGGGTATGACCGTTCGTATCATCGGCGTCCCGACCGACTACGGTCAGGACCGACGCGGTGTCGACATGGGCCCCTCGGCCATCCGCTACGGCGGCCTCTCGGATGCGCTCGCGGCGGCGGGCGTCGACGCCGTCGACGACGGCGACCTCACAGTGCCGCGTGCGGAGGAACGCGACCCCGACTCACGCCCGCCGAGTCAGGGGAACGCGAAGTTCCTCCGTGAGACTGAGGAGGTGACGACGGCGCTTGCCGACCGCGTCGCGGCCACCATCGACGACGGCGACACTCCACTCGCGTTGGGTGGCGACCACTCCATCGCCATCGGATCGCTGCGTGGGAGCGCCCGCGACGCCGATATCGGCGCGGTGTGGTTCGACGCGCACGGCGACTACAACACGCCGACCACCTCGCCGTCGGGCAACGTCCACGGGATGCCGCTGGCGGCGGCGCTCGGCTACAACGAGTGGGACGGTGTCGAGTGGGCCAACGCCCCTGGACTGAGCGAGGAGAACGTGGCGTACGTCGGCCTCCGCGCCCTCGACGACACCGAACAGGCGGCCATCCGCGACTCCGAGATGACGGCGTACACGATGTCCGACATCGACGAACGTGGCATCACCGACGTCGTCGAAGCGGCCCTCTCGGTCGCCGCCGACGGGGTCGACGGCGTCCACGTCAGCCTCGATATGGACTGGCTCGATCCGACCATCGCGCCCGGCGTCGGGACGCCCGTCCGCGGGGGCGCTACCTACCGTGAAGCGCACCACGCGATGGAACTCGTCGCAGAGGCCAACTCCGTCCGTTCGATGGAGGTCGTCGAGGTGAACCCCGTCCTCGACGAGTCGAACGAGACGGCGTCGCTGGCGACGGAACTGGTCGCGAGCGCGTTCGGCAAGCGCATCCTGTAACGGCGGTTCGTCCAGTCACTCGACTGTCGACTCCTGGGCACGCTTTTATGTAGAACACGTTTGTGGGCGCCACCGCCCGCAGTGGACGGGTGCGATGCCGGGATGTCGAACGTTCGGGCGGCCCCCGAGCGCTCGAAGCCGTTCGATTCCGAACGCGCGAATTGCGTTCTGTGACTGTCTCAAAAGATCGCAGCGTGGCGATGCGGTCGCCTTCGACGCGAGCGAGTTACGCTTCTCGCTCGGGGTCGACTCGTTCGGCCGAGAGCACGTCGACGGCGGCGACGGTGTCGCCCTCGTCTAAGTCCATCACGGTGACGCCCATCGTGTTGCGCCCGATGGTCGAGATGTCCTCGACGCGAGTGCGCATAATCTGCCCGGCGGCGCTCATCGCGAACAGGTGGTCGCCGTAGGTGACGGCCTCCACCGCGCAGACGGAACCGTTTCGCTGGTTCGTCTTGATGTCGATGAGCCCCTTCCCGTTGCGACTCTGTCTCCGGTACTGGTCGAGGTCCGTCCGTTTCCCGTAGCCGTTCGCGGTGACGGTCAACACCCAGTTGTGGGTCTCCTCGTCGATGGCAGCCAAGCCGGCGACTCGGTCGTCACCCTCCAGTTTGACGCCGCGGACGCCCCGGGCGGTGCGGCCCATCGCGCGCACCTCACTCTCGTCGAAGCGGATGGCCATCCCGTCGCGCGTGCCGATGACCAGATCGCGGTCGCCGTCGGTCACCTCCACGTCGACGAGTGCGTCGTCGTCCTCCAGCGAGATGGCGCGAATCCCCGTCGAGAGGATGTTCTCGAAGTTGTCGCCGGCGGTGCGCTTGATGTAGCCACCAGCGGTGACCATCGTGAGGTACTCGTCGCCGTTGAGGTCGGCCGTGTTGACGACCGCGGTGAGGTCCTCGTCGTCGTCTAAGTCGAGGACGTTCACCGCGGATTTCCCGCGGGCGGTGCGCCCCATCTCGGGCACCTGGTACGTCTTCAGTTGGTACACCTGCCCCTTGTCGGTGAAACACAGCAGGTAGTCGTGTGTGGACGCCAGGAACACCGACGAGACGCGGTCACCCTGCTTGAGGTCTGCGCCGATGATGCCTTTCCCGCCGCGATTCTGCGCGCGGAAGTCGGCCGCGGGCATCCGCTTGATGTAGTCGTCTTCCGAGAGGACGACCACGGACTCCTCCTCCGGGATGAGGTCCTCGTGGGTGACAGAGCCAGTGTCCTCGACGAAACCGGTGCGCCGGTCGTCGTCGTACTGGTCTTTGATCTCGCGCAGTTCCGTCTTGATGACTTTCAGCAGTTCCGACTCGGAACCGAGAATCTCGTTGAGGCGCTCGATGGTCGCCTGCACGTCCTCGTACTCGTTTTCGATCTCGGCGGCCTCCATCGAGGTGAGCGAGCCGAGTTGCATCCGGACGATGTGTTCGGCCTGCTCTTCGCTGAAGTTGAAGCCCTGCCGGAGCGCGGCTTTCGCGGCGTCGCGATTCTCGCTCTCACGAATCGTCTCGACGACGTCCTCGACGTTCTCCAGCGCCTTCAGCCGACCTTCGAGGATGTGTGCGCGGTCTTCGGCCTCCTGCAGGTCGAACTCCGAGCGCCGGGTGACGACCTCCTTGCGGTGGTCGATGTAGTGTTCGAGCGTCTCCTTCAGCGTGAGCACTTTCGGCTGGCCGTCGACCAGCGCGAGGTTGATGACGCCGAACGTGGATTCGAGGTGGTGTTCCAGCAGTTGGTTCTTCACCACGTCGACGTTCGCGCCGCGCTTGAGTTCGATGACGACGCGGACGCCGTCGCGGTCGGACTCGTCGCGCAGGTCCGAGACGCCCTCGATGACGCCCTCGTTCACGTCGTTGGCGATGCGTTCGACGATGCGCGCTTTGTTCTCCTGATACGGGAGTTCGGTGACGACGATGCGCTTGCGATCGTTGCCGAACTCCTCGACGTCCATCTCCGCGCGGACACGGACGCGACCGCGGCCGGTGGTGTACGCCTTTCGGACGGAGTTGCGCCCGACGATGTTCGCGCCGGTCGGGAAGTCGGGCCCCTTGACGTGTTCCATCAGGTCCGCAATCTCCGCGTCGGGGTTGTCGATGAGTTCGATCGTCGCGTCGATGACCTCACCGAGGTTGTGCGGCGGCACCTTCGTCGACATCCCGACCGCGATACCGGTCGATCCGTTGACGAGGAGATTCGGGTACGCCGCCGGGAGGACGTCCGGTTCTTGTAGGCGGTCGTCGTAGTTGGAACTGAAGTCGACGGTGTCTTTCTCGATGTCTTCGAGCAGTTCCTCGGCGATGTTCGCCATCCGCGCCTCCGTGTACCGCATCGCCGCGGCGGGGTCGCCGTCCATCGACCCGAAGTTCCCCTGGCCGTCGACCAACGGGTAGCGCATCGAGAACTCCTGGGCCATATTGACCAGCGTGTCGTAGATTGCTTGGTCGCCGTGCGGGTGGTAATCACCCATCGTCTCGCCCACGACGGACGAGGACTTCCGGTGACTCGTATTGCTGGTGACGCCCATCTCGTGCATCGCGTAGAGGATGCGCCGGTGGACGGGCTTGAGACCGTCACGGACGTCGGGGAGCGCTCGACCCGCGATGACCGACATCGCGTAGTCGATGTACGACTGCTCCATCTCGTCTTCGATGCGGACGCGGTTGATCTGTGCGGCGCGGACGTCTTCGGGATTGACTGGGGCGTCTGAACTCATCGGTACACCTCCGTCTCGTGCGTGCGTCGTGTCCGTTGCATCGTCTTCGTCGGTCGCATCAGATGTCCACCCACTCGGCCTCGGGTGCGTGCTCTTTGATGAACTGCTTGCGTGGCTCCACCGAGTCGCCCATCAGGACGTTGAACATCCGGTCTGCGGCGGCGGCGTCGTCGATCGTGATCTGCTTGAGGACGCGGTTCTCCGGGTTCATCGTCGTCTCCCACAGTTGCTCGGGGTTCATCTCACCCAGCCCCTTGAACCGCTGGACCTGGTCGGGGTTGCCGTCGCACTTCTCCTCGACGACGGCCTCGCGTTCGGCCTCGGTCATCGCGTCGTACGTCTGCCCGCGGTAGCGGATGCGGTACAGCGGTGGCTGTGCGGCGTACACGTATCCCGCCTCGATGAGCGGGCGCATGTGCCGGTAGAACAGCGTGAGCAGGAGCGTGCGGATGTGCGCGCCGTCGACGTCGGCGTCGGTCATCATAATGACCTTGTGGTAGCGCGCCTCCTCGATGTCGAACTCGTCGCCGATGCTCGTGCCGACGGCGGTGATCATGTTCCGGATCTCCTCGTTCTCTAAGACCCGGTCGAGGCGGTGCTTCTCGACGTTGAGGATCTTCCCGCCCAGCGGCAAGATTGCCTGGAACTCGGGGTTGCGCCCCTGTTTTGCGGAGCCACCGGCGGAGTCACCCTCCACGATGAACAGTTCCGAGTCCTCGGGTTCGCGCGTCTGGCAGTCCGCGAGTTTGCCGGGGAGGGCCGTCGACTCCAGCGCCGACTTGCGGCGCGTGAGTTCTTCGGCCTTCTTCGCGGCTTTGCGGGCGCGGGCGGCCTCGGCGGCCTTGTTCACGACCGTCTCGGCCACGTCGGGGTGCTCCTCGAAGAACGTCCCGAGGTGTTCGTGGACTGCCGACTCGACGATACCACGGACCTCGCTGTTGCCGAGTTTCGTCTTCGTCTGCCCCTCGAACTGCGGGTCCGGGTGTTTCACCGAGATGACGGCGGTCAGCCCCTCGCGGACGTCCTCGCCTTTGAGGTTGCCGTCGAGGTCGCCGATGAGGCCGTTCGCGTTGGCGTAGTCGTTGACGACGCGCGTCAGTGCGGTCTTGAACCCGGTGAGGTGGGTGCCGCCCTCGCGCGTGTTGATGTTGTTGGCGAACGCGTGGACCGACCCCTGCAACTCGTCGGTCGCCTGCATCGCCACCTCGACGAGCACGGAGCCGTCTTCCGCGTCCTCGTCTGTGGCGAAGTAGATGACGTCGCGGTGCAGCGGCGTGCGCGTCTCGTTGAGGTACTCGACGAACTCGCGGATGCCACCCTCGTAGTGGAACGTCTCGTCGGTACCGTCGCGCTCGTCGGTGAGCGTGATGGTGACGCCGGAGTTGAGGAACGCGAGTTCCCGAAGTCGGTTGGCGAGCGTGTCGAACGAGAAGTCCGTCGTCTCGAAGATGTCCGTGTCGGGCCAGAACTGGATGGTCGTGCCCGTCTCTTCGTCGTCGTCCATCGGGCGGACGCGCTCGAACTCGTCGACCTGGGGTTCGCCGTGGTCGAAGCGGTGCTTCCAGACGTAGCCGTCGCGCTTCACCTCGACTTCCAACCAGTGTGAGAGCGCGTTGACGACGGAGACGCCGACACCGTGGAGGCCACCGGAGACCTGATACGACTTGTTGTCGAACTTCCCGCCCGCGTGGAGGACGGTCATAATGACCTCCAAGGCGGGGCGGTCGTACTTCTCGTGTGTGTCGACCGGAATGCCGCGACCGTCGTCGGAGACCGAGACGGAGCCGTCGTCGTGGATGGTCACCTCGATCTCGTCGCAGTAGCCGGCGAGCGCTTCGTCGATGGAGTTGTCCACGACCTCGTAGACCAGATGATGCAGGCCGCGGGTATCCGTAGAACCGATGTACATCGCCGGGCGTTTGCGGACGGCTTGTAAGCCTTCCAACACCTGGATCTGCCCCGCGCCGTACTCACTATCCCCTGAATCTGACATAGGAACCTTATGTGGACATAACGGTGCCCCGGATATAAGTCCTCCCACGCGCGCGCGCAAACGGTCCGTGATACCGTCCGGTGGTCACGTTCGTCCCGCCCCCTTTGGTTCGAGATTCGACTCTGCTGTGGACCGCAGAGAGTCCTGAACGCGCGGTCAGCCGAGAATAGTTGGGATCTCAATACTTCATCGGCCTCGCCGCTGCTCCTCCACGATTCACTTTCACTGCGGTGAGGACACGGTTATAAGCCCACGTCGGAAAGGAGAGGCCACGAGAATGACGTCGTTCCAGTCGCAACTCGGCGAGGACCAGGGGATCGCCGACGAGTTGGCAGAGAGCCAACGAGAGATCTCCATCGCCGAGTTCTTCGAGAAGAACAAGCATATGCTCGGGTTCGACTCGGGTGCACGCGGCCTCGTCACCGCCGTCAAGGAGGCCGTCGACAACGCACTCGACGCCTGCGAGGAGGCAGGCATTCGCCCCGATATCTACGTCGAAATCCGCGAAGTCGGCGACTACTACCGCCTCGTCGTCGAGGACAACGGTCCCGGCATCACGAAGGCACAACTCCCGAAGGTGTTCGGGAAACTGCTGTACGGGAGTCGCTTCCACGCCCGCGAGCAGTCGCGCGGGCAGCAGGGGATCGGTATCTCCGCGGCGGTCCTCTACTCCCAACTCACCTCCGGCAAGCCCGCGAAAATCACTTCCCGGCCGAAAGGCGAGGCCGACGCGCAGTACTTTGAGTTGATCATCGACACGGACACGAACGAACCCGAAATCAAAGCCGAGCGGACCACCTCGTGGGACCGCTCGCACGGGACGCGCATCGAAGTGGAGATGGAGGCGAATATGCGCGCCCGCACCCAACTCCACGACTACATCAAACACACCGCGGTCGTCAACCCCCACGCCCGCCTCGAACTTCGCGAACCCGGTATCGACGAACCGCTGAAGTTCGAGCGTGCGACCGACCAACTCCCTGCCGAGACGAAAGAGATCCGTCCGCACCCGCACGGCGTCGAACTCGGCACGCTGATCAAGATGCTGGAGGCGACCGAGAGTTACTCCGTCTCCGGGTTCCTCCAAGAGGAGTTCACCCGCGTCGGCCGCAAGACCGCCGACAAGGTGTGTGACAACTTCCGCGACCGCCACTTCGGCCGCGAACTCGGCTGGAGCGCGGACGAGTCGGCCGTCACGGCGGCACTGTCCGCGGCCGTCTCGAACAAGGGTGCAGAGGCCACGGACTTCTTCGCGGGCGAGGTAGCGAGTACGCTCGCGGGGCGTGACCGCACGGCCTACAGCGAACTCCAGGAAGTCGTCGACAACGTCGCGGAGGCCGCACAGGAGGAGTACGGCACCCGCTTCGGCGCAACAGTCCGCGAGAACGCCGTCGAGGCGGCGTGGGCGTCGATAACCGCCTTCGACGAAGAGGCCGACGAGGACGAACTCACCGACGACCTCTACCCCATCGTCGACGACGCCACCTCCACTCGGAAAGACGACGCGGTCGTCGCGGGGATGGCCCAGCGTCTCGCACGCCGGTTCGCCGCCGGCGACGAGCGCTCGCGGGCGACGCACAAGCGCCTGCTCCAACTCGTCGACGAGGCCGCGGACGACACCGAGGAGTTCGACGACGCCACCTTCGGCGACACCGCTCGTGAGAACGTCGTCGAGGCACTGTGGTCGCGGATGGTCACCGTCCCCGACGAGGTGCCGAAGGTGCGCGAGACGGCCGACGACCGCGACACCGCCTCCGAACTGTTGGAGGCGATGCGCGAGACGGACATCCTCGCCCCGCCCACCGACTGTCTCGCACCCATCACCTCGCAACTGGTCGAGGCCGGCCTCCGCAAGGAGTTCGACGCCGACTTCTACGCGGCGGCGACGCGCGACGCCGAGGTGCACGGCGGCGACCCGTTCATCGTCGAGGCTGGTATCGCCTACGGCGGCGAACTCCAAGACGGCGGACAGGTCGACCTGCTTCGCTTCGCCAACCGCGTCCCCCTCGTCTACCAGCGCGGGGCGTGTGCGACGACCGATGTCGTCAAGCGAATCGGCTGGCGCAACTACGGCCTCGACCAACCGGGTGGATCGGGGATGCCGAACGGCCCGGCCGTCATTATGATCCACGTCGCCTCGACGAACGTGCCGTTCACCAGCGAGTCGAAAGACGCCCTCGCCAACATCCCAGCCATCGAAGACGAGATCGAACTCGCGGTCCGGGAGGCCGCCCGCGAACTCAAGAGTTACCTGAAGAAGCGGCGCTCGATGCAGAAGCGTCGCGAGAAGCAGGACGTCCTCGGGCGTATCCTCCCCGAGATGGCCGACAAAGTGGCGGAGGTCACGGGCCGCAACCGCCCGAACATCGACGGTGCGATGGCGCGCATTATGAACAACGTCGGCGTCGAACGCGAACGCGACGGCGACACCGTTCGCCTCATCGTCGAGAACCACTCCGACCGCACCGAGGAACCCGACGTGACCGACATCGTCAGCGTCGAACCGACGGACGTGCCCGAGGAGGCGACCGTCGTCGACCTCGACGGCGAGTGGTTCGTCAAGTGGAACCCGACCGTCCCCAGCGGCGAGGAGGCCGTCCTCGAGTACACCGTAGGAGAGGAGGCGGAGTTCGACGTGAACGTCGACGGTATCGAGACCGAGAAACTCACCGTGAACGCCTGATATGAGCGCAGACACACCCGAATCCGACACGAAACTGAACGAACAGGAGGCCCGCGAGCAGTTGATCGATCTGGCGGCCGACATCTACGACCAGTTCAACCGCGGCGACATCCCGCAGATGACGCTGCCGACGCGGACGAAGAGCAACATCGTCTTCGACGAAGACTCCGGCGTCTGGGTGTACGGCGACCGCACGTCGACGCGGTCGGCCAACTCCGTGCGCGGCGCGCGGAAACTTCTGAAGGCCGCCTACACCATCGACTTCCTCGCGCAGCAACTCGACGAAGACCGCTCGTCGACGCTGCGTGAGTTGTACTACCTCTCGGAGTCGTGGGACTCTGACGAAGCCGGCTTCTCCGACCAAGACGAGTCGAATCAGTTAGTCGAGGATCTGGAGATCGTCTCGGGCGTCACTCGCGAGGACTTCCATATGCGTCCCGAGGAGTCCGGCGCGACGCTGATGGGCCCACTCGAACTGCGTGAGCAGACCCGCCGCGGCGAACGCGACATCCACTGTCAGGAGGACGTCGGCGAGGGGGGCTACCAGATTCCGAACAACCCCGACACGATCCAGTTTCTCGATCACGACATCGACTTCGTCCTCTGTGTCGAGACGGGTGGGATGCGCGACCGCCTCATCGAGAACGGCTTCGACACCGACTACAACTGCCTCGTCGTCCACCTGAAGGGCCAACCGGCGCGTGCGACGCGTCGGATTACGAAGCGCCTGCACGACGAACTCGACCTACCGGTCGTGGTGTTCACTGACGGCGACCCGTGGTCGTACCGCATCTTCGGGTCGGTCGCCTACGGGTCGATCAAATCCGCACACCTCTCGGAGTACCTGGCGACGCCGGAGGCTCGCTACGTCGGCATCCGCCCGCAGGACATCGTCGACTACGACCTGCCGACCGACCCACTCGCGGATTCGGACGTGAACGCCCTCGAGTCCGAACTGGACGACCCGCGCTTCCAGACCGACTTCTGGGAAGAGCAGATCGAACTCCAGCTCGACATCGGGAAGAAGGCCGAACAGCAGGCACTCGCCGCACAGGGCCTCGACTTCGTCACCGACACCTACCTTCCCGAGCGACTCGGGGAGATGGGCGTCCTCTGAGCACTGTCACTGAAGTTCCGCTTCCAGTTCGCGCTCTCGAGTGTCGCGGCGGCGTTGCGCGTCTGCACTCCCCGCGTCGGGCGACTGTGACTCTCGCCGCATCCGGTCGAGTTCTGCCTCGATTTCGTGGTCGGCGAACGGCCCGCTCACTTCGTCTGCGCACGCCGCACAGTAGGTGTTCTCGCCCGAGGTGGTCGTCGCAACTGGAATCCCGGCGACGTATCGCCGCTCGGCGTATCCGCGGCGTTCGCCGTGGAAGATGCGTTTTCCACAGGCGGCACACGGCTCTGGTGGGTTGCGGACGCGTTCGCGCTCGATAGACTTCTTGCGGCCGAACGTCGACACCGGTTCGACGCCGGTCCGAATCACCGTCGGCGCGAGCGCCATCGCCAGCGACGTGAGGACGAACAACAGCGCCCCGGTCACCATCGCGGCCGCCGACAGACCGAGGAGGGCGGCGACGCCGACCCACACCACCCCGGCGAGCAACGCGAGCACCGCCGCCGCGACGGCACCGACCGTGAGCAAGTCGACCGACGGCCCCTCGTTGACTCGCTGCTCGGTGCCGTCGGCGTGGACGGTTCGGCGAGACGCGCCGACGGTGAGGCTGTAGGCGGCGTACAACAGATTCCCGATGCCGCCAGTCAGCAGAAACACGATGACGTGGATGGGCAAACGCCCGAACCCTCGCTTGCGCAAGACGACGCGGTCGCCGTCGTCTTCGAGGGTTCGCCACCCGGCGGCGTTGAGGTCGGCGGTGCGGCGGCGAAGCCACGCGCGGTCCTCGTGAGTCACCGTCTGCGGGCCGCTGTCGACGCCGCCGTCGGTCGCAATCGATCGTGCGTCGCCGTCGCCGACCCCGCCACAGTCCGAACGGACGCGGTCGCCCGCGGCGGCGTCGCCCCCGCAGTGGGGGCACGCCTGCGGGCCGGACGTGGGTGTGAACATTTCATACGAACTATGGTTCCGCAGTTGGAAAGCGTTTGCGCGGCGACGGGAAGCGGAGACCAGCGGTCGACACAACACCGCGTCGGCGCGGTGTCGGGCTATTCGGTCGACTCGTCGAGGGCGACTGGGACCGCCCGCTTCGCGACGCCACTGGCGAACGCCGCGGAGTCGGCTTCGAGGAACGCCTGTGTGTTGTAGTGGATGGGGACGACGAGGTCGGGGTCCATCCGCTCGGCCAGGTCGGTGGCCTCGGGACCGCTCATACAGACGGACCCCGAGATGTTCGCGAGGAACAGCGACACGTCGAGTTCCGCGAACGCGTCGAGTGCGTCGGAGTCACCCGGCCAGAATACCGAGGTTCCCGCCTCGCCGACGGTGAAGCGATAGCCGACGCCGAGCCCTTTCGGGTGTGGGAGGGAGCCGTCGTCGTTCGCGTGCGGGCCACCCGCCTCGTTGAACGCCGGGACGGACCATACGTCGCCGACGCCGTCGACGGCGACGTGGTCTTCCTCGCCGACGCGGACGACGTCGAACGGCAACTCCTCGACCGGTTTCACGTCGCGGTCGATGTTCGCTGCGTCGACGCCCTCGTAGACGACGATGGTGGCGTCGTCTGCGGCGACGCGTTCGACGCCCTCCGAGTCGTAGTGGTGGTCGTGCGTGACGACGACGAGGTCGGCGTCCATCGGTCGGTGGTCGGTCGCGCGGGGATGGGCGGCCTCCTTCGGGTTGCCACCGCCTGGCGGGGTCCACTCACCCGAGAGCACGCCGTAGCGGCCGGGGTCAGTGTAGACCACGGTTCCGTCCTCGCTCTCGATGCGCGCGGTCGCGTAGCCGTACCACGTCACCCGCAGGTCGTCGTGTCTGACGGTCATACGCACGAGTGCGGGCGTGAGCCGTCTATAAGTACCGCTCCGCGAGCGGTCCCGCGGAGAAGCCGACGGCGAACACGAACAGCACCGTGGTCAGCGCGGCCAGCCTGAGCGTCAGCGCCAGCGACGCGCCGCCGGAGGCGACGACGAGCGTCGCCACCAGCGCCACGAACGTCGCCGCGCCGAGCAGGACCTGCAACGGGAACGCCGCGATGGTCCGACGAACGTCCATACCGGCGCGAGGAGCGCCCCCGCATAGTGTCTTGTCACTCGTCGCCGGCGAGGCGACGTACGCGCGTCAGGTCGTCGGCGTCGGCGGGGGGCTTGTCTTCGCGGACCGCGAGAAAGCGCGGGAACCGCAGCGCGTACCCCGAGTCGTACGTCGGCGAGGTCTGTATCTCCTCGTAGCCCACCTCGAACACCACCTCGGGCGCGAACGTCACGGTCTGTCCCGACTCGGTGGTGACGTGCGGTTCAAGGCGGTCGGTCAGGTCGGCCAACTCCTCGTCGCTGATGCCGGTCGCCACCTTCCCGACGGTGGCGTAGTCGTCACCAACGCGGACGGCCACCTCGAACGTCCCGAACAGTTCCGCGCGGCGACCCTCGCCCCACTCCGCGCCGGTGACGACCAGGTCCAGTGTCTCCACGTCGGGCTTGCGCTTGAGCCAGTCTTTCCCGCGGTCGCCCGGCGAGTACGTCGAGTCCGGCCGCTTGAGCATCACGCCCTCGTGGCCCGCCTCCAGAGCGTCGGCCTCGAACGACTCGATCGCTTCGGCGTCGGCGGAGACGAGCAACTCCGAGACGCCCGCCTCCAGCGTCTCGTGCAGGCGGTCGTGTCGCTCGGTCAGCGGTGCATCCAAGAGGTCGTCGCCGTCGGCGTGGAGGCAGTCGAACGCCCGTAACTCGACGCGGACCTCCTCGCGCATCCGATCGACGTCGTACTTCCGGCGGAAGCGACGAAGGATCTCTTGGAACGGAAGTGGCTCGCTGTCGTCGTCGACGGCGACCGCCTCGCCGTCGATGATCGCTGGCGGCGTCGCGTGGTCGCGGACGTGTTCGACCAGTTCCGGCAGCGCCGCGGTCACGTCCTCCATATTTCGCGAGTAGATGGAGACGGGGCCAGTCTCGGCGTCCGCCGTGTCGTCGTCGTGGGCGGCATCCTCGTAGTGAATCTGCACCCGTGCGCCGTCGAACTTCGTCTCGACGGCGGCCGTCTCCCAGGCGTCGAGCGCATCGGAGACGGTGCCCGCCTGCGCGAGCATCGACCGAACGGGACGACCCACCGCTAGAGAGACATCGCGTAGGCCTGGTTCGCCCTCGTCGCGAGCGAGTTCCGCGACCCGACCGTGGTCGTTGGTCACCTGGAGGGCGCGTTCGACGAGGCCGATCAGTTCCGCGGTGCGGTCGTCCTCCTCACGCTCGTCGGCGGGCGTCGTCACGGCGGCGTCGAGGAACGCCTCGGCCGTCGCGTCGCGAAGCGCGCCGCCGCCGACGCCGAGGCGCATCTCCCCGAGGACGAGTCGCGCGAGGTACTTCGCCTCGGTCGGACTCGCACGGGTGAACAGGCCGAACAGCGTGTCGAGGCGGACGGACTCGCTCCCGTCGCCGGTCGCCTCTGCGACCGCGACGAGGTCGTCGTACACCTCGCGCACGGTGAGGTCGCCGCCGCCGGTGCCGCCGCCGAACGCCGAGAGGCCGGTCTGTCCGCCCAAGTCGAGGCCGGCGGCGACGGCGCCGATTTCGCCCGTCTCCGCGAGACGCGTCTCCACGTCGTCGGCGGTCACGTTCGCGCCCGCCGCGCGGGCCAACGCCTCGTGACACAGCGACGGTCCGACCGACAGTTTTCGTCCGTCCCACCCGGGGAACACCGCTCCGCGGAGGAATCGTGCGACGATACCCAGGTCGTCGCCCGCGGCGGTGAGCGACTCGGCGACGAGGCCGACCGTCGCGAGGTCGCCGTCCTCGGCGGCCATCGCCTCCGCTCGCTCAGCGAACGCTGCGAACTCCATACCTGACCGGAGTCGGGCGACGAGATTAACTCCGACGACTCTCGGTTCGCCAGTCGACTGGCACTCGCGACACCCAACGGAGAAACACCGTCGTCAGATCGTGCCGTCGGAGTTCTCGTCGGCCGCGTCGGCCGTCTCCACGCTGCGATCCGGGTTCGCCGCCGAATCTTCCGCCCGTCTGATGGCCAACTGCTCGTCGAGCCACCGTTCCTGTCGCTCGCGGTCGCCGATGCCCGCGAGCGGTTCGACCGTCTCCGCGCCTGCGGCCGCCATTCGACTGACCAATCCGCCGCGTTCTTTCAGTGCGTCGCGCGTCGGCCGGTCGGCAAACACGGCGACGCGGTCGTACTCGTGTTTGCGGACCCGAGAGGCGACCTCGGACACGACGGCCATCGACCACCGGGCCTGTTCAGCGGGGTCCAGCGCTGTGAACTCGCGGTCGACGCCCTCGACCTCTGCGTCCGGGTCGACGACACCGCTCCCCTCCGTCAACACGACCCAGTCGTCGCAGGTCAGCCGGGCGAGGTCGGCCTTCTTCGAGAAGAAGGTGGTCGCGTAGCGGTCGACCGCTCGTCCGCGCCCCCGAAACGGACAGGCACCTGCCTGTACGAGTCCGACGGTGTTCATACTCGCTGCAACTGAGACGTGATTTATAAGTTTTAATTCCCAGCGTTGATAGGTGTTGGATCGGTCTGCCAACGGCTTCAAGAGCGACGCGGCTACACCGAGAGGTATGAGTGACGACGGGCCCGAGTTGGCCGACCGAGTCCGGGACGTGTTGGAGACAGACGCCGAGGCGTTCCGCAGACGGGCCGAAGCCGACGCGGAGACGGTGAAAGCGGAACTCCGCGACGGCACCTTCGACAACCACCAGTCCATCGTCGGGCTGGAGTACGAGTTCTACGCCGTCTCCGAGGGGCGCTGGCGAGAGGGTGACCCCGCAAGCGGGTCGTCCGCCGAGAACGACGCGTACCACCTGAGTCGCGTCCCCCGACGGATGCTGGAACTCATCGGGTTCGAGAAGGAACTGGGCCTCCACAACGCCGAGATGACGACAAGTCCCCAACCGTTGAACGCCGACGGCCTCCACGCGCAGGCCTCAGAGGTCCGGGCACGGCTGGACGCCGCGCTCAACACGACCAGCGCCGAGGGGACACGCCTCGTCTCCGACGGGATGTGGACTATCCCGCCTGTCGGTGAGACGGCTCGGAGCTACCTCGCCGACTCCGTCGACGACGACGGCGTCCGTCTCGCGACGAACATGAGCGAGTCCGTCCGCTACCACGCGATGGCGAACGGCAGCGGTCGCGACGAGTTCGCCGTCGACGCGCCCCACGTCGACTTGGTGGCGGACACCGTGATGCCCGAGAGCCTCATCACCTCTATCCAGCCCCACTACCAGGTCGCCAGCGCTGAGGACATCCCCGTGTACCACAACCTCGCGCTCCGCATCGCCGGTCCGTTGCTCGCACTCGGCGTGAACGCGCCGTTCTTCCCGCCGGACCTGTACGAGGAGGGCGTCGACGCCGAGGATATCCTACGCGACGGCTGGCACGAGAACCGCATCGCGGTGTTCGAGTCGGTGTTGAATCGCGACGACGCACAGAAAGTGACGTTCCCCGCGGACCTCGACACCGTGGAGGAGGCGGCCGACCGGGTCGCCGCCGATCCGAGTGTGGTACCGATGCCCGTCGAGGAGGGCGACCGCTTCGACGACGCGTTCGCCACGCTTCGCCGGAAACACGGCACCTACTGGCGGTGGGTCCGCCCGGTGTTCGACGGCGCGACGCGGTCGGCCGCGAACGCCCGCATCGAGTTCCGTCCGATCCCCGCCCAGCCGACCGTCCGCGACTCCGTCGCGTTCCTCGCGGCGTTCGCCGGCCTGATGGAGAGCCTCCCGCGCCGTCACCACCCCGTCGCGGATCTGGACTGGGAGACCGCCGAAGCCAACTTCTACGCCGCCGTGCGCGACGGCTTCGACGCCGACCTCTCGTGGGTGAGTAACGACGGGACCGAGACGAGCGACCCCGTCGCCATCTTCGACGACCTCCTCGCCCACGCCGAGGACGGCCTAGAGAACGCTGGCCTCGACGAACGCGACGCGGAGACGTACCTCGCACCGCTCCGCTGGCGCGTCGACACCGCGACCACGCCCGCCTCGTGGAAACGCGACCGCGTTCGCGCCCACCTCGACGACGGTGCCGACCTCACGGACGCCATCTCCGCGATGCAACGGGCGTACATCGACAACCAACGCGACACGCTCGTCGACGGGTCGTTCAGCGACTGGGTCGCGTAGGCGCTCGCGTTCCTCGACGGCCCGAACTCAAAACGAGAGGTGTGAGGTCGACCCCGGGCCGTCGTCGTCGACGCCGCCCTCGTGACGGTACGTGTACCCTTCGTCGACGAGATACACCGCACCGTCCGAGACCGCGATTTCTACCCTTGGGAGCGTCGTTCCCGCCGCTTGGCCGTTGTCGCACTCGCCGCTACACGCGTCGAACATCGACCCGTGTTTCGGACAGATCACTTCGCCGTCGCGCATCGCCGCGCCGTCGCCGCGGTCGAGGCGCTGAAACTCGTGAGGGCAGGTGTTGATCCACGCGCGGACGCCCGGCGTCTCGTCGCAGGTGACGAGGATCACTTCCCGGTCGGTGCTGTGACGGTCGCCGACGGTGAACAGGTAGGAGCCGACTTCGGGAACCTCCTCGACGCTCGCGACTCGTGTTCCGTTCGGCATCGTCCACGAGGACGCGGCGGTGAGTGAAAAACACCTGTGTGGGGGTGCGACTGGGGGCCGACTCTCGGGGTTTCCGGCGCGTCGGTTCCTGAGTGCTACCGGGGGCCGTCTCCGGCGCGTTCGGCGGCCGGGTCGTACTCGGGCACGTCGCCGACCCCGTAGCCGAAGTACGTGCAGGTCGCGTACGCCAGCGCCGCCCACACACCCGCGAGGAACGTCCCTCCGACGATGACGAGCGGACGAGAGAAGGCGAGGCCAACCGCGAGACCGACGGCGATGCTCACCAGTGCAGGGCCGACGGTGATCCAAAAGCGCGTCTCGAAATCGAACATCGAACGGCGACGGACAGCGTCGCTTACGCCGTGAGTTCGTCGATGTCTTTGTGCTTCGTGACCTCGACGCCGTCCTCGGTCACGACGCACATATTGATGCCGTTGCCGGAGGCGGTGTCACGCTCGACTGCGGACTTGATGGCGCGAGCGGCGACGCGCTTGGCCTCCTCGATGGACAGGTCCTCGTCGTACTCCTGTTCGAGGACACCGAGTGCGAACTGCGACCCGGAGCCAGTGACCGTGTACTCTTCTTCGGTCATCCCACCGGCCGCGTCGATGGAGTAGATGTGCGAACCCTCGTCGTCGACACCGCCGAGGATTGGCTGGACGATGAAGAACGCGCCCGAGCGAAGGAGGTTGCCGGTGAGCGTCGACAGCGCCTGCATGCTCATGTCCTTGCCGCGTCGCGCCTCGTAGAGGTTCGTCTCGGCTTTCAGCGTCTGGATGAGGTTCTGCGCGGCTGACACGGACCCGGCGATGGTGAGCGCGCCCGTCGGGTGGATCTCTTCGACTTTCTGGACGTCCTTCGAGGAGACCATCCGACCCAGCGACGCTCGCATGTCCGTCGCGAGGACGACGCCCTCGGTCGTGCGGAGGCCGACGGTGGTCGTTCCGGTCTTCATCTCGCCTTCGCCGGTCGACTGGGCGCGGCGTTCGTCGGCGTTGGGGAACTCGCCGAGTTCCGGGCCGAACACAGTCTCGTCGCCCCCGATAGCGTCGATGTCCGCGAGGTCTCTAGATGGTCGCATTGACTCGCGGTAAGGCGTCGTCGCTGATAAATGCACCCCTTGCGGAACTCACACGACCGCAGCGCTATCGCTCGGTCTCGTCGCTGTCGAGCGCTCGCTCGTACGCGTCGTGGATCCGCGAGACGACCGCACCCATCGGAATGGAAACGCCGACGCGGCGGCTGAGGAGGACGAAGGGGAACGCGAGGATCCCCGCGAGGACGGTGAGGTGGTGAAGCGCGTTCAATCCGGCGTGGCGAACGGTTCGGGCGGCGTGAGTCATACCGATACCAGCCCTCGCATCGTTGGTGGTAATAAGTATGGTGGCCATTGCATACACGGTTATCCTCACGCTGTCGTGCGATTTTGTCGAGCGTGTCGGTTATGTAATGGCTTATTCAAACACGGGCGGATCGCTCGGATGGATTTCGAGCGCGAACGCGCGGGATTCGCATAAGTTACGAGGAACGTCGGCGTTCCGTGCGCGCTCCCATCCGCTGAGCGATGTGCTCGAGGAACGGAGAGAATCGTCGATTCGTCGAGAGAACTGTGGTTACTCGTGTGCCGACTGGCGAGTATCGACAGTCGATGGGCCAAGCGCACCTGGCTGTGAGCGGAGGTACGACGCCAGTTCGTCGGGTGAGAGGCCGCTGTGGGCCGCCGCCTGTTCGAGCGTCAGCGACGTTCCGCGATACAGCGTCGAAGCCGTTGTCAGCGCTTTCAGAGACATTTGGTCGTCTATCTCGGCCGACGCGCTACGTTACTAAAGCATTTTCGGAATTTCTACTACGAGCGTATTCTAATTTCACCAATTCTGCACCAATACACATCTATGGTTGCTGGGTTGGTGGTGTTCGTACTATTTCGCCGTCAACTCACACGGTATCGTGGAATTCCGCACACTGAGCGCCGTCTCGGGAGTCGAGTGGGCCGAAAAACTCAGATCCGCTGTTGCCGAGGTGCTCCCCACACGCGGATTACTTGACGCTGGGCTTCCCGTCGTCGGGTGGCGACTGCTGGGCAGCGCGCTTCTCGTACGTGTTCAGCCCGATCGCCGCGTTGAGCGGGCACTTCTGTGTCGTGGCAGTCACGGTCAAGACTGCGCCGACCAGGAGTGCGATGGCAGCGATCACGAGTCCGAGCGTCCCCGCCGCAAGCGTGAGGAATCCGCCGAGTGCAGCGCCGCCGACGACGATTAGTACTGGTCCGACGACGAACCGGGCGATACGGTCGTATCCACCGACGTTCTTCTCCATTGTTGAGTCACCAATCTGCAGTACTAGTACGGGGTGTGATGAGTTAACACTATCTTCCGAGTCGCTCGTCCCCGCGTTTCGACCGTGCGCGATTCTCCCACTCACTGCAACCGGTGAATCAACGGGTTATTGTCCTCAGGTCGGTGAAGCCCTGTATGAGCAATTATCTCGTCGCTCTAGAGGCGGCGTGGTTGGTGCGCGACGTCGAAGCGATCGACGACGCTATCGGCGTCGCCGTGAGCGAGGCCGGTCGGCGACTGAACGAGGCGAACAAGGAGTTCGTCGACGTGGAAGTGGGCGCGACGCCGTGTCCCGCCTGTGGCGAACCGTTCGACTCCGCGTTCATCGCCGCGTCGACCGCACTCGTTGGCCTGATGCTCGAGATCAACGTCTTCAACGCCGACAGCGAGGAACACGCCACCCGTATCGCGAAAAGCGAAGTCGGCGGTGCACTCCGCGACGTTCCCCTGGACGTCATCGACATCATCGAGACGGAAGCCGACGACGAGGACGAGTAACCGCTCGAACGACCGAACGATTTTTAATTACCTCGGGTAATTCCTCGGTATGGAACTCCCGACGTCACAGGACCTGCGTGAGCGGCGGACGTCGCTCGATCTGACACAGAGCGCGCTTGCAGAGCGTGCCGACGTCTCTCAACCACTCATCGCACGCATCGAGGGCGGCGACGTCGACCCCCGACTGTCGACACTTCGACGCATCGTCGAGGCACTCGACGAGGTGGAGGGCGACGTCGTCCGCGCGAGCGACATTATGCACGAATCGGTCATCAGTGTCGCCCCCGACCAGTCGGTCCGCGAGGCCGTTACCCTGATGGAAGGCGAGGCGTACTCGCAACTCCCGGTGATCCAGAACGGGACGCCTGTCGGGTCGATTTCGTTTTCGGACGTGAACAAGGCCGGCGAGGACGCCGCCGACCTCCCCATCAGCGAGGTGATGTCGGAGTCGTTCCCGCCCGTCAGCCCGGATGCGACCGTCGACGAGATTCGGAATCTGCTCGACCACTACAAGGCGGTCGTTGTCACCGAGAGCGGCGACGCGGTCGGCATCATCACAGAAGCGGACTTGGCGGCGCAGTTGTCCTGACTGAAGCCTGCGTGCGGGTAGCGAGGTCGAAGCGGTCGTCTACAGGGAGTTTTTGATCTTCTCGAAGAAGCCTTCCTTCACGTCGATGTCCTCGCCGCCAGCCTCCGCGAACGTCTTCAGCGCCTCTCGCTGTTCGCTCGTGAGGTCCTCGGGTGTGACGACCTGCACCTGCACGTAGAGGTTCCCGTTCCCACGGCGGCGCAGGCGCGGCATCCCCTTCCCTTTCAGGCGGAACTGCTCGCCGCTCTGGGTGCCTGCGGGCACCTCGAACTCGACGGCGCCGTCGAGCGTCTCCAGTTTGACCGTGTCGCCGAAGACGGCCTGCGGGAACGACACTGGCTCCGTGAGGTACAGATCCGCCCCGTCGCGTTCGAACCGCTCGTCGCCCTCGACGTGCACCTCGATGAGGAGGTCACCGTCGCGCGCGCCGGGTTCGCCGGGCGCGCCCTCGCCGTCCATCCGGAGCGTCTGTCCGTCCTGAATCCCGGCGGGCACGTCGACGGTGAGCGTCGTCTCCTCGCGCGTGATGCCCGACCCGTCACAGACGGCGCAGTCCTCGGAGTACAGTTCGCCCTCGCCCTCACAGCGGGGGCAGGTGCTCGTCTGCTGGACGCGACCCAGCGGCGTCTGCTGGACCTGCCGGACCTGCCCGCGGCCCTCACACTGCGGGCACGAGCGCACGTCGGCGTCGTCGGGGTGGCCCTCGCCGTCGCACTCGTCACAGCGGGTGGGCCGCGCGACGGTGAACTGCTTGGTGACGCCGTCGTGGGCGTCCTGCAGGTCGATTTCGAGGTTCGTTCGGAGGTCCTTGCCGGGGCGTGGACCGCCGCGACCGCCGCGGCCGCCGCCGCCGAAGAACTCCTCGAAGATGTCGCCGAGACCGCCCATCCCGCCGCCGCCGTTGCCGCCCATTCCGCCCATCCCGCCGAACGGGCCGCCGCCCATCCCGCCAGCGCCTGCACCGCCGGGGCCGCCGTCGAAGCCGCCGCGCTTCTCGGCCTGTTCGAACTGGTCGTGACCCATCTGATCGTACGCCTGCCGCTTCTCCTCGTCGGTGAGGACCTCTTTGGCCTTCTTCACCTGCTTGAACTTCTCTTCGGCGTCCTCGGCGTCGCTGACGTCGGGGTGATACTCGGTCGCCTTCTGCCGGTACGCCTGTTTGATCTCCTCCTCGGATGCGTCCCGCGAGACTCCGAGTACGTCGTAGAAGTCCTCGCTCATTCGTTACTCGTCTGTTCGTCACTCGTCCTATTTCAATCGCGTGGCTCGCGTGTCGACAGGTCTGAGTCGGTGGTCGTAGCTGTCGCTCGTGACTCGAACCGTCGGAAATCCGCATACACCGTCGGTCCGTCCACGAGAAAAACGGTCTCGTAGGCGGGCGTGACGAGTTTACGACTCGTCGTCTTCGTCCACGTCCTCGAAGTCGGCGTCGACGTACTCCTCGTCGTCGCCGTCGGCGGCCGCGTCCGCGCCCGGGCCCTGACCGCCCATCCCGCCCATACCACCCATTCCGCCGGGACCGGCTCCGGCGCCGCCCGCGCCGGCCTGGGCTTCCTGGGCCTGCTGCTGGTACATCTGCTTGCCGATCTCCTGGAGTGCCTCCGAGAGCGACTCGGTGGCGTCCTCCAACTCCTCGGTCTCGACGTCCTCGTCGCCGAGGAGCTCTTGGACGTTCTCGATCTCCTCGCGGATATCCTCCTCGAGGTCGTCGTCGACGTTCTCCTCGTTCTCTTCGAGGAGCGTCTCCGCGCGCTGGACCGCGCTCTCGGCCTCGTTGCGGGCCTCGATGCGGCGACGACGCTCCTCGTCTTCTTCGGCGTGCTGTTCGGCCTCCTCCTGCATCCGGTCGATCTCCTCGTCGGAGAGGCCCGCACCGCCCTCGATGGTGATCGACTCGGCGTTGCCGGAGCCTTTGTCTTCGGCCTCGACGTTGACGATGCCGTTCTCGTCGATGTTGAACCCGACTTCGATCTGCGGCGTGCCGGCGGGCGCGGGCGGGATGCCCGTCAACTGGAACTCGCCGAGCAGTTCGTTCTCCTCGGCGATCTCACGCTCGCCCTGGAAGACGCGCACCTGCACCGATGTCTGGTTCGCGGCGGCCGTCGTGAAGATCTTCGACTCCTCGGTCGGGATGGTCGTGTTCTTGTCGATGAGACGCTCGAACAGCCCGCCCTTCACCTCGATCCCCAGCGACAGCGGCGTCACGTCGAGGAGGACGAGGTCGTCGACGTCGCCCGAGAGGACACCGCCCTGGATGGCCGCGCCCAGCGCGACCGCCTCGTCGGGGTTGACGTTCTTCTTCGGCTCCGTCCCAAGGATCTCAGTGACCTTCTCTTGCACCTGCGGCATCCGGGTGGACCCACCGACGAGGATGACCTCGTCGATGTCGTTGGCGTCGTAGCCAGCGTCCGACAGCGCCTGCTCCGTCGGGCCGACCGTCCGCTCGATGAGGTCCGAGGTGAGGTTCTCGAACGTCGCGCGAGTGATCTCTGTTTCGAGGTGGACCGGGCCGGAGTCGGTCGCCGTGATGAACGGGAGGTTGATGCTGGCCTGCTTGCGCGAGGACAGTTCGATCTTCGCCTCCTCTGCGGCGTCTTTCAGGCGCTGGAGCGCCTGGCGGTCCTCGCGGAGGTCGATGCCGTGGTCGTTCTGGAACTCCTCGGCGAGGTGCTCGATGATCGCCTCGTCCCAGTCGTCGCCACCGAGGTCGTTGTCCCCGTTGGTCGCGACGACCTCGTAGACGCCGCCGCCCAGGTCGAGGACGGAGACGTCGAAGGTGCCGCCACCGAGGTCGTACACCATCACCGTCTGGTCGGACTCGTCGTCGAGGCCGTACGCCATCGACGCCGCCGTCGGTTCGTTGACGATGCGCTCGACGTCGAAGCCGGCGATCTCACCGGCGTCTTTCGTCGCCTGCCGCTGTTTGTCGTTGAAGTACGCAGGGACTGTGATGACCGCCTTCTCGACGTCGTCACCGAGGTACTCCTCGGCGTCGCGTTTGATCTTCTGGAGGATCATCGCCGAGATCTGCTGGGGCGTATAGTCCTCGCCGTCGATCTCGACGGTGTAGTCTTCCTCACCCATATGCCGCTTGATCGACTGGATCGTGCGGTCGGGGTTCTGGACAGCCTGGTTCTTCGCCGGTTTCCCGACGAGACGCTCGCCGTCGTCGGTGAACGCGACGACCGAGGGCGTCGTTCGGTCACCCTCGCCGTTGACGATGATCTCCGGGTCGTCACCTTCCATCACCGCGAACGCCGAGTTCGTGGTCCCGAGGTCGATCCCGAGAATCTTGTTAGTCGCCATCTTGCCCCCGAGTAGCGGCGCGAGTCCGTTAAACGTTACTAGACAGACCGTGACTCGGTCTGACCGGAACCCAGAGCCCGCTTGCGATTTCCAGATCTCGATGTGGGAGTGAGTAACAACGCTTAACACGAACCGCGATTCGACTCGGTGCGAGCGGTTCGGCGACGGCGCCGGTCAGCGGTCGGTCGGGTCGTCCGCTCGGAGCGATTCGACCACGTCAGCTACGATGGCCTCGCGGTCCTCCGACGCGAAACACTCGTGGCCTCCATCGTACAGGCGGATGCGTTCGGCCGGGAGTCGCTCACCGATGGCGTCGGTGCCGACGAGGCCGTCCGTCAACGTGCAGAACGCCGTCTCCGCGTCCGTCGCCTCGGGGAGTGACGTCTGTGCCCGTCTGATCTCGCGGACGAACGACGGCGCGAGGCCAGTCGAATCGCGGGCGGACTCGTCGGCGAGGCTGCCTAGCACGTCTCTGTCGGGGTCGACCGACACCAGTTCTCGACTCGTCGGGAGGCGTCGGAGAAGCCGAAACGGAATCCGTTGACTCGGGTGCAGTCCCCACCACGGACTCAGGTGGACGGTGTGCTCGGGGAGGACGCCCCGCCGAATCGCGTGGGCAGCGATGAGGCCGCCCGTGCTGTGTGAGAGCGCCCGCTCGAAGTCGGGGCCGTCAGCGACGTAGTCGGCGAGTGGGGCGAGATACTCCGCCTCGAAGTCGTCGACGTTCGTCGGGATGGTCGCCGCGTGGGTGCGGAACCCAGCGTCGGCGAGCGTCTCCAACAGCCAGTCGACCACGGGTTGGTCGGGGGCGTTCCCCCACCCCATCACGAAACAAAGCGGGTCGCCGTCGTCGGGACCGTGAACGGTGAACTCCATACCGTCGGTGTGAGCGCCGACGGGAAAACAGTACGTGCGGTGACGAGACTACTCCTCGTCGCTGACGGTGACCTGCGCTGCCTCGATGACCTTGTCGGCCATCTCGTACCCCTGTTTGAATACGCTGGCGACAGTTCCCGCAGGCTGGTCGGAGTCGACACGCATCATCACTTCGTGGCGCTCGGGGTCGACGTCCTCGCCGGGTTCGGGGTCGATGACGGTGACGTTCTCCTCACCGAGGACGCGGTCGAACGTCTCCAGCGTCGACTCCACGCCGGGGCGGATGTCGGCTCCCTCCTCTTGGTCGAGGGCGCGCACGAGGTTGTCGCGGACCTCCGTCAGCCGCGAGACCAGATCCTCGGTCGCCCGCTGTTTCTGCTGTTCCTGCCGCTTCTTCGCGCGCTTCTTGTAGTTCTGGAAGTCGGCTTTCGTCCGCTTGAGGCTCGACTCCAGTTCCTCGACGCGGTCGGTCGTCTCCGCGGCCTCGCGTTCGAGAGCGGCGACTTCGGCGGCGAGTCTCTCGTCGTACTCCGCGACCGCGTCGGCGAGCGCCTGGGATGCGTCGGTCGCGTCCTGGGCGGGCTCGGCCGTCGCGTCTTCCGGGTCGTCGTGACCGGCGTCGACTTCGTCGCTCATACCACGGTGAAGCAGTCCCGCGGAGATACGGATTGCGGATTCGGAAGCGCCTCCCTCCCCGAACCGGGTTACGACTCGTCGTCGGAAACCGCCTCGCGCAGGTCGTCGATCCGACCCGACAGCAGCGACAACGCCGCGTCCGCGTCCATATACCCCTGGTCGTACTCGCCGTACACGTCGTCTGCTCCCGAGAGGAACTCTGTGACTGCCTCGTGCATCTCCGCCGCGTCCACCTCGTCACTGTCGCTCATACACGACCTTTCGAGGGTGACGTATGAGTGGCTTATGGGCACGGGCGCGACAGACAGCCCCGACTAACAAAGCGCACGGGAGCCGAATTGGAGACATCTCCGATGGCACAGCCTCGTCAACCGATCCGAATGGCTGCGCCAAACGGTCGGTGGCGACGATGGCGATAACCGACATCGACTGGCCGCGCGGGACGGGAGTCGTCCGTGCTGTCGTCGACCGCTGTCGCTCGTGCGGACTCGGCTTTCTCGCGGCGGGAGTGGCGTACTACGCGCTCGTCTCGCTCGTCCCGTTACTGGCGCTCGTTCTGCTCGCAGTCTCGACGGTCGCCGGCGACGTCGTCGCCGCTCGCGTCGTCGCGGCCGCGGGAGATGCGCTCTCGGTGACTGGCCGGGAGACGGTCCAGCGCGTGTTGACGACGGCTGCGGGGCGTGCTCGCGCGACCGGCATCGGCATCGTCGTCCTCGTGTGGGGTGGGTGGCGACTGTTTCGCGGCCTCGACCACGCGTTCGGGCGCGTGTACCGCTGTGACGACGACGGGACCGTTCACCACCTACTCGACGCCGCGGTCGCACTCGTCGGTGTGCTCGTCGCCGGTGTCGCCGTCGTCGCCGTCGAGGTGCTTCCGGCCGCGTGGTGGTCCGGACCGCTCGGCGGAATCGCAGGCGGCGGACTACAACTCCTCCTCGTCGTCGTGTTCCTCGTGCCTGCGTTCTACCTGCTCCCGAACGTCGAGATGCGGGTGCGAGAGGCCGTCCCCGGTGCGGCAGTCACCGCCGTCGGCTGGGCCGCGCTGTACGCTGGATTCGACCGCTACGTGAGCGTGAGCGGCGGGAGTGCCCTGTCTGGACTGCTCGGCGGCATCGTCCTCGTCGTCACCTGGCTGTACCTCGCTGCCGCGACGTTGCTCGTCGGGGCGGCGGTCAACGCCGTCCTCGCGGAGCAGTAACCAAGCAGGTCGTCCTCCTGCGGCGAACTTATCTCCCACCGGGATACATCCCTGTCCGTGTCGTCGGTCACGCTCCGATACGAGGACGGAACGATCCGTGTCGAAGGAGCCGAGACAGCGTCGCTTCCACACGTCGAGTCGGACGACCGCTCGGGCGTCGGCCGCGCCCCCGCCTACCGCTACGCCGCCGTCCGCGACGCGCTTCACGACCAGGGAGTCGGCGTCGTCGACGACGTGCTCTCGCTCCCCAACCTCTCACCGCTCACCTCGCCGTACACGCTCCGCGACTACCAACGGGAGGCCTTGGACGCGTGGGTCGACAACGACCGCCGGGGCGTCCTCGAACTCCCGACCGGCAGCGGCAAAACCATCATCGCGCTGTCGGCCATCGCGGAGGCTGGAACGCCGACGCTCGTCGTCGTCCCGACGGTCGACCTCCTCGACCAGTGGCAGCGCGAACTCGAGACGGCGTTCGACTGTCAGATCGGTCGCCTCGGCGGCGGCGAGCAACGAGTCGAACCGCTCACCGTCTCCACGTACGACTCGGCGTACCTCCGCGCCGACGAGTTGGGCGACCGCTTCGGTCTCCTCGTGTTCGACGAGGTCCACCACCTCGGCGGCGAGGGGTACCGCGACATCGCCCGCCTGTTCGCCGCGCCCGCCCGCCTCGGCCTGACGGCCACGTTCGAACGACCCGACGGGGCGCACGAGACGATTACGGAGCTGGTCGGCCCGGTCGTGTTCGACCTGTCTGCCGACGACCTCGCGGGTGAGCACCTCGCGGAGTACGAGGTCCGACGAGTCGAGGTGGAGTTGAGCGACGAGGAACGCGAGCGATACGAGACCGCACAGGGCACGTTCGTCGACTACGTCCGCGACGCCAACATCCGGTTCACCTCGGGGTCGGACTATCAGGAACTGGTGAAACGTTCCGGCAACGACCCGCGTGCCCGCGAGGCGCTGCTCGCGAAGCAGCGCGCCCGCGAAGTGATGATGAACGCGGACGCGAAACTGACTGAACTCGCGCGCATTCTCGACCGCCACCGCGACGAGCGGATCATCGTGTTCACCGCCCACACCGACCTCGTGTACCGCATCTCCGAACGGTTCCTCATCCCCGCCATAACCGCGGAGACCGGCGTCGAGGAACGACGTGAGACGCTTCGTCGCTTCCGCGAGGGGACCTACAGCCGCGTCGTCGCCGCGAACGTCCTCGACGAGGGCGTGGACGTTCCGGACGCGAGCGTCGGCGTCATCCTCTCTGGAAGCGGGTCGGAACGGGAGTTCACCCAGCGACTCGGGCGCGTCCTCAGACCCGGCTCAGACGGGTCGAAGCGGGCGACGCTGTACGAACTAGTGACCAGCGAGACGGCAGAGGAGAACGTGGCTCGCCGCCGTCGGTAGCGACGAGCGGCGACAGGATGACAGTCTCAGTACTGCACGTTCACACGGAGTGACCCGCTCTGACTGAACGCCTCGAACGACAGCGAGGTGGCGACCGTCACGTCGACGCGTTCGCCGCCGGGGACAGTCACGTCCTCCGACACCGTCTCCTCGGTGTCGCCCGCGGTCGCGGTGACGACGATGGTTCCCGTCTGTCGGTCGCCGCTGCGGTTCTCGACGGTGACGCGGACGAGGAGGTTGCCCTCCTCGCCCTCGACGTCGACGAAGTCCCTGACCACCAGCGACGCACCGCTCGTGTCCGTCTCCTCCGGCGCTCGCGGCGGCGTCAGGGGGCCGGTCGGCGAGGCGGCGTCCGTACAGCCAGCACCGGCGGTCACCCCCCCGACGACGAGGAGTCGTCCGACCGATCCGAGCAGTCCGCGTCGGTTCACGTTGGGCCTGTTTCGGGGGTTCGGTATGAGCCTTGTCCATCGGCGTGTGCTAGGCCCTTCGGAGCGTCGGGGTGCGTCCTCGTGGCTCTCTGCTCTCACCGTCGTCGCTTTACGTCCGCGTTCGGTACAGACGAGTCGACCGTGCTCAGGAAAGACCTCCTCCGTGTCACCCGGCGCGGCGGCTACCGCCCGCAGTTCGTCGCGGGCGACGGCGACGCTCGCCGTCTCGCCGCACGCGTCGTCGGCGTGTATCAGGGCCACGTCGGGAAGACCCGAGCCAACTTGGAGGAGGCACTCACCGAACTGGAACGCGAGGCCGACGACTTCAAACTCGTCCGCGGGTTCGCCGCCCTCCTCGAACGGGAAGCGGCGTTCGAGACGCGAGCGTCGCTCCCGCCACGTCGTGCCCGCCGTGTCGCGTTCGAGGCCGCAGAGACGGTTGGCGTCGCCAGCGACGAGGAGCGGACGGCGGCGCTCGACCGCGCAGCAGACCGCCTCGGCGTCGCCGCCGCGGACGTGACCGAGTCGCTGTACGCCGACCGCGACGTGAATCAGGTGCTCACCGAGTTCGACTCGCGATGGTCGCCCGAGGAACTCTGCACGCAGTACGACCTCTCGCTTGCACAGACCGCCCTGTTCGACGCGACGGAGGTGCGCGTCCGCTCGACGGACCCGAAGGCGCTCGTCTCGGCGGCAAAACGGCTGGGCCTCCTCTACGAGATTCGCGTGCGCGAAGCGGACGGCCCGACCGACCGGGAGGTGGTCGTCACCGGCCCGGACGCGCTGTTCCGCCGCACCCGCCGGTACGGCACGGCGTTCGCCCGCCTGCTTCGGACCGTCGCCGCGACCGCCGACGAGTGGGAGTTGACCGCCGACATCGACGACCGCGGCCGCGCGTACGAACTCCACCTCACCCACGAGGACGTGTCGGTTCCGGGCGTGGAACCGCTGGCGGAACCTGCCTTCGATTCCGGCGTCGAGGCCGATTTCGCCGCTCGATTCCGGGCGCTGGATCTGGACTGGGACCTCACCCGAGAGCCGGAACCGCTCCGGGTGGGGACGAGCGTGATGATTCCCGACTTCGCGTTCGAGTACCGTCACGCCGACTTCCGCGTGTTCTTCGAGGTGATGGGCTTTTGGACACCAGAATACGTGGAGAAGAAACTCTGGCAGTTGGCCGACGTGGAAGACGTCGAGATGGTCGTCGCCGTCGACGAGTCGCTCGGCGTCGGCGAGGAAATCGCCGCCCGCGACCACCGTGTGATCACCTACTCGGGGACCGTCCGGGTGAAAGATGTGGTCGACGTCCTCCGCGAGTACGAGGCAGACCTCGCGGCCGAGGTCACGGCTGACCTCCCCGACGAACTGGCCCCCGCGAGCGACGTGGTCGCGGTCGATGACCTCGCCGCCGAGTACGGCGTGCCCGTCGACGCCCTCGACGACGTGTCGTTCCCCGAGCATCGTCGCCTCGGCGGGACGCTCGTTCGCCCGGCGGTCCTCGACCGCGTCGGCGACGACGTCGAGGCCGGGATGGCCTTCGCGGACGCCGAGGCCGTCCTCGCGGACGCGGGCCTCACCGACGCGAGCGCCGCGCTGTCTGCGCTCGGCTACCGCGTCGCGTGGGAGGGGCTGGGTGGTGGAACCGTCCGGGAGAAGGAAAAAAGAGAACGCGAATGAGCGTGTGGAGTAAGCGACTCAGTCGATCCACTCGCCAGGTGATAGCGACAGGATACCTGACACACAGGGCGCTGTCAGCAGCCGACCGCGCTTTGGTTCCCCGATGACCGGTCGATCCTCTCAGTTCTGTACACCCCGAGCGCCGCTCCAGTTGAGCCACGTTCCGTATGATTCGAACGTAGCGAGTTGGGTCTCTTTCACCACTCCGTCGTCGAACTGCACCCAGCGATAGGTCGGGTCACTGAGCGCTTCCTCCGGGTCTATCGATAACCAATGAACGGGCTGGGTCGAACTGTGACAAGATATGATGGCCCGCAACTCGGCGATCGTCTCCTCGGGAAGTTGGTAGAGCACGTGCGTACTGAACACGATGAGTGGGATATCGTCCGGGGCGGTAGAAAGCATCCGAGGGAGTTCTTCGATGACGTCACCTTCGATCAGTTGGTGCCGGTGCTCTCGTCCGATTTCAATGGCTCCCGCGAGCCGCTCGTGACGACGGTGTTGATTCGGGTGGACAAGCGCGTGGAGCCAGCGGGCGTCCGCTTCGTCGGTCACGTCGAGGACGTTGAGGTCGACGCCACATCGATGCTTGACAGTTGGAACCGACTGGCTGAGCGGCGGGCGGGTCTCCCCTCGCACGGTGGTCTGAATTGTGACGGGTGAGTCGGTGTCGCCGAACGATCCGACGCCCGCGAAGTCGTACTGGTAGCGGTCCCAGTTGAGGTTGAGTCCAGCACTCGTACCGATCTCCAGTTGTGCGACCGTCTCCGCACCCGTGGTGTTCGCGACGTGTTCGAATGCGGGGCGGAGAACAGCAGATCGACCGACGTCGTTGGTCTGACACCGGCGCGTTCGGATAATCCTGCGAAGCTCAGTCTCGTACGTGAGGCAAAAGTCCCGAAATGACGACACTGGAGAGTCTTCAGGAGGCGTGCCGGCACACGAGGGGTAGAACGCTCTCAATCGGTGTTCCTTCCCATCCAACAAGAGCGAATGAACCGCAGCGAGCAGAAGTTCGGGCTCAGGTTGTTCTGGGCGGGCTTCACGAGCGATCTCCAGCAGTCGCCGATCTTCGGCCGTCGCTCGCGACAACGTTGCGTACAGTTCACACTTCGGCTCGACCCAGTCTGCATATCGCCGAAATTTCCGCTCGGTTCTCACGGTCACCACACGTCGGCTCTCGTACATAAGTGTCAGCCGTGTCGTTGTGCGCAACCGACGTGGCCGACGCCAGATGCGTGATAGTCACTAAGATAGCACTTCAACCGGGGTATCGACGAATCCACATCGCGATTGCGTGCTGACTATCCTCTCTACACCTAGCGAATCGACAGTTCATCACCTGCTGTGAGTACTGTGGCTGAGACGCATTTTCTTCTCAGCACAAGCATCGATACGGTATCAGCGGCGAACGATCTCACTTGGGCAGCGTGTACTTACAGTTCTGGCAGTTCCTCACGGTAGCCCTTCGGGACGACCGACCGGAGTTCGTCGTAGAGGTACAGGCCGACGCCGATGGGCACTCGCTCGCCGGCGAGGTCGTGGGCGGCGATGAGGTAGCCCCAGTCGCCGTCCCACTCGGCGAGGTCCTGGTCGTGGCCCGCAGCGAACGCCGTCGCCTGGCCGCCGGAGAGGTTGATGACGTTCTTCTCCGCGAGGTGCCCCCATTTGCGAACTGCCGTCGTCGTCGGCTTCCAGTGCTCTTGCCGGACGCGGAGGAACGTCATCCCGACGCCCTCTCGCTCCTGCGGGCTGGGCAGGTCGCCCGCGAACGCCCACAACTTCCCCTTCCCCTTCTCCCAGAAGGTGTGGTGCTCGAACGTCTCCGGCGGGATGCCAAACCGCTCGTCCCACCAGTCGATCACCTCCTGGCGGGTCGGTCGCCCCGGCGACTCGCGCTCCTCGTCTGTCGCAGGCAGGCGGTCGAACTGACTCCCGTCGTTGCCCGGCGCGCCCTCGTCTGCGCCGCCCTCGCTCATCGGGCCACCTCCAGTTTCGCGAGGAAGAACCCACCCGTGTCGTTGTGGTGGGGGTAGATGCGCGTCGCCTTCTCGACACTCGGATCGTACTCCTCGCCCTTCCATTCGGTCACGCCGGGGACCGACTCCAGCGGGCAGTCCCACTCGACGATCTCACAGTCCTCTTGCCGGAGGACGTGGTCGAGGACGGCCTCGTTCTCCTCGGGCGCGAACGTACACGTCGAGTAGACGACCGTGCCGCCCGCGCGGGTCGCCTGCACCGCCCGACGCAGGATGCCCTTCTGGATGCCCGCGACTTCGTGGACGTGGTCGAGCGTCCACGTCTCGAAGGCGTCGGGGTTCTTGCGGATGGTCCCCTCACACGAACAGGGCGCGTCCACGAGCGTCACGTCGAACGTCTCGAAGTCGTACCCCTGCATCGAGTAGTTGCGAGCGTCCTGCTGGTCGACGACGAGGTTCGTCACGCCGAGGCGCTCGGCGTTGTGCCGGAGCGCGGAGAGCCGACCAAGGCTGGTGTCGTTGCCGACGAGGACGCCCGTGTCGTCCATCTGTGCGGCCAGTTGCGTCGTCTTGCTTCCGGGAGCGGCGCACGTGTCCCACACACGAGTCTCGGGGTCGGGGTCGAGCGCCAATGCCGGGAGACACGACACCTCCTCTTGCCCGTGGACCCACCCGTGAGCGTACGGCCACGTCGTCCCCGGCGAGCGATCGGCCATCCGAAAGATGCCGTCGTGCCAGCCTGCTCGCTCGTAGTCGGTCCCCTCCTCGTCGAACGCGCGGGCGACGCGGTCGGCGTCGGCCGCGAGCGTGTTGACGCGGACGACCGACGGGAGCGGTCGGTCGCAGGCGGCCCGAAACGCCGCCTCGTCGTCGACGAGGGGGGCGTAGCGGTCGAGCACGCCGTCATCGTCGTTCATACACCGCGATTCGCGCCGCCGCGTTTGTCGGTTTCGGAGGGCGAGTGCAGTCGCCACGAACCGCCCAACGCACGCCCGGCGTACGTTTATCAGCAATCCGGAACGAGTACGAGTATGGGACACATCGACGTGATCGACGAGCGAGCGTTCGAGAACCCGGTGCTCATCGAGGGATTTCCCGGCGTCGGACTCGTCGGGAAAATCGTCGCAGACCACCTCGTTGAGGCATTAGAGATGGACCACTACGCGAACGTCTTCTGTGACGCTCTACCGTCTGCGGCCGCCTACGGCGGCGGCGACCGTGCGATTCGCACGCCGGTCCGCCTCTACGCCGCGCCCGACGCCGACCTCCTCGTACTCCAGTCGGACGTGCCCGTCTCGCCGGCGGCCGCCGAAGAGTTCGCCGGGTGTATCGACGGCTGGTTCCGCGAGGAGTCGGTGCTCCCGCTGTACATCGCCGGCCTGCGCCGTGAGGGGGACGCGGCCGACCACCCGTCGTTGCGCGGCATCGGCGTCGGGGTGGGTAAAGACGTCCTCTCGCAGGTGAACATCCCCAGCCCAGAAGCGCCAGGACTGGTCTCTGGGCCGACCGGTGCGTTGCTCGCGCACGCTATGGAGACGAACCTCGATGCCGTCGGCCTCGTCGTCGACGCCGACCCGCAGTTCCCCGACCCGGCGGCCGCTCGGATCGTACTGGAGGGAGCGGTCGAACCGATCACCGAACTGGACGTCGACGCCAACGCTCTCGACGCACAGGCCTCGCGGATCCAGGACGCGAAAGAGCGCCTCGCCGCACAGATGCGAGACGCCGACGAGAACGCCTCGCAGGCGCGGCCGCTCAGGATGTACCAGTAGGCGAGCGACGTCCGGGCGAGCCCTGACTGAGGCTCCCGATGGGTACTCTGTTCGGTGCGCTTTTCGTTCGGGTCTGAGACTGCTACCCGTGTCGCCTTCGCCCTCCACTCGACTCCGACGTGTCGTAGCGTCGTCCCCGGCGACGGTTCCGTTCGTCGCCGGGGTCGTCTGCTTGCTCGACGGCCTCGCCATCGCGTACCGTGAGCACGCGAAGATTCTCCTCTCTACCTGGGTCGACCTCTCGGTCGTCGAGTGGGTCGGATTCCTGGTAGTGCCGTTCGCAGTCGCCCCAGTCGGTTTGGTCGTCGCGGTGTCCCTCCTCCGGTCACGGTGGGCCGCCCCCGGGGAACTGACGACTCTCCTTCCGGTCGCCATCTTCGCAGTCGCAGTCGGCCACGTCGCAGGGCAGTACCTCGGGATGGTGGCGTACGCCGGAGCGACACGGATGCCCGTGTGGCGTGCGTTCGCTGGGATCGGTATCAAACAGTCACCGCTCGCTATCGACGCGTGGGTGGCCCTGATCGAACCCATCGTCTACGACACGCTTGCCGTGGTGGCCGCAGTTGCGTACGCAGACGCCTCGGCCGAGTAGCGCCAGTAGTATGAGGCCGCACTCAAGTCGCTCCCGCGCAAGCGACGAGTATGCCCGCCCCGACCGTCTGTCTCACCTTCGACTTCGACGCCGTCTCGCCGTGGCTCCATATGGACGGCGGCGACCGCAACACCCCGACGAACCGCTCGCGCGGCCTGTACGGCGCGGAGGTGGGCGCGCCGAACGTCCTCGAGTTCCTCGCCGACCGTGACCTTCCGGCAACGTGGTTCACGCCCGGCCACACCGTCGAGAGTTTCCCCGAGGTGGCAGAACGGGTCGCCGACGCGCACGAACTCGCCCACCACGGGTGGAGCCACACGCCGCCCGGCGACTACGACTCGCGTGCGGCCGAGCGTGCCGACCTCGAACGCGGTATCGCCGCCATCGAGGAGTTGACTGGGTCGCCGCCGACGGGCTATCGCTCGCCGTCGTGGGACTACTCCGAACACACCGTCGACCTCTTACTCGACCTGGGCTTCGACTACTCCTCCTCGGGGATGGCCCGCGAATTCCACCCGTACCGCGTCCGGCACGATTCAGCCCCTGTCGACGCCCCGTACGACCGCGGCGAGGAGGCCGACCTGATCGAAGTGCCCGTGTCGTGGGGTCGTGACGACTACCCGCCGTTGGCGTTCTCGGGGAGCCGTGGCTACACGGCCGAACAAGTCGTCTTCGACGACTGGCGCGCGCAGTTCGACCACGCGCCCGACGAGGGCGTGTTCGTCGTCACGATGCACCCACAGGTGATCGGTCGGGAGGACCGACTGGTGAAACTCGGTGCGTTCGTCGACCACGCTCGCGACGCGGGCGCATCGTTCACCGAGGTGCGGGAGGTGGCGGCAGCGTGGGAGTCGGGGTGAGCGGTCTTCGGTGAGGGTTCGAGACTCGCTGTCGGACCGGCACGATCCCGACGAGGGAAACGACTAACCCCGCCGGTGCCACCCGTTCTGGTATGACGACGTTCTCAGATCGCGTGGAGCGAATCTCCATCAGCGGCATTCGTGAGGTGTTCGAGGCGGCCGGTGCGGACGCCATCAACCTCGGCTTGGGCCAACCGGACTTCCCGACGCCCGACCACGCCAAACGCGCCGCCATCGACGCAATCGAGGCGGGCCACACCGACGCCTACACCGGCAACAAGGGGACACAGGAACTCCGCGAGGCCATCGCCGCAGAACACGACCGAAGCCTCGGCGTCACGGTCGACCCCGACGACGTCATCGCGACGGCAGGTGGGAGTGAAGCGCTCCACCTCGCGATGGAGGCACACGTCGACCACGGGCAGGAGGTGCTCATCCCTGACCCCGGCTTCGTCGCTTACGACGCCCTCACGAAACTCGCGGGCGGCGAACCCGTCCCGGTCCCACTCCGCGACGACCTCACCATCGACCCTGCGGCTATCGAGGAGGCCATTACCGACGACACCGCCGCGTTCGTCGTCAACTCTCCCGGCAACCCAACGGGAACCGCATCTTCGAAGGCCGACGTGCAGGAGTTCGCCCGCATCGCCCGCGAACACGACGTGCTGTGCATCTCCGACGAGGTGTACGCGCCGTTCGTCTTCGACGGCGACCACCACTCGCCGTTCGAGTACGAACGCGACAACGTCGTCGTCGTCGACGCCTGCTCGAAGCGCTACTCGATGACCGGGTGGCGACTCGGCTGGGTCACGGGGTCGACCGAGCGAATCGAGCGGATGCTTCGCGTCCACCAGTACGTCCAAGCGTGTGCCTCCGCACCCGCCCAGTACGCCGCCGAAGCCGCGCTCTCGGGGCCCCAAGGCGTGGTCGACGAGATGCGCGAAGCGTACGAGCGCCGCCGCGACTTGGTCGTCTCCGGCCTCGCAGACGCCGGCCTGGAGTGTCCGACTCCGCAGGGAGCGTTCTACGCGATGCCGCGCGTCCCCGAGGGGTTCGTCGACGAGTGCATCGAGCGTGGCGTCGTCGTCGTCCCCGGTGAGGCGTTCGGCGAACACGGCGCGGGCCACGCCCGCATCTCCTACGCCGCGAGCGAGGACGACCTGCGGGAGGCACTCGACATCATCGCCGACGCTGCCGAGGCGGTTCGCTGACTATGACCGACTTCGACCCCGCTCTCGGTCCGCGGCCCGACTCACTTGCGGACCTCCGCGAAGCCATCCCCGCGTGCGACCGCGTGGCCTATTTCAACACGGGCGCGACCGGCCCCTCGCCCGACCGCGTCCTCGACGCCGCGGCGGCGTGGGAGCGCTACCACAAGGTGGACGTCCTCGCGGACGCCGACCCCTACGAGGTCGCGTTCGCGGAGTACGAACGCCTTCGCGAGCGCCTGTCGTCGTTCCTCGACGCCCCGATCGAGACGGTCGGACTGGTCGAGAGCACCGCCGACGGTCTCAGCGCCGTCGCCGCCGCCTTCGACTGGGAACCGGGTGACGTGGTCGTGCGCACCGACCTCGAACACCCCGCCGGGACGCTCCCGTTCGACCGCCTCGCCCGACACCACGGCGTCGAGGTGCGAGTGGTCGAGACGGAGCGAGGGCACATCGACACTGACGCGTTCGCGGACGCCGTTGCCGACGCGGAGATGGCGTGTTTCTCCTCGCTGTCGTGGAACTACGGCACTCAGCTTCCGGTGGAAGAACTCGTCGAAATAGCGGACGACGCAGGCTTGTTCACGCTCGTCGACGCGGTCCAGTCGCCGGGACAGCGACCGCTCTCGGTGCCCGAGTGGGGCGCAGACGCCGTCGCCTGTTCGGGTCACAAGTGGTGTCTCGGGCCGTGGGGTGCGGGGATGCTGTACGTCGATCCCGCGGTCGCCGCCGACCTCCACCCTGCGCAGGTGACGTACCGGAGCGTCGAGGACGCGATGGCCCACGAGTACGTGCTGAAGCCCGGCGGTGCACGATTCGAGCGCGGCACCGCGTCACTCGCGCCGCACGTCGGTCTGCGTGAAGCGGTCGGCACGCTGGAATCGGTCGGACTCGACGCCATCGGCGACCGGGTGTTGGAGTTGGCGGGACGGCTGACCGACCGCCTCGACGACGACCGCCTACTGTCGCCGGCAGCGCCGGAATCCGGCCTCGTCACCGTCGACGTGGCCGACCCCGAGGCGACCGTCGAACGCCTCCACGACGACGGACTGGTGATCCGCGACCTGCCCGACCCCGAGGCGGTGCGGGCGTCGGTTCACGCGTTCAACACGGAGGCAGAAGTAGACAGGCTGGCAACGGCGCTGAACGACGAACCCGCGCCGTAGGTCGCGACGAGCACGTATCGGCTACCGCCGCGATACTGATTCGGTACGTTCCGTGCCGCTTTCGCACGCATTCTGTCGGATGATGAGGAAGAAGCGTGTCGAAGCCGTGTCAAGGCTGACATCTGACGACAGATACAGAGATGTCCACGAGGCGGAAATTCTAGGTTATGCACAGACGACAGTACGTCATCACGGTTCTCGGGTCGGCCGTCTTGGCTGGACCGGGAGTGGCACACGCGGGCCGCGACAGGAGCGGAGAAGAACGGCCGGATTCGAACACCGGTGACCGACGACAGACGGAACCCACGACACCGACCCCGGAATCTGAGGGATTCGGGCCACGGACGTTTTCGGGGACTGGAACGTCGACCTCAGCGGAGTTCGACCTTCGCCGTGGGCCGATTACGGCGACGTTCTCGGCCGAAGAGCGTGGGTCGTTCACGACGCAACTGCTGGCCGTCGAGGGCGAGAGTTACGACGATGTCTACCTGACAATTCTGCTCGCTCCAGTCGAGGGATCGCAAGTGGCGTCGGTCAACGTCGACGGGTCGCACGTTCTCAACGTCGAGACGGACGGCGCGTGGGAGATCACCCTCGAACAACCGTCGGACTCGACGGCGCAGCGACTTCCTGTCGAAGCAACGGGGTCCGGCCCAGGATACGTCGATGTGGTGGCGTTCGACGGTGTGGTACGCGTGGCCGGGACTCACCGTGGCTCGTCGAGTTTCATCGTGGAGACTGTGCCGGTGGACCCAGATGAGTTCGGGGAATTGGTATTCGCCGAAACCGGTCAGTTTGACGGAGAGACGACCGTCAGAGTCGACGGGCCGTCATACGTGAATGTCGACGCCGACGGTGACTGGACGCTCTCGTTCGGGACCTGAACGACGAACCTGCGCCGTAACTCCCGTCAGTTCGCCGTCGAGACGATCTTGATCACGTCGCCTTCCTCCAGTTCGGTGTCCTCGCCGATCCGCCGATCGGCTTTCGCGTCGACCGCGTGGAGGTAGCCGTCGCCGATGTCGGTGTGGACGGAGTACGCGAGGTCCTTCGGGCCGCTCCCGCGCGGGAGCAGGAAGGCGTCGGGGAGGACGTTCCCCTTCGCGTCGGTCCACCGCGTCTCGTTTTGGACGGGGAACGCCGTGATGTGGTCGAGCAGATCGTACACCGCCTCGTTGAGCGCCTGCTGGACGCCGGTGCCGCCGAACTGCGCCATCACGTCGCGAATCTGTTCGAGGCCCTTCTCTTGCTGATCGGTGAGGTCACCGACTATCTCGAAGTCCTCGTCGCCGGGGTCGTAGTCGACGACGCCCGCCTCGGCCGCACGCCGGAGGGCGAGTTCGCCGTCGGCGGTCGCGGGGATGACGGGCTTGTTCGTCTCGCGCAGGCGCTCGATGTTCTCTGGCGGCGCGATGTCGGCTTTGTTCGCCACGAGGACGATGGGCTTCGTCTGCGCGCGGATGTCGGCTGCGAGGGCCGCGCGGTCCTCGTCGGTCCACTGGATCGGGTCCTCGGGGTACTCCAGTCCACGGAGGACGAGCATCACGTCGTGTTCCGTCGCGCCAAAGCCAGTCAGGAGGTCGGTGAGCACCTCCTCCAGATCGAAGTCGGGAGAACGCGACTTGCGTTCGACGGACTCCCAGTTGCGCTCGAGGATGCCCGCGAGCCACGCGTCCATCTCCGCCTCGATGAAGTCCACTTCCTCGACGGGGTCGTACTCGCCGACTTCCACCGGTTCCCCCTCGGCGTTCGTCGCACCCGCGGCGTCGACCACTTGGAGGATGACGTCGGCGTCGGTCAGGGCGTCGAGAAACTGGTTGCCGAGGCCGCGCCCCTCGTGTGCACCAGGGACGAGTCCCGCCACGTCGAGGAGTTCGACCGGGACGTACCGCTTGCCGTCGTGACAGTCCTCGTCGCCACAGCGCTCCTCACGAGTGAGACACGGACAGTCGGTGCGGACGTGGGTGACGCCGCGGTTCGGGTCGATGGTCGTGAACGGGTAGTTGCCCACGTCGACGTCGGCCATCGTCGCGGCCGTGTAGAAGGTGGACTTGCCCGCGTTGGGCTTGCCCGCGAGCGCGATAGAGAGCATACGGATTACTCCTCGGGGGCGTCGAAAGGCGCTTTCGGTCGGCCGCCTCCTCGCCCCCACACGAGACCCCCGAAGTTACCACCGAGCGCCACGACCGTCTCACCGATGGTCGCCCTCTCGGTCGTCTCCGACCTCGCGCTTCTCGCGGTCGGGGTAGCCGCACTGTGGGCGGGCGCTCGACTCCTCGTCGCCGCGTCCGTGCGACTCGCTCGTCGCGTCGGCTTCTCCGAACTCCTGATCGGCGTCACGGTCGTCGCACTCGGCACCTCCAGCCCGGAGATCGTCGTCACCGTCGAGGCCGCACTCATCGGCGTGGGCGAACTCGCCGTCGGCAACGTCGTCGGCTCGAACCTGTACAACCTCGCGGTCGTCCTCGGGGCGGTCGCGATGTTCGGATCGTTCCCGGTCGACCGAACGATCGTCCACCGTGACGGGGTCGCACTCCTCGTCGCGACGCTCGCGTGTGCGCTCGCACTCGTCGACCTCCGCGTGACGCCGACCGAGGGACTCGTCTTTCTCGGCCTCCTCGCGGCGTACACCGTCGTCTCGTTCAAGACAGGAGTTGACACCAGCGACGAGACCGATTCAGAGGAGGTCGACCCGGACGCGGATGCGGTCGTCGACTCGGTCGCCGGGCCCGATGCGGTCGACCTCTCGACGCCGGCACAGCGGATCGGAGCGGGCCCCGTCCGTGACATCCTGTTCGTCGTCGTCGGCCTCGCCGTCGTCCTCGTCGGCGGTGACCTCCTCGTCGGATCGGCAGTTCGGATCGCGCGACTCGCGGGACTCTCCGAGTGGGTGATCGGCGGCACCGTCGTCGCCGCCGGCACCTCGACCCCGGAGTTCGCGGTGTCGCTGGTCGCAGTGCGGCAAGGAAGCCTCGGCGTCTCCGTCGGCAACGTCGTTGGCTCCAGCGTGTTCAATGTCCTCGGTGTCCTGGGTTTGGCGTCGCTGTTGACGCCGTTGACCGTCGGCCCGCCTGCGTTGTGGACGGTGGGGTGGCTCGTCGTGCTCACCCTCCTCGTGGTCGCCGCGCTGTGGTCCGGGCGAGAACTCACTCGCGCCGAGGGCGTCTTGCTCGCGTGTTCGGAGGCGATTCGCTGGGCGCTCAGCCTGTTGCGCGTCGTCGGCTGAACGGCGTCTGGTCCACGTCGCCACCGCGGGCCTCGTGCCGTCTGTTTAAATACGAACGTCGGCTACCCTCGGGTATGACCGCACTATCGTTCGACGAGACCGGCGTCGACGTCGTCTACGAGGGAACTGAGTTCCGACTGGAGAAAGAGTTGATCGAGGAGGCGACACAGAAGTCGTACGTCGACGTGACCGACCACGAGGTGTTGCAGATCGTCGAGGAGTCGCCCGCACTCTCGGGCGAGCCACGACGGGTCGGCGACATCATCTGACCTGCGCTGGGCTTCTCCGCTCAACTGAGGCCGCGTTTGTCCGGTTCTTCCTCCAGCGTGCCCGCCCGGTCGACGAGGTGGTCGATGAGGCGGGTCGCCGTCTGCTCGACCTCTGAGAGGTCGTCGTCTGCCTGGCCTTTCACGCGGACGTTCACCTGGTACAGCGTCAGTTCTACCTCTGGAGCAGTCTCCGGTGTCGACTCCGCACGTGTCGGTGCCGCGTCGTCTCCGGCCCCGTCTGCGGTCTCGCCGTTGTCCTCGCCTGCCGCCTCGGTGTCGCTCATTGGCCGTGAGCCACCTGCCTCCCCCAAAAGGGTGCCGCTCGACGGAGGTGGTCAGCGTTCGAACGTCACTCGTCGAGGTGCAGGCTCTCGGGGAACGTCTCGCGGTGGAGTCGCCCAGCAACCTCGTCGGCCAGCGTCTGGAGATTCACTGTGTCGTCGCGGTTGTAGGAGACGAGCTTCTCCAGTGCGTGGTCGTCGCCGTCCTCGTACTCGTACCACAGGCGGACGGCGTCGCGGCCCGTAAGTTCGGGGCCGTCGCGGGCGATACCGATCTCCTGCTCGATGGGCTTGAGGCCACCCGTCAGCCCGAGCGTCCGACACGGATACATCAGGTCGAGGTGCGGAGTGTCAATGTCGAGACCGAAGGACGTCTCGAGAAACGGCACGTCGAAGCGTGCGCCGTTGAACGTGACGAGGAGGTCGGCGTCGCGGAACTGCTCGCGCAGCGTCTCTGCCGAGAGGTCGCGCCCGCGGACGAGCGTCTCCGTCTCACCGGCCTGGTGAAACGAGACCGTGGTGACGCGGTCCCGCTCTTGGGAGAGGCCAGTCGTCTCGATGTCGAAGAAACACGCGCCGTCGCGGAAGTCCTCGTACAGGCGCCAGCGCTCGCCCGACGGGAACGCGTCGTCGAAGAACGCGCTGTCGCGGTCGTCGAGTCGCTCGGTCGCCTCGTCGATGAACGACTCGATGCGGGAGGCGGTCGTCGCCCCGACGCCCGGGGCGCGGTCCTGTCGGAACTGCCCCCACTCCCGGATGTCGTTCTCCCACATCCGTCGCTCCGTCGTCGCGCCGACGCCCTGCACCGGAATGAAACTGTTTCGGATGCGCATAGTGTGGTAGCGGTGACGGCCGCCCGCAGACGGCAGTGGGCGACCGTCGTCTCTACTGTGATGGAGTCGCTGTGCGGCTAAAACGTTCTGTTGCGTCGGCCTCAGGATGGGCAACGCGCGGTACGGTTATTCCGACGGCGGCCGTCGCTTCGGGTATGTGTGGACGCTATTCGCTGACCGTGACGGCCGACGCCCTCGCCGAACGGTTCGATGCCGCCGTCCCGGACGACTGGGGACCGCGATACAACTGTGCCCCCGGGCAGGACCTCCCCGTCCTCGCGAACGACGCCCCCGAGTCGTTCCGCCGGATGACGTGGGGGTACACGCCGCCGTGGGCCGACGAGTCGTTCGACCTCATCAACGCGCGGACGGAGACGGTCGACGAGAAGCGCACGTTCGCGGAGTCGTTCGAGTCGCGCCGGTGTCTCGTCCCCGCCGACGGCTTCTACGAGTGGAGTGACCACGCCGGCGAGAAACGCCCCTACCGGGTCGCGTTCGACGACGAACGCGTGTTCGCGATGGCGGGCATCTACGCGACGTGGGAGCCACCACAACGACAGACCGGCCTCGGGGAGTGGGGAGCAGGCGGCGACGAAACGGAGGAGGACGACCGTATCGAGGCATTCGCCGTTCTCACAACGGAGCCAAACGACCGAATCGGCGAACTCCACCACCGAATGGCGGTCGTCCTGCCCGAGGATCGAGAGGCAGACTGGCTTGCGGGCGACGTGGCGAAGGCCGACCTGTTGGATCCGTATCCGGGCGACGACTTGGGCTGGTACCCGGTGTCGACGCGGGTGAACTCTCCCGCGAACGATGATCCCTCCCTGATCGAAGCGGTCGACGCCGAGGGGTAGTCGCACGCGTCGGCGTCCGACGAACCGCGCGTCGCTGGCCGCTTCCTCTCGACGAAATCTGACTCTCAGTATATCTGTTCGTAGCGCATCATATCGGTATGCGACTCGTACAGGTCCTCATTCCCGAAGGAAACAGCGGGGCCGTCCTCTCCGCGCTCGACGAACAGGGCGTTGACTACGTCGTGTTCCCCGAAATCGGTCGTGGAGGGTTCGAGGCGATGGTCCAGTTCCCGATTCCGCCGAGCGGCGTCGAGACGGTACTGGAGCGGATGGTCGAAGCCGGCATCGACGACGACGCGTACACCATCGTCCTCGCGACCGAGACTGTCGTCTCCCGCAACCTCTCGGCGTTGGAGGCGCGGTTCCCCGGTCTGCGAATCTCTCGTGAAGAACTGCACGCCCGCGCTCGTGAGTTGGCGCCGGCGAACTCGACGTTCTTCGCGTTTCTCGTCCTCAGTACGGTCATCGCGACGACTGGCCTCCTCCTCGATTCGGCGGCGACCATCATCGGTGCGATGGTCGTCGCACCCCTGATGGGTCCAGCCATCTCCGCGAGCGTCGGGACCGTCCTCGACGACCGCGAGATGACTGCCCGCGGGATCCGACTGCAGGTCACCGGTCTCCTCGTCGCGATCCTCGTCGGCGCAGTGCTGGGCCTCATCCTCCAGCAGACGTTCCTCGTCCCCTCGCGACTCGACATCACGACGATCCCACAGGTGGCCGAGCGCACGAGTCCGAACTTCCTGTCGCTGTTTCTCGCGCTCGGGTCGGGCATCGCCGGCGCGATCAGCATCATCCGCGGGTCGGGGTCGTCGCTCGTCGGCGTTGCCATCGCCGTCGCCCTCGTCCCGCCCGCCGCCACCTCCGGCCTCGGCATCGCCTACGGCCTCCCGACCGTCGCCGTCGCGGGCGCACTACTCGTCGTCGTGAACCTCCTCGCGATCAACGTCTCCGCGCTGGTGCTCCTCTACATCGCCGGCTTCCGCCCCCTCGAACGCGACGCGACCGACGTCGTCCGCTCGAACGTCCGGTGGCGCGTCGCCGCCATCGCGGCGTCCATCGTCGTCCTCTCGGTCGTCCTCATCGGCGTCTCGTACGCGACGTTCACCGTCCAGTCGTTCGAAGAAGAGACGCAGTTGGTGTTCGACCAAGTGTTCGTCGAGAACGACTTCGACGGGTACGTCCTCCTCGACGTCTCCGTCGACTTCCACGCAGCCGACCTGATCCTCGGGAACGAACCGCGCGTCGACGTCCTCCTCGGCGTCCCACCCGACGTCGAACGACGACCGAACCTCGCGCAGACGTTCGACGACATCCTCACCGAACGGACCGGCCGCGACGTGGTCGTCAGGATCGGTTTCGTCGACGAACAGATATCAGATCAGGAACCAGCCGAGCCGATCGGTTCCACTGATCCCCGTTCCACCAAATTCCAAGCGGCAGGGCCCCTGACGAGGCCAATCGGCTGAACGCGATCTGATGCCGATTTTGTATAGCGATATACGATTTACGTGGACGATCTGAACCAGCAGAAATTGTAGGAAATCTATCTTTATCGACGCGCCGAACTCCAGAATTACGGAAATTCGGCGGACTCACGGCAGTCGTCCGCCCGGGACCCGGCCTACGCGAACAGCGAGTAGATGTGCCGTTCGTACGTCTCGCGGACGTTGTCGCCCCAGTTGTGGGTGTAGGTGTCGATGATGTCGTCGGCGACGTCCCCACGGAGGTACTTCACGACGCCGCGGTCGCCGGTGCGGTCGCGGAGATGCGTCGTGAAGAAGTGTCGGAAGTAGTGGGGCGTGACGTTCGCCGACGCGCCCGCACCCTGTTCGTACCACCCGGCCTCCCTCGCGTGGTCGCGAACGATCCGACCTACCTGTTCGGGCGTCACTCGCTCACCCCACCCGCTTCCCGTCCCGACGAACAGCGGATCGGCGGGCGAGGCGGCGTCGGGGCGGATCGCGAGCCACCACAGCAGCGTCTCCGCGAGTTCGTCGTCGACGGGGACGACGGTTCCGCGCTTGCGCTTGTTGGATGCGGTGCGCTCCTCGCCGTTGTACACGTGGCCGACGGCGGGCTCGCTCGTAACGTACAGCGAGTTCGCACGCCCGTCCAACTGCGCGCGCGTGCCGAGGTCGTACCCGTCGACCGACTGCGCAAGCGAGAGGTCCCGTAGGTCGAGGTTACACAGTTCGCCCACGCGCATCCCGGTCTTGAGCAGGGTGACGACGAGCGCCCGTTCGAGCGGATGCGCGATGTCGTCGATGAACGACCGCATCGCGGGCACGGATATCTCACGTCTGGTCGGGTCAGTGTCGATGCGCTCGTCGAGTTCCTCCATCACCAACGCCATCGGATTCGCGTCGAAGGCGCCTACCTGCGTCATGTACGCGTAGAAGCGATGGAGGTACGCAGCGTACGTTGCAGTGGTCGAATCAGCCAGATCTGGGTCACGGCGGAGGGCGTGGACGAACGCCATACAGTCGCGGTGTGAGGCCCCACGCGGCGTCTCAGTCGTACCTCCGGGACCACGAGACGGGTCGGCGAGAAACGCCTCGAACCGTCGCAGTACCCGCCCGTACTCCGTCCGCGTGCGCTGGCTCTTCCCGTGCATCTCCATATCGTCGAGGAAGTAGCCGACGGGGTCGTCACCCTCCTCGCCGGGACGGTCGACGGCGCTCATCGCTCCACCAGTGTGTACCCACCCTCCCGGCCGCTGTAGCGAACGGCCCCGCGCGACTGGAGGTCACCCATCGTCTCGTCGACACGTTCCTCGATGTCGCCGGCGACCGCCTCGACCAGTTCGTCGAACGACAGAACGTCCCGTCGATCGAGGGCTTCGAGGAGGCGTGTTTCGAGGTCGTTACCCCTGGGGTCTGTGGGGGGAGAAGCACCCTCCTCAGATGCAGAGTTTGTTGCCGGTTCGTGCTCGGTCGAGGGTGAATCGGCGTCGACGCCCTTCGGGTCGCCGAACGCATCGGCGATGCCGAGGTCACGGCGGCCCGCCTGGACCATCGTCCGAACGAACTCCGACTGCGACATATCCAGTCGGTCGGCTTCCTCGACCCACGCCTGCTTCTGGTACGCCGGAAGCCGAACCGTGACGGCGACCCGGTCGGTGTCCGCGTCCGCCTGGCTCATACCCGCACCTCTGTGGCCCAGCACATCAATCTGGTGCATATCTGTGTCCTAAGACACTAATTCTGTAGGGTGCATCGAATTTGAATATGGACTAAACAGCCATTTGATGGCTTCAGATGTCCATATTGTCGGTTTACTTCCAGTATCTCGCCCTTCGAATTTTGAAGCAAAAAACAGTCTTAGTAATTCTCTCTGGACGCGGATCGCCCTGTCCAGTAGTCACGAACTGGCGGAGCGTCTCAGGTTGCCGGGCGGCCGGAGGCAGGTTCTGCAGACCTCGGCGTAGAGAACGAACTCGATCTATCGGGGTGGGACTGCCGAGCGCACCCCGGCTGTGGGGAACCCGTCCCCGGGAGCAGTTCGAATAGAGGGCTATCAGGTGAGCGTCTTGGGTGATATGTATGTCTCCCGGGCCGGTCCTCTCAATTCGGCTCTCTGTTTGCTTTCTTCGAGGGCGATGGTCGGCACTGACGACGGCCCGCCCGCCGCGCCGGTCGTCCGGTTCAGCTGCCAACCCCACTACCATCGGGACCGTCACCTCGGACGGATCGGTCGCACTCGTCAGGTCGCGTAGTGATAATCGCGGTCAGTTCCGCTCGTATCCCACTCCGCGTGAGTGCGTACGATTCCGACCGAAGTGGAGCGCGTGGTCCGACGGAACAGTGACCGTGGATACACGGCCGAACCGGATCAAGTAAACTGCATATCGCGATACGCAAGCGCCGGGTCGTTGGTGCTAACGTTCGCCTCGGGATGGGCTGTGTCCGATGCGATTCTCGTCACTTCCGAGCAGTGAGCGGCGCTCGCGCTGGGTCCGTGTCGCCCGCGAGATCTGACGCTCGCCGACCGGCGGCGACGCCGAAGAACAGTCCGAGGTTCACCAGCGGGATCGAGAATATCTCGACCGATTGGGTCACAGGGCAGCGGTCAAATCACGCTCCACCGTGGTCGTACGCGTCGAACCAGTCGGTAACGGTCTGTTCGAGCGCCCCGGTCGTGCTTCCGAGGTTCAGTATCTGGTATCCGTTCGCCGCTTTGTCGTTGACGTCGTCCATCCCGAATCCGAGCCCGCCGACGGGAACTCCCGCGTCGACGGCCTTCGACCGAATCGTCTCGACGGCTTCCTGCACGGTCGGATGATCGATTTCACCCGGGTGGCCGAGCGACACCGAGAGATCGAACGGGCCGATGAAGACGAACCCCAGTTCCGGAACGGCGAGGATGTCGTCTAGGCGCTCGATGGCCGCCTCGGTCTCGACGGTCACGCCGACGAGAGTTGTGCTGTCCTCGGTCGCGACGTACTCGTCCGTGAGCCCCCAGCGAGACGCCCGCGGCGAGGCGAGCCCCCTGTCACCGGAGTCACCGTCGTATCGGAACCGTGCGGACCGAACCGCATCGCGGACGTCGGCGGCGGCCTCCACGCGGGGGAGGAACACGTTTCTCACCCCGAGATCCAGCGCCTTTCGGACGAGCGTCGGATCCGTGTCCGGCAGTCGAACGAGCAACGATATCCCCGTCCGTTCGGCCGCACGGAGCAGGTGTTCGATCCGGGTTGCGTCCCACGGATCCGGTCCGCCGTGTTCGAGGTCTACCCAGACGAAATCCACGCCGAGTTCGCCGTAGAACTCCACGAGTGTCGGACTGTACGTGTTGTCGAGGACCCCGAGTGCGACCCGTCCGCCGTCCAAGGTCGCTGCGAGATCATTGGCAGGCTGTGAAGGCTCCATACTCTGTCGTGAGGAGGAATACTCTCGGTGCGTCGTCGGCAGTCGCGACCCGGGCTTCGGCGACATCCGCCGTTCGCACGTCGGCTCGGACCACTCCACGTGCCTCGTTCGACCCGTCGGTGACCCCCCGCGTCGGTTGTCGACGGTGGTATTCGAACGTTCTGACAGAACGCTCTGTTTGGTATTCTCCGTACGCACGGAATTCTCCGCAGTCGAGCAAAAGTGCGCTGTCGCTTCCCACTGCGTGCAGATGTGCGTGTTCGAGAGACAAGCGGTGTCCTGACGACTGTCGAGGGCCGCTGATCGGACGGTGTTGCCGCCGCCGCCCGATAACTCGGTGTAGACCTGGCGTACTCGGTGTATGGTTGCCGTTCGACACGCCAGTTCTCGGGCCCGAAACGTACGATCGGGCTACGTCCACGACCGGGCTGAGTAACAAAGGGTCGGTGCCCGGACGTCCGGGTTGTCGGGATTCTCCGACACGTAACACAATGACGACACACGACCGAACACCGGATGAGCGACAGGACGGTATCGAGGCGGCAGACAACGGCGACGACGGCGGTTCCCGACGGCGGTTTCTCAGTCACTCGGCGATAGCCGGCGGCGCGCTGTTGACGCTCGGCAGCGGCGTCGGCCTCTCGATGGCACAGGAGGACGGCGAAGACTCCGAGGAGGGAACCGACGTGGACGTGCTGAACTACGCGCTCACGCTCGAGCACCTGGAGAACGCGTTCTACCGGGAGGCGCTCGACACTTTCGACGCGTCGGACTTCGCCGAGTCGGATGCGACGCCCGTCTCTGACGAGGAGGAAGCGGACGCGTTGTACGCGAACCTGCAGACGATCGGCGACCACGAGGCAGCCCACGTCGACGTGCTCACGCAGACAGTCGAAGAGCTCGGTGGGACCCCGGTCGAGGAGGCGGAGTACGACTTCGGCCTGGACGACGTCTCCGCGTTCCTCTCGCTCGCGTCGACGCTCGAGAACACGGGTGTCGCCGCGTACGCAGGCGCGGCGCCCGCGATCGAGAGCCCAGAACTTCTACAGACGGCGCTCGGCGTCCACAGCGTCGAGGCCCGACACGCGGCCGTCGTGGCCGCTGCGGGCGGTAGTGACCCGTACCCGAACGTGGTCGACGAACCGGCGTCCCAGTCGGAGGTGCTCGAAGCTGTCGGCCCGCTCATCGTCACCGACTCCGGTGACGAGGATGGAGACGACGGAGACGAGGAAGGCGAAGGGGGCGGTACTGACGGCGACGGCGAGGACGGCTCACCGACCGAAGCCCCGACCGGTACGCCGGGCGAGGAAGACTCCTAATCGGACAGGAGCCCTCGCTGGCTGGGCGTTCCACGGGGCCGGTCGGTCTGTCGCCGTTGATCGTCGGACGTGCCGAGAGCGGCCCTGTGGTCACTCGGTTGCCGGAACGTCCGGCGGCGCAGCGAGGGGCAGCCGACAGCCGGCAGTACCTAGGGTTTGCTGAGTACGGAGCAGTCAGGTGTGGAGCCGGCTGACTTCGGCGAGATGAAGCCCAGAGGCGATACTACTGGGACGAACCGAGTCGAGCGCCCCCGAATCGAGTTGGAAATCGGACGACGCCGGTCAGTCGTCGCCGTACCGTTCGTCGATGACCGCCGTGGGGGCGTCGTACTCCTCGGTGTGGCGGACGCAGGCGCTGATCCGGCCGTCGGCGTCGACGACGTGCGCCTCCGGGCGTTCGCGGTTACACACAGACCCGAATGCCTCGCGCAACACGGCGGCCGCTTCTTCGTCCTCGCCCTTGCGGGCGAACTGGACGGCGTCTTCGACGGCGGTTCGCGCCTCCGACGAGAGCATCCCATCGTCGGTGGCTTCCGCTCCCGGTTCGACGTCGAATAGGTCGGCGACGACCTCGTCGATGTCGTTCGCGTCGGTTGCGAGGCCGAGGCTCCGCTTCAGGCGTTCGGTGAGGCCGGTTTCGGCGTTCGCACGCTCGCGGAAGACGGTCGCTAGGTCGTCAATTCGTTCCCACGCCTCTGTCGACAGTTCGTCGAACTCGGCGGGCCGCACCTTCGCGGGACACCGCGTCGAGAAGCGGCACCCCTGCGGCGGGTCGCGGGGGGATGGCGGTGTTCCGCGAAGCGTCACGCGGTCACGCTCCGTGCCCGTGTGGCTCCCCGGAATCGCCGACAGGAGTGAGACCGTGTACGGGTGTGCCGGGTCGGTGTACACCGCCTCGGTGTCGCCGAGTTCGACGATGTCGCCGAGGTACATCACGGCGACGCGGTCGGCGATGTGGCGCACCACGCTGAGGTCGTGTGCGATGAACAGGTAGGTCAAGCCGAGTTCGTCTTGCAGGTCCTCGAGCAGGTTGATCACCCGCGCCTGGACGCTCACGTCGAGCGCAGAGACGGGTTCGTCGAGGACGATGAACTCCGGTTCCAGCGCGAGCGCACGTGCGATGCCGACGCGCTGGCGCTGGCCGCCCGAGAACTGGTGCGGGTAGCGGTAGTAGTGCTCCTCGTTGAGGCCGACCAGGTCGATGAGTTCAAACACGCGCTCGCGGCGCTCGTCGGCCGTCCCCCAGTCGTGAGCGTCGAGCGGTTCCCGGATGATCTCACCGATGGTCATCCGGTCGTTGAGGCTCGCCTCCGGGTCCTGAAACACCATCTGGGCGTCGCGCTGCCACTCGCGGAGTTCCTTCCCCGAGAGACTCGCCACCTCGCGGCCGTCGGAGACGACTTCGCCGCCGGTCGCGTCCTCCAGACCGAGGATGGTCCGCCCGAGCGTCGTCTTCCCGCACCCCGACTCCCCGACGAGGCCGAGCGTCTCCCCCGCCCGGATGTCGAAGGAGACGCCGTCGACGGCTTTCACCGCGTCGTCACCGATGAAGCCGTCGTCGTCGTAGTACTTCTCGAGGTCGCGGACCTTCACCAGCGGGTCGCCCGCATCGCGGTGCTCCGGCCCGGCCGCGGCGTCGGCGGCCGTCTGGTTGGCGGAGTCGTCGCTGCGACTCATCGCGGGTCACCTCCGTCGGCCGCGGTGTTCGGCTCTAGTGTGGGCTCACTCTCTACCCCCGGTTGTGCGAACTCGTCACCGAGGTCGCGGTCGTACCCATCCTCGTGGAGGAGACACGAAGCGGCGTGGTCGGGACCGACCTGGATCGGCTCTGGGTGGACCCGATCGCAGGCGTCGAACGCTGCCGGGCAGCGGTCGGCAAACCGACACGACCCAGGCTCTCCGGTGGGTGTGGGGACTTCTCCGCCGATGGTCGGCAGGCGATCGCCCGACACCGTCCGCCCCGGAATCGACGCGAGTAGGCCTCTGGTGTACGGGTGCTGTGGTGAGGCGAACAGGTCGTCGACCGGCGCAGACTCGACGACCTCGCCCGCGTACATCACGTTCACGCGGTCGGCCGTCTCCTCGATGACGCCCATATCGTGCGTGATGAACACGATTGCGAGGTCTTCCTCGGCCTGCAGGTCGTCGAGGAGTTCGAGAATCTGCGCTTGGATGGTCACGTCGAGCGCCGTCGTCGGTTCGTCACACACCAGCAAGTCGGGGTCACACGCCAGCGCGACGGCGATGACCGCCCGCTGTTTCATCCCGCCCGAGAACTGGTGTGGATACTCCCCGAGTCGACGGCGCGCGTCCGGGATACCGACCGATTCGAGCAGTCTGACGGCCTCCTCGCGTGCCGCTTGGCCGCGCAGGTCTTGGTGGATCCGGAGCGTCTCGCGGATCTGGTTCCCGACGGTGTACACCGGGTTCAGCGAGTTGCTCGGGTCCTGAAACACGATCGAGAGGTCGCCGCGGTGGTCGTCCCAGTTGTCGTTCGTGAGTTCGTCGCCTTGGAACCGGATCGACCCGGATTCGATCACGCCGGGGGAGTCTATCAGGCCGAGGACCGAGCGAGCCGTGACGGACTTGCCCGACCCCGACTCGCCGACGATACCGAGCGTCTCACCCTCGTCGACAGCAAAGGAGACGCCGTCAACCGCGTGGATCGTCTCTTTGTCCGTGTGGAAGACGGTCGTGAGATCTTCGACCTCCAGTAGCGCGTCGCTCTCGCCGTCAGCGTGGGCACCACGTCCGCTCATCAGGCACCACCTCCGCGACCGCTGGCACCGCCCTGGTCTTCGGCGTCGGACTCCGGATCGATGGCGTCACGGACGCCGTCTCCGAGGGCGTTGAACCCCGTCACGACGAGCGTGATGAGGATCCCCGGGATGAGCGAGATGTGCCAGGAGGCGGTCGTCACGTACTCCTGTCCGGCGTTCACCGCCCGGCCCCATTCGGGGGTCGGCGGGTTCACGCCGAGGCCGAGGAACGAGAGGCCGGCGATGGCGATGATCGCACCACCGAGTGTCATCGACCCGTACACGAGCACGTAGCCGGTGATGTACGGGAGCATGTGCTTGCGCATAATCATCCCCGGCGTCTGCCCGAACGACTTCGCGGCGTCGACCCACTCCCGATTCGACACCTGGAGTGCGGGCCCGCGGAAGGAGCGCCACATCGCTGGCCACCCGGTCGCCGCGAAGATGAGCGCGAGGACGAACGCCCCCGAGTATATCTTCCCGATCCACGTCCCCGAGAGGATGACAGACAGCATAATCAACAGGAGCAACTGCGGCATCCCCATCACGGCGTCGGAGACCAACACCGCGCCGAGGTCGACTTTCCCCTGGTAGTACGCCGTCAGCAACGCGAGGACGATGGCGATAGACACCGACAGTCCCACCGAGACGAGGCCGATGACGAGCGAGATGCGCGACCCGTGGGCGATGAAGGTAAACAAGTCCTTGCCGCTCGGGAGCGTCCCGAACGGGTGGATGCGGCCGTAGTCGTCGTACTGCATCGGGCCGACGTTCTCTTGGGGCGTCCCCTGAGACTGCGAGCCGAGGTTGGCCTGCCCGACAGTGACGGTGTCGGTCCCGCCGCCCGTCCAGTAGGTGACCTCGTGTTGGTAGGGGTTCTCCAGGTTCGCGGCCGTCGTGGTCGGACTCAGCGCCGGCGCGAACAGCACCATCACGAGGAACATCGCGACGACGGCGACGCCGAACAGCCCCCAACTGTGTCCGCGGAATCGGTCGACCACGTCGTCGCGGGGCGTCCAGTCGGCGATCCGGTAGTGGGTCCGGTAGCGGTCGTAGCCGACCCACAGCCACCCCAACGCGGCGAACGAGTAGGCGTAGATGAGCGCTGCCCGCAGCAGCCACGCGATGTCCGGTGACAAGCCGAGGAACGTCCCGACGTAGCTACTCCCGTTCCAGTACCCTTGGTTGGGGATCGTCTCGCGCGACAGGAGAGTCGGGAGGCCCTCGACGGCGCGTTCGAGCGCCAGGATGCCTTCAGGCACGGCGACGCCTGGAAGCGCGGACACCGCGTCGGCCAGCAGCGACGTGAGGAACTGCGCGACCGCTCCGGCCTGGAGCGCGAACAGCACCGCGGCGACGCCCAGCCACACCGCGGCCGGGCGCGGGTTCGTCGCGAGTCGTTCTCGAAGCGGTGCCGCCTCTGCCGTCGTGAACGTGTTCGTTGGTGTCGCCATCGTGAATCAGCTCCCGTCGTAGCCGACGCGCGGGTCGATCAGTGTGTAGAGGATGTCCTGTGCGATGTTGATCGTGAGCATCAACACGATGAACACGAACATGAGCGACCCGACCAGCGGGAGGTCGCCTTGAATCGCCGCGTCGAAGAACAGCTTCCCCATCCCGTTGATCCCGAACACCGACTCCACCAAGACGCTCCCACCGATGAGCAAGAACGCCTCGGTCGTGATCACGGGCACGAGCGGAACGAGCGCGTTCCGGAAGACGTGCTTCCAGACGATCAGTCGGCCCGGAACGCCTCGTGCACGCGCGAAGTCGACGTACTGCTCGGTCTTCGTCTCCAGCACCGCCGTCCGCCCGATCCGCATCTCGTTGCCCATCGACGCCGACCCCAACACGAGCGCCGCGGGGAGGATCTTCTTGATCGCCGCGAGCGTCTGTTCGGGTTGGGTAAACAGTGCGAGCGGGTCACCGGCCATATACGACAGGCCGGGGTTGCCGGTCACGCCCGAAGGCAGGTCGATGAGGAAGGTGTCCCAGTCGAAGCCCAACAGCGACTCCGACCCCACGAGCACCGACAGGAGGATCACCGCGAGCCAGAAGTTCGGCATCGCGCGCCAGACGATCCCGGACACTGAGGCGATGTAGTCGGCGGCGGTGTTCGAGCGGATCCCGGCGTAGAAGCCGAGCGGCACGCCGATACAGATCGCGACGAGGACCGACCAGAAGCCCAGCCAGACGGTGCGTGGGAGAAAGTCGATCACCAGCGCCCCGACGTTCGACCCGGTGTAGACGAGCCAGGTCTGCCCTAAGTCGAGGGTGAACAGGCTCCACATCCAGTCCAGATAGTGCTGGAGCGGCGGTTGGTCGAGACCGAGTTCGGTGCGTGCCGCCTCGTACTTCGCTTCGGTGAGTCGTTCGTTGCCGCTCAGCAGGTTCGCGGCCGGGTCGATGGGGCCCTGGTAGATGATGAACCAGGTCATACTGGTTCCCAGCCACAACACGGGAACGGACATCAGGAAGCGCTTGGCGATGTATTTCAGCCGGTTCATGTGTTTCGGGGTAGGGGGTCTCGGAGGTGTGTTGGATCGTCGTTACAAAACTCCTGTTGAATCGTGAGAGTGAGGGCCCTCGCCGGAGTCAGTTACCGCCCTGATCCTCCAGCGTGAGCGTGTTGAACGTCTGGCTCTCCATCGTCCCGGCCATCCGCGTATTCACGCGGTTCTGCCAGAGGCGCTGGGTGACTGAGTGGACGAGCGGAAGTTCCTGGACGGCCTCCCAGTTGACCTCCTCCTGGAAGTAGTACACCTCGTCGCGGGCGCGAGTCGCCTCCTCCGATGGGCCACGATTCTCGAGGTAGACGTCCCACTGCCGGTCAGAGCGCGGCATCAGCGGGTCGAACTCGGCCTGCGTCGACTCGGCCTCGCTGTAGTTGTAGCCGGCGTCGTTGACCGCCGATTCCAGTTCGTCGGGACTGACGTTCTCGATGGCGACGCGAACCTGGTTGCTGTCGGTCCCGATCTTCACGTGTTCCTCCGGGAAGTCGCCGTCGAGTTCGGCGTAGACGTTCGCGCGGACCGTCTCCGCGTCGTCGCCGTCGAAGTCGACCTCCGAGCAGACGACCTGGTAGGTCCACCGGGTGAACATCCCGCTGGGGTTGTCGTACGGCGGGATGAATCGGAGGAAGTTGTCGGACTCGGGCCACTCCATCCCGTCGCCCAGCGAGAACATATCCATCGCCCCGTCGAGCGCCTGTCCGATGATGGTCCCGAAGTCGGCTTTGACGATGTTGATGTCGATGTACGCGGCGGTCGCCTTGTCGCGCAGCGTCTGCGCGATAGAGTCCCACGCGCCGTCGCCGGAGAACACGGTGAACTCGACTTCGGCGCGGTTGTTCTCGCCGTAGCCGGCCTCTTCCATCACGCGCTGGGCTTCGCCGATGAGTCCCTCGTCCGTCCCGTAGGGGTAGCCGTCGGAGAACTGTTCGAGTTGGTTCCGAGCGCCCTCCTGGTAGTGCGCGTTGTAGTTCTCGCCGGGGTTCTCGCCCTCGCGGGCCATAAACGCACCCGGCGGCGTGAGGTGGTACGCGGGCGGCTGGAGGCCCTTGTACACGTCTTGCGAGATGCGCTCTTGATTGATCAGGTACGCGATGGCCTGCCGAACCGGCTTGGGCGTCCGCGCACAGTTGAACACGAGGTAGTCCGTGTCCAGCGCCGGGGCCTCACCATAGTTGACGGTGTCGCCGGTGTCCAGTTCGTACGTGCCCGTCCGGTAGGTGCCGCGGTTGCGATCGATGGTCCGGCGCTGGGAGTTGAACGCCGCCGTCGGCATCCCGTTGAGGAGGATGTCGAGGTTCCCGTTCTTGAACCGGGAGAAGCGCGTCTGCAGGTTGCCGATGACGGTGTAGACGATGCCGTCGATGTACGGCCCTTCGCCGTAGAACTCCTCGAACGCCGACAGGCGGATCTGGTCGCCCTTACTCCAAGAGTCGACCTGGAAGGGGCCGACGCCCGCGAAGAACGGTCCGTCGCCGGACGTGGAGAAGTACTCGTTGTACTCGTACTCACCCTCGTACATGAGGCCGTCCACGCCCTCGTGGTCCTCGTAGTCTTTCGGGTACGCAACCGACCCCTCGGGGATGGGTGCGAACGTCCCGCTGGCGAGTTGTGACAGCGTCCCCGTGAACGGCGTCGCCATCGTGAACTCGAAGGTGTAGTCGTCGACGGCTTCGACGGCCAGGGTCCCCGGAATGTACGCCGAGACGCCGTCCATATCGGACTGTTTCTCGTGTTCGATGGCGAACGTGTCGCCGACGATGTCGTCGGCGTTGCGAGTCTCCTCGGCGCCTGCGAGGCGTTCCCACGAGTAGACGAAGTCCTGTGCGGTCAGTTCCTGGCCGTCGTGGAACTGGACGCCTTCACGCAGTTGGAACGTGTACGTGAGCCCGTCGCTCGACACCTCGTAGTCCGTTGCGAGTTCGGCGACGGGTGGCAGGTCGCCGTTCTCGAACGTCATGAGAGTGCTGTTGTACTGGTTGTACCCCGCGCCCGACCCCTTCGCGTTTACGGGGTCGAGCGTCTGGACGGGCCCGTTCGACGCCAACTGGAGCGTTCCGCCGGTGTACTGCTGTTCGGATTCCGGCGTCGCCGTCGCCGTCTCCATCGGCGTTCCCGTCTCGGTGTCGGCTTCGGTCGATTCTTGATTCGGTTGGTTCCCTGAGCAACCTGCGAGCGCCGCCGCTACGCCCGAGCCTGCCGCCGTGAGGAATCGTCGCCGAGTGGTGTCCTCGGACATCGGGTGAATACGACTGTGGACAGACAAAATAACTTACCATCTACGTTGATATGATTATACAATGTGCTATTGAGCAGTCAATATCACACTATCGTGTATCTCTCATTATTGTCGGGGATCGTCAGTCGGTGACACACGCCGGGACCGAGGAGGTTTTGTCTCGGGTGTCCGACGGACGCGATATGTCATCGCCCGTCGACCGCGCCGGCCTCCCCTCGGGGTCGGTGATGGCGCGTCTCGACCGCCCGCGAACTGACGACCGGACCCGTCTCGCGGTCATCGCCGACCCGCACCTCTCGACGGAGGAGTCGGGTACCTCGAAACTGTTCGAGCACACCGAAGCACACGTCGCGAACGCCGTCGCAGACATCGCCGACCGCGACGTCGACGCGATGGTGTGTGCCGGCGACATCACGAAAGACGGCGAACCGTGGAACTTCGACCGCTTCGACGAACTCCTCGCCGACCTCGACGTGCCCTTCTACTCCATCCCCGGCAACCACGACGTCCCGAAGGAGGGGTACGACCACGAGAACCTCTCGATGGAGGAGTTCGCCGAGCGGTACACGCCGGACGGCCAGGGCTTTCCGTTTCACGTCCGCGTCGGCGGGGTCGACCTGATCGGCTTGAACACCGCCGGAACCGACGAGTGGCTGTACGACTCGCACGCGGGCACGGTTCCGCAAGAGCAACTCGAGTGGCTTGAGGAGACGCTCCCGGAGGCGGAGACGCCGGTCGTCCTCGCACATCACAACCTCCCTGCGATGTCCGACCAGGTCCACGACCACCGCGACCTCGCGGAACCGGATATGTTCGTCCCGCCGGAGATGGACGACCCCGACCCGTTCGCCGAGACGCTCGCGCGCCACGACGCTCCCCTCCTGTTGACGGGTCACCTGCATATGCCCTCTGCGGCGCTGCACGACGGCGTCCGCGAACTGATGATGCCGACGACGTGTTCGTTCCCGCAGGGCTACTGTCTGGTGGACGTCGGCCCCGATGGAACCGAGGTTCGGTTCGTCCCTGTCACCGACTTCGAGGGGATGACCGTCGGCCACCGCGAGCGGTCGACCGACTCCGTCACCGCTCGTGGCCTCACGTCGATGGCCGCCGTCCGCCTCGCGCAGTTCCCCCTCGTCGAGGAATGAACGATGAGCGGTCCCGACACTCCCGTCGGCGACGCCGTTGTCGATGCTGCCGTTGCCAGTGACCCCGTCGCTGCCGACGTCGCCACCGACGCGCCGGAAGTGGTCACTGTCGGGGCCGCCACAGTCGACCGCACGTACCACGTCTCGAACATTCCGGCGGCGGACGGCGGCGCGTACGCCGACACCGTCGAGGAGTCGTTCGGCGGCGTCGGAGCCAACGTCGCCGTCGCCACCGCACGCCTCGGTCGCTCGGCTGGTCTCGTCGCTCGTCTCGGCGACGACGACGTTGGCGACCGGGTCGCCGTGGACCTCGACGCACAGCCTATCGACGACAGCCACGTCCGTCGCAAGTCCGGTACGAGCACACACTGCTTGGTTCTCCGAGACGACGAGGGGAAACGGAGCATCGTCACCGCCGGTGACTCGGCCCGAACGCTCACTCTCGACGACTCCGACCGCGCGTATCTGTTCGGGGCCGACGCCACGTTTCTGACGGCGTACAACCCCGACCGGGTTCACCAGGCCGCACTCGAACTCGCAGCCCATCCCGATGCGCCCCCCTTCGTCTTCGACCTCTCTGGACCGCTTGCGGAGTTAGCCGGACGCGGCGCACCCGAGGCCACCGTCGACCGTTGGGTCGAGACCGCAGACGTGTTCGTCGTCGGCGAGGTGGCCGCCGAGGCGTATCTCGGCTGTTCCGGTCGCGAGGCAGCCCTCGAACTCCGCGACCGCGGGGCCGAACGCGTCGCGTCGACGATGGGACCCGAAGGCGCGGTCCTCGTCGACGACGACGGCGTCCACGAACTGCCAGCGACCGAGGTTTCGGTCGTCGACGAGACGGGTGCGGGCGACGCGTACGTCGCGGCACTCATCGACCGCTGGGTGCTCGGCGGCGAGTCGGCGCCCGAGGCGGGGCGTTTCGCCGCGGCGGCCGCCGCCTGCAACGTCGCAGAAGCCGGCGCTCGTGGAGGGTTGCCGACGCGCGAGGACGTCGACGAACTGCTGGACGAACGGTAGCGTTTCGTTCGCTTACTGTCGCGCCGCCTCGACCAGTTCCCGGACTCGGTCGACCGAGACAGGCTTGCCCACGTCGCCGTCTTCCTTCAGCGCCGTCCCGACGATGACGCCGTCTGCGAGGGCGAGCATCTCCGAGACGGTCTCTGCGGAGACACCGCTCCCGACGAGGATGGGCGTGTCGAGGTCGTTCGCGTCGCGTCGCTCGACTGCGTGCTCGAGGTCCGACCGCTCCGTCTCGTGACCGGTGCCCGTGCCGCTGACGACGACGCCATCGGCGAGGCCGCGTTCGACGCCGTCGGCGACGGATTCAGCGGTGAACCCCTGTGCGGCGATGGGCGCGGAGTGTTTCACGTCGTGGTCCGCGAGGACGGCCACGTCGGCGTCGAGTCGGTCGCGGAGTCGCATCGTCTCGTGCGCCTTCCCGTCGATGACACCCTGGTCGGTCACGCGTGCCCCGGTGTGGATGTTGATCCGGACGAAGTCCGCCCCTGCAGCGGCAGCGACAGACACCGCGGCGTCGCCGTCGTTGCGGAGAACGTTGACGCCCACGGGCACGTCGACTGTCTCGACGACCGCTCGCGTCGCGCGAGTCATACTCGCGACGACGTGTTTCGGCACGTCGTCCGGGTAGAACGGTGCGTCTCCGAAGTTCTCGACCATCACCGCGTCGACGCCGCCCGCGTCGAGTCGCTCGGCGTCGCGTGTGGCCGCCTCGACGATCTGGTCGCGGTCGCCGTCGAACTTCGGCGCGCCGGGAAGCGCCGGGAGGTGGACCATTCCGATCACAGGCGTGCGGCCGTCCGCGAACAACGAGTCGAACATAGCCCCCGCTTTCCCCCGTTCGGGCCTTAGTCTGACGATTGTGTGGCAATCCTGTCCTAACTCGTGCAACGAAATATTGGTTCGGGAGCGACAGAAAAACTGTATGTCGCTATATGGAATTGCCGCAGGTGCGGGGACTGCTGTGCAGTAACGTGACCGTCGTGGACGTGCGGCGGCACACGGTGGGAACGTCTTCGGGCCAACGGCCATCCAACTGGAGGCACGAGTTCACGCTATGGGACAGCGCGGACCCGCTTCGACACGTGAACTGGACGTTCGGGACCTCGACGAACCGCCGTTCGAACCGATCACGGACGCGCTCTCTGACCTCGGCTCGGAAGAGGCGTTAGTGATCATCAACGAGTTCGAACCCGAACCGTTGTACGACACCCTCGAACGGCGAGGATTCAATCACCACACAGCGCAGGTAGGGCCCGAGGAGTGGCGCGTCGTCGTGACGCGAGCGTGAGTCACGCGGAAACACGTTCGGGATAGCCGTTTCATTCGCTCCACTGCACTCTCGTGTGTATGGCACCGACGACGCTCGACGTTCGAGACCTGCCACCCGCACAGCGACACCCGCAGATCCACGACGCGTTCGCCGACCTCGATCCCGGCGAGACGCTCGAACTGATCAACGATCACGACCCGAAGCCACTGTTCTACGAACTCCGCGAGGAGGTCGACGCCTTCGACGCCGACGGCTACGAGGTCGACCGACGCGGCCCGGAAGAGTTCGTCGCGCGACTCCCGAAGACCGAGCAGTAATCAGCAGGCAGCGACGGAGGCGGTCAGCCGGTCACTCCGGCGACAGTGCCGTCTCGACGCCGCTGGCGAGGGCGATTTCCAGCGACCGCGTCGCCTTCGTCGCCTCCGCTTCGTTCTCCATCAACACCGTCTCGCTGGGGAACAGGTCCTCACCGAGGACGAGGCCGTGGTCGCGGGCCGTGCCGCCCGTGACGGTGAGGTAGACGCCGACGCCCGTCTCGGCGATGGCGGCCTCCTCTTCTTGGCCGGGGTCGGGGTACACGAACTCCACGCCGTCGAGCGCCTCGGTGCCGAGCACCGCTTCGACGAGTCGCTCGTATCGCGGGGAGATACACAGCGGCCCCTCGTAGGCGTCGATGAACGAGCGGTCGAGGTCTGCGCCCGCGGGGAGCGCCTCCGGTTTCGCCATCAACGTGTGTCGGACCGTGTCGCCGAGGCCAGTCGCCACCCGAACGTCGGTGTCGCGGGGGTCGATTCGGGCGTTCACGTCGCTCAGGTCCGAGAGGCCCTCTGGCGCGAGGCCGACGACCTCCTCGAGGACGAGGTCGGCCGAGTCGAATCCGAGCGCGAACTCGTGGGTTCGCAGCGCCCGAAACGGCTCTTCGCGACCGACGAGACGGACCTCGCGCCCGTCGACCTCCAGCAGCGCCGAGTCGAAGACGACGCGGCGGGGATGGCCCTCGCGGTCGTCACGCATCAAGGTGTACTCGGGGCCGCGACCCTCGGGGTCGCTGTACTCGGCCAGTCGGTCGTACACCCCGCGCTCGTCGGAGTCAGTTCCCTTGGTGACGGCCTTCTCGTATCGGAGCGTGGACGACACGTCGTCGGCCATCCGTGCGGCGTCCTCGCCGCCGACCGCCGCCAGTCGTTCGAGTGCGGCCTCCAGCGGGCGGCCCTTTCGGGGCACCGCGATGGAGGCGGGTCGCGTCATTGGCGGGAGGTGGTGGGCCAGGTGCAAAAACGGCGCGTTTCGTCGATGTGGGACTCAGGGTCGACGAGTCGTTTCGGTGCGTTCGTTACTCCCCGTCGCCGTCGCCGCCTTCGTGCCCGGTGCCGCCAGGGCCGAACACCGACGACAGACGCTCGCGGAACTCCTCGAACTCCGCGAGTTCTTCGTTGACGGACGCGAGGTCCGCACGCAGTTCCGAGAGTTCGTCGTCGGCCATCGCGGAGACGGACTCGATCTCGTCGCGGATCTGCGTGAGTTCCTCGCGCATCTCTGCGACCGCCTCGTCTTCGTCGGCGACCTCTTCGGAGAGGTCGTCGAGGTCGGCCTGCACGTCTGCCAGCGACGACTCCAACTGCTCGCTGGTCTCCGTGACGTCGCCACGGAGTCCCTCGAGTTCGTCGTAGACGGCGTCGATCTCTTCGTCGACGCTCGCCGTGTCCTCGCGAACGGACGCGACCTGCTCGGAGAGCGACTCCCGTTCGTCGGCCGCAGCGTCCAGTTCCGTCCACGTCTCGTCGATAGACTCCGAGAGTTCGTCCAGGTCGGCCTGCAGGCCGTCCATCCACTCGCTGGCGAGACCGTTCTCGTCGATGAACTCCTCCAGTGCGTCGGAGTAGGCCGTCATATCTTCGACCTTCGATTGGAGTCGCGAGATGCGGGCGTCGACGCTGGTCGAGTGGTCGAGTTCCAGTTCGGCTTTCAGCGTCTCGCGGTCGGCCTCCGAGACGTTGCCCGCGCGCAGTTCCTCTGCCAGCGCCGCCGCGACACCGCCCGCGGCGACGCCGGCGGCCGCGTCGACCGCCGCGTCGTCGTCATCGCTGTCGGCGTCGGACTCCACTGCCGCGTCGACCGGTTGCTCTTCGCCGCTCGCGTCTTCGTCGAGTTCCAACGGTTCGGGCGCCCCTTCTGCTTCTTCGTCGACAGCCTCTGCTTCTTCGTCGACAGCCTCTGCTTCTTCGTCGACGGTCTCGTCCTCGGCGGCAGCCTCATCGAGGTCGAGCATCGGTGCGTCTTCGTCGGCTTCGTCGGCTTCTGCCTCCATCTCGTCGACCGCTTCCGGCTCGCCATCGAGGTCGAGGAGGTCGTCGCCGTCCCCGGGGTCGTCGTGGTCGTCGTCGACCATCTCCCCACCGAGTGGGTCGTCTGCGGTCGACTCCTCGGATCCGTCGAGGTCGAGGAGGTCGTCGACGTCCTCGTCGTCGGATTCGGCGTCCGCGTCTGTCTCGTCGACCTCGTCGTCGGCCAACGCCTGCTCTACTTCGAGGTCTGCCTCCAACTCCGAGTGGCCACCGTTGTCGTCACCGGCGAGGAGGTCACGGACGGCCCGCGAGGAGTCGTCACCGATGGCCTCCTCGACGTCGCCGACCGGGTCGTCGTCCTCGTCGACTTCCGACACGGTCGGATCGCCGAGGAATCGCCCGCCCTCCGCGGGGTCGTCCGTCCGGATGCCGTACACCGTCGTCACCTGCTCGCCCGGGTCGAGGCGACGGCGGTACTCGACGCGGTGGTCCTGATACGCCGTCCAGTGTTCGGACTCGTACTCCGGGTGGAAGCCGATGCGGTCCATCGGGAAGTCCTCGGGGATGTAGTCGACGAGGCGGAACTCCGTGGCGTCGTCTCGCTCCGACCGGAGGGTGAACTCGATAGCCGGGACGGGGAACTCGTCGGCGCTGAATCGTTTCTCGACGGTGACGCCGTCGGCGTCGACCGTGACGACATCGTGAGCATTGGGGCCCTGACTCATAGATAACCCGAACCGAACACGGAATAAAAAGTCACCGGGCCGATTATCGACTTCGCTCTCACGGACGCTCCGGCACGCTGTCAGGCTACTGCCTCGTTCGCGCTACTCGGTGACGACCGTCACCGGAACCTCGGCGTCGAGGATGAGTTCCTGCGTGTCGTCGCCGAACAAGGCCTTCCCGGTCGGCGAGCGTTTCCGCCCAGCGATGAAGATGTGGTCACAGTCGCGACGCCGCGCCTCTGAGAGGATCGTCTCGACTCGCTCTCCGACCGATCCCGCGGATTCGTAGGGGACGTCCACGTCTTCGAGTACCTCGCGGCCGATGTCGGATGCGTACGCACGAGCGCCCTCGACAGCCTGCCCGACGCTGTAGGTGGAGTCGCCGCGAGAGATCTGTGCCAACTGTTCGCGCTGTTCGTCGTACTCGTCTTCGTCGGTGACGTGCAACAGCGTCAGTTCCGCGTCGACGCCGGCGGCGAGTTCGCCCGCTTCTCGTGTGAGTGCCTTCGCCGTCTCCGTAGGGCCGACGACCGCGAGTGCGTGGTCCATACCCGGCAGTGTGTGATCTTCGTGAAAAATCCTGCTGGTTCGAGCGAGGCCGCTCGCTCAGAGGTCGACGCGATCGCCGATCTCGACGATTTCGAGTCGCTGGGGGTACTCGAAGCTCCGCGTGTGGTCGTGGAGCGCGGTCGGGTCCGCGGTCAGACCTTTCCACATGTCCCAGTGGCTGGGGAGCATCCGGTCGGCCCGAAGTGCCTCTGCAATCTCGACAGCCTGGTTCTCGTCGCAGTACCAGCGGGTGCGCTGTGGTTCTCGCGTCTCCTTGTCGGGGACGCGCCCGACCGACCCGAACGCGACGACCGCGAGGTCGATGTCGTACTCCTCGCCCAGGTCCGTGAAGCCGTCGTGGGGTTTGGTGTCGCCACCGTGGAAGATCGTCGCGTCGCCGTGGCGGATGACGTAGCCGACGGGGTGGGTCGCGTCGGCGTCGTGGACGCGCACCACGTCAACGTCGAAGCCGCCGACGGCGAACGAGTCGCCCTCCTCGATTTCGACCAACTGGTCGGTGTCGACGTCCCAGTTGTCGGTCCACCCCTCTTCGTCGGTGACCGCTAGCGAGTCGTCGGCGGCGTAGAAGTTACACCCAGAGTTCGCGAGGATCGGTGCCTGCGAGGGGCCGTGCGTGTGGTCGGTGTGTTCGTGTGTCGCCAGCACCGCGTCGGCGTCGAACACGTCGTGCGGGTCGAACGGCACGGGGATCATCCGCACCGTCCGCGGCGGGTCACCGAGGCCAACGTACGGGTCGATCCAGAGACTCGTCTCGTCGCTGGCCTTCAGGACGAAGCCGTTACAGCCGAGATACCACACCGACACGCCGTCGGGTTCGGCCGCTTCGATGGTTCGCGGGAGCCAGTCGCCCCAGTCGGAGGTGATGGTCGGATCGCTCGTATCGCTCATACGAGCCGTTTCTGACACCGGCAGGTAAGCCTTGTCGACTCGCGGACACCGCAGACTGCACCGCCGGGGTAGGCGGCGATTCGAGACGGTTAGCCAGTCTCGATTTCGAGTACGGTGGTGGTTCCGCGTCGTTTGTCGTCGGGTAACTCGACGGAACGGCGCATGTAACTATGACACTTGATACCGTCCCCCGAAAGCATATGGTTGAGAAGTCGAACGACCAAAATATGGAGCGGGGAGCACATCGCACACTAGAGTTCGCGTCGATGCGGCACAACATCGCCGAGTGCGTCGCACGTCTTGACGTGCAGACGTTCGGTCTCGGGCGGCAGAACTGACGGTCGGCGGTCCGGCCGCGACCGAGGGTCAGTCGCGGACCCACTGGTAGAGGTCGTGCCCGACCATCCCGAGACCGGGGAGGGTGACGACCCAGCCGAGGAGACCACCGACGAGTGGGATCGACGAGAGGAGGCCGACCACCAGTGACCCGATGAGGACGCTCCGACCGCTCGCCGCTGGGGCGTCACCGACAACGCTCCCAGCGAGAACGACGGTTACGGCGGACGCAACGAGAAAGACTCCCGCGAACACGAACACACCAGGGAGTGCGAGGATGATGCCGACGAGGCTGAACACGAGTGCGAACAACGTGACTGGAACGCCGACGCTGACGAGTACACCCCAGATAGTCGACTGTCTCGGATCGGTCCGGAACTGTGCGACCTTGCGGTCGGCGTAGTCCGGACCGAATACGAGGAGCAGACCGCCGAGGATCACGTTTCCGACGACGTTTCCGAGGATCCACCTCCCGTACTCGGGGGAGATTCCAAGCGAGGAACGCAGGTCGCCGACACCGGACTGGGCGACGGCGATGTCGCTCCCGATGGCGAGGAACGTGGCAACGAACGTGAGCGCGGCTACGGTGGCGACGGCGGCGCTCACCGTACGCGGGCGTGTGGAGGGCATCAGAGACACCGGCGCTAGCGGCCAGTGTATAGCTTGTGATCGTTCGCTGTCAGATTCCGCGGCTCACCACGTGCCGTGGAACGTGTCGAACTCCAGATCCTCGAGCGGCTTGTTGCCGACGGCGATTTCGTACTCGCCGGGCGTGAGCATCGGCTTGTGGAATCGGGGGCCGTCGTCGGTCGTGATCCGGGGGCATCCGGTGTTGACGAACGCGTCGAAGTCGAAGTTGCGCAGGCGGTCGGGCGTCACCTCGTCCATCGTGATGAGGTGAGCGTTCTCGTTGTTCTCGACGATCTCTTCGGCCTTCTCCCACCGGCCCTGGCCGATCTTGGTGCAGAAGATGACGCCGAAGGTGTCGGCGTCCATCGCGCGGTGGACCGCGCCGTAGCGCTGTTTCAGGAACTTCTCGGTGTCCGCGACCTTCACGACGTTGTTGACGGGGTCGCCGATGACGACCGTCTTGTCGGGGTGTTCCATCGCGAGCCCCAGCGGGTGGAACTTGCCGCCGCCGACGTACAGCACCTGGTCGGCGTCGATGTCGGCGCTGGCGTAGTTGCAGCCGAGCACCTGTCCCTCGTGGGTGAGGCGGTCGTCGCCGCGGCGGGTGTGGACCTCGTAGCCGCGCTCTTCCAGCCACTCGACCATATCGCCGAAGAGGTTCATGTGCTGGGCGGTCGTCACGAGACCCACGTCGGGGTCGTCGTCGGGGTCCGCGAGTTCGTCCAACGACTCCTCCATAATCGGGAACGGGTCGACGTTCGAGAAGAGGGGAACGTAGATGATCTTGTCCGACTCCTTCATCGGCGAGTGGCCGAAGTGGACGAACACGTCACAGCGACGCATCAGGTAGGTGTCGAGGTCGCACGCACCGTAACACGGCTGACCCGAGATGAGGTAGGTGACGTCTTCGGTGAGTTCGCGGAGGTCGTCGGCGACCGCGGGCGCGCGGCGCTTCAGGCCTTCGGGGAACTGGAGGCCGACCTTGTCGGCGTCTCGCTCTTCGACCGCCTCGACAATCCGGTCGAGTTCGTAGTCCCACTCGCGGTCGTGTTTGAGCGACATCCCCGTCTTGGTGAGGTCGCCCTCGCTGCGCTGGCTCATTGCACCGGGGTAACGAACGGAGGCGGTTAAGCGACGCGCTCCGGGAATCTCCGCGCGACGGACTCTCACGGGGGCGACACCGACTTCCCACCGGACGGTGAGAGTAGGGGTATGACCGACGACTCACCTCGCCGCGTCGACGCCGATGGCGACCGTGGCGACCGCACCGACACCGTTCGCGGGACTCGCTACCACGTCGTCGACGTGTTCACTCGTGGCGACGACCGCTACACGGGGAACCAACTTGGCGTCTTCCACGACACCGCCGACCTCTCGGCGGCCGACTGCCTCGCGATCACTCGTGAGACGAACTTCTCTGAGTGCACCTTCGTCGACGGTCGTTCGGCGGGCGGGTTCGACGTCCGCATCTTCGACCCCGTCGAGGAGATTCCGTTCGCGGGTCACCCCACGCTCGGCACCGCGGCGGTCGTGCGCGAACTCGTCGAGCAGGCAGGCGCCGCCGGTGCCGGTGAGAACGTGACGCTGAATCTCGGGGTCGGCCCCATCGACGTGTGGGTGGAGCGACCCGACGGCGACGCGACCGCCGCGGGCGAGGCCGCCGAAGAGCACTGGATGCGGCAGATCCCACCAGAATTCGGTGAGACGGTCCCCGCAGACGCCATCGCACCGGCACTCGGACTCGACACCGACGCGGTTGCAGACGGTTACCCGGTTCAGTCGGTGTCGACCGGCCTCCCGACGCTCGTGATCCCACTGGCGTCGGTCGCGGCCGTCGAACGCGCGTCGACGACGCGGCCGGCGTACGACGAGGTACTCGACACTTACGGCGATCACAACCTCCTCGTCGTCGCGCGCGGCGGCGTCGACGGCGGCGACCTGCACGCCCGCGTGTTTGCCGATTACGCTGGCGTGCCCGAAGACCCCGCGACGGGGTCGGCCGCTGGCTGTCTCGCCGGGTGGCTCCTCGAACACGAGTTCCTCGGAGATGGGCCGGTCGCTGCGACGGTCGAACAGGGGTACGAGATGGGCCGCCCATCGCGACTCCAACTCCGGGCACACCGCGGCGACGACGGCGACCCGATCGTCGAGGTCGGTGGACGGGCGGTTCCCGTCGCCGAGGGACGGCTACTGTAACGGGGGCATCGGCACCGGGGTCAGACGCCCGGGACCAACGCGGTCACGCCGAGCGTCTCTAACACCATCCAGAGGAGGAACACCCCGTACAGTGCGAGCAGTCCGACCGCCTCCGTGCGGTCGAGTTCGAGGTCCGTGCGCGTAACGACGAGAAAGCCGAGCGTTGCGATTGTCAGAAAGCCCATCATCGGAACGGCTGTCCCGAAGTCGAGGTCGATCTGTCCGGCAGGCACGAGGAGAACGCCGACCGGAATGGCGACCAGCAGGTCGAAGGTGTTGCTCCCGAGGACGTTCGCGAGGCTGGTCGGTCCGCGCCCCGCCTCGGCCGCACGAACCGAGACGACCGTGTCCGGGAGGCTCGTGCCCGCGGCGACGACTGTCAGCCCCCAGACGGCCGACGGGACGCCCAGAATCTCCTCCAGCGACACCGCCGCCTCGACGAGTGCCTCGACACCGACGAGAATCCCGAGGATCGACCCGACGAGGAACAGCCACTGACGACCCACGTTCACGTCGTCAACCTCGGGAGCGTCGTAGTCCGACACGTCCTGTGCCTGGATGAAGAGGTACACCCCGTACAGAGCGAGCGGAATGAGCGCGAGCGGACGCGTCAACGTGGAGACGAGGCCGTCGCCCACCGGCTGTGGCGTGTAGATCACTCCGAGCGAGAAGGTGAGGAGCAACACCGCGACCGCGAGCATATAGAACTGCGTCTCCTTGTACACCACGTCGCGGTCGGCCCGCAGTCCACGGCCACGGAGCGCGCTCCACCCGGGAATGACGAGGATGTTGAACACCGCGGAGCCAACGATCGCACCGACACCGAGGTCGAAGTTGTCGTACAACAGCACGGAGAAGACGACGCTCGTCAGTTCAGGGAACGACGACCCGATGGCCGCGATGACGGCGCCTTGCACGACCGCAGGAAGGCCGTAGTGAGCGCCGAGACGCTCGCTCGCGGACTCTAGTCGCCCACCGGCGACCCAGACGATTGCCGTCCCGACGATGATGAGTCCGATGGCCGCCGGAAGTGAAACCATACACACGCTCCGGCGGCGGCGCTCCTAAAAGGCTGGTGAACGCATCGACGTGCGGTCCCCGCGGCGTCGGTGACTCAGGCGATGTCGCGAGAGGTGTCGATGGCGACCTGCTCTTCCAGTTTCAGTTTGATCGTCTCGTCGAGCGCACGCCCCCCGCGGAACTTGGGGACCGCGAGTTTGTTCACGACGTCGGTGCCGCGGACCTGCGTGTCCAAGTCCCAGACGACGTCTGCGACGTGTTTGGTCATCGATCGGTTCTTCGGAACGCCGTCGCCTTTCATCGCGTGGAGGAACGCGACGCTCCCGGTGTTGACCATCGCCGTCTGGAGTTCGTTGAGGAACCGACGGTAGCGCGAGCGGTCGACTCGCTCTAGCGGGTCGACCACGTCGACGACGAGGTTGGCGTTCTCGGGGAGAGCACTGATCAGGCGATTGGCAGCGTCGAGTGGGGCGTCACCGCCGATGTCCCGGACGGTCGGGTTGCCGACGCGCGACCGCGTCCGGTCGATGGCGTCGCTGACGGCCTGGTCCGACCGGAGCGATGTCAGATACAGCGTGCCGCGGGCGGCCGTGAGTTCGTACAGCAGTAACTCCGACTGACTCGCAGGCTCTGCGGAGAACAACACGATGCTGCCCGCCGGGAGGCCACCGTCGAGGCGGCGGTCGAGCACCTCGATGCCGGTCGGGAGCCTCCCCTTCATACCACGGACGGACGAACTACGGCGGTATAATCGTTTCTCACACTTCAGTGATGGATTTTTTCGTCGGGCCGTCGCACGGCGGTGGCCACGTCTCGGTACGCCGCGGCGGTGGTCTCAGAGTCGAGCGGACTGTCGGCGTACGGCACACACGCGAGAACCTGGCAGCCGAGGACGGCCTCAACGCCGTCGGGGACGAAGCGTGCGTTGGTGACGACCGCGCCCGCGACGCGTGTGCCGACCGCCCGCGCCATCGCCGCCGTCCGGGCGGCATCCCGGAGCGACGCCGCACACGGCTCGGTCACGAGGATGGCCGCAGTCGCGACTCGCAGCGGTGCGACGGCGTCGGGCGCTGTCCCCGCGGGGCAGAGGACGACCGTCTCACGGTCGACGCCGCCCGCGACGGCTCGCAGTCGACGCTCCGGGTCGCGTGCCATCGGATCTGCTGGTGCTGGCAGAATCTCGACACCGTCGGCGTCGGGGGCTGTGAACGTCGCTTCGTGGGGTGGCCCGGTGTCGGCGGCGGCGGAGCACCGCCGTGGACCGCCTGCAAGCGCCCCCAGATCGGGGAGGTCCCAGTCGGCGTCGACGCAGGTGACGGCCGTGCCTGTCGCCGCGAGCGCGCGGGCCAGCGCGAGCGTGGTCGTCGTCTTTCCAGTGCCGCCTTTTCCGCCGGTGATCGCGAGCACGGGGCGACTGCGCCGCTCTCCGATTTCAAGGCACGCACCCAAAACAGCGACGGGAGCGTTAGTCCTTACAACAGCCGCCCGCCTCGCCGCCGAAGTCGACGATGAGTCGGTCGGAGATGGTCTGGTTTAGCACTTCGAGTCGCGCCTGCAGGTCGTCTTGCGCGTCGACGTACTCGTTCATCACGTCCAGCGAGTGAAGTTCCTGCTGTGCCTCCTGCACCTTCTGCATCGACTCCTCGTTGGCCTTCCCGGCCTGCCGCGCGATGGCGAACTCCTGTCGGAGTTGCTCGAACTCCGAGATTCGCGCTTGTGCCTCGTCGTCGGCCTGCACCGCGGCCTTCGCCTCCTCGAAGCGCCGATACTCGGGCATCTCCGCGATGGCGTCGCCCAACTGCGCTGCGAGGTCCTCGACGGCGTCCTCGCCCGCCGCGGCCTCCGATGCGTCGGTCTCGATGCTCATAGCCGCAGTACGAAGCGTGTACTGTTAAGCCCCGCGACAGGGGAACGCTCCGCTCGATTCCTCGACTATGCCAGTACCGCGTACGCGCCCGCGGCCACGGTGACGAGTGCGACGAGGATGGCCCAGTTACGTGGCGTGTCGACGGCGGCGTACGGGCCGCCCTTCCGAGTGAACAGGTACGCGAAGTAGGCAACGAGCGGTGCGAGCCGGACGGGTGTCGACGTCGGAACACCGGCGAGAGCGTCGAGGCCGACCGCGAGGACGAGTGCTCCGGCGGCGGCTACGACGGCGACCAAGAGGTCGTCGCTGACATCGCTGAAGTCCATCGGTCGTACGGTAACGAGGATCGAGAGTAATCGGTGTCGGTTCCGACTGACCGGAGCGGTGCAGCCGCGTTTGAGGCGGCGGCGTTACTCTTCGGCGTCTTCGAGTTCTTCGACGAGTTCGTCGGCGTCGACGTCGACGTCGTCGAGGGCTTCCTCGACGTCCTCGCCGCCCATACCGCCCATACCGCCCATCATTCCGCCCATACCGCCCATCATTCCGCCGCCGGAGCCGTCGATGACCTCCTCGATGACGACGCGGTCCAGGTCGAGACGCTGCATCACGTCCTGTGCAATCTGCTGTTTCGAGAACATCCACTGCTGGTTCATCTGCATCATCGGGGTGGCCTCGATGTACAGCGAGCGCTTGTCGACCTCCTGCCGTTCGGTCTCGCGGTCGACCTCGCCGCTCTCCTCATCCTCGTGGGCCTCGACGGTGACCTCTTCTTCGACCGTCTCCTCCTCGATGCGGACCTCGGGAGCCTCCTGGAGGTACATTCCGAGGAGGCCAGCGGCCTTCTCCTCGTCGTCGTCGACGACTTCGAGAATCTCGTAGTCGTACTCGAGGTCGTCACCCGCCAGCGGGTGGTTGAAGTCGACGCGTGCGCGCCCCCCGATGACCGTCTCGACGTAGCCCTGCTCGCCGTCGATGGTGACCTGTGCGCCGGGGTAGCGGTCATCTTCCGGAATCTTCTCGGAACTCACCGTGCGCACGTCGTCCGGGTCGAATTCGCCGAACGCCTCGTCGGCGGGGACGGTGACGACGTTCGCGTCGCCGACCTCCTTGCCGATGAGGTCGTCGTCGACGGAGCCGAAGACGTGGCCCTCACCGACGACGATGGTGCGCGGGGAGAAGTCGTACTCGTCGTCGTCGATGCCAGCCTCCTGCGCGACTTCCTTGCTGGTCGTGTCCACGACGCGACCCTCTTCCTCGTCCTCGCCGGGGACCGTCTTGACGGTGTACTCCAGTCGAATGAAGTCGCCGTTCTGGATCCCCTTGGATCCGGACTCTTCGGTCTCAGCCTCGGCGTCCGCCTCATCGCTGGCGTCGGCGGCCTCCGCCGCGTCAGCCTGCTCTTCTTCGCTCATGTCACCACGGTCGCTCGTGCGCTTCTTAACAGTCACGTATTCGGCTGGCGTGTCGTGTCCGCCACACGACTCCGACGATACGTCACTACCGGCCGTGTTCGACGTCACAGCACGCTTTTCCGCCGGCCGCCCCACCTCCGGGTGTGTACGAGGTAGAACTGAAGGTCCGCGCCGCTCACGACGACGTTCGCGACCGCCTCGCGGCGCTCGGCGCCGACCACACGGCGTCCGTCCGGCAGGTCGATACGTACTACGACGCCCCGCACCGCGACTTCGCGGAGACGGACGAGGCACTTCGCGTGCGACGGGAGACGCGCGACGACGACCCCCGAAGCGAGACGCGGATCACCTACAAGGGTCCGCTCGTCGAGGCGGCGTCGAAGACCCGCGAGGAGTTCGAGACTGCCGTCGACGACGGCGAGGCGGCGGCGGATATCTTCGCTGGCCTCGGCTTCGACCCGGCGGCGACCGTCGAGAAGGACCGCGACTTCTACGCCGTCGACGGCTACACCGTCACGCTCGATTCGGTCGAGGGACTCGGCGAGTTCGTCGAAGTCGAACGCGAGACGGACGAAGCCGACATCGAAGCGGTTCGAGAGGGTGCCGTCTCAGTGCTGGCCGAGTTGGGCCTCGACGCAGACGACCAGATCCGAACCTCGTATCTCGGACTCTTGCTGGATGAGAGCTGAGTTGTATTCCTCGCAGTAATTGTCCCAATCAGAACTGTTTCCGCAAGTTATAGAGCGACCGACCACCTCACCCCGAACAATGCGGAATATACAGATCTCGGAACTCGACCGCAAGGCGGTCGAAGACCAGGAAGTCGAAATCGTCGAGCGAAAGGGGATCGGTCACCCGGACTCCATCTGCGACGGCATCGCGGAGGCGGTCTCGCGCGGTCTCTCGCAGTTGTACCTCGACCGCGTCGGGAAAGTCCTCCACTACAACACCGACGAGACGCAGTTGGTCGCCGGTCGCGCCGCGCCCGCCTTCGGCGGCGGCGAGACACTCGACCCAATCTACATCCTCATCGTCGGGCGTGCGACGAAGGAGTACGACGAGCAGACGCTCCCGGTAGAGCGCGTCGCGCTCGAATCCGCTCGTGCGTACCTCGAAGAGAATATCCCCGAACTGGACGTCGGCACCGACGTCATCCTCGACGTGGATCTGGGCGAAGGGTCGGGCGACCTGCAGGACGTCTTCGGCGAGGAAGCCGTGGAAGTTCCGATGGCGAACGACACCTCGTTCGGCGTCGGCCACGCACCGCTGACGGAGACCGAGCGTATCGTCCTCGACGCCGAGCGACACCTCAACGGCCCGTACGCCGAGGAGCACCCCGAACTCGGGCAGGACGTGAAGATTATGGGCAAGCGCGAGGGCGACCACATCGACATCACCGTCGCGGCGGCGATGATCGACTCGTACATCAGCGATATCGAGGAGTACGTCGACGCGACCGACCGCGTCGAGGCGTTCGTCACCGACCTCGCGGAGAGCCACACGGACCGAACAGTGCACGTCGATGTCAACACCGCCGACGACGTCGACGAGGGCTCTATCTACCTCACGACCACGGGCACGTCGGCCGAACAGGGCGACGACGGCTCCGTCGGCCGCGGAAACCGGGCGAACGGCCTCATCACGCCCAACCGACCGATGAGTATGGAGGCCACGTCGGGCAAGAACCCCGTCAACCACATCGGCAAGATCTACAACCTGCTCTCGACGGACATCGCGGAAGCGGTCGTCGACGAGGTCGATGGCATTCGCGACCTGCAGGTGCGCCTGCTCTCACAGATCGGCCGCCCCATCGACCAACCCCACGTCGCCGACGCGCAGGTCATCACCGAGGAGGGTGTCACCGTCGCCGACATCGAAGCCGACGCTCGCGCGATCATCGACGATCGACTCGCGAACGTCACCGACGTGACCCGGCGCGTCATCGACGGCGACCTCTCGACCTTCTGAGCGGCGCGGGCGTCAGTTAGCGGCCTTCTGCCATCTTCCCCGTCCGGCAGCGATCGCTCTCGGTCGCCAGTAGCGAACACCGGGCGGATCGCACGCGCGGCGGTATCGCCCGGATTTCGCGGCCCGCCGCGCGGTCGTCGTCACCGCACGGTGGCGCTGGCTCCGTCTTCTCAGAAGAAGGTTCGCTCCGGCCGCCCTACTCGTCGGCGAGTTCGCGTGCGAGGTGCGTCGCGATGTCGGTGTCTGCCGATTCGACGAACCGCGCCACCTCATCGCCGTCGTCGAACACGATGACCGTCGGGATGTGTGTCACGCCGTACTCGTCCATTCCGGGGCCTTGCTTCTCACCGTCGACCTTCTCGACGGGGAACTGTTCGATTCGATCGGCGGAGACGCCAGCGGCCGCGAGCGCCGCGGCGAACTGTGGCAGTTGGCCGGTGCAGTCGGGACACCAGTCACCGCCCCACACTTTGAACGTCAGGCCGTCCGCGCCGAGTGCCGCGACCACGTCGTCAGCGAGGTCCACGTCGGTGTCGGTCGGAGTCATCGTCTCGAGCGTCGCGCTCATACCTGTTCTCGGGACGGCTGTTCGGTTAAGCGCGACGCCGGCGGCAGTTCCGGCGAGTGGCGGTCGCACGCGCTCGTGCACGGCGGTCGTCCGAGGGCTTGCCGCCGACGCGGCCGCTTTATCCGTGACGCCGGAAGCGTGGGTATGGACGATTCGATCCTCGACACCATCGGCTCACCGTTGGTCCGGGTAGCGTCGCCGCCGGACGCGACGGTGGCGGCGAAACTGGAGTCGCGAAATCCCGGTGGATCTGCGAAAGACCGGCCGGCGGTCAACATGATCGAACGCGCCGAGCGAACGGGCGACCTCTCGCCGGGAGATTGCCTCGTGGAACCAACCTCGGGTAACACGGGCATCGGCCTCGCGATGGCGGGCGCGGCGAAGGGCTACGACGTGACGCTCGTGATGCCCGCCTCTAAAAGCGAGGAGCGTCGCCGACTGATGGCCGCCTACGGTGCGGAGTTGGAACTCGTCGAGGGCGGCATCGAGGAGGCGAAGGCCCGCGCCGACGAACTGGAGGCCGACGGGATGGTCCAACTCCGGCAGTTCGAGAACAGTGCGAACCCGGACGCCCACTACGAGACGACGGCCGAGGAAATACTCGACCAACTCGACGGCCGCACGCCGGACGCCCTCGTCGCCGGCGTCGGCACCGGCGGGACGATTTCGGGCATCGGCCGCCGTCTCCGCGAGGAGTTCCCCGCGATGGACGTCGTCGCGGTCGAACCCACCGATTCCGCGGTGCTCTCGGGCGAGGAACCGACCGCCGACTCCTTCCAGGGGATGGGGCCGGGCTTCGTCAGCCCGAACCTCGACACGGACCTGCTCGACGGCGTCCTCACCGTCGACGTCGACGAGGCGGAGGCGGAGTGTCAACGCCTCGCCCGCGAGGAGGGTATCCTCGTCGGGCAGTCCTCGGGCGCGTCGAACGTCCGCGCGAAGGACGTTGCTGCCGCGTTCGCCGCGGGCGAGGACCCCGGCTACGCCGACATCGCTGTCGACGGCTGGGAGCCACGCGACGACGACCGCGTCGGCGTCGCCGACGGCGACCCGCTAGTGCTGACCGTGTTCTGGGACTCCGGCGAGCGATACCTCTCGACGGGGCTGTTCGACTGAGCGAGCGCTCGCGAGGTCGATGGGCCGTTCTCAGCCCTCGAACTCCTCGCTGGTGACACGCACGCCGACCGTCTCCTCGACGTCGCGCAGGTCGTACTCGGGGAGGTCGGCGTCGTCGCTGCGTGCGAGGTACATCGGTTCGACGAGGCGATTCTCCTCGACGCCGTACAGTTTCAGGAACTGGTCCGTCTCCTCGCGGCGGATGGCGTCGTTGCGGACGGCGGTGGCGAGATCGCGCGATAGCCACTCCTCGGTCGAGACAGACGGCTCCATAATGAGCACCTCGTCGACGAACCGGACGAGATACCAGTTGAGGTCGTTGCACAGCGACACCGCCGCGCCGAGGCTGACGGTGTCGAGGGCGATGCTGTTCTCGAACGGCGAGCGGAGGTCGTAGGTGGCGAGTGCGTCCCGTGCGGTCTCCCGCGAGAGCAACTCGTACCGGAGGTCGGTCTCGGGGTCACCGACGAGACAGACCGTAGTCATACTCGCGAGTCGACGCCGTCGGGCAAAGCGGTTACGCTCCGGCGCTGGCGTCGCCGCAGCGGAGCAGCCCCCATTCGGCGGTCACTCGCCGGCGGCCCACTCCAGCGCCGCCCGGAGGTCGTGGTTCGGCGGTGAGCAGGTGAAGTCCCGGCAGGCGTACGCCGTCGGCGAGCCGTCACGCGCGTCTCGGCCCTTCCAAACAGGCGGCGCGTCGTCGAAGCCGAGGCGGTCGAGCCACGAGTCGAGTCCCGCTTCGGTCGGCGGCCGACGGGCGACGATAGCCCCTGGCAGGTAGCGACTCGCCAGCGTGTCCCACCAATCGTCGGGGAGGTCCTCGCACGCGAGCGTGAGTTCGAACGGGCCGCTCTCGGCGCGGGCGGCAGCCATCGCCAGCGTGACGTGTTCCAGCGGCGACGCCATCACGTCGTCCGCGTGCGACGAGAGGACGTCGCGAGCGACCGCCTCGAGATCGTCGGGGACGAACACGTCCAAATCGAGGAGGAGCCGCGTCGCCACGCCCAGACTCGACGGCGTCGAGGCATCGGTCGGCTCTTGAGGCCTGACGACTAAGTCCTCGGCGTCCTCGGGCGTGGTGAAGATGGTGCCCTCGTCGGCGTCGTAGAAGGCGTCGACGACGGTTCGAGCCAGGTCGATAGCGAACGCGAGGTGGTCCACGTCGCCGGTCGCGGCGTACAGGTCGAACGCGCCCCGGCCGAGATACGCGTAGTCTTCGAGGTAGCCGATGCCCTGCACGTCCGCGCCCTCCTCGGTGTCGATGACGCGGCGTGCGAGGCGGTCGCCGTCCCACAAGTGGTCGCGAACGAAGCCAAGCGCGGACTCACCGCGGTCGGCCAGCGACGGATCGAGCGTCTGTGCGCCGGCGGCGAACGCGGAGATGGCGAGTCCGTTCCACCCCGCCAGCACCTTCTCGTCGCGTGGCGGCCGCTCGCGCGTCTGTTCGCGGTACTCGAACAGTGCGGTGCGGGCGTGCATCAGACGCTCACGGACCTGTGCGGTGTCGAGGTCGAACTCCTCCGCGAGATCGTCGACGGTGGCCGCCCGTGTCAACACGGTCGTCCCGCCCTCGAAGTTGCCCGCGCTGTCGACGCCGAACCGCTCGCAGACCAGGTCGACCGTCTCCTCGCTCGCCAGGTCCGCCGGCGCTTCGCCCTCGCCCGCGGCAGCCTCGAGGGCGTCGGCGACCGAATCGGGCGTCCAAACGTAGAACTCTCCCTCTCCTTCGCCGGAGTCGGCGTCGAGCGTGCCGTAGAAGCCGCCGTCGGGGTGCGACAGTTCCCGGTCGAGGAACGCCAGCGTCTCCTGGGCGACGAGTGCGTACTTGGGTCGACCGAGGAGTTTGTGCGCGTCGAGGTACGCTCGCGCGAGTTCGGCGTTGTCGTACAGCATCTTCTCGAAGTGGGGGACGACCCACTCGCGGTCGGTGCAGTAGCGGTGGAAGCCGCCGCCGACGTGGTCGTAGAGGCCGCCGTGAGCCATCGCGTCGAGCGTCTCGACGGCGACGTTCAGCGGTTCCTCGCGCCCACTTCGCGCGTACGCCTGCATCAGGAGGTGGAGGCGTCCCGTCTGCGGGAACTTCGGTCCCTGTCGGCCGAAGCCGCCGTGTTCGCGGTCGGCGCTCCGCAGAGCGGCGGTGACGGCGTCCGAGAGCACGTCCGGGTCCGGTGGGGCGGCCGCCGTCTCGCCGTCTCCCGCCGGGCCGCTCCGGCCGCCGGAGGCCATCTCGTTGCGAGCGGCGTCGGTCCACTGGTCGGCGCAGGCCTCCATATCGCTCCGCTGGTCGGGGTCGCTCCAGGAGTTCGCGATGTTGCGACACACCTCCAGGAAGCCGGGCATCCCCTGGCGGCCGTCGCGCGGGAAGTACGTCCCGACGTAGAAGGGGCGGCCGTCGGGCGTGAGCCACGCCGACAGCGGCCAGCCACCACGGCCGTTCACCAGTTGACACACCGTCTGATACACGCGGTCGAGGTCGGGGCGCTCCTCGCGGTCGACTTTCACGGGGATGAACTCCTCGTTGAGTACCTCGGCGACCGCTTCGTCCTCGAACGACTCGTCTTCCATCACGTGACACCAGTGGCACGCGGAGTAGCCGACCGACAGGAAGATCGGTACGTCTCGCTCGCGGGCGGCCGACAGCGCCGCCTCGTCCCACGGCTGCCAGTGTACCGGGTTGTCGGCATGTTGGCGCAGGTACGGACTGGCTTCGTCTGCCAGCCGGTTTCGCGCCGTCGGATCACTCATTGTCCGGCGGTCGACCGCCGGACGCATAAGCGGGGTGGCTTCGGAACTGGCTACCCCGATCGAGTCGGTGATCGATGCACGAACTCGCACAACACCCGCTCGTGAGAGAGTAAGGTTTACACGCCTCTGCAAGGTCTCGTCGCGTATGTCAGAGACGGTACTCCTCGTCGGCGGCGGCGGCCGCGAACACGCCATCGCTCGGTCGCTGGCCGACGACGTGACGCTGTACGCCTGTGCGAGCAACCGCAACCCCGGCATCGCGTCGCTCGCGGCGGGGTTCGAGACGGTCGGTGAACGCGACGCCGACGCCATCGTCGCGTACGCCGAAGACGTGGGCGCTGACCTGGCGGTCATCGGGCCGGAGTCGGCGCTGGAAGCGGGCGTCGCAGACGCCCTCGACGACGCCGGCGTCTACACGTTCGGCCCGCGTGCCGAGGAGGCTCGCATCGAGACGGACAAGGCGTTCCAGCGGGAGTTCCTCGACGAACACGACATCCCCGGCAACGCAGACTTCGCGACGTTCGACGCCGCGGAGGCGGCCGCCGAGTACGTCGAGAACTACGACGGCGACGTGGCGGTGAAGCCGGTCGGGCTCACCGGCGGGAAGGGCGTCCGCGTCACCGGCGACCAGTTGACGACGGAGGCGGCCGTCGAGTACATCCTCGACGCCGAGTGGGACGAGTGGGTCATCGAGGAGCGACTCATCGGCGAGGAGTTCACCGTGCAGGCGTTCGTCGCCAACGGCGAGGTGCGGACGACGCCCGCCGTCCAGGATCACAAGCGCGCCTACGAGGGCGACGAGGGCCCCAACACCGGCGGAATGGGGAGTTACACCGACACGGGGATGACGCTCCCGTTCATGACCGACGCCGACTACGAGGCGGCTGTCGACACCATCGAGGCCGTCGTCGACGCCCTCCCCGACTACAAAGGCGTCCTCTACGGCCAGTTCATGCTCGGGGCCGACGGCCCGAAGGTCGTCGAGTTCAACGCCCGCTTCGGCGACCCCGAGGCGATGAACACGCTGCCCGTCCTCGACACGCCGTTCCTCGACGTACTCACGGCCGCGCGTGACGGCGATGCGCTGCCCGACCTGGCGTTCGCCGAGGAGGCGACCGTCTGCAAGTACGCCGTCCCCGCGGGCTACCCGGTCGAACCCGAGGCGGGCGCACGCATCGAGGTAGACGAGTCCAGCGTCGGTGACGCGCTTCTGTACTACGCCAGCGTCGACCAGCGCGAGGACGGTCTGTACACGACCACCTCGCGGTCGTTCGCGGTCGTCGGCCGTGGCGACTCCATCGCCGACGCGGAGGCGAAAGCCGAGTCTGCCCTCTCGATGGTCGAGGAGGGGTTCCACGTCCGCCACGACATCGGCACCGCGGAGTTGGTGCAGTCGCGCATCGACCACATGGCCGAGTTGCGCGGCGAGTAGACGGCGTCCGACGCACGAGATTAATACCCGCCGCCGCCGACGATGCTGGTGTGAGTTCCGACGACGCCAACCGACCGGCGAGCGAGGACGGCCCGCCCGCCCGGTACGACCGCCTCGAACGGCACGCGACGCCCGGCGGCCACAACTCCCTGCGCTACTGGACGGACGCGAAGTCGCCGCTGACGGTGGCGGTGAACTACCTCGTCGTCTGGCTGATCCGCATCTCACCGAGTCTCCGACTCAAGACGCGGCTCCTGCGACTGCTGGGAGCGACCGTCGGCGACGGCGTCTCGTGGGGGCTGGAGGCGACGCCAGACGTGTTCTGGCCCGAGCGAATCACGCTCGGTGACGACGTCATCGTGGGCTACGACTCGGTGTTGCTGTGCCACGAGTTCCTCCAAGACGAGTACCGCCTCGGCGATATCGTCGTCGGCGACCGCGCGATGTTAGGCGCGAACGTCACGGTCTTGCCGGGGGTCCACATCGGCGCGGACGCGCAGGTCGCAGCGAACTCGCTGGTCGCCGACGACGTGCCTGCGGGTGTGACGGTCGCGGGCGTGCCAGCGAAACCGGTGGACCGCGACGAAAAAGACGACTGAGCCGAACACGCCGGCCGCGAAACGAACTGCCGCCTACTGAGTGCTAGTTACTGGTCGCGGATGCGGACGATGCCCTCGGTGAACGCTCGTCGGTTCGGGACGACGTACTCTGCGCCGTCGCTCTCGACGTGCGTGACGAACACGTTCACCTCTTGGACGACGCCGTCGGTGTCGCCGATGCGGACGCGGTCGCCGATGCTGTACGGTTCCTGCAACAGGAGGTAGAAGCCGGCGGCACCCGAGGCGAGCAAGTCACGGAACGCGAGTGCGCTGAACAGCACCAGCGCGAACCCGTACGTTCCCAAGAGGACGACGAGTGCGACGGTGTCGACGCCGACCTGCCCGAGTGCGACGAGGGCGGCGACGAAGATGACCGACCACTTCGCGAGCATCGGGACGACGCCCGCCTGCGGGAGTTTCACGCCGCGCAGGCGGTCGTTGATCAGGAGTTCGACCTTATCGCCGACGACGAGACCGACGATGAGGACGAAGACAGCGAGAAACAGCGCGGGGAGGAGTTCTGCGGCCCGATTCCAGAACGTCGAGATGTAGCGGACCTGCGCGATAGTGAGCGCCACGATGACGCTCAGGATGAAGATGAAGTACCCCGAGAGGTTCGCGACCAGCGAGACGGTCGACGTGCCGAACTCGCGGGCCGTCCGCTCGAAGGCGGTCCCCTCGATGGTCTCGGGGACGCCCGCACCCTTGAGGAGGCGTCGGTTCACCTGCACGACGAGATAGCCGAGGACGAGGCCGAGCAGTAGGACGCCGAACGCGAGCCAGATTCGTGCCGGAAGGCTCGTCAGCGCCGACCAGATGGTGTCGGTCGGTGTTTGCATTGGAACCTGGACGGTTACGAGCGACGGCGCGTGCTGACCGGCCTGCGAGAGGAGGGCGGGGGACATCCGTCAGTACTCCTCCGGGTCGAGTTCGAGGACGAGTGACCCGCCCTTGAACGCCCGAACGAGACCGTCCGACTCCGAGAGGACGATGGCGATGGCGTTGGTGTCGCGCGTGATCGCGCCGCCGGCCATGTGCCGTGCGCCGAGTCCCTTCGGAATGTCGACGCCCTCTGCGCCCGGTTCGAGGTAGCGGTACGCCGAGACGATCTTTCCGGAGTCGGAGATGACGAACGCGCCGTCGAGTCGCGAGAACTCCTTGAGCATCACGTTCACGATGGGGTCGCCGACGTGGACGTGGCTCTTCTCGAAGGGGTTGTAACTCAGCGGGCGCGACTTGTTCATCACCTTCCCCGCGTCGCCGACGACGAACAACGCCCCGACGGGCTTGCCCTTCTGTCCCTTCTTCCCGAGTTCGATGGCGACCTCGAACACGTCGCGGACGACGTTCGGGTCCGCTCGGGAGTTGGCGAACAGGTCGTAGATGCCCGAGTGCATCGACTCCGTGACCGGCGTTCGGATGACGCCGTCGATGGGGTCGCCGAACACGCCGACGGCGCACGCCACCACGTCGCCTTCCGCACAGAAGCCGTGGTCCATCGCACCTTCGATGCCGAACCGGATGCGGTCGCGGACGTTGTCGAACTCCAAGGGGAGTTCGACGTACCGTTCGGCGTCGTGGTCGTCTTCGGGGGCGACCACGACGACGGGTTCGTCGTCGACTTCTCGGAAGTCGTCGTACGTCGAACCGGTGGGCGAGAACAGGAACACCTCGTCGACGTCCGCGACAAGGTCGGTGAGGAGGTCGGCCGAGGTAGTCATTGGTCAAACGTTTCGCGGCGCGTTCATATCGTTTGCGGCATCGTCATACGATTGTCTTGCGATCGGTGGTGAATCTAGTCGGGACGAACGCGTTCACAATCTGGACGAAATGGCTACTTACAGACGTTCCATCCGTCCGGTGATGGAGGTTCAGGGAGGGAACGCAATCTCGACGGTACTCGACGCGTTCGACACCGTCGAAACGACAGAGCCGATGTCGACTGTCGAGGTGGCAATGGCGCTTGGCGTCTCCCGCGGTGTGGCGTACGCGAAACTCGACGCGGCGGCCGACGCTGGACTGCTTGAGAGCAAGAAGTCGCCCGCCGGAAGTCGAATCTGGTGGGCACCGGTTCCGAGAGCGACGACGGTCGGAAGCGAGCGAATGCTGGAGTTGGGGTATCGGTCACGAGCGCTCGCGTCGCCGTTTCTCGGTCTATTCGACCGCGAGTGGACAGACGACGAGAGAGACTCGGCGCAACCGACAGTTCACGCGAGCGTTGACTCGGTCGTCACACTTCGAGACGGGGTGCTCCACTACTACACCGTCCACGGCGTCTCCGCGTCGTCGTGTCTGGAGACGCTCCGGGCCATCGACGGTGTGACCCGCGCGCGGTTGCTCTCCACCGGGGGAGACGTCACCCGCGTCGAGGTTCGACTGGAGTCGGATCGCGTCTCGGAGTTGTTCGCGCGGTTCGACGGGTCGGTCACGCGTGCGGAACTCGTCGACAACGAGGTCCACTTCGTCGGGACCGTTCCCGGGACGGCGAACGTGCGTGCGGTGACCGATGCCGTCGTCGAGGCGGTCCCCGACGCGGAGTTGGTTCGCCAGCGAGTGGCGTACACGCCGCGACTCATCCGCGACATCGTCACCGACGCACTCTCCGAGCAACAACGGGCGTCGCTGGAAGCGGCGTACCACGGCGGCTACTTCTCAGTTCCCAGAGAGAGCACCGGCGCGGAGATTGCGGAGTCACTCGGTGTCACCCGACAGACGTTCAATCACCACCTCAGGCGCGCGGAACTCGCCGTCGTCGACCACTTGTTCTCCGCGACAGCAGAAGACGCACTCTGACGGGTCAGAGCGCATACTTATACTCATCGTGGGGAGGTATTCAGTATGGATGAGAGCCGAGAGCGACTGGGGAAAGTCTCTATCCCCGCGACGACTGAGTTCGATGCTGTCGACAGCATCGAATACGAACCGACTGCGGATTCGTATCGTGTAATACGACGAGCAGCCCACCCCGAGCCGATGGCGTACGCCATCGTCGAGGCGGTCTGTGTCGTCACCGAGCAGACGATGCTGGATATCGAACCGCTTCACAACGCGATCAATCCGGAAGCGCTGGAGACGCTCGTAACGGACGCTGCGTCCGGATCGACCCTCGTGCGGTTTCACTACGCGGGCTGTGAGATCGAGATATCCGGAAGCGGCGAGATAATCGTGCGTGCGATACGCGATCAGCAGACGTCCTGATCACCTAGCTGGATCCGCCAGGATTCGGGGTCGGTGACGTCCTGTCCGGCGAGTTCCCACGTCCCTGCTGCCTCCACGTCACCGCTCGCCGGCCGAACGACCGACGTCGTCGACTTCGAGACGTACGACAGCGGGAACGTGTCGTCTGCACGGAATCCCAGCCCGCGGAGCACAGACTCCGGCATCGTCTCGGCACCGCATTTTATCACGTCGACGTCTGACGCGTCCGAAACGACCGCCGAGAGCAACGCTTCGTAGCTCTCCTCGGGCGCAGACCCGTCGACCGGAAGCACGTCCAACACAGACACCTTCTCTAGGTCGCCCGACTCGCGTGCGACGACGACCGCAGCAACCGCGTCGCCGTCGCGGTCAGCGACGTACGTCGTCGTCTCCCAGCGCGGATTCTCGAACCGCCACCCGTAGAACGCGGCGTCTCGGCGCACGTGAATCTGCTCGGGAACCGACCGCTGATACAACTCGATGAGCGTCTCGACCGGAATCTGCTCGTGTCGGCTGACCGTCCACGAGTCGGCGGCAGATCCGTTGCGAAGCGACAGGAATCCCTTCAGCAGCGGTGACCCGGTGTACCCGAGTGCGCGTTGGAGTGTCGCCGTCGCGCCGGACGCGGAGGTGGCGCCGACGAGCGCCGAGGCGTCCTGAATCCGATAGTACGCCGGCATTCTGCCGAGCACCTGCCAGCCGAACGATTCGAGCCCGGGCAGGATGGCCTCCGACGGGAAGTTGAAGTACAGGTCGGGGCCGTTCTCGTCGTACCGTTCGAGGAGTGCCTCCGTCATCCGGCTGAACAGTCCCTGCCGCCTGTACTCCGAGTGAACCATCCAGTCCGCCGGCTGGTACGCCAGGACCGTCTCCTCGCCCGCGGCGAGTCGGAACACGAGACACGGTTCCGCGCCGACGATGGCGCCGTCCTGTTCGACGACGACGCCGGGGACGTCGTCAACGTAGGGGTTGTCTCCGAACCGCCAGTCGAACCACGCGGCGTCCTTCCGCGTCCCCCAGACGTCTTCGTAGAGGTCGAGGAACCCGCCTCTGTCGGCAGGTTCGAACGGGCGAACAGTGGGTTGCTCGGCCTCGCGACGATGCTGTTGGGGAGACTGGTTCGCCGATTGCATTTGTCGGTACGTATCTGGAAACTACCCTTGTAACAAACGCCCTAACGTGTCGAATAAACGACTAGTCTGGTCTCAGTCTATCCACTAGTCGTGTGAGATAACTGCAAGACGAGAGTGGTATCACAGTGACTAACAGTTGGCGAGGCTCGTCACAGTTGGAAAACGACCGTGTGAAGACACACACGGCAGGGTCTCGCGGGAGACGGAAGGCTCGGATGCGACTCCACTCGTGGGTCGCTCCGCTCTCTGTTCGTCGTTCAGCGACGTTCACTGACGCTCGCGTCTCTCACTGCGCGGGACCGGATTCGAACCGGCGGACCCCTATGGGACAGCGTCCTAAGCGCTGCGCCGTTGGCCTGGCTTGGCTACCCGCGCTCGCCACTACCTTCCGCGATTTTCCGTAAGTACCTGTCGGACCGGGGCGAGCGTTTATCACCGGCGACGGCCGACGAGTATCCGTGTACCGCGCCAGCGACGAAGTGCAAAACGAGGAGTGGCTTGCGCGACTCCAGCAGGCCGCAGAGTCGCTGGAGTTGTCGGCGGAGGCGCGCTCGAACGCGACCGATCTGTTCTTGTCGGGTGTCCCCGAGTCCGACCGATCGAAGCCCGCGATGGCGGCGGCGGCGCTGTACGCGGGCGCACTCATCGCCGGCGACGAACGCCCGCAGACTGCCGTCGCCGAGGCGATGGACGTCACTCGACTGTCGGTGCAACAGCACTGGAAAGCCGTCCTCGAGGACGCTGGATTCCGTCCGCCGACGTGGTAGCCACGGAGACGACCGACACTCACTCTGTCACGAGGCGATACGCGAGCAGCGCCAGCCCTGCGAAGCCGACGAGCTGGCCGCTCACGAACAGCGCTCCACCGACGTACGCGAGGAGGCTTCCCGGGTCGCGGCCCGCGACGCGGATCGCTTGATAGCCGAGCAACAGCGTGACGACGCCGACGAGAAGCAGTTGCGTCGCCCGCGACCGGCGCGCCAGCCACCCGACCAGTCCCGTCGCAGCGCTGTGGTCGCCGTCGACGCCCATCTCACTCCGTGGGCGGCGTCGTCCCGCGTCCCTCGCGGTCGGGCGTGAGGTTCCCGTGGCGGTCGATTTCGCCTTTGACGATCCGGGTCGAGGAGATGCGGTCGCCGTCCTCCGCAGGGACGTGGTCGACGACCTCGATGCGGAGGCTCGGGAGGCCCTTCTGCTCACGAATCTCGTTGACGCGTTCGCCGCCCGACTGCGTCTCCGGCGAGACGATGAGCGCGTCGAAGCCGGGTTCGATCGCGATACCGGTCGGTTTGGTGAGTTCTCTAACCTCGTACTCGCGGTCGTGTTTGGCCGCGAGCGGCGCTAACTCTTCCTCGAGGTCGCGCTTTCGCTCGTCGAACGGGCGGACGTACCGATCCGTGTGGCGCGTGGCGGGGGCCAACTCGTCGGAGGTGAGGCCGACGGTGAGGTCCCCGAGTTCGAACGCACGCTCGAAGAGCGCACGATGGCCGTCGTGGACCGGATCGAATGTCCCACCCAGCGCGACGTTCATACCCGCCGGTAGAGGCCCCGGGTAGTAAAAGCGACGTTACCAGGTGTCGATTCTCTCGTCGTCGACGCTCGACGACTTACCTGTCGTCCTCGTCGAACGCCGTCTCCACGGAGATGCGAACCGGTTCGTCGGTGTCCGTCCCGCCGTCGCCGCTCAACTGCGCGTCGAGGTTGAACACGGTGTTCAACTGGTCTTGGACGTCGCCGATGGCTCCCTGTACGAGATTGGCGGGTTCGATGGCCTCGTACTCGTAAGGGTTGTTGCCCGCGCCCGACGCCTCCCGTTTGGTGCGGGTGACCATCTCCTCGCCGTGGAGTTCCGCCAGCGCCTCGCGGACCGTACTCGGGTACAGTCCGGTGCCGTCTGCGACCTCCTCGCTCGTCGACGCGGGGTGTTTACGCAGATAGACGTAGATGCGTGCCCGCGTCTCCGTGTCCAACAGCCACGAGAGCAGGTCGACGATTCGCTCGTCCACCTCCTGTGTGAACTCGCTCGCCTCCTCTTCCAACCGCTCTGCGGCCTCCGTGAGGTCTGCCCGAGTCGACTCCTGGCCGATGCGGTCCGAGTCCACACCGTCTTCAGTGGGGTCATCTGGAGCCATATGTCCTATTTCGGTGGTCAGAACTCCTCAGTAAAAATACCGTCGCTGGTTCCGGGTTCTGTGCCTGCAGTCGAGCGGTTTCGACGGACCGGCAGGGCCGCTAGGCTCCGTGTTCGTCGAGCAGGAGGTCCCGACAGAGCGCGTCCAACCCCTCACGATCGCGGATGCGTCGCTGCCGGGTCGAGCCAGGTTCGCGGTCGAGGAGGAAGCGCGGCCCCTCGATGCCGAGTCGGTCGCAGTCGCGTTCGACCGCCGTCGCGAGGTCGACGACCGACTCGCCGTCGCGGTCGACGAAGTCGGCGTCGTGGCCGTGGCGCATCGCTCGCCACTTGTTCTCGTCGAGGAGTTCCCGTCGGAGCGACTCCGTCGACGCGGGGGTCGTACCGGCGTCGGGGTCGGCCTCGTCCTCGTAGCGTTCGGCCAAGTCGATCACGAGCGCGTGCACCCACTCGACGAACGCACACACCACGTCCGGGTCGGACTGGCCGTCGGGCGTGCGCACCTCGACGGTGCCGTGGCCAGTGTGGGGGCGCACGTCGAACCACAGTTCGCCGCGGTCCTCGATCGAGCCGTGCTCGACCATCCGGCGCTCGAACTCGCGGTACGCGTCGAAGTCCTCGAACTTCCCAGGAATCCCGGTGTTCGGGAGGTTCTCGAATATCTTGGCGCGGGCGGACTCCATCCCCGTGTCGAAGCCGTTCCAGAACGGCGAGTTCGCAGACAGCGCCAGCATCGGCGGCAGACACCACCGCAGTTCGTTCGCTATCCACGTCGCCTTATCGGCGTCGTCGACGCCGACGTGGACGTGCAGGCCGGCGGTCGTGTTTCGATGCTGCGGGTACTGGATACGGTCCAACTGCGAGCGGTAGCGGGGCTTCTCCGCGTGGTCGAGTTCGCGCCACACCGCCGCCGGGTGGAGTCCCGCACCCGCCACCTGCAGGTCGTACGACGCGGCGTGGTCGACGAGTGCCTCTCGAACCGCGACGACGTGGTCGCGCACCGACCCCGGAGACTCGATGAGCGGCGTCTGCGACTCGACGACGAACTTGAACAGTTCGTGGTCGATGCGTCCCGCGAGCGGTTCTGGTGGCTCGCGGTCGCCGTAGACGAGTTCGTCGCTACCGGCGGTGGGGCGACCGTCCTTGTCGACGACGTAGAACTCCTCTTCGACGCCCAGCGTACCCATCCGGTCGAATGCGGCGGCCGAACCCGTGTCCATCGGCGACGGCTTCGTCGGGGGTCGGTAAATACCTCGGGAAAGCGGTGGGGTCGTGTCAGCGTTGTCAGCAGTCGGCCAGTTACCGGGGCGTCGCGACGACGCCGAGGTGGTCCTCGTGGAAGCGGTCGAGTCGCTGCGTCGCCAGTATCTCGTACGTCTCGCGGAGGTCACTCAGTACCTCGTCGAAGACGGCGTCCGGGGCCGCCGACACGTCCTCCGAGCGGGCCTTGATCGCCATCACGAGTCGGCCGTCGTCCGCGAGGAACTGCGCGTTGCGGGCGGCGACGGTCGCCTGCCCGCGAGTCGCCACGTCTTGCACGAGGAGGTCGCAGTCGGCCTCGACGACGTGCGCGTACGTCTCCGGGCGGCGGGCGTCTTTCAGCAGCGGGAACAGTCGCGGGCGCGTCTCACAGGCGTCGAGGAGGTCACGCACGGGACGCGGCGAGAACTCGACGGCGTAGGTGGGCCCGGCGACGTCCGCGACGTGGCTGACGGTCGTCCCGTTGGCCGCACCGAGGTACAACACGGTCTGGTCGGCCGCGAGGCCGGTGTCCATCCCGAGTTCGAGCATCCCGCCGACCTTCGAGCGACTCGGGTCCCACACGCGCCACTCGCCGTCCGTCGGTTCGCCGTACACCGGTGTCCCGCGCGTACACAGGCGTTCGCGCCCGTCAACCTCGCGGCGTTCGACGCCCGTCGGGAGCGTGCCGCCGTCTGCGGCAACGCCGTTCGCGCCCGCCTCGCGGTCGGCCTCACGCATCGTCGGCACCTCCCTCATCGTCGTCGGCACGGGCACGGATAGTCCGCATCCGTTCCTCCAACTCCGCCTCCAGTTCGGGCCGGTAGTCGCCGGAGTAGTGGTCGATGCGCGCGGCGATAGTCAGTTTCCCGGCCAGCGCACGCGAGGCAGACCCGCGGTCTTCGGGCCGGGTGCCGCGGACGTACTCGTGGGTGTAGATGACGCCGTGTTTCGGCGAGGAGCCGTGGCCGCGCAGGTGCGCGAACAGGGCGTCCTCCGCGCCCAGCACCTGCAGGGTGCCGGAGGGCTTCTTCGCGAGCGTCTCGAGGCCACCCGCAAGCGAGATGAGTCGCGCCGCCAGCACCGGCCCCGCGAGCGCCGAGAGGTTGGGTGCGACCACGGGTGCGCGCGACTCGATGAACGCCTCCAACTCGTCGGACTCGTCGTCGAGGTCGACGACTCGTCGGGCCAGTGAGACGACTCGCTCCTCGGCCGGTCCCTCGGGGTCGCGGGCCGCGACAGCGCGACAGCCCTCGACGCCGGTTCCGGCGTCGGGGAACAGCGTCCCCGCCCACTCGGAGGCGCGTTCGGCGAGTTCGTTCGCGACGCGGTCGGCGTCGTCCATCGCGCGGACCGCGTGCAGCAGTTGCCTGTCGTCCGCGCGTTCGCGTTCGTCGACGGCCGCGCGGGCGGCCTCGACGGTCGCCTCGCGCAGTCGCTCGTAGTAGTCGTCTTCGTCGGCCGCGAACCCGGCCTCGACGGCCTGCGCGGGCCAGTCGGCGGGCGCGTCGGCCGACCCTTCGCGGATGCGGTCGACCGGCGACTCGTCGTCGCCGGCGAACCACGCCGTCGACTCGGCGTCGTCTGTGGTCATACCACCTCGTTCCGGGCCACCGTTGATGAGCGTTCTCACCGCTGGTCGTCGAAGTACCCCTCCAATCGCGCCGATATCGTCGTCCCTATGACCACCCCGCCTGTCCGCCCGTCTATGCAAGAGCAGGTACTCGACGAGGAAGCGCCGTCCGTGGGCGAACTCACGCCGCCGCCGCGGACGCTGATGGGGCCGGGACCGAGTGACGTTCACCCGCGCGTGCTTCGCGCGATGAGCACCCCCCTCGTGGGCCACCTCGACCCCTCGTTCATCGAGATTATGGACGAGACGCAAGACCTCCTACGGTACACGTTCCGTACCGACAACCAGTGGACCATCCCCGTGTCGGGAACCGGGTCGGCGTCGATGGAGGCGGCCATCGGCAACCTCGTCGAACCGGGCGACACGATGCTCGTCCCGACGAACGGCTACTTCGGCGGGCGGATGGCCGAGATGGCGCGCCGCGCGGGCGGCGACGTCGTCACAGTCGACGCTCCGTGGGGCGAACCGCTCGACCCAGTCGACGTGCAGGCGGCGTTCGACGAGCACCAGCCAGACGTGTTCGGGTTCGTCCACGCCGAGACGTCGACCGGCGTTCGCCAACCGAACGTCTCGGAACTGACCGACATCGCCCACGCGCACGACGCGTACGTCATCGCCGACTGTGTCACCTCGCTCGGCGGCGTCCCGCTGAAGGTCGACGAGTGGGGTGTCGATGCCGCCTACTCCGGACCGCAGAAGTGTCTCTCGTGTCCGCCGGGTGCGTCGCCGCTCACGCTCAACGACCGCGCGATGGACAAGGTGCTCTCTCGCGAGCAACCCGCGCGCTCGTGGTATCTCGACCTCTCGCTGCTGGAGGGATACTGGGGCGAGGAACGCGCCTACCACCACACCGCACCGATCACGAACGTCTACGCGCTTCGAGAGGCGCTCCGACTCGTCGCCGAGGAAGGCATCGAGGCACGCTGGCAGCGCCACCGCGAGACAGCAGGTGCGTTGAAGGCGGGCGTCGAGGCGATGGGGCTGGAACTCAACCCCGAGGACGACTACTGGCTGCCGAGCCTCAACGCCGTGCGCGTCCCCGCGGGCGTCGACGACGGCGCGGTCATCTCGGATCTGCTCGACGGCTACGACCTCGAAATCGCGTCCGGCCTGGGCGACCTCGAGGGCGACATCTTCCGGATCGGCTGCATGGGTCACTCTGCACGCCCCGCGAACGTCTCGTTGCTCGTCTCCGCGCTGGGCGAGACGCTTCGCGACCACGGTGCCGACGTCGACGTCGGCGCTGGCGTCGAGACGACCGCCTCGCGACTGTAAGCGTCAGACAGGGGTGCTCACTCCCGGCCACCAAACCGAAGTGGGCGGCGGGACCACGTCGCCGTTGCTATGGACGAGGTACTCGAAGCGGCGGAAGTGGTCGCCGATTCGGAACTGGAGGGGGCCGTCATCTGGCTGTTACGGGTGATCGGTATCCTGGTGCTCCTCGCGGGGGCCGGGTTGTGGCTGTTCACTGAAGCCACCCTGCTGTGGCTCCCGGCGATAGCAATGGTCGTCGGACTGCTCCTCATCACGATTCCGAGCATCCTCCTCCAACTGCTGGAACTGTTCGCCTGACGCGACGGGTATCGGCGACCTGCCTACTGTTTTTTCACATCGGCGAACCAACAGTACAGGCGTGTACGAAGACATTCTACTGGCGACGAACGGCGGTGTCGCGTCGATGCGAGCGACCGAACACGCGCTGGAACTGGCGGCCGACCGCGCCCAGTTGCTCGACGACCTCGACGTGGCGGTGGCGCGGGAAGCGACGGTGCACGCCCTGTTCGTCGTCGACGAGGCTGCGATCACGACCTACTCGGGCGACGAGTACGTCGACGGCCACGAGGGACCGGAGTACGGCTTCGAGGACCTGGGGGAAGAGACGCTCGAAGCCGTGCGCGAGCGAGGCGACGCACAGGGCGTCTCGGTCGAGACGCACCTCCGCCACGGCATCCCCGAGGAGACGATTCTGGATGTCGCCGACGAGATAGACGCCGACCTCATCATCGCGGGGAGTCAGCGACGCCCCGACGAGTACCGGATGCTCGTGGGGAGCGTGACCGAACGCGTCGTCCGCGCGAGCGACCGTCCGGTGCTGGTGGTGAAGACGCCGGTCGACGAACGCGGCGAACCGATCGAGTGATCCGTCCGGCGACCGCGACGCGATCCGCCGCTACCACTCGGTGAGCGCGCCCGCGCCGTGGTAGTGGCGCAACACGCCGAGGAAGGTGAGCGCCCCGAGGACGGCGAACGCGCCGCCGACGAAGAACACCCACTCCATCCCGACGTTGCCCATCAGCCACCCGGCCGCGACAGGAGCGATGACCGACCCGGGCCGCCACACGAGTTCGCGAATGCCGAAACTGGAGGCGACGCCGTCGCCGTCGCTGCCCTCGTCGGCGAACAGCGCCATACTCGCTGGTTCGCGGAAACTGTCGGCGATTCCGAGCCCCGCGTTGAGTAAGAGAAGCGGGACGAACGCCGCCGACACCGCACCGAGCAGTGGGAGCGTCTCGGGGAGCCCGAGCGCTCCGCCGACCATCGGCGTGAAGGGGACGAGGACGGCGACGAGTCCGTACGCGCCGCCGCCGACGAACACGAACAGCGAGCGTCCGCGAGCGTCCGAGAGTCTGCCTGTGAACGGTTGGAGCAACATATTCGTGAATTTCTCGGAGACGGTGATGACGGAGACGGCGAACGCCGGCATCGCGAGGCCGCCGCTGGCGGCCGCGTAGCCCGCGAACACAGGGATCCAGTTACGAACCATCATCACAGCGACGGAGTACTGCGCCCGGAAGGAGGTGAGCGTGAGGATACGGCGGTTCAGCGCGAGGTCGGTGAACGGGAAGCCCTTCACGGTCGTCTCGTCGGCCGACAGCAGAAGCGCGGTACCGAGGAAGGTGATCACGTAGAGGCCGGTGATGAGGAGAAACAGTTCACGCGACCCGCCGAAGTAGTCGTAGAGGAAGCCCGCCGAGAGACCGCCGATGATCGACGCTGCGAACGACGCAGCGTTGGCCTTCCCGATGTGGTTGGCACGGCTCTGTTTGGTCGCGAGTTCGCCGACGAGGCCGAGCGTCATCAGGCCCATCCCGGTGAAGACGATGCCCTGCATCCCCCGCACCGCCAGCAAGCCGGCGTTGTCTGAGACGACGCTGAACGCGCCGTACGTCGCGATACCGACCGCGAGCGTCCCGAGGAGAACGAGGCGTTTGTCGTAGCGATCGCCCGCCCACGCCAGGGGGACGACGGCGGCGGTCTGTGCGAGCGTGTACGCCGTGTACAACAGGCCGAACGCGACGCCGTCGATACCCAGATCCGTGGCGATCTTCGGGAGGACGATGATCAGGGCGATACTCCCGAACCCGCCCGCGAACCGCGAGAGATACAGCGTCCAAAATTGGAGACGCGATGCAGAGGAGTCGGTCACACGTCCGGCTTCGAGGGGTCCGTCAAATGCCCGTCGCATCGCGTCGCGCACCGCGGCCGTGTGCGTCGCCAGCGCCGAGTGACCACCGTGACTTTGTGTCCGCCCGGTGTCGTCTCGGTATGGTAACTGTCCTCGACACCTACATCGAGAACCGCGAGCGTGTCCAGCCGGACGACACTAACAACTACGACACCGCCCACGGGGGCAACGTCGCCAAGTGGATGGACGAGGTGGGTGCGATGTCGGCGATGCGACTCGCCGGCAACCCCTGCGTCACCGCGAGCATCGACCGCCTCGACTTCGAGCGGCCGGTCCCACGCGGTGACACCTGCGTGATCGAATCGTGGGTGTACGCGACGGGTCGGACCTCGGTTCGCGTCCGTCTCCGTGCGTTCCGCGAGACGCCCGAGACCGGCGAGCGAGAGCAGACGACGGAGGCGACGTTCGTGTTCGTCGCACTCGATGAAGACCGCTCGCCGACGCCGGTCCCCGACGTGGAGGTGGAGACGGAGCGTGGCGAGCGACTGCGTGCGGCGGGACTGGACGCGGAGCCAGAGTCGTAGTCGCCAGTACAGTCACCGCGTCCGGGTGAAGTGTCGACGGCGGCAGGCTTATGATTCTGAGGTCAAAGTGAGGGTAGTGACAGAGCCACGCCCGCCGCAGGTGCTCCCCGAAGAAGTCGTCTGCGCTTCGACGCACGGAGAGTACACGCTCGTCGTCGCGGGGCCACCGTCGGCACTCGGTGAGGAGTCCTCGGGCGTCGGCGACGCCATCGTCGGCGACGGCGGGTGCTGTTCGACGTTCTTCCGCGGGTTCGTCGAGACAGACCTCGACGTGTGTCCGGAGTCGAGCGACCTGCGATTCGAACACGAGGTGTGGGGACCTCGCGACGGGTGGCTCTCGTTTACCACCGAGCAGACGTTCCTCGGTGGGCCGGACGACCCCGAAGACGTGATGGGGACGGTGCGGGCGCTCTCGACCAGAGTGCGGGCGTTGGAAGCGGCACGGCGGTAGGGTGGTAGAGCGGTAGGACGGTTCACTCTGCCACCGAGAAGCCGACCACGCCATCCCCGAGGCTCGTCCGTTCGAGACAACCGGGAGTCCATTCACACGGCGATTTTGGCTCTGCGAAGCAGTTGCGCGTTAACGGCGACGATAACCGTGCTCAGCGACATCAGCACCGCGCCGACAGCGGGTGAGAGTACGAAGCCCACCGGCGCGAGCAGGCCCGCTGCGAGCGGGAGCGCGAACACGTTGTAGCCGGCGGCCCAGACGAGATTCTCCCGCATCTTCCGGTAACTGGCGCGACTCAACCGGAGGAGGCTCACCACGTCGCGAGGGTCGTTGTCGACGAGGACCACGTCCGCCGACTCGACGGCGACGTCAGTCCCGGAGCCGATGGCGATGCCGACGTCCGCACGGGTCAACGCGGGGGCGTCGTTGACGCCGTCGCCGACCATCGCGACCGACCTCCCGCCCGCCTGCAACTCGGCAATCTTCTCGTCTTTGTCACCCGGCAAGACCTCGGCGAAGTACGTGTCGATGCCGAGTTCGGCCGCGACGGCGCTGGCGACGTCTGCAGAGTCACCGGTCAGCATCGCCACCTCGACGCCCATCGCGTGGAGCGCGTCGACCGCCTCGCGGCTCTCCTCGCGGACCACGTCGGCGAGGGCGACCGCTCCGACGGTCGCTTGGCCGGAGACGAGATACACCACGCCCTGTCCGCGAGACCCTGCCGTCTCGGCGAAGGCCGCGAGGGGAGCGTCGGCTTCGATCCCGAGGTGACGGAGGAGGTTCGGCCCGCCGACGTAGACAGTCGCGCCCTCCGCTTCGGACGATTCGTCGGGAATCGGAACCGCGTCGACGTCGACGGTGGCACGCACTCCACGACCCTCGAGCGCTTCGAACTCCCGTGCGGTATGGACAGCGAGGCCCCGCGACTGCGCCTCCGCGCGGATGGCTTCCGCGATCATATGCTCGGAGTCGCTCTCGACGGCCGCCATCGTCGCGAGGACGTCGGCGTCGGTCCACCCGTCCGTCGTCGCGACGTCGACGACGCCCTGTTCCCCCTTCGTCAAGGTCCCCGTCTTGTCGAAGACGACCGTGTCGAGCGTCCGCGCCTCCTCCATCGCGATCCGGTCGCGGATGAGGATGCCGTTGCGTGCCGCCAGCGACGTGTTGATCGCGACGACGAGCGGGACGGCCAGTCCAAGCGCGTGTGGACACGCGATGACCAACACCGTGACGACTCGCTCGACGACCGCGAAGCCGAACCCCTCGGCGAGCGTCCACGCGACGGCCGTGACCGCCGCAACGCCGAGCGCCGCGTAGAAGAGCCAGCCTGCGGCCCGGTCGGCCAGGAGTTGCGTCCGGGACTTGCTTCGCTGTGCGTCCTCGACGAGTCGCACGATCCCGGAGAGCGTCGTCTCCTCACCCGTCGCAGTCACGCGGACTCGGAGGCTCCCGCTCCGGTTCGTCGTCCCACCGATCACCTCGGCTCCGGGCGACTTCTCGACCGGCTTCGACTCGCCGGTGATCAGCGCCTCGTTGACGGCCGACGTTCCCTCCTCGACGACGCCGTCGGCTGGGACGTTCGCTCCCGGTCGGACGAGCACGACGTCACCGGCCGAGAGGTCGGCGACGGCGACCTCCTCAGTCTCGCCTGATTCACCGACCCGCTCGGCGGTGTCGGGCATAAGGGCGGCGAGTTCGTCGAGTGCCCCCGACGCGCGGCGGACGCTGCGCATCTCGATCCAGTGGCCGAGCAGGAAGATGACGATGAGCGTGACGAGTTCCCAGAAAAACGGCTCACCCACCCCGAAGACGACGGCCGCGACGCTGTAGCCGAACGCGACGACGATAGCCAACGAGATGAGCAGCATCATCCCCGGCTCGTGGTTTCGGGCCTCGACGGCTCCCATCCGAAGGAACGGCACGCCGCCGTACGCGAACACGACGATGCCGAAGACGGGCGCGACGAACTCGCTTCCGGGGAAGGCGACCGCCGAGAAACCGAGCCACTCCTGCAACGTGGTACTGTAGTAGAGGACGGGAAGCGCGAGCGGGAGACAAACGAGGAACCGGCGTTTGAACATCGCCTCGTGTCCCGAGTGGTCGACCATCGCGCCGTGGTCCCCGCCGTGGTCGTGACCCTGGGCGTGATCGTGGTCCGTGCCGTGGTTACCACCCGAATCGTCGTTGGCTGTCGTGTCGGCGGCGCTCGTCTCACGCGCTATATCAGACTCGTAGCAGGTGCAGACACGGCATCCTGGACAAGTTCGGTCGGTCGGCACGTCGTGCGTCGGCGCCTCGTCGGTCGCGTGACGATGCGAGCCGTGGTCGTCGTTCACGCGCTCACTCCGTCCGTTGGAGTCGCTCTCGGCGGCGGTCGAACTCCTCGTCCGAGAGGTCTCCGCGGGCGTACGCTCGCCGGAGTTCTTCGATCGCGGCGTCCCGTGCGTCCTCAGTACGCCGGAGGCTCCTGTAGACGACGTAGCCGCCGACGGCGACGAGCGCGAGCGGAACGAACCACAGGACCAGCCACAGCCACGACCCCGTGGTTCCCATCTGCCCCCACATTCCGGCGTCGCCCATGTGTCCCCACCCCCACAGCCCCATCATCGGCATCATCATCGTCATACTGAGCAGGGGGAGGAGGACGAGTGCGGCGAGGACGATCACGAGTGGTCGAACGAGTGTATCGGTCTGGGTCATGGTGGTGCTGAACGACTCCGTCGCCCGCGACGTCTGTCTCGGGGCCGGTTGTCGACAGAGAGATACGGTGGGCCAGCGTTTGTCACTTTCCCTTACAGTTTCAAACTCGTCACAGCGGTGGAGCAATCGCTGGACGGAGTCCAGCCCTCGACGATCTCACACCCGTCGCTGGCTCGCCAGGCCGGTCGTTCGGCTTGGATCGTTCTGTTGTCGGCCGAGTCTCCTTTGTATCGAAGGCGAATCCGGGCATCTACCCAAATCGTGTAAAGGGAAACAGAGGGATGTGGTTCCGGCAGTCGTCCCCGTATGCGGACGGCACTCATCCGGTTGCGACGCCACAGATATGCTGGCCAGTCGAGGCAACAGGCCGTAGAACGGTCGCAACGGATGGACAGCGGACGCGTCGCTCACCGTTGTTGTGCCACGAGAGATACGGGCTTGGAGGGAGTTGAACCACGGTCGGACGTACTCGCTCACTCCGTTCGCTGCGTGCGACCTCCCTGCTTCAACGCCCTCGGACGACCGGCAGTCGGCGCGGTTCCTCGAACGGTTCGCTTCGCTCGCCGTTCTCGGTACAGTGCGCCTCGAAAAGCGGGCTTGGAGGGAGTTGAACCCCCGACCGACGGATTAAGAGTCCGTCGCTCTCCCTGACTGAGCTACAAGCCCTTGCGTTCCATACGAGCGGGGGTACGCTAAAATGCCTTCCGTTTTCGCCGACGGCGTGGGCGTGAACGAACATCACCGCTTAAGTGGCGGCCCGCCGGACGTTCTCTCATATGAGCACCGGGGTCACCGTCTCTTCGATGTCGACGTACGCGATTCTCGGGTGCGGGAGCGTCGGCCACGCGGTCGCCGACGAGTTGACCGAAGAGGAGAAAGACGTGTTGATCCTGGACAAAGACGAGTCCCGCGTGGAGGCGCTTCGCGACCAAGACCTCAACGCGAAGATTCAGGACATCGCAGACGACGACGTCGTCGAGGCGGTGGCCGACCGCGACGTAATCCTCATACTCTCGTCGGACGTGGACGCGAACAAGGCGGCCGTCCGCGCCATCCGCGACCGCGGGAGCGACCAGTACATCGTCGTCCGCGCCTCCGACCCCGTCAGCGAGGACGAACTCGCGGATTTGGGTGCCGACGTCGTCATCAACCCCTCGACGGTCATCGCCGACTCCGCGCTTCGCTCGCTGGAGTCGGGCGAGTTGGAGTACAAGGCCCGCCAACTGGCGGACATCCTCCGCGACACGACGGGGAAACTCGCCATCCTCGCGCACGACAACCCCGACCCCGACTCCATCGCCGCGGCGGTCGCATTGCAGGCTATCGCCGCCGAGTTCGACGTTGAGGCGGACATCCTCTACGACGGCGAAGTCGGGCACCAAGAGAACCGCGCGTTCGTCAACACGCTGGGTATCGACCTGCACGCACGCGACGACGCCCAACCCCTCTCGCAGTACGGCGCACTGGCGCTCGTCGACTACGCCGACACCGGCGGCAACGACATCGATGCCGAGGTCGACGTGTACATCGACCACGACGAACCGGAGACGCCCATCGACGCCGTCTTCACCGACATCCGCAAGAACGTCTCCGCCACCTCGACCATCCTCACGAAGTACCTCCAGGAGTTCGACCTCTCACCGGGCGAGACGGTTGCGACCGCTCTTTTGTACGGCATCCGTGCGGAGACGGTCGACTTCAAGCGCGACACCACCCCTGCGGACCTGACGGCAGCGGCGTACCTCCACCCGTTCGCCAACCACGACACCCTCGAGGACGTGGAGTCGCCGAGTATGAGCCCCGAGACGTTGGACGTCCTCGCGGAGGCCATCCAGAACCGCGAGGTCCACGGCAGTCACCTCATCTCCAACGCCGGGTTCGTCCGTGACCGCGAAGCGCTGGCGCAGGCGGCCCAACAACTGCTCAATCTGGAGGGCATCACCACCTCCGCCGTCTTCGGCATCGCCGACGACACCATCACGCTCGCCGCCCGCTCGAAGGACATCCGCATCAACATCGGGAACGTCCTCCGCGACGGCTTCTCGGACGTCGGCGAGGCGGTCGGCCACTCCAAGCAGGGGAGCGCTGAGATTCCGCTGGGCCTGTTCACGGGCATCGAGACGACTGAATCCAACCGCGACACCCTGCTCGCACTCTCGGAGGAGGCCGTCAGGAAGAAACTGTTCGACGCGATGGGCGTCGAGAGTTCGCCCGGCGCGGGGTCGGGCGAGTCGGGCAACGGGTCGTAGACGGGCGTCAGGCAACGACGCCGACCATCGCTGACAGCCTGTTCTCAGGAGATATCCCGACTCGTGTCGACCGCGACGCGGTCGGTGAGTTTGAGTTTCAGTGGGCCGTCGAGTGCCGCGCCGCCGCGGGATTTCGTGACGTACAGTCGATTCTCGACCGCCATCGGCGTCGTCCGCACGTCGAGCAACCAGACGCCGTCGACGCGGTGGAGCGTTCTGGTCCGACCAGCCGTCGCCGTCGGCGGGGTCGGACAGAACAGATAGCCAGCACCGTTGGCGTCGTGGACTGCCCGCTTCGCGGCGTCGAGGACCGCTCGCTGGTCGGGCGTGTCGAGTTCTTCGATGCCAACCAACGGCGTGACGACGAGCGTACCGCCATCGGGGACACGCGAGAATATCTGATCCGGGCTTGCCGCGAGCGACTCGGGGTTGACCTCGACGACCGCCGTCCCCTCGGGATACGGTTCCTCGACCTCCGCTTTCGGTCGTGCGAGCGTGACGACGAGCGTCTCTGCGGTGGTCGCTGCCGCCTCCAGCAACAACTCTGCGCTCGATCCCACCGGTGCGACGAGCGCCGTCACTGACCCGACCGGAACGCCGCCGTCGAGTTCTCGGTCGAGCGCCTCGATCCCTGTCGAGTGCACTCTACGCGAGTGCTTCTTCGTCTTCCGTCTCGTCTTTCAGCCGTTCGATCGTATCGTTGACGAGGATGACGTCGCCGACGGCGCGAACCCAGCGGTAGGGCAACATCACGCCCTTCCCGGGGTCGACCCGGCCGGCGAACAGTTCGTCGCTAAGCTGTGATAGCGCGAGCCCCGTGACCGCCTGCGAATCTAGGTCGAGGCGCACGTCCTCGACTTCCCCCACGAAGACCCCGTTGTTCGAGTACACTTCTCTCCCGACGAGAGTCGTAATCTCTTGCGGGGTCGCGTCAGCGTCCATACCGACGCGAAGGGTACGCCGGGTCTTAAAATCCTTCCTCGCGGTCTCACGCCCGTCTGACGCCGGGCACACGCGCTACTCCGATGGGGCAATCGCCTCGACGGGATGCTCGGTCGGCGACCCCAGCAACGCGTCCAACTGCTCACAACAGGAGGTTCCCGACGCCAGCACGCGGTCGGCGTCGCCGAACTGCTCGACCAGCGGTTCGCCCACGTCCATCGACAGGTCGTAATACTGCGACTTGTAGCCGAAACTCCCAGCCATCCCGCAACACTCCGTCTCGCTGGTCGTCACCTCGTAGCCGAGACGGTCGAGGACCGCGACGGTGTGCGCCTCTAGGTCGAGCGTCCGCTGCTGGCAGTGGGCGTGATACGATACCGCCGCGCCGCTGTCGTCGTCGTCGCCGTGTGTCAGTCCTGCCGGATCGGCCCCGTTCTCCAAGAGGCCGTACACGTACTCCAGCACCTCATAACAGCCGTCGGTGAGACGCTCGGCATCGGCTTCGGGAACGAGTCGCTCGTACTCGCGGTCGAACGCCGCCAGGTCACTGGGTTCGATCACGACCACGTCGCGCCCGCGTTCGATCTCCGGGAGCAGGGCATCTCGACACCGCTCGGCCTTCTCGCGAGCGGTCTCGACCATTCCCTGCGACAGCGGTGCGCGCCCGCTCCCGACGGCGGCCGACGACGGGACGTGCACCCGGACGCCGAGTGCTTCGAGCGTCCGGACCGCCGCTTTCCCGCGGTCGACGGCGACGTGGTTCGTATAAATGTCCGGGTAGAGAACCGCCTCCCGCCGAGCCATCGTCTCGGGGACGCGCGGGCCGCCCCGGGCGTCGAACCAGTCCACGAGTGTCTCCCGCTGGAATCGTGGTAACTCCCGCTCGCTGGCGACGCCGAGGAAGCGGTCCATCGCAGCACGCACAGGACCGAGATTCGCCGTCCAGTTCGACAGCGGCGCGGTTGCGCTCCCCAGTCGCGCCAGCGTCTCGAAGTTGCCGAACAGGCGCTTCGCGGGGTCGAGGCCGGCGGGTTCTGCGTCGGGCGTGAGGCCGTCCACGAGGAAGTCGAGGCGTCCGGGGTCTGCGCCGCGGTTGATCCGGTCGCGGACGACCGTGTTGATCCACGGAATGTCTATCCCGACCGGACAGGCGGGGACACACCGGGAGCATCCGGTACACAGGTCGTTGAACTCGGCGGCGGTGTCGAGACCCTCGACGCCGGCTTCCCATCCGGTGGCGATACCGCCGGAGTACGTCTCGCCGCCGAAGGCGTGGCCGCCGACCGACTGGAAGTTGCCACACGAGTTCGAACACGCGCCACACCGGATGCAGTACAACGTCTCGCGGAGGTCGTCGTCCTCGCGCATCGCCAGTCGGCCGTTGTCGACGAGGACCAAGTGGAACTCGCGGTCCGGGTGAGCGTCGGTCGCGCCGTCGCCGGTGGCGGTGCCAGCGTCGGCGATTGGTGACCCCGGGTCGTCGAACTCGACGGGCGGCGACGCGACGGGCGGCGTCAACAGCGAGACGTAGGAAGTGATGTCCTGTCCGGTCCCCGAGCGACCGATGAGTTCGATAAACGGTGCGAGGTCTTCGACCGTGGGGACCACCTTCTCGACGCCGGCGACGGCGACGTGGGTGTCTGGGACGACCGCCGTCTTGCGCGCGTTGCCCTCGCTGGTCACGAGTGCCAGCGTCCCCGAGTCGGCGGTGAGGAAGTTCGCGCCCGTGACGCCAACGTCGGCCTCGCGGATGTCTTCGAGGAGTCGGGCGCGAGCAAAGCGCGTGAGTTCCTCGGCCGTCTCCAGCGGTTCCTCGGGGTCGAACCGTTCGTTGAACAGTTCGGCGATGCCCTCGCGCGACTTGTGGATGGCGGGGCCGACGATGTGGCTCGGCGTCTCGTCGGCGAGTTGGAGCACCCACTCGCCCAGGTCCGTCTCGGTGACGCGTGCGCCGTCGGCCGCAAGCGCGTCGTTCAACTCCAACTCCTCGGTGGTCATCGACTTGCTCTTGACGACGTTGCCGCCGTCGACGACCTCTCGAACGTACGCGTTCGCGTCGGCGGCATCGGCGGCGACGTAGAGGTGACCGCCGTTGGCCTCGACGGCTTCGCGGAGGTCGTCGATCAGGTCTGGTAGCCGTTCGATAGCGTCCTCTTTGATCGCTCGTGCCTCGGATTTCAGGTCGTCGTACGCATCCAGATCAGCCGTCGAGTCGTACCGCCCCTGGTTGAATCCGCGCGTGTTCTCTCGCACCGCCTCGCCCTCGGTGTCGAGGAGGTGGCGTATCTTCGCGGCCGTCGCCGCACGCGAGTCGGGCTTACTCATCGGCCGCACCCCCGGTCGCGTCGGCGCCGACCCCTCGTTCGGAGTCGGCGTCATCTTCCACGAGGACCACGTCTACCTCGCGCGGGCCGTGGGCACCGATCACCAGGTCGCCCATATCGGCCGTCGCGGAGGGCCCTGTCGCGAGGACGGCGCTTGCGCCGTCGCGGAGGCGGCCGCCGAGGTGGGCGACCGCCTCGGACATCCCCGGCACGACGTCGCTGGCACGGACAACGACGACGTGGCGTTCGGGGAACAGCGAAACTGCTTCGCTCCCGGCGGCGTCCGACTCTAAGGCGACCGTCCCGTAGTCTGCGATCGCGAGCGTCGCCGCGGTGACACCCGTGTTCGCGGCGTCGAGGTCGGCGGGCGTGGGGTCGACGGCGACGGACTCGGGGAGGGACAGGTCCCACGGCAGTCGGACGCCGACGGCGGGCGGGTCGAGGAGGTCGGCGACCGTCTCGGTCACCGCCTCCGGCGCGACGCGATGGACGGTCGCGTGGTGGTGTTCGACGTTGTCGACGAACGCCGCGAGGGTGTCCGCACTCATACACGAGCCTGTGGTCCGCCCTCGCTTGTGTGTTGTGCTACCACATCGAATCAAACCGCTGGATCCGAGCGCTCCCGCGGGCTTATGTGACTCCCACACACACCATCACCTAACCGATGTCTTCCGATTCACCCGCGCCGCCCGACGGCGGACCGGACCTGACGGACGCGGACTACGACTACCGCTCGGACGACGTGCGACAACCGGGGCTCGTCGCGGATCTGGAGGAGCGACTCGACGGCGACGTTCGCTTCGACACCTACTCGCGGCAGCTGTACGCGACGGACGCGTCCGCCTACCAGCAGTTGCCCATCGGCGTCGTCTTCCCACGCCACACGGACGACGTGGCCGCGACGATGACGTACTGTGCCGACAACGAGATTCCCGTCCTCCCGCGTGGCGGCGGCACGTCGCTGGCGGGACAGACGGTCAACGAGGCGGTCGTCCTCGATTTCACGCGGTACATGAACGACCTCGTCGACCTCGACCCCGACGCCCGCGAGGCGACCGTCGAGCCGGGGTGTATCCTCGCGAACTTGAACCAGGCGGCGGCCCCACACGGCCTGAAGTTCGGGCCCGACCCGGCGTGGCGCGACAAGTCCGCCATCGGCGGGGCCATCGGCAACAACTCCACCGGGTCGCACTCGCTGAAGTACGGGAAGACCGACGCCTACGTCGAGTCGTGTGAGGTCGTCCTCGCGGACGGGAGCGTCGAGACGTTCGGCGAGATTCGCGTCGAGGAGATGCGTGCGGCCGCCGACCCCGACGGTGACCTCCTCGCCCGTATCTACGCGGCACTGGTCGAGATACTCGACGAGGAGGCCGACGAGGTGACTGCCCGCTATCCCGAGATGAAGCGCAACGTCTCGGGGTACAACCTCGACGTGTTGGTGCAGGAGGCCCGCGGCGAGTGGGCCGACGGCGACGACCCCGGCGAGGAGGGCGTCGTCAACCTCGCGCGACTGTTGTGCGGGAGCGAGGGGACGCTCGGCATCGTCACGGAAGCGACCGTCTCACTCGTCGAGGTGCCCGAGACGAAGGCGGTGGCACTGCTCACCTACGACTCGCTGAACGAGGCGATGGACGACGTGGCACCGATTCTCGAACACGACCCCGCCGCCGTCGAGGTGATGGACGACACCCTCCTCGACTTAGCACGCGAAACCACCGAGTTTGGCGACGTGGTCGGCCTCCTCCCCGACGGCACCGACTCGGTGTTGCTCGTGGAGTTCTATGCCGAGAGCGACGACGACGGGCGACAGAAAGTGGCAGACCTGTTGGCCGACCGCCGGCCCGGGACGGACACCGAATTCGACCCGAGCGACGACCGGGTCGACAGCGGTGAGACGGTGCGTGCGCGGGCGGCGATGGAAGCACACGACGAACAGCGCCGCGCGACGTTCTGGAAGATGCGGAAATCCGGGCTTCCGATCCTCTTGGGTCGCACCTCCGACGCCAAGCACATCTCGTTCATCGAGGACTGCGCCGTACCCCCCGAACACCTCTCGGCGTACGTCGAGGACTTCCAAGAGATACTGGAGGAGGTCGGCACGTTCGCGTCCTTCTACGCGCACGCAGGGCCGGGCGTCCTCCACGTTCGTCCGCTGGTGAACACGAAGTCGCTTGAGGGGATGGAGCAACTGGAGGCCATCGCGGAGGGAGCGACCGACCTCGTCGTGAAGTACGGCGGCAGCGTCTCGGGCGAACACGGCGACGGCCGCGCGCGTACCCAGTGGAACCGGAAACTGTACGGTGACGACCTCTGGAACACCTTCCGCGACCTCAAGACGGCGTTCGACCCCGACTGGCTGTTGAATCCGGGCAACGTCTGCGGCGACCACAGCCTCACCGAACACCTCCGATTCGACCCCGAGTACGCCTTCGACGCGGGATTCGACCCCGAACTCGACTGGGACAACGAGAACGGCTTCCAGGGGATGACGGAGTTGTGTCACGGCTGCGGTGGCTGTCGCGGCGAACAGGACACGACGGGCGGCGTGATGTGTCCCACCTACCGCGCGGCCGACGAAGAGATACAGAGCACGCGCGGCCGGGCGAACCTTCTGCGCGGCGCGATGAGCGGTGACCTGCCCGCGGACCCGTTCGACGAGGAGTTCGCCAGCGAGGTGATGGACCTGTGTATCGGCTGTAAGGGCTGCAAGCGCAACTGCCCCAGCGGCGTCGATATGGCGAAACTGAAGGCGGAAGTCGCGCACGAAAGCCACGAACGCGACGGTGCGAGCCTGCGCGACCGCCTGTTCGCCAACGTCAACCTCCTCTCGCGAGTGGGGTCGGCGCTCGCGCCGCTGTCGAACCTCGCGACCCGCGTTCCGGGGTCGGGCGTCGTCGGCGAGAAACTGCTCGGCATCGCCAGCGAACGCGAGTTGCCCACGTTCCACCGCGAGACGCTTCGCGACTGGTTCGACGCCCGCGGTGGGTCCCGTGTCGCGGCGGCCGACGCCGAGCGAGTCGCCGTCCTCGTCCCCGACACGTACACGAACTACAACCATCCCGAGGCGGGGAAAGCCGCAGTCGGTGTACTGGAGGCCGCGGGCGTGCGCGTCGAACTCGCGGACGTCGAGGACACCGGGCGACCCGCCTACAGCCTGGGGTTCCTCGATACGGCCCGCGAGCGAACCGCCGCCGCCGTCGAGGACCTCGCGCCGCGGGTCGAAGCCGGGAAAGACGTGGTCGTGGTCGAACCCAGCGAGGCCGTGATGCTGCAGTCGGATTTGCTCGACTTCCACGGGGACGAGCGTGCGGCGTCGGTCGCGGCGAACAGTTACGGTGTCCTCGAGTACGTCGACACGTTCCGACTCGACGAGGCGATGGACCTCGCGGGGTCGGGGTCGCTGACGTACCACGGCCACTGCCACCAGAAGGCGACCAAGAAGGACCACCACGCGGTCGGCGTCCTCCGACGTGCGGGCTACGAGGTGGACCCGCTCGACTCCACGTGCTGCGGGATGGCCGGGAGTTTCGGCTACGAGGCCGAACACTACTCGATGAGCACGGCTATCGCGGATATCCTCTTCGGTCAGGTCGACGCCAGCGCCGGGACGGAGGTGACCGCACCCGGCGCGTCGTGTCGCTCGCAGTTGGGCCACCGCGACGGCACCGACGAAGAGCCGCCACACCCCGTCGAGAAGGTCGCAGCGGCGCTCCAGTGAGTAACGCGGGACGCGGGGTCGCCGCGGGGTCGCGCCCCCGCGACAGCGTTAACTCAGCGCAGGCAGACTCGCCAGTATGAATCGTCTGACCGCGCTTCCGCTGTTCGGCTTCTTCACCGTCTTCGGTCTGGTGTACGTGTTCGGCGGATTCTCGGGAGTGCCGTTCGCCGACCGTGCCGGCGGGTTCGTCCTCGGGCTACTCACTATCCTCGCGATGGTCGCCGGCTTCGCGTTCGCGAAGGGGTATCGCGGCGACGGCGACGAGGACGGCTCCGCGTGAGTCGCGAGTGCGTCGCACCCTCTCACCGACTCTTCGCGCCGGTCAGACGTCGAACGCCTCGACGAACTCCGTCCCGTCGACGACGACGGTTCCTTGGCCGTCGACGGTGACGGTGTGACCGTCGTACTCGAACGAGAGCGCCCAGTCGACGTCGTCGTGGTCGGCGAGCGTCTCGAGGACGTCGACGTCGACGACCGACTGCAGTTGGACGCGCAGTTCCGTCGGAGCGACGTCTTTGACCGACGCCACCGAGTCGATGATGGCTGTCTGCGGCGTCGTTGCCTCTGACGAGTCCGTCGTATCGGCGGCCGATTCGACCTGTGCCACGTCGAACGATTTGAGTGAGTTCATAGTTGGCTGTTGGCAGGTGGGGGAGCCGAGTCACGAGTGACGCACTGTCGTCGCAGGCCCGAGTTGTTCCCCCGACTTGTACCGAGTACAGTCGGATAGATACACGAGTGGAAGATAAACCTATGTCAGACATATGATCTGACGTCGAATAGTCCTCCGATATCGGTCGGCAATACGCCGTCAGAGGTCGTCGAGGACGGACCCGAACGCGTCGAGCGCCGCCGCACACGCGTCGGGGTCGCGACCGAGTGAGACGCGCACGCCGTTGTCCATCCCGAAGAAGCGACCGGGGACGACGAGGATGCCGGCGTCCCACGCGGCCTCGCTTACGGTGTCGCCGTCGGCGCGGTCGTGTTCGAGATAGCCGAACGGTGACCCCGGATCAACCGTCCCCGAGAGGTCGTCGCGGTCGTCGAGGAAGGAGGAGAGGAGGTCGTGGTTCGCGCGGCAGTGGTCGCGCGCGTCGGCGACGAGGTCGTCACGGTGGGCGAAGAAGCGCCGCGCTAGTGCCGTGCTCGGTCGAGCGAGCGCGGGGACGTGTTCTTCCACTCGGCGGGCCCGGTCGACGAACTCCTCGGGGCCGACGACCCAGCCGACGCGGAGGCCGCCGAGGCCCTGGAACTTCGTGAGCGACCCGACGACGGCCGTCGACGGCAGGCCGGCGGCGGTCGGCCCGCCGAACGCGCCCGCGCCGTCCTCGCTGGTGTACGGCGCGTACACCTCGTCGACGAGGAGGTAGCCGCCCGTCTCGTCGACCACGCCCGCGGTGGCTTCGAGCGTCGACCGCGTCGTCAGCCGCCCGGTCGGGTTGTGGCGGTTCGTCACCGTGACGTGCGCGAGCGGCCCCGTCAGGTCGCTGGCGGCCGCCTCGATGCGGTCGGGGTCGAGTGTGGCGTTCGGCTCCGGCCGCAGGAAGCGGGCGACCTGCAGGCCGAGGCCGCGGGGCGTCTTCACGAGCGGTTCGTACCCCGGTCGCTCGACCAGCGCACGCGGTCGGGGAACGTCGTCGTCGCCAATCGCGTGGGGACCGGTGTCGGACGCGCCCGCTCGCTCGCGGGCGGCCCCGCCCGCCGCCGCCGACGCGAGGAAGTCGGCGTGAGTCGCGCCCGCCGTCAACAGCACTTGTGACTCGTCGACGTCGTACTCGGCGGCGACGGACGCCCGAAGCGAGCGATCAGTCGTCGGTGGCTCTAGCCCGGCGAGTCGCGGCGGCACTGGGTCGCCCGGGTCGCCGGCTGGCAACGGCCGCAGGTCGCTCGAGCCGAGGTCGTGGTCGGCCGCGGTCGGGCGACCCTCGATCCACTCGATGTACGCGAGCGGCGGAAACATAGCCGCCGGTTCGCGGCGTGACGCAAAAACGCACCGTGTGCGAGCCGCGACGGTGGTCGCGAGTCGTTACTCGGAGACGGCATCGTACACGCGCCCGACGGCAGCGACGGCCGCATCGGGGCGTGGGTAGTACGAGAGGTGCGACGCACAGCCGCAGTCGGACGCGCCGAACCCCTCGACCGGCCCCGACGCGAGGTCACGCGCGACGGCACACTCCGCGTCGCGGCCGCCACCGAGTCGCTCGACGGCGACCAGCGAGACGTCCGAGTGGCCGCCGAGGTAGTCGACGTGCCAGTGGCGCACGTCGTGGTCGCCCGCGGCGACGCGGCGGTGTCTGTCGACGCGCGAGAAGCCACCCGATCCGAGCGCGCTCCCGGTGTACGCGTAGCCGCCGGCAGGGAACGTGTAGGTCCCGAGCGCACCGACCTCGACCGTCGCTCGCTCGGGGAGCGAGAAGACGAGCGTGTACGTTCCGCCGTTCGCGTCGCTGTCGTCGTCAGTCTCACTCACGATTCGCTGTCCCCGTCTGCGGCGGTGAGCGTCGTCTGCACGGAGTCGGTGCGCTCGTGGTCGAGGAGGCGGCGCTTGAGGTCCGGGCCACCCACCGCGGAGAACCCGCCGATGCCGTCGGCGGCGACGACGCGGTGACACGGGACGACCAGCGGAACCGGGTTGCGCCCGCAGGCCGCGCCGACCGCCTGCGGTGCGCTGTTCAGGTCCCGTGCGAGGTCGGCGTACGTTCGCGTCTCGCCATACGGAATCGTCGCCATCGCGCCCATCACGCGCCCGGTGAAGCCGTCGGGATGTCGAACTGGCAGGTCGAACGACGTTCGGGTTCCCTCACGGTACTCGCGGACCTGTCGTCTGATGTCGTCGGCGTCGGCGTCGACGAAGGCGGCGTCGAGAGTGAGTCGACCGCCCGGGACGTCGACCGTCAGCGGGTCGTCGTAGGCGGCCGTCTTCGCCGTCGGGTCCATACGGCTCCCTTCGGTCGAACCGTAATCAACCCGGCGGCGGTCGTGGCGTGGTCGACCGTCCGCGCCCGACAGCGTTTATCGGTCGGCGGTCCAAGTCGGTGTATGCACCACCCGGCGGACAGACTCGCCGCGCTCTCGGACGCAGCGTTCGCGACGTTCGCCGAGCGACTCGGTCGCGTCTGGCCTGACTACGACGCCGTCGCCGCGCCGACGACGCCCGAGGGTGTCGTCGAGGTGTCGCTCGTTCGTGAACGACCGGACCGACCCAACGACGCTGACCGACCCGCAGACGCCGAGCGAGCGGTCCTCCGCGTCTCCCGCGAGTCGGTCACGCTGGAGGAGGTGAACGAGTTCGCGGTGTTCGCGGCCGAGCGGGGACTGGCGTTCGCGGTGCTCGCGACCGTCGACGAGGTGACCCGTGAGGCGGCCGCACGGGCGCGAGCGGCCCCGGTCGAGGTGTACGACGGCGTGGGCCTCGTCTCGATGGCCCGTGACGCGGGCGTCGAGATACCGACGCCGAGCGACGAGTCGAGTGACGACTCCGACACCGATCACCGATGATCGGCAGCGATCCGACCGTCGAAGCGAGCGTCGTCGTCGACGCGTCGCCAGCGGCGGTGTGGCAGACGTTGACCGCCTTCGACGCGTATCCGGAGTGGAATCCGCTGATCCGTCGGGTGTCTGGCCGACCGACGGAAGGCCACAAACTCGGCGTGTTGCTCACGCAGAACGGAATCCCGCCAACGCTCATCCGCCCGACGGTGACGCGTCTCGTCCCGGAACGAGAACTCTCGTGGCGCTCTGCGGCACCGATTCCGGGGTCGTTCGAAGCGACCCATCGGTTCCTCCTCGAACCGCTCACGGACGGCGAGCAGACGCGGTTCACGCAGACGGAGACGTTCGGCGGCGTCGCTGCCGGCCTCGTTCCGCGCGGCCTCCGCACGCGGATCCGCGAGGGATTCGTCGCGATGAATGAGGCGCTGGCCGCGCGAGTCGAACGCGAGCAGGACTCGTCGCATCGCAATCGGTAAGCACGGCCGTCCCGTGGGATCGACACCCGTGGACGACACCGTCTCGTGGCTCCGCTCGCTCCCCTACTACGAGGGACAGATCGCCGACGACCGGACGCTTCCCGGTCGCGACCCGGCGTTCGCCGACGTCGACCTAGAACCCCGCCTGGCGGGTGCACTCGCCGACGACGGCATCGAGTCGCTGTACGACCATCAAGCGCGAGCGGTCGAGGCGATTCGCGACGGCGGCGACGTCGTCCTCGCCACGCAGACCGCCAGCGGAAAGTCACTCGCGTACACCGTCCCCGCGTTCGAGCGAGCGATGGACCACGGCGGCCGGACGCTGTATCTCGCGCCGCAGAACGCCCTTATCGCCGATCAAGAGGAGACGCTCTCCGATCTGGCACACGGCCTCGGCTTCGGCTCACGCGTCTCCGTCGACCAGTACACTGGACGGCTGTCGAAATCGGAGAAGCGAGACGTGCGCGACCGTCGGCCGACGGTCCTCCTGTCGAACCCCGATATGCTCCACTACGGACTGCTCCCGTGGGCGTACAAGCACTGGGAGTGGTTCTTCTCGTCGCTGGAGACGGTCGTCATCGACGAGGTGCACGGCTATCGCGGCGTGTTCGGGAGCCACGTCTCGCTGGTGATGCGTCGGCTGAACCGCATCTGCGAGCGCTACGGCGCGGACCCACAGTTCGTCTGCTGTTCGGCCACCATCGGCAACCCGGTCGAACACGCCGCACGCGTCACGGCCCGCCCGGAGTCGGGGTTCACACTCGTCGACGAGGACACCTCCGCGCGCGGCCCGCGCCACTGGCTCCTCTGGAATCCGCCGGAGTACACGGGACAGCAGGCAGAGCGACAGTCCGGGCGGCGTCGGTCGAGCCACACCGAGACGAAGCGCCTGTTCTGTGACTTGATCCAGCAGGGGCTCCAGACACTCGTGTTCACGCGGTCGCGACAGACGGCCGAGCGATACGCCAGCGACTCGGCCAGCGAACTCCGCACTCGGGGCGAACACGACCTCGCCGGGCGGGTGGAGGCGTATCAGGCGTCGCTGACGAACGAGCGCCGACGCGAGATAGAGCGAGGCCTCCACTCGGGCGACGTGGCGGGCGTGTGGTCGACGAACGCGCTCGAACTCGGCGTCGACGTGGGCGGTCTCGACGCCGTCATCCTCGACGGGTACCCCGGCACGCGAATGTCGGCGTTCCAGCAGGCCGGCCGCGCCGGGCGGGGGACCGACGACGCTCTCGTCGTGTTGGTCGCTGGCGAGGACCAACTCGACCAATACCTCGCGGCCAACCCGGACGACCTGTTCGAGGGCGACCCCGAGCGAGCGATGGTCGACCCCGAGAACGGCGAACTCCTGCCCTCGCACGTCGCGGCGGCGGCCGACGAGAACTGGCTCAGCGCGGCCGACGAGTCGCACTTCGGCGCGTCGTTCCCCGACGTGGTGGAGTCGCTAGAGGCAGCGGGGCGACTAGAGCGGATGGACACCGGCCGCGGCGTCCGGTGGACGTACGACGGGCCGGGGAGCGCCCAGCATTCGATGAGCCTCCGGACCATCGACGACCGCGAGGTGGACCTGATGGACGCTCGGAGCAACGAGGTCATCGCGTCCCTGTCGTTCGGTGACGCGCTTCGGGACGCTCATCCCGGAGCCATCTACCATCATCAAGGGGAGACGTACGAGGTGGACGAGTTGGACCTCGACCGCGACGTGGCGCGTCTGCGTCCGACGTGGGCCGACTACTACACGCGCGTCCTGACCGACAAAGACGTGACCGTCAACGACGACATTCAGTCGAGACCGCTCGATGCACGACCGGACACTGAGGTCCGATTCGCAGACATCACCGTCACCGAACAGATCACGGGATTCGAGCGGAAAGACGGCTCGACCGGCGAGACGATGGGCGGGCAGTTGCTCGACCTGCCGGAGACGGAGTTGCGGACGCGGGCGCTGTACTACACCGTCCCGGTCGACGTCGAACGCGAGATGCGCGAACTCGGCGGCGACGAGGGGTTCAACGGCGGCATCCACGCGGCCGAACACGGCTCTATCTCGCTGATGCCGCTCGACCTGCTGTGTGACCGGGCGGACATCGGCGGCGTGTCGACGCCGATGCACCCGCACACGGGGCAGTCGACGGTGTTCATCTACGACGGCTACCCCGGCGGCGTCGGCCTGACGCGCGAGGCGTATCGGAGCGCCGACGGACTGCTCGCACGGACGGCCCGAATGATCGCGGCGTGTGACTGCGCCGACGGCTGTCCTGCCTGCGTGCAGTCGCCTCACTGCGGGAACGCGAACGAACCGCTGTCGAAACCAGAGGCGGTGCTCCTGTTGAACGCGCTCGCCGGAACTGACGAATCAGTTCCCGATCCTTCGTCTGCGGAGACGGACTCGTAGCACCGGACCGTTCGCGTCGCGTTCTGAGACGAATCGTCGGTATTCGAAAGGTACAACGGCTGTTGTTGTGATTTTTCACTCTTGACAGAGTAAATACGCAACGGTTAAACAGGATGGTGGGAAACATTCGAGTGACTCCACGCTGGAGGATCTATTATGAAGGACACGAGCCCAACTCGGCGTGACGTACTGAAGGGTGCTGGCGGCCTCGGTGCCGCGGGCATGATCGGACTGGCTGGCTGTACCGGCGGAGGCGGCGGCGGTGGCGGCGACGCCCCCGTCGAGGTGCTCCACGGCTGGACCGGTGGCGACGGACAACGCGCAGCAGAGGCGTTAGAGGAGGCGTTCAACGAGGCCCACTCCGACGTGGAACTCGACATGAACCCCATCGGCGGCGGTGGTAACCAGAACCTGGACGCCGTCGTCGCGAACCGCCTACAGAACGACAACCCGCCGAGTTCGTTCGCGAACTGGCCGGGCCCCAACCTCGCCCGCTACGAGGGCGTCCTCGGTGACATCTCCGACCTCTGGGAGGAGACAGGCTTCACCGACAGCCACATCGACGAGGCAGTCGAACTGCACCAGTACAACGGCGCGTTCCGCGCCGTCCCGCTGGGTTCCCACCGCCTGAACTGCCTGTTCTACAACACCGCCGTCGTCGAGGAGGCGGGCGTCGACCCCTCCTCGCTGACGAGCGCACAGGACCTGCTCGACGCCTTGGAGACGGTCGCCAGCGAGACGGACAAGATTCCGATGACCCACGGTGGCAGCGGGACCTGGACGAAGACGCAGTTGTTCGGCGTGATGCTGCTGTCGACGGCCGGCTACGACGGCTATATGAACTTCGTGAACGGCGATCCCGCTCGCGAGGATGTGCAGGGTGCGTTCGAAGCGCTCGCCACGGTGTTCGAGAACTACATCAACGAGGACTCCGCGTCCATCGGCCTGACCGAGTCCAACCAGAACATCATCAACGGCAACGCGGCGTTCATCCACCAGGGCAACTGGGCCGCCGGTGCCTACCGGAACGCCGAGGACTTCAACTACAACGAGGACTGGGGCTTCAAGACGTTCCCCGGCACGGAGGGGATGTACACGCTCCACTTCGACTCGTTCCTCTACCCGTCCAACAACCCGTCCCCTGAGAACACCCGCACGTGGCTTGAGTTCGTCGGCGGCGAAGACGCTCAGGTCGCGTTCAACCAGTTCAAAGGCTCCATCCCGACCCGGACGGACGTCGATATGTCCGAGTTCGGGCCGTACCTGCAGGAGACGGCGATGGACTTCGAAGAGGCCGACCAGCGGCCCCCGAACATCCAGCACGGCCTGGGCATCTCCGCGGAGACGCGTTCGACGCTGAACGACGTCATCTCCAGCGAGTTCTCTGGCCCGTACAACGTCGAGGCAGCCACCGACGGCTTCGTCGACGCGGTCTCCAACTGAACGCGTCGTTATGCGCGATTTTCTTTCGAACCAACGGACCCGGATCCGCCGCGTCGTCGGACGCGGGGGCCCGGCGAGTGACGACGCCGAAGACGACCCGGCGGGCACGGACGACGACGGGCTGGTCGTGACCGACGGCGGGACGGCCACCCGCTCGGAGGGGCTGCTCGACCGTCTCGACGACCGCTTCGGCGAGGACTTCGCGGAGTCGGCCCCGTTCTGGCTCCCGCCGTTCCTGCTGATGGCGCTGTTCGTCTACGGCGCTATCGCGTGGAACTTCGTTATCTCGCTGACGGATTACCAGGGGTTCATCGGTCCCGACTACTCCGACCTCGACTTCGAGATGTACGCCCGTGCCATCGGCGACTCGGGCGTCATCGACGCGACAGTCAACACCTTCCTGTTGGTCGTCGCGTTCACGGCAGTTGCGCTCATCGTCGGGATGATGCTCGCCATCCTCATCGACCGCAACATCCGCTTCGAGAACACGTTCCGCACCATCTACCTGCTCCCGATGAGCCTCTCGTTCGTGGTGACGGCGCAGTTCTGGCTGTGGATGTACAACTTCAACAACGGCGTCGTCAACATCCTCCTCGGGACGTTCGGGATCGGACCGATCGACTGGATCGGTAACTCACAGATCGTCTTGTGGGCGGTGGTGTTCGCGCTCGTGTGGCAGTTCTCGGGGTACACGATGGTCGTGTACCTCGCGGGGCTTCGCGCCATTCCGACCGAACACTACGAGGCCGCCCGCGTCGACGGCGCGTCGACGCTGAAGATGTACTGGCGGGTGATCATCCCGCAGTTGAAGGGGTCGACCATCAGCGCCGCCATCGTCCTGATGGTGTTCGCGCTGAAGGCGTTCGACTTCCTCTACTCGCTGGTCAGCGGCTACCGGCCGCCGAACGGTGCAGACATCCTCGCGACCAAGATGGTCCGCGAGGCGTACAGCGTGAACAATTGGGCGTACGCGTCGGCCATCGCGATCATCCTGTTCTTGATGGCCATCTCGATCATCGGCCCGTACCTATACTACCAGTACTCGCAGGGTGAACTATGAGCGACGCAACCGACACCGACCAGCAAGGAGCACTCGCCGGGGTCCGCGAGGACCTGGCCGCCATCGACCCGTACCGCGTCGGTCTGTACGCAACGGTGCTGGGGCTGACGGCGTTCTACCTCGCACCCATCGAATCCGGCCTCGTCACCGCGTTCAAGACGAACCCGGAGGGAATCAGTTCGACGCTGCCGTTCGCGCCGCCGCCGGGGCGGTACTTCACGCTGGAGAAGTGGCAGACCGCGTTCCAGGCGCTGAGTCGCGGGATGATCAACAGCGCGCTGTACGCCGTCCCCGCGACTATCATCTCCGCGATGCTGGGGAGTTTCGCGGCGTTCGGCCTGACGCAGGCCGACTGGCGTGCGCGGTACAAAGCGCCGGTGCTCGCGCTGTTCGTCGCGGGCATCTTCATCCCGTACCAGGCGGTGCTGGTGCCGCTCTCGCAGTTCTGGGGCTCCGTGCCGCTGCGGGAACTCCTCGCGCCAGTCTGGGCACTCGGCATCTCCAGTGCGTACACCGGGATCATCGAACTGGTGATCACACACGTCGCGTACGGTATCCCCATCTGTATGGTGCTGTTCCGCTCGTACTACAGCAACATTAGCGGGGAGATGGTCGAGGCCGCACGCCTCGACGGGGCGTCGTTCCGCCGGGTGTACCGCCGGATCATCTTCCCCATCTCGACGCCGATGTTCGCGGTCGTTCTCATCTACCAGTTCACACAGATCTGGAACGACCTGCTGTTCGCGCTCATCCTCGTGTCCACCGAGTCGAGCCCGGCCGCGCCGGTCGTGCTCATCCTCGCTGGTCTCGGAGAGTCGATGGAGGGACAGGACTTCGCACTGCGGATGGCCGGGGCATTCATCGCCGCGTTGCCGACGCTCATCGTGTACGTCCTGTTCGGCGAGGAGTTCGCCGAGGGGGTGGCGACGTGAGGTGCGAGGCCGACCAGCGGGAGGCCGCGACCCGAACGGGGACCACGCTCGCGCCGTCCGACGCATCGCCAGTTGACCGACCGACCCAGCCCCGCGGGGGACAGACGGGGGGACAGTAGCTATGGCACGACTCGAACTCGACGACGTACGGAAGGTGTTCACCGACGACGACGGCAGCGATATCGTCGCCGTCGACGACGTAACGATCGATATCGAGGACGGAGAGTTTCTCGTCCTCGTCGGTCCGTCAGGCTGTGGGAAATCGACGACGCTGCGGATGATCGCCGGACTGGAGACGATCTCCGGCGGCGACATTCGCCTCGCCGGCCGCTCCATCGCGGGGAAGAAGCCGCAAGACCGGGACATCGCGATGGTGTTTCAGTCGTACGCGCTGTACCCGCATATGACGACGCGACAGAATATGTCGTTCGGGCTGGAGGAGTCGACCGACCTCCCGGACGACGAGATCGAATCCCGCGTCGAGAACGCCGCGGCACTGCTCAACATTCCCGAACTGCTCGACCGCAAGCCGAGCGAGTTGTCCGGTGGCCAACAGCAGCGTGTCGCACTGGGTCGCGCAATCGTCCGCGAACCAGAGGTGTTCCTGATGGACGAACCGTTGTCGAATCTCGACGCCAAACTCCGCTCGCAGATGCGGACGGAACTCCAGCGCATCCAAGAGGATCTGGGAACCACGACCGTCTACGTCACGCACGACCAGACGGAGGCGATGACGATGGGCGACCGCATCGCCGTCCTCGACGGCGGGGAACTCCAGCAGGTAGGGACGCCGTTGGAGTGTTACCACCGCCCAGCCAATCGCTTCGTCGGTGGATTCATCGGCGAACCGGCGATGAACTTCTTCGAGACGACCGTCGAGGGCGACCGACTCGTCGCCGACGCCTTCGAGTACGTCCTCTCGCCGGAGGTTCGTGAGGATTTGGGCGACGCGACCGAGGTGACACTCGGCATCCGACCGGAGGATATCGAAGTGAACGTCGGCGTCAAGGCGAGTGCGGCCGACGAGTTCGACACCGTCGTCGACGTGGTCGAACCGATGGGCAACGAGAACGCGGTGTACCTCGGCTTCGGCGAGGACCCCTCTGACCCGTTCGTCGCGACCGTCGGTGGGATGCGTCGTATCGAGGGCGGCCAGCGTGTCGTCGCTCGCTTCCCCGAAGACGCCATCCACCTGTTCGACGCCCAGACGGGCGATGCGCTTCACAACCGTTCACTGGAGGAAGCCGAGGACGTCGAACCGCGCATCTGAGCGGTACGCCCGAACCGCGTTCGACCGATCGATTTTTTGTCGCCACTCGTCGCCGACCGACAGTTAGACGAGACTTAGGACGATGCCGAATGCGATGAGCGCGAACGTCACGAGTACCACGAGGAGGAAGAACTGATCTGATCCGTCCATACACACGGATACGGCCCCCCTCGCACAAAACGTTCGGTCATCTCGCTACCCGAAACACCAGACACACGGACCGAGTGGCCGCCCGATCACAGGTGGATGTCCGCCTCCGTCAGGCCGCGCGCATACAGGTACGTCGAGACCACCTGCAGGACGACGCCGATGCACAGCGCCGTGACGGCGACGGTGCCGACGTTGAGGCCGTACCCGCTCGGGGCGTAGGGGTTGCCGCCGCCGGTAGCGATCCACGCTTGGAGCGTCTTACCGCCACCGAACCCCACGAGGACGAACAGGTACGTCGCGACGGTGGCGATGGTCCCGGTCGCGAGGCCGAGCATTGAGCACAGATCCTCGAAGTTGAGGACCGACTGAGCGGTGTGCTCGTCGAAGTCGTCGCCGCGCCACAGACGGAACGCGCCGACAGCAGAGAGACCGGCGCCGGCAGTGCCGATGACCGTGACGGCGACGAGTGCGAGCACCGCCACCTTCGGTGCGGCACCGACTACCGACCTGCTGAAGTACGCCTGTTTGATCTCCGGCGGAAGCAGCGCCAGAATAGGGAGGATGGCGGCAAGTACGTGCAGAAGGTAGCCCTGTACAGTCAACTTTCTCGACAGCGGCTGTTTGAACCACCCAAAGCGTCCTGCTCGGAGTCGTTCGTACACCGAGTCCGACAGGATCGCTCTCGTGATCGGATCATCCGAATCCATTGGCGGAGGCTCTACGGTTGGTAGGCATAACGTTACCGACAGTGGTGATAGCCATCAGACAACCGTCTGTAGACTACTTCGGGGGCATCCTTCGTCATCGAAGGAGCGTATCTGAGATCCGAACGACCTACCCCATCTGAACCAGTCGGGAGTGACCTTCCGGTGACAGGGTGGTTATGTCTCTCGGTCGCGACGTCCCGAACGGTGACTGCCTCTCGATGAGCGATCCAACTCCACTGCCCGGCGGCCGAGTCAGACACGGGACCGGCGTGAACTCGACCCGGGCGTTTCCCACCGAGGCGTACCCCGAGAACCTCGACCCGTTCGTACTGTTCGAGCGCTTCTACATCGACCCCGACGCGGGCTTTCCGATGCACCCGCACCGCGGGTTCGAAATCGTCTCGTACATGCTCGAGGGCGGGATGGAACACGAGGACTCACTGGGCGTCTCACACACCGCCCGCGCCGGCGACGCGATGCGGATCACGACCGGCAGTGGGATCCGCCACTCGGAGTTTCCCGCCGACGACGCTGGCTGTTCGGGCCTCCAACTGTGGGTCAACCTCCCTCGCGACAAGAAAGCGGTCGACGCGGACTACACCGACGCGGCCGCCGGCGACCTCCCCACCGAACAGGTCGACGGTGCGACTGTGACGACCGTCGTCGGTGACGGTTCTCCCCTCGACCTGCACACACCGATGGAGTACCTCGACGCCCGTGTCGACGACGAGTGGACGTTGACCGTCCCCGACGACTGGGTCGGCTTCCTGTTCGGTATCGACGGCAACGGGACGGTGAACGGGAACGCGTTCGCGTCGGGTGACGTACTGCCAGTCACGACGGCGCAGTCGGTGTCGGTCGCGACTGAGGGTAGCCTTCGCGTCGCCGCGGTGTCCGGGCGGCCGCACGGAGAGCCAATTCGCCAGCGCGGGCCGTACGTCTTGTAGCCGACTCGCAGTTTGCTCCCTGCTCAGTCGGTCACCTCGTCGGTCACGTCCTCGCCGTCGAGGATTATTTCGTAGCCGTCGTCGACGCCGCTGATTTCGACCGAGACGATGTCGCCGGTGATGGTGAACGCGTCACCCGAGTTGCCCCCGGTCGACCCCCGGATGGTCACCGTCCCGTCACCGTTGACGGTGACCGAGTCCCCGGAGTCGGCGGCGACGTCGTCGGTCGCAGTCTTCTCAGCACTTCCATCCACGACGATTTCGTAGTCGAACTGGTTCTCTTCGGTCGAGAGTATCTCCAGAACCGACTCGTCGCTGTCGTCGGCATCATCACCGTCGTCTGCGTCGTCGCCGTCGTCGGTCACGATGTCGCCTGGCAGTTCGTCGCCGTCGACGAGAATCTCGTAGCCGTCGCTGACGCCCGAAATCTCGACGGAGACGACCTCGCCGGTGATGGTGAACGCGTCGCCGGAGTTGCCACCGGTCGACCCACTGATCGTCACTGTTCCATCCCCGTTACTGGTGATCGAATCACCGGAGTCGGCGGCGACGTCGTCGGTGGCGGTTTTCGATGCGCTCCCGTCGACGACGATTTCGTAGTCGAACTGGTTCTCTTCGGTCGAGAGGATCTCTAAGACCGACTCTTCGGGTTCTCCGTCGTCTGCGTCATCAGTATCGTCGCCGTCATCTGCGTCGTCGCTGTCGTCGCTATCGTCGCCGTCATCTGCGTCGTCGCTGTCGTCGCTATCGTCGCCATCATCTGCGTCGTCACTGTCGTCGGTCACGATGTCGCTCGGGACTTCTTCCCCGTCGAGGAGGAGTTCGTACCCGTCACTCACTCCCGAAATCTCGACCGAGACGATGTCGCCGGTGATCGTAAACGCATCTCCGGAGTTGCCTCCCGTCGACCCGCGAAGCGTCACCGTGCCGTCGCCGTTGTCGACGACTTCATCGCCGGAGTCGGCGGCGACGTCCGCAGTCGCGGTCTTCTCAGCACTTCCATCCACGACGATTTCGTAGTCGAACTGGTTCTCCTCGGTCGAGAGTATCTCTAGGACCGACTCTTCGGATTCTCCGTCGTCGCTACCGTCACCGTCGTCTGCGTCGTCGCTATCGTCCGTCACGAGGTCGCTCGGGACGTCCTCACCATCGAGGAGGAGTTCGTACCCGTCGCTGACGCCCGAGATTTCGACGGAGACGACCTCGCCGGTGATGGTAAACGCGTCGCCGGAGTTTCCTCCCGTCGATCCACGGATCGTCACGGTTCCGTCACCGTTGTCGACGATTTCGTCGCCAGAGTCGGCAGACACGTCGTTAGTCGCGGTTTTTTCGGCGGTTCCATCCACGACGATTTCGTAGTCGAACTGATTCTCCTCGGTCGAGAGGATTTCCAGCAGCGACGGTTCGGTGTCGCCATCGTCACCGTCGTCGCCGTCGCCGTCGACAACGACCGGAACGAACACGCCACTCGTTCGAATCGTCGCGGCGAATCGGTCGCCGTTCACACTGCCGACGGCGACCCGCGACCAGTCGGTGCCGTCGTACCGCCACAGGTCGACCTCGTCGTCGGTGTAGTTCGCGCTGTCGAGGCGGAACGACACCCGCATCGGTGCGGGCAGTCGCTCGACGGCGAACCCCTCGCTGGCGGCCGCCGCGCCCGGAAGCCCTCCGGGCACGTCGGCGCGTGCGACGGTGTCGAGTTCGAACGGGTCGTCCTCGTCGTACGAGAACTGGGCGCTTCCCGCGACGAACGAGGTGGTCACCACGTCGCCGACGGTCACACGTGAGAGTCCTAACTCGTCTTGCGCCGCGCGGAGTTGTGCCCCGTCGTTGCCGCGCAAGACGACGTTCGCGAGGCGGTCGCCGCCGGCGTAGTCTGCGACGACGCCTGGACCGCCGTTGGATTCGACGACGGTGTCGGCGATGGTGTTGTTGTAGCTGTCCGAGAAGCTGATGCCCGGTCCCTCGTTGTCTGCGATCTGACTGTTCTCGATGCGATTGGACTCCACGTCGTCGCTGAGGCGAACGGCCGCGCAGGTGTCACACTCGGCGCCGTTGCCGGTCGCGGTGACTCCGGTGAAGGTGCTCCGTCCGACGTTCTGCGCGAGATACAGCCCCGTGCGGTCGTTGTCGCGGACGGTCACATCACGGACGTCGACGTCGTACGTCTCCCAGAAGTAGACGCCGAAGCGGTTCCCGTTCGCCGTCACGTCACGTATCTGTGTGTCGTCGACCTCGCTGAAGGAGATGCCCGAGACGACGTTGTCGGTGGCGGTGACGCCGACGACGCGGGCGCTCGTTCCGCTCCCGGCGATGGTTCCGACCTCCAGACCCCAGTACCACTCGGAGACCTCGACGTTTCGAACCGTGACGTTCTCCACTGGCACGTCTGCGGAGTCGTCACGTGACGCGTTGTACACGAGAATCCCGGTCGAACGGTCGACGCTATCGCCGGATATCGTGTGCCCGTTCCCGTCGAATACAACGTTCGACGACCGGATGTGGAGACAGACGCCGGAGATGTCCGCCTCGATGTCGTCGACCAGTTCGTACACGCCGGGGTCGTCGATGACCCCACACGAACTGATCTGCGAGATGGACTGGCTGGTGGCTCCGTTGGAGGGGTCACCCGTCGCTCCGTGATCGGAGGTGTTGCCGCCGCCGGAGGTGAGACGAGCAGGGCTGTCGGCTCCCGCGGCGAGTGCGAGTGAACCTACCTCGCCGCCAGTCAGCGCGTCGTCACCGGCCAGTGCGGCAGGCGTTCCACCCGCGACAACGCCGACGCCGCCGGTTCCGGTGACGACGGCGACAGTCACCAACAGCACGACGAGGCGCGACCCGACGGTTCGCGGTCCGGTCATCGTCGGTCGCCCTCGCCGTGTGGGTCACTCCGTCGGTCGTCGTGCGCGATTCCCCCCGGAACGCTGCGGATGAACGAGTGCGTCATAGCTGGGCTGCCGTCCGGCGTCTGAACGACTACAGTCTCGTCGCCACCGTGTGAACAAAATTATACATTCGCTACGCGCCCGAACGCAACCACCCACGCTGGTTTCACTCGGCTTACTGCGTGTGTGCGACCACGACGGCGACCACGGCAGACCGCCCGACTCGCGGCCGATGTCGGCCATCCTATGTGATAAGGAATCGTTGTGGTCAGTATCGGGTGAATACGGTGACGAGGCGGGGGCAGTGCTACGCTGAAACCGATACAGGGGGTGGGTTCAGGCTCGCTGTTCCTGACGGACGAGGTCCGCGAACTTCTCGCGTACCTTCCGAATCTTGGGTTCGGCGTTGAACGAGCAGTAGCGGTCGTCGGGGTTCTTTTCGTAGTAATCCTGGTGGTACTGCTCGGCCTCGTAGAAGGCGTCGAGCGGTTCGAGTTCGGTGACGATGTCGTCGTCGTACGCGCCCTCCGCTTCGAGTTCGACGACGAACCGCTCGACGATGTCACGCTGGTCGTCCGTCTCGTAGAGGACGATCGAGCGATACTGCGACCCAACGTCCGGTCCCTGTCGGTTCAGCGTCGTCGGGTCGTGGACGGTGAAGAACACGCCCAGCAGGTCGGCGTACGTGATGGTCTCGGGGTCGTACTCGACGCGCACGACCTCGGCGTGGCCGGTCTCTTCGCGGCACACCGCCTCGTAGGTGGGGTTCTCGACGTGGCCGCCGGCGTAGCCGGAGGTAACCTCGTGGACGCCGTCGAGTTCCTTCAGCGCCGCCTCGATACACCAGAAACAGCCGCCGCCGAACGTCGCAGTCTCGGTCTCAACCATATCCGATCACAGGCGCTGGCGGCGGTTAAGACTCCCGTCGCCGGCATCGACGACACTGGTGGGTGCCGGTCTGTCTCGGCTCTGACGACCGAATCGACCGACCCAACGGACAAACGCTTTGTGTCCTCCCTCCCGTCGTACTGGCGTGACCGGTGGAGTAGGTGACAGTCGCTCGACGCTGACGCCGCTACGGCCGGGAGAGCTATCACCGGGGACGAACGTCCTGGTCGCCGGACCAGGCCTCACTGGGAAACGCGACGTCCTGCTGGAGTTGCTCGGGGCCGCGCCCGACCCGGAAACCGTGTTGGTGACGACGAAACACCAACCAGACGTCCTCCGAGAGCAGTTTCACACACGCCACGGCAAGGAGTGGGGGCTGACGTTCGTCGACTGTATCTCTCGGCAGCGGTCGATGGCCGCCACTCGCGACACCGACGAGGTGACGCACGTGAGCGGGCCGGGTGACCTCACCGGCATCGGTATCGCCGCGAGCGGCCACCTCTACGAGTGGTATCGCGCGGACGAGCGAATTCGTGGGTCGCTCGGCATCCACTCGCTGTCGACGCTGTTGATGTACGCCGACCTCCGACGGGTGTACCAGTTTATGCACGTCGTCTCCGGTCGGGTCAACGGTGCCGACTGCATCGGCGTGTACACACTCGATACTGTCGCGTCGAACCCGGAACCGGCCGAACGGTTCACACAACTGTGTGATGCAGTCGTCGAGACGAGACAAGGCGAGAACGGACCGGAACTGCGCGTTCGCGGCGGCGACTTCGGGCCTCGGTCGTGGACCGAGTGGTGAGAGCGCCGACCGCGGTCAGTCGTCCGAGAGGAACTCTCCGACCAGATCCACCAGCGGCGACTCCTGTCGGTCGAACACGAACATCATCCCCGACCACTCGCCGGAGGGGAACACCGCGACCAGCACCTCGTCGTACCAGCGAATCGTCGCATCGAGGCTCCCGAAGTCGTAGAGGCTGGCCTCCTGTGCCGGTTCACCGAGTCCCTTGAGTGTCAGTTCTTCCATCCGCTGGCGGAGGTCGGCGGGTGGGAACTGCTCGCGGACGTCCCCACGAACGAACAGCGGTTCGATAGACTGCCCCTCGTATCGGACGGCGAGTCGGAGGGCATCGGTGTCCTCGCGGACGGAACCGATCAGCCCCTGTATCTCCGTGTCGAGTCCGCTGAGTTCGTCGGCCGCGTCGTCGAGTTCCTCGTCGAGGTCGGTCGGTGGGTCCTCGAGTTCTTTCGTCAGGTCGTCGTCGAGCGGTTCGACGGGCGCGTCGTCGCTCACGGAGGGAGGTGGTCCGTGCGACGCTTGAAGATACCGGTGGCAGCGGTCGCCGACGAGGCGCGGCGCGTCGAGCGTTAGTGGGTGGTCACTCTTCGCGTGCGGAGACGCCCTCGAAGTAGCGGTTGTAGTGGGTAGCACAGCCGGGATTGAACGCGGCCGAACACGCCGGACACGCGAAGTCGGCGGCGAGATACGCGTCGACGGAGAGGCGTTCGCCACAGACGCCACACAGTACGGCAGGGTCAGCGAAGCGGGGACGCGGCCACGGCTCTGAATCGTGGGCAGTGACGGCGTCGTGGCACTGTGAACACGGGTAGTAGGACTCACAGCACCCGAACCGAAGCGCGATGACGTCTCGCGGGCCATCAAAGTGCCGACATCGGGTTTCAGGCCCGACGTCGACGCCGTGGACGGGCGTTCCGTGGACGGATCTGCGCTCGGGGGACGACTACGGTCTGCAAAAACGGTTCCGACCCGGAACTCGAACGGTTAGTACCGTACTTACCCGACTCCTCTTGGTGTCCCGATGGCTTCGGGATTCGGCCGTGACGTGGCTGTAACTGTCTATCGCGGCGTACTCGCACGTCTCGTCTGTCCCACGGCTGTTGCAATCTGACGTCAGTCTGTAGGCAAACGACTAACGAGCGGATAACTATACGCCCGGCGGCCATCCTACAGGTTGCTCGTCGACAGGGTCTCGTCGCCCCCCTGGAAACGAGCGGACATCGAGTGCCGCAACCTGGCCGCTCCCCGGCGGTCGACGGCGGACTCGAATCGGCCCTCGGTAGGGCCCCACAGGCTGTCGCCATCGCACCGCACTGTCCGAGCCGCGTTCTCCACGGCGCGGCCGACTCCGGTTATCGGCTCGCGGGTGAACTCCAACCCATCACCCGCTTTTTGAGCCTGACACACGAGCGACTCGGGAGCCCTCCGACATCTGTCTTTGTCGACGTGATCGATCAGGTGACTGTTCGGAATGTAGTACGTCCTACTGGCACGCACCGCTGTTCACCTTTCGTGTGAGTCGGCCACGAACGCCGACCGCGCGGACCGCCACGCCCCGATGATCGTGTCGTCGTTCTCGCTGTCCCACGGATCGATACGCCCCGCGGATTCCAAATGGTCGATCGTCCGTTCGACACCTTCTCTGAACGAGATTGTGTACTCGAACTCGAGGTCGCGGCGAGCCTTCGCGTTGTCGAACACCGTGGAGAACTGGAAGTGGTTCTTCAGCCCCTCAGTTCGTTCGGGAGCGGCCTCGAGTAGCGCGTCGGTCGGAATGTGAACGAGGTCAGGTTCGGGCGCGCCGAGTGCGTCGGCGACGACGTGGTGATACTGGTTCCAGGTGATGACCTCTTCGCTGGTGACGTGATACGTCTCGCCGCGGGCGGCGGGCGTCTCGACGGCCGCGACGAACGCACTCGCGACGTCGTCGCGGTGACACGGCCCCCACAGCGACTGCCCGTCACCGTGGACGACGACCGGCTTCCCCTTCCGGAGACGGTCGAGGTAGTAGGTGCCGCCGCCGAAGGTGTGCAACACCGACCCGCCCTCGCCGTACGTACTCCACGGCCGGATCGTCGTCACGTCGAAGGCATCGCCGTGGGCGGCCGCGAACACTTCCTCACAAGCGGCCTTGTTCGCGCCGTACTCGCTCACCGGCGGCGTCGTGGGTGCGTCCTCCGTGACGGGGTTGGTCGGAAGCGGGCGATGGTACACGTCGACCGTCGAGCAGAAGACGTACTGCTCGATGCCGTCGAACACGTCGACGGCGGCCGACGCCTGCTCGGGGTCGAAACACACCATATCGATCACGCAATCGGGGTCGACGCGGTCGCGGGCGTCCCGGAGCACGGTCGCGTTGTCACGGTCGCCGTGGACGAACTCGACTGCCTCCGGAAGCGTCGCCTCGGTCTGCCCGCGCGTGAAGCACGTCACGCTGTGGCCTGCATCGACCAACTGACGGGTGATGCCGGTGCTGATGAGGCCTGTGCCGCCGATGACGAGGACGTTCATACGGGCCGGTCACGGGGAGGTGGTCTAAAGCCAGGGGTGAGGGTGGGCCACGGCGGACGGGGGTACGACGGGGCACACACCGCACCGACCACGTCAGCGTCTACGACTCGGTACGTACCGCGGGTCCATTTCAGCGGGTTGGGGACTTGTTTCTGGAACTTTGCCCGTTGAGTGAGTGGACAACTATGGTTGAGGCTGCCGTCGAGTCGCAACTGATCGTCTCTCCACAGCCCCTAGTGCGAGTGGCAGCGACGAGAGAAGCAGTGTCCCCGGCTCTGTAGACGGGGTATTCTCACCTCACAACAACGGCCACGATGATATTTGATTGACATTGTCGTACCTTCGATCTGGAGAGCCGATATGAGCACGTCCAGAAACCCGTTCGAGGAGTTAGAGGAACTGCTCGAACGAATGAGCCGACAGTTCGAAGAATCGCCGTACGTGTGGGAACCAGAGGGGCGGATCGGAAAGTTGACCGCGAAGTTCGAGGCGATGCCGGTCGACGTGGCAGACCACGACGCGGAGTTCGTGGTGACCGTCGACCTGCCGGGGTTCGACAGAGACGACATCGACGTCCGTGTGACGGATCGGACGCTGCACATCGACGCCGACCACGAGGAGGCAGTCGACCAAGCGGAAGAACAGTACATCCGCCACGAGCGTCGCCGCGAGTCGATGCAGCGGTCGATTCGGCTCCCGGGCGACGTGGACAAAGAGCAGGTGAACGCCCGGATGAAGAACGGCGTCCTCACCGTCACCCTCCCGAAGGTCGAAGCCGAGGAGGCTCGGTCGATCGACATCGACGTGGAGTAACGATCCGCCTCGGAGTTCGAACCGCTGTTCGTCTCTCGGCGGCGGATCACAGTCGACCGTGTCGTGGATGGCCGCCGATGATGCTGCCGTGTTCCGCACGAGGAGCGTTCAGGAGAGTTCCTGTTCGAACCAGTCGGCAGCGAGTTCTGCGACCACTTCGAGTTCCCCCGTTCCCTCGAAGAGATGACCCGCGTCGTCGACGACTTCGAGCGCGTTGGGGCACGTGAGCGCGCCCTGTGCAGCACGGTTGAGTTCCAACACGGCCGTGTCGGCACCGCCGACGACCAACAACGTCGCGGCAGTCACCTCGGGGAGTCGCTCTGTTGCGAGGTCGACGCGACCACCGCGGGACACGACGGCGTCGACGTCGTCCCCGCGGGTCGCTGCCGCTCGAAGGGCGGCGGCGGCACCCGTGCTCGACCCGAAGTACCCTATGTGCAAGTCGCGCGTCTCCTCGCGTCCGCGAAGCCACTCGGTTACCGCGAGGAGACGCTCGGTGAGGAGGTCGATGTCGAATCGGGTCTCGTACTCACGATCTTCTGTCTCGGTGAGCAGATCGAACAGAAACGTCCCCAGTCCGTGGCTACGGAGCACCTGCGCGACGAAGTTGTTCCGTGGACTGTGTCTGCTGCTGCCGCTCCCGTGTGCGAACACGACGAGGCCAATCGCACCCGCAGGGAGTGTTAGCTCACCCTCGAGTTCGACGCCGTCGACGGGGACTGCCACCGTGTCTACCGTCTGGTCGCTCATAGGTAGACCCAGGAGCGCGTGAACTGTTACTGTGCTTACGAGAAGGTCACCGATAGCGACCACGATCCGAGCGGATCCGCGACCTCGTTCGGCGGTGACACTACTCGTGTGAGAACCTGACGAGAATATTCCGTGCCACTAGAGAAAAGCCGGGGGCGGGATTTGAACCCGCGAAGTCTCGATTACAAGTCGAGTGCATGCACCGCCCATGCTCCCCCGGCGCGGTCGAGTGTACTTCGGCCTCCGTTTAATCGCTATCGCTTCGGGTCGTCGGTCAGCAACTTCTCCAACTCCACGCGGTGTTGGTCGTAGCCGTGGCGTTCGTAAAAGCGACGGGCGCCGACGTTGCCCGCCATCGCTTCGAGACAAACCACGTCGACGCCTGACTCCGCGAACGCGGCCTCCGCGTGTGTCAGCAACCGTGCTCCGATACCCTCGTCGCGGTACCCCGGTCGGACGTAGAGGTTGTATATCGTGCCCGTGGTCACGTTCTGTTCGTACCGACCGGAGTCTTGCCCGAACGAGACGAACCCAACGATGTCGCCGTCTTCGGGCGACACCTCGTCGGTGCAGTCGATAGCGACGAACAGGCCGCGAGAGACGACCGCACGCGCGATGGAGTCGACGGCCGCTTGGCGATTCTCCTCAGGTAGCAGGTGTGAGCCGTACGCTCGCTGGTCGCGGGCGAGGTCGACCCACAGGCCCGCGACGGTCTCGGCGTCCTCGATCCGACCGGGTTCGACGACGACACGGTCGGAAGCGTGTTCCTGCCCGTCCGTGTTCCCCTGATCGGTTGTCATCTGACAGTAGTTGGTAGCCCGCTTGCTTGGCCCTTGCGCCTGTGTCAGAGGCGGGGTCGATCCATTCCTGTCGGAAAGCCGACGCCGTACGGCGCTTGAGAGAACGGTTAAGTGCCTCGCGAATCGTCTCAAATCGTGAGAGAGTACAACAATGGGCATTAGCGAAACGTACGCACGTAGCAGGGACCTCGCCCTCAAGCGGCCATTCGTCCTCGTCGTGGTCGCCATCCTCGGGATCCTCGGGTTCGATATTGTCCGGCAACTGGCGTCGCCGGGCGGACTGTCTACGTCGCAATTGGCAACGTTCCTCTGGGACGGCCTCGTCGTCGGCCTTTCTATCGGGCTGGCCGGCGTTGGGCTGTCGATGACGTACAGTATTCTGAACTTCGCGAACTTCAGCCACGGCGACTACGTCACCTCCGGCGCGTTCGCCGGGTGGGCGGTCACGTGGCTGTTCGCTGGCGTCGGCCAGTTCGACCTGTCGACCCTGTTGTTCATCGGGTCGGTGTCGACGACGGATCTGGGCGTCTCTATCGTGTCGACGCCGCTTGCGATCCTCGCGGGCCTCATCGTCGCGGCGGTCTCGGCGGTGCTGCTCTCGCTGTTCATCGACCGGGTCGTATACAAACCGATGCGCGACGAGGAGGGCATCTCCCTGCTCATCGCCTCCATCGGGGTCGCACTCGCGCTTCGGTACACGATCTACATCGTGTTCGGACAGCGCACCCGGGGGCTGACGAACGCACAGTCGGTGCCGGAGTTCTCGATTGCGCTGGGTAGCGGATCGCTCGACATCGGCGGACACGAACTCACGCTCGTCGTCATCGCTGCGGCGCTCATGTTGGGCGTCCACCTCCTGTTGCAGACGACGAAACTCGGGAAGGCGATGCGTGCGATGGCCGACAACGAGGACCTCGCACGCGTCACGGGCATCCCGACCGAGCGCGTCGTCCGCTTCACCTGGATCATCGGCGGTGGCCTCGCGGGTGCTGGCGGGTTCCTCATTGCACTCGAGCGCGGTGCGATGAACTTCCAGTTCGGCTGGATCCTCCTGCTTCTCATCTTCGCGGCCGTCATCCTCGGCGGTATCGGATCCATCTACGGCGCGATGTTCGGCGGCATCACGATGGGCTTGGCACAGAGCCTCTCGCTGGTGTGGATTCCCAGCGAATTCTCCACCGTCGCCGCCTTCGCCGTTATGATCTTCGTCCTCCTGTTCAAGCCTGAAGGACTGTTCTCCGGGGTGACGACTGCATGAGTGGCGATACCGCCGAGCCGACCGCGGGATCGACCGAACCGGACACGAGCGACGCGGACGGGCGAGAGATTCCCGGCTGGACGCCGTATCGGCAGTGGTTCCGCCAGCAGTGGGCAGAAGGCGGCGCTGTCGCGTGGGGGACCGCGCTGGGACACCTCCTCGTGGGCGCGCTGGTGTTCGCGCTGGTGGTCGGGTTCGACCTCGGCTCGCTGCCCATCGGCGGGAGTCTCGTGTGGTTCGTCTACCTCGCGGTGACGGTCGCCGTCCTGTACGCCGCAACCGCACCGCCGGCGGAGCCGTACGTGGCGTGGCTCGAAGACCGCTGGATGGATTCTGACGCCGACAAACTCCTCATCATTCTCGGACACGTCGTCGTCATCTTCTTCCTGTTCGCGGTCGCACTCGGCCTCCCGTTCAACGGCCTCGCGGGCGCTATCGGCTCGGTGTTGTTCTTCACCGCCGTCTACGCGATGATGGTGCTGGCGCTGAATCTCCACTGGGGGTACGCCGGCATCTTCAACATCGGTATCGCGGGCTTCATGGCCGTCGGCGTGTACGTGATGGCGATCCTCTCGACGCCCGTCGACGCTGGGCCGACCGGCGTCCCCGGACTCGGCCTACCGCTCCCCATCGGCATCGTCGGCGGGGTGCTCGCTGCGTCCGTCGTCGGCCTCGTCGCCGCGCTTCCCGCGCTCCGACTGCGTGCCGACTACTTCGCTATCGTCACGGTCGCGCTCTCGGAGATCATTCGCCTGACGCTCAACTCTCGCGCGTTACAGGAGTTCACGGTTGCGGGCATCACGACCGGGACCGGGGGTGCGACCGGTAAGACGATGCCGGGCAACCCAGTGCGGTTGCTGTTCTACGAGAGTTTCGACCCCGGCGCGGCGCCGGCGTTGCTCGGGTCGGTGCTGTTCCCGCTGTTCGAGGGACTCCGGGTGACGCTCATCCCACCGAACTCGTTCCTGCTCGGCGTCGTTCCGCTCCCCGAGTTCACGCTCGACTTGGTCGTCGAACCGCCCGTGATCGTCAACTGGGCGTACGTCGCCGTCCTGTTCGCGTTCGTCGGCCTGTTCTACGTCCTGCTGGTTCGAACCGGGAACTCCCCGTTTGGTCGCGTGCTGAAAGCGATCCGCGAAGACGAAATCGTCGCGCAGTCGCTCGGCAAGGACACGCGGAAGTTCAAGATCGTCGCGTTCATGTTCGGCTGTGGGCTGATGGGGCTGGGCGGCATCCTCTGGCAGGGGAGTCAGGGGTTCACCAACCCCGGCGCGTTCCGGCCGATCATCACGTTCTACATCTGGGTCGCGCTGATCATCGGCGGCGCTGGCTCCAACACCGGGAGCGTTCTCGGCGGTGCGCTGTTCGCCGGCCTCATCTGGGAAGGGCCGGTGTACGTGCGCCGTGTCCTCACCAACTTCGTCGACTTCGGCGACACGCCGTCAACGTTCCCCGCGGCCATCGGACCGTTCGTCGAGGGAGAGGTGCTCCCGTTCCTCGCGTATATGATGGGCAACATCTCTGCGCTCCGATTCATCCTCGTGGGTGTCATCCTCGTCGTGTTGATGCAGACCCGTCCGGAGGGCCTACTCGGCCACCGGAAAGAGGAGGCCGCAGCGATTCCGCTGACGCGTCCCGCAGGAAGCGGCGGCGGCGGAAAGGGTGCCACCGACCCGGTCGCGGACGGCGGCAGCGGCCACACGACCGACTCGGCGGACGGAGGTGACCAATGAGTACCGACACCGACACCACGGCAGAGACGGACGGAGCGACAGACCAAGGCGGTGCCGCGGCGGCCCCGCAGGGCGCGCGCGACCACGAGGACCACCCACTGGTCGTCGAGAACCTGCGCAAGACGTTCGGTGGCATCACCGCCGTCGACGACGCGAGTTTCTCCGTCGCGGAGGGGTCGCTCACGGGCCTCATCGGCCCCAACGGCGCCGGGAAGTCGACGACGTTCAACTGCATCACGGGCGTCCACACGCCTACATCTGGCCGGGTGACGTTCCGCGGGAACGACATCACAGGAATGGAGCCTCACGAGATTGCCCAGCAGGGCCTCGTGCGGACGTTCCAGATCGCACGCGAACTCCCAGATATGACCGTGCTGGAGAATATGATGCTCGCACCGGCGGCACAGCGTGGCGAGCGACTGAGTTACTCGCTGCTACCGGGCCTGCGCGACCGCGTCATCGAACAGGAGGAGGAACTACTCGAACGCGCGTGGCAGCAGTTGGAGTTCTTCGAGATAGACCACCTCGCGGAGGAGTACGCGGGGACGCTCTCGGGCGGCCAGCGCAAACTGCTGGAGATGGCGCGCGCGCTGATGACCGACCCCGAGATGGTGTTGCTGGACGAACCGCTTGCAGGCGTGAACCCCACACTCGAGGAGAAACTCCTCGACCGCGTCCACGAACTCCGGGAGATGGGGAACACGTTCCTGTTCGTCGAACACGATATGGACGTCATCATGAACAACTGCGAACACGTCATCGTCATGCATCAGGGGTCGGTGCTCGCGGAGGGCACGCCCGAACAGGTCACCGCCGACGAACGCGTCGTCGAGGCGTACCTCGGAGGTGACGTATGAGCGCCGACGACGCTGTCGCTGAAGTCGACGCGGACGCCGAGAGCGACGCTGCGACTGCCGTGGACGACGCGACCACCGGGGCGACCCGCGCGAGCGACGCGGCGTTCCCGGAGGACAGCCTCCTCCGCGTCCGCGACTTAGACGCTGGCTACGGCGACCTCCAGATCCTCACTGACGTCGATATGGACGTGGGCGACGGCGAGTACGTCACCATCGTCGGTCCGAACGGCGCTGGCAAGTCGACCGTGATGAAGTCCGTCTTCGGGTTGACGACGTACATGGGTGGCACCGTCGAGTTCGCGGGCGAACAGATCCACGGCCTCCCGCCCGAAGAGATCATCCACCAAGGGATCGGTTACGTCCCACAGAACGACAACATCTTCGAGAGCCTCACGGTCCGCGAGAACCTCGAGATGGGCGCGTACATCCTCGACGAGGTCCCCGAAGATCAGATCGAGTGGGTGTACGACCGATTCCCGATCCTAGAGGAGCGTTCGACACAGCGTGCGGGGACGATGTCCGGCGGGCAACGGCAGATGCTCGCGATGGGCCGAGCGCTGATGCTCGACCCCGACCTGCTTCTCCTCGACGAACCCAGTGCCGGCCTCGCACCGGACCTCGTCCAGGAGATGTTCGACCGTATTGACCGCATCAACGACGACGGCACGGCCATCATGATGGTCGAGCAGAATGCGAAACAGGCACTCCGGCGGTGTGACCGCGGCTACGTCCTCGTGAACGGCGAGAACGCGTACGTCGACACCGGCGAGGCACTCCTCAACGACGAACAGGTCCGCAAGGACTTCCTCGGCGGGTAACCCGCCGGACGCACCGCAGGGCCGGTGAGCCAGCGACCTGCGGTACCGCTGTTTACCTCTCTCTTTCCGACCGATCCCCGTAGCCGCCGTTCCCTCGTGACTCGCCTGTGGATAGCATCGGCTTCGAAGCCGTGACAGGTGCCTGAGCAGCAGAAAAAGTCCGTTACGCCAGCGCGTAGCGACCGTCGGTCTTCTCGACGTGACCGGCCTCGCGAAGCGTCTTGAGGATGGAGTACAGCGAGATGCGCTTCATCGACAGACCGTCACAGAGGTCGTCCTCGTCGACCGCACCGTGTGTCGCGAGATACAGATAGACGAGTTTCGCGCGGGGGGACGACACTTCGTTCGGAACGTGCGTCATCGGCGTCGCCTCGGCCTCGGGGTCGGTCGTTTCGCGGTGGTCGGCGTGCGTGGTTGCCATCTTACTTCCACCCTGTTGTTCGACACCCGTAAAACTGTGGTACGACATTCGTCGAAGCGGCACGAGCAGGCGTGAGGAGGCCGATTTCTGGCTGCACGAGGAATTCATTCGATCTCGAATCAATAGTTATTCGGCGGCTAGCCGTGAGAAATTCGACTCCTGACGGGATTATCGCGGTGAAAAATCGGACCGGTACGAACGATCGGGTGGACCGCTGGCGGACGCGACGGAGTGTGCGAATGTGGGTGTCAGTACGAGCGAATCTTCGGTTCGTACTCTTTGTCCTCGCCCTCGAGGATGACCGGCTTGTACCACAGTTCCGGCGTGCCGTCGTTCCACGACAGCATCGTGTGCTTGAGCCACTCCTCGTCGTTCCGTTCCTGCGCCTCCGCGCGCCAGTGTGCGCCGCGGAACTCCTCGCGTGCGAGTGCCCCGAGCGTGATTGCCTCGGCGGTGTCGAGGATGTTGCGCGTCTCGATGGTCTGGATGAGGTCGGTGTTGAACGTCCGCGAGGGGTCTTTCACGAACACGTCGCGGTAGCGCTCACGTGCCTCCGCGATGTCTTCGAGCGCCTGCTTGAGACCCTCCTCTTCGCGGAACACGTTGACGTTCCTCGTCATCGACTTCTGGACCTTCGAGCGAATCTCGGCGTGCTGGACGCCGTCCTCGCGGTCCATCAACTTCTGGATGCGAGCGCGCTCGTTCTTCACCGCGTACTCGACGACGTCGTGGCCGTTCGCGGACCCGGCGTCCGCGGCGACGCCACCGTCGGCGACCGCGTCGCCCGCGGGTTCGACCTCGCCGGGTTCGACCGGGGAGTCGACCTCGCCCAGTTCGTACTCGCCACGCTGGCCGGTCTCGATTTTCGCCGCCTCCATCTCCTTGCCTGCAGCGTGTTGACCGGCACGCTTGCCGAAGACGATGAGTTCCGGCAGCGCGTTACCGCCGAGACGGTTCGAACCGTGAACCGACGCACAGGCGCACTCGCCAGCGGCGTACAGGCCGCCGACGCACGTCTCGCCGTTCTCGTCGGTTTCGATGCCGCCCATCGCGTAGTGCTGGCCGGGCTTGACCGGCATCGGCTCTTTCAGGCCGTCGACGCCCTCGAAGTCCTTCGCGAGGTGGAGGATGTTCTCCAGGCGGTCGATGATGCGGTCTTCGCCGAGGTGACGCATGTCGAGGTGGACGTACTCGTCGTCGATGCCACGCCCCTCGTTCACCTCGCTGAGTTCCGCCCGCGAGACGACGTCGCGCGAGGCGAGTTCGCCCGCGTTGCTCGCGTAGCCGTACTCGAACATGAAGCGCTCACCCTCCGAGTTGTAGAGGATGCCGCCCTCGCCGCGGACACCCTCGGAGATGAGGACGCCCGTACTCGGCAGGCTGGTCGGGTGGAACTGGATGAACTCCATGTCCTCGATGGGGACGCCCGCGCGGTAGGCCATCGCGACGCCGTCACCGGTGTTGGAGACGGCGTTGGTGGTGTGGTCGAACACCTGGCCGAGACCGCCCGTCGCGAGGATGACACCCTCTTTGGCACGGAAGCCCGACAGTTCGCCGCTCTGGATGTCGTAGGCGACGACGCCGTGGCAGGTGCGGTCTTCGGGGCGCTCCTCGTCGGTGACGGCCAGATCCGAGACGTACCACTCGTCGTAGACGGTGATGCCGCGTTTCACCAACTGTTCGTACATCGTGTGCAGCAGTTGGTGGCCCGTCTCTGCGCCCGCGTACGTCGTGCGCGGGAACGAGAGACCGCCGAACGGCCGCTGGGAGACGCGCCCGTCGTCTTCGCGGGAGAACGCCATTCCCCAGTGTTCGAGTTGGATAACTTCCTTCGGCGACTCCTTACAGAGCGCCTCGATTGCGGGGGCGTCGCCGAGGTAGTCAGACCCCTTCATCGTGTCGTAGGCGTGGTCTTGCCACGAGTCTGCCTCCCGAAGCGCGGCGTTGATGCCGCCCTCCGCCGCCCCGGTGTGGCTTCGCACCGGGTGGAGCTTCGAGACGATTGCCACGTCCGCACCTTCCTCCTGGGCGGCGATAGCAGCGCGGAGTCCCGCGCCGCCTGCGCCGACCACGATGACGTCGTGTTCGTACATTGTGTGTCGTGTGTTGTGTCGTGTTCGCGTCGTGTATCCGTTCGTCCGCTCGGTCGCCAGCACCCCGCGATTCGTCGGTACAATTGCTTGGGGTTCCGGCTACTTCAATCGCGTGCTGAGGCGGGTGAGCCTACCAGAACTTCAGGTTGCTCTTGACCGCCTCGCGCTTGAGTTCTTGGATGTGCTCGGTCAGCGGGATGTCCTTCGGGCACACCTCGGTACACGAGAACTGGGTCTGACATCTCCAGACGCCATTCTCCTGTTCGAGGATGTTCAGCCGGTGTTGCTTGCGGTCCTCACCCTCGCGTTCGTCCATCGCGAAGCGGTACGCCTTGTTGATCGCGGCGGGGCCGAGGTACTCGTTGTTGCCCGCGGCGATGTTGCACGAGGACATACACGCGCCACACCAGATACACCGCGTCGACATCTTCACCTTCTCGCGGTTCGCCCGCGTCTGGCGCTGCTCTTCGAGTTCGCCGTCGGGGAGTTCGTCGGCGTCGAAGTACGGTTCGACTGCCTCCATCTGGTCGTAGAAATGGTCCATGTCGACGACCAGGTCTTTCTCGACGTCGGCGTGCGGGAGCGGTTCCACGCGCACCGGTTCGTCGAGGTCGGACAACTGCGTCTTACAGCCGAGTCGCTGTGAGCCGTTGACGAACAGCGCGTCCGACCCGCAGATGGCCTGCCGGCAGGAGTGCCGGAAGGTGAGCGAGGAGTCGAAGGTGTCCCGCGCGTAGATGAGCGCGTCGAGGACGGTCATCCCCTTCTTGAACGGGACGTGGAAGTCGTCGAAGCGTGGCTCCTGTTTCCCGGCTACTTCGGGGTCGTAGCGGAACACCTTGAGGTGGTAGGTGTCCTCTTCGCGGTCGGCGCGTTCTTCGGCCTCCTTGCGGGCGCGCTCCTCGCGGTCGGCGCGCCCTTCGGCCTTCTTTCGCATCCGGTCTTCTTGTGCGTGCGAGAGCGACTCTCGCTGTTCGACGCCGTCGTCTTCGGTCTCCGTCTCGGTCTCCGGTTCTGGAACTTGCGTGCTCATGGATCAGAAGGTGGGGAAGCCCGCCCAGGCGTTTGCGGTGCGGATCCCCTGGACGACGAGCACGAGGCTCGCCGCGATCAGCGTGTACTTGACGACCTGTTTCTTCGTGCCTGAGAGGCCCTGGTTCTCGAGGGCGTTGTAGACGCCGTTGACGCCGTGGAACGTCGCGGTGACGAGGAACAGCACCATCAGCGAGTAGTAGGTGAGGTCCGTCATCCGTGCGCTCGACGCGAGGAACGACACCTCGTCGGCGTGGTTGACGAAGTGGAGGAGGAAGAAGTGGAACGCCAACACGACGACGAGGAACCCGGCGGTGATGCGCTGCCACAGCCAGCGTCGACCGCCTTTCTGGAAGGATGAGTAGCGCTCTGCCATCGTTAGAACACCCCCGAGAGGAACGTCGGCACCGACGCGACGACGATAGCGCCCGTCAAGATCAGCGACGCGTAGAAACTCTTGTCTTGGCTGTCGAGTCCGATTCCCAGGTCGACCAACAGCAGGCGGCAGCCGTTGAGGATGTGGAACACGGCGACCGCGAGCAGTCCGACTTCGAGAATACGGACGACGAGCAGACTCTCCAGCGTGGTGATCACGGTGGTGTAGACGTCGTTCTCGGCCGCGATGGCCTGCGTCTGCCCCGCCGCAGAGATGGCTGTACTTAATACGGCGATGTGGGTGAACAGGTAGCCCACGAGCACCCAGCCCGTGAACTTGTGGAACACCCAGGCCCACATCCCAGCGGAGAACTCCCGCCACCGGCCGAAGTCCTCCACGAGGCCCCGGTCATACGACTGGCTCATACGTCAGTCTCTCCGGCCTACGGTGGTATAGTAGTTACGTGACGGGGTCGCATACGACCCCGCCAGTCGACGATGTCGCCGGCAGATTCACTCGCTTCCGAGTCTATTACGATCGTCGAGGTGACCGCCGTCGACTGTGCCGGTTGCCGTGGCTCGTGTCCTGTAGGATTATGTCCGTAGGCGAGGATGTCGGGCTATGAGTCGACAGCGCATCGGTCCCGCGGAGGAAGCGTTCTCGTTTCTCGGCGACGGACTACGGCTTGCGATTCTACAGGCACTCGCGGAGCGTGAAACCGACGCTGGTCCCCGCGAACGGACGATAGCGTACAGCGACCTCCGACGGGCGGTCGGCGAGCGTGACAGCGGGAAGTTCAATTTCCACCTCAGGAAGCTGACCGGCCGGTTCGTCACCCGCACCGACGACGGCTATCGTCTCCGGGAGCCAGGGCGGGAGGCGGTTCGACTGTTGGAACGTGGCGTCGTCGACGCCGAGGCGAACTTCGAGTCGACCGACGTCGACGAGTCGTGCCCGCTGTGCGGGGCAGGCATCAGGGTCGTCTACGACGACCACCACATACTCACGACGTGTGACACCTGTGCAGGACTATTCGGGATGGACGGCTGTCCGTCGGGAACGATCACCGGCGCCGTGCTCCCACCTGCGACCGTCGACGGTCGCGACCCAGAGTCGCTGTTCTACCGCGCCCACCGCGTCTTGGAGCGACGGCTGCACGATATGGTCGACGGCGTCTGCCTGGAGTGCGGTGGCGACGTCGTCGCCAACCTTCGGTACTGTGACGATCACGAGTCGTCGGCCGAGCGGACCTGCACAGCGTGCAACACTAGCTACCCTGCCCTCGCCGAACTGGTGTGTGAGACCTGTGGTCGCGGACGCGTGACGCACCCGCTGTTCGGCAATCCCGACGTCGGCGACGACGTGTGCCCACCGCCAGTCCGCGACGGTGACCTGACGGCGTGGGACCGGTTCTACGCGGCGCTCTCGTGGTCAGTCAACCCCAGCGAACGCGGCGAACTCGCCTTCCAGCACCCTGACCACGGTCGGCGACTCGTCGTCGACAGCGAATTGAACCTCGTCGGCTAATCTTGCGTCGCCGCCGCAACCGTTCGCGGCTTCCTCCGGTTCGCATCTGCTCACCGTCTGTCTCTGGTCCGGGACGAGCGTCCTCAGTCTCGACCGACAGCCTCGGGACGGCAGTGACCGACGAGGGATTGTCTGAGCCGTCGACTGGCACGGCCCACGCTATCGAAGGGTCGTGACCGTCGCAGCCGTCCTCGCTCCTACGACGACGACTCCTCACCAGCGTCGGTGAGGCGTTCCTCGACGGTGTCGATGTCCGCGTTCGACGCGCCGAACGCTGGGTCCGTCGGTGGGTCCGGGTCGTCTGTCGACTCCGTCCCTGCGTCGTCCGCCTGCACCGCCACAGCGTCGACCGTCGGGCCGACTGCAGGCGAGTCCACCACGTTGGCCTCAGGGTCGAGGAGCCACGGGAAGAGGATCCGTCCGAACTCGAATAGCAGGACGAACAACAGTGGCGCGAGGAAGATGCCGTACCACCCGAACAGGAGCGGTCCGAGGGTGTACGCGAGCATCACGCTCCCGACGTGGAGTGTCCGGCCGCTGACGTACGGGCGGAGCAACTGGTCGGGGATGTAGTCGACGACGACGAACGAGACGGCGAGGAACAGGATCGGGAACCAGACCGCCTGCGGGTCGAACCACGCCGCACGCACGAGGAGGTAGCCACCGACCGGCCACGTGACGATCTTGATGCCGATGACCGGAACGAGGCTGGCCGCGCCGACGAGGAGGCCGAGGAACGCCGCCTGTGGAATCACGGTCGTCGTCGGGGCGACGAGGTTGAGCAGCGTGTAGACGACCGCCGCGAGCACTCCCGTCAGCAGGGCGTTGAGGATGTTTCCGAAGTAGACGTTGTGGAGGTCGGTGTCGACGGTCCGAAAGTACGTGTCGAGCACGCTGTCGTCGGCGACGAAGGAGGTCCGGGCCCAGCGAGCGATGCGGTAGTCGTCTTTGAGCAGGTAGAACACGACGATGAGCACGATGAACGCGTGGATGCCGACGTTGAACGCCACGCCGAGCCACGCGGCCAGCGACCCGAGGATGTCGCCGACGATCGGGCCGAGTTCGAGATCCGAGAGCGTCGTCGGGTCGGCGATGGCAGCCTCGACGGTAGCCCCGACGTCCGCGACGACGCCGGCGATGTCGAGATACGGTTGTGTGACCGCTGCCACGTCGGCGAACGCATCGGAGTTGAGTTGGTCGTTCAGGGCGTTCACGAGGATGGCGACCGCCCAGCCGACGATAGCGAGCAACGGCAGAGCGGCGACGACGAGCGTGACGCCGACCGCGAGCGTCCGTGAGGCGATCCGTGTGTGGATCCGGCGGAACACGGGGCGTGTGACGTAGTAGACGAACATCGCCACTGCGAGCGTTCCGACGTACCGCCACCCGACGTACACGAGAGCGGAGATGGCCACGAGAGCGGCCACCCACAGCGCGATTCGCATTCGGTCGATACGGATCGAACCGAGGCTCTCGGCCGCTTGGGTCAGGCGTCGCTCTCGCGATCCAGTCTCTGCCGACGCCTCAGATGTGTCTTCAGCCATTGATGAATCGAGCGAACTCGTGTTCTTGATCGTCGGGCGAGATCATAGCCGTATCGACGGTATCGGGCCGTTCAGGGTGCCCGTTGACTTCGTTCGGGCAAGCAGCGGCGCTACGCACGGCGTCTCGCCCACGTGGTCGGCACGTCGCTGCCGCCTTCCTCTGACAGTCGCCCTTCGAAGGCGGCGACGGTGGGGTTCTGGACGATTCGTCCGGCGAGTACCGTCTCCCCGAGGTCGAACTTGTTCGCCTCTGCGAGCAGACTCGCAGGCACCTGTGAGAACGCCGCCGACAGGTGATCTAGGTCTGCCTGCGAGTTCATCCGCATCAACACGAGGTTGCTGCACTGCGAGAGGACGTTGTCGTGTATCTTCCCGGGTCGCTGCGTCGAGAGGAGGAGATACAGGCCGAACTTGCGACCCTCCGCTGCGATGCGGTCGACCGTCGCGGCCGACGTGGCGACCAAGTCGTCGGTCGGGTCGGCGGGGCAGACGTTGTGAGCCTCGTCGACGACGACGAGCGTCGGCCGTCGTCGCGTGCGGTCGTGCCAGAGGTGGGTCAACACAGCGTTCGCGACGACCGACTTCTCCGACGGCGACCCGAGCGTCCCGATATCGACGACGAGACAGCGCCAGTCGTCGCCGTCGAGGGTGTCGGTGAGCGACGGGTCACCCGGCGAGCACCACACGTCCCAGTCAGCGAGGTCGAGGTTCTGGATGCGCAACCCCAACTGGCGTGCCTCGGCCGTGTAGTCGTGCGCGATGGCCTCTCGAACGTCCTCCCACGAGTACTCCCGGTCGCCAAGTCGTTCGACGACCTGCCGGAACGCGTTGAACTCCGCACGGTCGTCCAACGGGTCCAGTTGCAGCACCGTCGCCTGTTCGCTCTGGCTGAGGTCTCCAAACCGGACGCGCAACGGCTCCTCGTCGGCGGCGGCGACCGACGCAGGACGGAACACCCGAAGGCCGGTCGTCGCCTCGCGGTATCGCTCCGCGAGTCGGTCGTACGCCGCAGCAGAGAGCGGTTCAGACCGGAAGCGATTGACCTCCTCGCGTGGGCGCAGACGGTTCAGGCGGACGAAGTCGGAGTTCGGGTCGATGATGACGACGCGGAGGTCGGTTTCCAAGAGCAACTGCTCTAACACGATTCCGAGCGAGAACGTCTTGCCCGACCCGGACTGGCCACAGAGGAACGTGTGGCGGTTGAACCCGCCCGCGTCGAGGTGGACCGGCGCGGACCCGTCGACGTACAGCGCTCGGGCGACGGGCAGGCTTGCGGTACGCTCGGACCCGCCGAGGTAGCGGTTCACCACGTCCGGTTGTGCGAGGTCAACCGTCGCGTTTCGGAACGTGTCGGTGTTCGTCGTCCCGCGAATGGCGTCGTCGGTCACCCGACCCAAGAGTACGCCGCTCCCCTCCAGTGTCAACACGCGAAGTTGGTTGGTGACGGCGGCGAGGCTCATCCCCTCCGGGACGAACGCTCGTTGCTCGTCGCCCAGTTCGAAGCCGAGTTCCGGCCCCTTGCGTTTGACGACGGCTTTCGTGGTGACCTGCCCGAGGTACTCGCGGTTGTCCGTCGTCTGGAGGCGGACGTACGACCCAATGGGTGCGGGAAGCGACAAGGGAGCCTCGTAGTCGAACGTCCGCCCGTCCGTCGAGTAGGCGACCTGCGCGACGTTTTTCGTGGCCTGTTCTTCGATGTAGTCGTAGAGGGCGCGGAAGTCCCCACGTAGCGTCTCGAACGCTTGTTCGCTCGAGCGTGTCTCGTCTGTATCGTTATCTGTCATTGTGGTGGATCTGTGCTGGCTCCGCGACAGACTGTGTCTGGAGAACTGTTCGCTTCGCGACAACCGAGGGTGTCGAGTGACGACTCCCGAAATAATACGACCGGTCGGTTCGCGACGGAACTACCCGGAGACTTCCTCGGCGGCGAACGCCTCACGGAGGCGGTCCTCGTCTTCGGGCGAGAGGTTGGTCTCGACGATGTCGAACTCGTACTCCGACAGTTCCTCTTTGATCCGGTCCATCTGAGCGTCGCGGGCGAGGAGGAACAGCGCCGAGGAGCCAGGTCCGACCGTCTCTGCCACCTCGTCGATGAACTTGTCGTCGATGCCAATGTCGGTGAACTTGCCGCCCAGCGCCCCCGACACCGCGCCGATGGCCATCCCGAGCCACGGCATCCAGAAGATGACGCCGATGAGCAGGCCCCAGAATGCGCCGCCGAGGGCACCCGCACCGACGAGGCTGTGGGCCTGTTTCACTTTCACCTGCCCGCTCTCCTTGCGGACGGCGACGGCGGCGTCCTCTATGGTGATCAGTTCGCGTCGCTGGAGGTCGTACAACTCTTCGCGCATCTGTTCGGCTTGGTCCATCGCGTCGAACGCGAGGACAACTAGTGAACTCATATGTTGGCCATCTTAACAGTCTGTACAGAGCGTATTATATCCTTATTCTGATATGATTGCAGACTGACTATCGAATGGGATACGATAGCTACACGCGGGGGCTGATCTCCACCCGGATCACTCTCGAACGCGGTAGCAGTGCCGTCTCGGCCGGTAGATCCGACGACCGCTTCACCGAGGTCTTCATCGAGATGCTGTCGCCTCAGCGTACCCGATTGTCACTCTTGTCAACTCGGCGGATTGTTTATGTCGTCGACTATCGTTATCGTTCGTATGCGTCTGGTTCAAGTGTTGATCCCCGAAGGAAAGCGAGCCAGCGTCGTCGAGACGCTGGACGAGTTGGGGATCGACTACGCCCTGTTCGACGAGGTCGGACGAGGTGACTTCGAGGCGATGGTGCAGTACCCGGTACCGCCGAGCGGGGTCGAACCAGTGATGGAAGCGCTCGTCGACGCGGGAATTCGCGAAGACAGTTACACTATCGTCTTGCCGACGGAGACAGTCGTCTCCCAGCGACTCTCCGCGTTGGTCGAGCGGTTCCCCGGACTCCGCATCTCTCGTGAGGAACTGTACGCGCGGGCACAAGACCTCGCCCCAGCGAACTCGACGTTCTTCGCGTTCCTCATCCTCAGTACGATCATCGCAGCCACCGGACTCCTCCTCGACTCGGCGGCGACCATCATCGGTGCGATGGTCGTCGCACCCCTGATGGGCCCGGCTATCTCCGCGAGCGTGGGAACCATCCTCGACCACCCACAGATGAGGAAGCGCGGTGTCAGACTCCAGGTGACAGGCCTCCTCGCCGCCGTCGTGACCGCCGCAGTCCTCGGGTGGCTGTTACAACAGACGATCCTCATCCCGCCAGGCCTCGACATCCGGACGGTCCCACAGGTGGCCGAGCGAACGAGCCCGAACTTCCTGTCGTTGTTCCTGGCCCTCGGGTCGGGTATCGCCGGTGCGCTCAGTATTATGCGCGGGTCGGGGTCGACGCTGGTCGGCGTCGCCATCGCCGTCGCCCTCGTCCCGCCCGCTGCCACCTCCGGCCTCGGCATCGCGTTCGGCCTGCCCGGCGTCGCCATCGCGGGGTTCGTCCTCGTCGTCGTAAACCTCCTTGCGATCAACCTCTCGGCACTGTTGCTGTTCTACCTCGCGGGGTTCAAACCGCTCGACTCAGGGCAGTTCGAGGGAGTCAGATCGTCGGTGTTCTCACGGATCGCAACTATCGCTATCGGCATCGCAGTTCTCTCGCTGGTGCTCGGTGCGGTCACGTTCACCACCTTTCAAGCCCAGTCGTTCGAACAGCGAACCCAAGCGGAGATGCAGAAGATATTCGACGAGGCAAACATCGAGGGCGTCGAACTCGCCAGCGTCACCGTCGACTACGAACCAGTCGACATTCTTCTCGGGAATGAGCCGCAGGTCGACGTCCTCGTCGCCGTCCCGCGCGACCTCGACGTACCACCGGACATCGCACAGCGGTTCGACGACCGACTGACGCAGGAACTCGGGCGTGACGTGGTCGTTCGCGTGGGTTTCATCGAGGCACAGGTGTCGGAACGGGAGGATCCGCGACCGCCGCTTGGGTGGCCGTCCATCTCTGCGTCTGCTGCGCCTCGCCCTGCGATCTGAGCTGGCGTTTCAGTAGTGACAGTCAGACGGTTATCCGAGCGCCGAACCGACACAGGAGGTGACCGTGAGCGTCGGGCGGCGTCAGCGGTCGCTGGGAACTGCTCGAGTGTGAGAGAACACGAAAACGGCTACAGGTCGAGGTGCGATCAGGCGGCGGCCGCGCTCGGCGTCTCGGCCTGCGCCGTGCGAGCGCCGTTGCCCACGACGATCATCGACACGCCGGTCGAGAGGAGGTTGACCCCGAACAGCAGGCCCAGCGCCCACACCGCGGTCGACGGGAACCCGGCGAACAGCATCCCCGCGAGGACCAGCGAGAGTAGGCCCGCTCCGGCCGACCAGAGCCACCCGCGCTCGTTTCGGAGCGACCACGCGAAGTACAGGAGGACAAGCCCTTCAACGAAGAAGTAGCCGATCACGAGCAGCGTCAGCGTCGCGAGCGAGACGATCGGATTGACGAGCATCACGATCCCTGCGACGAGGTACACGAGCGCGAGGATCACCTCACCGAGTGCGCCCTTCCATCCCGACGCCGAGAACGCGTGGGCGATGTGGACGAACCCTGCGACCGTCAGGGCGGCCCCGAAGAACACCGCAATCGTCAGCGACGAGACCAACGGGAACAAGATTGCGCCGATCCCGAGGACTCCCAGGATGCCGCCGACGATCATCAGGTTCCGGCCCTCGTTCTTGAGCAGGTACTGGAGCGATGCGTCGGACTCAGCCAGTTCGGCCTCTACCGGAGTTTCAGCGGACATATTCAACACACTAGTTCGTCGAGAACGCTCATAACGCAGACACTTCACAGTCGATACAGTTCAAGCCGGGTACGGCCGGACGCGCGCGACGGTCACCCGTGGCGGTCGACGCTCCAAGTCGTCGATCCGTACCGCAGTCTTCGTCGACACGGAATATGGTCGTATCGTCGGTCGAGTCAGTTGATCGACCCGGTCGGACTCTGTTGGAGTTCCACCACACGCCGCGTCCGTTGGTCGAGTTCGACGAGGTGACACAGCGGGTTTCCCGGGTAGACGACCGGGTTCTCCAACACGCCCACGAGGAGGCCGGTGAACGGCGCTTCGACGGTCACGTTGTCGTCTTTGAACGGGTTCGTGATCGTACAGACGGTGTCGCCCTCGTGGACGAGTGATCCGTACTCGAAGTGCATATCCACCATCCCGCCGGCGTCGGCGCGGAGCCACGTCTTCTCCCGTTCGTCGGTGATGACGGTCCGCCACCCGGGCCAGCGGACCCGCTCGGCTTCGAGCATCCCGTACTCTGCGAACACCGACCGGACGCCAGTGAGTGCCTCGTCGATGAGGTCGCGTTGGAAGCGGTGCGCCTCGCCCATCTCTAGGGTGATGACAGCGATGTCGTCGACGACCGCCTCCGTGCGGAGCATCCCCGACGCGCCCTCGCTGTCGATGATGACGTTCGTCCCGTACGCACGCGCGAGGCGTTCGACCGCGGGGTCGCTCATATCTGCCCGCGCGTGGATCATATTCGTCCGTCCCCGCGTCGACGTGTGGAAGTCGAGGCCGAAGTCACACGGTTGGATGAAGTTGCGGTAGATGCGCGCGGCCATCCGCTTGGCGCTCGTCGAGTCGGCCGCGCCGGGGAACGACCGATTCAGGTCGCGGTCGTACACGGGGAGGTAGCGTTGCTGGGCGAGAAATCCCGGAACGTTCAACACGGGTAGACAGATGAGCGTGCCCGACAACTCCGAGAGGTCCCACTCGTGTGCCACCTCACGCACCACCTCGATGCCGTTGAGTTCGTCGCCGTGGGCGGCCGCAGAGAGAAACGCGGTCGGTCCAGATCGTTCGCCGTTGATGATCGTCACCGGAATACGGACGGGGTCGCCGAGATACGTCTCCGACACCACGAACCGTATGTTCTGTTGCTCGCCGGGGCCGACCCTGCCGCCGTTGTAGGTAAATGACCCGTCGTCGCTCATAGTCGCCGGTCGGCACGCGAACGGATAAACCACTCCACCGGGACGACGGGTGAAACGTAGGGCGTCGATCGAGCGTGACACCCGCTGTCGGTTCGCAACGACCGAACGGACCGGGACACATTTCTGTCCTCCGTCGAGTGTCGGTGGTATGAACGACGATTCGGTTCGTGTCGGGGTCCTCTCGCTCCACACGAGCAAGGAGTCGAAAGCAATCTGTAACGCCGTCGAGGCGCTGGGTCACGAACCGGAGTGGCTGCGGCGCGAGAACGCTGCCATCAGCATCGAAGACGACGAGGTCACCGTCGAACCGGACGTCGACGTCGTCGCCAACCGGATGCTCCTCTCGAACATCGAACAGCCCGCGGAGGGCCTCGGTCTCGCGCACACGTTCGGCCGTGCTCGACCCATCCTCAACGATCCCTCGGCCGTCCTGACGGCGATGCACAAGTTCGCCTCGGCGGTCGCGCTCGCGGAGGCGGACCTCCCGGTGCCGGACGCGCTGCTCGCGCTGTCGAACGATCGGCTCAACGATGGCCGCGAGCGCTTCGGCGACGAGGGTGTGTACAAGACCGCTATCGGAACTCACGGCGGCGGGACCTGGAAGATCGACCTCACCGAACCGGTAAACCCGATGGTCGGGAACCGACAGGCGTTCCTGCAGGAACTCATCGACCGCGACGACGCCCGCCACCACGATACGCGCGTGTACGTCGTCGGCGACCAGGTCGTCGGCGCGATGAACCGCTACGCCCCCGATGGCGACTGGCGCACCAACGTCGCCCTCGGCGGGGACGTGGAGGACGCCACCGAGTCGCTGGACCCCGAGGCACGCGAAATTGCGCTTCGCGCCTCCCAGACTATCGGCCTCGACTACGCCGGCGTCGACCTCGTCGAGGGGTACGACGGCTGGTACGTCCTCGAGGTCAACCCCACCGCCGGGTTCAAGGGACTGTTCAAGGCCAGCGGTCGCTCGCCTGCGCCCCACATTGCCCGTCTCGCCATCGAGAAGGCCGGCGGCACGGTCGACGACGACCTCGTGCGAGAACTGTCGTCGGTACTCGACGACTCGACGCCGGCGTGTATGCCCGCTCAACACCGCTTCAACGACGGACAGATCCCGATCATCGGCTACATCGAGGAGGTCCACGTCGCCGGGACGCAGGGGTCGACGCAGGCGTTCGCCAAATCCGACACGGGCGCGACCCGCTCTTCGATCGACACCAAACTCGCCGCCCAAATCGGCGCAGGTCCGATCAAGAGCATGACCCGCGTGAAGTCCGGGTCGGTCAAGTCGGGGAAGGCCCGTCCGGTCGTCGACCTCGTGGTCGGCATCGGCGGCGAACAGCACACGGTCACCGCCAGCGTCGAGGACCGCTCGCACATGGAGTACCCGGTGTTGCTCGGACGCGACATCCTCCAGCACTACCGCGTCGACGTCCAGCGTCGCGCGGACGATGGGGCCAATCCCGACCTCGACGAAGAAGAAGAGGAAGGCGCTGAGGAGTGAACACGCGCTGACGACGGTCGGACGTGTCACTCGCTGATAACTGACGCGGCGATGCCGGGTCGCTTTTCACGCTCGCGCCCACGATTCCAGCTATGGGTTTCGGGAGCTACGACGAATCCGAGCAGGAGCGTCAACAGAACGACGGCGGCGAAGCCGGTGACGGGTCGACCGTGGACGCCCACGAGAACGACCACGACGGCAAGGCGAGTTTCGAGGCGGGTGCCTCGACGGACGACCTCGTCTCCCAACTGCAGGATATGAAAGACGACGAAGACGAAGACGAGTAAGCCGCTCCCCGATTTTCTGGTTCTTCTCACGCCCCTGAGCCGCTGTTCCGGTGTGCCTCCGATAGTATCAGCTTTGAAACTTAGCGGTGAAAGTATATATTCGATGTCTCCGCGACTTGTGGTACGCCCGGTTCGTCCACGCGAACGGGTGGGAGCAACACACAGATGTTCGAGTTCATTACGGACGAGGAAGAGCGCGGTCAGGTCGGTATCGGCACGCTCATCGTGTTCATCGCGATGGTGCTTGTGGCAGCAATCGCCGCCGGCGTGCTGATCAACACCGCTGGCTTCCTCCAGAGCAAGTCGCAGGAAACGGGTCAACAGAGCAGTAAGCAGGTTAGCAACCGCCTCCAGGAGGTTGCCACGGTCGGCAACGTTACGAGCAGCGATGAGGTCAACATCGTGAACGTGACGGTCACGCAGGCACCCGGTGCCGGTGAGATCGACGTACAGAACGCGACGGTAACGTGGATCGGTCCGACGGGGACGTACCAGTTACAGTCGACCACGTCGAACTACAGTACCGCTGGTCCAGACCTGAGTGACGGTACGTACTCGTACGCGTCGGTCAAGAACGTCGCCGGTAACGAGAACGTGCTCAACGACCCCGACGACCGCTTGAACCTCGTCTTCGATGTCGACGCGTTCGCACCGAACAACCTCGGCGAGGGCGACGAGGTCACGATCAAGATCAACACGATGTCCGGCGCGACCACGAGCATCCGCTTCACGGTCCCCGAATCGCTCGGGCAGAAGGAAGCCGTCGAACTGTAAGTCGGCTCCCTCTTCTCACCTCTCGACACAGCACAACCACACAGTGGCGACGCCGAGCGCCTCGTGACTGCTTACGCGTCGTCTCCGGCAGTTTCGATGACCTCGTCGACGGTCGCCGCGATATCTTCTTTCGCTCGCCACAGGTACAGCGAGGCGTAACTCCGGTACGGCGCCCATCGCTCGGCCGCTTCGGTCATCTCACCACGCGACATCTCGCGGCCGAACAACTCCTCCATCCCCTTTCTGATCCCGAGGTCGCCCACGGGGAACACGTCGGGGCGGCCAAGCGTGAACAGCAACTGCATATTCGCGGTCCACTCGCCGACGCCGGTGATGGCGGTGAGTTTCGTGCGGACCTCGTCGTCGGTCATCTCCGCGAACGATTCCCGGTCCCAGCCGTGGTCTGCGAACGCATCGGCGACATTTCGGACGTAGCGGGTCTTCTGCCGCGACAGGCCGGCGTCTTTCAGCGTCGACTCCTCGGCCGCGAGGACGCCCTCGGGGGTCACCTCGACGGCGTCGAACAGGCGCTCGCGCGTCGCCTCCGCCGAGGCCATCGACACCTGCTGGCGCAGGATCGACACGACGAGTCGCTCGAACGGGTCGTCCGCAGGCTGGATGGTCAACGGGCCGTGTCGCTCGACGACCGGACCGAGCAGGTCGTCCGCACGAAGTGCATCGAGTGCCGCACGGTCGGTGGGTGCGAGGTCGTCGAAGGCGTCTGTGTCGGCGTCGACGGGCATACCCAACCGTGTGAACGGGGGTGAGAAACGGCTTTCGGGCCTCAGCCCGTCGACCCGCCACAGCAACTCAGGAAAACGGGCGACGTGTTGGCGTCGCGACGGAGGGAAACGTTGAACGGGTGGCACTCCGACGCGTCGAACATGGACGTTGATGACGTAGAAACGGTCGCGGTACTCGGCGCTGGAAACATGGGGCACGGCATCGCGGAGGTGGCCGCGCTGGCCGGCTTCGAGGTGCAGTTGCGTGACATCAACGAGGAGTTCGTCCAGAACGGCTACGACCAGATCGAGTGGTCGCTGGGCAAACTCGCCGAGAAAGACCAGATCTCGGAGGCGGACGCCGACGCCGCCCTCGAACGTGTTTCGGCGGTCGTCCCCGTCGAGGACGCCGTCGCCGACGCCGACCTCATCATCGAGGCGGTGCCCGAAAAGATGGACATCAAGAAGGACGTCTACGCCGACGTGGAGGCGCACGCACCTGACCACGCGGTGTTCGCGTCAAACACCTCCAGCCTCTCGATCACGGAGCTGTCGGAGGTGACCGACCGCGAGGAGCGCTTCTGTGGTATGCACTTCTTCAACCCGCCGGTGCGGATGCAGTTGGTGGAGGTCATCTCGGGCGCACACACCGACGACGCAACGCTCGACCTCGTCGAGGACGTCGCCGAGCGGATGGGCAAGACGCCGGTTCGCGTCCGGAAGGACTCGCCAGGGTTCATCGTCAACCGCGTGCTCGTCCCCCTGATGAACGAGGCGGCGTGGCTCGTCCACGAGGGCGAAGCGACCGTCGAGGAGGTCGACTCCACCACGAAGTACGACCTAGGGCTCCCGATGGGGAGTTTCGAGTTGGCCGACCAGGTCGGCATCGACGTGGGCGTGCACGTCCTCGAGTACATGCACGAAGTGCTCGGTGACGCCTACGAACCGTGTCCCCTGCTCACCGAGAAGGTCGAGAACGAGAACCTCGGCAAGAAGACGGGCAAGGGGTTCTACGACTACGAGAGCGGCGCGGGCGCGGACGTGCCCTCCGACGCAACCTCGGAGTCGGTCAAAAACGCGCTGCTCGCCGTGATGGCGAACGAAGTCGCCGGCCTCATCGGCAACGACGTCGCCGACGCGGCCGACATCGACCAAGCGGTGAAACTCGGCGCTGGCTTCCCTGACGGCCCCGCGAAGATGGCCGACGGCGTCGGTCTCGACGTCCTCCTCGACACGCTCGACGAGCGTCACGAGGAGACGGGCGCGGAGCGCTACGAGGCGGTCGACTACCTCCGCGACCTCGTCGAGGAGGGCAGCGGCTTCCGCGACAGCGGCGACGACGAAGACGACAGCGTCGAGTTCGAGACCATCCGGATCGAACGCGACGGTCGCGTTGGGCACGTCGTCCTCGACCGTCCGCACCGGATGAACACCATCTCCGGCGAGATGCTGGACGAACTCGCGGTTGCCATCGACGAACTCGAAGCCGACGACGAGATTCGTGCGGTCCTCGTCACCGGCGAGGGCGAGCGTGCCTTCTCCGCTGGAGCAGACGTCCAGAGTATGGCTGCCGGCGGCGGCGACCCGCTCCACTCGGTCGAACTCTCGCGCAACGGCCAGTCGACGTTCGGGAGGTTCGAGGAATCCGATATGCCGGTCGTCGCCGGTATCGACGGCTACTGTCTCGGCGGCGGGATGGAGTTCGCCACCTGCGCCGATATGCGAGTCGCCTCCGAGCGCTCGGAACTCGGACAACCCGAACACAACCTCGGCCTCCTGCCGGGGTGGGGCGGCACGCAGCGCCTGCGCCACATCGTCGGCGAGGGGCGTGCGAAAGAGATCATCTTCACCGCCGACCGCTACTCCGCCGAGGAGATGGCCGACTACGGCTTCATCAACGAGGTCGTCGCCAACGAGGACCTGAAGGAACACGCGATGGACCTCGCGAAGGATCTGGCCGCCGGCCCGCCGGTCGCCCAGCGTTACACGAAGCGCGCGATGCTCGCCGGGCGCGACGACACCGACGCAGGACTCGAGATCGAGGCGCAGGCGTTCGGTCAACTGATGAACACTGACGACCTGATGGAGGGCGTGATGGCGTTCATGTCCGACGAGGAACCGGAGTTCGAAGGGAAGTAAGCGAGGTCGAGCGAGCGGAGCGAGCGAGACCTCGTACTATCGGCGGCGAGGTCCGAAGGGCCGAGCCGCCCAGTAAGCCGGTGGAATCGAGTGGGCGCCAGCTGCCGACTACATCCGCAGGCCGTACTTCTCACACAGTTCCGGGACGCTCTCGGGATTCATCTCCAAGTCGTACCGCGCCGAGACCTCCATCAGGATCGGCACGGTCTCTTCGTTCAACTCGCGGCCGTCCATCTGCTCTGCGAGTTCGCCGAAGAAGTCGTCGAAGTCGCTCGATCCGATGATCTCGAGGAAGCGCAACTCCTCGTCGCCGGCGTTCCAGAACGTGTGCCAGACGTCGCGGCCCTTCACGACGAACTCGCCGGCGGGACACGTCGACACCTCGTCGTCCGCGAGGACGGTCATCTCGCCGGTGAGGACGTACGACACCTCGTCTTCGTTGTGGTGGCGGTGTAGTGGGGCCGCGAGCGCCTTCGGCGGCAGTGTGTGTTCGACGACGGAGATGCCAGCCTCGTTCTCGGCGGAACTGATGCGACGGGTCGCACCGAGGAGGCCGAGGTCGACGTCGTACCGCTCGGGTGGCGTGCCGATGGAACTCATCGGCAGGGGTACGCGCCGTCGTGTCGAAGCAGTATCCACAACATAGTCGCCTGTTTCCGACCGACAGCGACCTCAGCCGAGTTTGAACGCCCGGATCGTGTCCCGTTTCGTCGGCTCTTTCACCACCTGCACGCCGCCCAGATCGGAGAAGATAGCCTTCCAGTTGCGGTGATACAGCGGGAACTCGTCGTTGACGTAACTCACCTCCGCCCCCTCGCGGCCGCGCTTCGCGCTGTTACCCTCGTTCTCGACGGTGACGAGCAGATCCGAGCAGACGCGGACCACCTCCTCGAACACCCACGTGTCGTCGGGGTGGACGTGCTGGAGTGTCTCGACAGTGTAGACGGCGTCGAAGGCGTCGTCGTCGAACTGGGGAAGGATGTCTTCGATAGCGCCGACGTAGAACTCGCCGGTCGCCGAGAGGTCGGGGAAGTACTCGTCCATCACGTCGAACGACTCGTCGTTGATGTCGATGCCCGCGAGACGGTCGAAGCCGCCACGCCGCAGGTGTTCGAGATGTCGGCCCGACCCACAGCCGAGTTCGAGGACGCGCCCCTCGTTCCCGACGTAGAAATCGATGGCGGAGCGAATCGTCTCGCTCGTGTCGTCCGGACCTTTCTCGGCGTAGTAGCGGGGGGAGAACTCCCCCTCGCGGTCGGCCCAGTCGTCGCGGACCTCGTCGGGGTTCATATCACGCCCGACGCACCGCGGCGGTAAACGTCCGCCGGACTCGTGCGGGCGACCGTCGGTGTCGGTAGCGCCTCCCGCCGCCTACTCCTCGCGGCGTTCGCGGTAGTCCGGGAGGAAGTCGTCCTGCAGGACGGCGCCGCGGCCGCCGTCGACGGTGAGACTTGCGCCGGTGATGAACCCGGCTTCGTCGCTCGCGAGGAACGCGACCGCGCTTGCGACGTCTTCGGGGACGCCGATGCGTCCGGTCGGGTGGATGCCCGCGAGTTCCTCGCGCCGCTCCTGATCCATATCGCCGGTGGTGCGGTCGATAGCGACCCAGCCGGGGTTCACCGTGTTCACGCGAACCTCCGGCCCGAAGTCGACGGCCATCGCGCGGGTCATCCCGTTGATTCCGGCCTTCACCGCGTTGTACGGGAAGATGCTCGGCGTCGTCGCGAACGCGTGGTTGCTGGACATATTGACGATGGCGCCTTCCTCCATCTCCTCGCGGGCGTGTTTCGCACACAGCCAGTACGAGCGGAAATCCGTCTCCAAGACGAAGTTCCAGTCGTCCATCTCGGCCTCGTCTGCGGCGGTGTACGTCTCGACGCCCGCGTTGTTCACGAGGACGTCGAGACGGCCGAACTCGTCGGCGGTCGCCTCGAACAACGCGGCGATGTCGTCGGGGTCGCGCATATCCGCGCGGACGAAGACGGCCTCGCCGCCGAAGTCTTCGATGGCGGCGACCGTCTCCGCGCCGGCGTCCTCGCTGCGCCCGGTGACGACGACGCGAGCGCCCTCGGCCGCGAGGCGTTTCGCGACGCCCGCACCGATTCCACGCGTCGATCCGGTGACGACGGCCACCTTCCCCGTGTAGCGTTCGCGCGGTTCGAGTTCGTCGATGGCGCTGGTGTCGAGACTCGTCATTCGGGTCGTACGTCACCACCCGCCGACTTGACCGTTGGTTTCGTCCTCACCACTCGGTGACGCTCCCGTCGGGCCGCCGCCAGACGGGATTGTGCCAGTCGTCGTGACCGTCGCGTTCTGCCAACACCGACTCGTCCACCTCGATGCCGAGTCCCGGGCCGTCAGGAACTGGGACGAAGCCGTCCTCGTACTCGAACACGGAGGGGTCGGCGAGGTAGTCGAGGACGTCGCTCGTCTCGTTGTAGTGGATGTCGAGGCTCTGCTCTTGGATGAGGGCGTTCGGCGCGACGGCATCGAGTTGGAGACACGCGGCCAGCGCGACCGGCCCGAGCGGACAGTGGGGTGCGACCGACACGTCGTACGCGCCCGCCATCGATGCGATGCGATGGCACTCGGTGATGCCGCCCGCGTGGCTCAGGTCCGGTTGGATGATGTCGACCGCGTTCGCTTCCAGAATCTCCTTGAAGTCGGTGCGGTGGAACATCCGTTCGCCAGTCGCGATGGGCGTGGACGTACTCGCGGCGATGGCTGCGAGCGCGTCGTTGTGTTCGGGGAGCACCGGTTCCTCGATGAAGAACGGGTCGTACGGCTCCAGTGCCGCCGCGAGTTGCTTGGCTGCGGTCTTCGTCGCGCGACCGTGGAAGTCGACGCCGATGTCGACGTCGGGGCCGACCGCCTCCCGCACCGTCCGCAGGCGCTCGGCGGCCTGTTCGATCGTTGCCGGCGACTCAACCCGCTCCAGTTCCGGCGTCGCGTTCATCTTCAGCGCGGTGAACCCTGCGTCCACCTTCTCCTCGGCTGCCTCCGCGACGCCGGCGGGCCGGTCACCGCCGACCCACTGGTAGACGCGAACCCGGTCGCGCACCGGGCCGCCGAGCAGTTCGTGGACGGGTGCTCCGAGGTGTTTGCCCTTCAGATCCCACAACGCCTGGTCGATGCCGGCGATAGCCGACATCAGGACGGGCCCGCCGCGGTAGAAGCCGCCTCGGTAGAGGCGCTCCCAGTGGTCGGCGACGGGCGCTGGGTCCTCGCCGACGAGGTACTCCTCGACGAGTTCCTCGACGGCGCCGCGGACTGTGCTGGCGCGCCCCTCCACGACGGGTTCGCCCCAACCGACAGAGCCGTCGGCACACTCGAGTTTGAGGAAGAGCCACCGTGGCGGCACCGCGTACAACTCGTAGTCGACGATTTCGGTCATACTCGGTGGTTTCCGCCAGCCTGCAAAAGTCCACAGGTGTCGCCACCAGATTACCGGAGTTCGACTGTCAGAATCTCGCCGGCGTCGCCTTCCGTGCGCCGATACGTCGGCGCGTCGCCGGAGCGGTCGACGGTGAACACCTCGACGGAGACGACCAGTCGCCCAACCTCGGGGAGTGTCGCGCGGACGACGGGGCCGGTCGCAGTCACGACGAGGTACGGCGGCGCGGCGACGGGTGCGGCCGGAAGGCGAACGCCGAGTGCGTCGGCTCCCGTCGCGAGCATCGTCGGTACGTGGTCGAGGACACCGTGTTGCCGCAGTGCCTCGTGCAGCGGCGGAACCACGGCGTCGCGGTCGGTAGTCGCGTCACCGTCCCACCGCGACGCGACCGCGTCGGCACAGGCGCTCACCGCGTCGAACAGCGTCTCGTGTTCCGCGAGGAGTCGCTCGTGGACCAGCGATTCCGGGTCGTCGGCGGCTGCTCCCGGTGGCACGAGAGAGCGTTTCCCGTCGGCCGTGGTAAGCGCGTCGGCACTCCGTGGGGCCAGACTCGACTGCCCGCATCGACCGCTTTTTGCCCGCCGCTCGCACACAGAGAGGTATGAGTATGACTGCCGCCGACGTCGAGGCCGCCATCGAGGCGGGCATCGAGGACTGCGAGGCGACCGTCACGACGCCGCGTGCGCCCGACCCGGACCACGAGGACGCCCACTTCGCCGCCGTCGTCGTCTCGCCAGCGTTCGATGGGAAGTCGCTCGTCCAGCAACACCAGATGGTGTACGACGCGGTGGGCGAGGCAATGACGCGCGACGTGCACGCCTTAGAGATCAAGACGTACACGCCCGAGGAGTACGAGGAACACGGCCAGTAACGTCGCCCGCGCCCGCAAGCAGACGGACCGATTCTACGCCGACTCCGTCCCGACGAGTCGCACGTCGTCGCCGACGCGGAGCGTGCCGCCCACACTCGACTCGGGGACGACCGTGTTCACCATCAGTCGGAAGTAGTGGTCGAAGCGCCCGCCGCCGCTCCACGGCGGCATCGTCTCGCGGCGTCTCTCGACGAACCGCGTCCGGAAGCCATCCGTCTCCGCGCCGGTGTCGGGGTCGCGCGAGGGGACGACACACCGCTGGCAGGGGTTGACGCCGAGGAGGTCCGTGTCGTCGACACGGAAGCGGACGCGTTCACCCAGTTCCCCGACGAGGCGGTCCTCAGCGAACGGTTCCCTGGTCGCGAGTTCGACGTTCGCGCGGAGGCGGCGTCGCATCGAGTCGACCGAAACCCCGTCGTACCACGACGCGACCACGCGCAGCGTTCCTAACGAGATGACCGTCGGCCCCGTGAGTTCGGTGTCGTCCGGGTATCCACCAGCGCGTTCGCCGACCATCGACACGTCGTAGTCGAGGAACTCGGTGAGCCACGTCTCGATTCCTGTGCGGTCGTCGTCAAGGTGGAACGTCGCCGCTGCTGGCGCGTCGTCGTCGCGGGGCGCGTCGAGGCCGACCATGCGCGCATCGAGGTCGATGTCGGCGCGGACGCGGTGGATGCGTCGCTCGTTCTTCCCGTTGACGTAGTCGCCGTCGGCGTCAAGGAGGGCGAACTCGCGGTCGGGCGCGAGACCGCCGCCGTCGGCGAGCGTCGCGGCGTCGACGTCGACGCCGTCGAGCGACTTGATTGGGTATACGCGGACACGGTCCAGCGTCGTCGCGAGTGAGTCGTCGGTCATACCGCTTTGCAGGGTCGGATCGGCGTAAAACCGCCCGTCAGCAGACGGACGAAGGCGGCGTGGCGACGACGGGAGCCGTATCCGTTACTCGGCGTCCTCGTCCGCGTCCTCGTCCGCATCGGGCAGGTCGAGGCCGTCGACGAGGTCTGCGATCTCGTCGGCGGTGAACGACGTGTACCCCTCCTCGGAGACCGTCGCGACCGAGAGGTCGTCGGCGGTGAGTTCGTCGTTCGCGTGGAACAGCGCACGAAGCGCGAGGCCGATGCCGTCGTCAAGGGTGAGTTCCTTGCTCCACTCCTCTTCGAGCAGTTCCTGAATCTGCTGCCGGGAGCCGCCGATGGCGGTCGCCTTCCACTCGTGGGGCGTCCCCGACGGGTCCGCACCGAACAGGCGCGGTTGGCCGTTCTCGATGCCGCCGATGAGGAGGGCGGCGCCGTACGGGCGGGTGCCACCACGCTGGGTGTTCTCCTGGATGTGGTCGGTGATGTACTTCGTGAGGGTCTCGACGCCGACAGGCTCCTGATACCGCAGGCGGTTGCCCTGCGCCATCCGGCGAGCGTAGTCGATCAGTTGGCGGGCGTCGGCGACGTGGCCGGCGCTGGCGGTGCCGACGTGGTCGTCGAGTTTGTGGAGTTTCTCGATGGACTCCGACTCCATCAGCGTCGAGGATGCCTGCGCCTGCGCCGCGAGGACGACGCCGTCGCTCGTGCGGACGCCGACGGAGGGTGCGCCGCGCGAGACGGCCTCGCGTGCGTACTCCACCTGGTAGATGCGCCCGTCCGGCGAGAACAGCGACGTTCCGCGGTCGTACGCCTGCTGGTCGTTACCCCTCATCGAGTCTCACCGACGTGTGTCGTCGCGAGTGCGTTCATCGCTCACGGGTATGGGGTCACGCCGGAAAAAGCCTCCCTAAACGGAGGTTTAGCTGACGGCTCCGATCGGGTGACGAGACCGGGTCGGGGGCGACGGCCTCAGCGGTCGACCTTCACCACGTTCGCGTCCGGTGCGTTCCGCTTGACGCTCGTGATTCCCTCCTCGGCTTTCTGCTTGCTCGCGTACCCCTCGCCGGAGTCGGCGATGATGTTCCCGTTGTCGTGTTCGAGTCGCCAGCGCCACTGCCCTGCCGTATCCTGATACACCTCGAACGTCGCTTTACTCGCCATACTCGTGTGTACTCGTTGAACGGACTATTACCTGCTGGTGAGCGGCGGTGCTGTGTCGACGCCGCAGGTCGATCCAGTCACTCCTACTCCGACTGCTCCGGCGCGGTGGCTTCGTCCGGGTCCCACGAGTCGAGTGGGTCGCCCCCGAGGACGAAGTCTGGACCCTCGTGTTCGGTGAACACGACGTACACCGTCTGTTCGGGAATCCCGAATCGCTCGCCGAGTTCGCTCGTCAGCCGTCGGGCGAGGTTGTGGCGTTGGTCGGTCGTCCGTCCCACGCGGATGTCTGCGTTCACGAACGCCACCGGGTCGTCGTCGTCGGCCTGGCCGAGGTGCGGGTCCGTCTCCGTCACGACGACGCCGACGTGGTCGGTTCCGGTGTCCATCACGTCGCCGTACGTCTCGGCGACCCACGCGGCGAACGCGGCACGGTCGTCGTCTCCAACGGGAACGGAGAGGTCGAATCTGAGGTGTGGCATACCCCGTATCGATCCGCTCGCAGAATAAATGCGGCCGCGGTGGCGGTTCTCGGCCGAGGTGACCGGTTTTCAGTTGCTCCGTTCGGCGACGACCGCACCGCTGGCGTCTCGCAACGTCACCGTCTCCTCGCCGTTGTTGAGGGTCGGGCGACTCCGGCCCCAGTAGAGGTCGGTGTCGGTGTCGGTTCCGCTGCCGACGTGGACGGTGATGGTCGCGTCGGCCGCGAGCGTCGTCCCCTCGGGGAACACGTACTCGAAGCCAGCGGCGTCGGTGAGCGTCCACCCCGAGAGGTCGACCGCGTCGTCGCCGCGGTTCGCGATCACGACGTACTCGTCGTTGAGGTTCTCGGCGTCGTCGCCCTCGGCGTCGGCGTGGATCTGTGAGACGACGACGTCGCCACCACTGGGCGTCGGCGTCGCGGACGGTGCCGGTTCGGTCTCACCCTCGCCAGCGGGGGCAGGTGTGCCGTCGCGACACGACCAGAGGCCGCGATTGTCGGCCATCGCGCGTTCTTCGGCGGCGTAGAAGGCGTCACCACGCTCGAACGAGGAGTCGTACACGCGGGCGAGGCCGCGGTCGACGAGCGCGTAGTTGAACGATCCGCCGTCGTGGTGGATGTACACGAGGAGGCGGTCGAAGTAGCCACGCCGTGGTTCGTTCGCGTCGAACGCGATGACGACTTCCTCGCCAGTGAGGCGGTTCTTCGCATACGCGCTCGCTCGCTCGGCGTACTCGTCGAGACACGCGCGACCCGCCTCCGTGTCGGGGACGCCCTCGAACTCGCCGGGGCTGTTCTCGCCGAATATCTCGGGCGTGTCGACGCCGAGTAATCGGGCGGTGTCGGTCGTCCCGTTCTCGTACTCGATGCGGACGGTGTCGCCGTCGACGACTTCCACGACGGTCACGCGGAGGCCGTCTTCCGGGGCTGCTTCGGTCGCACCGCTTCCACCGGACCCGGGCGGTGCAGTCTGTGTCCCGCCGTCTGCGACGGAGCCTGCACCGCCGGGACTCGCCGCACACCCCGCGAGGACGAGCAGAAGCGCACACGCGAGCGCAGCGAGCGGACGTGCTGTCATACCGGAGGGACGACTGGAACGCCGATAGCCGTTGGGGACGGCGTTGGATTAGGACCGACGCTCGTACACGACGAAGTCGAACGCCTCGTGAGAGTCACGCTCGACCTCGACCCACTCATCGCGCTCGAACTCAGGAAAATGTGTGTCACCCTCGTGAGCGTCGTGGAGTTCGGTCAACACCAGTCGGTCTGCGCGCGGGAGGAACTGTTCGTACACGTGCCCGCCGCCGGCGACGTACATCGTCTGGACGCCCATCTGTTCGGCCGCTTCGCTCGCGGCGTCGACGGCGGCGTCGACGGAGTCGACGACGACCACGTCCTCCGGCACGTCCGGGTCCGACCGCGAGAGGACGACGTTCGTCCGGTCGGGAAGCGGCCCGCCGATGTCGGCGGCGATAGAGTCGTAGGTACGCCGGCCCATCACGACCGGGTGACCCGTCGTCGTCTGTTTGAAGTGGCGCAGGTCCGCGGGGAGGTGCCACGGCATTCCGCCGTCGGCACCGATGACGCCGTTGGCGGCGACGGCCGCGATGAGCGCGACGGTGACCCGGTCGTCGGAGGTCGCGTCCGCCGGTTCGTCGGCGCCCGCCATCACTCCGCGACCGCGAACTCGATGCCCGGCGCGGGGTCGTAGTTCAGCAGTTCGATGTCGTCGAACGCGAGTTCGTCTAAGGGCTTGTCGGCGACCCGCAACTCGGGTTTCTCACGGGGTGTCCGCGCGAGTTGCCGGAGGAGGCCGGGGACGTGGTCTTTCTTCTCGTCACCGTCGGCTTCCGCGGGCGCGGCCGACTCCACCCAGTTGGCGGCCGCGCGGTAGTCGGCGGGGGAGTCCGCGTCGGCGACGCGCCGTGCGAACTGCTCGCGGTTCGCGCCGTACCAGTCACCGCGCTCGCCGGTGCCGCAGTAGACGTGTGCGTCGACGACGCTGTGGGCGAACGTCCCCGGTTCGAAGCCGGTTCGCTGCGCGACGGCGGTGAGGAGGATGGAGTAGGCGGCGATGTTGAACGGAATCCCGAGCGCCAGATCGCCCGAGCGCTGGGTGAGATGGAGGTTGAGGCGGTCGCCCTGTACGTTGAAGACGAACGTGTAGTGACACGGCGGGAGCGTCGAGACGGTCGCGTTCGCGGGGTGCCACGCGTTCACGACGATGCGGCGCGACTGGGGGTTCTCGCGGAGGGTGTCGAGGACGTACGCGAGTTGGTCGAACGTTCGCTCGTCGTCGTTCACCCAGCGTTGGGTGTCGTCGGGCCACGTCTCCCCCTCCAGTCCTTCCTCTGGGATCGGGTAGCGTCGCCAGAAGCGGCCGTAGGCGGTGTCGAGGCGCCCCTCGTCGTCGGCCCACGCGTCCCAGATACCCGTCTTCTCGCGGAGGTCGCGGATGTGCTCCTCGCCCGAGAGATACCACAGGAGTTCGTGGATGAGCGACCGCCATCGAAATCCCGAGAGGTCTTTCGTCGTCAAAAGTGGGAACCCGTCCGCGAGGTCGGCCTCGTAGTGTGCTGAGAACGTCGAGAGCGTGTCCACGCCCGTTCGGTTCGGCTTGTAGGTGCCGTCCCGAAGCGCGTCCTCGACGGTCGAGAGGTACTGCTGCATACGCGAGAGGGACGGCCCGCAGTTGATAGAGGTACCGACCTGAGCAGACGAGCGTCGAAACGCGAACCCCCAAGACCCGCCGCCGTCTACTTCAGTCTATGATCCACAACCTCGCCGCCGGCGTCCAGGCGTTCACCAGCAACGCGTTCCTCGTCTCGGGACCGCCACGGGCGGACTCCCCGGCCGCGAACGACGACGGCGAGACCGGGCGGCGCGTCCTCGTCGACACTGGCTCGAACTTCGATATTCTCCCGCTGATCCGCGAACGCGTCGACGACCTCGACGCCGTCGTCCTCACCCACACGCACCACGACCACGTCGGCAACGTCGAGGCGGTGTGTGACGCCTTCGGCGTCGAGACGTGGGGATTCGACACGGAGCAGCCGTCGGTCGACAACGAGATTCCCGACGAGGGAACCGTCGAGATGGGCCTCGGCACGTACGAGGCGCTCCACACGCCCGGCCACAAGGACGACCACCTCTGCCTGTACGACGGCGACGCAGGCGTGCTGTTCGCGGGCGATCTGATCTTCCAGAACGGCGGCTTCGGGCGGACGGACTTAGAGGAGGGCGACCGCCAAGCGCTCATCCGGAGCATCGACCGGGTTCGTGAGCGTGTCGGCGACGACTTCCGCGAGATGCACGTCGGCCACGGCCCGAGCGTCCTCGACGCGCCGTTCGACCACGTCGAACTCGCGGGGCGGGCGGCACGGATGCGGTAGCGTCGCCGCCGACTACTCTTTCCGAGCCTGTGCCACCAGCGACTTGTAGGCGTCGGTGTACGTCTCCGCCACGGCGTCGGGTGCAGATCGCTGCCCGCCCGTCAGCGGGCAAAGCGCGTGCGTCGACACCGGGTCGAGCATCTCGGTCACACGCGAGACGCTCACTTCGAGCGTTCCATCTCCGCGGTCGCCGACCGCGGCGTCGCGTGCGATGGCCCACCGATCGCCGTCGTACACGCGGCAACGACCCGGGTCGACGGCTGCCACCGCGTCGAATCGAACGTCACGGAGTGGGAGTGCCACGTCGCCGTACGACTCGACGAGGGCCGTTGTTCCGTGCGCGTCGCCGCCGAGTGGTGACTCGCGAACCTGCGCCGCGAGTCGGTCGAGCGCCGGGAGGTGCAGGTCGCGTGCGGCCGTGTTTACCTCGCGAACCGACGAGACGCGCCGCGCGTCATCCAACGGGAGCGCACGCCGAATCGGGCTCGGCAGGTCGACCTCGCCGTTCACGACCCACTGGTCGCCCTCGGGTGTGGTGACGCGGTCGACGACGAACGACCGCCCGGATTCACCGAGGAGGCCGGTCGTGTCGGGCGTCGGTCGCCACAGGCGGTGGATCGGGTTCCGTGTCTCGTGAGGGGCGTCGCTCCCGGCGGCGTCGAGCAGTCGGGCGACGTCCTTGCCGTACAGTCGCCCCTCATCGATCGCTCGGCGCACGTCGTCGTGGTCGAACCAGTAGTCGTTGCCTGCGCGGGGCTTGTAGACGCGGAGGTCGTCCCCGCTACGCTCGGCTCGGAGTCGGGCCGCGAGTCCGACCGCAAACGTCGTCTTCCCCGCGTCGACCCGGTCCGCGCCGACGACGAGGAGTCTCACTGGTCGGCGGCGTCCCCGCTCGCACCGGGCAGGTCTTCGTCGCGTTTCAGGCCGTAGTAGCCCGGTTCCTCCTCGGAGCGCGGTTCTGCGATCACCAGATCCGTCGAGTGGACCATAATCCACGGAATCGCCCAGTCGAGGAGGACGTCTTCGGTCCCCTCGTCGATCTCGGCGTCCGGTTCGAGTCCCTGGAGGAGTCGCGCGGTCTCGTAGACCGTGTACATCTGGTCGGCCTCGAACAGTTCCTCGGGCGTGTAGAAGTCGCAGGGGAACAGGTCAGGAAAGTCGGCTTTCGGCGTGGGCATACTCGCCCGTTCGCCGGCGGCCCGCTAAAGCGCGGCGGGTCGCTCTCGTCGCAGGCCGTGCTCGTTACGTCGGCAGGTCGGCCTCGGTCCCGCACTCGGGGCACTCGAACGCCATCCCCTCCTCGGCGGGGATGGCCGCCAGCGCCTCGTGGCCACACTCGCGGCACTCCACCGGCACGCGAACCTCCGTCGAGTCGGCGGGTGCGCCCAGCGCCAGCGCCGCGACCGGGTCGTCGCCGTCGTTGTAGCCGGTCTGGTACTCGCCGGGCGCGAATCGGATCGCCTCGCGCTCGCTCACCTCCACGGTTCCCTCCTCGGTGTCGAACGTCGCCGTCCCGTCGAGGACCACGAACAGTTCCTCCTGGTCGAGGTGGGTGTGTTTCCCGCCAGAGAATCGTTCACCTGGGTCGAGTCGGTAGTGGTTGATGGCGAGGTCGTCCGCACCCAGTGGGCCGCTGAGGCGGCGCACGGCCACGTCATTGCCGAATCCGCTCGGATCCACGTCGTCGATGGCGATGTGCTCCATCGGCGGATACGGCGGACGGAAGTCACCTAACTCATTCGGCGACGGATCGGTGGGACAGTTCGACCGCGATCAGTCGAGATACTCGGCCGCCAGCGACTCGTACACCGCTTTGATGTCGTCGGTTCCGGCCTCGACCGTGCCGCCGTGGAAACAGTGGACCGTCTCCACGTCCAGTTCCGCGAGTCGGCCGACAGACTTGGCCGCCGCGGGGAAGTCGGGCGTGAACTGCTCGGCGGGACCGCTCAGTTCCCCACCCTCGCCGCGGAGGGCGTCGCCCGCGAGGAGGAGTCCGGCGTCGGGGAAGTGGAACGCGAGGTGGCCGGGCGCGTGGCCGGGCGTGAACACTGCTCGCATCGGCCCCGCGTCCGTGCGGAAGGTGACGCCGTCCTGTAGTTCCACGTCGACCGGCGCGGACGGATACCGCTCGTCGTCCTCGGCCGTCTTCAGGGGGAACGACCGGCCGTCGACGAAGGGCGCGGCGGCCTCGTGCGCGTACACGGCCGGGTCGTCGGCACGGTCGAGGACCGCCGAGAGCGACCCGGCGTGGTCGCCGTCGTGGTGCGTGAGGACGACGCCGCGAACGTCTGCGATGTCGAGGTCACAGTCGGCGAGCGCCTGCCCGATGTCGTCTACTTGCCCTGGGACGCCGGTGTCGACGAGGAGGACGCCCTTGGGCGTCTCGACGGCGGTCGGGCGGAGCACGACGTCGCCGTCTGGTCGGTCGATGGTCAGTTCGAGTACGTGGACGCCGTCGGCGAGTGGCATATCTATCACTCGTTCGCGGGAGCCGTAAGTGCGGGTGCCGCGGCAGTCGCGGCGCGTGCGGTGGCGTCGCCGTCGCTGTCGCTGTCGGCGAAGCGTCGAAAGAAACGTCGTGGTCTGCTCGGACCCCTCCGGGTCCGTTCGTCGGAGCGCGGACGTGTGTCCGCGTGCGACCTTACTCGAACAGTTCGACGGCCTGCTCGTAGCGGGCCGAGGGCTCCTCCCAGTCGACGACCTCGAAGAACGCGGAGATGAAGTCGCCGCGTGCCGGGCCGTAGTCGTAGTAGTAGGAGTGCTCCCAGACGTCGAGTGCGAGGACGGGGTGACCGCCCCAGATTGCGCCCTGGTCGTGCTTGTCGACGACCACGTTGCGCAGCTGGTTCGAGAACGTGTCGTACACGAGCAGGGCCCAGCCGGATGCGTTGCCGGCGGCGGCCTCGAACTCGCCCTTCCACGCCTCGTAGGAGCCGAAGTCCTCGGCGATGCGGTCCGCGAGCGCACCCGACGGCTCGTCGCCGCCCTCGGGGCTCATGTTCTGCCAGAACAGGTCGTGCAGGATGTGACCCGAGGAGTTGTGGGTCACGTTGCGGATGGCACCCGCGGAAGAGGAGAAGTCACCCTCCTCGCGGTTCTCCGCGAGCGTCTCCTCGGCGGAGTTCCAGCCGTTGACGTAGCCCTGGTGATGGGTGTCGTGGTGCCACGTCAGGACCTGTTCGGAGATGTGGGGTTCGAGTGCGTCGTAATCGTACGGCAGTGGGTCGAGTTCGTAGTCGCTCATGATAGTATCCCTCCGGCTACAACATTGGCGTGAGAGCTGTTAAAGATTGAGAAGTCGACTGGTAGCACTTGACAAGACCCTTTCGTTCGCCGTCTAAGCGCCTGCTTGCGATCTGTCGGCTCGGCGGATTCACTGTACTGGCGTTCGATTCACCTCGAGTTCGCGATGTTGTCAGCATAGCAACGAGTGACTACAATCCCTCCAACTCGCGGCTTGCCTCGCCGGTACCGACGGAAGCAGGCCCCGGTGGAACGCACACGACAACGTGCGCGAGTGGCGCGGCGTCGGACTCGTCGGTGGCTGGCAGGTGGCCGCGAGCATCTGCTTTTACGCCGTGTTCGCGACGACGGCCTTCTTGCGTGCCGATTTCGGCCTCACCCGCTTTCGAACCGGGCTGGCAGTGACGGCGGTCATCGGCGGCTACACCGCCGCGCTGTTCGTTGCCGGTGCGGTCGTCGACGCGTACGGCGAGCGACCGCCGATGGTCGGCGGTCTCCTGTTGATGGCTGCCGGGTGTGTCGCCGTCGCGTTCGTGCCGACGTACCCGCTGGTACTCGCGTCGCTGGTGTTCGTCGGCGTCGCCTACGCGACGGCGATGCCGGCGACGAACCGGGCCGTCCTCGTCGTCGCACCCGCGGGCCAACGAAACCTCGCGATGAACGTGAAACAGGTCGGCGTCACCGTCGGGTCGGGCCTCTCGGCAGGTCTGATCACGGTCGCCGGCACGAACGCCGACTGGGAAGCGGGCTTCCTCGTCGCCGCGGGCGTCGCCTGTGTGGTCGCTGCGGTGTTCGCGTGGGGCTACGACGGGAAGGAAGGCTCCGGGACGCTCGCATTCCCAGACATTCGGGGGCTGTTGGCCGGGTCGGGCTATCGTGGCCTCCTCCTCTCGGGCTTCTTCCTCGGCGCGGCGGTGTTCACGACGACTGGCTACGTCGTCCTCTATATGACCGACTCCGTGTTGGCGTCGGCCGCCGTCGCCGGTGGGACGCTGGCGGCGATACAGGTGACGGGAAGCCTCGGTCGGCTCGGCGGCGGGACCATCGCTGATCGGTTGCAACTGTCCGCGTCGGTTGCGAACGCGCGGGTGTTGCTCGTCCAGTCGGTCGTCACGGCGGTCGGGTTCGTCGCCATCACGCTCGTCGGTGGGCCGTTGGTCGCGGCGGTCGCGTTCACGCTTCTCGGCTTCTTCGTCCTCGGATTTCCGGGGATGTACTACGGCTGTCTCACCGCCCTCGTCGACGACGACGAGGTTGGCGCGGCGACGGCGGGCGGGCAGACGGCTATCAACCTCGGGGGATTGCTCGCGCCGCCCGCGTTTGGGTATCTCGCCGACAGCGTCGGCTACGACCTCGGGTGGTACGGCCTCGCTGTGTGCGCGGCGCTGGCGGCGGTTGCGCTCGCACCGTTGGTTCGTGAGTGAGGGAGGTGAACGGCGGGGTCCCGCTGTTCGACTCAGTTGGGGTTCGATCCGTTTGCTCTGTGGACGCTGTTGATTCGACGTGAGTTTACTGAAAACGGCTGATAGAGAGCGTGCTGGCTCTGTTGAAACCCTATTGAGTCAACACTTCCATGCTGAGATCGTCATTAGGTAGGTGTGCATATTTTCTACAACTGGCTTATGAGCAAGTAGACGGAATTTCGTCGGACTCCCACTTGCGAGTGTGCAGTCGATAAGGAGGTGTTCACCGGGTCTGTGCGACCGACTGACGCCAGTAGTAGCCGACGACCGGGCCGAGGACAACGATAGCACCGACCACGACCGCTGTGTTGATGAGGGCGTTCTCCGAAAGTTCGGTTGTGGCTCGGAGCAGGTCAGCGATCAGGGCTGTTACGAGAATGACGAGTATCAGCAAGACCACCCCTCGTACTGAGTAGAGGCGGCTGTCTGATCCGAGGAGCGGCCGGTCACCACGAATCAAGCGAGGTATAACATCGACTGCTGCGAAGACTCCAAGACTGAGTATCAGTGTAACCGCGACCCGCAGGTAGAGATGAAGGTCTGGCGCGAGTGCCGTGGTAGCGAGTACTCCGTTGGTGAGTCCATATAGAAGTAAGAAGGCGAGTGCACGGCCAGCATCGACCCATGTCTGCTCAGAGACCATACCCATTATTGTCCATTTCAGGTAATAATACCTGTTTACAGACTGTGGTGCTGCATCTAATCTCTACATCTAACGTTCAGAGTGTCTTGTCGATGTTGTGTGTGAGACTACCGACAACGAGTTCACGGAACTGCTTCCACCAGTATCGTGAGCGGACGAATGCGCCATATTTCCGTTTGAGACTGGAGTTCACCGTCTCATTCTGACTCCGTAGACCGTAGAGGTCGGCGTCCAGTCGAGCATTCCACGCCTTGTGGAGCGACGAAAATTCTCGGTGCTTGATGAGGGGACGAACACCAGCGTCACGGGCTAACGCGCGAACCTTCTGGTCGTCGTAACCCTTGTCACCGAGGAGGATTGCCACATTCTCGGCATTGCGCTTGATGAGCGACGGAGCGATCTGTGAGTCGTGTTTTCTGGTCGTCGTCACGTGGAGATCGAGGATAGCATTCGCTCTCGTGTCTACGAGCAGTGTCACTTTCAACTGCTGAATCGTCAGCTTCGTTCGCTTCGTGTAGTGTTTCGAGGCGTGACTCCGGTCGAAGCCGGAAGCGTCGATCCCAACGACACCGTTAGTCGGGAGAAGCATGATCGAGAGGTTGAGCAGGACACGCCAGACTGCCATATCAAGCCGGTTGAACGCTTTACACAACGTTGAGGGCGACGGGAGTTCGTCTAGATTAATGGCTTTCCGAATGCGGGGCATCTCGATGAGTTCGTCGAGAAGCGTCCTGTAAGTCGTGTTCTTCCGAACTTTGAGACAGAGGAGAACGATGTGCTGGTGGAGTGTGTACCGGCGTTTGGAGAACTTCGATGAGTAGGGAGCGACAGCTCGGCGTGCCAAGTGGATCGCTTGCTCAACGAACCGGAGCAACCGCGATTTCGGGAGGGCTTCCATCTGGTCAGATTACCGGGTGTACCTGTAACTCCCTGAGGATTTCAACAGAGCCAGCGTGCTGTATATGTCCGAACAAAATTCTACCAGTTCGACGGGATTGAGACCGACCGCGACGAGGAACTTGTTCGCCCGGAACGCCAGGCCACTCCCGTCTCCGTCGATCTTGACGGCTTCCGACAGATCGTCTCGGCGCTGGAGATATCTTCGATCACGTTGTGGTTGATCACGGTATTCGCCGTGGCCGGCTCGGCGAGATGGAACCGCTCGTCGAGGCCCTTGGAGGTGACCTCAAAGTAATCGACACGGCGCGACGGTTCGTCGATGAGACCGCCGACGGTGGTTGAGGCGATCATTCCGACGCCTCCAGTTTCTCGGCGCGGTCGAGTTCGCGACGAACACGTTCGAGTTCGGGGGCGCTGCCGAACTCGACGAGCGGGGCTAAGGCGAGCGCTCGAACGAACGGATCGGTGCCGATGCGTGTGTGAGCTGGGCCGCCCGTGAGGAGCTGATCTCACTGGTGGCCCGCCTCGAGGTGGAGATGGATCTGGTCAGGGCGCACGTGCTTGCGATGGACACACCACCTGCGGCGCAGTTCGGCCGGCGAGTGCGGACGGCGAGCACCACCTGAGGTGATGCCGACCAGCCATCCGATCTCCGAAGGTGCATCGCCTGTCAGGCGACCATCCTTGGGAGAGCGGCCGCTAGATCCCCTCGTGGTGGACCTCCTGCCTGTCGTACACCGGCGTGGGGATATCCTCATAGCGTGCCTTCAACTGCAGCGCCAGATACAGCGAGTAGTGGCGTGACTGGTGCAGGTTGCCACCGTGGAACCACAGTTGTTCCACCTGCGTCGGCTTCCACATGTTGCGCTCCTCGCCCTCCCACGGTCCGGGGTCTTTGGGCGTATCTGAGCCGAGCCCCCAGACCTTCCCCGCCTGCCGCGCCGTCTCCTCATCCACTAGGCCGGCCACCCAGCCGTTCATCGAGCCGTACCCCGTGGCGTACACGACAAGGTCGGCGGGGAGTTCGGTGCCATCTTCCAGCAGGATCGCATCCTCGGTGAACTCAGTTACCTGCCCATTGGCCACCTCGATCTCTCCGTCGATAATGAGCTGACTGGCGCCGGTGTCGATGTAGTAGCCCGAGCCACGGCGGAGGTACTTCATGAACAGCCCCGAGTCGTCGGGACCAAAGTCGATCATGAAGCCAGCGTCCTCGAGCGCCTCGTAAAACTCGGCGTCGATCTCCCTCATTTTGTCATATTTGGGTTTTTCGAACTCGTTCATAATGCGGTACGGGACGGATGCGAAGATCATGTCCGCCCGGTGGGTGTCGATGCCGTTCTCGACGGCTCGCTCGGAGTACAGATCACCGAGTCCGTGCTCCAGCAGTGTGTCCGTCTTGACGACGTGCGTCGATGACCGCTGCACCATCGTCACGTCGGCGCCGACCTCCCAGAGCCCCTCACAGATGTCGTGGGCTGAGTTGTTCGAGCCCACCACTACCACGGACTTGCCTTCATACTCCTCGTCGGGGCCGGGGTGCGCGGATGAGTGGTGTACCTCGCCGTTGAAGCGCTCCTCGCCGTCGAGGTCGGGTACGTTGGGCTTGCCGCTCATTCCCGTCGCCATCACGAGCTCCTGTGGGCGCAGCACGAGCTCCTCACCGTCGCGGTTGACCTCGACCTCCCAGGTGCCCGTCTCCTCGTCGTACTGTGCACTGGTGGCCTCGGTCTTCGACCAGTAGTTCAGCTCCATCACCTTCGTGTACATTTCCAGCCAATCGCCGAGCTTGTCTTTCGGTGAGAACACCGGCCAGTTGTCGGGGAACTTGATATACGGGAGGTGGTCGTACCAGACAGGGTCGTGCAGCGCGAGCCCCTTGTACCGGTTGCGCCAGGAGTCGCCCGGCCGGTCGTTCTTCTCGACGATGATCGTGGGCACGCCGAGCTGGCGGAGCCGTGCACCGAGTGCGATGCCGCCCTGTCCCCCACCGACGATCACGGTGTGCGGCTGTTCGGTGTACCCCAGGTTCTCCAGTTCCTCTTCACGGCGCTCTGTCCACGTCTTGCGGTCTGCGTCCGCAACCGGCTCTGCGCCAATCGGTCGGTCTCTGCCCTTGGGCTCCTCGTGCCCCTTCAGCTCCGTCAGTGCGGTCAGGAAGGTCCACGCACCGCCATCTTTCAGCCGGACGACACCCTCACCACGACCCACCTCGGTCTCGAAGGTGAACCAGGCGGTGATGATCCCATCTTCCTCCTCCGCCGGCTCGCTAAGCTCGAAGTCCGACGGACCGGTGTGCGCGAGTGTCTCCTCGAGCATATCCTCGACGCCACTGGGATTCTCCACCGTCTTGATGTTCCAGGTAAACGCGACCAGGTCGCGCCAGTAGCTCTCCGCACAGAACATCTCCGCCGCAGCGGCGGCATCCTCCCGGCGCATCGCATCCTCGAGATCCTCCAGGTACGCCTGTGCCGTCTCGGTCGCATAGTCGATGTCGCCATCGGACATCTGCTCTGGCGAACTCATCGGTCCACCTCCTCCGCCGCGGTGGTCGCCACAGCGGGTGTCGGGACCGATTGCAGTTCAGGTTGGTCGGCTCGGTCAGTAGAGAACATCATATTTCTGAAGTACTGCCTCTACTTAATTATTATTCATAAAGATTTGTCATCCATACCGGCTCAGTTGCAAGGTTTGGATTGTGACGGTGGAGATCGTTACGCAATTCAAAGCCATCATATCTTCCCGCGAGCCCAGTTAGAACGGGCAGGATACGATTCGGGGAACAACCACCACGACAGGGAGCGTGTGAATGAAATCGCGAACCGTGTCCCGCTCACCCAATCGGGAAACCTCGACATATTCGATTCACGACCGACTGAGTATCTCCCAACCGTCCGCGAGAATCAGCTAGGTGCGCTGGAACCCGCGTTTATTCCGCTAGACGAACGGCTCTGGAAAAGTAGAACTACGAGGAGTTCCTCGGCAAGCGACGGCAACTCATCGCGGAGGGCATCAACGACTATCTGGACGGACTCGTGGAGGACTCATTTCTTCGTCTTACCACGGACCAGTCCATAATGTAGTGGGTACTCGTGGTTACAACCCTTATTGATTGATCGCTCTTGGTTCAGCCCCGTTCGGCATCCGGAAAGTAGCGTCCACGCTCAGCTATCAATTCGTCAGTCTTAGGCACTTCAGCTCGCTGTTGCCGGTGTACACGGCTAGAATATGCGATGTGACCGAATGCCCCGATTGGAGTGCACTAGTCCAGATTACCGGTGTCGTATTCGATGCTGTATGGACCCTCTGCATCTCGCACGCTCATTCTGACAGCTTCTGAATAGATCGAGTATCGAAGTGAGATAGTGCTCCTCCGTATCTATCGCTCGAACGGAACCAACTCCCTTGCTGTGCGTGTTACGAGAGCCGTCCCGTCCTACTCCACACCCTCGATGGGCGTCGGTTCGTACGCCTCGTGTTGACGGGTGTACTCCATTGTCGTCGCCACCGACTCTGCGACGTCGATGCCCGCTTCGCGTTCGACGATGTGCAGCGCTAGGTCGATACCGGAAGTGACGCCGCCGGCGGTGAGCACGTCGTCGTCGTCGACGACGCGTTCCTCACGCACCTCGGCGTCCGTCTCGCGGAGGTCGTCGAGCGCGGAGGCGTGCGTGACCGCGGGCCGACCGTCGAGGATACCCGCTTTCGAGAGGAGCATCCCGCCGGTACAGACGGAGGCGACGGTCGCGCCCGCGTCGTGGTGGGCCGCCACCGCGTCCGGAATCGCGCCGCGTTCGTACTCCGCCCACGCGCCGGCGTCGCTACGGTCGTTCCACCCGCCGCCGGGGACGACGAGCAAGTCGAGGTCGCCGGGCGCTTGGAGTTCGCCCTCGGCCTCGACGCGCATCCCGTGGCTCGCGGTGACGAGTCCGGGGCCGTCGAGCGAGACGAGTCGGGTGTGGAAGTCTGCGCCGGCGCTCTCGGCGTTGCGGAACACCTCGAACGGGCCGACCGCGTCGAGTTCGTCGAACCCCTCGTACAGCAAGACTGCGACGTTCATATCCGTCCGTTCGGACGCCGGGGTGAAAGCCGTATCCCGACCGACGCGGCGGCAAGCGTTTTCGGCGAGCGTTCACACGGCGGGCGTATGGGAGCGTGTCCCCACTGCGAGACGGAACTCAGAGAAGTCGTCGAGAGCGACACCGACGCGCAATACAACGGCGACGCGACGGTGTGGGAGTGTGCCGCCTGCGGGGCGATACTCGGCGTCACCGAGGTCGGCGTCTGAATCACAGCGGGTCGCGACGACGGTGGTGCTCGCTCAGTCGGCGTCGACTTCCTCCCCGCGGGCGCGTTTGAACATCGCGATGGCCGCCTCGCGCATCTCCGAGTGGTCAACGACCGGGTCGGGGTACTGCGGCGCGAGTTGGCGGCGGCGACCGACCGACAGTTCGTGCCACGAGTGGACGTTGTCGGCGGAGACGCTCGCCAGTTCGGGGACGTACTCCTTGATGTACTCGGCGTCGGGGTCGTAGCGCTCCCCTTGCGTCATCGGGTTGAAGATGCGGAAGTACGGTTGGGCGTCCGTGCCCGTCGAGGCGGCCCACTGCCACCCGCCGTTGTCGTTGGCGGTGTCGTGGTCCGCCAAGTGGTCCTTGAAGTGCTCGTAGCCGTGGCGCCAGTCGAGGAGCAGATCCTTCGTCAGGAACGACGCGACGATCATCCGCACGCGGTTGTGCATATACGCCTCCTCGCGGAGTTGGCGCATCCCGGCGTCGACGATTGGGTAGCCCGTCTTCCCCTCTTTCCACGCCTGGAGGTGTTCGTCGGCGTCCTCACCCTCGCGCCACCCGATGTCGTTCTCGTACTGCTTGTAGTTCGACGTGACCACTTCGGGATTGGCCCACAGGACCTGGGTGTAGAACTCCCGCCACGCGAGTTGCGACTGGAACTCCTCGACCGACTCCACGGCGTCGTCGTCGCCGTCGGCTTCCGCGGTCGCTTTCGCTTCCTCGGTGGCCGCGTACACCTCACGGATTCCGATGGTCCCCCACTTGAGGTCCGTCGAGAGGCGGGAGGTAGCGTCTTTCGTCGGGTAGTCGCGGTCTTCGTCGTAGCGGTAGACGGCGTCCTCACAGAACGCCGCGAGGCGGTCGCGGGCGGCTTCGGTTCCAGCCTGCTGGACGGTTGCCTCGGGCTCTGAGAAGCCCAGATCCTCGATGCTCGGGAGAGGGTCGCCCGACACGTCTGCGAGGTCTGCGGCCGTCGGCGCGTCGAACGCGGCGGCCTTCTCGCGGTCGCGCCACTTCTTCCAGAAATAGGTGTACACCGCGTACGGCTCTCCTTTGTTCGTCGTGATCGTTCCGGGTTCGTGGTGGACGGCGTCGTGGTGCGTCTCGCGGTGGACGCCTTCGGCGTCGAGTGCCCGGCGAACACGGGCGTCTCGTTCGCGGGCGAGTCCGGAGTAGTCCTCGTTCCAGACGACCGCCTCGGCGTCGAACTCGGCGGCGATGCGGGGGAGTTCCTCGGCGGGGTCGCCGTGGGCGACGACCAGATCGGAGTCGCGGTCGCGGTACTCCTCGCGCAACACTGCAAGTGCGTCGAGCATAAACCGGACACGGGGGTCGGCGGCGTGTTCGAGGACGGCGTCGTCGAAGACGAACACCGGCACGACCGTATCCGCGTCGGCGGCCGCCGCGAGGCCACGATTGTCGCTGACGCGGAGGTCCCGACGGTGCCAGAACAGGCGCATAGGATCGCCCACGGGCGTCGCGATAGTAACCCTGTTGGCAGTCGTGGGGGCGGTTCAGATCGGATCGATCTGGTCGCGCCGTCCGTTGAGGACGGCGAACTGCTCTCCGCGACGCCGTTCGAGGAGGTGGAGGAGTCGCTCGGCCCAGCGGAGTTTCTGCATCTTCATCGGGGCCACGTCGGCGTCGTCGAAGTCCCACCCTGGAAACACGAGAGCCGCCGCCCCGCAGTGGTCTGCGAGGAACGCCGCGCGGTCGCCGTCGGTGAAGCCGCCGACGTTGGCGACGGCGTCGACCGGCGCGGCCTGCGTCGTGACGAGCGTGTGAGCGGCATCGTAGCGGGGTAACCACTCGTCGACGAGGTCGCCGTTGTCGCCGTGCGCGTGCGCGACGACGACTTCACCGCGGTCTGTTCGTTCGAGGCCGGTCTCGGGGTTCTTGTCCAAGTCGGTCACCATCGCGTCGACGGCGATTCCCAGATCAGCGAGGCGGTCGGTCGCCGTCGACGCGGCGAACACGCGGTCGGCCTCGCGCGCGAGGTGGGCGTCAGCCTCCAGCGACGGTCCCGCGCCGGCGACGGCGACGGTCGCGCCGGTACAGTCGAGGCAGGCGAACGCGAACGGGGTGGCGAACGCCGCGGCACGGTCGCGAACCGCCTCGTCGGCCGCTCTGTCGAACCCGAAGTCGGCGAGGATCGCCTCGTAGATCGGTTCCCAGTCGGTGAACTCCATGGTTGTGACTACGACTGTAGCGACTCAGTAATACGGGATCGGGCCGGTAAGCGCACCAGAGTACCCCTACCCGCGGTGCCCTTCCGGCTTCCATCGTCAGATATCGACCGATTGGGTATAAGTTTTCTTACTCTGTCGGACGCTCGACCGACGCCAACGCGGCGTCCAAGGCCTCAGAGACGCCGCGTGCGGCATCTGCGGTCGCAGCGATTCCCCGCGTATTCCCCAGCAACAGCGCCGTCGTCGCGGCCTCGCCTGCGACGACGACGGCCGACGAGTCGGCGGCCCCCGCGCGGAGTGCCCCGAGTTGTTCGGCGTCGAGACCGTCGAATTCGTACACTCGCGCGACTGCGTCGGCCGCGGCTGTCGCGTCACCGCCCACGCGGTCGATGTGCCGGCGAGCGTCGCCGGTGGTCGTCACGTCGAGTTCTTCCACCGACACGTCGTCGTCGTAGCGGGCGCGGTCGCGAGCGAACTCCTTGCCGATGAGCGCCGCGTCGCGCGTCTCTCGCACGTCGTGCGTGCGGACGATGTGTGCGCCGCGTTCGACGGCCATCGACGTGGCCGCCAGCGAGACGGGAAGCGCCTCCTCGGTGGTCCGGTCGGCGACGCTCCGGAGGAAGTTCTTCCGGTTGATCGAGACGAGGAGCGGTCGCCCGTAGCCGCGGAACTCCCGCAGGCGGTGGAACGTCTCGCGGTCGTCTGCGATGGTCTTCTCCTCGGACCACCCGCCGAACGCTGGGTCGAGGATGGTCTTGTCGGTGAAGCCGTTGAGCGACAGCGCCTCGTAGATGTCGTCGACGTCCTCGATAGCACCCGGTCGTTCCAGATCCGGCGGCGAGGCCATCTTGGCGACGGCGGCATCGTACTCTTCACAGACACGGGGCATCTCGGAGTCGGCGAACCCACAGATGTCGTTGACCATGTCGAACCCGCGGTTCAACGCCTCCGCTGCGACCTCGTGATAGCGCGTCTCGATGGAGAAGACGGCGTCACCGGAGACGCTCTCGATAGTCTCGATGGCCGTGTCGAGGCGCTCCAGTTCCCCCTCCGCAGAGAGCACCTCGAACTTCTTGTTCGCAGATTCCAAGCCGACGTCGACGATGTCTGCGCCCTCGTCGATGAGTTCCTCGTCGACGTACTGGGCGGCTTCGCCGGGGTCGTCGTACACGCTGGGGTCGTACGGCGACTCCTTCGAGACGTTCAACACGCCCATGATCCGTGGGGGATGGTCGTCACCGATCTCGAGGCCCGCAGCGTCGACTGTTCGCATAGGGATCGCCACGGGAGCCGCGTGTTTCGGTGTTGTGGTCCCGGCGGGGACGAACACGGCGACGAGACGGCGGCCGACTCGGCGCTCGACGCCGTCGAGACGGTCCCGGAACGCGCCGTTTATGCCCGCCGCGGCGCAACGCCGGGGTAATGGGAAAGGTGAGCATCGGCCTGCGCGGCTGGCGCTTCGACGAGGACGACCTCTTCACCGACGCGGGCGGGTGGAGACCGCTGGAGGAGATTCCGAAAGACCCCCGCCACCGCCTCGTTCGCCTACAAGTCGTGATGGGCAAGCCCTGTGACGCCTGCTATCTGATCCACGGCGAGGAAGAGAAGAAGCGGTGCAACCCCGCGGCCATCGTCTACGGCGAACCGCTTGACGAGGTGTTGCTGTGTGACGACCACGAGGCCGACTTCCTCTACTGGTTCCGCGAACAGGGCGGCAAGACTATCGCGGGCGAGGAGACGTTCCGCGACGCCTTCCACGAGTGGTTCGACGACGGCGGCCGCGCGCCCGACGGCTACGGCGGGATGGAGTACGTCGAGGAGGCGCCCGAAGACCTGCCGGACCTGCGCGACCCCGAAGACCTGTACGAGGACGACGATCTCCTCGTCGACGAACGTCCGGACTTCGAGGACGGCGACGACGCTGACGACGCGGATGCCGACACGAGTGACGGCGATGGCGACGACGACCTCGACGTAGACGACCTCGACCTCGACCGCGAGTACCCCTCATGAGCGACGGGGAGCGCAGTGACGGCGACGACGACACCGACCACGGCGACCACGCAGACCGCGAGTTCGTCGTCGTCGTCGTCGAACCGGAGACGCCGGGCAACGTCGGCACCATCGCTCGCGCGATGAAGAACTTCGGGCTGACCGACCTCAAACTGGTCGACCCGCCCGAGATCGACCGCGACAGCGAGGCGTACGGCTTCGCCGGCCACGCCCGCGAGGACGTGTTGCCGAACGCCGACACCGTCACCCTCGACGAGATTGTCGAGAACTACCACACGGTCGGGACGACCGCGATCACCGGCGAGGACGCCCGCCGGCACGTCCGCTTCCCGTTCAAGACGCCCGCCGAACTCCGCGAGTCGCTGGCGACGGTCGACTCCGACACCGCCCTGGTGTTCGGCCGGGAGGGGACTGGTCTCAACAACGAGGAACTGGAGCAGTTGGACGAACTCATCTCGATCCCCGCGAACCCCGAGTACCCGGTGATGAATCTCGGACAGGCGGCGACGGTGACGCTGTACGAACTCCGGTCGCTGTTCCTCGACGAGTACCAGTTACCCGAAGTCGAGCACGAACGCGCCCCCGAACCGGAGATCGAACGCTTCTACGAGCAGTTCGGCGCGTTCCTCGACCACGCGGAGTCGCGCGACCACAAGCGCACCCGCAGTCAACGGCTGATCCGGCGACTCGTCGGTCGGGCACACCCCACGAGCAAGGAGATGACGACGCTCACAGGCGTGTTCCGGCGGGCGACAGACCTGTTGGAGCGAACTGACCACGCCGACCGCGAACGCGCCGAGGACGAAGCACGGTAAAGGCGGCGTCGTCGGCGTTCCTGTCCGTGACTGCGCTGTGATCTGTCGACCCTCTCGCTACTCTACGTCGTCGGCTTCGTTGTCTCCCGCGTCGGTTACGGGGCCGTCCTCCCGGCGCAGGTACATCACGTTCCCCACCATCGAGAACACCTCCTCGTCGTCCTGATTGAACGTCTTCGTCCGGGCGCGGACCAGTCCACGCTCGGGCCGTTCGGGCACCTTCTCGATCACCTCGTTTTCGATCCGGAGCGTGTCGCCCGGACGGACGGGGACGCGCCAGCGCAAGTCGTCGACGCCTTTCGCGCCGACGGTCGCAGCGTCCGAGAGGTGGCCGTCCACGAGCAGTCGCATCGTCATCGCGGCGGTGTGCCACCCGGAGGCGATGAGGCCGCCGTAGGGCGACTCCTCGCGTGCGCGGTCGGCGTCGACGTGGAACCACTGCGGGTCGTACTGCTGTGCGAACTCCTGCACCTCGTCGTGCGTCACCTCGTAGGAACCGAACTGCTCGACGGTCCCTACCTCGACGTCTTCGAAGAAGATTGGCATAGCCGCCGGTCCACGGCGAAGCATATGAATCCCGGTGTGTGCGGCGGTGATTAGGATGGTATTACCCCCCGAACGGCCGACACCACGACGTGAAATGACGTGAACGGTCGATGTGCATATGTCGTCGACTGTCGTTATGTTGACTGCCCCTACCCGGGTGTGCCTACGCACCCTCCGGCCGTGGCGAGGAGACCTCTGGGGGAGGCCCGTCGCCGCGGCCTGCTGTTACACCGACCAGCCGTGCGTCTCCGCCCAAATCCGGACGCGTTTTGGGGCCGGGCGGAGAAGCGACGCCCAATGGACGACGACCTCGAAGAGCGTGTGCGCGCTGAGGCGCGAAAGCACGCGCTCTACAACGCGTTGAAACACGGCTCCGACCCGGACGTGGGTGCGATTATGGGCCCGCTGATGGGCGAGAACCCCGACTTCCGACCGCACGGCGACGCCATCCCCGGCGTCGTCGCGCCGGTCGTCGGCGAGGTGAGTGGGATGGACACCGAGGAGCGACGCGAGCGACTCGCGGAACTCGACCCAGAACTCGTCGAGGAACTCGACGCCGAAGACGAGGAGGACGACCAGGTGCTCCCCGACCTCCCGAACGCCGACGAGTACGACGAGATTCGGATGCGCCTCGCGCCCAATCCCAACGGCCCGTGGCACCTCGGCTCCGCCCGAATGCCCGCCGTCATCGGGACGTACAAAGACATGTACGACGGGTGGATGCTCTGCCGGTTCGACGACACCGACCCCGAGACGAAGCGCCCGGACTTGGACGCCTACGACGAGATTCTCGACGCCATCGGCTACCTCGGGTTCGAACCCGACGAGGTGCTGAAGGCCAGCGACCGCGTCGAGACGTACTACGACCACGCACGCGACCTCATCGAGAAGGGCGGCGCGTACACCTGTTCGTGTCCCGCCGAGCACTTCCGCGGCCTGAAGGCCGACGGCGAACCGTGTGACCACCGCGACAAGGACGTCGAGACGGTCCACGAGGAGTTCGAGGCGATGGTCGACGGCGAGTACAGCGACGGCGAGATGGTGCTCCGCGTCAAGACCGACATCCACCACAAGAACCCCGCGCTCCGCGACTTCGTCGCGTTCCGGATGGTCGACACGCCTCACCCCCGCGAAGAGGCCGAAGACTACCGTGCGTGGCCGATGCTCGACTTCCAGTCGGGCATCGACGACCACCTCACGGGCGTCACCCACATCATCCGCGGCATCGACCTGCAGGACTCCGCCAAGCGCCAGCGGTTCGTCTACGATTACTTCGGCTGGGAGTACCCCGAGGTCGTCCACTGGGGCCACGTCCAGATCGACGCCTACGACGTGCCGATGTCCACCTCGACGATCAAAGCGAAGGTCGACTCGGGCGAGTTGACTGGCTGGGACGACCCCCGCGCACCCACGCTCGCGTCGGTGAAGCGCCGCGGCATTCGCGGTGAAGCCATCGTCGACGCGATGGTCGAACTCGGCGTCTCGACGAGCAACGTTGACCTCGCGATGTCGAGCATCTACGCGAACAACCGCGACCTCATCGACGACGACACCGACCGGCGGTTCCTCGTTCGCGACCCGAGCGGGTCCGCCGTCGACGACGGCGCTCGTCTCCCCGCCGCCGCACCGGCGTCGCTCTCTCTCGGTGAAGACGTGCCCGACGTGGGCCACCCGCCGCTACACCCCAACCACGAGGACCGCGGCGACCGCGACGTGCCTGCCAGCGAGTCGGTCCTCCTCGAAGCCGACGACGTTCCCGCCGACGGCGAGCGCGTGTGGCTGAAGGGCCTCGGCTGTCTCCGCCGCGACGGCGACGAACTGGACTGGGTCGGCACCGACATCTCACTCGTGCGTGAGGAGAACGTCCCCGTCGTCCACTGGGTCGGCGCGGGCGACGACGAACACGTGCGCGTGCGGATGCGAACGATGGACGGCGACGTGGTGGGATACGCAGAACCCGGCTACGCCGACTACGACGCCGACGACCTCGTGCAGTTCGAGCGTGTCGGCTTCGCCCGGTTCGACAGCGAGAGCGATGACGAGTTGCTCGCCTTCTACGCCCACCCGTAACGACGACTGACCGGGTCACGCTCGACCGCACGAACCAGGTTCCTTCTCCGTTCGCTGTGTCTCGCTCATCGCTCCTACACTACCGCCAACGGTAGCTACTTCCCACGAGGTGTGTGAACGATCACTATGGTTGAGCAGATCGCAGACGGCGAGGTGGCACACAACTACGTCGCCGGCGAGTGGCGCGAGGCGACCGGCGAGGAGTCGCTGGACGTGGAGAACCCGGCGACGACGGAGACGATGGGCTCCGTCCGATTCTCGTCGGCCACCGACGAGGACGAAGCCATCGCGCGGGCGAACGAGGCGTTCGAGACGTGGTCGAGCACCGCCGTCGAGGAGCGCATCCAGCCGTTGTTCCGACTGAAAGCGCTGTTGGAGGAGCACCAGGAGTCGCTGGCGGAGGTACTCGTCACCGAACACGGGAAGACGAAGGCGGAGGCGATGGGGGAGATTCGCCGCGGTATCGAGAACGTCGAGGTCGCCTGCGGCATCCCGACGATGATGCAGGCGGGTCACCTCCCGCACGCCGCGCCCAACATCGACGAGACGGCGGTACGCCAACCGCTGGGCACGGTCGTCGCGGTGACGCCGTTCAACTTCCCCGCCATGATCCCGCTGTGGTTCCTGCCGTACGCGGTGGCGACGGGCAACACGTTCGTCCTCAAGCCGAGTGAGCGTGATCCGTTCACGGCGAATCGGATCGCCGCCCTCGTCGACGAGGCGGGCTTCCCGGACGGCGTCCTCAACGTCGTCCACGGCGGCCCGGACACGGTGAATCGCCTCATCACCCACGACGGCATCGAGGCGGTATCGTTCGTCGGGTCGACGCCCATCGCGAAACACGTCTACGAGACTGCGGCGGGGGCGGGCAAGCGCGTGCAGGCACAGGGTGGCGCGAAGAACCACGTCGTCGTGAGCGCGAACGCGGACCTGGAGTACGCCGCCGAGCAGACGTGTTCCTCCGCGTTCGCCAACGCCGGCCAGCGGTGTCTCGCCAATCCGGTCGCCGTCGTCGAGGACGCGGTGTACGACGAGTTCGTCGAGCATCTCGTCGAGAAGGTGGAGTCACTGGAGGTCGGGCCAGGGTTGGAAGACGAGACAGATATGGGGCCGCTCGTGTCCGGCCCACACCGCGACTCGGTGCTGGAGTACGTCGAGACGGGCATCGAGGAGGGTGCGGAGGTGATCCTCGACGGGCGCGAACGCGACGTTCCCGAGACGGGCTATCACCTCGGCCCGACCGTCTTCGGCGACGTGGACCCGGACGCGACGGTCGCCCGCGAGGAGATATTCGGACCGGTGCTCGCACTCATCCGCGCGGACAACTTCGACGACGCCGTCTCACTGGTCAACCGCTCTGAGTTCGGCAACGCGGCGTCGTTGTTCACCCGTGACGGCGGCGAAGCACGGCGATTCCGTCTCGACATCGACGCAGGCAACGTCGGCGTCAACGTCGGGACGGCCGCGGCGATGGCGTTCTTCCACTTCGGCGGCGACAAGGATTCGTTCTTTGGCGACCTCCACGCGCAGGGCGACGACGCCGTTCGATTCTACACCGACGAGACGGTGTACATCGAGCGGTGGCCCGAGGAGTGAAGGCGTCGTCGCACGACCACGAATCTCGATGACAGCTTGACGGTCGCTCGGGGGAACTATTTAATCGACGCGGCGTGGTACCCTCAGTATGACTACCGACGAGGACGAATCCACGGGTCCCTCCACCGATCAGACCGTGGACAGGGGGGCCCTGCTCGACCCCGCGCTCCTCGACCGGATGACGGACGCGTTCTTCGCCGTCGATTCGGAGTGGCGATTCACCTACCTCAACGACCGCGGCAGAGAGGTCATCACTGACGCCGCGGTGGGCGGTGCCGAGGGCGACCTCATCGGTCAGGATATGTGGGAAGTGATCCCGGACGCGGTCGACGGCGAGTTCTACGAGCGCTACCACGAGGCGATGGAGGCCCAGAAACCGGTGGAGTTCACGTCGTACTACGGCCCACTGGCGACGTGGTTCGACGTGCGGGCGTACCCGTCGGCCTCGGGGCTGTCGGTGTTCTTCCAAGACGTCACCGAGGAACACCAGCGTATCGAACAACTCCAGGCGCGTGAGGAGGCGTTGCGCACCATCACCGAGACGATGGCAGACAGCGACCGGACGTTCGAACAGCAAGTCGACGGGTTGCTCGCGGTCGGTCAAGAGGTGTTGGGGACGGAGTTCGGAACGCTGTCGCGCATCCGTGACGAGACGTACGTCTTCGAGGTGGTGCGTGGCCTCGACGGCGTCGTCGAGGTCGGCGACGAACTCGACCTCTCGACGACCAACTGCGAACGGGTCGTCATCTCCGAGGAGTCGCTGGCCCTCAACGACATCGGCGAACAGGACACAGAACTCGCGTCTCGGGCGGGCAACGTCGAGATGGGAGTCAACTGCTATCTCGGCGCGCCGGTCACGGTGAACGGGAGCGTGTACGGCACGTTCTGCTTCTACGACCTCGTCGCCCGTGAGGATCCGTTCGAGGACTGGCAGGTTGCACTGGTGGAATTGATGGCGGAGTGGATATCCTCGGCGCTGGAGCGACAGGTCATCGAAGAGGACCTCCGCCGGCAGAACGACCGCCTCGAAGAGTTTGCGGCCATCGTCAGCCACGACCTACGGAACCCCCTCGCGGTCGCCAAGGGGCAGACCGAGTTGGCCGTCGCGGACCGAGGCGACGACGACCGACTCGAGAAGGCGATGCGAGCACACGACCGGATGGAGCGGATCATCTCAGACATGTTGACGATGGCCCGGAGTGGCACCGTCGTCGAGGACCCGGAAGCGGTCGACCTCTCGACGGCTGCGCTTCAAGCGTGGGGAACCGCCGACACGGCGCAGGCGACGGTCGACGCCGACGACGCGCCGACGGTTATGGCCGACGAGAGTCGCTTGGCCCAACTCCTTGAGAACCTGTTTCGCAACGCCGTCGAACACGGCGGCGAGTCGGTGACGGTGACTGTCGAAGCGACCCCCGACGGCTTCGCCGTGAGCGACGACGGCCCCGGTATCCCCGAGGACGACCGCGAGGACGTGTTCGACCACGGCTTCTCGACCAGAGACGACGGAACCGGCTTCGGCCTCAGCATCGTCCGGGAGATTGCGGAGGCACACGGGTGGACCGTCTCGGTCGGCGAGGCGGCCACCGGTGGGGCACGCTTCGAGTTCGGCGACGTCGACCTCGCGTGAGGCAGCGTCGAGAGAGAACCGATCATCACTGGCTGTGTCGGTCGTTCACACGGTCGTGACGCCCTCACACGGTCGACTCACCTTTCGTGACGCTTAAGTACAGCCTCCGAGTTACACCGAACGCAGACACTGTAGGGGCGGCCGGCCCCGAGTCCGGAGCCGTGATGGCTCACGTGGCGACGATACAGCACATACGGTGTTGCGGTAGCCAAGCCTGGCCCAAGGCGCTGGGTTGCTAACTCAGTGGCGCAAGCCTCCGGGGTTCGAATCCCCGCCGCAACGCTGTCCACACAGACAAGATATGAGTGCAGAAGAACCAGAGAATGCGCCCGACGCTGAGGAGGACGACGAGGACCTCCAGTACTTCGTCCGCATCGGCCAGACGGACCTGGACGGGACGAAGAGCGTCGAGCGCAGTCTCAGTGATATGAACGGCATCGGCCAGCGCACCGCGCGCCTGGTGGCCGAGGCCGCCGACGTGGATCGAACCGCCACGTTCGGTCGCCTCGATCAGGACGACATCGACTCGGTCGTCGACGTCGTCGAGAACTTCTCCGACCACGTCCCCGAGTGGATGGTCAACCGGCAGAAGGACTTCTTCACCGGCGAGACCGCTCACATCGTGGGCTCGGACCTCAACGAGAAGCGCCGCCACGACATCAACCGGATGAAGATGATCGACTCCTACAAAGGCATCCGCCACAAGCGGGGCCAGAAGGTTCGCGGACAGCGGACCAAGTCCACGGGTCGTACCGAGGGCACCATCGGGGTCAACGTCGAAGAGATCCGCGAAGAACAGGCGGAAGAAGCAGCGGGTGAAGACGAATGAGCACCGGCACCTCCACCAAGCGGTACGAGACGCCGAATCACCCGTACCAGGGCGAGCGTATCGACGAGGAGTCGGACCTGCTCTCCCGCTACGGCCTGAAGAACAAAGAGGAACTGTGGCGTGCGCAGTCTGAACTGCGCCGCTACCGCCGTGAGGCCCGAAGCCTCATCGGCGACGCGCAGGGCGACGTCGACGCCGCTAACGAGGCCGGCGCCGACTTCGTCGCGCGGCTTCAGCGCCTCGGCATCCTCGACGACACCGACTCGATCACGGACGTCCTGTCGCTGGACGTGACGGACGTGCTCGAACGCCGTCTCCAGACGGTCGCGTACCGCAAGGGCCTCGGCAACACGGTCAAGCAGGCACGACAGTTCATCCTGCACGGCCACGTCGTCGTCGGCGACGCACGCGTCACTCGACCGTCGTACAAGGTCGAGACCGTCGAGGAGGACCTCGTCGCATTCGACGAGATCAGTCCGCTCGCAGACGAACTTCACCCCGAACGCGCGGAGGGTCAGTAAATGAGTGAATCCGAATCCGGCGAGGGTCGCTGGGCCATCGCCAACGTGTTCTCGTCGTTCAACAACACCCTCATCACGGTGACCGACATCACCGGGGCCGAGACGCTGATCAAGTCCTCGGGTGGTGCCGTGGTGAAGCAGAACCGCGACGAAGCGTCGCCGTACGCGGCCATGCAGATGGCCGAGGGCGTCGCCGAGGAACTGCTCGCACAGGGCATCGAAGGCGTCCACGTCCGCATCCGCGGACCGGGCGGCAACGCACAGAAGTCCCCCGGGCCGGGCGCACAGCCGACGATCCGTGCGCTCGCCCGTGCCGGACTTGAGATCGGCCGTATCGAGGACGTCACGCCGATCCCGCACGACGGAACGCGCGCGCCCAAGAAGAACCGCCTGTAACCATGGCAGACGACTTCGACGTCGAGGTAGTCACGCACGACGACCGCTCCGCCAGACTCCTCGTCCGTGGGCTGACGCCCGCGGTCGCGAACGGACTTCGGCGGACGATGCTGTCGGAAGTGCCGACGTTCTCGATCGACACCGTTCGGTTCGTCGAGAACTCGTCGGTGATGTTCGACGAGATGGTCGGCCTGCGTCTGGGCCTCGTCCCGCTGACGACGCCGCTTGACGACTACGAGGTCGGCGACACCGTCACCCTCGCGCTCGACGTCGAGGGGCCCGCGACGGCGTACTCGGGCGACATCGAGACGTCCGACGATCTCGTACAGCCAGCCGACGAGAACGTCCCCATCATCGAACTGAAAGAGGGACAGCGGCTGGAGTTCGAGGCCGACGCGGTGCTCGACTCCGGGAAGGAACACGCGAAACACCAGGGCGGCGTGGCAGTCGGCTACCGCCACCTGCAACGTGTCGAGGTCGTCGGCGACGCCGACGAGTTCGACGAGGAGGAGCCGAACATCCTCCGCGGCGTCATCGAGACCGAGGACGGCGAACTGGTCCACACGGACGAGTTCGGCGCCGACCTCACGAATCGGTACCCCGGTAAGGAACTGGAGGTCACCGACGTGCCTAGCGCGTTCGTCTTCCACATCGAATCCGACGGGTCCCTGCCCGTCGAGGAACTCACTCTCCGTGCGGTCCAGTCGCTTCGCGACCGCGCGGACGAACTCGCAGAGAAAGTCGCAGTTTAACGACAATGAGTCCGTCCCACACCCACCTTCGACCGTTCGCCCGTACGGCGTTCCCGCCCGGCCAGCAGGGGCGCCGTCACCGCCTCGCACAGGCGGGGTGGACCGAAGGGGTTAACCGATGGGACGGCAAACGACGGGACGCGAGCAGGGGTAGCCCAGTCTGGCCAACGGCGCAGCGTTCAGGGCGCTGTCCTGTAGAGGTTCGCAGGTTCAAATCCTGCCCCCTGCACTCCCGTTCTCTCACCACATTCGACTCGGTCACGACCGGACCCGGCACACCCGTACGGCGACGTGTGGGCGCTGCCGGCGGCTCGCGACCGAGTCCACATCACTCCACTCAGGAGGTACTCGTATGAGTAGTAGCAAGACCAATCCGAGACTTCAGAACCTCATCGCCGAACTGAAGTCGGTCGCGCGGTCGTCCGATGCCAACGTCTGGCAGGACGTCGCCGACCGGCTCGAAAAGCCGCGGCGCACGCACGCGGAGGTCAACCTCGGCCGCATCGAGCGGTACGCAAACGAGGACGAGACCGTCGTCGTGCCGGGCAAGGTGCTCGGCTCGGGCGTGCTCCGTAAGGACGTCACCGTCGCCGCCGTCGACTTCTCCGGCACCGCCGAGACGAAGATCGACCAGGCTGGCGAAGCCGTCCGGCTGGAGGAAGCGCTGTCGAACAACCCCGAAGGGACCAACGTCCGGGTGATCCGATGAGCCTCGCAGAGTTCGAACCCGACGTCGTCGTCGACGGACGTGACGCCATTATGGGTCGCGTCGCGTCGAAGGTCGCACAGCGCGCGCTCGACGGCGAGCGCGTCGCAATCGTGAACGCCGAGCGCGCAGTCATCACTGGCGACTCGGAGTTCACCGTCGAGAAGTACCGCACTCGCGCGAACCTCGGCTCCGACTCCGGGCCGTACTACCCGAAGCGGCCGGACCGCATCTTCAAGCGGTCCGTCCGCGGGATGCTGCCGTACAAGACCACGAAGGGTCGCGAGGCGTTCGAGAACGTCCGCGTGTACGTCGGTAACCCGTTCGAGTCGGAGACGACCTCGCCCGACGAGGACGCACCGGAGGCCGAGGTGCTGGAAGGCACCTCGCTCGACCGACTGTCGAACATCAAGTTCACCACCCTCGGTGAGATCTCCGAGGATCTGGGGGCCAACGTCACATGGTAACGAACACGTCTGGAAAGAAGAAGACGGCCGTCGCCCGTGCCACCGTCACCGACGGTGAGGGGCGCGTACGTATCGACTCCCAGCCCGTCGAGCTGGTCGAACCCGAGATGGCACGCCTGAAGATGCTGGAGCCGTTCCGCATCGCCGGCGAGGACCTCCGCGACGAGGTCGACATCGACGTCTCCGTCAGCGGCGGCGGCTTCGCGGGGCAGGCCGACGCGGCCCGCACCGCCATCGCACGCGGCCTGGTGCAGCATCGCAACGACGCCGAACTTCGCGACGCCTTCATGGAGTTCGACCGCACCCTGCTGGTGAACGACTCCCGGCAGAGCGAACCGAAGAAGTGGGGCGGGCCCGGCGCACGCGCTCGCTACCAGAAGTCGTACCGCTGAGGTGATCCACCCATGATGATCCCTGTCCGGTGTTTCACGTGCGGCAACGTCATCGGTGAACACTGGGAGGAGTTCAAGGCCCGCGCCCGCGAGGGCGACGAGGACCCCGCAGAAGTCCTCGACGAACTGGGCGTCAGCCGCCACTGCTGCCGGCGGATGATGGTGAGCCACACCGACCTCGTAGACGTCGTCTCACCGTACCAATGAGCGGAAACCTCGAATACAACCGATACGAGAAGGCTCGCATCCTCGGCGCACGAGCGCTGCAGTTGGCGTACGGTGCGCCGGTGCTCGTGGACACCGACCAGTCTGAGCCGATCCTCATCGCGGCCGAGGAGTACGACGCCGGTGTGCTACCGTTCACCGTCCGGCGGGGGATGCGATGACGCTGATCGGCTCCGTGTCGCTGCGTCGCGTCCTCGACTCCCGGGGCAACCCGACCGTCGAGGCGGACGTGCTCACCCAGTCGGGCGGCTTCGGCCGCGCGGCCGCCCCCTCGGGGGCGTCGACGGGCGAGTACGAAGCCATCGAACTCCCGCCCAACGAGGCTATCGCGGCGGCCCGTCAGCACGCGGTGCCGCGACTCGAAGGGACCGTCCACGCGGGCAACCAGCGCGACGTCGACGCCGCGCTGCACGCCGCTGACGGCACCGAGGACTTCTCGGAGATCGGCGCCAACAGCGCCGTCGCCATCTCGATGGCGGCTGCGAAAGCCGGCGCAGACGTGCTGGGCGCACCGCTGTTCCAGCACCTCGGCGGCACGTTCCGTGACGCCGACCGGTCGTTCCCGATCCCGCTGGGCAACGTCGTCGGCGGGGGCGAACACGCCGCCGACGCGACCCACATCCAGGAGTTCCTCTCGGCACCCGTCGGTGCGCCGTCGGTGGCGGAGGCGGTCTTCGCCAACGCCGACGTGCACGCCGAAGTCGCCGAGATTCTCGACGACCGCGGCATCGCCGCCGCGAAGGGCGACGAGGGTGCGTGGGCGCCCGCCGTCGACGACAGCGAGGCGTTCGACATCGTCGACGAGGCGACCGACCGCGTCGCCGACGCACTCGGCTTCGAGATCAAGTTCGGCCTCGACGTGGCCGCCTCGGAACTGTACGACGCAGACGACGAGGTCTACCGCTACGGCGACGTCGAGCGCACGCCCGACGAACAGGTCGAGTATATGGCCGAGTTGGTCGAGGAGTACGACCTGGCGTACGTCGAGGATCCGCTCGACGAGAACGACTTCGAGGGCTTCGCAGACCTGACCGAGCGTGTGGGCGACCAGACGCTGATCTGTGGTGACGACCTGTTCGTCACCAACACCGAGCGCCTCTCGACTGGGATCGACGTGGGTGCAGCCAACAGCATCCTGATCAAGCCGAATCAGATCGGGTCGCTGTCGGACGCGTTCGACGCCGTCGAACTGGCCCAGCGCAACGGGCTGGACGCGGTCGTCTCCCACCGCTCGGGCGAGACCGAAGACACCACCATCGCACACCTCGCCGTGGCGACCGACGCCTCGTTCATCAAGACGGGGACGGTCGGAGGCGAGCGAACCGCCAAGCTGAACGAACTCATCCGCATCGCGGAGGAGGCAGTATGAGCGAAAGCGAGAACGACGCAGACACCGAAGAGGCGGCCGACGCCGAGGAGGAGGTCGAACAGACCCCGCCCGCGGCCGAGGAGTCGCCCGACGAATCTGAGGCACAGCCGACGGAAACCGACGAGACGGTCGACGCCGACGAGGCGGAGGCCGCCGACGAGAGCCCCCGCTTCGACGAGGACGTCATGCCCGACGACGAGGCGGACCTGCTCATCCCCGTCGAGGACTACCTCTCGGCGGGTGTCCACATCGGTACCCAGCAGAAGACCAAGGACATGGAGCGGTTCATCCACCGCGTCCGCGACGACGGCCTGTACGTCCTCGACGTGAGTCGGACGGACAGCCGCATCCGCACCGCGGCGGACTTCCTGTCCAACTACGACCCCGAGCAGGTGCTCGTCACCTCCTCGCGGCAGTACGGTCGCTTCCCCGCCGAGAAGTTCGCCGACGCAATCGGCGCACGCGCCCGCACCGGGCGCTTCATCCCGGGGACGCTGACGAACCCCGAGTACGCCGGCTACATCGAGCCGGACGTCGTGGTCGTCACCGACCCCATCGGTGACGCACAGGCGGTCAAGGAGGCCATCACGGTCGGCATCCCCGTCATCGCGATGTGTGACTCGAACAACCAAGTGAGCAACGTCGACCTCGTCATCCCGACGAACAACAAGGGTCGCCGTGCCCTGTCGGTCGTCTACTGGCTGCTGGCCAACGAGACGCTCGACCGCCGCGGTGCAGAGCCCGGCTACGCCCTCGAGGACTTCGAGGCCGAACTGTAAGCCGGCTCCGATTTTCGGGTACTCTTCGTCTTCACCGCCACCAGCGGTGGGGCCGCCCTCACTCGAGTGTCACTCCTCCAGCAACTGCTCGGCCGCTTCGAGCGTCGGTGCCCAGCGGTCGGCCCCGGAGACGGCTCTTCCCTCACCGACGCGGACGACGGTCGTCGCACCGGCGATACGGAGAAACGTCTCCCACTCGCTCAGCGCCGCGAGGGCGTCGCCACCGGCGACGAACTTGCGGACGTCGATGAGGACGGCGAAGCTACCAGCACACCGTTCGGCGGCGTGGCGAGCCTCTGCCATCGCGGCCACGACAGTCGGGACGTCGAACACACCGACGAGGTCGACCCGCAACCGCGTTCCGTCGGGACTGCTGTCCACACGGGGCGTCGGTTCGGGGTGGCTCGTCGAACTCATAGGCGTGTGATACTGTGCCATTCGACATAATTCCGACGGTCAATTTATCGAAATAGAAATCTAGTCTGTCAGTGAGTGAGACCGATCACGGCGTAGCAGGGTGCTACCGTGGTTCATCGAACTGAGACACGGCTCGCGGAAAGCGGGGAGACTCGCGGGCACGAGCGAAACACACGGCACGGCTGTCACACGGTGCGTGTCCTCTTTCCCCTCGCTCGCACACCACGAACGCGGTGATGCGACGGCAGCACGCGGGACGCCGCGTCGCCCGCATCACGGCGTTCACCGCGATAGCAAATTGAATAAAAGTGCCGGTCGGATTCTCGATCGCGAGTCTCAGCGAGCCGGCGCGGAGTCGAAACGGCTGTTAGGCGGGCGGTGATGGGTGTCGAGTATGACCACCTCTAGTGCGCCGGGGAAGGTGTACCTCTTCGGCGAGCACGCCGTCGTGTACGGCGAGCCCGCGGTGCCGTGCGCCATCGAGCGTCGCGCCCGCGTCACCGCCGAACCACGCGAGGACGGTCGCGTCCGCGTCGACGCCGCCGACCTCTCGCTGGACGGCTTCACCGTCACGTGGGGCGGCGACATCGACGACCGGCCGGACATCGACGTGCCCGCCTCGCTCGTCGAGGCGGCGATGGAGTACATCGACGCCGCCGTCGCCCAGGCCCGTGATGCCGCGGACGCGCCCGACGCTGGCTTCGACATCACCGTCGAGTCGGACATCCCACTGGGCGCTGGACTCGGCTCGTCGGCGGCCGTCGTCGTCGCCGGCATCGACGCGGCGACGCGGGCGCTCGGCACCGAACTTGACCCCGAAGAGGTCGCCCGCCGCGCGTACGAGGCCGAACACGAGGTTCAGGACGGACAGGCGTCGCGGGCGGACACGTTCTGTTCGGCGATGGGTGGGGCCGTCCGCGTCGAGGGTGACGACACTCGCACCATCGACGCGCCGGCGCTCCCGTTCGTCGTCGGCTACGACGGCGGCGCGGGCGACACCGGGAAACTCGTCGCGGGCGTGCGTGCCCTGCGCGAGCAACACGCGTTCGCCGCCGACACCGTCGAGACCATCGGCGACCTCACTCGGGAAGGCGAACGTCTACTGGCTGACGCCGACCCCGAGTCCGACCCCGACGCGGACCTACTCGACTCGCTGGGCGAACTGATGGACTTCAATCACGGGCTACTGGAGGCGCTGGGCGTCTCCGCTCGCTCGCTCGACGCGATGGTGTGGGCGGCCCGCGAGGCGGACGCTGCGGGCGCGAAACTCACCGGTGCTGGCGGTGGCGGCTGTATCGTCGCGCTGGATCCGACTCCAGACACGGAGCGTGCGCTCGGCTTCGCCGCCGAGTGCGAGCAGGCGTTCCGCGCGGAGTTGGCGACCGAGGGCGTGCGCGTGGAGGAGGCGTAGATGGTCGTCGTACTGAAACTCGGCGGGTCGGTCATCACCGAGAAGGACCGTCCAGAGACGCTCGACGGCGACTCGCTCGCGGCACTCGCAGACGCCATCGCAGCCGCCGGCACCGAGGGCCTCGTCGTCGTCCACGGCGGCGGGTCGTTCGGCCACCACCACGCCGCCGACTACGGCGTCTCGACGACGGAAGGGACCCACGACATCGAGGCGCTGATGGCGATTCACGGCGCGATGAAGACACTCAACCAGTTCGTCCTCTCGCGACTCCACGAGCGAGACGTCCCCGCGCTCCCGGTTCATCCGCTGTCGGCGGCTGCCCGCGACGGGAACGCCGACCTGACGCTGATGACCGAGCAGGTGGCGACGATGCTCGAGGAGGGGTTCGTGCCCGTCCTCCACGGCGACGGCGTCGCGCACGCTGGCGAGGGCGTCACCGTCGTCTCCGGCGACGAACTCGTGACGGAACTGGCGACGGCGCTGGACGCCGACCGCGTCGGCCTCTGCTCGACGGTTCCGGGTGTCCTCGACGGCGACGACAAGGTGATCCCCGTCATCGACGACTTCGAGGCGGTGGCGGACCTCCTCGGCGTCAGCGACGCGACGGACGTGACCGGCGGGATGGGCGCGAAGGTGCGGGAACTGCTCGGTCTCGGCTCTCCGGCGTACGTGTTCGGTCCCGACGCCGTCGACGGCTTCCTCGCCGGCGACGACGTGGGCACGCGAATCGAGTAGTCGTCGAATCTCGCTTTTCAGTCGAACTGTCGCCGGAGCGCCGCCCTGATCGGTCCTCGCTGGACGAGGAGGAACGCAACGAGGATACACGCGAACCCGGCGACGGTGTTGCCCGCGAGCGTCTCCTCGAGGACGAGAAAGCCGAACAGCGCCGCAAAGGGTGGGATCGCGTACTCGAGGAGTCCGGTCCGGATCGGACCGAGTCGGTCGAGCAGTCGGAAGTACAGGAGGAAGCCACCTGCACCGGGGACGACCGCGAGGTACAGCAGCCACGCGACTCCAGCCTGTGTCGGATCGAGGCCGCCGATGGGTTGCCCGAGGGCGACGGCGGCGACGTGGAGGAGACCAGCGCCGACGAGTGCCATCCACGCCTGTAAGGCGAGCGGTCCCAGCGTCGCGTCGTCCTCGCGGGTCGTCACCGCGCCCGCGACCCACGCGACCGCAGAGCCGAACACGAACAGCGCCCCGAGGTTGCCCGCCAGCGTCCCGAGGTCGGGGTCGGCGATGAGGACGAGGCCGCCGAAGCCGACGAGGACGCCGACCGTGCCGACGGCGTCGAGTCGCTCGTCCGAGCGAAGTGCGCGCGTCGCCATCGGCGTCAACACGGGAATGAGGCCGAGCAGGGTGGCGGCGACGGCGCTCGTCACGTACTGCTGGCCGGTGAACAACAGCGCGTGGTGGAGCCCGATGCTGAACGCCCCGCCGGTGAGGATGGGTGTGATGTCGCCCCACCCGGTCGGACGCAGGCGACGACCGCCCGCGACGGCGACGACGACGAGCACTGCGGCCGCGACGTCGAAGCGGAGCGCCGCCAGCAAGACGGGCGGGAAGTCGGCAAGCGCCGCCTTCGTCGCGACGAACGCCGTCCCCCACAGCGCCGCGAGCGCTAAGAACCCCGCAGTGTCGCGGTTCACGGACGGGTCGGTGAACTCGCGCCGAGCGCCAGTCGCTCGCGGCAGGACGGGGCCGACCGTGGTCGCACGCGCCTGCTCACAGTTCGAACCGGAGACCGTCGCGGGCCACGCGCACGTCGCCGTCGAAGTGCCGCCGGACGGACTCGATCATCTCCTCGTGGTGGCCTTCGGTGTGGGGATACAGGTGCGTGAGGTACACGCGGTCGATGTCGCGGCCCGCCAGCGCCTCGCCCAACTGTGACGGCGTCGGGTGGTTGTCCACGTCCACCTCGTCGGGGAACGAACAGTCGTGGGCGAGTACGCGCGCCCCGTCTGCGAAGTTCGCGAGGCCGGTGAACGCCTCCGAATCACCGGAGAAGACGAAGTCGCCAGTGGTGTCCGCGTCCGCATCCGGGTCTTCTGGATTGTCGCGCTCTCCGTCGTCCGCGTCGCTCCCGCGGTCGCTGAAGCGATACGCGAGACACGGCTTCGAGTGGCGCGTCTCGAACGCCTCGACATCGAGGCCCGCCAGCGAGAACTCGCTCCCCGGATGAACTTCGCGGACGCTCAGGTCCGCCCGGCCGTCGAGGTACTCGTACTCGCCGACGGCGAGAAGGTCGTCGAGCAGCGCCTTCGTCCCGGGCGGGCCGACGACGTGCAGGCGCTCCTCGCCGGCGAGCCATCGCGCCTTCAACAGCGGAAGCAGGTCCGCGACGTGGTCGAGGTGGTGGTGCGTCAGGAGGACCGTGGACACTGCCTCGTAGCCGGGGTCGGTCTGAGCGAGGCGGTGGAGGACGCCCGAGCCACAGTCGACGAGGAGGGGGCTTCGGTCGCCCGGTGCGGCCTCCACGAGCAGGCCGGTCTGGACGCGGTCGGCGACGGGCATCGCCGCACCGGTCCCCAGAAACGTGACGCGCATACGTCGAACTCCGTACGGGCCGTGGGAAGGGATTGCGGTTCCACGGCGGTACGGGCACACGGGGGGCGCTGTGCCCACAACCCACTTACCCACACGACTCCTTGCGACTACGATGACCGACGGTCGGGACCTGTTGGCTTCGACGGCCGCAGACTACGACTTCGATCCCGCGACCGTCACTATCGAGGACGGCGAGGTTCTCGACCGTCTGGAACCGAGCGTTCGCGAGTGGTGGGTCGAGCAGTTCGGCGCGTACGTCCCCGGCAACGGCGGCTTCTTCACGCCGCCACAGCGAGAGGCCATCCCGCTCATCGACGACCGCGAGAACGCGCTGGTGTGCTCGCCCACGGGGTCGGGCAAGACGCTCGCCAGTTTCACCGCCATCCTCAACGACCTGTTCCGCCGCGAGCGAGCGGACCCGGAGGGCCTCGACAACAGCGTCTACTGTCTGTACGTCTCGCCGCTGAAGTCGCTCGCGAACGACATCACCCGCAACCTCGCAGACCCCATCGAGGGCATCACGGCGAACCTCACGGCGCGTGGCCACGACACCGACCTTCGGCAGGCCATCCGCCACGGCGACACTCCCGACAGCGAGCGTCAGGCGATGCTCGAAGAGACGCCGCACGTCCTCAACACGACGCCCGAGACGCTCGCCATCCTGCTCAACTCGCCGAAGTTCAAGGAGAAACTCCGCACCGTCGAGTACGTCGTCGTCGACGAGATACACTCGCTGGCGGAGAACAAGCGCGGCACCCACCTCGCGGTGTCGCTGGAGCGTCTGGAACGACTGTGTGAGGGGTCACCGACTCGGATCGGCTGTTCGGCCACCGTCGAACCGCTGTCGACGATGGCGGAGTTTCTCGTAGGTGGAGAGTACGACGCCGACGCCGGCACGTGGGAGCCACGCGAGTACGAACTCGTCGACACCCGGTTCGTCCGAGAGTTCGACCTTCGCTTGGAGTGTCCGACTGACGACCTCATCGACACGCCCCGAGAGGTGGTGAACGACCGCTTCTACGACCGCCTCCACGAATTGATCGACGACCACGAGAACACGCTCGTGTTCACGAACACCCGGTCGGGAGCGGAACGCGTGCTCTCGAACCTCCGCGAAGGCTACGGCTACGACGAGGAGACGAGTGGTTGTCACCACGGGTCGATGTCGAAGGAGCAACGCGAGCGAATCGAGGAGAAACTCAAGGCCGGCGACATCGACGTCGTGACGACCTCTACGTCGTTGGAGTTGGGTATCGATATGCCCCACATCGACCTCGTCGTGCAGGTCGGGTCGCCGAAGTCGGTCGCCTCACTCCTCCAGCGAGTGGGCCGTGCGGGCCACCGTCTCGGACAGACCGTCGAGGGCCGGGTGATCGCACTCGACCGCGACGAACTCGTCGAGTGTACGGTGATGCTGAAGAAGGCCGAGGAGGGGTTCGTCGACCGCGTGTTCGTCCCCGAGGACGCCCAGGACGTCGCCGCCCAACAGGTGTACGGGATGGCGATCAACGGCGTAAAACGCGAGGCCGACGTCCTCGACACGCTCCGGTCGGCGTACCCCTACCGGAACTACACCGACGCCGACTGGGAGCAGTTGTGCCGGTACCTCACCGCCGACTACCCGGGGATGGAGGAGAAGAACGTGTACGCGAAGGTGTGGCGCGACACGAACGACGCGCCCGATGGCGAGTACCACTACGAGGAGTTCGACGTGGACGAACCGCTGATCGGAAAGCGGGGCCGACTCGCTCGCGTCATCTACATGACGAACATCGGGACCATCCCCGACTCGTTCACCATCGACGTGTTCGTGCGCGGCAGCGACGAGTGGGTGGGCCAACTCGACGAGGCGTACCTCGACACCTTGGAGAAGGGCGACGTGTTCCAGTTGGGCGGCGGCACCTACCAGTTCTCCTACCGCCGCGGGTCGAAGGTGTACGTCGACCCCTCCAGTCAGCGGCCGACCGTGCCCTCGTGGTTCTCCGAACGCCTGCCGCTGAGTTACGATCTGGGTCGGGAGATACTTGAGTTTCAGGAGGGAGTGATGGACCGACTCGCGGAGGGCGGGCCCGCCGAGGCACGGCACTGGCTTCGACGCTTCCCCCTCGACGAGAACACGGTCCGCGCAATCACGCGGATGTTCGACGAACAGCGACGGTTCCTCGGCGACGAGGGTGTGTCGACACCCGACCGTCTCGTCGTCGAACAGGTGCTCGACCGCGCGGAGTACCGCCGTCACTACCACGTCCACAGCAACTACGGCCGGCAGTTCAACGACGGTCTCTCGCGTATCGTCGCCTACCGCTGTTCCCGACGCGCGAACACGAACGTCGCTGTCGCCGTCGCGGACAACGGGTTCACGGTCACGATGCCGCTGAACCGGAAGGTCGACGTCGCCGACGTGGTCGCGTCAATCGACGCCGACGACGTGTACCCCGACCTGCGGGCGTCGCTCGACGGGACGGACCTCCTGAAGCGCTACTTCCGGATCAACGCGACGCGGTCGCTGATGATCCTCAAGCGGTACAAGGGGTACGAGAAGTCCGCCGCCCAACAGCAGGTGTCCTCTGAGATGCTCATCTCGTTCGCGGAGGATCTGGACTCCTTTGCGGTGTTGGAGGAGACGTACCGCGAAATCGTCGAGGACAAACTGAATCTCACCGGCATCCGTGAAGTGGTCGAGGCGGTGCAAACCGGCGACGTCGAGGTCGTCCACCACGAGGTGGAGACACCGTCACCGCGGGCGTTCGGCCTCGCGACGCTGATGGCCAGCGACGTGGTCCTCGCCGACGACGAGGACGCGGTGTTGGAAGAGTTCCACGCCCGCGTGAAGGAGGAGTTGGGCGAGGACGCCGACGCGGGCGTCCTCGCGGACGGACCCTCGACAGAGAGCGAGTAAGCGAGGCGTCCGTCCACGTCGACGCGACAGACCGCGGGACGACGGTGCCAACTCGTCGCGGGCGACCCCACAGGGTTTAGGCCCGGCGTCCGAACGCGGGGTATGGAATCGCTGAACCCGCGCGTCCGCCTCGCGTGGATCGTCGGCGCGCTGATTCCCGGCGTGATCATCTCGGTCGTCGGGGTGATCGCGACGCGTATCGGTGCGCCGGTCTCACTTCCGTGGGTGGTCGGCGTCGCGGCCGCAGTCGTCCTCCTCGGCGTCGTCGCCGTGTTCTTCCGCTACCGCGTCTGGCGCTTCGAGGTGCGCGACGACTCGCTGTACATCGTACGCGGAGTGTTCACCCGCGTCGACACCTCCGTGCCGTACGTCCGCGTCCAGCACATCGACACGCGCCGCGGACCCGTCGAACGGACGCTCGGCCTCGCGTCGGTCGTCGTCTACACCGCTGGCTCTCGCGGTGCCGACATCACCATCCCCGGCCTGACGCCCGACCGAGCCAGCGCCCTCCGCGAACAGTTGCGCGACTTGGCGACCGAATCGGAGTTCGACGCCGTCTGATGCGCCGACTCCATCCCGCATCCGCGGCGGTGAGCGGCCTCCGTTCGGGCGGCCAACTCGCGCTGTTCGCGCTGTTCGCGGCCACCGCGTCGTTCGGCATGGGTGGCGGCGGCATCTCGCCACTCGTGGCCGTCGCCGCGCCGGCGGCGTTCGTCGTCGGCTTCGCCGCCGCGATGGTTCGGTGGTATCGCTTCGAGTACGAGGTCCAATCGGAACACCTGATCGTCCGCTCGGGCGTCCTCTCGCGACAGGAACGAGAGATCCCGCTTCGCCGCATTCAGAACGTCGACGTCCGGCGGAGCGTCCTCCAGCGAGCGCTCGGCTTGGCGACCGTCCGGGTCGAGACCGCTGGCGGGAGTTCGACCGAAGCGACGCTCGACGCCGTCGCCGTGAGTGAGGCCACTCGGCTTCGGGACGAACTCGGTCGTGGTGGGCGCGACGGTCGAGACGGCCGCCGCGGTGCCACCACCGGTGTGAGCGACGCCGAGGAGTCCGCATCGACGGATACGCCGACCGAGGGCGACACGACCGAACCGGGGACAGCGAGTTCGACGCCCCGGCAGGAGACGCTGTACGAACTCACCGGCCGCGAGTTCGCCACGCTGTGTGCGGTGTCGTTCCGCCCGAGCGCGGTGATCGCACCGTTCGTCGGCGCGAGCCTGTTCGACGACCTGATCATCGACGGGGGTCGCCTGCTCGTCAGACTGGGGATCATCAATGTCGACCTCGACCCCAACGGGATTCCAGTGTTGCCGGCGATGGACCTGCTGTATCTCGCGCTCCTCGGTGTCGTCTCGTTCCTACTGGTCGTGTGGGTCGTGAGCGCCCTCTTGACGTTCGTTCGCTACTACGGCTTCCGCCTCGACCGCGTCGGCGACGAACTCCGGTACGAGCGCGGTCTCCTCGGGCGCTACAGCGGGACCGTCCCACTGTCGAAAGTGCAGACCGTCACCGTCTCCGAGAACGCCGCGATGCGCCGCCTTGGCTACGCCAGCCTCTCGGTCGACACCGCGGGGGCGACCCCAGGGTCGAACAACGGCGACGGCGGCACCGAGACTGCGGTGCCGTTGGACACCCGGAGCCGGGTCGTCGCGTTGGCGGACGACGTCCGTGCGGAACTCGACCCCGAGTCGACGACCGATGAGGTACTCGACGACGCGTTCGCTCCCGAGACGGTCGAGCGCCCACCGAAGCGCGCACGCCGTCGCTACGTCGTCCGGTACGCACTGGGGTCGCTGCTCGTGACCGCCATCGCCGTCGGCGTCGACCGATTGTTCGTCGACCTCCCGACCGGTGTGCCGTTGCTCCCGCTGGTCGGCCTCGCCGTCGCACCGATCGCAGGTCACCTGACGTGGGTGAATCGGGGCCACGCGACCGTCGGCGACGGATACGTAACCAGAACCGGCGTGTTCCGTCGACACACGCGGCTGATCCCGTACTTCCGGCTTCAGACCGTGTTCGTCTCGCGGACGGTGTTCCAGCGTCGCCGCGATCTGGCGTCTGTGACGGGCGATTCGGCGTCAGCGTCGGGACTACTCGGTGGCGACGCGACCGCGCACGACGTCGACGCCGACGACGCGGACGCACTCCGTGAGGAACTGCTCGCTCGACTGCGAGCGGACCTCGCGCGGCGGCGACGTGCGCGCCGCCAGCGTCGTACGATGGCCGAAGAAGCGGAGCGAGACGGGGACGATCAACCGACCTCCGCGGACACGGTAGCCACAACAGACGACGACACGGCCGAGTCTCCGGTCGACTCCTTCGAGTGGACGACAGGTGGTGGGACGAGCGTCGACGACGAGCGCCCGGACACCACCCCCGAGGGCGACGACCTCGACGACTCCGACGACGACTCGGAAGACCCCGACCGCACGGACTGACTCAAACGAGGAGCGTCGTCAGCGCGTCGGGGACGACGAGGACGCGACTGCCGGGGTCGACCGCGTCGGCGACGGAGTCGGCGGCGTAGAGCAGACAGTCGGTGGCGACTTCGGGGTGTTCGCTGTTCGTGATCCACACCTCGTGGTCGCGCATTGCACGCGCGAGGACGAACGCGCGTTGTGCGCCCGGTTCGTACCCCTCGCGCATCTCCTCGAACACCGCGTTCGCCGACTCACCCGCAGACAGTCGCTCGTAGAAGCGTCGCTCGCCACGGCCGTCACCGGCCCCCTCCGGAAGTCGGGCCGGGAGGACGACACGGCCACCCGAGCGGACGGGGTTGTTCGCACCCAGGAGGACGTAGGTGGCCGCGCGACTCGTCTGGTACAGATTGGCGTCTTTCGGCGCGGGGACACCGCCGACGACAGCGTCGTACTCGCCCGAGACTGTGACCGAGAGGGCTTCGCGAGCGGTCTCGGCCAGGTCACGGACGACCGAACGAGGCTCCCCGGCGGCCGCCCCGAGGATGCCCGCTGGGCCGTGGGTGACGTTGAGGCAGAAGTCCGGCCCCGCGAGGTCGCCCGCGCGGTCGAGAAACTCGCGGAACGGGTTGTCGTCGATCCGACCGAGGCGAACGCCGGAGCGGGCGAGCATCTCGGGGCCGTGTGTGTGCCGGATGATTGGTTCGCCGCCCGCGCCGATGACGACGGTCTTCGCGCCGCCGGAAAAGCCCGCGTACTGGTGAGGTTCGACCATCCCCGTCGCGAGGACGGTGTCGGCCTCGACGACGGCGGGGTTGACGAGGACGGGGACGCCGTCGACCGTCCCCACTTCGACGGCCGAATCAGGGTCGTGGTTCTGTGCGAGGTCGGCGTACGGCCCCAGCCCCGATTCGATCTCTGCGTCGGTCATCGGTCGATGGAGGCCGAGGCCGAGAATAATCGTGACTTGGTCGCGGTCGGCAGGGATCCGATCGAGCATCGCGTCGACCAGTTGCTCGTCGGGTGTCGCCCGCGTCACGTCGGTCACGACGACACACACCTGGTCGTCAGCGTCGACGACCGACTCGATGGGCGGGCCGTGCGGGTCGTCGAGCGCCGCCTCCGCCGCCGCCCGCGGGTCGACCGCCTCCCCGCCCGCGGGCACCGCAACGTCCACCTCGCAGTCGGGCAGCGTCACCAAAATCGTCCCCGTCCCCAGCGGGAGTTCGTATTCGTCGTCAGACATCTCTGTGATCAGCGGTCGCGGCGCGAGGGCAAAAGCACTCGCTGCTCTATCGGCGTGCCCACGCCAGCATCCGGGCGTAGAAGGGGTCGGAGGCGAGCGCCTCGGCGTCGCCGACGAGACACAGCGCCTTCTTCGCCCGCGTGAGGGCGACGTTGACGCGGCGGGGGTCGTCGAACACCGGCGAGTCGAGGTCGCCGGTGGCGACGAACGAGACGACGATTACCTCCTTGCTCGACCCCTGGAAGCGGTCGACCGTGTCGACGGTCACGTTCGTCCGACGACCGATCTCTGCGACCTGCGCGCGAAACGGCGCGATGACACCGATGTCGTCGGGGTCGACGCCGGCGGCGACGTAGGCGTCGACGATGTCGGCCACGCGGTCGGCTTCGATGGGATTGGCGTTGCCCTCGTGCGTGCCGTCGGGGTCGACGAAACTCACCGGATTGCGGAGTTCGGGTGGCAAGTCTGCGGTATCGACGCCCAGATCCGCGAGTGTCTGCCCGGCCACTTCCGGCGTGGCGGGTCGGAGTGCACCGTCGTAGAACTCCGTGGAGGAGAACGCCTGAATGCGCTGGCTCATTCGGTACTGGCGGTCGAGCATCACGCCCGCGTCGGGGTGGTCGTCGATGAGGCGCTCGAACAGCGACTCCGAGAGGTCGTTCTCCGCGCGGACGACCGGCGGAAGTTGCTCGTGGTCGCCCACGAGGACAAACCGATCTGCGCGGTTGATTGCGGCGAGCGTGCTCGGTTCGGTGAGTTGTGAGGCTTCGTCGACGACGGCCACGTCGAACTCCTGTTCGCGCATCGTCCGCGACCCACACGAGGAGGTGGTTGCGGCGACGACGTCCGCATCGTTGAGCGTCGCCGCGCGGTCGTTCGGGTCGCCGCGGGTGACGAGGCGAAGATCCTGCATATCGCCGCGGACACCCGTCTTCGTCCCGACCCGGAGGACGCCGTCGTCGGGTTCGGTGCCCATCCCTTGGTCGCGGAGGGCCTCCAGTGCGTTGTCGACGGCGCGGTTCGTGAACGCCGACAGGAGGACGCGGTCGCCGTCGGCGACGAGCGTCCGAACGATCTGTGCGATGGTGTACGTCTTGCCCGTTCCCGGCGGCCCGTGGACGAGTGCGAAGTCTTCGGCGTTGACCGCGCGGTTCACCGCGTCGTTCTGTGCGTCGTTATTGTCGATGTAGGTGGTGTCGTCGTCGCGGAACGCGGGGTCACGGCGGCCGAACAGCACGTCCTTCCGGTCGGGGTCGCCCTTGAGGACGAAGTCGTGGACGGCGGTGTGCATCCGCGAGACGGACAGTTCCGAGGGGTACACGTCGAGGCGACTCACCTCGATCCGTTCGTCCGTCTCGACGACGACGCGGTCGCCGAGTTCGACGATGCGGCCGAGTTCCGCGTCGCCAGCGGTGGGGTCGCCATCGGACGCGAGGGCGATGTCGCCCTCGCGGAGTTTCGAGACGGCGTCCGACTCCTTGCGGGCGGTGATCCGCCAGCGACCGTCGCCGATGGGGTCGGCCGACTCGAAGGTGAGATCGATGAGTGCGCGGTCGTCTGCGGCGCGTTCCTCGGCGGACTGCTCCCACAGTTTGCGGTACTCGGCGTGCGTCTCGCGGCGCTCCTCCTCGATGGCGTGGTAGGTGCGCTCGAAGTAGTCACGCTCCTCCTCGGGAAGCGGTGTGCCGATTTGTCCCGCCTTCGACTCCTGTCCGAGGCGACCCGAGACGACCATACAGGTGTCCTGCTCGAAGCAGTACTCGCACTTGGCGTCCGCCTCGTAGCCCGTCGGGACGGACATCTCGAACTCGGTCGCGGCGATTTCGTTGCGCTGGCGGACGACGAAATCGAGGAAGCCCTTGCCGACGGAGAACTCCTTCGCGGGCGAGAGGTCGCCCGACTCCTCGCCGCGGTCGAGTGCGGTGTTCTTCGTGTACAGCAGGGTGCCGGTGTCGGCGCCGACGCCGCGTTCCCGGAGGAGCAGGGCGTAGCAGGCCGCCTGAACCTTGTCCTGGAAGCGAGGCTCGCGGTTGGTGTTCTTGCCCGTCTTGAGTTCGACCGGTTGCCCGCGGCGGATGGCGTCGGCGCGCCCCTTCACGCCGAAAGTGGGCGAGATGAGCGTGCGCTCGGAGCGCCACTCGGAGTCGTCGGGGTCGCCGTCCCACCCCGTGAGGGAGGCACTCTCCCCGTCGTCGGCCGTAATCGTCCCCTGGCTGAGCCACCCCTCGATGGCGGCGGCGTTGCGACGCACCTCGTTGGCGACCTCCTCGCGTTCGCGCCCTAGCAAGCCGAGTTCAAGTCCCGCCTCGCCGACGCGGTCGGCGATGGAGTCCTCCAGGTCGACGCCGCGAAGCAGGTCGCCGAACACCTCGTGGACGACCGTCCCTTTGACGACGGGGTAGTTGAGCGGGATGCCAGAGAGTTTGTTCAGGTAGTACATCCGCGGGCACTGCACCCACGAGCGGATGTCGGTCACGTCGACGAGGAAGTCGGGTTCGAGGACGACGTAGGACTCTTTCGAGGTGGTGTACCCCTCGTCGCCGTCGTAGTCGTTGCGCTCGGCGTCGGTGACGAGCAGTTCCATCCCCACCTCGGCGTGGTCGGCGGTGTGGGTCCACTTCCCCCACAGCGTCACCGTGACGGGGTCGCTCGTGCCACCATCGGGCCGCACGGAGAGTTCCGCGAGGTCCGACTCGCCGTACTTGGTGCTCACCTGTCGAACCTCCCCGACGTCGACGATGGGGCCGCGAACGTTCACTGTACGAGAGGGGTTGGCGCTCGGGAAAAACGGTGTCGGTGTCGGGGGTGTCGCGGCGGGCGACTGCCGACTCAGCGACCGCCGACCCCGCCGGGAACCGAAAGCGTTCATCGGCGTCGAGAGGAGTTCTCTCGCTCTGCCAGCGCCGCGTCGACCCACGCCGGTCGCGGGACGGTCGTGGCCGAGACGTTCGACAGACCGAACTGCGCAGTCACCCACACAGTCGGGCCGAACTCCGTCGTCCGATACCTGACCGTCGCGGCGTCGACGATGCCGCTCGGAGTGACGAACACGCTGACCGTGAGATTTCGCCGAAGCGGAACCGACGGTTCGCGGACGTCTCCGAGAGTGAGGCGGTGGAGCGTCTGCCCGTCTCGGGTGACTGTGCCGTCGTACGCGAGCGTGTACGGCCCGAGGAGGTCCGCGAGCGTCGACGCGCCCGTGGCGTCGTACCCGCGTCTGGAGGGCACCTCCGTGTCGACGACCACAGAGGCCGCGTCGCCGTCGAACCGCTGGACCGTGAGCGTGTCGTTGCGCCAGACGGAGCGGTTCCCGCCGACCGTCGCCACGTTCGCGCCCCAGTCGCCCTCAACGGTCGTCGTTCGGTACAGCCGGATCGGGTCCGCTCGCGTTCGCTCGACGACGTGTGCGCGGACCGTTCCGTTCGGCGTGACGTATCGACGGTCGAGGTCGTGCGTCAGCGAGCGGTCGGATAGCGCCGACTGGTGGGTCGCGAGGAGCGTCTGGAGGTCGACGCGGGCTTCGGAGACGCCCGGCGGGAGGTCGCTGGCATCGGGCGTCGGCGACGCCGTTGGCGTCTCCGCGAGCGCGGGATTGACCGTCCGTGGCTCGCCACCGGGGGCACCTCCGCTACACCCCGCGACGACGAGACACAGACACGCGAGCACCGCGAGCCGCGGGTGCATACGACGCTGTATGTGGAGGTGACGGATAACGAATCTGGTGGGACTGGCGGTGTCGGCGGCGACGTGTCCCTTCCAGTGCGGGACTGCTCAGGATTCGCCGGTCGCGTTCGCCAGCGTGTCGGCTACCCACGCGGGCCGCGGGACGGTCGTGTTCGAGACGTTCGACAGGCCGAACCGGACGGTCACCGTCGCTGGCTCCCGGTCGGGACCGTAGCGGTCGTTGTGGTACTGGACCGTCGCGGCGCGGACGACGCCCGCGTCTGTCGCCAGCACACGAATCGAGACGTTCTCGATGTTCGGATTGCTCGTGGCGTCGTCGGCCGCTCGGAGGACGTGTAGCGAGTCACCCTCGACGACGGTCCCACCGGCGTATTCGAGGTCGAACCGCACGAGTGCCGATACGAGGAGGTCTCTCCCCGACGGATCGACGGCGATAGACCGCGGAAGCGACTCCGACTGCACGCTCGTCTCGGCGCTGCCGTTCGTCAACTGCTGGCGGACGACCGTGACCGAGTCGTTGCGCCAGTACGAGCGGTTCACCGACTGGTTCCGGAGAAGCCGGAAGGGCCACGTCGTCGCTCGAATCTCGACGTACTGTTGGTCGCGGTCGGACCACGTCGTGACGGTCGGATCGTGCGCGAGCGTGCCGTTGTCGTAGACGACGACTGTGCTCCTCCGGACGGTCACCGAACGATTCGCGAGAGCGTTCTGGTGGGCGGCGGCCAGCGTCGTCACCGAGACGTCGGAGTCGGTGACGCCGGGTGGCCCGTCCCAGCGTTCGGGCGTCGGGGAGGTGGTCGGCGTCTCCCCGAGCGCGGGATTCACTGTTCGAGTGTCGTCGCTCGTCGGACTCACCGCGCCGCCGCATCCGGCGAGGACGACGCACAGACAGACCAGCAGGACACGTGGAGGGCGCATCGAGCGAGGCTACCGAGCGAGCACACCTAATCGTTAGGCCGCGACGGCCGTCCTTAGCCGTCCTCCGGTTCCAACGTCACCTTCGTCAGCGTTCGGTCGAGGTAGCACACCTCGTGTGGCGGGTCGCCGTGGACCTCGGCGATACGGTACTCTTCGTCGAAGTCTGCACCGAGTGGCTCACACAGTTCGTGACTCGGACAGTCGACGTGGGGGCACGGGCCTTCCAGTTTCGCCCGCGACCCCGCGTACGCGCCCCGGGATGCGACGTTTGCGGTGATGGGTGCGGGTTCGACCTCGACGGCGCGGACGCTCCCGTCGGCGTGGACCGCACAGTCCAGGCGTTGGGTGCCGTCGCGAACGTCGGTCACCCGGTAGCGGTTCCCCTCGGTGAGATTGAGACACTGCGTGCGATACGGACAGCCAGCACACGCACTCGCTTCCCCCTGAAAGACGAACTCGGTCCCCTCCTCCGCGAGACGTGTCCCGATGAGTGTGACTGTAGGCATAGGTGTCGCTTCCTCGGGAGCGGTGTTAACGGCGTCGGCGACCGTGGTTCACTCGCCTTCGTAGTCGCCGCCGTACTTGAGGAAGAAGTACACGAACGCGACGATGGCCGCGAACGTCGTCGCCGTGGCGACGCCGAGGGTGAGTGCGCTCTCGGGCACACTGGGCCCAGCGGGCGTCTCGGCTTGCCCCTGCGCCTCCGACGACACCGTGAGCGACGCGACCATCCCGACCGTCTCGTGCGGGACACAGAAGTACTCGTACTCGCCTTCCGTCTCGAACGTGTAACTGTACGACTCGCCGCCAGGGATGTCTCCCTCCGGGTACTCCTGTCTGGCGGACTGTTCGTCGGAGAAGTCACCGGACGCGAAGTACGTCGCTCCCTCGGGAATCTGGTCCGCGTACGCCGTCACCGAGTGACCGATTTCGCCGACGTTCTCCCAGACCACTGTCGTTCCCGGAGTGATAGTCACGGCGTCCGGTTCGAACACGAGTTCGTCCGTCATATCGATGACCTGCTCTCCCCCACCAGTCTCGGTCCCCGTCTCCTGTCCGGTTGCCCGACCTGCAGCAACCGCCGCTCCGGTCGTCGCTGCCGTTCCGCGGATAAACGTTCGTCGCGAGAGGGGACGTTCTGTGGTCGATGTCATCCTCTTGATCATTCGTGTCAGAGAGGATAGTGGTTTCCATCAGGCCGATTCCATCCGACTGTGGCGGACGGCCCGTTCCGACAGAAGTTACTCCGCGCGGATCAGGCGGTCGAGTTCGTCGAGGTACTCCTCACGCGGGACCTGATAGGCGTCGCGGTAGTCGATGTCGCCGGCGTCGAACGCCGCCGCGACGCGGTGAACCTCCTTGACGGCGGCGGCCCGGTCGTCGAACGTGCGGGCGGTCACCTCGACTTCCGGTTCGAGAAACAGCGTGACGTGCCAGTCGTCGGTCTGTCGTTGTCCCGCGCCGGGTCGGGCGCGGCGTGACCCGTTCGTGAGGTACAGCGTCGGCAGACACGGCGGCGGGAACTGCCCGCCGTCGAACACGTCCGGGCGATAGACGACGATGGCACGACCGTCCGTCTCCTCAGTCCAGACGCGCCACCCGTCCGCCAACGTCGACTCGGCGATGGACGTACCTTCACTGTCTTCTACGGTCGGGTCGGCATCGTCGTCGCCGGTGTCGGTCATACTCTCGATTGGACGGGCGACGGCTTAGACGCCACGCTCGCCGCCCGTCTACACTACCCTCGCGTACACGACCGAAAGGACACGTTGCCGACGAATCCAGTGAAACTACCGCGCGAGGGAGCGCTGATAGTGTGTGTGAACCGGCGACAGGGTTATACGTGTTAACAACTACCATAACATATAGTCTCGGTCCGACCACGGGACGGAGGCAACGACCCCCACCGATCGCCCTCACGACGAGTTCTGTTGGAGACGAGCAACCGCCGGTCCCCCGCGGTCGAGTGGTATGATAAGACATAGCGATCCAGCGGCACTTGGGTCGGTAGTCCCCGGCGGGGCGGGCGTCGGGGGCGAAGCCTGGGTGCCCGCGGCGCGGGATCGTGCGTGGTCGTCCCCGCACACGTGGCCCCACACATGAGTGACCAGACCGACAACGCGGACGGAACCGCACCAGGGGAGGTAGCGAGTACACACACGCTGGAGGAACTCAGTAACGAGTACAAGCGCTCGGTCCCAGCAGACCTCCGAGAGGCCAAGTCGTTCGACTGGTATCTCGCAGAGGTGGTGGCCGACCCCCGAATCGCACGCAACGCCCACCAACGCGTCGCCGATATGTTCGACCACTACGGGACGCGCTACGACACCGACGCCGGCGTCGTCGAGTACCTTCTCGCCTCCGAGGACCCACTCCACGACGGCGAGAACACCTTCTACGGACGAGAGGTGCACGAGTCGATCCACGAGTTCGTCAACAAGGTGAAATCCGGTGCTCGCGGTCTCGGCCCCGAGAAACGGATCAAACTGCTCCTCGGTCCGGTCGGGTCGGGGAAGAGCCACTTCGACTGGCTCGTGCGCCGGTACTTCGAGGACTACACCCGCACCGACGACGGCCGGATGTACACCTTCCGGTGGACCGACCTCTGCTCGGTCATCGAGGATCAAGACCCCGCAGACGACACCGTTCGCTCGTCGATGAACCAGGATCCGCTGGTCTTGGTCCCGCAGGAGCAACGCGACGAGGTGATCGCACAGATGAACGAGCGTCTCGACGCGCCGTACACCATCCGCAACGAGCAGAGCCTCGACCCCGCCTCGGGCTTCTACATGGACGAACTCCTCGCACACTACGAGGACGACCTCCAAGCGGTCTTGGAGAACCACATCGAGATCATCCGCCTCGTCGCCGACGAGAACCAGCGCCGCTGTATCGAGACGTTCGAGCCGAAAGACAAGAAAAACCAAGACGAGACGGAGTTGACCGGCGACGTCAACTACTCGAAACTCGCCGTGTACGGCGAGAACGACCCGCGAGCGTTCGACTACGCCGGCGCGTTCTGTAACGCCAACCGCGGCATCTTCTCGGGCGAGGAGTTGCTGAAACTCCAGCGGGAGTTCCTCTACGACTTCCTGCACGCCTCCCAAGAGCAGACGATCAAGCCGCGCAACAACCCGCGGATCGACATCGACCAGGTGATCGTCGGCCGGACGAATATGCCCGAGTACCGCGACAAGAAGGGCGACGAGAAGATGGAAGCGTTCAACGACCGCACGAAGCGGATCGACTACCCGTACGTCCTCGAGTACGCACAGGAAGCGGAGATCTACCGGAAGATGCTCCGCAACGCCGACGTCCCCGATATCCACATCGAACCGCACGCGATGGAGATGGCGGGGCTGTTCGGCGTGCTCACCCGGATCGAAGAGCCGACCGACGAGTCCGTCTCGTTGCTCCAGAAGGCGAAGGCGTACAACGGCGAGGTCGACGAGACCGACGAGATCGACGAGCGCAAACTCCGCGAGAACGGCGACCAGGTCGCCGACATCGCAGAAGGGATGGAGGGCGTCTCCGCCCGCTTCATCGGCGACGAGATCGCCGAGGCGATTATGGACTCCCGCCACCGCGGCCGAGACTACCTTTCGCCGCTGGCGGTGTTCAAACACTTCGAGAACAACCTCGAGAACCACGGGTCGATCCCGGAGGAGAAACTCGACACGTACCACCGCTACCTCGAACTCGTGCGCGAGGAGTACAAAGAGCGAGCCATCGAGGACGTCCGCCACGCGCTGGCGTACGACATCGACGAAATCCGTCGTCAGGGCGAGAAGTACATGGATCACGTGATGGCGTACATCGACGACACGACCGTCGAGGACGACCTCACGGGTCGCGAGCAGGAACCCGACGAGACGTTCCTGCGGTCGGTTGAAGAGAAACTCGAGGTGCCAAGCGACCGCAAGGACGACTTCCGCCAGGAGGTCGCCAACTGGGTGACGCGTCGCGCCCGCGAGGGGTCGAGTTTCGACCCGCAGGACAACGAGCGCCTCCGCCGTGCCCTCGAACGCAAACTGTGGGAGGACAAGAAGCACAACATCAACTTCTCGGCGTTGGTGTCGGCGGGCGAACTCGACGACGACGAGCGGTCGGCGTGGGTCGACGCCCTGACCGAACAGGGCTACTCCGAGGACGGGGCCCGAGAGGTACTGGAGTTCGCTGGCGCGGAGGTCGCCAAGAGCGAACTCGAGGACTGAGATGACCGACTACCTCGCGCGTGCCGACGAGGCGCTGGAAGGGGCGTACGAGCCGCCGCGCTCGCTCGGCGAGTTCGTCGAGTTGGCGTTCGAGCGACCCATCGTCGCCGCGCACGCCGCCAAGTACCTCCTCGCGGCCATCGAGTCGATGGGCACCCGAACCGTCGTCGAGGAAGGGACCGAACGCGAACGCTACCGCTTCTTCGACGACCCGAACAACGACGGTGAACACGCCGTCCTCGGTAACACGGGCGTGCTCAACGCGTTCGTCGACGACCTCCGAACCGTCGCCGCCGGTCGGGGGAAAGAAGAGAAAATCCACTGGTTCGACGGACCGACTGCGACCGGGAAGTCCGAACTCAAGCGCTGTCTCATCAACGGTCTCAACGCCTACTCCAAGACGGAGGCGGGCCGTCGATACACCGTCGAGTGGAACATCGCCGCCCGTGATGACGACCGAAGCCTGAGTTACGCGACCGGCGACGACGCGGACGACGACTGGTACGAGTCGCCCGTGCAGGCGAACCCGCTGGCGGTGTTCCCCGACGAAGTGCGCCGCGACCTCGTCGCCGCTCTCAACGCCGAACACAACGATCACATCCCTATCCGGGTCGACACGGATCTGGACCCGTTCAGCCGCGAGGCGTTCGACGCCCTCGAAGAGCGGTACCGCCGTGCGGGTCGCCGGGATCTGTTCTCGGCGACGACCGACCGCAAACACCTCCGGGTGAAGAACTACGTCGTCGACGTGGGCAGGGGAATCGGCGTCCTCCACGCCGAAGACGACGGCAGTCCGAAGGAGCGACTCGTCGGGTCGTGGATGCCGGGGATGCTCCGGGAACTCAACTCTCGCGGGCGGAAAGACCCTCGCGCGTTCAGTTACGACGGCGTTCTCTCACAGGGGAACGGCCTCCTCACCGTCGTCGAGGACGCCAGCCAACACGCCGACCTCCTCCGGAAACTGCTGAACGTCCCCGACGAGAAGCGGGTCAAACTCGACAAGGGCATCGGGATGGACTTGGACACCCAGTTGGTCGTCATCTCCAACCCCGACTTGGAGGCGGAGTTAGAGCAGTTCGCCGACCGCAACGACCGCGACCCGCTGAAGGCGCTCAAGCGCCGACTCGACCGCCACGAGTTCCGCTACCTCACCAGCGTCTCGCTGGAGACGGAACTCATCCACCGCGAGTTGACCGACGAGACCGCCGTCTGGGCGAACGCCGTCGACCAGACGGACCCGGTACAGGCACACGAACAACTCCGTGAGCGGATGGCGCGGCCGCTGACCGTCCAGATGCGCGACGATCGCGGGACCATTCGTGATCGGGAACTCGCGCCGCACGCACTCGAGGCGGCCGCGACGTACGCCGTCGTCAGTCGCCTCGACACCGAAGACCTGCCCACGTCGGTCGGCCTCATCGACAAGGCGCTATTGTTCGACCGCGGGTCGATCCGCGAGGGCAACGACCGAGTCGACGCCGACGACTTCGAGTTCGACGGCGACGACGGCAAACACGGCATCCCAGTGACGTACACGCGCGACGTCATCGCGGACCTTCTCCACGGCGAGACCGACCGCGCTCACCCCGAGTTACCCGTCGAGGACGTCCTCACGCCCGAGGACGTGTTGCACGCGATGGCCGAGGGACTGGCAGACGCGCCGGTGTTCTCACGGGCGGAGATTGCCGAGTACGAGACGCGCCTCGCGACCGTGAAAGACCACGTGTTCGAACTACAGGAGGCGGACGTCCTCGACGCCGTCCTCGCGGACAAGGGCGTCGCCGAGGAGACCGTCGAGGAGTACGTCGAACACGTGTTCGCGTGGGACGGCGACACGCAGATCCAGACGGACCGTGGTGAGATCGACGCCGACCCGCTCTTGATGAAGGTGTTCGAGACGGAGCACCTCGGGCGGTTCGACGACGACGACTACGCAGGCAACGAGCCATCCGCGGACGTCGAGGCGTTCCGACGCGAGACGGTGATCACCGCGCTGAATCGCTACGCGTGGGAGAACCGCGACGACGACTTCGCAATCGCCGACGTCGACCTGTCGGCGGTTCCCGTCATTCGGGCGGTGCTAGAGGCGCACTCGTGGGAGGACGTCCACCGCATCTACGACGACTTGGATCCCAGCCAGTGGGACGACCCACCGGCGAACACCGAGACCGCGCGGGTGAAAGCGCGGACCATCGAGCACATGACCACCGAACAGGGCTACAGCGAGGCGTCGGCCGAACTGGCGAGCAGACACGTGATGCGCGAGGTGAAAGGCCGATGGGACTGAGAGAAGACCTCGAACGGTTCCGTGAGATCGGCGACCAGCGACGGCCCGACCTCGCGGAGTTCATCCGCGAGGGTGACCTCTCTGGTTCCTCGCGCAACCAAGTTCGGATCCCGGTGAAACTGGTCGACCTCCCCTCCTTCGAGTACGACCAGCGAGAGATGGGCGGCGTCGGACAGGGACAGGGCGGCACGCCCCAACCCGGTCAGCCAGTCGACGTGCCGGGCGACCCCGGCGACGCCGACGGTGAGGGCGACGAGGACGGCGACCCCGGCGAGGAGGGCGGCGAACACGGCTACTACGAGATGGACCCCGCGGAGTTCGCACAGGAACTCGACGAGGAACTCGGCTTGGACCTCGAACCGAAGGGGAAACGCGTCGTCGAGGAGGTGGAGGGCGACTTCACCGAACTCACTCGCGCCGGGCCAAACTCCACGCTGGACTTCGAGCAACTGTTCAAGCGCGGCCTCAAGCGAAAACTCGCGACCGACTTCGACGAGGCGTACGTCCGCGAGGCCTGTCGTGTCGAGGGCGCGAGCGCCCGCGACGTGTTCGAGTTCTGCCGCGCAGAGAACGTCCTCGTCTCGCTCGCGTGGATCCGCGAGACGATGAACGACCTCGAGGCGGACGGGGAGTCACTCGATGAGTATCCCGACTTCGAGGCGTTCGCCGCCGAGAACGAACGCGAGAGCGCCCTCACGCGCATCCGCCGTGACGGTCTCCAGAGCGTCCCGTTCCGCCGCGAGGACGAGCGCTACCGCCAACCAGAGATCATCGAGAAGCGACAGAAGAACGTCGTCGTCGTCAACATCCGCGACGTGAGCGGGTCGATGCGCAAGACGAAGCGCGAACTCGTCGAGCGCACGTTCACACCCTTGGACTGGTATCTCACCGGGAAGTACGACGAGGCGGAGTTCCGCTATATCGCCCACGACGCCGAGGCGTGGGAGGTCGAACGCGGAGAGTTCTTCGGCATCCGCTCTGGTGGCGGCACGCGCATCTCCAGCGCGTACGAACTCGCCGCCGAGATACTGGAGGAGTACCCGTGGAGCGAGTGGAACCGCTACGTGTTCGCCGCGGGCGACTCGGAGAACTCCAGCAACGACACCGTCGAGAACGTCGTGCCGATGATGCGCGACATTCCCGCGAACCTCCACGCGTACGTGGAGACGCAACCCGGCGGCAACACGATCAACGCGACACACGCCGAGGAGGTGGAGCGCGAACTGGCGGACATGGACAACGTCGTCGTCACCCGGCTATCCGGCCCCGACGACGTCACCGACGCGATTCGCGACATCCTCTCGACGGAGGGCAACGCATGATACACGACGACCGAATCACGACCAGACGCGTCGCCACGGAGTTGGAAGAACCGGTCGCTCGCGCCCGCGAGTTGGCGCACAAACTGGGCCTCCAGCCGTACCCGGTGAACTACTGGGTGGTGACGCACGAGGAAATGAACCAACTCATCGCCTACGACGGGTTCCAGACGCGGTACCCGCACTGGCGGTGGGGGATGAAGTACGACCGCCAACGCAAGCAGGACACCTTCGGGATGGGCAAGGCGTTCGAAATCGTCAACAACGACAACCCCTGCCACGCCTTCCTCCAGGAGTCGAACACGCTGGCCGACCAGAAGGCGGTCATCACCCACGTCGAGGCGCACGCCGACTTCTTCCGCAACAACGAGTGGTTCGGTCGGTTCGCGGGCGACCGTGAGGACCCCGACGCCGCGGCGATGCTGGAGCGACACGCCGCCACCATCGCGAACTACATCGACGACCCCGAGGTGGACCGGGGCGACGTGGAACGCCTCATCGACGCCGTCCTCTGTGTCGAGGACGCCATCGACCAGTACCGGGCGCTCGCCGCCGAGCGTGGCGGCGAAGACCCTGAGGAGACCCTGATCGACATCGAGGAGCGCCTCGACCGCCTCGGCCTCTCTCCGGAGGTGCGCGACCAGGTGTTCGACCAAGCGTGGATTGACGACCAGCGGGCGACCGAGCACCTGCCGGAGCCACGCCCGGACGTCCTCGCGTACCTCCGCGAACACGGTAAGCGGTTCGACGAGGAGGAGGGGAAAGCCGTCGACCGCGAACCGTGGATGGACGAGGTAATCGAGTTACTGCGGAGAGAGGCGTACTACTTCGCCCCACAGCGCCTGACGAAGGTGATGAACGAGGGGTGGGCGAGTTACTGGGAGTCGCTGATGATGGGCGACGAGCGGTTCGCCGGCGACGACGAGTTCGTCACCTACGCCGACCACATGAGCCGCGTCCTCGCGTCGCCGGGACTCAACCCCTACGCGCTGGGGCTCGCCATCTGGCAGTACGTCGAGAACACCGCCAACCGTCGCGAGGTGGTCGACAAACTCCTGCGCGTCGAGGGCGTCACGTGGCGGAACTTCCACGACACGGTCGACTTCGACGTGGTTGCCGACGTGTTAGAGCCAGACCCGGCCATCGCGGGCCTCACGAGCGAGACGCTCGACGACCTCGACCCTGACGACCCAAGGGTCGACGCAGAGGCACTCGAACGCGCCCGCGAGGGCGACCTCGATGCCGACGCGTACCCGTGGGCGGTGCTCACGTACGAGGGCCTGTGCGAGCGCCACTTCTCGCTTGCCAAGCCCGCGAATCGCGGCTTCTGCTCGCGGGTCGGGCGCTCGGAGTTGGAGCGCCTCGCACGGTACATGTTCGACGACGAGGTGTACTCCGACGTCGAGTCTGCGCTGGCGGACGTCGACTACGGCGCTGGCTGGGACCGGATGCGCGAGGTGCGCGAGAGCCACAACGACGTGACGTTCATCGACGAGTTCCTCACGCAGGAGTTCGTCGTCGAGGGGAACTACTTCACCTACGAGTACTCCCACGGGACGGGCGGCTACCGCGTCGCCAGCGTCGACCCCGACGACGTGAAGAAGAAACTCCTGCTCCGGTTCACGAACTTCGGGAAGCCCACCATCGCAGTGTACGACGGCAACTACGACAACCGCGGCGAACTCCTCTTGGGCCACCGCTACAACGGCGTCGCACTCGACATCCCGCAGGCGACGAAGACGCTCGAACGCGTCTTCGAGTTGTGGGGTCGCCCGGTGAACCTCGCGACCATCGTCACCGAGTACGACGACCACGAACTGGAGGTCGCGCGGCGTCGCGGCCGCGAACCGACGGGCGAGGAGGTCGCGATCCGCCTGCGCTACGACGGCGAGGAGGTGGAGCGCCACGCCCTCGAACAGGAACTGGCCGAACAGATCGCGGCCGACGACATCGACTACGACACCAAGCCCGAAGAGTGGCTGGCCTGAGTCGACGGAGTCTACACGTTTTCCCGGCTGGCGAACGGCTTGAAGTCGCTCGCGCCCGTACCCGATCCGATGACAGCCGACACCGCCGTCGTCTGGTTCCGGCGCGACTGCAGACTCCACGACAACGAGGCGCTCGCGGAAGCCGTCGACGCCGACGAGGTGCTCCCCGTCTACGCGTTCGACCCTCGCGAGTACGGCGAGCGTGCGTTCGGCGGCCGCGACTCCTTCCGCTTCGAGAAGACTGGGCCGTACCGCACCCGATTCCGGCGGGAGGCGATCACCGACCTTCGTGAGCGACTCCGCGACCGCGGGAGCGACCTCATCGTTCGCCACGAGAAGCCCGAAGTCGTCGTCCCGGCGGTCGCGAAGGCCGTCGACGCAGACATCGTTCACTTCCAGACGCTCCCGACGCCCGAAGAGGTCGCCGTCGAGAACACCGTTCGCAAGCAACTGCGCGGCCTCGGCGTCACGCCCTCGCGCCACTGGACGCACACGCTGTATCACCTGAACGATCTGCCAGTGGAGTACACCGAGATAGCGGACACATACACCAGTTTCCGCAAGACCGTCGAGAACCGCGCGACCGTTCGGGAACCTCTTCCAAGTCCCGACGACGCGTTGCCGTCGGCCCCCGTCGACGCCGTCGGCGCGGGAGCGATTCCCACGAACGAAGACCTGGGCGTCGAGGACGCGACCTACGACGACCGCGGGGTACTCACGTTCGAGGGCGGTGAGTCCGCGGGACTGAACCGTCTCGACCGCTACCTCTTCGAGGAAGACCGCCTCCGCGAGTACAAGCAGACGCGGAACGGGATGCTCGGTCAGGGCTTCTCCTCGAAGTTCTCTGTGTGGCTCAACGAGGGCTGTCTCTCCCCGAGACGAGTGCGCCGGGAGGTGAAACGGTACGAACGCGAGCGTGTCTCGAACGACTCGACGTACTGGCTGGTGTTCGAGTTGCTCTGGCGGGACTTCTTCCAGTTCCAGTTCGCCAAACACGGGTCGGCGTTCTTCACGCGCGAGGGCATCCGCGGCCGCGACGACATCGACTGGCGCGAGGACGACGAGCAGTTCCGCCGATGGGCCGACGGGGAGACGGGGATTCCGTTCGTCGACGCCGCGATGCGGGAACTCAACGAGACGGGGTATCAGAGCAACCGGGCGCGGCAGAACGCGGCGTCGTTCCTCGCGAACAACCTCCGCATCGACTGGCGGAGAGGGGCGGCGTACTTCGAGACGCAGTTGGTCGACTACGACCCCGCCTCCAACTACGGCAACTGGGCGTACATCGCGGGCGTCGGTAACGACAGCCGCGACCGCTACTTCAACATCCTCAAGCAGGCGAGCAAGTACGACTCCGCCGGCGAGTACGTGACACGCTGGCTTCCGGAACTCGCGGACGTGCCGGCGGACGCAGTTCACGAGCCGTGGACGCTCACCGAAGCAGAACAAGCGGAGTACAGCGTCCAACTCGGCCTCGACTATCCGGAACCGATGATCGATCTAGAGGAGAGTTACCGAAAACTGCGGTGAGGTCGTGGAGAGCGCCATCGCTCGCCGTTCAGTTCTCCAAGAATGCTCGGTATGGGATTTGAACCCATGTCGTCGGCTCGAAAGGCCAACATGATTGGCCGGACTACACCAACCGAGCGCATTCGTCAGTATCGCGCGGGACGTGTTAATCCCATCGAATCCGACCGCAGGCTACGCGACTGATTCCCACGGCGTCGTGTGGTTCAAGTCCACTCGTCGAGGCCGGTCTGGGTGAACCGCTCTTCGATCCGCTGGAAGCCTCGGTCGACTTCGTCGGGGTCGACCTCCCACTCGTCGACGACGTACGCCCGGGCGGCGTCGACGTCCGGCGAGATGGTCGTATCGTAGTCGTAGTCGTCGGTGACCGGCGGTTCGAAGAAGAACTCGCGGATGCGGTCGGCGAAGTCGATGTGTGCGCCGCGGGCGTCGAGGACGCCGAACAGGTCGCCGTGTTCGCGCACGAGTTTCAGCGCCGTCTTCGGGCCGATGCCGGTGACACCCTCGTTGAAGTCCGTCCCGCACAGCATCGCCACGTCGACCAGTTGCTCGTAGGTGATGTCGTGGTCGGCCAGCGTCTCGTTCAGCCCCATCAACTCGGGGTTGCCCTTCGAGGTGAGTTGCCGGAGCGTGTACGGCCCGCCGAATAGGAGCGTGTCGTAGTCCTCGCTGCCGGTGTAGTCGACATCGCCGATGCGGTTCATGTACGCACACTGGGCCTCGCCCTCGGCGGGTGCCTCAACGACGGGTACGTCGAGACGGCGGAGGAGTTCCCGCGACGTCTCGTGAATAGTGTCGGTGAGTCGTTGGGTCCGCGCTTCTAGTCGTGCGGCCTCGACGGCGTCACCGCGCTCTTCGGCCTCCTGCTTGCGCTGTTCGGCCTTCTCGCGGGCCTCGCGACGCTTCGCCACCTCGTCGTCTTTCAGGTCGGTGACGCCGCCGTCGAAGACGAACACCGGCGTCAGGTCGTTGTCGAAGAACTTCGGCAACCCCTGGACGATGCCGATGAGGTTTGCCACCTCTTCGCCCGTGTCGGTCGTGTAGCGGTGGTCGCTGGTGAACTTCACCGTCGTCGTGAGGTAGCGGTACAGCCAGTTGTGTGCGTCCACCGCGACGACGCCCGAGACGTCCTCGAAGGCGACGTCCTCGATGTGTGCGATGTCTCGGAGGTCCGCGTTTCCCATTGTCGGCTACTGGGCCCAGTGGGGTTTGAACCTCCCGAGTCACCACGGGCCTGGCGCGAGCCTAGTCACGCATCACGCCCGTCCCACTCCTCGCGAAGCAAGCCGTACTTCAGCAGGTCGTGCCACGCGCCGTCAGTGAAACTGTGTCGGCGGAGGCGACCCTCGCACTCGAACCCGAGCGATTCCAGCAGCGCACGGGAGGCGTCGTTGAAGGCGTACGCGCCCGCCGCAACCGCCGGAACTGCCCGCGTCTGAAACGTGTAGTCGACGGCGAGGCCCACCGACTCCGTCCCGTATCCCTCACCGTGTACCCCGGGGACGAGCCAAAAGCTCAGTTCCGGGCGCTTCCAGTCCACCGCGCCGACGGTGACGAGGCCGATGGGCCGCGTCGTTCCGGGGGTTGGATCGGCGTCCGGGTTGCAGGCGTCGGGACGCGGGCCCGCGTCGGGGCCGTCGAGACAGACGAGCAATCGCTGGTCGTCGTCCCCTTCGTAGGCGGTTTCGACGTCCTCACGGTTCCGCACGACGCTGCCGAGCGGATGTCGGATCGACGGCTCCGTCGATGCCCGCTGAACGAATTCGAGGTCCTCACGTTCGAGGGTCCGGAGGGTGACACGGTCGCCACGACGGATCAACGTGCCCGGCATAGCGACGACGACTCGGAGGCGCGGGAAGTGTCTTCGGGCGGTGCTATTCGTCTCGACCCAGTTGCCTGACGACCGGTGGTGGCCCACGCTCACGTTTTCGTCGCGTGAACGCGCGTTCCTCCGGGCCGACGTCGTCGCGGTCGGCGATGGTCGCGAGGCCCTCGCGGTAGCGGTCGGCGTCGACCGTCGCTGGTCGGGCGGTCGGTCGTTCTAAGACCAACTCCGCGATGCCCGTCTCGCGACCGGTCCACGCGAACCCCGCCTTGTGCAGCGCCTCGTAACTGTACGCGTTGTTGACGGCGATGCGAGCGCGGTCGTAGCCCCGGTCGGCCGCTCGCGCGACGACGAACGCACAGAGGTCGGTTCCGATCCCCTCGCCACGACGGTTCCGGCGGACGGTGACGTACCGGAGCCACAACGTGTCCGAGTCCGTCCGGTCGGGACTGAACGCGACGACGCCGACCGGAGCGACGTACTCCCGTTTCGGGTTCGCGGGGAGAGTGAACGACTGTCCGGGGTCGAGCGCGACGGCCTTGCCGGTGCTCGACATCGCGAACTTGCCCGCGTAGGCGTACTCGCGGTGGTCGAGACGGAGGACGACGTCGTCGTCGGGCCAGCCGAGCAGTCGAAACTCCACGGCGACCCTACACGCTCGTCAGGTATCACTTCAGCGCCACGGCTTTCCCGTTCGGTTACCTCTCGACGGGTATGTTCGGACACGGCGACGTGGGCTTTTTCGACCGCATCGCCCCGCTGTACGACGTGGTTATGCCACGCGCGAAGCCCGAGGACCTCCGCGCGGGCATCGCGTTCGCACACCGACCCGTCGAGACGGTCCTCGACGTCGGCGGTGGGACCGGCCGCGCGAGTCGGACGCTTCGCGAACTGGGCATCGAGGCGACCGTCGTCGACTTCTCGCCGGGGATGCTCCGCCGAGCGCACGACGACGGCATCTCTGCCGTCCGTGGCGACGCCGGGCGGCTTCCCGTCCCCGACGGCGTGGTCGATGCGGTCGTCATCACCGACGCACTCCACCACTTCCCCGACCCTGCGGGCGCACTCGGAGAGGCCGCCCGCGTCATCGCGCCGGGCGGTGTCGTCGTGATTCGCGAGTTCGACCCGACGACTGCGCGGGGGCGACTCCTCGAAGGCGTCGAATCGGTCGCGAGGATGGACTCGCAGTTCTTCGCGGCCGAGACGCTGGCGGGACTGCTCACCGAGGCGGGGCTTCGCGGCACCGTCGTCGACCCCGGTTTTGGCTACACGGTCGCCGGAGTCAAGCCGACGACGGCCGCAACACCGAACGCCGGCGACGCGGCGGGCGCGACGGACACGGAACGCGGGCATTAAGCGGGCCCACGTGAACGGTAGGATATGGCAACTGATTCGGGTACGGACTCGTTTCTCGCGAACCGAATCGACGCGGCCGCGCTTCCGCTCGCGGTCGGCGACGTACTGGTGATCATCGCGTTCATCTACGCCGGCACGCTCCAGCACGGCACCGTCGGCTTCCCGCCCGCCGGCGTGGGCGGCATCATCAACCTGCTCGCGGTCGCCGCGCCGTTCCTGCTCGGCTGGGCGATTGCCGCCCCGCTCATCGGCGCGTACTCCGCCGGGGCCGTCGAGTCGGCGAAGGCGTCTGTTCCGCTGGCCGTTCGCTCGTGGATTCCGGCTGCCGTCATCGGCCTCCTCCTCCGGGCGACACCGTTCGTCGACGGCGGCGTCGCCGTCACCTTCGCGGTCGTGATGCTCGTCGTCGGATCTGTCTCGCTGGCCGTCTGGCGCTACGTCGCCGGGCGGTTCATCTGAGCGGCATCGGCGCTCGACTGAACACTCGCTTTCTGCGGACCGATAGCTGAACGAATAGCGACCGCACCCACTCGCGTCGCTCTTGAGTTAGCAAAGTCGGTGGGGCTGGGATTCGAACCCAGGAGGCTTGCGCCATCTGCTTTCAAGGCAGACGCAATAGGCCACTCTGCCACCCCACCACGACTCACCCTACCGCGGTGGCCGTCTAAGACCTAACGGTCCCGACTCAGCCGTCGACCACGATTTCCCCGCCGCGCACGCGGAGGCCGTGGTCGTGGACGAACGTCGCCGTGTGTTCGGGGACGACGCGTTCGGCGTCGATACGACCCCACACGACCGGGAGCAGGTCTCGCAGGTCGGCGGCCGTCTCCACGCCGACGTGCATCGGGAGGAACTCGACGCTGTGGCCGGCGTCGCCCGCGCGGGCGACGAGCGTCTCCAGTTCCGGCCCCTCGAAGGCGTCTTCGTAGTCGACGGGCGCGGTAAAGCCCGCGTAGTAGGTTCGCCCGCGCGTCGACGGCCCGAGGACGGTCTGGTTCTGTCGGAGTTTCATCGCCGCCGAATCGATGACTGGCCGGGTGAGCAACGGCGCGGTGCCGCGCGTGACGGCCACGGAGTCGACGCCCTCCTCGCGCAGGAGGTGGGTCGAAGTGTTACCCGCGCGTGCGGAGAACGTCGATCCCACCTGCTGTTCGAAGCGGGCCTCGGAGACATCGTCGAGCGTCTCGGCCGCGAGGCTCCGCAGTTCCGCCTCGCTGGCGGTGTCGGTGACGAACTCCTCGGGCAGGAGGTCGTCCGGCCGGAAGTTCACGAGGAGGTCGCCGCCGGAGCGTTCGACGGCGCGGAACGTGTCCCGGAGCGTGGCCGCGTACAGGTCCGCCGCCTGCTCGGCGGATAGCGGCGTCGTCTCGACGAGGTCTGGGAGCACGAGTCCGGAGCGTGGCGGGTCGGCGAGGACGGCGACGACGGTCATACTCGACTTCTGGACCGCGACCTGCAAAGGGGTTATCAAACGTCCCAGCGCAGAGGCGGTATGGATCTCACCGGCTCACTCGTCCGTCTCGGCTCGCTGGTCGCCGTCCTCGGGAGTCTCGCCGCGTTCGGACTCCTGTTCGTGAACCTCACCGCGGACGGCGTTCCGCTCGTCGGACTGCTCGCGACGTTCCTGTTCGTCGTCGTCGCCGTCGTCGCCGCTATCGCGTGGGGTCGCCGACTCGCACTCGTGCGCGGGGAGACGCCGTACTGGTGAGTCGGCACGGTCGCACACACCCGCGCAAGTCTTCACGACACCTGAGTCTACGTCGCTGTTATCGGCTCCGCCGACCCTTCGTCTGCCGGTAATCCCGCGAGAAGACGTTCTCCAGTACGTGGTCGACGAACGCGTCCGCGTCGTCGTCGGTGAGCGTCTCTACGTCTTTCATCGGGAGCAGTTCGAACCCTCGCCCGCGAACCGTCGTCGCGTGTTCGGCCGTCGCGTCGAAGGAGTCGGGCGCGCGGGTGGTGTACTCCAGCGCGAGTGCTTGGAGGGGTCGCTGACCGACCGGGACGATGAGTTCGGGGTTGATCATTCGTACCTCCGCGTTGAGGAACGGCTCGCAGTTGCGCTCCTCCTCCTTGGTGGGCGAGCGTTCGGGGTGGCGACACCGCGTGAGATAGGTGGTGTAGACGTTCTGGAGGTCTGGTTCCTCCGCGTCGGGTGGTGACCGCGATAAGCCGAGGTCACCGAGCACACGCTGGATGCGTTCGCCATACTCGTCGCCAGTGAAGGGGACGCCCGTACGCTCGGCGCCCGCGGTCGGCGCTTCACCGAGGACCAGCACTTCCGCCTCCGCGTCGCCGTAGCCGTGGACGATACGCTCGCGACAGTCGACGAGCGCAGGGCAGTGTTGGCAGTCGGTGTCCATCCCGTAGGGGTTCGACAGTTCCTCCTGGTGCGGCACTACACTGGAGTCGGAGACGCGGAAGAATAACGGTACGGGTCGGTCGGCAGATGAGAATACGCTGTCGGCGATTACGCGCGCTTCTGAATCTCTTCGCGGAGCACGTCGCTGACGATTTCGCCGTCGGCCTTCCCGCGGAGCGCGCCCATCGCCTCGCCCATCAGGCCGGAGAACGCGCCCATCCCCTGGGTTTCGACTTGGTCGGCGTTGCGCTCGACCACCTCGACGACGGCCTCGCGAACCTCCTCCTCGTCGACGCCGGCGAGTCCAGCCTCCTCGACGGCCTCCTCGGCGGTGAGGTCGGGCTTGTCTGCGAGGACGGTGAGCACGTCGTTGACCCCCTCCTTCGCCAACTCGCCCGACTCGACGAGCGTGAACGTCGCCACGAGGTGGTCGTCAGTCAGCGACTCGACGGGCACGTCGTCGCGACGCAGTTCCGTCAGCGTCGACTCCAGCGTCGTCGCCGCGAACGTTGGGTCGACGCCGTCGGCGACGACCGACTCGAACAGTGGCATCCGGCGGCCGTACGCTACCTGCTCGGCGAGGCCGGCGTCGAGGCTGTACTCCTCCTGGTAGCGCTCGACCTTCTCGGTGAGCAGTTCGGGCGTCTCGACCTCGCTGGGGTCGGGTTCGACCGGCGGTACGTCAGTCTCGGGGTACAGGCGCGCGGCGCCGGGAAGCGGGCGGAGGTAGCGCGTCGTCCCGTCGTCATTTGCACCGCGCGTCTCCTCGGGGACGCCCTCGATGGCGACCGCGGCACGGTCGGCGGCCGCGTCGATGGCCAACTCCGCAGTCTCCCCGTCGTCGGCGACGAGGACGACCGCATCGTCGTCACCGGCGTCGACTGCCTCCCGGAGCGCTGTGACCTCCTCGGCCGTGACCCCGTACGCCGGGAGTTCGTCCGTGTGGAAGACACCGCCCGCGCCGTGCCGTTTGGCGTGGTCGGACAGTTCCGTGCCGAGGCGGCGGTCCGGTGCGATCTCACGGCCGACGAGGCCGTCAAAGCCGTCGAGACGAACCGCGCGGACGACGCCACCCGAGTCGAGTGCGCCCGCGATGACGCCGGAGTCAGTGTCGGCGAACACGTCCGTCACGTTCGTCGGGTCGCCCACGGCCGCGTCACGGGTCTCCAGTTCGGCCGCGATGTCGACCAGTTCCTTCTGTCGCCGCACCTCTGTCTCGACGATCTCCGAGATCTGATCGAGCGCCTGCACGCCTTTGATCTCGACGCGTGCGCCCTCCGCGATGGAGACGTTCACGTCCTGGCGGATGGTTCCGAGGCCGCGTTTCACTTTCCCCGTCGACCGCAGGAGCATCCCGATGCGCTCGGCGGCCTCCTGTGCCTGTGCGGGCGAGGAGATGTCCGGCTTCGTTCCGATTTCCACGAGGGGGATGCCCAGGCGGTCCAGCGAGTAGCGCACGCCGTCGTCGGTCTCTTCGACCCGCTTGGCCGACTCCTCTTCGAGCATCAGGTCCTCGATGCCGACCGGGCCGTCGTCAGTCTGGATCGCACCCTCCTGTGCGAGCAGCGTCGACCGCTGGAAGCCAGAGGTGTTCGAGCCGTCGATGACGATCTTCCGCATCACGTGCGCCTGGTCGACGACGTTCATATCGAGGAGGTCGGCGATCTGCATCGCGACCGCGAGTGCCTCCTCGTCGATCTCGTGGGGGGGTTCGTCGTCCTCCTCGACGAGACAGGTGGTGTCGTACGCGAGGTACTCGAAGGTGCGGTCGACCTGTGACTCTTCGAGCGCAGCCTCGTCGATCTCGCCGAGTTCGGACTTCGTCGGATGGAGATAGCGAGTGATGGTCCGCTCGGCGTCCTCGGGTTCGCGAAGCGTCGTCGGCGAGTTACAGAACAGTTTCGTCGCCGTGTCGAGTTGCTGGTGGATCTCGAGGCCGGCGACGAGACCCAACTCCTCGGGATCGAACGAACGGTCGGTCATTGTCCGGACGTGTGGCGGCCGGGGAGAAAAAGGGTGTGAGTCGGGGCGAAATCCCCCCGCGTCCACAGTCGACGATGGCTGTCGAACGCGTTACTCGACGCGTTTCAGCCCTTCACCGATACCGGTGGCCTGACAGTCTTCAGTCGGGCACGCGTAGTGCCAGCCGTCTTCTGTCGCCTGTCCCTCCGGGAACTCCGCGCCGCATCGTCGGCAGCGCAGAAGATCTCGACCGGTCGCTCGCGCGGTGAGCTGAGGCATACTGCTACCTTCGCCCGGGAGGAATTGAACGTACCGGTATTTCACGGCCGCTTCGAACCGATTTCGAGCGTCCTGAAGGATCGAAACTTCGGAATCGGTCTCTGGTCGTAGTTCGATTGTACGCGCTCCGCTCCAGTTCAAGTACGAACGAATTACCCCCTCTGAACCGTCGAATTCGAAGCTGCGGGTCAAACAGATATGCAAGGTGTGCAAAGCGTGCCAGCAACCGAAGCGACAGCACACGTTCCCCGTGAAGCCCCACGTAATCACCCGACAATGTCGACCTACTTGTCAGCAATTCCACCAGATCTCGAGTGCGAAGGCCGTGTGATATGATAGCATATTGTCGCCTGTCGGCGCGAGCGATCCCCGTTTGGAATCAGTACTCGAACGGCTGTCGCGCCTCCGCTCGCTGTGTCGACATCGGAGTATGGCTCTGATACGAACGTATACTGGCCGATTCGCGTTTGGATCGCGGGGTAGCTTCTTGCCGACTCGGTCCGTGCTAGCACCAATGCGTGACCTCGACGAGACGGATATGCAGATACTCCGGTTACTGGCCGACGACGGGCGGCGGCCGTACAGCGAGATTGGGCAAGCGGTCGATCTGTCGGCGCCTGCGGTCTCCGACCGTGTCTCACGCCTGCAGGAGGTGGGTGTGATTCGTCGGTTCACCATCGACGTCGACCGCTCCACCCTCCGTGCGGGGACCCCCGTGTTGCTCCGATTCAACCTCTCGCCCGGCGGGACCGACGAGGTTCGTGAGGCGTTGCGTGCGAGCGAGGCCGTCGAACACGTCTTCACGACCGCCGAGAGCGACCTCCTCGCGTACGCCCGCATCGAGGGCGAGGCGGTCGGCGAGTGGGTGGCGAGCGTCGTCGGCGCTGACGCGGTCGACGACTACACGGTCGAACTCGTCGCCGACGTCGACTGGACGCCGAGCGTCCGCGCGACCGAGTTCGCGCTGGAGTGTGCCGAGTGCGGCAACAGCGTCACCAGCGAGGGGACGACGAGCAGGGTCGGTGGGACGCTGTATCACTTCTGTTGTCCGACCTGCGAGACGCAGTTTACCGAACGGTACGAACGGTTGGAAGAAGCGAGTTAGGAGTCGAACGGACTCTGCAGGCGCGAGGGCCGACGCTTACTCCTCGCCGAGGATGCCGCGGTGGGTCATCGCCTCCGGATCGAGGACCTCGTCGGCCTCCGCCTCGGTGAGGTACCCCTTCTCGAGGACGACCTCGCGGACGGTCTTCCCCTCCTTGAGCGCGGTCTTGGCGACTTCGCTGGCCTTGTCGTAGCCGATAGCCGGGTTGAGCGCCGTCGCCAGCGCCATCGACTGCTCGACGCGTTCGGCGGCGTACGCCTCGTTCGCCTCCAGTTTCGCGACGAAGCGCTCGCCGAACACCTCGCTGGCGTTCGCGAGCATCGCTGCCGACTGGAGGAAGTTGTGCGCGAGGACGGGCTTGTAGAGGTTGAGGTCGATCTGCCCCTCTGCAGCACCCGCAGACACGGCGGCGTCGTTGCCGACGACCTGCTTGTGGACCTGGTTGACCGCCTCGGCGACGACGGGGTTGATCTTGCCAGGCATAATCGAACTGCCGGGCTGGTTCTCTGGTTGCTCGATCTCACCGAGACCGTTTCGCGGGCCGGACGCGAGCAGGCGGAGGTCGTTGGCGATCTTGTTGAGACTGCCCGCGACGGTGCGGAGCGCGCCGTGTGCCTCCGACATCGCGTCGTGGGCGGCCTGCGCCTCGAAGTGGTTGTCCGCCTCGCGGAACTGCGTGTTCGTCTCCTCGGAGATGTACTCTGCCGCGAGTTCGGGGAACTTGGGGTCGGTGTTCAGCCCCGTCCCGACCGCCGTGCCGCCGAGTGCGAGTTCGCGGAGGTGGTAGCGGACGTCGCCGACGCGCTTGATCCCTTTCTGGACCTGTGCGCGGTAGCCGCCGAACTCCTGGCCGAGTCGAACGGGCGTCGCGTCCTGCAGGTGCGTGCGACCCGTCTTGACGACGCCGTCGAACTCCGCCTCCTTCTCCTCTAAGGCGGCGTGGAGTTGCTCCAGCGCAGGCATTAGGTCCTTCTCGACGGCCTCGAGCGCGGCGACGTGCATCGCCGTCGGGATCACGTCGTTGCTCGACTGTCCGAAGTTGACGTGGTCGTTCGGGTGGATGACGCGGTCACCGACCTCCGCGCCGGTGATCTCGGCGGCGCGGTTGGCGATGACCTCGTTGGCGTTCATGTTCGAGGAGGTGCCCGACCCCGTCTGGAACACATCGACGGGGAACTGGTCGTCGTGGTCGCCCGCGATGACCTCGTCGGCCGCCTCGATGATCGCGGCGGCGGTGTCCTCCTCTACGTGACCCAGGTCTCGGTTGGCCTGCGCGGCGGCCTTCTTGACGACGCCCAGGGCACGGACGAAGCGGCGGCCGAACGTGACGCCGCTGATGGGGAAGTTCTCGACGGCCCGCTGGGTCTGTGCGCCCCAGTAGGCGTCGGCTGGAACCTGCATATCCCCGAGACTGTCCGATTCGACGCGGAACTCCTCGTTGTTGTCGCTCATACGCGCCGACTCGGAGGGAGTCGTCGTAAAAGCCACCGATACCGACTGCCCGTCGATCTGTCACACGAGCCGTGTTGACACGGCTTGATCGAGTTGAAGTGTGATTCGATTGAGAACAGTGGTACGGGGCGACAGGCCCCCGATAGCTCGCAGACTGCCCTCTTGGAATTCGAGACGATGTATCCCCGACTGCCGGCCGATTCCCGGCCCGACGACGCGTATCGCCCGCCGACGAACCTCACGATGGCCGTCGCCGTTGCACTCGCCGTTCCGCTCGCACTGCTCGCGCTCACGACTCCGCCGTTCGCCGTCGGCGTCGTCGCCGGCGCGTTCGTCGCGACGGTCGCCCGCTGACCGCCGCCCGGCCCTCCCCTTACCAGGCCCTCCTTCCGGTTCGATAGCCGCCGCCGATGCGTGTTTCACCCTGCAGCACCACGATAGCGTATGGCTACGTACCGCCGTCGCGTCCGCGTCGCGGCCCCGTTCGAAGACGTCTGGGAGTTTCACTCCAAGATATCCGGGCTCGACGCGCTGACACCCGCGTTTATGAATCTCCGAATCGACAGCGTGACCGGTCCAGACGGCGAGGTAGACCCAGAGATACTCGAAGCGGGGACGACTATCGAGATGAGCGTCCGCCCGTTCGGCGTCGGCCCGAGACAGCCGTGGGTCGCCCGTATCGAGGAACGTGAAGCTAACCTCGACGCCGGCCGCGCCCGGTTCGTCGACACGATGGAGTCTGGACCGTTCCCGACGTGGCGACACACGCACCGCTTCTACGAGTCCGGCGACGAGACAGTCGTCGACGACGAGGTGCGCTACGAACTGCCAGGCGGTTCGCTCGGTCGGGTGGCGTCGCCGCTCGGGTGGGTCGGCTTCGATCCGATGTTCCGGATGCGCCATCGGACGACGAAGCAACTGCTGGAGTGACAGGAGGCGAGGCGGCGACACGAGCGGTCCACGTGGGGAAAGCACCCGGACGCACCGCTACGCGTCGCGCGCACGTGCGGTCGTAATGACACCCGCGAGGACGACGCCGCCACCGAGCACCGTGACGAGCGACGGGTACTCTGCGAGCAGCACCATCGCGAGGATGGTACTACCGATTGGTTCCCCGAGTAGCGAGACGGAGACGACGCTCGACTCGACGTGCGCGAGCGCCCAGTTGATCACAGTGTGGCCGAACACGCCGGGGCCGGCGGCCATCGCGAGGAACAGCACCCACTCCTCGATGGGATAGCCGACCAACGAGTGCCCGCTGGCGAGCGTCGCCGCAAGCAACGTGACCGCACACGTCGCGTAGACGACGACGACGTACGGGAGCAGTGGCAGTCGCTGGCGGAGCGACCGGCCGAGCAGGACGTACGCGGCGGCCCCCGCTGCTCCCACCACGGCGAGCGTGTTGCCGTACAGCGGGTCTGGCCCGGCGACTGCTGGTGCGGCGCCCAGCAGCGTATCGCCCGCACTCATCACGAGCATCCCGACGAGGGCGACGGCGATACCCGCGACTGTTCGCGGGCCGACCCGTTCGTCGAGGAGTGCCCACGCGCCGACGACCACGAACAGCGGTTGTGCCTGCACGAGCGTCACGCTCGCGGCGATGCTGGTCCACTGGAGGCTCTCGAACCAGGAGGCGAAGTGGACCGCGAGCGCGACGCCCGACGCGACGGCGAGCACGAGGTCTCGCGGGCGGATGCGAGCGAACGCGGCGCGGTCGCTCGGGCGGGCCAGCGCCACCGGGAGCAAGAGTGCAGTGGTGAACACGACTCGATACAGCGCCTTCACGAGGCTCGGCGCGTCGCTCCACTCGACGAGGATGGCGCTCGTCGAGACGGCGAGGACGGCGACTGCGAGGCCGGCGAGCGGCGGGACACGCTCTTCGACCGCGTCGATGGCGGCGAACATCGAGATACGCGAGCGTACGCGAGTGGCCGGGAAGCCCTTGCGGTTCTGACAGCGTCGACACTGACCGCGTGGCGAACAGGCGACACAGCCCCGGCTGCTCGCAGGGACATAGTGACCCGCGGACGGCGTGTCGCGCTACCGCTCACGCCCGCGGTCGTCGGTCACGTCACGGGAGGGGTGGTCGCGGTATCGTACAAAGAGGCTCGTCCGAGAGAGTCGCCGTTCGGGCAGGTTCAGGCGTCGTCGACCAGGTCGCCGTTCTGGTCGTCGCCGTCGACGTAGTCGGGGCGCTGTTCGTACGCGATTGGGTCCTCGATGCCGAGTCGCTGGAACGCCTGCAGACGGAACGCACAGGCGTCACACGTCCCGCAGGCGGGTTCCTCGTCGCGGTAGCAACTCCACGTCAGATCGTAGGGGACGCCGAGGTTGGTCCCTCGTCGGGCGATGTCGGTCTTGGAGTCGGTGACGAACGGGACGACGATGTCAATGTCCGTTTCGGGTTTCGTCCCTACGTCGACCATCTGTTCGAACGCCTCGAAGAACTCCGGGCGACAGTCGGGGTACCCCGAGTAATCCTCTGAGTGTGCGCCGACGAACACGGCCTCGCAGTCGTTCGCCTCGGCGTAAGAGACGGCCATCGACAGGAGGTTCGCGTTGCGGAAGGGGACGTACGACGAGGGAATTTCGTCGTCTTCGGCGTCCATATCGGCGTCCTCGACGGCCATCGCCGCGTCGGTGAGCGAGGAGGCGCCGATGCGTGCGAGGTGGTCCGTCTCGATGTGGAGGAAGCCCTCGACGCCCATCTCCTCGCGGAGTGCCTCGGCACACTCGAACTCCTTCGTCTCGGTGTTCTGTCCGTAGGAGGTGTGCAGGAAGTGGAGGTCGTACCCGCGGTCGCGGGCCTCGTACGCGGTCGTCGCGGAGTCCATCCCGCCGGAGACGAGGACGACCGCTTCGGGGCGGTCACCGCCGTCCGTACGGAGGCTGTTCTCGGACTCGATGTGTGCGGTCGCTTCGTCGGTGGTGTCGGTGTCGTCGGCGATAGGTGTGTACGTCATATCGGAAGATCAGGTCTCAGGGGCGTCGTTCCAGAGGTCGACGTGGATTCGCGGCGTGTAGCGGTAGCCGTGTTCGGTGGCGAGGTTCGCAACCGTCTCGCGAGTGCCGTCCAGCTGTTCGCGCGTCTGTCCCTCCGGCATCAGGAGAACGTCTGTACCAGGAACCGGGGCGCTCGCTGCCTCGCGGACTCGTCCGACGAGGTCGGTTATCTCGGCCATGTCGTCGGGTCCGGTCACGACGAACTTCAGTTGGCTGTCGTAGCGTTCGACGAGGGTGGCTAGCGCGTCGATGTCGATCCGATTCTGCTCGTGACGCTCGGCCCAGTCGCCCGCGTCGGCGTCCGCGGGCGTTCGTTCGGGTGTTGGCGTCGAAGAGGCGAGTTTCGGGCTGATACTCGCCAGATCGATCGGCGTCTCGGGCGGCGGGACGACCGTCCCGTTCGTCTCGACCGTGAGGTGGTAGTCGTCGCCGAGGCGCTCCAGCAGGGTGAAACTCTCCTCGTGGATAGTCGGTTCCCCGCCAGTGAGGACGACGTGCTCCGGGGCACGGTCGTGGACGGCCGCGACCACGTCGTCGACGCTCATCCACGCGTGCGTTGGCTCCCACGACGTGTGATACGAGTCGCAGAACCAGCACCGGAGGTTACAGCCACTCGTGCGGACGAACGTGCTCGGGACGCCCGCGAGTTTCCCCTCCCCCTGCAGCGACGCGAACAGTTCGTTGATCGGAAGTGCGGAGCCCTCGGGCGCGGCCTCCGGGCGGTCGACGTCGCTCGTGACGGGCATCGACTCAAACCCCGCTCGCGCACAACTCGGCCGTCTCGCTGACGTGAACGGTGACGTCCGAGACGCGGTCGGGGAGTCGCTCCCGAAGCGTCTCCTCTAAGACGACGCTCATCACCTCTGCCGTCGGCGGCGCGTCGAGGACGACTAGCGCGTCCTCGTCGCCCGAGACGGTGAATCCCTCGACGAGTGGGTCGCCGTCTTCGAGGAGGAACATGTGGTCCCACTCGTCGATGACGCTCGTGACGACGCCTTTGTCGACGACCCATCCCTCGGGACCGAGTTCGCCGACGATTCGGACCGTAATCTCGTAGTTGTGACCGTGTGGACGGCTACACTTCCCCTCGTGGCGCAAGAGTCTGTGTCCCGCAGAGATGCGAATGGGACGGTCGCCCCCGACGACGAGTTCGCGCTCACCCGCAGCGGAGAGCCGCTCGACGACGGCCTCGTCGTCGAGTTTGTTCGGGCTGTGTTCTTCGAGTGTTCCGTCAGTCATACCTCGAGAGTACCGGGTCGTCGTTAAGTGTCTATCCGATCCGTTCGGTCGTGATACGGGACACCACATCGGCGACACCGCTTATTGCCGAACCACCCGTTAGGCCACACCGTGACTAGCGAGAACCGGACGTCGGCCGGCGACGACGACCATACGGACGGCGACGACGACCATACGGACGGCGACGACCGGGTGTTAGTCCGCGTTCGCCACGCCGATGGGGAGGTGACGATACGGATGCCGCGAGGGGAGACGCTTCGCGACGCGTTGCTCGCCGCCGACGCACGCACAGAGGTGGACGCCGACCTGTCGCCGTACGCAGCGGCGACGAAGCGGCTCAACTGCGGCGGGCGCGGACTGTGTGCAACCTGCGGTGTACGGATCGTCGACGGGCCTGCGGCGACTCACTGGCACGACCGCCTCGCCGACCGCTTCGGCTATCCGCGACTCTCGTGCCAGATCAGCGTCGAAGAACCGATGACCGTCTCACTGGTCACCGACAAGCGCGTCTGGGGCGGTCGACGGCCACGCGCCGGCGAACCTGATTAATTATTGATTGGTTTGCAAAGCTGTAAATAATCACGTCGCCATCTGGATATGTATGTGCAAGTCCCTGCTGAATCGGCGTGGACCACCCGCAGTCCTCCACGTCGACGACGACGGGACGTTTCTGGAGTTGGTCGAGGCGTTTCTCACAGACAGACACGGCTTCGAGGTGACGACCGCCACGGACGCCGATGCGGGCCTCGACGCGCTCGCTGACGACGAGACGGCGGTCGAGTGTGTCATCAGCGACTACGAGATGCCGGGACGGAACGGAATCGAGTTTCTCCGGGCCGTTCGTGAGCGTCGCCCCGACCTGCCGTTCGTCCTGTACACGGGGAAAGGATCAGAGAGCGTCGCCGCCGACGCCATCGCCGCGGGCGTGACCGAGTACATCCAGAAGGAGACTGGGACTGCCCAGTACGCTGTCCTCGCCAACCGCGTCGAGCAAGCGGTCCAGCGGTATCGCAGCGACCGCCGCAGCCGTCGCCGACTCGCGGCCCTCGACGCCGCCCGAGAGGGCATCTGTCTCATCGACGACGCCGAGACGTTCGAGTACGTCAACCCCGCGTACGCCACCCTCTACGGATACGACGCCGCCGACCTGATCGGATCGGACTGGCGAACCGTCCACCCCGACGACGAGGTCGACCGCATCGAGTCGGACGTGTTCCCGACCGTCGAGGCGCGCGGCGGGTGGAGCGGCACGTCGGCCGGACTGCGATCGGACGGCACCACTTTCCCCGAGTCGAAGTCGGTCCAGACGCTCGATAGCGGTGGGTTCGTCATCGTGGTGTGCGATATGGAGCGAGATGAACGGCAGTTCGATCCCGCTGAAGTGGCGAGGCAGTTCAGCGACTGACCGGGTCACGCGTTCCGTGACGAACAGCGACCGCTCCCAGTTGTAACTGCCGAATGAGATTCGAGAGAAGTCCGGGTTCCCCGATTTGAACGGGGGGCAAGCCGATCTACAGTCGGCTGCTCTACCAGGCTGAGCTAAACCCGGGTACATCAACAAATACCCGCGGATTCAGACTTAAGGGTTCCCATTCGGTGGCGGTTCGTCACGCCGAACCACGGTTCCGTCGCGGGGTTTATCGCGCCCGACGAACACCCGCGAGCATGAGCGACGACGAGCACCGACAGGCGACGTTCGGCGCCGGCGGCGAACTCTCCGAACGCGACCCCGACGCCGCGGGTGTCAACGACTTCGGTGACCCGAAAGGGGCCGACGAGACGGACGGCGGCTACAACCGATACGCGGTGTCGAGTCTCCTCCAAAAGGCGGTGCGGCGCTCGGACGAGGAAGTGGCGGCGTGGGCCGCCTGGGAACTCGCGCGGTCTGGATTCGCGTGGAACCTCTGGGAACGGCTCCAGTTGTACGTCGTCGAGGACCTTCGGGCGGGCCAAGACGTGGCGCTTCTGGTCGACCGCTACGAACGCCTCGCGAACGACCGCTGGGAGCCCGGCGAGTGGCGCGGGCGACTGTGCGCCATCCACGCGGCGCTGGCGTGTGCCCGAGCCACTTCCTCGCGAGAGGGGCCGAATGCCGACGAGTTCTTCCGCAACGCCGCGTCCGCGCGGGCGGAGGCACGCGAACGAGGCGAAGACCCGCCGGTCGACTTCCCCGTCGGCGAGTTCGAACCCGACGGCGAGTACGACGTCGCCTTCGACAAACACACCGGCGAGGGGAGTCGCCTCGGTCGTGACGCGGAGTTCTTCAAGACGCACGGCGCGCGGGTCGGTCCCGAGGGTGAGGACGAGCAGAGCGCCCGCTGGCAACGGTTGAATATGGCGCTGCACGACGTGGAGTTCTCCGAAGACCAGATCGAACACGCCGTCTCGGCGGTCGACGACAACGAGAAGTGGGCGGAGCCGTCGTTCGACGGCGACGACGGAGTGTAACCGTGGAGCGGACCGCCGTCAGCGACATCGACGCTCCAGACTCGTCCGGTCACTCACTCACCGATGCGCTCGGAACCGAACACATCGCGGCACACTGGTACCACCTCTCTCCGGGCGAGGGTCTCCCAGGTGGTCTCCACGCCCACGTCGACCAAGAGGAGGTGTTCCTCGTCGTCGCCGGTGTCGCCGCGTTCGAGACGCTAGAGGGAGAGGTTCACGTCGAGGCGGGGGAAGCGATCCGGTTCGCGCCCGGCGAGTACCAGTCCGGTCGCAACGCGGGCGACACGGAACTCGACGTGCTCGCGCTCGGGGCCCCTCGCGATAGCGACGACGTGCGTGTCCCGGCGACGTGTCCCGACTGCGGAGCGGGGTCGCTTCGCCTTGAGACCGACGACGGGCTGACGTTCGGCTGTCCGGCCTGCGCTGCCGAGCACGTTCCGGCGTCGTGTCGGGACTGCGGGAGCGATGCGCTCGCGTTCACCACCGACGATGGTGGAGACCCAGTCGTCGAGTGCGGTGACTGTGGCACTCACTTCGACGACGTGCCACTCGTCCAGTAGCCCCGTTCACGGGGCTACTCCACGGTTCGCTCGTGAACTCGGATCCCCTTCTCTGCGAGGTGATTCATCTGTCGCTGCGCGAAGTCCTCCTCGCTGGTGCCGCGCGTCGCCAGTACGTACACGAGCGCCGACCCGACGGGGCGCATCGTCCGCCCGGCCCGCTGTGCCCCCTGACGACGGCTCCCGCCGAGGCCAGAGGCGACGACTGCGAGTTCGGCGTTCGGCAGGTCGATTCCCTCGTCGGCGATGCGTGAGACGACGAGCGTTCGGACGTCTCCTTGGCGGAACTCTTCGAACAGGCGCTGGCGGACGTGGTGTGGCGTCTCTCCGGAGACGAACGGGACGCCGAGGGCGTCGGACAACTGTTCGCCCTGGTCGAGGTAGTCCACGAACACGAGCGCCTTCGCGTCGCCGTGTTGCTCGCGGAGGCGACGCACCTCGTCGGCCTTCGCGGGGTTGCGCGCGGCGGCCATGTGTCGTTCGCGGCCGTCGGCGTTGGCCCACTCGTTCTGTGCCTCGTCGTCGCGCCACGGGACGTACCGAATCTCCACCTCGGGTTCCTGCACGAACCCGGCGTCGAACAGCGCTCCCCAGTCGGTGCCGATAGGCGGGCCGATGAGCGTGAATATCTCCGCTTCGTTGTCGTCCTCGCGGATGGGCGTCGCCGAGAGGCCGAGGCGGTGTTTGCTCTGGAGGTCCGCGGAGCGTCGGAAGACGGGAGATGGGATGTGGTGACATTCATCATACACTATCAGCCCCCACTCCCGAGAGTCGAACAGCGAGCGGTGGCGGTCCATCCCCGCCGTCTGGTAGGTCGCGATGGTGACCGGGCGTATCTCTTTTTCGCCGCCGTGGTACTCGCCGATGTCCTCGGCCGTCAGGTCGGTGTGTTCGAGTAATTCCGCCTTCCACTGGCCCGCGAGTTCACGCGAGGGCACGAGCACGAGCGTCTCGCCGCCGACCGTCGCGAGGACGCCGAGGGCGGCGACCGTCTTGCCCGACCCCGGCGGCGCGACGAACACGCCCGCCCGCTGGTCGGTGAATCGGTCGACCCAGTCCTGTTGGTACGCTCGCAGGTCCGCTTGGAGCGTCACGTCGAGTGGTTCTCCGGTTTCGAGGTCGCGCTGGTCGATAACCGGGTACCCCGCCTCGTAGAGGACGCGCTTGACCGTCCCGATTTCGCGCTCGTTCACCCACGACTCGGTGTCGGAGAGGTCCGCCTGCAACACGGATTCGTCGAGTTTCTGCCGCGCGACGTTGCCCATCAACTCCTCGCGGTCGGCTTCGAGAATCACGTACCCGTCCTCGTGCGTGCGGAGGCGGAACTGCCGCGCACGCTTCCACTGGTTCTCGACCCACTCTTCGAGGTGCGGCGAGCGTCGCGGCAACACCGACCGCATCCGCGCGAGCAACTCTGAGAACGTCTCGTACGGTGCCGCCCAGATGTCCTCTTGGCGTATCTCGTAGAGGTAGCCGCGCGTCCCTGGTTCGGTGCCGGTCGAGTCGACGAGGTGGGCGAAGTCCGCGAGCATCGCGCGGGTGTACTGCGTCGGCTGGTCGACGATGACTTGCCGCCGCTTCGGGAACAACACGACTCGCTCGCGGGCGGCGAGGTCGCCCCACGAACTCGGGTAGTACACGACCGGGTCGGACTCGACGTCGAGCCGTTCGACTGTCCCCGACTCCGAGAGGGAATCCAGTTGCTCGCTGGCGGCGGCTTGCGTCCGGTCAGTCTCGCGGGCGACCTGCGTGGCAGTCAGCACGGGCCGCCCGGCGGCCTCGACAGCGTCGTAGAAGCGGTCTATGGTGAGGTCGTCGACGGACGCGTCCCCGTCGTCGGGGTCGGTCGTGCCGTCGGCGGCGTCCTCCGTCATCGCCCGCTGTAGGGGCGGGGGGCGTAAATGCCACGCGCTCGGCGTGCGACCGTGCTTAGTCGTCTCTTTGGTGCGTCCACACCCGCCGACACCGCTCGCTGCGCGTAAGCGACTTCACCGGGCACGCCGTACGGTTCGTGATGAGCATACGGCAGGTAGATGCCGGAGCCTCGTTCCTCGCCGACCGTGGCTACGAGGTGCGGCGACCCGACAGCGGTGCTGAGCCACCGGCGGTGGCGACGCCGGACGACGACGCAGACCCGCCGTTCGGGACGGCCCGCGAGACGGCTATCGACCCACTCGCGGACGCCGACCCGACGACGGTGTTGTCGCGACTGTGGACGAACCGGAATCACGACCGCGCGACGCTGTTCGTCGTCGACGATACGGAGACGGCCGAGGCGGTGGCCGACCTCCTCGCGCCGCCACTGGGCGTCGTGTCCGCCGATGCCGACGGCCGCCGGACGTTCTTCGACGGCCCCGACCGAGTGCCGTTAGCGGAGGGTGGCTACGCGGCGGTCCCTGCCAGCGACGAGGTCGAGTGGCGCGAAGTCGGGAACGGCGAGACGTTCCAGTTGGTGTTGCGGACGGACGATGGAGAGGTGCTCGGCGCACTCGACGGCGTCGGCAACCTCGACTGCCCGCCGCGAGCGACGTTCCCGTACGCGTACGTCCGCGACGACGACAAGCGCATCCGCGTCCACGACTTCCACGGTCGGCCGGTCGAGACGTTCTCCGGTATCCGAGCGATGCGTGAAGGCGGGTTCGCGCCGGTCGCGGCCCCGCTGGTCCCCGAGCACATGCTCGACGGCGACGTCGACGGCTGGTGGGGCGTTCTCGTCACCGCCGACGACTCCGTCGTGACCGCGCCAGCGGACTCTCCAGAGCGGTAGTACGGAACGCGGTCGCTCCTCTCCCTCAGACAGAAGGTCGTCGATACACGGCGTGGCACCGAGGCGTCAGCCGCTATCGCACGGCAACGCACACAGCTCTCGCTTCGATCGGAATCGCGCCGCGCAGTCGACACACTCGACGTGGCCGTCGCCGGCGTCCGTGCGGACGGTGTGGCCACCAACCTCGAACGGGCGCGTCACGACGCGCGGGCGGATGCGACCGGGTATCTGTCGCTGTTTGTGTTCCGAGAGGTCGGCCCGCAGTTTGATGGTGTGAACGTCCGCCTCGCTCCAGCGGTCCGACGCCATCGCCGCCTCCCAGTCGGCCACTTCGGTCCACCCGGTCACCAGTACGGGTGAGGGCGTGTCCGTGTCGCCGAGAACGACGACGAACCGGACGCCGTCGCGGACGAGTGCGAAGCGCCAGCCGTCGCTGGAGTTCCAGCGGAGTTGTCCCGAGCGAATCGCCTCACTGACCACCGGGAGCGTGATGTACCGCCCCTGCTGGCGGAGGCGCTGCCTGAAGTGGTCAGTCTGTGAGTACAACGAGGGGTCTCGTTCGGGAGGGGCAGAGACGTCTCGGGCCCGTTCGGGGGTGCCGGGCGTGCGGGTTCGAGCCCGGGTGTTCGAAGGCGAGCAGCCGCGACCGGTGTGCGCCGACGCCGGAGGGACGTCAGCGGCGCCCTGTCGGGAAGCCACTATGCCAGTCACTGTGTGTCCCGAGTATATACTTATTTCCCCGATACCGGAGCTACATCTGGTCGGTCGTCGACGCTGGTATGCCAGGCTACGATCGGCTCACGAACGGGAATACGGAGCCGCTCCCGGGCGGAAGGAGGCGCTTATCCGAGGAGGCCGAGCGCTTCGATGCGGTCGACGATCTCTTCGACCGCTTCCTCGGCGTCGTCGGTGCGCTTGCCGCCGGTGATGACGATCTTGCCCGATCCGAACAGGAGGATCACCACGTCCGGTTCGTCCATCCGATAGACGAGGCCGGGGAACTGCTCCGGTTCGTACTCGACGTCCTCGAGGCCGAGGCCGATAGCGAGGGCGTTCAGGTTGAGCTGGTGGCCCAGGTCTGCCGACGAGACGATATTCTGGACGGTGATGTCCGGGTCGTCCTCGACGGGAATCTTCAGCCCCCGGAGCTTCTCGAAGATGATGCCGAGCGCGTCGTGCACGTCGTCGATGCTCTTCGCGCCTGTGCAGACGATCTTGCCCGAGCGGAAGATGAGTGCAGCCGCCTTCGGGTCCTGGGTCCGGTACACCAGACCGGGGAAGTTGTCCGGGTTGAAGTCAGCGCCCGGGAGGTCCTCCGCGAGCGCTTCGAGGTCGAGCTCCTGCCCGATCCCCGTCGATGCCACAACGTTCTGAATCTCGATGGATTCTGCAGGGTCCGTCATACGTCGTCGTTCCTCTACGTATCCCTTATAAACCGACGGTTTATAAAGCCGGGTGTCTCAGTAGCCGCCGCCACTCGGTCACCGCTCGTCGGAGGGGTCGTTCGCGGACCGCCGGGCACGAACCCGTTCGACAGTCTCCCGTGGGCATCCCGCTAGCGACGCTGCCCGGGCCGTCGTCACGCCGAATCGCTCGCAGGCGACGACTGCGCCGACGGCTGCCGGAGGCGCGTTGTCACGCCCCGGATTGTGGTCGGTGTCGCCCGCGTCGGCTCCCGCGCTCCCGTCGACCGGAATCTCGCTCGACGCACCGCCAGGCCCCGCCGGTTCGACGGGCGACGCCGCGAACGTGGGGTCGTGTTCGCGGAGTCCGATCCACGCCACCAGCGTCGTCGACAGCGCCGTCAGTGCCGGGTCCTCGCCAGACTCCTCGCGCAGCGTGTCGAGCGCGCCGACGAGCGCCAGCGCGCGCTGTGCGTCGCCGACGGTGAGTGCGTGCTCGATGGCGGCGTTCTGCACCGTGACGACCGGCGTCTCCGTCGTCGGACCGCCTCGCTGTCGGGCGTCCATACCCACCCCTGGGTACGAAGACGGATAAGGTGATTTCACGGCTGATAGTTTCTCCCATACCTTTATTACTCGGACCAAGTAGGATTCATTTACTATGGGAGCCGAAGGAACAGTACCTGACCGTGGTGCGATCCACGCCGACGCCGAGTCGATGGCGCGAGCGGTCGGCACCGGCGACCACGTCGCACTGATCGCACGCGGGACAGTCGACGCGTGGCACAGGCGAGTCGAACGTGCCGCTCCCGGCTCCCCCGACCGATCGTATCTCGTGAGCCTCGACGACACAGTTCGTGGTGCGGCCGCCACAGCCACCTCGGGTACCACACCACAGAGTCGACAAGTGACCAACAGCGTCGTTCTCGCGACCGCCGAAGCACCGTTCTCGGGTGCCGAGTCGTTTCGAGCGGTGCTTTCGGAGGGGCTCTCAGACGCCGCTGACGGCGGCACTGTCGTCGTCGACGACCCCAGTGCGTTCGTCCCGGCGGACGCGGACCCGGGGGCAGTCGTGGAGGGGGTGCTCGCCGTCGCCGACGAGTTCGGCGTCGAGTTCCACGCGGTGGCGACGGGCGACGGTGCGGTGGTGGCGGCACTAGCGCGTCGGCTCTCCGGCGCGGACACCGACGCCGACGCCGCCATCGCGGCGCAGTCGCTCGACTACCTGCGCGAGACGGACCCGACGAACTTCGGGTATCTCCGCAGGTACTGGCGAGAGGCGCGCCGCGGCCTGACGGCCGTCGAGATGACGTACCCGCAGTCGAAGCAGGTGCACGCGGCGCTCTCGGACCCGGAGACGACCTCTCGAACGCTGGGTGCAGCGTTGCAGGCACTCGTGAAACTGGGTGCGCTGGGTGTGTGGGGCGACACCGTCGCCGCGAACCGCTACGACCTCACTCAGTTCGATCCGGCCCGCATCGACGCCGTCGGCGCGGCGCTCGAAGCACTCGACGACTGACCAGCGGGACGCGTCGCCGTCGCCGACCGAAGTCGCTCCTCACTCTCTTGCTCACTCGTCTGGTGTCGACAGCGTGTGGTCGACTACCTCGCCGTCCGGTCGCATCGTCACCGTCCCGAGCGTCACCGTCTCGTCCACGCTCGCGACCCGAGCGACCGCCTGCAGCGTCGCTCGTTGGTCGAGGACATCCCACGTCACGGCCTCTATCTCGCGTTGGAACGCGTCCGGGTCGCTCCACCCCGAGTCGATGTCCGAGGGGACGTGGACGACGAACTGGAACTCGTCGCTGGTGACGTGGATGCCGACGCCGAAGGTGTCGCCGGCGCTCTCGGCAGCGTTGCCGTCGTTCAGGTCATCGTCGACAGCGCCGCTTGACTCGCCGTCGTCGCTCATTACCGGCGGCTACTGGACCGCGGCGCAAGAACCCGTCGGGCCGTCGCCGTGGTCCGAAGGTACAAATCCGGCCGCCTCCGAGTCGTCGACGACGTGATCGAAGTCGAGTGTAGACTGTTCGGGCCGTTCCGCGATGACGCCGGCGTCCACGAGATGCGCCGCCAGACGGACGCCGACACCGTCGGCGACCTCCTCCGAGAACTGGAGGCGGAGTTTCCAGCCCTCGCTGGGCGACTCGTCGACGAGGAGGCGGGGACGACCGCGGGGTCGACGGTCGTGACGAAGGCGAAGAAGAACGTGAAGCACCTCGACGGACTCGACACGCATCTCGCGGACGGCGACGTGATCCGACTGGTGCCGTCGGTGTACGGCGGATAGCGGAGAAAATCTGCGTCCGATCGGGCAGTCAGTCGTCGGCGACAGCCTGGAAGCCGACGGCCGTCTCACCGGGTGCATCGAGGGCGTCGTCCGGAACGGTGCCGTCCTCGTTCCACCCGCGCGCCTCGTAGTACTCTTGAATCGCCGCCTCCAGGTCCGGCACCTCGTCGTCGTACGGCAACCAGTCGTCGGCGACGTCTTTGCCGCGCTGGTTGTTGAAGTGGCGTTCGCGCGCGACGACGCGAGCGCCGATTTCGAGGAGGTGTTCGTACTCCGTCTCCAGCAACGCCGCAAGGCGGTCGTCGGTGATGTAGTCGCCGGCGAACGCGCAGACGACGCCCGAGTCGCGGACGACGTTGCGGTTCTCCTCGTGGACGAGGCGTTCGGCCTTGCCGAGGGTTCCCTCGGGGTCGAGTTCGCCTGAGTACTCTAGCCCGAGCATCCCCGCGTACATGTGGTCGGCGCCGCGGTTGGCGACGGCGTAACTCAGCCCCTGCCCGTGGAGGACGCGTCCGTCGTGGGCGGCGAACTCCATCCCCTTCACGGTGTAGTCGTTCACGCCCAACTCCTCGTGTGCGCGGTGGACGCCCTCCGCGAGGAGGTCGCCGCGGTCGGTCTCTCGGCTGGCTATCTCCCGGAGTACCTCGCGGGCGAGTTCTGCGTTGCCGAACTCGTCTTCGGCTTTGAGGTAGGCGGCGACGGTGACGCCCGCGGAGATGGTGTCCATCCCGAGTTCGTCACACAGTTCGTTCGCCTCCATCACGTCGACGATGTCGCCGACGCCCTGACACGACCCGAACGAGTAGACGGTCTCGAACTCCGGCCCCTCCGTCTCGACACCACGTTCCTCGTCGCGAGTGGGGAGTTTGCAGGCGTACGCACACTGCGAGCAGGCGCCCTTCTTGTACTTTTTCGCCTCGACGGCGTCGCCGCCGATGCCTGCCGCCGACTCGAACTCGTACTCGTCGAAGTAGCGGGTCGGCAGCGCGAAGTTGTCGTTGATGAACTCCGTGCCGCCGGTCGTCCCTTGGCGCTTCATTCGGTCGTCGGAGGTGGCTGCCTCGCGGTGGATATCTGCCGAGGGCGGATTCGACACCTCGACGTCGGGCCGGGAGTCGCCCGTGAATGTGACGCACTTGACGTTCTTGCTCCCGAGCACCGCGCCGAGGCCGCCGCGACCGAACGCCCGCGAGTCGAACGTCATCACCGAGGCGAACCGGACGAGGTTCTCACCGGCGGGGCCGACAGTGATGCAGTTCTCCGGGCCGAGGTCGTGTTCCTCTGCTATGTACTCGGACACCGCCGAGACCTCCGCACCTGCGAGGTCGGGGACCTCCTCGAAGGTGATGCCCTCGTCGGTGACGTGGACGGCAAGGGGGGTGTCACTCGCGCCGACGAACTCGACGACCGAGTAGCCCGTATCGGCGAAGTTGCGCGAGAGGTAGCCGCCTGCGTTCGTGGAGACGAGGCCGTCCGTCAGCGGCGACAGCCCCGTCATGTTCATCCGCCCGGTGAAACTCATCTGACTCATCTGGAGCGGTCCCGTGGAGAGGTACGCGCGGTTCTCCGCGCCGAACGGGTCGGCGTCCGCCGGGATGCGGTCGTGTGCCAGCGCCGTCGCCGCGGCGCGACCGCCGATGAACTCCGAGAGTGTCTCCGAGATGTCCGTCTCCTCGACGGTTCGGTCCGTCACGTCGACCGTCAGGAGTGGCCCCTTCGCGGTGAGCATACGTACTGGTTCGAGGCCCTCGTAAAAACCGTGTTCACTAGCTACGTGTTCGTCGGATTCGCCGATCCGGTACTTCAGATGGTGTCGTCGGGGTCGTGCACGTCGGCCATCCGTGCCGCCTCGGTCGCGTATCGCTCGTGGTCCTCCGGGTCGGTCTCCCCGAGTTCGTCCGTCGGGACGACTACCGACACCGGCGTCTCACGCTCGTCGGCGAAACTCGTCAGCGCCCGCTCTTTCCGAAAGTAGCGTTCGCCGGTCGCGTCAGCGTACACCAGGATGACGATGTTGAGTTCGTCGTCGCCGTACGTCCGTTCGACCAGCCACACCCGGGTTTGCTCGTCCGACTCGGTGCCCGCGTCTTCCGTCGCGTCGGCGCTCATACGTCACGGTAGGGACGGGACGGGGAAAACGACCGCGCCGGGTCTCAACGCGCGGGAGTCAGCGACGCCGCGGGACCGCGATCACGTACGCGTCCGTCCCGTTCGACCGCGGCGGCGACACCCACAACCACTCGGCGTCCGCGCGTTCCTGCAGGTCGTCGACGTCGTCGACCGTCACCTGCCAGATGTTGCGGTACGCCGTCGTCGCCAGGTCGCTGGCGACGCGGATGTGCGCGCCGTCGATGACCGGGTGGTCGCCCGCGTTCGGTCCGCGTCGCTGGCCGTCGTACTCGAATTCGATCTCCATACCACACAGACGCGTGCGCCGCATATCTTCGTATCGCTCAGACAGAGCGAATCACGCACGCGACGGCGTCGCACGGCAGAAATCGGTGTTCTGAATCAGCGTCCAGTCGTCAGTCGTCGGTCGGCGCGGCGGTCGCGTCGCCGTCGGCGCCGTCGTCGTCGGCACCCGGCGTCGGGCCGCGCGGGTCGGCGTCGCGCCACGTCCCCCGGCGGTACCAGAGGTACGCAATGATCGCACCCGCGGTGTTGGAGACAGCGAACGCCATCCAGATACCCGTCGACTCGAAGCCGGGGATCGGCAGTCCGACGATGTCCGGGCGCGCGAGGCCGAGGGCGGTCGGGATGCGGATGATGCCGAGCATCACGATGGAGATGGCGGCGGCGGTCATCGTCTTGCCCGCACCGCGGAAACTCCCGGTGTACGCGCGCATCACGCCGATGAAGCCGAACGTGGGGGCGACCCACCGGAGGAAGTCGGCGGTCGTCGCGATGACCGCGGGGTCGTCGGTGAACACCGCGGCGATGGGCCGGGCGGCGAAGATGGTGACGACGCCGAGCGCCGCGAGGATGACGAACATATACTTGGCGGCGATGCCGGCGGCCGTCGCCGCGCGGTCGGGTTTGTCCGCCCCGATGTTCTGCCCGGTCATCGTCTCGACGCCGCGGGCGACGGCGATTGCCGGGAGGAAGATGACCGAGAACACGCGCACGCCGATACCGTACCCGGCGACGACGGTCGTCGGGAACAGGCCGACGATGACGAGCATCAGGTTCACCGACAGCGACCGCCCGGTCATCTCGACGGACGCGGGCACGCCGATGCGGACGATGCGGCGGGCGTACGAGAGGTTCGGAAGCATATCCCGCGGATCGATCTGCACCCCGCGGTTTCCGCGCAGCATAATCGCCATTCCGACGACGAACGCGAGCGCCCGTGAGAAGATAGTCGCGTAGGCGGCCCCGGCGACGCCGAGTTCGGGGAACACCCACCACCCGAAGATGAGGAACGGGTCGATGACGATGTTGACGACGACCGTCAACAGCATCACTAGCATCGGCGTGATGGTGTCGCCGTACCCGCGCATCAGCGCGGTGAACACGAAGAACCCGAACATGAACACGAGGCCCGACGAGATGATCCGCATGTATGCGGTCGCGCCCGGAAGCACGTCCGCTGACGCACCCAGCAAGCCGAGGAGGTCGCCGACGACGAAGTAGCCGAGCGCTCCGAGGATGAGTGAGGCGATGATCGCGAACGAGACGGTCTGTGAGGCGGCGTACGTCACCTTCTCGTCTTCGCCCGCGCCGACGTGTTGGGCGACCAGCACCGACCCGGCGACGGTGATACCCATCCCGAGCGAGAACAGCAGGAACACCATCGGGAACGCGAACGAGATGGCCGCGAGCGCCTCCGTGGAGTAGCGCCCGAGCCACAGCGTGTCCGCGAGGTTGTACGCCGTCTGGAGGAGGTTCGTGACGACGATGGGGAGCGAGAGATAAAACAGCGGCTTGCCGATGCTCCCGTCCGTGAGATCGAACTCCTCGCGCCCTTTGAACACCGACGAGATGCGCTCTGCGAGCCCCATCAGTCGTCACCCCGCGTGGCGGGGGCGGCGTCGACCTCGGCATCGTCGACGAGGAGGTCGAGAATGTCCTCGACGAGGTGTTCGCGCATCGTGACCACGTCCGCACCGATGGCGGCCGCGCGCGTCCACGTCCCGTGGACGTACGTGAGGACGTGTTCTGCGATGTCGTCGGGGTCGGTGTCGTCGGAGTACTGCCCCGCATCGACCGCCTCTGCGACGAGGTCGGCCACCTCGCGCTTGAGGTCGTCGTCGAAGCGGCGAAGCACCTCGCGGTAGCCGTCGCGGTACGGTGCCTGCGCTTTGATCTCCATAAACGCCGTGTTGAACTGCTGGTCGGCGTCGTCGTCGACGGGGTTCAACACCCGGCGGACGAGTGCGACGAGTCGCTCCACCGGCGACCCCTCGCCGTGGTCTGCGACGAGGTCGGTGAAGTCCTCGTGGAGGTACGCGAGGAACTCTCGGAACAGGTCGTCTTTCCCGTCGAAGTGGTAGTGGAGGGCTGCCTTGCTCTTGTCCGTCTCGTCGGCGATATCCTGCATGGTGAGGTCGGCGTACCCGTGCGTACACAGCGCTCGGTACGTCGCCTCCATGAACGTCGTCTGAGTGTCGTGCATCTGACTCATCGATAGCTTGGGCGTGGGTGCGGCGGCGAGGCCGCGGTCGTTCATAACTAACTGGCCAGTCAGTCAAAAACGGTTCGGCTTCGGGACAGGTGTGTGCCACGCTCGCGTACTACGGTCGAGTGAGAGGGTGTACCGTCGCGCACTGCGGTGGCTATATGCGTGTTCGTGTCGCCGTGCGAATGTGGCACGCTCCACGTTTCTGTTCGTCTCGCTGGCCGACCCGTTGCTCGCAGACCTCGCCTGGCAGATCCGACGTGAGGGACACGAGGTACGCTACTACATGGACTCCGAGACGGAGAGTGACATCGGCGACGGCTTCGTCGAGAAAGTCGACGACTGGCGCGCGAACGTCGACTGGGTGCGGGACAACCCTGCTCCGTACGTGATCAAGCCTTTGGGCGAGGTGCAGAACGTCAAGCAGTTGCTGTACGTCGGCCAGGACGCCGATGGCTCCGACGTCATCGACCTCCTCGAGGCGTACGAACAGGCGTGGGGCCACCGGATGAAGAGGTTCCAGTTACAGCGTCGTGTCGAGGGCGTCGAGGTCGCCGTCTGTGGCTTCTTCGACGGCGAACGATTCGTCGAGCCGATCAACCTGAACGTCGAACACCATTTCCGGGATCTATTATATAATTCGTCACAGAGTGTCGCTACACAAACCGAAATTACCGCTGCTTAAACTTCAACAATGAAATCCAAGCACTTCCTGTTCGTTTCCGCCGACGCCGCACTGATCACCGACCTCGCGTGGCAGGTTCACCGCGAGGGCCACGACGTGAAGTACCACATCGAAGCCGAGAGCGACAAGGAGATCGGCGATGGTTTCGTGCCGAAAACGGATGACTGGCGGGCAGATGTTGAGTGGGCTGATGTCATCATTTTCGACGACATCTGGGTTGGCTCGGATGTCGGCACAGGTCAACTTGCGAACGAACTCCGTGAGCAAGGGAAGGCCGTCGTTGGAGGAACGCCGAACACTGATCACCTCGAAGAAGACCGTGGCTACGCGATGGAGATCCTCGAAGATCACGATGTCAATACCATCGAGCATCACATCTTCCACGACTTCGACGAGGGTATCCAGCACGTCCAGGAGAACCCAGCCCCCTACGTCATCAAACCACTCGGAGAAGTCCAGAACGTCAAGCGGCTCCTCTATGTCGGCAACAAAGACGATGGGAGTGACGTTGTTGACGTCTTGAAGGCCTACAAGAAGGCGTGGGGGCATCGGATGAAAGGGTTCCAGTTACAGCGGAAAGTCGAGGGCGTCGAGATCGCTATTTGTGGGTTCTTCAACGGTGAGGAGTTCATTGACCAGGTCAATTTCAATTTTGAGCATAAGAAATTATTCCCAGGAAACATCGGACCATCCACCGGAGAGATGGGGACCTCGATGTTCTGGGCTTCTCAGAACAAATTGTTCCAAGAGACCTTCGGCAAGCTCGAAGGTTGGCTGGCTAACGAAGGCTACGTTGGGAGCATCGACATCAACTGCATCGTGAACGAGAACGGCATTTATCCGTTGGAGTTCACCCCGCGGTTCGGGTACCCGACAATCGCACTCCAGGAAGAGTCTATCGAGTCGTCGACTGGGGAGTTCTTCTACGACCTCGCACACGGAAATGACCCAGAATTGGAGGTTCACAATGGGTACCAGATCGGCGTCCGCGTCGTCCTGCCACCCTTCCCGTTCGATGACGAGAAGACGTACGATGAGAACTCCCGGAATGCGGCCGTGGTCTTTCAGACTGAGAGTCGGGAGGGAATCCATCTCGAAGACGCGAAGAAGATCGATGGGCAGTGGCGCGCTGCGGGGAATAACGGGATGCCAATCGTCGTGACGGGCAAAGGAGAGACGATGCAGGCGGCGCGTGAGCAGGCGTACGACCGGATCGATGACATCGTGATGCCGAATATGTACTACCGTGACGATATCGGTGAACGATGGGTCGAGGGGGACGGCGACCGCCTTCTGGCGTGGGGCTACCTCGGCCCGGCGTAGGTGTCGCGACGGCGGTCGAGCGTCGCGACGGTGGTGTCCAACCGGACCCTTCATCTCGAACCGCGTGACTGTCCGCTGTCGAAACGGTAATGATTCTGAGGCATATAGTTATTACCATATATGCTCAAAGGACATTTCGGGTCGGCTGGAGCCAGCGTCGAGTACGGGAGTGTCCCGGAACTGTTGCAGACGGAGACCCTCGACGCGACCGTCTACCGGGGCCGAGACGCCGAGCTGGCACTCGCGGCCGTCGACGGATCGGACGTCGTCGTCGTCGCGCCGACGAGTCTCGCGACCAGTTACGCGCTCGGTGGCTACTCGCTGACGGCGATTCCCATCGACAGCCTCCCGGCGACGACGCGAGTGGAGGTGGCTGACGCGCTGGATGCGCCCATCGAGTCGTTCGAGTTCATCCAGATTGGGAAGTGGGTCACCGACAGTCCGAACCACTCGCTCGCGGAGTTCGCGGACACCTGATCGCCGACGCCGAAGACGACATCGCACTACGACCGACACCCGAAGACGATACCACGATGACCGAGACACTCGCCGACGAGTACCCGGAGGCCGCACCGTACATCCAGCAAGCCGTCGACGAACACGGTGAAGAGTGGGTACTGGAACACTACTACGCGAAACTGTACCCACTCGGGCGCGTGATAGCGATGCCCGACAAGGAGGAACTCCCCTTCTACGACCCTGACGAACACGACACGAAGACCGAAGGAGAGCGAGTGGAGATGTATCAGGCGTGGTCAGAGTATCGAGAGAATCTCCGCACGGGAACGAAGCCCGACGAGTGACGACTACCCTACACTTTTCGCAGGGGAGTCGATGAGGTACGTATGGATTCAGATCGCGCCCGAGGCGTCTTACTCGGGCTAGCGTGCGGCGACGCACTCGGCCGGCCCGTCGAGTTCTCGTCGTCGACGGAGATCAGCGCCGAACACGGCCGCCTCGACGAGATGGTCGGGCACGGAACGTGGAACCAGCCAGCGGGAACGATCACCGACGACACCGAACAAGCGCTGTGCATCGCGCGAAGCCTTGTCGACCGAGGAGAGTTCGACCCGGCCGATGTCGCCGACCAGTTCGTCGCGTGGTACGACACCGGCCCGTTCGACATCGGGGGGATGACTGCTCGATCACTCCGGCGACTCAAATCAGGAGCCCCCTGGGACGAGGCGGGCCAACAGGTCTGGGAGCAAAGTCGAGAAGGACAGAACGCGGGCAACGGGAGCGTGATGCGATGTCCGCCGCTGGCGATTCCGTACGCGAACGACCGCGAGCGACTCGTCGAGGTGAGTCGTCAGTCCTCGCAGATCACACACGCCGACCCGCGGTGTACCGTTGGGTGTGCGCTGTTGAACCTCACGATAGCCGGCCTCCTCGACGGTGCTGGGAACCCTCTGGAGGACGCACTCGCGTTCCTCGACGGAACTGCACCGGCGGAACTGGCCGGCGCACTCGACCCGGTCGCTCGCGGCGAGTCGCCCGGAACGCTGGAGACGTCGGGCTACGTCGTCCACACGCTCCAGACCGCGCTTCACGACGGACTGCGAGCCGATAGCGTGGAAGACGCGGTCGTGACCGCGGTAAACCGCGGCGGCGACACCGACACCGTCGGCGCGGTCGCCGGTGCGGTCGCAGGCGCTCGGTTCGGAGCGTCGGGACTTCCCGACCCGTGGCTCGCTGCGATCGACGAGACGGAGGAACTCGATTCGCTCGCGGCACGACTCGCTGAGATGGCTTGAGCAGTCCAAGGAACTGTCCCACCGGCAGCCACACGGCCCGACGGACTCCCGCTTCTGTCGGCGGACGCGTCGCCGGGGCCGTGGCGACTATGCACGCGGGCGGCGTCGTCCCGAGCAGATGAGCGACACACCAGATGCGGCAGCGGCCGGGACGTTCGACCTCGACGGCGAGACGACGGTGAATCGGCTGGGCTTCGGCGCGATGCGCCTGTGCGGCGAGGGCATCATCGGTGCGCCAGACGACGAGGAGAACGCTCGGGAGGTGGCACGCGCGGCCGTCGACTGCGGCGTCGACTTCGTCGACACGGCCGACTCCTACGGACCTGGAACGTCCGAGCGACTGCTTCGAGAGGCGGGCATCGTCGACGACGCTGTCGTCGCGACGAAGGCCGGTCTCCTGCGCGCGCCCGACGGCAACTGGCTCCCGCACGGCGACCCCGACTACATCCGCAATCAGGTGCTCGCGAGCAAGGACCGCCTCGGCGTCGACACCATCGATCTGTACCAGTTCCACCGCCCCGACCCGGACACGCCGTTCGCCGACAGCGTGGCCGCGTTCGCGGAACTCAAAGACGAGGGCCACGCCGACCACGTCGGCCTCTCGAACGTCACCGTCGACCAGTTGGACGAGGCCCGCGAACAGGTCGACGTGGCGACCGTCCAGAACCAGTACAACGTCGCCAACCGCGAAGACGAGGCCGTGTTGCAGGCGTGTGAGCGCGCGGACATCGGCTTCATCCCATGGTACCCGCTGGCCGCTGGCGACCTCGGTGCCGTCGGTGACGCCCTCGACGACGTCGCCGACGCACACGACGCGACGCGTCGGCAGGTGGCGCTCGCGTGGCTGTTGGGTCACTCGGACGTGACGCTCCCCATCCCGGGCACGTCGAGCGTCGATCACCTCCACGAGAACGTCGCCGCGGCGGAACTGTCGCTGTCGGATGTGGAACTCGCGGACCTGACTGCGGCCGGAGAATAGGTCGCTCGCGCCGCCAGTGAACGTTGCCGAGGCTCAGGCCGATCGCCAGGAGCGCAAGTCGATCGAGATCACGACGCTGACCGCGACGAGGGCGAGCACGCTGACGGCGACGAACAGGATGTTCGGCGCGAACACAAGCCCGTACAGAAGCAACAGCAGTGCCGTCGCTGCGACGACCATCACGACCAGATACCGGATCAGCCAATCCTCCGCCTCGCGCTCGGTCATATCGTTCGCTGATACACCCGCGATCCGGTAAAAACGCGTCGGGATTCGTCGCGGGCGGCGTCGTTTCACCCAGCCGAACGGTTGGTCGAATCCTCGACCGCGGCCCCGTTCGGTTCCTCAGAGCAGTCCCGCCAGCGTCGGCCACACGGCCCAGCAGACGAGTGCCGACGCGACAGCTATGGCGACGACGTCGTGACGAGTGAACGCCATCGGTGGCGGCGTCGGCGTCCACGACAGACATCGCGCGCGCAACGCGACCGCGAGGCGGTCGGTTCGCGAGAGCACGCGATTCAACCCGCCCGTCGCGACGATCCGTACCCGCTCGTGGACGGGCCGCTGTTCGCCCGCCCGTATCCGCATTGCCTCGCGAATCTGCAAGAGATCCGCCTGCAACACCGGGAGGAACCGAAAGACGAGACCCACACCCAACCCGAGCAGTCGACCAGCCTTCCCGGGAACCAGGCGCGAGACGGCCGCCTCCGACTCACGAACCGGCGTCGTCCGCACGTATGCGGCCACCAGCGCCAGCAACAGCAGCGTCCGGTAGGCAGCCAACGCAGGATCGACTGCCGCTGTCGGTTCCACCCACGGCTGGCCGAATCGGAGCGCCTCGATGACGGGTCCCGCCGCGAGAAACGGGAGGACAGCGCGGTACTCGCCAAGTGCGACCCGAACCGGTGTCGCGGAAACGGTGAGCATCCCGACGACGACGACGGTGAGCGTCGCCAGTCCTCGCGGGTCGGTGTGTGCGAACGCGGCGGCCGCGAACGCCGCCTGCACGAGCAGTTTGCTGCGGGCGTCGAGGCGGTGGGCCAGCGACTCGGTCGGTTCGTACTGGAGCATCAGTCCGGGCGGCGCACGCCGAGTCCGTCCAGTCGCTCCAGCGCCGTCTCAGGTGTCGCGTCGACGGCGACGTCGCCGTCCGAGAGGACGACCAGTCGGTCGGCCGGAGAGAGTACGTCTCGCAGGTCGTGGGTGACGACGACGACGCCGATGCCCGAGCGGTGCAACTCGACGAGGTGCTCCAGCACCGACTCACGGGCGGGGTCGTCCAGCCCGGTGAACGGTTCGTCGAGGATCAGATGTGCCGGCTCCATCGCCAGCGCCCCCGCGATGGCGACACGCTCCTGTTCGCCCCCCGAGAGCCGGTCGATGCGTTCGTCGCCGCGGCCGGCCATATTCGTCGCGGTCAGCGCCGCCTCGACGCGGCGGTCTATCTCCGTGCGGTCCAGGCCGAGGTTCTCCGGGCCGAACGCGACGTCGCGAGCGACGGTGGCGGCGACGAAACAGTCGCGCGGTTCCTGAAACACCATCCCGACACGAGTGCGTGCGCGGACGAGGTCGTCCTCGACGGGCGTGCCGTCGATTAGAACTTCCCCCTCGTCGGGCGTGATCAGGCCGTTACAGTGGCGGATGAGCGTCGACTTGCCGGAACCATTCGCACCCGCGAGGACGACGAACTCGCCGTCGGCGATCCGAAGCGACACGTCACGAAGCGCGAGCGCAGGGTCAGGGTCGGTCGCGTTGGCTGCGTCCGTACCCGCACTCGTGCGGCCGGTTGCGTCGCCGTAACGGTATGTAACGCCGCGGATGTCAATCACGCGTTATCGAGCCACGACGGAGTCGCTGCGGACGATAGCGACTGCGGCGGCCATCTTGATGGCCTCGGCGGGGACGAACGGCACGGCCGCAGCCAACAGCGCCGTCACCAGTCCCACGTCGCCGACGACGGCGTAGCCGACGGTGCCGAACGCGTAGACGACGAGCGCCGCGGCGGTCATCGCGCCGACGAGACGCGCGAGACCCACCTCGGTGGGGTCGACGAGTTCACCCGTGCCGTGAACACCGAGGCCGACGAGCCCTGCCGCAACGGGGTACGACCAGAGGTAGCCGCCCCACTGTCCGAGTAGCGACCCGATGCCGGCGCCCCCGTACGCGAACACGGGCGCGCCGACCGCGCCGGCGACGACGTAGATACCCAGCGAGGCGAACCCCCAGACGGGGCCGAGGAACACGCCCGCGAGGAAGACGCCGAGCACCTGCAGCGTGAACGGGACCGAGGTCACCGGGAGTTGGAACGACACGTACGCGAACACACCCGTCAGCGCCGCGAACAGCGCCGCACGAGCGAGGTTACCGACGACCTCCTCGCCGACGAGGTCGACGTTCTCCGAAACTGCGCTCATACGCACGGTCGTAAACCAACTCAGTAATTAGGGTTTACGACACCTGTCGACCACGCGGTAAGCTACGCTTTTTACCCGCAAGCGACACATACGGCCATGACCCGTGACGTCGACGCCGACGACGAGGGTGCCGGAGTTGCTCCACAGGGCGTCGACGACCACGAAGCCCGACCGCCCCCCGAAGACTCGTTCGCGACGGTCGGCAACGAGATTCGATTGGAGATTCTTCGGGTGCTACACGAGCGACTGTCCGTCGGTGACCGCAGCGAATACACCGTTCCGTACTCGGAGTTGCGCGAGGCAGTCGGCGTCGAAGATAGCGGGAAGTTCGGCTACCACCTCAACCGCCTCCTCGGCGAATTCGTCGAGAAACGCGAGGACGGGTACGCCATCCACCACGCGGGGAAAGAACTGGTTCGAACCGTCGAGAGCGGTGCCGTCGGGCGATCGGAGGGCGGAGAGTCGGGTCCGACCGACGCGGCGTGTTTCTGCTGTGGCGCGCCGGTGACTGTGTCGTATCTGAACGGCTACGTCTCGGCGCTGTGTACCGAGTGCGACGGCGCACTTGGGTTCGACTTTATGCCTGATGGCGCGTTGAGTTCCATCCCCCTCCCCACCGGCGCCGTCGGTGACGCTGTCGAGATCGATCCGCGCGGACTGTTGGACCGCGCTCACGGACGATTTTGTCACCGGGTACGCGTGTTCGGCGACGGCGTCTGCCCGCGGTGTGGCGGGCGTGCCGACGCCGAGTTCCGCGTCTGTCCCGACCACGACACGAGCGACGGTCTCTGCCCCGCCTGTGGAATCGTCCTGCCCGCGACCATCGAGGTCACGTGTACGGTCTGCTCTGAGGGCGGCGTCGTCCCGCCCGCGTGTCTCGTCAGCCACCGGGAGCCGTTTCACTCTCTGCTCGCGGACGACGGCTCCACCCGACTCGGGTACGAGACGTTCGCGATGATGGCCGGGCTTCCGTTCACCGTCGTCGACTACGAGGGAGAGACTGCGCTCAAGTACGACTTGCCGAACGTCGACGGCCCGGTCGTCCTCGACGCTGCTCTCGACATTCACGTCGAGTCGTGAGCAGGGCGTTCGATCCGCCTGCCGCCGGTTCTCGTCGTCTCAGTACCGGTCCGCGAGTTCCTCGAAGCGGTCGAGGTCGTGGCCGTACAACACGTCGGCGTCCGTCCGGCGCTCGAGTTCTTTGAGCGTTTCGAGGCTCTCGCGCCAGTCCGGTTCGCTCCACAGGAGGCCCGGCCCCAGCGGCGCGCCCTCCGCGTAGTTCGTGTCGACGTAACACTCGTCGCCGGCGATGAGCAGGGTTCCATCTGCGGTGTCCACCTGCGCGCCCAGTAGGCCGGGTGTGTGGCCGGGGAGGTGGAGCAGTTCGAAGCCGTCGGCGAGGGTGTGGCGGTGGCGGTGGACGACCTGCCAATTGTAGTCGCCGTCGAAGTCGCTCGCGAGATACGCGATAGAGCCCTCGGTCGTGTGCGCCGAGTAGAACGCGAACTGGAGTTCGTCGCGGTGGACGTACACCGGCGTGTCCGTCCCCTCGAAGGCGTCGAGGTTGCCCGCGTGGTCGAGGTGGAGGTGACTCATCACGACCGCGTCGACGTCCGCGAGGTCGTACCCCGCGTCCGCCAGGTCGCCCTCCAGCGTGTGTTCGTCGGCGTCGTGTGCCTCGAACGCGCCGTACAGCGGTTCGGGCCAGTAGTCGGCCGCGTCGGTCGGAACGCCCGTATCCCAGAGGTACGTGTTCCCGCCCGCCTCGACGACGGCGTTCCAGACGACGAACTCGATGCGTGTGTGTTCGGGGTTCGGGTCGGCCGCGCTCGCCATCGTCGCACCGTCGACGACGTACGCCTGATCCGCGACGACACGCCCACGGTCGAGGAGAGTGACACTCGCCATTACTCGAGACAGGGCACGCAGAACCTTGAAGCCGCGTGTCAGATTCGGCGTCGAAGTCGAGTCGCGACCACGGGCACGACGCTGGCGTGAACCGTCGGCCCACCGCTCACGTCATCGCCTCGGACGGAATCTCGGGGTGTGCGCGGACGTAGGCCACCAGACACTCCACGTACGACTCGAACGCCGGTGGAGTCACGTCGGTTCCGGCGAGTGCTGCCCGGGTCTCCCCGTCGGTGTACTCGGTCGGGTGAGTCAGGTACGGGATTGTCTCCGCCTCGACGTCGAGGAGGTCGCCGACGACGGGTGCGGCACACGCTGCCTTCGCCACACGTTCGGGCACCGGAACCGACACTACTCGACGCCCGGTCGCGGCCGCGAACGCGTCGTACAACTCGGCGATGGTCGGCGGGTTCGGATCGCAGATTTGGTAGGTTCCGTCGACGGTCTCCGGCATCCCGCTGAGTGCGTCGATGGCGTCGACGACGTAGTCCCGGGGCACGAGGTTGAGCGTCGTCGCCCGTGGGTTCCCGAGACGCGGGACGAACGCCACCCCAGGCTGTCGGAGGATCAGTCGAAGCAGGTAGTACGGGCCGTCGTACTTCTGCGTCTCGCCGGTCGTCGAGTCGCCGACGGCGATTGCCGGCCGGTAGACGGTCGCGGAGAGGCCGTCCGCCATCGCCTCGCGAACCAACATCTCCGCGCGGTGTTTCGTCGCCTCGTAGTGGTTGTTGAACCGCCCCGCCTCCGCCAGCATCTCCCCGGTGAACGTGCCCTCGTAGCGCCCGCTGACGTAGCAGGTGCTCACGTAGTGGAGGCGGTCGAGGCCACCCGCGGCCCGCGCCGCGTCACAGAACGCCAGGACGTTGCGCGTGCCGTCGACGTTCACGGCTTCGCCCACCGCGCGGTCGACGCCGAGGTCGTACACGGCCGCGAGGTGGTACACGAGGTCGGTCGCGGTCGCGAGGTCGTCGTACTCCGCGAGGCCAAGGTCTGACTCGACGATGTCGCCCTCGACCAGTTCGACGGCTGGCGCGTCGGCGGTCTCTGCCAGCAGTGACGAGCGTCTCTCGGTCGCCACGTCACGATACCGGGACTGGATCAGGCAGACAATCCGATCTTCTGTGTTGTGCCGGTCAAGTAGTCGCTCGACGAGCGCAGAACCGAGGAAGCCCGGAAACCCAGTGAGCAGTATCGTCGTCATCGCCGCCCACCGCCGAAGGGAAGCCGTCGCGCGAGTCGGGACAATGCGATGTTTGCGCGGAGTGCGGCCGAACTGAGTCGGGCCGCGACGCCGCGAAGGGGTGGAGACGGGAGCGAGAGCGACCCCGCCCGCGAGACGGCGACCGTCTGTGCCTCGGTGTACTTACGAATCCCGTCGCGGCCGTGGCGGCGACCGAGGCCGGAGTCGCCGCGACCGCCCATCGGCGCGTCGACCGCGCCGTACGCCGAGACGTAGGCGTCGTTGACCGAGACGGTGCCCGCGTCGATGCGGCGGGCCACTCGCTCGCCGCGCGTCGCATCACCCGTCCAGACAGACGCGTGCAGGCCGTACGGTGTGTCGTTCGCCCGTTCGACGGCCTCCTCGTCGCCCGCGACCGGGTGGAGGGTGACGACGGGACCGAACGTCTCTGTTTGGACGATGGCTGCGTCGTCGTCGACCCCCTCCAACAGCGTCGGTTCGTACACGTACGGGCCGACGTCGGGGCGGTGTCGACCGCCGGTGAGCACCGTCGCCCCGTCGTCGACGGCGTCGTCGACCGCCGATCGAACGCGGTCGAGTTGCTCCGGGCCGACGAGCGATCCCACGTCGTGGTCGTACGAGAAGTCGACGCCGAGCGTCTGTGCGCGGGTCGCGGCGACGAACGCGTCGCGGAACTCCTCGTAGACGGCTTCGTCGACGTACACGCGCTCGATGGAGACGCACAACTGCCCCGCGTTGGCGAAACACCCGGCGACCGCACCCCGAACCGCGGCGTCGACGTCGGCGTCGTCGAGAACGACCATCGGGTTCTTCCCGCCGAGTTCCAGCGAGGCGTCGACGAGTCGCCGCCCCGCCGTCGCAGCGACTTTCCGACCGACCTCGGTGCTGCCGGTGAACCCGACGAAGTCGGCTCGCTCGACCAGCGTCTCGCCCGCCGTCTCTCCGCGCCCGGGGACGACCTGCACGCAGTCGCGGGGCACGCCCGCGTCGAGGAGGAGTTCGCGTGCGGCCAGCGCCGTGTACGGCGTCGCCTCAGCGGGCTTGATCACCACCGCGTTCCCCGCGACGAGCGCCGGGAGGGCGTCGGAGACGACCAGCGTCAGCGGGTAGTTCCACGGCGTCACGAGGCCGACGACGCCGACCGGGTGGCGGTGTTCGGTCGCGCGGGTGACGCCCGGAATCGCGCCCGCCCGGCGCGTCGATGCCAGCAGTTCGGGTGCCTTCGTCGCGTAGTAGTTCGCGTTCGCAGCGGCGTCCCACACTTCGGTGTCGGCCCCCTCGCGTTCCTTCCCCGTCTCCGCCTGTACGAGGTCACATAGTGCCCGTCGTCGGTCGAGGACGAGCGTTGCCACCCTGTCGAGGACGGCCGTTCGGTCGGAGAGGGGACGGTCGGCCCACTCGGGTTGTGCCGCCCGTGCGCGCTCGACCGCGTGTGCGACGTCGCCCTCGGTCGCCGCAGACACCGGACGGAGCGGTTCGCCGGTGAACGGCGACGGTTCTGCGAGTAGTCGCCCGTCGTCGGTGTCGTCGCCGTCTGTCGAGTCGGCAGTCTCGCCGTCGGGTTCCGCTCCCGCCGCCAGCGCCGCGAGCGTCGCGAGTCGCCCGTCCGGGAGTCGGTCACGCGGGTCGGGCCGTGAACGCGTCATCGTCGGGTAGTTCTCGCCCCAGATAGTAACGTATGGGGGCCGGATGCGGTCGGTAGGATCCGAACCGATACTGTTTCGCTTCGTTTCGTCCCACGTTGGATCTCTCGAAGCGTCACGAAGTCGGCGTGTGAAACGGTGCGCAACGAAGTCCGCAGATCTGCTGAAACAGTCTGAAACGACCGTATAGGGTTTTATTACACCGTCCCCTCGGTGAAGTTGCCATGTCAGGAACGCCATCGCGAGCGAGCCACGATCCGACGCCGACGTCTGGGGGATGCTCGGTCGCGAACGCCCTGATACTCGCCGACCCGTCATCCGCTGGGGGCCACTGTCCACCTACGAGAGAGGCACACGATGGGACGGCCACACCGGCGAGTGCGAACGGATTCCTGCGCGTGGCGTTCACCAGGGCGGGCCGACGGCCGCCCGAGGAGTGGGTTCGGGCCGCGAGAACGACCGAGTCGTCCGTGTTTGTGGTAGACGCGACTCCGTGTTCGGGGGGATCGGACACGACCGACGCCGACGAGTACGACCGAATCAGCACGCTCGACGCCGTCAGTCCAGACAACCTGACCGACGTCGGCGTTCGGATCACCGAAGCGCTCGACCGGATCGAAGCCGAGCGCCCGTCGACCGACGCCGACCACGGCGTCGTGTGCTGTCTGGGGTCGTTGACTGCGCTGCTCCAGTACGTCGACGACCGGCGTGCGTATCGGTTCGTCAACGCCGTGACCAGTCGCGTGGCGACACACGGGGGAGTCGTCCACGCCCATCTGCGACCGGCGCTCCACGACCGGCAGACGGTCGACACGATGGCATCGCTGTTCGACGCGGTCGCCGAACCGAGCGCCGACGGTGATGGCCTCGACGTGATTCGTCGCCGACACCGTTGACCGTTGGCTGATGAGTACTCGATCGAAGTGTTTCACACGAAACCGCAGTACGTAGCGGCTCTTGCAACAGTCACTATTCTGATTGTTTCGCTCTGTTTCGTTCGTTGCGCCGCGTGAGTACCAGCGAGAAAGGGTTAAGCCACTCCCGTCGAACCGTCCAGCGACGGGGATGAGTGGGAACACGCACGGCAGTCGAGCGGCCGCGGCAGTCACCGTGGCAGTGCTGGTCGTGGTCACGTTGGTTGGCGGAGCAGCCGTCGTCAGTGTGAGCGCCAGCGCCGTCGCCGCGAGCACTACGGACGACAGCACGGGAGGCGTCTCCGCGGGCGAGGTGTCGATCACCGAGAGCGGATTCGCCGACAGCGACGTGGTCGAACGTCGTGGCGATACGCTGTACCTCTGGGCAGATGAGTCTGCGCAGTTCACGCTCGTCTTGCAGACGGGCCAAAGCGACGGCGAGGGCCACTACGAGGCGTGTCTCCAGTCGACTGTCGACGCCGGCGAGAATCGGTCGATAGCCTGTCGCTCGCTCGTGTTGTCCGGCGGAAGCACTACCGAGGTCACGTTCGACGTCGACTCGTGGGGCGACGGCGGGCCCGGCCCACGAACGGTCGAAGCGGTCGTCACCGCCGACACCCTCGATGCAGAAGTCGCCGCAGCGGCGTCACACGACGTGGTCGTCCTTCGAAAGACGGCAGACCCCGACCGTGACGGTGCGACAAACAGACAGGAGGTCCGAGCAGGCACTGACTTCTCGGTGAACGACACCGATGGCGACGACCTCTTAGACGGCCTCGAACTCGACACCTACGACACGAATCCGCTCGTCGCGGACACCGACGGAGACGGTCTGGACGACGGTCGCGAGATTCTACAGACCCACACGGACCCGACCGCAACCGACACCGACCGCGACGACCTCTCCGACCGTCGCGAGGTGGAGACGACCGGGACGAACCCGCTCCGCCTCGACACGGACGGTGACGGCCTCCAGGACGGTCGTGAGGTGCGCGTCCACGGGACCGACCCGACCGACATCGACACGGACGGTGACGGCCTCGTGGACGGCCGGGAGGTCACCGTCCACGACACCAACCCGACGGCCGCTGACACCGACGACGACGGCCTGTCGGATGCCCACGAACGCCACGGCGTCCAGACCAATCCCACCGCCGCCGACACGGACGGCGACGGTATCTCGGACGGTCGCGAGGTGAACGTAGTTCACTCGGATCCTCTCGCGGTCGACACTGATGGCGATGGGCTCTCGGACGGCCGAGAACTGGACGAGACCGGCACCAATCCCCTCGTCGTCGACACGGACGGCGATGGCCTCAGCGACGGGCGCGAGGTGAACGCGTTCGGGACCGATCCGTTGGTCTCCGACACGGACGGCGACGGCGTCGCGGACGCCCGCGAGGTCGACGCCGGGCCACTTCCGCGGTGGGCACAGGTGTACCGCACGCCGCTGGCCGCGTTCGGCTTCCTCCTCGTCGGTGGGTTCGGCGCGTTCCTCACGCGCGGGCGGTGGCTTCCGCGCGTGCCCGAACGCGTTCGAACCGCCGTTCGTGACGACCCCGCGGTCCAGAACGTCCGTGCGGTGTTTCCCGCCGACCGCGTGGGGGCGGTTCACAGCGCCGTCGAAGATGTCGTCCGTCGGCTTCGCTCGGCGGCCGTCGCCGCACGCGTGGCCGCCGTCGACCCGAACGCGTCCACCGAGCGCTCACCGGAGGCGGACGGCGGCCCCGCCGTCGGGTCCGAGACGGCGTCGGCGCAGACCGAGCAGAGCGATTCACGCACCGTGGGAGATGTCTCGACCGACGATCCGACCCGTGACCAGACCGGCGACTCGCGAGAGGATCAAGCGCAGGCCACACCCGATCCGGTTCTCACACCCGAGCAACAGGTGCAGTCGTTGCTCAGTGCGAACGGGGGTCGACTGAAGCAGTCGGATCTAGTCGAGTTGACGGGGTGGTCGAAGTCGAAGGTCAGCAGGACGCTCTCACGGATGGCCGACGACGGGAGCATCGAGAAGACCACGATCGGTCGGGGGAACGTCATCTCGTTGCCCGAACACACGCCCGAGGGCGCGCGGTCGCCGTTCGACGAGGAGTGACGCGATCGGTCCGACGATTCGACACGACGCTGCGTGATCCGTCACGACCCTGTTGACTCTCCATCGCCGCGAAGCCTCGTGTCCCTGACGTCGAGCAACCCCTCCCGAACTGCCGTCAAGAGTCGTTCGTCGAGTGGGAGGTCATCCCAGTCGTCGGGGAGGTCACCCTCCACGCGGTCGAGTGCTTCGGCGACCACTCGGTGCACGAATCGTCCGTGTCCCCCACACTCGCTACACGATCGGATCACGTACTGCACGCGATAGTCCCGTTCGACCTCGGCCCCACAGTACGGGCAGACGTACATCTCCGGCACGGTAGTCCGTTGGGTGTGTGGGTACTCGGGCGTTTGGGTCGACGCCGATACGCACTTGCGCGTTCGTGACGCGTCTGTACTCGTGTCTCCTCGTTCGGCGCCGTCGATCCGACTGGTTCGCCACGCGACACTGCTCGTCTCGCTCTCGGAGACGACGCTGCTCGTCGACCCGATGCTCGGCGCCGCCGGGTCGTCGCCACCGATCCAGAACACGCCGAATCAGCGTCCCAATCCACTCGTCGACCTGCCCGACCTCGATCTGTCGTACGACGCGGTCTTCGTCACGCACCGGCACAACGATCACTTCGACGAGTCCGCACGCGAGCGCATCGACTCAGACGTTCCGCTCGTCGTCCACCCGGACCAGACGGCGGCGTTCCGCGAGGAGGGATTCACCGACGTTCGACCGCTGGATGGCGACGTTGCTGTCGGCGACCTCACGCTGTCGCCGACGCCGGCGCGACACGGCCACGGCGACCTCGCGGCAGCGATGGCACCCGTCACTGGCGCGACCGTCACCGACGGCACACAGACGGTGTATCTCGCGGGCGACACCGTCTGGTACGACGGGGTGGCTGAGACGCTGGAATCGCTCACCCCCGATGCGGTCGTGGTGAACGCCGGTGCTGCACAGTTCCTCGAGGGGGATCCGATCACGATGGACGCCGACGACGTTCGCCGCGTCCGTGCGGCCGTCGACGACGAGGTTCCGGTCGTCGCGGTCCATATGGACGCTATCAACCACTGCCTCCTCGAACGTGATGACCTCCGGAGAGCGGTCGACGGCGTCGAGACTCCAGAAGACGGGGCGGTCGTTCACATCGACTGAGGGGTGCCGGACTCGCAACCTCATTACACGCGCTACGTGACTACACCCACGCTGTGTGGTCGCCAGTCAGTCCAGAATCGCAGCCAGGCGCTCGCGGTGGAACGCGACCGCTGCCTCGCCCGTGCGTTCGGGGTACCGCGGTCGGGTGACCACACCCTCCCCGTCGACGGCCGACGCGACGACGGCCGCGAGACGGTACACGTCCGGCACCGGCGGGAGCGGACGAACGTCTGCGTACCCGGCGCGAAACGCGCGACGGAGTGGCCCGGCGTCCGTGACGTACCAGTCGCACACGAGGTGTTCGACCTTCGCTACCCCGAGTCCTGGCGCTGCCGCGAGTGGTTCCCCCCAGTCGAGCAACGCTGTGACCGTCTCACCCTCTGCGAGTGCGTTCCCGGGGCGCAGGTCCCAGGGATACAGCGTCGAAACGGGAGAACTTGGGAGCGACGCCACTCCGGCGTCGACCATCGTACGCAGTCGCGGTCGGAGGTCGTCGAACGCCGGCGGGAGGCGGTCGACTCCAGCGCTCGCGTACGACTGCACCCACGTCGGCCAGTCAGTCGTGACGACGACGTGGTCGACGGCTTCAACGGCGAGCATCGATCCCGGGTCGGAATCGGTAAGAAGTCGGTGCCAGTCGACTGCCCCGTCGCGTTCGACGCCGACCGATCCGTAGGCGTCGAATCGGAACGCCTCGTGGAGGCAGGCGAGTGCGCGTCCGAACGTCTGCGCGAGCGTCTGCTGGGAGGAGGCGTCGAGCGTGGCGAACTGTTCGTGTAGGTCCGTCCCTGACTGCCGTTCGGTGACGAGGTACCCACCGCTTGTCTCCGAGGTCTCGTCGATCGACGATAGCGGGCCGCCAGCTAGGGCTTGCGCGACGGGTAGGTCCGTCCGAGCAGCGATCGCACGCGTGAGTGTCGCCTCGGTTGCGAGCGCTCGCTCGTTTGGCCCCGTCTGGACCACGACCGCCGGTGGATCGGAGCCGTCGCCGAACCGAACGACGACGGTTCGCTTTCGATTCCCCGTCGCTACTGAACTTCGATCGGTCACCGGTCGTGTCGGAAACTCGCGGGCGATGACCGCACTGATAGCGTCGAATTCTTCGTCACTGGCGTCGCTGTCGTCACTGGCGTCGCTGTCGTCACTGGCGTCGTCCGATGGACCACTCATCCTGCTTGATACACCGTGTGAAACTCTGTAAGTGAGGCGAGGACGTGTTCGGGCGAGAACGGCCGCGGGTCGGGACGCCCCTCATCATCGACCGGGTGGTCCGTCCACGGTCCCGGAACCCACGCGACGGGCAGTCCTGCACCCTGTGCGCCGGCGACGTCGTGTTCGAGCGAGTCGCCGACGTACAACGTCTCGTCGGCGTCGGTCTCCAGGAGCGAGCACACTCGGTCGAACGGGTCCGCGTGGGGTTTCCGACGTTCCATATCACCGGCGTACACCACTACGTCGACCGCGTCGAACAGGTCCAGGGTACGCAGTTTCGGCTCCTGACGCCACTCTGGACCGTTCGTGAGTACGCCGACGTGCCCGCGGTCAGCGGCGGTGGCGAGAGCCGCCTGCGCCCCCGGTGTGAACGACACCGCACCGTGGTCGATACCCGACAGCAGCGCCGTCGCTAGGGCGTCGGCGTCGACGTCGAACCGGCCGTGACGTGCCGCGACGACGGTGTATCCGGCCGCGAAGTACGCGTGTTCGGCGTTCGGTTCCGGCGGTCCCGTTAGTGCCGCCCACAGGTCCGACGGGGCACCGAACGGCTCCACCCCCGCACGCTCGAACGCCTCGGCGTACAGCGCTCCGGGGTCTTGGTCGCGACGACACAGTGTGTCGTCGAGGTCGAACACCACTGCCGAAACCCCTGCACTCATACGCGTCTATCGGTCGGCGACTGGCAAAACCCGTTCGGGCAGACGAAAGCACTTGCAGACTGGTGTGGTGAACGGACACACGGTGACGACCGAATCCAGAATTGAGGCCACGTCTCCCCTCGGTTCTACCGAGGCAGCCACTCGTGTGAAGCACTCGCAGACTGGTGTGGTCGGAGTGGTGTACCCTCTGACACCAGTTTTCGAGTGCTTTTCGCGTGAGGGGAGGGGGCAGGGTCGTATCGCCTCGCTTTCGCGTATATTATATCGCTATCGATTACTAGCTAGTAGTAGTAGTTGGGAAGCAGTGAGAACCCGGAAATCACACGACTCACCGATCTAGAAATGTTTGTGGTTTGTCTTCTCTCACGGGTTTAAATACACCCTCGCTCACTTGGGGGGACGACTCGGTTTCCCGGTAGACACCGTATTGGTCGAAGCACTCGAAAACCGGTGTCAGGGAGTGAACCGTCAGGTTCGTGGGACCGCGTCGTTGCTGGCGGCGTGGAATCTGTGTCTGTGGTCTCGTCTCTCGTCGGTAGTTCGGGGTACACACCGCTCTCACCGGGAGGCTTCGGTAGCGCCACTCCGAAAAGACAGACGAACGGGGCGAAAGCACTCGAAAATCGGTGTTCGAGTAGATTCACTGGGCCGGTCGGTCGCTCCCAAGGCCCCAGGCCAACCGAAAGCACTCGAAAACCGGTGTGTGGCCAAGTGGGTCGACGCGCCATCGGTCGCAGGGGCGTACGTCTCGCAGCCTCGTGTGTGGCGCAGTTCTGTCGGCGACGCTCGGAGACGCACGTCATATGACCGTCTGAACCTGCCGAGAGCACACGCGACGACGGGGAAGCACTCGTAAATCACGGTGCGCACTCGCAGACACTTGCAGAACACTCGCAACCCCCCGGTGGTACACTCGAAAGCACGCGAAAGCATTCGCACTTCCACAGCCTTATAAGGAAGGTCGCCTCAGAGGGTGGTGCGAATGGGGTCGAGCTCGATATTCGAAGACGACGTGGAGATCATCCGGAACGCGGATCTCTTCACAGAGGAACACACGCCCGCGGAGATACTCTGCCGGGACGAGGTGATGCAAGACTACGTGAACGCGTTGAAGCCGGTGTACAAGGGCAGGCCACCACGAAACGCCTTCCTCTACGGCGACACGGGCGTCGGCAAGACGGCGGCGACCAAGTACCTCCTGCAGGAACTTGACGCCGACATCGACGCACGCAACGCCGACGCACCCGGTGACGAACGCGGGTTCACCTACGTCAGAGTCAACTGTCAGAACCTCGCACCGGCGGACGGCACTGCCTCCTCGTACCAGGTCGCTATCGCACTGGTGAACGAACTCCGTGAGGGTGAGACGGTCTCGTCGACAGGCTACGCCGCTCGGGAGGTGTACGAGATGCTGTACAACGAACTCGACGCTATCGGCGGAACCGTCCTCATCGTCCTCGACGAGGTCGACCGTGTCGGTGAATCGGATACACTTCTGTATGATCTCCCGCGCGCACGCGATATCGGATACGTAGAGAACACCCGGATCGGACTCATCGGTATCTCGAACGACTACACGTTCCGATCGAACCTTTCGCCGAAAGTCCGCGATACGCTGTGTGAGACGGAGATCAAATTCCCGGCGTACACCGCCGAGGAACTCGAAGAGATCATCGAGGCACGCGCGGAGCGTGCGCTCCACCCCGATACCTACGGCAAAGAAGTTCTCTCGCTGTGTGCGGCGCTCGCGGTTCGCAACTCTTCGGGGAGTGCGCGGCGGGCGATGGACCTGCTCAAACAGTCGGCCGAACACGCCGAAAACGAGGGCCACGTTCCCATCGAACCCGACGACGTGTACGCCGCGAAGGAGGAACTCGACTATGGCGATATGGTCGAGTCGGTTGCCGACCAGGACCAGCACAAACAACTCATCCTCTCGGCGATCGCTCGGCTCGACGCCGACGGCCGGACGCCGGTCCGAACGAAGGCGATCCACGCTGCGTACCGCCGACTCGCGCAGGCCGCGGGCGATGACCCCCTCAGTCAACGAGGGATGTACAACCACCTGACGCGCCTCGATATGCTCGGCTTCCTCCACTCCTACCAGAACAACGAGGGACTACGCGGCGGGCAGTACAACACGTACGAACTCTCGGAAGCACTCACCGTCGCACAGGTCAGCGATGCGATCGGTGAGTCGGAACTCCCACTCGACGGCGTTACGCTCGACATCGAGCGCATCCTCCGCGACGCCGGACTCGCGGACAACTGACGCTGGCGGCTCGACCCGACCGACACCTGCGGCCCCCTCACGGAGCACTCACTGCCTCGTTCTCGATCCACGTTGCCAACAGCGAGTTGCCGGACGGCCCACGACTCTCGTTCTCACACCGTTTTTCGAGTGCTTTCGCCGCGTTCGGCTGTGCTGAACCCGTCGAGCGGCGAGTGTCCGCCTGGCACGCTAAATCACGATGGCACGCGCACGTTCGCTGTCTCACGCGCGGTCGGTCCACTACTCGGGGCGTGATGAGCAGCGAATTCTCTCGCCGAGGAAGATTGGTATCCTGACAGTAGTGTTGCGCCGTACCAGATGGCAGTGGTGATTACGCCGTTGGGGGTGCTCTCTCGGCTGTTGACGGCCGAAAGGTCTATAGTGACAACTATACCCACGAGGACCGTTCCCTCGGCGGATTCGAGACGACGGCCTTTTATGTTCCCCTGCCATTCGATGTGATGTGAAGCGCGCCGCGGTCGGCGCGGCGACACGTGATGAGGATTCCACCCCTGCGGTCCGCCGCAAGACGGAATCTGATGTGAGCCCCGATAGTACGGTGACATCTGGTCGGTTCCACGATGTCGCCACGATATGACCCGCCAACCCTCCCTTCACGGGGAGAACATTCCGGTTGATCCTGCCGGAGGTCATTGCTATCGGAGTCCGATTTAGCCATGCTAGTCGCACGGGTTCAGACCCGTGGCGAATAGCTCCGTAACACGTGGCCAATCTACCCAACGGACCAGTATAACCTCGGGAAACTGAGGCTAATCCTGGATACTACTCTCACGCTGGAACGCAGAGAGTTGGAAACGTTCCGACGCCGTTGGATGAGGCTGCGGCCGATTAGGTAGACGGTGGGGTAACGGCCCACCGTGCCGATAATCGGTACGGGTTGTGAGAGCAAGAACCCGGAGACGGAATCTGAGACAAGATTCCGGGCCCTACGGGGCGCAGCAGGCGCGAAACCTTTACACTGCACGACAGTGCGATAGGGGGACTCCGAGTGCGGAGGCATAGTGCCTTCGCTTTTGTGCACCGTAAGGTGGTGCACGAATAAGAGCTGGGCAAGACCGGTGCCAGCCGCCGCGGTAATACCGGCAGCTCGAGTGATGACCGATTTTATTGGGCCTAAAGCGTCCGTAGCCGGCCGGGCAAGTTCGTCGGGAAATCTACCAGCTCAACTGGTAGGCGTCCGGCGAAAACTGCTCGGCTTGGGACAGGGAGACTCAAGAAGTACGTCCGGGGTAGGAGTGAAATCCCGTAATCCTGGACGGACTACCGATGGCGAAAGCATCTTGAGAGAACTGCTCCGACGGTCAGGGACGAAAGCTGGGGTCTCGAACCGGATTAGATACCCGGGTAGTCCCAGCTGTAAACGATGCTCGTTAGGTGCGACGCAGACTACGCGTCTGTGTTGTGCCGTAGGGAAGCCGAGAAACGAGCCGCCTGGGAAGTACGTCCGCAAGGATGAAACTTAAAGGAATTGGCGGGGGAGCACTACAACCGGAGGAGCCTGCGGTTTAATTGGACTCAACGCCGGACATCTCACCAGCCCCGACTGTTCGAATGAAGCTCAGTGTGATGAGCTTAGCAGACGATCAGAGAGGAGGTGCATGGCCGCCGTCAGCTCGTACCGTGAGGCGTCCTGTTAAGTCAGGCAACGAGCGAGACCCGCATCCTTAATTGCCAGCAAGACCCCTGAGGTCGTTGGGTACATTAGGGAGACTGCCGCCGCCAAGGCGGAGGAAGGAACGGGCAACGGTAGGTCAGTATGCCCCGAATGGGCTGGGCTACACGCGGGCTACAATGGTCAGGACAATGGGTTCCTACTCCGAAAGGAGACGGTAATCTCAGAAACCTGGTCGTAGTTCGGATTGTGGGCTGAAACTCGCCCACATGAAGCTGGATTCGGTAGTAATCGCGTGTCACAAGCGCGCGGTGAATACGTCCCTGCTCCTTGCACACACCGCCCGTCAAAGCACCCGAGTGAGGTCCGGATGAGGCCTGGGTTGCCAGGTCGAATCTGGGCTTCGCAAGGGGGCTTAAGTCGTAACAAGGTAGCCGTAGGGGAATCTGCGGCTGGATCACCTCCACAGACCGGGACCAGGGCGACGCCCTGGCCCACCTTGGGTTTCGTCGTGGCGTTCGTGGTTGCGACCAGACACCTTCGTACTATCGGGGCTCGTTTGACCTTGTGGTCTTACCAGGGTTCGATTCCTTGGAGGTCTCTCCCGTACCACGATTCGAATCGTGCCCCTTAAGTGTGGCACGACAAGATGAACTGGTACACACGATCGATGCACCATCCCGCGAGAGCGGGGATGGGAAGGGTCGATGTACGCTCCTGTGCCACCCACAGGACGTGCGATGACGACCGTATGTACGTGCAATCCAGACACCCACTGAACCCGATTCATCGGGTCCATTGGGTTCCACTCAGTATATTGGCTACTGTGCCAGCTGGTGGATGGCTCGGCTCGAGAGCCGACGACGGACGTGCCAAGCTGCGATAAGCCGTAGGGAGCCGCACGGAGGCGAAGAACTACGGATCTCCGAATGGGAATCCCTCTACAATTGCCTTGCGCAATGGGGAACGCTCCGAATTGAAACATCTCAGTAGGAGCAGGAAGAGAAATCAATCCGAGATGTCGTTACTAACGGCGAGTGAACGCGACACAGCTCAAACCGAAGCCCTCACGGGCAATGTGGTGTTCGGGCTGATATCAAGCGAATTCAGTCGACGAGAAGTCTCCTGGAACGGAGCACGATACAGGGCGACAGTCCCGTATCGTCGACAGAATCCGCGGATCAGTTCCCAGAGTAGCGGGGGTTGGATATCCCTCGTGAACGTCCCAGGCATCGACTGGGAAAGCTAAACACTCCTCGAGACCGATAGCGAACAAGTAGCGTGAGCGAACGCTGAAAAGCACCCCGAGAAGGGCGGTGCAATAGGGCCTGAAATCAGTTGGCGATTGAGCGACGGGGCTTGAAAGGCCCCTCACAGAATGACCGAGACGCGAGTCTCCAGTAAGACGTGAGGGGAGCCGAAGTTCCGTCGTGCGTTTTGAAAAACGAACCAGGGAGTGTACTTCTCCGGCGAGTCTAACTCGATTATCGAGGAAGGCGCAGGGAAACCGACAAGGCCGCAGCATTGCGAGGGCCGCCGTGTTCAAGCGCGGGGAGTCGAAGAGGTACGACCCGAAACCGAGTGATCTACTCCGAGGCAAGGTGAAGCGTGCCGAAAGGCACGTGGAGGCCTGTTAGCGTTGGTGTCCTACAATACCCTCGCGTGATCTTGGAGTAGGGGTGAAAGGCCCATCGAACTCGGCAACAGCTGGTTCCGACCGAAACATGTCGAAGCATGACCTCTCCTGAGGTAGTTCGTGCGGTAGAGCCACCGATTGGGAGACCCGCCTCCGAGAGGAGTCGGCCTCCCTGTCGAACTCCGAACGTACGAACGCCGCTGACGGAGGGAGTCCGGTGTCCCGGGGTAAGCTTGGGCACCGTGAGGGGAACAACCCAGAGTTAGGTTAATGACCCAAAATGTGGATTAAGTGTAATCCTCTGAAGGTAGTCTTGAGCCCTAAACAGCCGGGAGGTGAGCTTAGAAGCAGCTACCCGCTAAGAAAAGCGTAACAGCTTACCGGCCGAGGTTCAAGGCGCCCAAAATGAACGGGACTCAAATCCACTTCTGATACCTAACCGCCCTCTTCACCGAGGGATCGTGTAGGTCGGCGTACTGTGCGGATGGAAGCTCGGGCGAGAGCTCGCGTGGACCGCTCAGTAACGACAATCCTGGTCACAGTAGCAGCGATATTCGGGTGAGAACCTCGAAGGCCTAAAGAGTAAGAGTTCCTCGGCACTGCTAATCAGCCGAGGGTTAGCCGATCCTAAGTCCGGCCGTAATTCGAACCGGACGAACGGGTAACTGGTTAATATTCCAGTGCTACCACGCACTGAAAGTCGACACCTCCGGAACCGTCTAGCTGGGCACTCGCCCAGTCGAACTCGTGAATTCCGTGGAAGCCGTAACGGCACGAAGCGGAAGAAGACGAGAATAGCGCAAGTAGGCGTTACCAGGGGTCCGTGAAAAGACGAGCGTGGTATTCGTATCGAGATCCGACACAGGTACTCTGGCAGAGCAAGCCAAGGCCGACGGGAGCAACCGACGTTAGGGAATTCGGCAAGTTAGTCCCGTACGTTCGCAATAAGGGATGCCTGCCCTCTACGGGGCAGGTCGCAGTGACTCGGTGGCTCCGACTGTCTAGTAACAACACAGGTGACCGCAAATCCGCAAGGACTCGTACGGTCACTGAATCCTGCCCAGTGCAGGTATCTGAACACCTCGTACAAGAGGACGAAGGACCTGTCAACGGCGGGGGTAACTATGACCCTCTTAAGGTAGCGTAGTACCTTGTCGCTTCAGTAGCGACTCGCATGAATGGATCAACGAGAGCCACACTGTCCCAACGTTGGGCCCGGTGAACTGTACGTTCCAGTGCGGAGTCTGGAGACCCCCAAGGGGAAGCGAAGACCCTATAGAGCTTTACTGCAGGCTGTCGCTGGGACGTGGCCGCTAACGTGCAGGATAGGTAGGAGTCATTACACAGGTATCCGCGCCAGCGGACCACCGAGACATCACTGAAATACTACCCGTTAGTGGCTGCGACCCTCACTCCGGGAGGAGTACACCGGTAGCCGGGCAGTTTGACTGGGGCGGTACGCGCTCGAAAAGATATCGAGCGCGCCCCAAGATTTCCTCACGCGGGACAGGAACCCGCGGAAGAGCGCAAGAGCACAAGGAAGTCTGACAGTGTCATTCCAAGCGAGTGACGCTGACGCGAAAGCGTGGTCTAGCGAACGGATCAAGGGCCTCAATGGCCCGGATTTACGACAGAAAAGCTACCTTAGGGATAACAGAGTCGTCACGCGCAAGAGCACATATCGACCGCGTGGCTTGCTACCTCGATGTCGGTTCCCTCCATCCTGCCCGTGCAGAAGCGGGCAAGGGTGAGGTTGTTCGCCTATTAAAGGAGGTCGTGAGCTGGGTTTAGACCGTCGTGAGACAGGTCGGCTGCTATCTATTGGGGGTGTTACGGTACTTGACGGGAACGTTCGTATAGTACGAGAGGAACTACGAATGGTTGCCACTGGTGTATCGGTTGTCCGAGAGGGCAGCTGCCGAGAAGCTACGCAACACGGGGTAAGAGCTGAACGCATCTAAGCTCGAAACCCACCTGGAAAAGAAGTACCACCGAGACCACTCGTAGAAGACGAGTTCGATAGACTCGGGGTGTACGCGTCGAGGCAACGAGACGTTCAGCCCGCGAGCACTAACAGGTCAAGCCACACTCATATGCTGGAGCCCGATGTTCCGTTGAATCGGGTTCAGGTGTTAGCTGGATTGCACGTACATTACGGTCGAAGACCGACGTTGGCACTACATCGGATCGTTCCCGATGGTCGGCCTTCGGGCGGCCATAGCGGCGGGGGCACACCCGTACCCATCCCGAACACGGAAGTTAAGCCCGCCAGCGTTCCGGCCAGTCCTGGAGTGCGAGAGCCTCTGGAAACACCGGTTCGCCGCCCACCACTCATACTTCAAGCCCACCAGCACCGCGCTGGTGGGCTTTCTTCATTTACAGACACAGTTGCACGTACAGCACCAGCGACGGCGATGCCGTCGTAATTTCACGCGCGGTCGTCTCGAGCGGCAGCGACGGTCCTAGAGGACGAGCGAAATAACGGCGAGTACGATGAACACGATCACGAGCCACTTCGCGATCGTCATACTCACTCCGGCGACCCCTCGCGCGCCGACGACCGCGGCGACGAGTGCCAGGACGAAGAACACGATCGCATACTGGAGAAACTCCCCGGAGAAGAACTGGAGCGGGGCGAGTACCGACGCTGTCGGTGTTACGACTGGCAAGAGATCAAGTGTCATCGTGTGATCGGACTCGGGCCACAGACAGATTGTTAGCAATGACGTAGGATCGGTGAGAACGTCATTCGAGTCAGTAGGATCGTCGTTCGGCGTTGAAACGCGCCCGAGCGAGTCCGTTTACGACCCTCCCACATCAAGGAACGCGACGACGAACATACCGTCCACGGGAGCGACACCACTCCGTGGGTCATCGGGCGACTGGAGCGGTTGGGGAGTCGGTGAGTTGCTTGGAGAACGCGGTGTGCACACCCCCTCAACATCGGAGAGAGTGGTTCGACGATCCCAAGAGGAGTCACGACTCGAGAGCGTGAGTCGACGAAAGGAAACGAGTGCTCCGGCAGGGATTCGAACCCTGGTCATTGCCGTGAGAGGGCAATATGATTGGCCGGACTACACCACCGGAGCGCTGTGATGCACTACCTGAGTGCAACTACGGGTATGCTTGTGACCTGTAAAACGGTGTCGGTTCGGCGACGCCGTGCGGGGATTTGTCGTGCGATTCGCGGCGCGTCAGGCGGCGTCCGCGACCACGTCGGCGAGGGCACTCGCCCACGCGAGCAGTCGTTCGTCGTGACCGAATCCCGTGGCGACTTGGACACCGACCGGCAGGTCGTCGACGGTGCCTGCGGGGAGGCCGACCGTCGGCAGGCCGGCGTGCGTCCACGGGAGGTTCATCACAGGGTCGCCGGTGTCGTCGGTACCGGCGGGTGCGGGGCCGGGCGCGGCGGGGGCGACCCAGGCGTCGATGCCCGCTTGAGTCGCAATCGCCGCGAGCGACTCACGAAGCGCCGACCGTCCGCGACGACCGCGCACGAGCGTCGAGACGGGGCTGGCTCGTCCCTCTTCGATCAACTCGGCGGTCGCGTCGGCGTAGCGGTCGGGGTACGCGTCGTACCACTCGCCGTGGGCGAGGGCGGCCTCGCTCGCAACGAGGTCGTTGTGCCGTTCGTTCACCTCGTCGATGTCGGGGAACGCTTCGACGCACACAAGGTCGTAACCCGCCCGTTCCAGCGAGTCGAGTGCTGCACGGAACGCTCGCTCGCCGGCTTCGGTGGCTTGGTCGCGGTACGGTCCGACTGGCACCCCGAGCGTGGGTCGCGTGTCGGCGGCGTCGTCGTCTGCGGCTCCGGGGACGCCTGCCCAGTCGTCGATGAGTACCGACGCCGCGAGCGCTGTTCCGTCCACGTCGCGAGTGAACGTACCGACGTGATCGACCGACGCCGACAGCGGGATCACTCCGTCCGTCGGGATCCGACCGTACGACGGTTTGAAGCCGACGACGCCGCAGAACGCAGCGGGCCGGATGACAGAGCCGACGGTCTGGGTGCCGAGTGCGAGCGGCGTCGTCCCGTTCGCGACGGCGGCGGCCGACCCGCTGGAGGATCCACCGGGTGTGTGGTCGAGGTCGTGGGGGTTTCGCGTCGGGCCAGGCGCGAAGTACGCGAACTCGGTCGTGTGCGTCTTACCGGCGACGAGTGCGCCTGCTGCGCGAAGCCGTCTCACGGCGGTGGCCTCGGGCCCGGCGAGCGCATCCGCCGGCAGCGACGACCCAGCACGGGTCGGCAGGCCGTCGATATGGAAGATATCCTTGACGCCGACGGGAACGCCGAACAGCGGTGGGCGAGTTGGCTCGTCGCTACTGCTCCCCGTTGGCTCGGGGTATCGCTCCGTCAGCGCGTCTGCTTCGGCGGTCAGCCACGCTCTGGACTTCCCGTCGTCGACCCACGCACGGATGTCGCCGTCGCGGGCGTCGATTCGGTCACGGACGGTTCCGATATATCGCATCGGGCCGCGTTCGCCAGTTCGAAGGTCGCTGGCGAGGGCGGCCAATCCCTCACCCGAACGGTCGGTGGTCATACCAGCGGCTACCAGGTGCCGGGTAGTAGTTCTTCGGTCACGGCTCACCGCACGCGGAGTCGTCTCGGCGTCGAGCGCCTGTCGATGTCAACCCGAACCGCGAGAGGGCGGTGGGCGCGGTCGGGTGGTGCCGCCGAGCAAGCGGGCGGGGTCTACGAGTGTATCCGATTCCTGTAGTCGGGTTGGGTGTCGTTCGCGCTTTGCAGTGTCGATCGTGTTGGGTGATTAACTCCGCTTCGAGCGCGCTTCGCGTATCTCGGCGCCGTCACGGAGTTTGTCCTCGCAGTTCGGGCAGACGCGAACTGTCTCCAGTTCGTTGGGTGCGAACACCCGAACGTACCGCTCCGTCACGAACCCACCACAGTTGTTGCACTCCGGCATTGAGCGAACCCATTCACTTCACGTATAAAAAGACCCCACCCGGATAGCACCGGCGCTTCCGTCGTCGCTGCCGCTCAGACGACTTGGTCGCCGTCGACGAACACCGCTGCGGGCGACTGCCACGCGTCGACGTCCTCGGCCGGGTTCTCGTCGAGGACGACCAGGTCCGCGCGGTAGTCCTGTTCGATCATTCCGACGTCGTCCAAGCCGAGGAGGTCGGCGGCGGTGAGCGTCGCCGCTTCGAGTGCTTCCTCGGGCGTCATTCCGAACTCGACCATGTACGCCATCTCGTCGGGGATGTTCTGGAAGTAGTTGAACGGCGTTCCGGCGTCGGTCCCCATCGCGATGTCGACGCCAGCGTCGAGGGCGTGGTCGAACGACGACTCGAACTCGTCGGCGGCCTCGGTGGCCTTCTCCATCGCGTCGCGCGGGATGCCCGCGTCCGGATTGTCGACGATGTTGCGGAGGGCGGAGGCGGTCGGCACCCAGTAGGTGTCCTCGGCGGCCATCGCGTTCGCGGCCTCCCGGTCCATGAACGTCCCGTGTTCGATGCTGGTGATGCCCGCGTCGACGGCGTTGAGGATGCCCTGCTTGCCGTGTGCGTGGGCGGCCGTCGGGACGCCCTTCGCGCCCGCGGCGTCGACGAGTGCCGACAGTTCCTCGTAGGTGAGTTCGGGTGCGCCCGTCTGTGCGCCCTCGGTGAGGACGCCGCCGGTCGCCATACACTTCACTACGTCCGCGCCGCGTTTGAGTTGCTCCCGGGCGGCCTTGCGAACCTCGTCGGGACCGTCGGCCTCGCGGCCGAACCAGTGGCCGTGGCCGCCAGTCATGATGACGTTCTGTCCACACGCCAAGACGCGGGGGCCGACGAGGCGACCCTCCTCGACGGCCATCCCGGCGTCGAGGGCGAGCGTCCCCTGTGCTCCCAAGTCACGGACGGTCGTCACGCCCGATTCGACGGTTTTCCGGAGGTTCTGTGCGGCGATGTACGCGTGGTCGAACTCGCTTTCGTCCTGTGCGGTCGCGACGTCGGCCCGCCCGTCCATCATCAGGTGGACGTGGGAGTCGATCAACCCCGGCGCGACGAACTGCCCGCTCACGTCCGTCTCGGAGTCGCCGCGCCCCACGTCACCGACGGCGACGATTTCGCCGTCCTCGATGGCGACGTCGGCCTCGAGTGTGCCATCGGCGTCGACGATCGTCCCGTTTCTGAGTACGTGCATACCAGATACTTACGCTGAGTACGCCTAAAGCCCTGGGTGGCGGCGGTTCGTGTCTGCGAGCGCCGCCGAACACACCGACACACAGCGATAGCGGCCGCTGGCAGCGTAAAAGAAACGTGAGAACGGGGTGGCGACTTACGCCGAGAAGTCGATGGTCGAGATGGTCTCGACGTTTCCGTCCATCTCGGTGTTGTACTGCAGGAACGCGTACGTGACTGCCGTCATGTCTCCGTTCTCGTCGAAGTCGACCGACGAGGAGGCACCGGAGTAGTACACGTCCTCACCGTCGAGGACGGCCTGCAACCCTTCGGCCAAGTTGCCCGGGGTAACCTCCAACCCGTCGTTGGGGTTGGCGACGGCACGCATCTCCGCTTTGATGGCGTCGCCGTCGTTGGATCCCGCCTTGGCGTTCGCGAGCAGACACACCGCCGACGCGTCGTACGCGTGGGCGTTGAACACGCCGGGTGCGCGGTCGTACTCGTCTTCGTACAGCGAGGCGAACTCTTCTTGTCCGGGACCGGTCGCCTGCGGCGTCGTCGCGAAGACGTTCGCCATATCGTTCCCGACCTCGTCGGGGAGCGTCGGGTCGACCAGGCCGTCGGTCACGAGGACGTCGGTGTCGTTGTTGTAGTTGGCGTAGAAGTCGCGGAAGATCTGGATCCCCGAAGCGGGGTAGCCGATGACCACGAGCATACTCGGCGAGTCGTTCATCGCCGTCGACAGCGGAGAGGTGTAACTCGACTGCTCCTGTTCGAAGGCAACCGACGCCTGTACGCTGCCGGAGTAGTTGTCGACGAACGCCGATTCGAACGAGTCGGCCAGCGCCTGCCCGTAGTCGTTGTTGACGTACATGATGGAGGCGGTGGAGTTACCGAGTTCGCCGTCGGCGACCTGCGCCATCACCTGCCCTTGCAGGGCGTCGGAGGGTGCGGTGCGGAAGATGAGGTCGTCGTCGTCGAGGTTCGTCACGTTTGGTGACGTTGACGACGGTGAACAGCCGACCATACTGTTCGGGATGAACACCTGCCGGGTGACCTGCAGGTTCACACCTGAGGACGCGGGGCCGGTGACCGTCGGATAGCCGGCGTTCGCGAGGGCGTTCGCCGCCTGGATCCCGGCTTGGGGGTCAGTCTGCGTGTCCTCGACGGTCTGGTCGAACGCGACCGGCATATCGCCGGCCGCCTCTAACTGCTTGACCGGGAGGGTTCCACCGTCGCGGATGGGGCCGCCGAGCGACCCGAGGTCACCGGTGATCGGCATCAACACGGAGTGTTTGATCGTCCGCATCGACCCGGAATCGGACGACTCAGTGTCCTCCATATCTCCGGATTCAGTTTCCTCCATCCCACCCGAGTCGGTTTCGCCGCCTCCGGAGTTCTGCGTGATACAGCCAGCTAATCCGACAACGCCTGCCGTTCCCGCTCCTTTCAGAACGTCACGGCGATCGATCTTGCGTGCCATGTGTGGGCCAATGCCGCAGGCGTTTATAAAGTTGACCGAGAGTGCAACTGTCTGACAAGGGATTGGCAGGTGCGATCGCACGATACGGAGCCACCCAGGCGAGACGGACCGATACGCACAAACGTACGGGCGGGCGAGAACGAGCCAATGACGTACCCCTCGTTCGTCGTCGGCATCGCCGGGGGGACCGGCGCAGGGAAAACCACCGTCTCGCGGCTGATCACCGAGCGAGTCGCCGACTCGGTGACGCGCATCCCGCTGGACAACTACTACCGCGACCTCTCGCATCTCGACTTGGGAGAGCGAGAGGAGGTGAACTACGACCACCCCGAGGCGTTCGAGTGGGACCTGCTCCGCGACCACCTGGAGACGCTACTGTCGGGCGGAACCGTCGAGATGCCCCAGTACGACTTCGAGATTCACAACCGGAAAGACGAGACGCTCACGGTCGAACCCACAGACGTCATCGTCGTCGAGGGCATCCTCGCCTTGTACGACGAGCGTATCAACGAGATGCTCGACCTCCGTCTGTACGTCGAGACGGACGCCGACGTCCGCATTCTCCGGCGTATCGAACGCGATGTGGTCGACCGCGGCCGCGGCCTCGAAGGCGTCATCGACCAGTACCTCTCGACGGTGAAGCCGATGCACGAGCAGTTCATCGAACCGACGAAGAAACACGCCGACCTGATCATCCCCGAGGGAGCCAACTCGATGGCGGTCAGACTGCTGGAGGAGAAACTGCAAAACGAGGTCGAAGGCGACGACGGGCGGACGTGGGAACGCGAAGAACTCGAACGCGAAATCGGCGAGCGCACGGCGCGACACGCCCCCGGGCCCGAGTAATCGCGAACGAGAGACAGCGGCGGCTGGCTGTTCGACGTGTACACTCGCTTCTGTCAGAACATCGGTGGTGCCGCGCCGGCGACGGTCGCCGACGTTACCCGCGGGTGCGGGTGAACGCGTCCGCGCCCTCGTACGTCCAGAGGTCGTTCTCGCGCATCGTCTTGCCGATGGCCTTGTGGAACGCGACGATATCTTCGAACTCGGTGTCGTCGTCGATGTGCTGGAAGATGTCCTCGACCGAGACGACCGTGTCCGCGTCGAGACGCACCGGGTGGCCGCCGAACTCCTCGCGGTAGTCGCCGGCGCGAAGCGGGAAGTCCTCCTCCTCGTCGACCTTCTTGACCATCACCGCGTGCCCGTACTTTCGGCGACCCTCGCTTCCCTGTTCGCCGTCGGGGTCGTGGGGCCAGTCGTGGGAACTCATTACTACGGCGTTGTGACGGACTTGGATTAGTCGTTTCGTTCCCCGCACCCCGAGCGGGGTCGCTCACTCGGCGGTCGTATGGCGGCCGGTCGTGCCGGCACCGACGCGTACATTGCGCCGGGACCGACTCGTTCGCGTGTGAACCGTAACGACCGATCTATCGTCGGACTGACGATGCTGGCCCACGGGATGGTCCACACCTACGAACTCTCCATCCCTATCTTCATCCCCATCTGGCTGGTGCAGTTCGACGTCGTCTCGCTGGGCCCGGTCGAGGTGGCCGTCACCTCCGCGACGCTCGGCCTCCTCGTCACCGTTGGCTACGGCCTGTTCGGCCTCGGCGCGTTGCCGGGGGGCGTCCTCGTCGACCGCGTCGGCTCTAGACGGCTCATCACCGCCTGCCTCGTCGGGATGGCCGCTTCCTTCCTCTTGCTCGGCGTCGCGCCCGGACTCATCGCCGTCACGCTGGCGATGGTCGTGTGGGGCGTCTCCGCCTCGGTGTATCACCCCGCAGGCCTCGCACTCCTCTCGAAGGGCGTCGAGGAACGCGGCACCGGCTTCGCGTATCACGGCATCGCGGGCAACCTCGGCATCGGCCTCGGTCCGTTGCTGACGGCTGTCCTGCTTTTGTTCGTCGACTGGCGAACCGTCGCGGCGGTACTCGCGGTGCCGGCGTTGCTCGCGGCCGCCTACGCCGCACGCGCGAGTTTCGACGAGACGGCCGCGGTGACGGCCGCAGACGGCGGCGATGGAGCCGACTCGAAGGCGTCCTCGGGCATCGACTCCTTCTCGGAGTTCGTCTCCGAGTCGCGCGTGCTGTTCGCCGGGAGTTTCGCGCTCGTCTTCCTCGTCGTGATGATGTCTGGGCTGTACTACCGGGGGGTGCTCACGTTTATGCCGGAGTTGCTCGCGGGCTTCCCCGGCTTCGAGCCGATTGCGCTCGCGTCGCTGCTCCCCGCTGGCCTCGCCGATGCGCTCGGCGTCTCCGCCTCCGGTGGACGGACGCTGTCGCCGGCTAACTACGTCTACTCCGGCCTCCTGATGATCGGCGTCCTCGGACAGTACGCCGGCGGTAAACTCACCGACCGCATCCCAGTCGAGCGTGGAATCGCGCTGAGTTTCGGCCTGCTGGCGGTGCTCGCACTCCTGTTCCTCCCGGTTGCGAACCTCGGCTTCGTTCCGTTCCTCGCCTTCGGCGCGGTGCTCGGCGTGGCGCTGTTCGTCGTCCAACCGTTCTATCAGGCGACGGTCGCAGAGTACACGCCCGCGGGGACGCGTGGTCTCTCGTACGGATACACCTACCTCGGCGTCTTCGGCGTCGGCGCACTCGGCGGCGCAGTCGCCGGTGCAATCTTGACGTTCGCGACGGCCGGGACGCTGTTCGTGGTGCTCGCGGCATTTGCGCTCGTCGCCGCGGCGACGGGCGTGGTCCTCGCACGTCGCTGATTCCGCCGATTCACTGCTGGCGCGCGGCGGTAGCCAGAATTCGGGACTCGTTCTCCTGTTGTCGCCGCTCGTGCGGCGTCGAACCCGCAACGCCCAAACACCCGCCGGAAGTAGCCACGGACAATCAGATGGACCCCAAAACCGAGATGACGAGCGTCGACCTCGCGGCCCTCGTCGGGGAACTCTCTCGCTACGAGGGCGCGAAGGTGGACAAGGTCTACCTCTACGGCGACGACCTCGTGCGGTTCAAACTCCGCGACTACGACCGCGGCCGCGTCGAACTCCTCGTGGAGACGGGCGACGTGAAGCGGTGTCACGTCGCCGACCCCGCGCACGTCCCCGACGCACCGGGTCGGCCGCCGGAGTTCGCCAAGACGCTTCGATCGCGACTCGCGGGCGGCGAAATCAGTGATGTAGCACAGTACGAGTTCGACCGCATCCTCACGTTCGACTTCGAGCGCCCGGACGCTAACACCACCGTCGTCGCGGAACTGTTCGGTGAGGGCAACGTCGCCGTCCTCGACGAGACGGGTGAGGTCCAGCGAAGCCTCGAAACTGTCCGGCTGAAGTCGCGGACGGTCGCTCCCGGGAGTCAGTACGAGTATCCCCAGTCGCGGGTCAACCCCTTCGACGTCTCCTACGAGGCGTTCGCCGCGCGGATGGACGACTCCGACACCGACGTGGTTCGGACGCTGGCGACCCAACTCAATATGGGTGGTCTCTACGCCGAGGAGTTCTGTACCCGCGCGGGCGTCGAGAAGACGCTCGACATCGCCGACGCCGGCGAGGAGCAGTACCGCGCCATCCACGACGCCATCGAGCGGATGGGCGAGCGCCTGCGTTCGGGCACCCTCGACCCGCGCGTGTACCTGGAAGACGGTGAGGTGGTCGACGTGACGCCGCTCCCTCTGGAAGAGCGTGACGGCCTCGAATCCGAGGCGTTTGACGACTTCAACGCCGCACTGGACACGTACTTCCACCGACTCGATTTGACCGAAGACGAGGAGGTCGACGACTCGCCCGACTTCGAGGCCGAGATAGCCAAGAAACAGCGCATCATCGACCAACAGGAGGGAGCAATCGAGAAATTCGATGAACAGGCAGAGGCCGAACGCGAGAAGGCCGAAGCCGTCTACGCCCACTACGACCTCGTCGCGGACGTCCTCTCGACGATTCAGGGGGCGCGCGAACAGGGCCACTCGTGGGACGAGATCGACGAGACGTTCCTCGAAGGCGCGGACCGCGGCATCCCCGAGGCCGAGGCCGTCCGCGGCGTCGACGGCTCCGAGGCGACCGTCGACATCGACCTCGACGGCACGGTCGTCACCCTCGACGCGAAGACGGGCCCGGAGAAGAACGCCGACCGCCTCTACACCGAGGCCAAGCGCATCGAGGAGAAGAAGGAGGGTGCGCTGGCGGCCATCGAGAACACCCGCAAGGAACTGGCGGCGGTGAAGAAACGCAAGGAAGCGTGGCAGCGTGACGACGGCGACGACGACGAGGAGGAAGACGACGAGGACGACGAAGAACCAGAAGAGGTCGACTGGCTCTCGCGGGCGTCGGTCCCCGTTCGCAACCGCGACCACTGGTACGACCGGTTCCGCTGGTTCGAGTCGAGCGACGGTTTCCTCGTCATCGGCGGGCGCAACGCCGACCAGAACGAGGAACTCGTGAAGAACTACATGGAGGGCCGAGACCTGTTCTGTCACGCACAGGCGCACGGCGGCCCGGTGACGCTGATCAAAGCCACCGATCCGTCGGAGGCCGCCCGCGACGTGACCATCCCCGAACAGACGCGCGAAGAGGCCGCACAGTTTGCCGTCTCCTACTCGTCGGTGTGGAAAGACGGCCGCGGTGCGGGTGACGCGTACATCGTCACGCCCGATCAGGTGTCGAAGACACCCGAATCCGGCGAGTACATCGAGAAGGGTGGGTTCGTCATCCGGGGCGAACGCGACTACTACCGCGATATGCCCGCGGAGGTGGCCGTCGGCGTGCAGGTCGACCCCGAGACGCGCGTCATCGGCGGGCCGCCGTCGGCGGTCGAACCCCGTGCGGAGACGACCGTCCGACTCACCCCCGGTCAGTTCGCACAGAACGACGCGGCGATGAAGTGCTACCGCATCCTGAAACAGCGGTTCACGGACGACACGTTCGTCCGAAAGGTTGCGTCTGCAGACCGCATTCAGGAGTTCCTCCCGCCGGGAGAGAGCGACGTACACGAGGGATAAGCCGTGATCAAGCAGGCGTTCCGCTTCCCGTTCGGTGACGACCGCGGTGCGGCCGCCGAGGTGCTCCTCGTCGGCGGCGGCCTCCACCTCCTGTCGGTGTTCGTTCCGCTGGTGCCGCTCGTTCCGGTCGTCGGCTATCTCGTCAGAGTCCTCGGTGACGCGGGCGACGCCAGCGACCCTGGACGCCTGCCGTCGTTTCGTGCGCCGTTGCGACTCCTCCGCGACGGCCTCGTGGCGAGTCTGCTCGTCGTGGCGTTCCTGCTCGTTCCCGTCGTAGTCCTCCTCGTCACGTTCGTCGGGGCGCTCCAGGGCAACGCGGGCGGTGCCGGCGTCGACCCGACGACGCCGCTCGGCTACGGCGTCACGCTCGTCGGTGGAACCGTCACGCTCCTCCTCGCGATTGCGGCCGTCTACCCGCTTCCGGCAGTCCTCTCGGCGTACGCACGCTCGGAGGCCGACGCGGGAACGGTCGCCCGCGTCAAAGCGGCGCTGTCGCTCGGGCGACTTCGTCGCACCGTCTCGACCGGGCGGTACTTCTACGGGTGGGTCATTGGCGCGGTGTTGCTCCTCATCGGCCTCTCGATGGCCGGGGCGGGGAGTCGGCCACTTCGGGTGATCGGGTTCTTCTCGCTGTTTTATCTGGAGGTCGCGGCCGCCGCGTCGTGGAGTCGTGGGATCGGTGGAAACGGTTAACTCTCGGGCTGGTGACCCGTCTAGTATGCTAGAAGACGCACTCAAGTACCCACTCAACAGCGAAGACCGCGTCGCGACCCTGATCATCGGCGGTCTGCTGTTGGTGTTCAGTTTCCTCCTCATCCCGGCGTTCATCCTCCAGGGCTACCTCCTCCGCGTCCTCGGGTCCGCCGCCGCCGGCGACGAGGCCGCGCCGTCGTTCACCGACTGGGGCGGACTCCTCGTCGACGGTCTCAAACTCCTCGTCGTCAGTCTCGTGTACGGTCTCGCCATCGCGATTCCGTTCATTATTGCCAGCGTCGTCATCGGTCTTGGCGGCCTCACCGGGAGCGACGCCGGCGTAGCGGCGTTCGGCATCGTGGGCATCCTCCTGTTCTTGCTCGCGACGCTGGTCGCCATCGTAATCGGCTACTTCCTCCCGGCCGCGCTGACCAACTTCGCGGTGGAAGGCGAGATGAGCGCGGCGTTCGACTTCGGCGCGATCCGTGAGGCGTCGTTCTCCTCGAAGTACCTCGTCGGCGTGTTGCTCGGCGTTGTCCTCGGCATCGTGATCCAGTCGGTCGCGACGCCGTTCGTGTTCCTGTTGGTTGGTATTCCGGCGCTGTTCTACGGACAGGTCGTCACGTACTACTGCTTCGCCCGTGGCTTCGCGGACGCGACGAATCTTGGGACCTCGCGGACAACCTCTCCGACGGAGTCGACGCCGGCCGAGAGCCTGTAAGGAGCGTCTTCCCCGCCCCCTGTCTCGGAGGGCCTTTGTACGCGCCCACCACACGTCCAGCTATGCGTATCGACTCGCGCGGCCGCGGCGAGGAGGGCCGCGAACGCCTGACGGTCGTCCCCGAGACCACCGACGACCTGTGGCATCTCTCGCACGTCCTCGAACCCGGCGACCTGGTCGAGGCAGACACGACCCGCCGGGTCACCCGCGACGACGACCAACTCCGCGACAAAGGCGGTGAGCGTGAACACATGCGCGTCACCGTCGAGGTGGAAGACGTCGAGTTCGCGCGGTTCGCGAATCGCCTCCGCGTCGGCGGCGTCATCGTCGGCTGTTCGCGCGAAGACGAGATCGGTCACCACCACACCATCAACGTGGAGGCGCGGACGGAACTGGTCATCGAGAAACACTTCAAGCCCGACCAGATCGAGCGGATCGAGGAGGCCGAGGAGGCCACGGGCGCGCCCGACGTCGCCATCGCGACCGTCGAGGAGGGTGCGGCGTACATCCACACGGTGAAACAGTACGGCACCGAGGAGTACGCCAGTTTCACCAAGCCAACCGGAAAAGGCGAGTACGCCCGCCCACGCGACGAACTGTTCGACGAGTTGGGGTCGGCGCTCTCCCATCTCGACACGGAGGCGATCATTCTCGCTGGCCCGGGGTTCACCAAAAACGACGCCCACGACTACATCGCGGAGAACTACCGCGACGTAGCCGAACACATCTCGGTGGTCGACACCTCCGCCGCCGGCGACCGCGGCGTCCACGAAGTCCTCAAACGCGGCGCCGTCGACGAGGTGCAACGCGAGACGCGAATCGCCCGCGAGGCGGAACTCATCGACGAACTCACCGAGCGGATCGCACAGGGCGCGAAGGCGACGTACGGCGTCAACGAAACGATGGAGGCCGCGGAGTTCGGCGCTATCGAGACGCTGCTCATCGTCGACGACCGCCTCCGCGAGGAGCGCCAAGGCGAGGGTGACTGGGACATCGACGTGAACGACCTCATCACGGAGGCCGAACAGAAGGGCGGCGACGTGGTCGTCTTCTCTGGCGAGTTCGCCCCCGGCCAGCAGTTGCGCAACTTGGGCGGCGTCGCGGGCATCCTCCGCTACCGCCTCCAGTGACGATGGGCGATGACACGCACGCTCACTCGGTCACGGTCGTCGACAGCGACGCCGACTGGCAGGCGGCGGTCGACCTCCGGATGGCCGTCTTCGTCGACGAACAGGGCGTTCCTCGGAATCTGGAACTCGACGAGTACGACGAGAACCCACTTACCTCGTCGGTCGACCACCTCCTCGTCCGCGACGACGCGGAGGAAGCAGTCGCAGTCGCTCGCCTCCGCGCCGTCGACGGCGACGCGTACGGCAGCGACGCCGACCGCGTGGCGAAGGTCGAACGCGTGGTCGTCGCCCGCGAGCGACGCGGCGAAGCCTGGGGGCGGCGCGTGATGGACGCGGTCGAAACGCGCGCCCGAGAGCGTGGCCTCGACGAGGCGGTGTTACACGCGCAGGTGACCGCTCGCGGCTTCTACGAACGTCTCGGCTATGCGGTCGACGACGCAGTGGGCGTCTTCGAGGAGGACGGAATCGACCACGTCAGGATGCGAAAGGCACTCTAGTTCGGCGTGACCGTGAACGCCGTGGGCGGCGCTGGCGGTCGTCGGTCTGGTCTGCTCGCACGCCGGGCGCTTGGCCCCTGCCAGAGGCAGAAACTACAAACGGACGTGTGAAACATCCTCACACGAATGTCTCGACTCCGTCGCTACCGACGTCACCTGATGTGGGGGACGCTCGCGTTCGGATTCCTGTTCGTCAACTTCTTTCGCAACTCGACGGCGGTGCTGGCGGGCGACTTGGCGGCGGTGTTCGACGCGACCGCCGCGGAGTTGGGACTGCTTCACTCGTCGTTCTTCTACATCTACGCGGCGGCGCAACTCCCCTCGGGACTGCTCGTCGACCGCTACGGGCCGCGGCGGGTCGTCGCCGTCGGCCTCGCGGGGATGGGCATCGGCGTCGCTGCGTTCGCGGCCGCCGACACGTTCGCGATGGGATTCGCCGCCCGCTTTCTCGCCGGGCTGAGCGGGGCGGCCATCTACGTCGCCGTCCTCCGCTTCTGTGCGAACTGGTACGCGCCCGAGGAGTTCGCGACGATGACCGGGTTCACCATCGCAGCCGCTGGGGTCGGCGGCGTGTTGGCGACGACGCCGCTGGCCGTCGCGGCGGGTGCGACCGGGTGGCGGACCGTCCTGTACGCCTCCGCAGGTGGTGTGTTCGTCGCGGCCCTCGCCGTGGGTGTGTTCGTGCGCGACCGTCCGGCGAAGATGGAAGACCGCCCGGCGGGAGCCGACTCGGGTAGCGACACCGACTCGTTCCGTGAGGTCATCTCGGGCGCACGGCGCGTCCTCTCGGACCCGGACACGTGGCTGATGGGCGTGCTCTTGTTTCTCGTCATCGGCCTCAACTTCACCGTCGTCGGCCTGTGGGGCGTGCCGTACATCGTTCACTCGTACGACGTGCCGGTGTCGACGGCGGCGACGACCGTGTTGGCCGCGAACGTCGGCTTCGCGCTCGGGTCGCCAGCGTTCGGTGCAATCTCCGACCGGACGGGACGACGGACCGAGGTTATCCTCGGATCGTGTGTCGTGTTCTTGCTCGCGTACGGTCTCATCTTCCTCACCGTGACACCGCCGCTCGTCGTCGTCGGACTCGCGCTGTTCGTCGGGATGGGCGTCACCGGCGGCGCGTCCGTCGCCTACACCGTCGCGAAGGAACGCCACGCGGTCGACAGCGGCGCAGCGACGGGCACCATCAACGGGATGGCGTACTTCGGCGCGGCCGTGTTCCCTGCGGTGATGGGGTTCGCCCTCGACGCCTACTGGACCGGTCGCATCGTCGACGGCGCACGCGCGTACACACCCGCCGGCTACCGAGTCGCGTTCGGCGTCGTGACGCTGGGCGGCGTCGTCGCGGTGGTGTGTGCGGCGGCGCTCCACGTGCGCGAACGGCGTCGCGACCCGCGGCCGGACGCAGTTGCGGCGGCTGCCAGCGACACCGGCGACGACTGACCGCTCGCGTCGGCAGGGAAGACACCACTGACGCGGAGAAAATCGGCGTGTCTACTGTCGGAGTTCGTCACTCGCCGGTGAGCGCCTCGCTCGCGGGCGCGAAGTCGATGTACTGGCCGAGGTCGCGGTCGAGTGCCTTCTCGTACAGCAGGTACGCGGCGGCGACGGTCTCGATGCCGGTGCCGCCGGAGTCGAAGACGGTGATTTCGTCGTCGTCCTCACGACCGGGTTCGACGCCGGCGACGACCTCGCCCAACTCGGCGTGGATGTGACTCTCGTCGACGACGCCCGCCTCGAGTGCCGAGAGGAACGATCCGGCGTCACGCGTCGCTCGCGCTCGGAGGTCCGGGACGTACGTCGACCGCTCGATGGTCCTGTGGTCGAGTTCGCGCTTGCGCGGGTCGTACTGCCCCATCGCGGTGACGTGTGCGCCCGGTTCCAGATCGTCGCCGTCGAAGACGGGGTCGCTCGCGTTCGTCGCAGTGATGACGATGTCGGCGTCCTCGACTGCGGCGGCGGCGCTGGCGACGGCCGCCACCGACGCGTCTAACTCCTTGTTCATGTCGCCCGCGAACGCCTCACGACTCTCCTTCGTCGGGGAGTACACCCACACCGTCTCCAGGTCGCGGACGGTCGCCGTCGCACGGAGTTGGCCGCGTGCCTGTGCGCCCGACCCGATGAGTGCGACGGAACTGGCGTCCTCGCGTGCGAGGGCGTCGACACCGACCGCACCCGCTGCACCCGTCTTGTACGGGTTCATCGACGCGCCGTCGAGCAACGCCAACGGTTCGCCCGACTTCGCGTCGAACAGCGGCGTCATGAACCACGCGTCGAGTTCGCCGAACCCCGCGGAGTAGGTGTATCCACCCATCGCGCCCGTCTCTGGGAGGACGGCGGCGTACGTGGTCAGAAAGCCCGGTGGCTCTTCGTTCACCAGTTTCGTTCGTGGCTCCGCCGATCCCCCCTCACCGATCTGTCGGTAGGCGTCGCGCACGGCGTCGACGTACTCCGCCGGGTCCGCGAGTCCGGCGACTTCGTCGCTCGTGAGAAACAGCGTCTCAGTCATACCTCCGCGTTCGGTGGCGAGGGTGAAAAGCGTGGGCAGACCTGTCGTGTGTGAGGGCTGAAAAGGGGTGGCAGCGAGGCGATTTAGTCGGCGTTCTGTGCGGGAGCAGTGCCAGCATCCGGGCCGACGTGCGTCGCGGGGGCGTCCCGAACCGGGCGACTGGTCACCGGGCCGCGCACGAACATCGCGTGCCCGACCAGTCCCGCGGCGACGAGTCCGCCGACGGGCACGGCCACGCGCAACGACCAGCCTACCGATTCCATCAGCAGCGTAATTCCGAGGAGTGCGATGGGAATGAGGCCGAGCACGTAGTCGTGATATCCAGTCATAGACAATGCATACTATGGATAGGGATCATATAATTGTTTCCCGTACCTGTTCGGGAGGTAATGGAGAAGAAATGAAAATCCTATCCATAACTTATAAGGGGGAACTCTGTACCACAGCGTCTCTCACGGCCGCTCATCGGAGATAACCGCTGTTCCGTCCATCGGAAGCCACTGACTATCTGGGATAGTGACACATTTTCGAACGTTGCCGTGCTCGCACGGCCGTCAGTTAGCGTGGCGAGGACAACACGAGTGCGGCCGCACCCGACCCGAGTGCGAGCACACCACCGACCACGAACGCGGTCGGCCAAGAGGTGACGCCGACGAGCCATCCCACGACAGCGCCGCCGAAGACGCCGCCCCACATCTTCCCCGAGTACAAGAGCGCGTAGTTCGCCGAGGAGTGCTCGTGTCCGTAGTAGTCGCCGACGACGCTCGGGAACAGCGTGTACTGCGGGGACCAGAAGAACGTCGCGACGACGACCGCCGCGAGGAACAGGAGCGACGACCCCTGCTGGGCGAAGTAGACGACGCCGAGGACGCCGAGACCACACAGCAGGAACGACGCCGCCATCGCTCGCTCGCGGTCAACGCGGTCGGAGAGGTCGCCGATGACGAGTCGTCCGATGCCGCCCGCAATGGGCAACAGCGTCGCCGACGCAGTCACGGTGACAGCCGTGAGGTCGAGGGCGTCCGCGAACGACACGATCTGTGCGGTCAACATCAGGCCCGCCGCAGAGACGCCGACGAACATCGCGTACATCAGCCAAAACTGCCACGTCCCCAGCATCTCGCGCCAGGTGAACTGCTTGCCCTGCGCAGTCTCCGGTTCGTCGTCGTCGCCGCCGTCGGTCGCGGCTGCGTCGTCGAGCCACCCGCTCGGCGGGTCACGGAGGACGAGCGCACCCACGAGGATGCCGACCCCGATGACGATGCCGAGGTTCTGAAGCACGGTCGGATACCCCGAGACCGTGGCGTTCGCCCGGACGTACGGGACGACCAGCGCCGACCCGCCGGCGAACGCCATCGTCCCGAAGCCGGTGGTGAGGCCGCGGCGGTCGGGGAACCACTTCAGCGCCGTGTTGACGGCGACGGTGTAGACGATGCCGACGCCGATCGCACCCAGCGAGTACAGCACGTACACGTGCCACACCTCGGTCGCGAACGCGAGGCCGAGGTAGCCGCCGCCCGCGAGGACGCCCGCGACGAGGGTCAGTTCGCGAGGACCGTGGCGGTCGCGAAGCCAGCCGACCGGCGTCTGTGACCCCGCCTGGAAGATGACGAACAGGGTGAAGACGAGACCGATGGCCTCGGGAGAGACGCCGAGACCGCCGGCGACGGGCGACTGGATCGACGAGTAGACGTACTGGTACGGGCTGACGAGCGCCATCATCACCGCGGCGGCGATGACCTGCCACCAGCGCGAGAACCCCAACTCCTCGCGGGCGCGGGCGGCGTGGTCGACGCCGGCGTCGCTGCTCATAGGTCGCCGTTCGGAGCCGCGCGATTCAACGTTACGTTCCCCGGTTGACTCCGCCGGTCCGCTCGTTGCTCAGAGGCCTACCTCGTCGAGGAACGCTCGGGCCTCTGCTAGCCACTCCTCCGACTGGTCGAGGTGGGGGTTGTGACCGCTCTCCTCGTAGATGCGCAGTTCCGCGTTCGGGAGGAGTTCTGCAATCTCCTCGCTTGCTTCAGGCGGCGTGATCCAGTCGTGGCGACCGACTGTAACGAGCGCTGGCACGCCCACGTCGGGCAGGTCGTCGGTGTAGTCCATTGCGGGGAATACCTCGCTGAACACGTGGTTGTGCGTCTCTGCGTGGAACTGGAGCGACTCGATACTCTCGCGTGTGGCCTCGGCGTCGAACTCGTCGAGCGACGGCGCGTACAACGGGAGCATTCCGTGGAACAGGCGGGCAAACTGCTCGTCGGACTCGACGGTCCCGTCCATCACGCGGTCCAGTTCCGCCTCCGTGATGTGGGGAACGTCCATCCCGCGTGTTCTCACCTCGGGGAGTCGCTCGCGGGCGATGTTTCGTGCCTTCCGGTCGTACTCCGGCGTCGCCGCGGTGTCGCGAAGGACGAACGCGTGGAGATGGTCGCCGTGACGGGTCGCGTACTCTTGGGTGATGAATCCGCCGTAGGAGCCACCGATCAAGACGACCGCTCCCAGGTCGAGACGCTGGCGAAGTGCCTCCACGTCGTCGGCGAACTGTTCGTTCGTGTACGGCGGAGCGAGTTCCGAGCGACCACACCCGCGGTGGTCGGGGACGACGAGGTAGTAGTCGTCCGCGAGCGACTCGAACGCCGACAGCGGCTTGCGCCCGTCGCCAATTCCGGGGCCACCGTGGAGTGCGAGGATCGCCGGGTCGTCGGGGTCGCCCCGGGTTTCGTAGTAAATGGTCGCGCCGTTGAGGTCGGCCGTCGGCATCAGCGCTCACCTGCCAGCGGTTCGCGAGCGATCCGACGCGCCCGGCGGAGGTGGTCGACCGCCCGGGTCCGCTCGCGTCGCAGTTCGGTCTTCAGGAACTTCGCCTCGTCATCGTCCAGGTCCGAGAGGGCGTCGACCGGCGCGAGTCCGGGGTACGGCGGGCGGTCGTAGGCGGGGTCCTGCTCGAAGGTGCCCTCCGTGGTGTAGTTGACCGCGACGAGTTCCCGCGACAGGCGTTTCAGCCGGTCGGTCGCCTCACTGTCTGCGATTCGGCCGGAGTTGACGGCGGCGTAGAAGTCGTCGAGCGCCTCAGCGAGGTCGGCGGCGGCGTCTCGGACCTTCGAGAGGTCGAACTCGCTGGCGTCGTCGTACGCTGCGAGTGTCTCGCGGTGGGACGCGACCGTGTGTCGGAAGTCGAGCGGCACCGGCGTCTCGCGGAGCAGTCGCGCGACAGCGATGGCGTACACCCGGATGTCGCGCACGAGCACCTCGGGGTCGGCCTTGTCGAGCGTGTCGGTCGTGACGTGCCAGGCGTCGGCGTTGCCGCCACACCCGCCGACAGCGTGGTAACCGCGTTCGTCCCGTACCGCGCGGGGGATGTTCGAGGAGAGCATGAACGCCCCCGTGACGCCGAGATTCGAGAACGAGTAGTCGCCCGCACGCGGCGGTCGCACCTCGGTCGATGCCTTCCCACAGACGTCTGCGATGGCCTGTCGGCAGACGGCGTCGGCCTCGCCCATCCACGCCAGCATATCCTCGAACTCGGTGGCGTCGGCGGCGCCCGGCGAGTCGACGTTCACCTCCGCGACACAGCGTTCGCGGATGTCGAGCGCGTGTTCGTCGGCGTACCACGTCGACCCCGCGTACCGGCCCGTCGAGTGGCCCGGCCACCAGCACACTCGGAGGTCACGCTTGAGGTCTTCACAGTGGTCGTCGAACACGCGGGCCAGTTCCAACAGCGCCCCGTCGCCAGTGGCGTTGTCTGCGACGCCGACGTGCCAGGAGTCGTAGTGACCGTGCAGGAGGACGAAGTCGTCGTCCGCGGGGTCGCCCTCGCCGGGGATGTGCGCCTCGACGAGTGGGCACTCCATCCACCCGGTCGTCGTCTCCGCCGACACCGACACGGTCGCCCCCTCGTTCGCACGGAGTTCTCGGCCAACTGGGTCTGCCACGGTCACGATGGGGATGTCCGGCGCGTCGACCGGCGAACTCGGTGTCGGGGCGCCGCCCCACACCGGGGTCGCGATGCCCTCGTGTGGTTCCTTCGGGTGGGGGTGGTGGACGACGACGGCGGCAGCGCCCGCCGCCTGTACCTCCTCGATGGCCTCGATGGGGAGGATGCCGCCGAGGACGGCGACCTTCCCCTCGACGTCGCCGAGGTCGTGGAGGTCCGCCGACAGCAACGCCTCGATGTCGCCACCGCCAGCCTCGGGCGGGTCGTCGACGGCGACGACGTCGCCGCTGGCCTCGCCACCGCCGAATGCGACCGTCTTGACGCCCGCCTTCGACTCGCCGTCGAGCGTGAGCGACGCTGACTCCGGGATCGAGAGGTACAGTTCGGAGTCGTGTCGGTCGTACGACACTCCGAGGCGGTCGAGTCGCGCGGTGAGTTCCCGCGCGGCCTCCCGTTCGCCTGCGCTTCCCGAGACGCGTTCGATGTCGGCGAATCGATCGACCAGCGACCACGGTTCCTCGGCGGAGACGGCGTCGTACAGGTCGCGCTCGACGCCCGACAGCGCCGGTTTCTCGCGGTCGTACAGCGCGTACTCGGCCGCGTCTCCCTCCCGTTCGTCGAACGGGCTGTCGTCGTCGCCGATACGCACGGCGGCGTCCTCGCCTGACATGTACGCCGGGTTGGGGCACAGTGGTATGAGGGTTGGGCTCGCGGCACACGCCGTGAGCGGGGAGGATGACCGATACCAACGGTTTTGGCCCCCGACGGACAGGGGCAGTCGTGCGACGTCCTCTCGGCTACGCCTCGCTGGTCGCAGCGGTCGTCACCGCCATCGCCGCGGCGGTCGTTCGGACGACGACCCCGCTCGCAGACATCGAGGTGCCGGCGCTCGGATCGACCCCGCCCGACGCGGCCGCGGCGACGACGCTGCTCGCGGTCGCGGTCGTCCTCGCGGCCAACGGCGCGTACTTCGTCGTGTACAGTTTCGCGACGCGCCGGGCGACGAAACGACGTGCTCACGACCTTCGAAACGTGTTGCGGCTGACGTTCGGCGCACTCGCAGTCGTCGGCGTCCTCGGGGTTTTCACCGACCGCTGGGTCGGCCTCCTCGTCTCACTGGGCGTCGTCGGGTTCGCGATCACCTTCGCGCTCCAGCAACCCCTGCTGTCGCTGGTCGGGTGGTTCTACCTGCTGGTGAAACGACCCTACACCGTCGGCGACCGTGTCCAACTCGGCGAGGTGAACGGCGACGTGATCGAGGTGGACTTCCTCGTGACGACGCTGTGGGAGATAAACGGCCCACTCGTCTCGTCGAATCAACCCTCCGGGCGAACCGTCACCGTCCCCAACAGTCAGGTGCTCTCCTCGGAGGTGGTCAACTTCGCCGGCGAGGAGTTCCCGTACGTATGGAACGAACTGACGATACAGGTGGCCTACGAGACGGACCTGGTCTTCGCTCGCGAGCAGATGATCGGCGTGGCCGACGACTATCTCGGCGACGAGATGGCCACCGCAGTCGATCGGTATCGTGACCGTCTCGCTGAGACCGCGGTCGAACTGGAGGTGGCCGAGCGACCGTCAGTCAACGTCGTCCAACAGGAGTCGTGGGTCGAACTCCGCCTGCGGTATCTCGTTCACCACCGGCGGGCGACGCGCGTTCGGAACCACCTGTACGAACGCATCTTGGAGGCGTTCAACGACGAACCCGACCGGGTCGCGTTCCCCGTCAGTCGCAACCGCTGACCCAGCGCTCGCCGACACCCACCGACTGCCGGCCACGACCCCGACGCACGACCGCCCGCGGACTTTTGCTACCACGTGACACACGCACAGTATGGACACGGGTCGACTCGCCGCCGCCGCAGGTGTCGCCCGGCGGACGGCGCTCCCGGCGGGAGTCGGTCTCGCCGCGGCTATCGGCGGTGGCCTGTTGTACGTTCCCGCGGGCGTCGCGGCGGGAACCGGGCCGCAAGCACCGCTGGCGTATCTGCTCGCCGGCGGCGGCATCACCTGTCTCGCCGTCGCGTTCGCCGTCGTCGTCGGCGGCCCGTTTGCCGACCGCGGCCCGGTGTACGGGGCCGTCACCCGGGTGTGGGGGTCACGGCGCGCCGGTGCGCTGGCGGCGTGGCCAGCGTTGGCGGCGTACGTCGCCCTACTCGCGCTGTTCGCAGAGTGGTTCGGTCGGTTCGCGCCGCTCCCGCGTAGTACCGGCGCGTACGTGAGTGGGGCCCTCGACGCGCCCACCGGCCTCGCGGCGATTCTTGGCGTCTCGTCGGCGACTCCACTGTTGGAGAATGCGGTCGCCGTCGGCGTCTGTCTCGTCGCACTCGCGGTCCACCTCGCTGGCCGCCGCGTCGCGATGGGGTGGGCGGCCGCGCTGTCGTGGACCGTCGTCGCGGTGCTCGCGGGCCTGCTCGGCGTCGCCTTCTTCCCCGGCGTCGGCGAGTTCGTCGCCGGTAACTTCGACCCACTGTATCCGACGTCCGGGCTGCAGGACGCACCCGTTCGGAGTCTCGTCGGGGGCGTCGGAGCCGCACTGTTCGCACTCGTCGGCGTCGAGGCGGCGGCGTACGCCGCCGAGGGTGAGGAGGGAAGCGAGACCGCTGCGCCGGTCGTCGCCGCCGTCGTCGTCGCCGGCCTCCTCACGCTCACCTCACTCGTCGCCCTCGGCGTCGTCGACTGGGTTCGGCTGAACCTCGCGGACATCCCCGCAGCGGACGCTATCGGCGCGTACCTCCCGATCGATCCGCTGACGCTGACGGTCGCCGTCTCGGTCGTCGCCGGGCTCGCAGCAATCGTCGCCGTCGGCGTCCCCGCCTCGCGAACGCTCGCCGGTCTCGCGGAACTGTACCCGCCGCTGGCCGACGACCCGGCGGGACAGCCGACGCGGTCGCTGGTCGTCGTCTACCTCGTGGCGGCGGCGCTGGCGGTCGCCGACCTCGTCGCACCCGCGCTGTACGTCGCCGTGCCCGGTCTCGCACTCTCGTATCTCGCCGTCGCGGTGACGGTAGTCGCGATGCCGTCTCGTCGGCCCGACCTCTGGCGAGCGGGTTCGATCCGTCCGACGTCTGTCGGAGGAAGGCTCACGCGCTACGCCGCAGTCGGGGTCGCGGCGACGATGTTCGGGATGGCGCTGACGAGCGACCCCGCGACGACGCTCGGCCTGACGCTGCATCGTGTCTCACTGTCGGTGTTCGAGTTCCAGTTGGTGTCGGACCCATTGGGCGGGCACGTTCCGGCGCTGGTGGCGTGGGAACTCCTCGGTGCGGGGCTGTACGTCGTCCTCCGCGACTACCGCGCGTCCGTCGGCGCGACGCTCACACCGTTGGAGGTCGAGGAAGAAGCCGACGGCGATACGTCCGACGCCGACCGCGAGGACACCGACCACGATGACGCCGACTCGGGTCGCGCGGCGGAACCGTAACCCGCAACCCCGTCGGGTCCGAGTGAACCGATAATGGAATCCGGGGCGATCCCGCTGGAGTCGGTCGGACCGTTCGACCTGCAGGCGACCGTCGAGAGCGGCCAGACGTATCTCTGGGACCGCGCCGACGGCAACATGTACGAGTCGATGTCCGCCCACGGCGGCGACCACTGGTACGAGACGGTCGTGCCACCGATCGACGGCGTCAGCGACGACCGCGCGGTCGTCCGCGTTCGGCAGACCGACGACCGACTGGAGTGGGAGTCGACGACCGACGCCGTCCCCATCCTCACGCACCTCCTGCGTCTCGACGACGACCTCGACGCCATCCTCGACGCGACGCCAGACCTCCCGTTGCTCGACCGCGCCTACGAGGAGTACCGCGGGATGCGCCTCGTTCGCGACCCGCCGTTCCCGTGTCTCGTCTCGTTCATCTGCTCGGCACAGATGCGCGTCAGTCGGATCCACGGGATGCAGATGGCTATGGCCGAGACGTTCGGCGACGCCGTCACCTTCGACGGTCGGACGGTCCACGCGTTCCCGACGCCCGAACAACTAGCCGCCCGAACCGAGGCGGAACTGCGAGACCTCTCGTTGGGGTATCGAGCACCGTACGTCCAGCGAACCGCCGAGATGGTCGCGGACGGCGAAGCAGACCCGAGCGCGGCTCGCGGGATGGCCTACGAGGACGCCCGCGAGTACCTCACCCGGTTCGTCGGCGTCGGCGACAAGGTGGCCGACTGCGTCCTGTTGTTCTCGCTGGACTTTCTGGAAGCGGTTCCGCTGGATACGTGGATCCAGACTGCGATTGCAGACTACTACCCCGAGTGTGACGTGGGCAACTACGCCGAGACGAGCCGAGCGATCCGAGAGCGATTCGGCGGTCAGTACGCTGGCTACGCGCAGACGTACGTGTTCTACTACCTCCGCGCCGGCGGTGAGTAGTCGGCGATACCGGCGACCGTACCGAGCGTGACGAGGCCAGTGACCTCTTCAATATCGCGGCGCTGACGCGAGCGGCCGAAGTTTCATACCTTCAGCAATGCTACGTGTTCGTATGGACTGTAGGGTCGTCGTCGAGGCCGCGGTGCCGGTGTACGACGTGGAGACGGCCGACGAAGCGGTCCGGATCGCCATCTCGAAAACCGGCGAGATGCTCAATCCCGACCTCAACTACGTCGAGATATCGATGGGTGAGCGCACGTCCCCGGACGGCGAGCAGTTGATCCCCGCGTTCGTCGCTGCCGACGAGGCACTCGTGGCACTCGAACTGGAGATGACCGTGTTCAACGTCGAGCGTGACGAACACGCCTCCCGCATCGCTCGCAAAGAAATCGGGCAACGCCTCCAGAACATCCCGCTGAAAGTGCTTCGCGTCGAAGAGATCGTCGAGGGCGACGACGTGGCCGACGGCGGCGAAGCAACTACCGACACAGATCGAAGCGACGGGACAGACGGCGAGGACCTCCTCCCAGAGTTCGAAGAGATGGTCGACGACGAGCGCTAATCTGACGCGGCAGACGCTGACGGGTTCTCTCTGCCTCTGACGAACGGAGCCGCCGCTCTAGGGTGATTGCTTCGGGAGGGTGTACGAGACTGTGTTAGTCTGCGGTGGCGGGAACCGGCTCGGTCTGTTCTTCTTCCGTCTCTTCGACGGAGGAGGTGATACCAGATGCCAGTTTGAAAACGGCCGCCTTGTGGTCAGTCTTGGATCGGTGGATCGACGTCGGTTTGACGCCCAGTTCCTTGTACTCGGTCAGATCGAGGTCTGTTCCCCACTCGTCATACTCGCTGCGTACCTCGCTAAGAAGGCCGTGCAGGTGAATGAGCTCCTGCTTCTTCATGGACGAATCCGGCTTGAAACCCGAGGGTTAAAGACTTATCTTGAGTCTCGTTAGCACGCCGGCCGACGGATTTAGATAGGAAGATGCAATCAGATGAGACGGTTGACACGAATCCTGTTTTCCTTCCATCTAAACGGCCCCGAAACGACGATTTCAGGTACGTCGAGACGCGTCGCGCGCCGCGCCTGAGCGTGTGTCGCGTGTTCACAAGAGTACACGTATTGGGGCGTGAACGTTTTTGTCCAATCGGCCACGTATGCTCGCGTATGGAGTACGACGATATGCTCGACCGCGCCATCGACGAGACGCCGGACATCGAGGAGCGAGGCTCTCGCTTCGAGGTGCCCGACCCCGAGGTGCGCCCGGAGGGCAACGTAACCGTCGTCGAGAACTTTCAGGAGTTGGTCGACCGCCTCAACCGCGAGGAGTCGGCGCTGTTGAAGTTCCTGCAAGACGAGTTGGGGACGGCCGCCCGCATCGACGAGTCGGGGCGGGCGCGTCTCACCGGTGACTTCAAACAGCGACGCGTTGCGAACGCCGTCGAGGCGTACACCGACGGCTACGTCATCTGCTCGGAGTGCGGCCTGCCCGACACGCGTATCGTCGAACAGGGCGGCGCAGACGTGTTGAAGTGCGACGCCTGCGGTGCGATCACCAGTCTCGGCGAGTGAGCGTCACTCGAACTGTTTGAGGGTGTCCAGGTCCCGTTCCGTCCGCATAAACTCGGCGAGGCGACGGGTGGCGTGACACGACGGACACGAGAAGTTCTGCCGGTGGTCAGGCAGGTCGTGCGGCCCCTCTTCCCAGTCTTTCCCACACTCAGGACACATCAGTCGAACGAAGGCCTCGACCATACGCCGACTCGTCGCTCCGCTGACCATAAAGCCTTGCGGGGGTTTCCGGGGACCGTGGGGATTCGCCGCCCGAGCGTCGGGGAGTTCGGTCTCCCCGGTGCGACCGCTCGGGCGAACTACGCATTGGAAAAATCGGACCGTCGGACGGGCGCAGTCAAGAGCGCGTCACCGTCACGGGAGCGAGCGTCGCCTTAGGCCTGTGCGCGGTCGCCGGGGTTCGGCGCGTCGCCCACGACTTCGGCGGCGTCCAGCAACTCTTTGTAGCGGTTGCGGATCGTCACTTCGCTGACGCCCGCGACGTCGCTCACTTGGCTCTGCGTCAGTGCCTCGTTGGTGAGGAGGGCGGCGGCGTAGACGGCCGCGGCGGCGAGACCGACTGGCGACTTCCCGCTGGTGACGCCCGTCTCTTGGGCCGTCTTCAGGAGTTCACGCGCCCGCCACTCGCCCTCGTCGGAGAGGTCGAGTTGCGAGGCGAACCGCGCGAGGTACTGCGCGGGGTCTGCGGGCGCGACCTCCAATTTCAGTTCGCGGACGATGTAGCGGTACGTCCGAGTGAGTTCCATGCGGTCGACGCGTGCGACCGCGGTCAACTCGTCGAGACTGCGCGGCGTGTTCGCCTGTCGCGCGGCGGCGTACAGGCTCGCAGAGGCGACGCCCTCGATGGAGCGGCCGGGGAGGAGGTTCTCCGAGAGGGCGCGGCGGTAGATGACCGACGCAGTCTCGCGAACCGTCTCGGGCAGGCCCAGCGCCGAGGCCATCCGGTCGATCTCGCCGAGCGCCTGCTTGAGGTTGCGCTCCTTGGAGTCACGCGTCCGGAACCGCTCGTGCCACGTCCGGAGGCGCTGCATCTGCTGGCGACGCTCCGCCGAGAGTGTCTTCCCGTAGGCGTCTTTGTTCTGCCAGCCGATGTTCGTCGACAGGCCCTTGTCGTGCATCATCTTCGTCGTCGGCGCGCCGACGCGCGACTTGCTCTCGCCGTCGCGGTTGAACGACCGCCACTCGGGGCCGCGGTCGATGGCGTCTTCCTCGAGGACGAGGCCGCAGTCGGCACAGACGGTCTCGCCGTGTTCCTCGTCGACGCGGACGTTCCCGCCGCACTCGGGACACAGGCGGACCGACTCGCTCTCTTCGAGTTTCTCGCCGGGTCGTTCTTTCGCCTTCTTCTCTCGCTCGGTGTAGCTGCTGATGGTGTGTTCTGACTCGCTCATGGGTGCTCCCGGATCGACGGCGAAGCGGAGGGTAAAATGGGCCGCCAGTGGCTGTCGTCCTTACCAGTCGTTACGTGGAACCACGTATTAAGTGTTTCGCAGGCGTGAATGGCCCTCGCACACCGGATACGGCAGCAAATTCGCTGGAATAGCGCGTTTTCGAGACGGCCATTCGACACAACTTGAGTATGATAAACCGTTCGGTACTGATTCCGATGGGGAATATGTACGTTACGGTCACCCGATGCAGGCGAGATATCGCCAGTCATCTGTGCCTCGTGGACCGGGGTGTGCATTCCACACGCGTACCTCTGACACCCCGGATAAAGGAGATTTTCCGAACTCAGTCCAAAATTCGTCCCGAGTGCGTCTCAGGTTCGACACGCCGACCGGCAACACTTACCACCACAGCGTGGCCCTTCTCGGCTATGACGGACGCGTACATCGTGGGGGCGGGCCAGTCGTCGTTCGGGTCGTTCCCCGAGGAGACGTATCGAACGCTGTTTCAGGAGGCGTACGAGGCGGCCGCGCCCGACGACATCGACGCCGCCGACGTCGACGAGGCGTACGTCGGAACCCTCGGCGTCGGCGGGCGACAGATCGGCCTCGCTGGCCCCGCAGTCACCGAGTTCGTCGGCCTCCACGGCGTCCCTTGCACCCGCGTCGAGAACGCCTGCGCCGCCTCGGGATACGCGCTTCGACAGGCGGTGATGGCTGTCGAGTCGGGGATGGCAGACCTCGTCCTCGCCGGCGGCGTCGAGGTGATGACCGACACCTCGACGGAGGCGACGAAGTACTGGCTTGGCGTCTCGGGGGAGACGGAGTGGGAGCGCATGGCCGGCACGACGTTCTCGGGCGTGTACGCACAGATGGCCGACGCATACCTCCGCGAGTACGATGCCCCACGTCGCGCTTTATCCGAGGTCGCGGCCAAGAACCACGCCAACGGCGCACGCAACCCGAAGGCACATCTCGGCTTCGAGTGCTCCGTCGAGGACGCCGAGGCCGCGAGCGTCGTCGCCGACCCGCTCACCCTGTTTCACTGCTGTCCGACGACCGACGGCGCGGCCGCCGTCTTCGTCGCCAGCGAGGAGGTGGCGGCCTCCTTCGCCGACCGCGTCCGTGTGGCGGGCGTCGGTGCGGCGTCCGACCGCGTCGGCCTGTTCCAGCGTGACACCTACACGAGCGTCCCCGCCAGCGTCGACGCCGGCGAGGGTGCCTACGAGATGGCCGGCGTCGACGACCCGCGCCGGGAGTTGGACTTCGCGGAGGTGCACGACTGCTTCGCCATCGCAGAGTTGCTCGCCTACGAGGACCTCGGGTTCTGCGACCGCGGTGAGGCGGCCGACCTCGTCGCCGACGGCGTCACCGCCGCCGACGGCGCGTTGCCGGTGAACACCTCCGGCGGCCTGAAGTCGAAGGGCCACCCCATCGGTGCGACCGGGGCTGGACAGGCGGTGGAGGCGTTCGACCAACTGACCGGCGGCGCGGGCGACCGACAACTCGACGACCCGGAACGCGGCCTGACGCACAACGTCGGTGGCTCCGGCGGCGCAGCCGTCGTTCACGTTCTCGAAGCTGAGGGGGTGACCGGCGCGTGAGCGCACCGGAACCGGGCTCTGGCCCCGCACAGGAGCGACCCGAGGCGGACGCGCGAATCGTCGGCGTCGGCACCTACGCGCCGACCGCACGGCTCTCTAGCGAGGCCGTCGCGGAGGCGTGGGGACGCTCGAAGGCGCGAGGTGTCGACTCGGTCGCGATCCCAGCGCCCGACGAAGACACGCTCACGATGGGCGTCGCCGCGGGGCGGCGCGCGCTCGACGCCGCCGGTGTCAACGCCGCCGACCTGTCGGGACTCGCATTCGCGACGACGACGCCGCCGTTGGCAGAAGAGGACCTCACACCGCGGCTGGGTGCGGCGCTAGGGGTTCCCGCCGACGCGACCACCCGGTACGCCGGGCGAAGCACGCGAGCAGCCACGCGGGCGCTGCGGGCCGCACGCGACGCCGGAGCGTTCCCCGCACTCGTTGTCGCCGCCGACGCCCCACGAGGCGACCCGACCACCGTCGAAGGGCACGCTGCCGGCGCAGGTGCGGCGGCCGTCGTCCTCACGGGCGACCACGGCACGGGTGCGGGCCTGCACGGCGACGCGGAGGCTGCGGCCGACTACCCGGGGACGCGCTTCCGACGGCCCGACAGCGAGGCCGTCGAAGGGCTCGGGGTGACGACCTACGACCGTTCGGCGTTCACCCGCCCCATCGAGGCGGCCGTCGCCGGTTTGGACGCCGACGCGACCGTCCCAGCGTTCGACGGAGCGACTCTGGCCGTCACCGCACCCGACGGCGACCGTCCGCGGCGCGCCGCCTCGGCCCTCGGCCTCGACGCCGTGCAGACGCCCGTTCGGACACTCGGAGACACGGGAGCGGCGGGTCCGCTGCTCGGACTGGCTGAGGCGCTGCGCGGGGGCGCGACGCGAACGCTCGTCGTCGGGTGGGGGAGTGGCGCGGGCGCAGACGCTCTCCTCGTCGACGGCCTCGCGCCGGTCGCGGGAGACCTCGGCGGCGACCGCGAAGTGACGTACACAGAGGCGCTCAGACTGCGTGGCGAGGTCACGAGCGACGACCCGCCCGCGGGCGGCGGCGCGGCGGTGTCGGTGCCGACGTGGCGGCGGGCAACGGCCGCGCGATACCGTTTGCTCGCCGGTCAGTGTCCCGAGTGCGAGGCGCTCGCGTTCCCGCCCGAGGGTGCGTGTCCGAACTGTCACGACCTCGTCGAGTACGAGTCGGTTCGACTTCCGCAGACCGGAACCGTCGAGACGGTCACCGGCGTCTCACCGGGTGGTGCACCGCCGGAGTTCGCTCGGCAGGCCGAACGCGGCGGCGACTACGCGGTCGCTATCGTCTCGTTCGAGCGTGCTGGTGCGTCGGTGAGCGTCCCGATGCAGGTGTGTGACGCCGCGCCCGACGCGGTGACGGCGGGCGATGCCGTGCGTGCGACGTTCAGGCGCGTGTACGAACAGGAGGGCGTCGTCCGCTACGGGAGTAAGGCACGCCTCCTCGACGACGCGACTGACGGGGAGTCGTAACGGCCGGAAGACGGCGACGTGGCGCCTGCGGTGGCGATGTAGGAAAATGCCCACGGGGGCCACGTCGTACCTGGGGGGGATGAGAGAGGCACACGACGGGACGGCCGTCCGTAGGCAAACGAACCTATACGAGTTCTATGATATCAGCGTTACGACTCCGGCGCACCCCTCGGTTCTCTCGTATCGCCGTCGACAGGTCGGCTAAACGCGGGTGATTCGGTCCCGGCTAGCAGTCGAATCGCCTGACGGTAGGGCGATGACTGCTTATCGTCCTCGCCGTACTGCGTCGATAGCGTGACATACCGTGTCAGCCTCACCCACAGATATATATGCCGGAATTGCATAACAGTCGGTTGAGGTATACGCGAATGGCGAAAGGGAAGGTCGCATTCTTCAACGACACTGGCGGTTACGGATTCATCGAGAGTGAGGACGCGGACGAAGACGTGTTCTTCCATATGGAAGACGTCGGCGGTCCAGACCTCGAAGAAGGGCAGGAAGTCGAATTCGACATCGAGGAGGCTGAGAAAGGTCCCCGAGCGAAGAACCTGCAGCGCCTGTAAGGCGCTATCCGAGGTATCGAACCCGGACCGTCAGCGGTCCGTCGCAACTCTCGATTTCGATCTGTTCTTGGAGCGAGTCACGCGCCAACGAGCGCCAGGTGTCCGCACCGGTTCCTGGGAATCGTGGGAACTCCTCGGGGAGGAACGCCCGCGGCTGGATGTGGATCGGTTCGGTCTCGTCGTACGAACCCTCGCTGCCTTCGACGTGTAGTCGCGCACGCATCCGGCCCGCGAATGGTGGCGTGATGCGGAGGACGGCCGCTCGGCGTCCGCGGTCGGCGGCTTCGAGGGCCGCGACGACGTCGTCGGTGGTCACTGCCAGTATCCGAATTGCGGACGGACCTGTCTCGTCAGCCTGCACCACGGAGTCTACGTTCCCGTGTGTGTGACCTGTTCGAGCGGTCCCGCGCACTCCGGGCACGTCGCCCGGTACGAGAGGACGCTGACGCTCTGTTCACACTTTCGGCAGACGAATGACCGTCCAACCATTGACAGACCGTTCGGCGTCTATTGTGTTAAACGTTATCGTGGATCGTCATCGGGACACGTTCCAACGGCTGCCGAGACTGGAACAGATGAAAACCGGTGTGTTGTGGGTGTGAAACCCCGAGGACGAACTACTCGTCGTGGTCGGTGACGAAGTCCGGCTTCACCGTCTTCTGCTGGACCTCGCCGCGGAGGTGGTCGCGGAACGTCTCCACGTCCACGTCGTTTCGCTCGTTCTCGAAGCGGTCGCGCACGGAGATGGTCCCCGCCTCCTCCTCGTCGCCGCCGACGACGACCATGTACGGCACGCGGTCGTCGTGGCCGGCGCGAATCTTCCGTCCGACAGTCATGTCGCGGTCTTCGACCTCGACGCGGAACTCGGAGAGTTCGTTCTTGACGCGGTGGGCGTAGCCGAGGTTGTCGTCGGAGATGGGGAGGATGCGCACCTGTTCGGGCGCAAGCCAGAACGGGAAGCGGCCGGCGAAGTGCTCGATGAGCACCATAAAGAACCGCTCGTAGCTCCCGTACAGCGCGCGGTGGATCATCACCGGGCGGTGTTCCTCGTTGTCCTCGCCCGTGTAGGTGAGGTCGAACCGCTCGGGCATATTGAAGTCCAGTTGGACCGTCGGGCCGTCCCACGACCGGCCAAGGGCGTCCTCGAACGAGAAGTCGATCTTCGGGCCGTAGAAGGCGCCGTCGCCGGGTTCGATCCCCCACTCCAGCGAGGACGACTCCAGCACGGACTCCAGTTGGCTCTCGGCTTGCTCCCACACCTCGTCGCTCCCGACGGACTTCTCGGGGCGCGTCGCCAGGTCGACCGACACGTCGAGGTCGAACGTCTCCAGCACCTGTTCGATGCCATCCATCACCTGTCGCACCTCGGCTTCGATCTGGTCGGGCCGGACGAACAGGTGGCCGTCGTCGATGGTGAACGCCCACGTCCGCGAGAGGCCCGACAGTTCACCGCGCTGTTCTTTGCGGTACACCTTCCCGTGTTCGGCGTAGCGGACGGGCAGGTCGCGGTACGACCACGAGCCCTGGTCGAAGATGGTCGCGTGGCCCGGGCAGTTCATCGGCTTCAGACCGTACTCCTCGTCGTTCACGTCGAACAGGAACATATCGTCCTGGTAGTTTTGGTAGTGACCGGACTGCTCCCACAACTCCGTCCGGAACACGTGCGGCGTCTCCACTTCGCCGTAGCCCGCCTCGGCGTTGAGGTCGTTGACGTACTCCTCCAACTCCGAGAGGATGGTCTTGCCCGCGGGGTGATACAGCGGGAGGCCCGGTCCCGTGACCGTCGGGATAGAGAACAGGTCCATCTCGCGTGCGATCTTCCGGTGGTCGCGCTCTTTGGCCTGTTCGCGCATATTCAGGAACTCTTCTAACTCCGACTCGGACTCGAAGGCCGTCCCGTACACGCGGGTCAACTGGTCGTTCTCCTCGTCGCCGCGCCAGTAGGCGGAGGAGATGCTCAGGAGCTTCACGGCGCCGACATCGCCCGTCGATTCGACGTGCGGCCCTTTACACAGGTCGCGCCAGTCGTCCTGTTCGTACACGGAGACGGGGTCCTCGCCGGCGGCCTCCTCATTGAGAATCTCCGTCTTGTACTCGTTGTCCTCGTACGCCGAGAGCGCCTCCTCGCGGGAGAGTTCGACGCGGTGGATGTCGTAGTCCGACTCGACGATGTCGCGCATCTCGGCCTCGATGGCTGGGAAGTCGTCTTCGTCGATGTCGACGCCCGAGATGTCGTAGTAGAAGCCCTCCTCCGTGGGCGGGCCGATGGCGAGTTTCGCGTCGGGGAACTCCCGCTGGAGCGCCTGTGCGAACACGTGCGCCGCAGAGTGGCGAAGCACCTGCAGGTACTCTTCGGACTGGTCGGTGACGATCTCGATGCGTGCGCCGTCGTGGACGGGCGCGGCCTTGTCGACGAGTTCGCCGTCGACGACGCCGGCGACGGTGTCGGAACCGAGGCCGGGTCCGATCTCGTACGCCACGTCCTCGACAGATGCACCCTCGGGGACGGACAACTCCGAGCCGTCCGGCAGGGTGACGACGATATCGCTCATACGCGTTCGGTGCCGTGGGGCGCGAATAAGTCTTGTCGAAGCGTGCGACGGAGACGCACCCTGTGACCTGCTTGCGCGACGCACACCGCCGCTTCGGAAAGAGCCAACACCTGGCGGTCCCACTCGCCGAGTATGACGCTCACCGTCGACACCGACCGCCTTCACGACGACATCGACGCCACCGCGGCCTTCGGCGACATCGACGCCACAGAGGGCCGCGGGCGAACCGTCCTCGTCGGCACCGACGCGAACCGCCGCGCCCGCGAGTACCTCGTCGACCGAATGGAAGCCGCCGACCTCGACGTGACCGTCGACGCCGTCGGCAACGTCGCCGGAACCTGGGCACCCGACGGTGTCGACGCCAACGCCGCGCCCGTCGCCGCCGGGAGCCACCTCGACTCGGTTCCCGAGGGCGGCATCTTCGACGGTCCACTCGGGGTGTACGCCGCGCTTGAGGCCGTCCGTACCATGCAGGACGCAGGCGTGACGCCGGACCGTCCGATCACCGTCGTCTCGTTCACCGAGGAGGAGGGCCAGCGGTTCGCGGACGGCCTGCTCGGGTCGTCTGTCGCCGTCGGCCAGCGTTCCGTCGAGGAAGCACTCGCGTTGACCGACGACGAGGGGACGACGCTCGCGGAGGCGCTGGAAGCGACGGGGTTCGCGGGCGAGGGTCGACTCGACGCGAGCCAGTGGGATGCTTGGTACGAACTCCACATCGAACAGGACACGACGCTGGAGGAAGCCGGGGTTCCGGTCGGCGTCGTCACGACCATCACGGGCATCACCCACTGCGACGTGGAGATACTGGGCGAAGCGAACCACGCGGGTGCGACCCATATGCACGACCGGACGGACGCGCTCGCGGCCGCCGCAGAACTCGTCTTAGACGTCGAAACGGCCGCGAACGATGTCGTCGACACGAGTAGCGACTCGGCGGTGGGGACCGTCGGATCGCTGGACGTCTCGCCGAACGCGACGAACGTCGTCCCCGGTCGCGTCGAGGCCGGTATCGACGTTCGCGACGTGGAGTACGAGTCGATGGAGACTATCGTGGGCGCCGTCAGCGACACACTCGACCGCCTCGAATCGGAGCGGGGCGTCGAGACGACGTTCGAGCGGCCGTTCGACCTCCACCCGACGCCGATGGCCGAGCGACTGCGCGAGGCGGCCCACCGCGCGGGCGAGGCCGCCGGTCTCGACACGATGGACCTGCACTCCGGCGCCGCTCACGACACGATGCACGTCGCGGACGTGACCGACGCGAGCCTCCTGTTTGCACCCTCGAAGAACGGCATCAGCCACAACCCGCGCGAGTGGACCGACTGGGACGACTGCGCGGCGGCGACGCGGGTGCTCGCGGGCGCGATGGCGGAGACGGCGGCCGCGGAGTAACGAGGCGAGACTGGGTGTGATGTGCCGGCGGCCGTCGCTCAGGCCGCCAGCGCCACGTCCAGATACAGCATAATCACGACGCCGACCATCGTCCCGAGCGTCGCCTCGCGTTCGTGCCCGCGTGAGTGGGTCTCGGGGAGAATCTCGTCGGAGATGACGAACAGCATCGCGCCGGCGGCGAAGCCCATCGCGTACGGGAGCGCTGGTTCGACGAGGACGACGGCGACCGCGCCGAGGACGGTCAGTGGAATCTCGACGAGTCCCGACCGAATTCCGGTGAGGACGGCGTACGTCCGTCGCTGGAACCCCGCGTTGATCGCGGCGATAGACACTGCCAGTCCTTCGGGGATGTTCTGGATGCCGATGGCGAGCATCAACGCGATGCCGTTCGCGACGTTGCCGGACCCGAAGCCGACGCCGACGGCGAGACCCTCGGGCATATTGTGGATGGTGATGGCGACGATGAACAGGATGACTGAGGCCACCTTAGCGTCGGTCACAGTCTGGTCGTCCCGCTGTCGCCCAGTGATGAGAACGTGGACGTGCGGCACCCAGTGGTCTGCCTGGTCGAGGAACGCCGCGCCGAGGAGAATACCGGTGAGGACGGGCACCGGCGAGAGCAGGCCGGTGGCGGGAACGCCCGGCACGACGACCTCGGTGAGGTCGATTCCGGGGACGATGAGGGACGTGAACGACGCCGCGAGCATCACGCCGGCGGCGAACCCGAGCGCCGTGTCGAGTGCGCGTTCGCTCGGGTCGCGATACACGAGGACCGACAGCGCGCCGACCATGTTCAGGCCCGCGATGACGACGCCGCCGACGAACGCCTGCACGACCGGGTTCTCACCGACGAGGTCGACGAACAGTCCCTCGAGCATAGATGCACTCCCACCGGCGGGCGTCCAAAACGTACCGATCTGTCACCCGGCGAGTCGATCTGCCGCGCAGCCCGGTGGCGACCGTCCGTCAGTCGTCGCCCGACGGGTTCGTGACGGTCTGTGCCTCGGGCCGCTGGTCCCGTTGTGACGCGACGCGGAACCCGTCGGTCTCCTCGCGCCCGGACAGTTCACGCTGCGGGTACGGGATCGTGATGTCGGCGTCGTCGAGCGCACGCTTCACCTCGCGGACGACCGAGGCTTTCGTCCGCGCGCGCAACGGCGCACTTGGGTTCGTGATCCAGACGCGACACTCCAAGACGACCGACGAGTCGCCGAGTGCCTTGGGCACCACCTGCGGCGCGGGGTTTGACGCGATCCCAGAGACCGTGTCCAGCGCCTCCCGTGCGACTGCTTCCGCCCGTTCGAGGTCGGCGTCGTAGTCGACGCCCACGTCCACCGACAGGCGGAGTTGCCCCAGACGCGTTCGGTTCGACACCGTCGCGTTCGCCACGCGGTCGTTGGGGATGACGACGACCTCACCGTTTGCCGCTCGAATCCGCGTGTTGATGACGGTGATGTCGGAGACGATACCCTCCTTGCCGTCGATTTCGACCCAGTCGCCCAACTCGAACGGCCGGGAGAACATCAAAACGAACCCGGCGATGAGCGACCCGATGGTCGACCGCGCGGCCGTCCCGACGACGATGCCGAGAAAGCCCGCACCGACGAGGAGGCCGCCGAGATTGACGCCCCACACGGTGAGGCTCCCGACGACTGCTCCCGCGAGGACGGCCAACTGGAGGACGCGAAAGACGATCCCCTTCTGGTGTTGGTTGATCGCGTCCGACTCGGCGGCGTACGCGTCCAGGCGCGTCTCCAACACGTCGATGCCGATGAGCGCGCCCCCGACGATGCCGACGGTCACGACCAGTTGGACGAGTCGCGGGACGGTCGCGGCCATCGCGCCTACGGCGAGCACCGCCACGTCGACGAACCCCCACACCACCAGCACCGCGAGTCCACACGCGATCAGGACGGCGAACTGGAGCGTGCGGACGATGACCTCCACCGGCAGTCGCCAGTCGAACTCGGTCACTTCGATAGGGACGCGGTCGTTCCCGAGTACTCGGTCGCGGACGACTCGGTGGGTAACCCTGACGACGCGCGGCGCGAACAACAGCGCTGTGACGGCCGCGGCCGTGAGTAAGACGACCGTGACCGCGACTCGCGCCTCCGTCGTCACGAACCCTTCGAGGGTCCGTCGCAGTTGCACGAGAACGGATTGCTGCACACTCACAGCAACAGATCTGAATGCAAAAACACGGCGATGACGGCGTGGTACCCGCGCGATGAGCGTATGGTCTCGCCCGGCGAGTCGCTACAGGCGCTTGCTCACGTACGGGCCGTCCTGGTGGTAGCCGAGTTTGTCGCGGTAGTAGCCGCGCACGCCGATGCCGGAGATGACCGACAGTTTCGAGAAGCCCGCGTCAGCGGCGCGGTCCTCGGCCTCCCGTAACAGACGGCGACCGTACCCTTGGTGTTGCCAGTCGCCCTCGTCGCCGTCGAACGTCGCGGGCGACCCGTACACGTGGAGTTCACGCACCAGCGCCGCATCCTCCAGTTCGCGGCGAACCGCGTCGCCGTCGGCGGCCGGCCCCGCGCCGGATGCGGCGTGCGAGTAGGAGGGGAATCGGAGGCGACAGAAGCCCACCAACAGGTCCTGTTCGGTGTCTTCGAACGAGATGAACTGTTCGAGGCCGCCGCCCGCCTCGTACTCGACGACGTCGAGTTCCACGTCGCTCGGGTCGGGGTCCGCGTCGTTGTGGCCAACCTCCCGCGAGCGGATGTCCTGCAGGGTGTACCCCTTCTCCTCGGCGCGTTTCTCGGCCAACTGTCGGAGGTTCGACTTCCACACGCCGGCGTCGATGAAGTCCGCGGGGATGTCGCGTTGAACTCGCTGGAGGCGGCAGTACTTCGGGATCTGGTCCATCGCGTCGGCGACGAGGTCGGCGGCCTCCTCGTTGGAGAGTGGCTCGAACTCATCGCGCCGCCACGAGTCGTACACGCGGGTGCCGCGGACGACGAGCGTCGGGTAGATCTTCAGGTAGTCCGGCCGCCAGTCGGGGTTCTCGAACAGTTGCCGGAAGTCCTCGCGGCACATCTCCGCGCTCATCCCCGGTTGCCCCGGCATCATATGGAAGCCCACCTTGAACGCCGAGTCGCGGAGGCGGCGGTTGGCGTCGATGGAGGCCTGGTTACCGTGGCCGCGGTGCATCTCGCGGTTCACCCGCTCGTAGGTGGTCTGGACGCCCACCTCGACTTTCGTCCCGCCCAAGTCGAGCATCCGGTCGATCTGTTCGGGGTCACACCAGTCGGGCTTGGTCTCGAAGGTGATGCCGACACAGCGCACGTCCGACGACTCGTTTCGGCTCTTGACGTCTTCGAGGTACTCGAAGTCGTACTCGGCAGGGTCCTGTGCGAAACTTCGCCCCTCCGCGGGGTTCGGGCGGGCGTCGGTGTCGTACTCGTTCATTGCCTGCAGCGCCCGCTTGACGAACCACTCCTGGTAGTCGTGTGAGCGGGCGGTCATCGTCCCGCCCATCAGGATGAGTTCCGCCTTGTCCACCGGGTGGCCGATGTGGCGCAGTTGTTCGAGGCGGAGCGTCACCTGGCCGTACGGGTCGTAGTCGTTCTGCTTCCCACGGGCGGCGGCGGGTTCGTGGCCCGTGTAACTCTGTGAGGAGTCGAACTCCGAGGCGGGGCCACCGGGGCAGTAGAGACACTTCCCGTGCGGGCAGGTGTGTGGCGAGGTCATAATCGCCACCGGCGAGACGCCGGAGGCGGTGCGGACGGGCTTGCGCATCACGACCTCGCGAACTTCCTCGCGGCGGCCATCCGGCGCACGCTGGAGGAGGTCGGTGTTCTGCGGCACCTTCGGCGAGGACACCGCCGAACAGGCGTCGAGTTTCGCGGACTCGAGACTGTCGCGGTCCACGTCGCCGTCGAGGATGCGCTGGACGAGCAGTCGGCACGCCTCCTCGAATGCCTCCGGTTCCTCCGAGTCGGCGGACTCGCCGTCCGGTTCCGCGGTGCCGCTCATTGCGTGTGAGTGGTCGCGTTCGGCGGGTAAGCGTTTCGTTCGTCAGAGTCTCTCGACGGTCACGAGAGCGTAGCGTCGGGTTGTTCTCGGCTGCTGCACACAGCGCCCGCTGGGCGTCAGACACTCGGGAAAACTGGTGTGGTCGAACGGGCAATCGGTCAGCGCAAACCGTGCTGTCGGCTTACTCCAACTGGCCAGCGACGGCGTCGACGACGGCGTCGGTCACCTGGTCGCGACGGCCCGCGAGGAACTCGACGCGGCCCTGGCGGACGCCGACGGCGGTGACGCCCGCGTCGGGCACCGCCATCGCGGCGTCGCCGGCGGCCGAGCGCACGTCCACGTCGCTGTCGGCGCGGATGTACAGTTCGTCCGTGCCGTACACGACGGTCGCGTCACGGTCGCCACGACGCTGGAGTTCGTCCGCGAGCAGCGTCGTCGACGGGAAGTCGAAGCGGTGACTGTACGCGTCGGCGTCGAGCGTCGCGAACGTGTGGCCGTCGACTTCGCGTTCCTCGATGTTCGCCTCCGCCGTCTCCAGTTCCGTCTCCAACTTCTCGCGGAACTGACCGGCGATGTGGCCCGCGAGTTCGCTCCCCTCAGAGTCGAACAGGATGTCCGTGATGAGTTCGCGCTTGTCCTGGTAGCTCTGGTAGTACGCCTCCAGCGCGACTGCTTCGCGCAGGTCGGTCACGCGGTCGGCGTCGACGCCGGCGTCCTCCGCCAGCGCCGTGTACGTGTCGGGCGTGTCCTCCCAGTAACTCACCGCCGGGAGGTGCGCCAAGTCGTCGGCCACGTCCCCGTTGACCGTCGCGCCGAGGACCGAGGCGAGTGCACCAGTCGTCAGGTCGCTGGCGTCGGCACCGGCGAGACCGGGATTGACCAGCGTCGCGACGGTGTCTGCGATTTCGGGGTCGGCGGTCGCCGCGTCGACGACGACGCGCTCTGCGCCGTACACGCCGAGCAGGTCGAGACCGTCGTTCGACTCCTTCGTCGACCCGGTGCCGACGAGGAGAACGAGCGGCAGTTGCTCGCCGTGGCGGTCGCGGTCCTGCAGCATCCGCGTGGCGTCTTTCGTCGCCGCGTCCATGTCGTACACCGGTTCGTCGAGCGGACGACGAGTGAAGTAGTGGTACTCGGCGTCGCTCTTGGCGTGTTCCTCGCGGATGAGTGGGAGGACGGCACGCTCGATGGCCGCGCCGGCGACGTACCCGTCTGCGGTCGCGGCGTGGCGGACGACGATGGGGCGCGACTCGATGACGGCGCGGCGAACCGACTCGGCAGCCTCCAGCAAGTCGTCTCCGACGGCGTCGACCGCGTCGTGGTCGCCCAGCGTCGCGAGTTCGTCCGGTCGAGCCTCGTCGCTCACGGCGTCTGCGAGTCGTCGCTGGACGGCCTCCGCCTGGTCACCGTCGAGTGCGGCGAGTGCGTCCGTCTCGACCTGAATCTCGTTGCGGCGTACCTCGACCTCGCCGTCGAGACGAACGATGTCGCCGACGTCGATTTCGGGGTACGCGCGGACGCCAGCCTGCACGAACGCCGCGCAGTCGACGACGCCCGTCTCGTCGCGCAGTTCGAACACGGTGGGGCCGCCGGTCTGACGCGCGCCGACGACTTCGCCCTCGATGCGGACGCTCTCGCCCACGCGGTTCGAGAGGCTGCCGATGCCGACGCGTTCGTGTTCGCCCTCGGGCGTCGCCTGATTGCGGTCGCGAACGGCGTCGAGGTCGTCTTCAGCGCTCTCGTCGTCGCCCTCGTCGGCGCTTTCGTCAGCACTCGACGAGTCGACGTCGGCCGATTGCTCGGCCTCGGTCGACTGCTCGTGCTGTGCGTCGTCGGCGCTCTCGTCTCCCGCGTCAGCGCCCCCGTTTCCCTCGTCGCTTTCGCTCTCACCGGGCTTGTCGGGCGTCGGCTTGTGCGTCACGCCGCCGCTGTCGTCGTCATCGTCGTCCTCGGGTTCGCGGTCGAGTTCGGTCGTCCCTTCCTGGATGAGCGCACCGCGGAACTCACGTTCGGACTGCCGAATCGACCACGCGAGGTCGACGTCGCCGTTGTCGCGGACGTTCTTGACCTGCACGAACACTTCGTCGCCTGGTTCCCAGTCGAGCGATTCGAGGCGACGGTCCAACTCCGAGCGGTGGAGGAGGCCGGTGACGTTCGACGACAGGTCGATGAACACGCCGAAGTCGGCGTAGCCGTCGACGATACCGGTGTAGAAACGGTTCTGGACGAGTTGGTGAGGGTCGTTGCCACGGAACTCGAAGACCACGTCCTCTTCGTGGGAGGAACAGATGCGTCCGTCCACGGACGCACCACAGATGATACACTTACCCATTTGTGTGAAGCCAGTGGCCCCTTCCTAAAACGGTTGTCGAAACGCCGACGAACGTCCACTCGTCTCGGCCGTGTACTCGCCGGTCAGGCTGCAGCGTCGCCCAGTCAGATGATGTACCACTGTGCGAGCAGCGTGCCGATGGCGTCGAAGCCGCGGAAGCCGTAGCCGAACACCAACGCGGCCGGAATCGCGGTCGCAGCGGCTGCACGGGCCGTCGAGGTGTCGTGGACCTCGCGGATGCCGAGGACGAGGAGGCTAGCTCCGTACAGCGCACACGCCGCACGCAGTTCGGGAATCGGCGGTCCAGCGAGCGCACACGGCGCGCTCGCGTACGCGAGCACCTGCACCGTCTCGCTGATGCCCGCGCGGTCTCTGACGAACGCGATAAGCAGGACGGTCTGGAGCGCGGCCGTCAGGTGGAGTGCGGCGGGCGCGACGAACACGGCGACGAATAACAGCGAGATGGCCGCCGAGACGCCCGGCCCACCGAACGCCGTCGGGATGGTCGCCGGGTCGAGGACGAACCGGACGCCTGCGAACGCGACGGCGACACAGACGGCGAACACTAGTCCAGGTGCTTGATCGCCGGGTGCGATGCCGGAGTGGAAGAATCGCGTCGGGCGAACCAGTACCTCCGCCCACGCGCGAGCGACCGCGACCGGCCCGCGTGCGCGCCCGCCCTCGGGTGAGTCGACCCACGTGGTCACAGCCGACGTAGTGGCGGATGGACAATCACGGTTCCGATAGCGGCCCGGAGTCAGTCAGTCTCGCCGGACGACGTGGCAACTCCGACAGCGTGCCTGATAGCTCTCTTCTGCGCCGACGAGGATGGTCGGGTCGTCGACGTGTGCCGGTTCGCCCTCGATGAGACGCTGGTTGCGCGTCGCGGGTTCGCCACACTCCGCACAGATGGCTTGGAGTTTGTCGACGTACTCCGCGACGGCCATCAGGTCCGGGAGCGGGTCGAACGGTTCGCCGCGGTACGTCTGGTCGGTGCCCGAGACAATGACGCGCCGGTCGTCCTCCGCGAGCGACTGACAGACGTCAACGAGCGTCTCCGAGAAGAAGTTGGCCTCGTCGATGGCGACGACCTGTTCGCCGTTGAGGTGGTCGAGGACGTCCCACGGCCCGTCGCCCTCGTTCTCGACGACGGTCGCCTCCCACGTCCGGCCGTTGTGCGACCCGATGCTCGTCGTCCCGAAGCGGTCGTCGAGCGCGGGCGTGTAGACGGCGGTCTCTTGGCCCGCGATCTGCGCGCGCCGCAGGCGACGGAGGAGTTCCTCGGTCTTCCCCGAGAACATCGACCCCGAGATGACCTCGATCCACCCGGAGCCGGTGATCTGATGCATACCAGTCGAAGTCGTTGCTCGGCGGAAAACCGTTACTCTCTGTCGCTGTGACTCGCAGACGGCGACTGAGCCGAACGGTAGCACCGCTGCTGACTGGTGTAGCGGTCGGAAGGATTGTGCGTGGGTGCTGTCTGTAGGGCACCCCGAAGGGTGCACAGCACCTGCATCCGTGTGGATGCGTGGGACCGGATTTGAACCGGCGGACCTCTACAGGACAGCGCCCTCAACGCTGCGCCGTTGGCCTGGCTTGGCTACCCACGCATCGTGCGTCAGTACGCACTCCGTTGTATCCCGGTTACAGATAAAGGGCTTTCCATTCCGGGAGGCGTCCGTGGGGGAGTCGCATACCACGGACAATCACCCGACACCGGCCGCTCGTTCGGGCAACTGCTTTGGGCCTGCCGCTCCTTCCACCGACAATGAGTTCTGATACACCGACGAGTGGACCACGTGGGTTCGCGAGAGACCACAGTGCCGGCGTCGCCGGCGTCGTCTCGGCGCTGGCACTTGGAGTCGTCTTCGCGACGGCCGGCGGACTCGTTCCGGCGGGATTGCTCCCACGTGCGCCCACGTCCGTCGTCGAGGCCATTCCGACTGCGAACGCTGTCGTCTCGTTGACGGCTATCGGGACCATCCTGGCGGGCGTTCGTGCCGCTCGGAATCGCGACTTCGAGGCACATCAGCGGTTTATGATCGCGTCGACTGGTTTGTTCGGGGTGTTTCTGGTGTTGTACCTCTACCGCATCGCACTCGTGGGGACCACCGACTTCGGCGGCCCCGCCGCAGTCGAGCGGTTCGTCTACCTCCCCCTGCTGGCGATTCACATCCTCCTCGCGGTCGTCTGCGTCCCACTCGTCGTCTACGTGTTGACGCTGGCGGCGAGCCGCCCGCGGCGTGACCTGTTCGACACCGCGCACGCACGAGTCGGCCGACTGGCCGCGTCGTTGTGGGTCGTCTCCTTCTCGCTCGGTATCGTGGTGTACCTCATCCTGTACCACGTGTACTGACCGGACGACACTCTTCAGCAGTCGTCGCCGCCGAAGGTTTACGTACCGTACCGTGACCAGCGCCCAGGAGTGACGCGGACCGCACAGCGGGTGTGCGACGAAGCGGTTCGTGAACGAGGGCGTCGCCTGTTCGCACCATACCGAGCGTCGCTGCTGGGTGAGGACGGCAAGAACGGGGTCTGGTGGAGGGCTGCTGGTCGCTACTGGCTCAGTCGTCGGCGGGCGACGGTTCGCCGACCGTGGGACGGGTGACGTCGCGGTCGGTCGCCTCACCGTCGATGTCGTACGGGTACTCGCCGGTCACACAGCCGAGACAGAGGTCGGCCTTCGACTTCGAGAGCGAGTCGGCAACGGCGTCGACCGACAGGTACGACAGCGAGTCGGCGCCCACCTCCTCGCGAACCTCCTCGACGGAGCGGTCGGCGGCGATGAGTTCCTCCCGCGTCGCCATGTCGATGCCCATGTAACACGGCGCGATGATGGCCGGCGCGCCGATGCGGACGTGGACCTCCTCGGCGCCCGCGTCGCGGAGCAACTGCACCAACTGCGTCGAGGTAGTCCCGCGCACGATGGAGTCGTCGATGAGCGTGACCGTCTTCCCCTCGACGGTCGAGCGGATCGGATTCAGTTTGAGTCGCACCGCTCGCTCTCGTTCGTCTTGCGTGGGCATAATGAACGTCCGGCCGACGTAGCGGTTCTTCATCAGCCCCTCCGCGAACTCCACGCCGGCGTCGTCTTCCGCCGCAGCGTCAGCGTACCCCGAGGCGAACGCCCGACCGGAGTCGGGAACCGGCATCACCACGTCGGAGTCGACGCCGGCCTCGGCCCACAGCGCCCGGCCGAGGTTGCGGCGCGCCTCGTACACGAGCGTGTCGTCCATTACAGAGTCCGGGCGCGCGAAGTAGACGTGTTCGAAGAAACAGTGAGCGGAGTTGTCTTCCTCGAACAGTCGATACGAGTCGAAGCCGCTCCCGTCGCTCTCTAAGACGACGAGTTCGCCCGGTCGAACGTCGCGGACGAGTTCGCCGTCGAGGGTGTCGATGGCCGCCGACTCCGAGGCGATGACGTAGCCGTCGTCGAGTTCGCCGATACACAGCGGCCGGTTCCCCTGCGGGTCGCGCACGCCGATGACGGTGTCGTCGTGCATCACCGTCAGCGAGTACGACCCGTGGATCCGACTCATTGTGCGCTTGACCGCGCGGATGAGGTCTGACTCGAGGAGGTTCCGTGCCAGGTCGTGGGCGATGACTTCGGTGTCGCCCTGCGAAGTGAACGCGTGGCCGCTGGCGGCGAGTTCGTCGCGAATCTCGTCGGCGTTGACGAGGTTGCCGTTGTGCGCGAGGCCGAGCGCCCCGGACTTGAACGACACCGAGAACGGCTGAGCACAGCAGGCGTTGACGCCGCCGGCGGTCGGGTAGCGGACGTGGCCGATGCCCGCCGACCCGGCGAGACTGTCGAGGTCGTCTTGCGAGAAGGCGTCGCCGACGAGACCCATCTCGACGTGGCTGTGCTGTTGGAAGCCGTCGTGGGTGGCGATCCCCGCGGAGTCCTGCCCGCGGTGTTGCAGGGCGTACAGCGAGTAGTACAGCGGCCGTGCGGCCTCACGCTCGGACAGCGAGACGCCGACGACACCGCACTTCTCGGTCGGTCCGTCTGTCGGCGTCGACCCGCGCGCGTCCTCACGCAGCGGTTCGGTGAGCGATGTGACCGGTGCCCCCGAACCCTCCCCGGAGTCGCCGTGTGGCATAGGGGATACTGAAACGTCGTTCCACAAAAACCCTCGTTATCGTGCGTAGGTCGCCGCAGGATATGTCCGTGTTATACGTATTCGTGTATATGGAAGCGTGATCGAGACACACCTCCACCGGCATCGGGCGACGGCCGACGCTACTGGGCGGTCACAGTCGACGCGAGAGACTTCGAGCGCAGTCGCTCGGAGTCGTGCAAAACGTGAGAGGAGAAAGCGTCAGTTGTCGCCGGCCTTCGACTTCCACTCGTAGTCGCGTCGCTTCGCGGACTTCCCGAAGCCACACGACGAGCACTTCTTCTTCTTCACGTGGTAGGACTTCTCACCGCAGCGTCGACATTTGACGTGCGTCGTCTTGTTCTTCTTCCCCTGAGACGGCGTTCCGGCTCCGGTCATACGTTAATCGAGACGACGTTGTCGCCACGGATAATCGTTGTGTCTTCCACTTCCTCGTCGGTCGATCCCTCCAGTTCGGTGGGATCGAGGACGACGTTCATGTGCTGGTCGTACCCGGCGAGGACGCCGAAGTGTGCGGTGTCGTCCTTGAGGTGGACGGTTACCGGCGTGTCGAGGGCCTCCTCGAGTACGTCGAGCGGACGGCCTGGCATAGTCGGTTCGTCGGCCGATTCGGGTTTAACAGTACCGGACGAGCGGCGCCGCCGGGCGTCGAGTCGCTCAGTCCGCGGTCACGGGCGAGTGCGTTTGTACTCGGCGAGTGAACCCGCACAGTTTTAACAGATGACCTGTACCGTACAGACACCACGAGCCCGCGGGTAAGTACGGGGAATCGGCCCCGTATTGCGGGAGAGCGGACCGACGCGCTGTAAGACGCCGGGGTCCCCAGCGACCCGTACCGGGGCTTTCCGTACGAGCATCGGCCGCGCACGACGCGCGGGTTTCACGCTCGCAACACCGAACGAATACGAACCTATGGAAGTAGAAATCGCGACAATCGGCGGCTACGAGGAAGTTGGCCGCCAAATGACGGCAGTCCGAGCGGGAGACGACATCGTCGTGTTCGACATGGGCCTCAACCTGAGTCAGGTCCTGATCCACGACAACGTCGAGACCGAGAAGATGCACAGCCTCGACCTGATCGATATGGGTGCCATCCCGGACGACCGGGTGATGAGCGATATGGAGGGCGACGTGCAGGCCATCGTGCCGACGCACGGTCACCTCGACCACATCGGCGCCATCTCGAAACTGGCCCACCGCTACGACGCGCCCGTCGTGGCGTCACCGTTCACCATCGAACTGGTGAAACAGCAGGTCCAGAGCGAGAACAAGTTCAACGTCGACAACGACCTCGTCAAGATGGAAGCCGGCGAGACGATGGAGATTGGCGACTCCGGGAACGTCCAGTTGGAGTTCGTCCACGTCACTCACTCCATCATCGACGCCATCAACCCGGTCGTCCACACGCCCGAGGGCGCGGTCGTCTACGGCCTCGACAAGCGGATGGACCACTCGCCGGTCCTCGAGGACCCCATCGACATGAAGCGGTTCCGTGAGATCGGTCGCGAGGGCAACGGCGTCCTCGCGTACATCGAGGACTGTACCAACGCTGGCCGGAAGGGCCGCACGCCCTCCGAGTCGGTCGCACGACGCCACCTGAAGGACGTGCTCACGTCCGTCGAGGACTACGACGGCGGCATCGTCGCCACCACGTTCTCCTCGCACGTCTCGCGTGTCTCCTCGCTCGTCGAGTTCGCACAAGAGATTGGACGCGAGCCAGTACTCCTGGGTCGCTCGATGGAGAAGTACTCCGGCACCGCCGAACGCCTGAACTTCGTCGACTTCCCGGACGACCTGGGAATGTACGGCCACCGCAAGTCCGTCGACCGGACGTTCAAGCGGATTATGCAGGAGGGCAAGGAGAACTACCTCCCCATCGTCACGGGTCACCAGGGCGAACCGCGCGCGATGCTCACTCGGATGGGTCGCGGCGAGACGCCGTACGAACTGGACGACGGCGACAAGGTCGTCTTCTCGGCACGGGTCATCCCAGAGCCGACGAACGAGGGCCAGCGCTACCAGTCCGAGCGCCTCCTGAAGATGCAGGGCGCGCGCATCTACGACGACATCCACGTGTCGGGCCACCTCCGCGAGGAGGGGCACTACCAGATGCTCGACGCGCTGGAGCCCCAGCACGTCATCCCGGCCCACCAGGATATGAAGGGCTTCGCCCCGTACGTCGACCTCGCCGGTCGCAAGGGGTACACGCTCGGTCGTGACATCCACGTCACGCAGAACGGCAACATGATCCAACTCACGGAGTGACGATGTCGCAGGACGCGACGGAAGAACGGGTGCTCGCGGCGGTCGAACAGCGCCGCGACCGAGTCAACGCCGCCATCGACGAAGAGCTCCCGATGGCCGAGCCAGAGCGCCTCTACGAGGCGACGCGGTACATTCTGGAGGCCGGTGGCAAGCGCCTCCGACCGACCGCCGCGTTGCTCGTCGCCGAGGCACTCGCTGGCGTCGACGCCGACGCCGAGACGAACTACCGCTCGTTCGAGCCACTCGACGGCGAACCCTTCGACCTGATGCGTGCGGCGGTGAGCGTCGAGGTCATCCAGTCGTTCACGCTCATCCACGACGACATTATGGACGAGGACGACCTCCGGCGCGGCGAACCCGCCGTTCACCGAGCGTACGACACGGAGACGGCTATCCTCGCGGGCGACACGCTGTACGCCAAAGCGTTCGAACTACTCTCGGACACCGGGGCTGACCCGGCGAATACGGTCGAGGCCGTCAACCGACTCGCCTCCGCGTGCACGCGTATCTGCGAGGGTCAGTCGCTCGACGTCGACTTCGAGAACCGCGACGACGTCACGCCCGAGGAGTACCTCGAGATGGTCGAACTCAAGACCGCCGTGCTGTACGGCGCGTCGGCGGCCATCCCTGCCGTCCTTATGGGCGCGGACGAACAGACGGTGCAGGCGCTGTACGAGTACGGCGTCGACTCCGGGCGCGCGTTCCAGATTCAAGACGACGTGCTCGACTTGACCGTCCCCTCGGAGAAACTCGGGAAACAGCGCGGCTCCGACCTCGTCGAGGACAAGGAGACGCTCATCACGCTCCACGCCCGTCAGCAGGGCGTCGACGTGGACTCGCTGGTGTCGGCGGACACGCCCGCCGAGGTCAGCGAGGCGGAAGTCGACGAGGCGGTTGCCGTCCTCGAAGACGCTGGTTCGATCGCGTACGCCCGCGAGATGGCCGAAGACCTCACCGAACGGTCGAAGCAGCGACTCGACGTCCTCCCGGAGGGTCCCGCACGCGACCTACTCGCGGACTTGGCGGACTACCTCATCACTCGCGGCTACTGAGGACTGCGGTGCGGCCGCTTTTTGACGCGCCGACCGATAGCGACAGGCGATGCCCGACGACGGCGATACGAACGACCCGGCGAGTCGAATCCCCGACGACGAACGCTTCACTGTCCAGAGTCGTTCCGACCGCCGCCGCCGTGCGGTCAGGCAGTTACTGTTCGTCGTCGCCGGGTCGCACACCGGGGCATTTCTCGGGTCGTCGCTGCCGACTCGGTTCGGCCTCCCCGGCGATTTCTCCGGCGTGTTGCTCGTCGTGATTCTGTTCGCCCTCCCGTTTGCGGTCGACGCCAAGTGGGAGCGCATCGAAGCCGCCGCCGACCGGGTGGGACTGTAATGTCCTCGGTCACGACGGCGCGGCGGCGAACGGAAACGCCGAAGTCGCCCGCGGCCGCCAGTCTGCCTGTGAGACGTCAGTGAGTTCGCTTCGAAACGCCGCGTTGTTCCTCGGACTCGGCCTGTGTTGGGGCGGCAGTTTCCCGGCAATCGAGGTCACGTTGACGCAGTTGGACCCATTGTTGCTCGGCGCGTACCGCTTCGACGTCGGCGCGCTGGTCGCGCTTGCGTACGTGTTCTGGCGCTCGGACGTCCCCATCCCAACCTCGCGGGCCGATCTGGGGTCGGTCGCGGTTGGCGGGCTACTGTTCGTTGTCGCCAACATCGCGTTTCTCGCGTACGGGCAGCAGTACACGACCGGCGGCGTCGCGGCCATCGTCTACAGCCTCAACCCAATCTTGACGACGTTCTTCACGGTCGCCCTGCTGAACGAGGGGAGCCTCGACCTCCGTGGCTACGTCGGTGTCGTCCTCGGCGTCCTCGGCGTCGGCCTCGTCGCCCAGCCGTCGCCCGAGAACTTCGGCGCGACCACCATCGGCGTGGCGTTGGTGTTCGTCGCCGCCGTCGCCGTCTCGTTCGGGAGCGTCGCGATCCGCTGGCTGGACCCCGACTCGGACGCGCTTCCCCGCACCGCGTGGGGGATGGCGCTCGGCGCGGTGGTGCTCCACCTCGGGAGCATCGCCATCGGTGAGCCACAGGTCGCACCGGCAGCGCTGTCGCCGTCCGTCGTCGCCTCGCTTCTGTTTCTCGGCGTGTTCTCCTCGGCGGTCGCGTACGCCATCTACTTCGGCCTGCTCGATCTGCTGGGGCCGTTCGAGATCAACCTCGTGAGCTACGTCGTCCCGATCGTCGCGACGGTGCTCGGTGCGATCCTCCTCGACGAACCGGTGACGCCGCTGACGGTCGTCGGCTTTCTCGTCGTCGTCGCCGGGTTCGCGCTGGTGAAACGCGATGCGATTCGGCGAGAACTCGCACGGCGGTCGGTCGGCTTCACGTAAGTGGCTGTCCGCGGTCGCGCCGTCACTCGGCGTCGGCCAACTCGTCGATGTCCGCGAGTAGTTCCTCGGCGTGTTCTTCCGGTGAGACGCCCTCGTACACCCGCTCGATTTCCCCGTCGGGGCCGATGAGGTACGTGTTGCGGAAGACGCCCTCTACCGTGTTGCCGAAGACGTTCTTCTCGCCGTAGGAGTCGTATGCCGCCGACACGCTGCCGTCCTCGTCCGAGAGCAGCGAGAACGGGAGGTCGTGTTTTCGGGCGAACGCGGTCAGGTCGTCGACTGGGTCGTCGCTGACGCCGAGGATGGCGACGTCCCGCTCTTGAAACTCGTCGTAAGCGTCGCGGAAGCCGCACGCCTCGGTCGTACAGCCGGGGGTGTCGGCACGAGGGTAGAAGTACAGGACGACGCGGCGGCCCTCGAACTCCGAGAGCGACACCTCGCGGCCGACGTGGTCTGGAAGCGTGAACTCGGGAGCCTCGGTTCCGGGGTCGAGCATACACGTGCCTGCGACGGCGGCGTGAAAAGTGGTGTTGGTACCGGTCGGTCAGTCGATGGGTTCTGCGGCGTCGCGTTCGAGGAGTGGAGCGACGTTGTCCGCGGGGAGCGACACCACGTCCTCGCTCGCGAGGTCGTACTCCACGTCGTCGACGCCGAGGATCGACCCGACGTCTTGGGTGATGCGGACGGTCCGGCGAGATGGCGAATCGGCCTCCGCCGCGCTCGCATCGGCCGCTTCCGGTGCCTGTTCGCTCGTGGACTCGGTCGCCGTCTCGGGTGTGGACGGTGTGGAGGACGCGTCGCCGACGGCGTCCGGCGTCGGTTCCTCCTGTGACGCTGTTCCCGCACGGTCCGGTTCCGAACCGGGGACGAACTCGTCTGGCGCGTCGACCGCGTCTGCCGCGTCTGCTGACGTACTCGCGTCGACCGCAACGTCCGGTGTCTCGGGTGGCGTCGGCGGCGCGGTGTCAGCGCTCCCGGCACTGGCGTCCGCGCCCGGTCCGTCGCCGTCGGATTCGCCGCCGCCCATCGCGTCGGCGAGAACGCCGCCGCCACCGCTGTCAGCGCCTGTCCCGGGCGCTGACGGCGCGGACGACGCCGACTCTGCCTCGGTAGTGGCGTCGGCAACGGGGCTCGGCGCTTCGCCCCCACCGCTCCCGGTGGCAGGCGCCGCGGTCGCGGCTTCCTGTTGCGGAGTCTCGACGCCCACGTCGACGTCCGCGCCGGTCTCCAACACGTTCAGCACGCGGTCTTTGTTCTGCTCGATGCGGACGACTAGGTCCTCGAACAGTTCCGCCTCTTGAATCGTCATCCCCTCCGTGTCGGTGGGTGCGCCCGCCGCCGCGAACGACGACAGTTTCACCACCTTGCCGACGCGGCGCTCGTACAGCGACTCGACGACCTCCTCGGCCGTCTCGATCTCGTCTGAGAGTTTCCGCACTTGTTCGTCGGAGAAGGGCTGGTCGACGCTGGCGGCGCGTTCGTCGCGCTGGCGTTTCCGCTCCGTGAGATACGCCGCCACGTCCTCGTAGAAGGAGTCCCGCAGGTGCTGGAGGCTATCTTTCCTGCGCTCCTTCGACTGCACCGATCGTAGTTCGTCTAGATCCATCCTGAGTTACTCCCTCGCCTTCTCCGCGCGTCCGCGTGCCAGCAGAAACACGCCGACGTACTCGGGTACAGACACGATACCCTCCTCCACCTTATCTCTGTCGTCACCCACGTCGACTGGCCCCGGATCGTGGACGTCGACGAGGACGTCACGCCCCCGGAATCGCTCCGGAATCGCGTCTCGAAGCGGGTCGAAGTCGTCGAGTTCGTCGAACGCGAGCGGTTCCACCAGCAGGCCGCTCCCGCCGTGGATGGTCCCCGGCAGGCGGATGAGTCGCCGGAGGTCCGTCGTCACGGGTTCGTCGATGGGTGCGGTCTGCTCGGCGGTGACGCGCTCTGCGATGGCCCGTACGAGCGTCGACGCGCCAGGCCCCAACTCGACGTTGCCCGACTTCACTCCCTCGGGGTTGCGGTCGAGAACGCCGTGGATGGTCCGGGCCGTCTTCTCGCCAACGCCGTCGAGTTCCTGAAGTTCCGCCAGCGCGTCCGCCTCGTCCATCTCCCGGAGACGGTCGGCGTACGCGACGAGTTCCTCGTGGACGCGCCGGCCCCACCCGCCCTCAGTGCGGAGCGTCTTCTGCAAGGTTCCACGCTCGTTTGGTCGCTTCTCGATGAGGCCGTCGTAGTTGAGGTCGACCGCGCGAACGTAGTCGACGATCTCTCGGCGCGCGGTCGAGTCGAGGTCCGCCACCCTGTCGTCGCGGACGTGGACGTGGTAGCCGCGGCCGCCGGAGAACACCACCTGCATATCCGACTTCGCGAAGCCGAAGTCGGCTTCGAGGAGGTCGAGTAACGCGAGCAGTTCCTCCTTACAGGCGGCGAGCATCTCCGCGTACGACACCGCCTCGGGGTCGACGCCGGGGAGATGGTCGGCGTCGAGGTCGAAGACGAGGTCCGCCGAGCGCCACCCCTTGTCGCTCATACTGCCGTTGGCGGGGTCGTCGTACCGCGCGGCCGAGAAGTAGGCGTGCCGCGGTGACTCGCGGGCGAGGAACTCGCTCACCTCGCCGATATCGAGCAGCGACTGGTGGCGAACCATCGTCGTGCCGTCGCCCGCGGTGAAGGGGATATGTCCCCACTCGCGTTCGTTCGCCTGCGGCGGCGGGGAGACGCTCGCGCTCCGGTAGTAGTCGCCGAAGCGGCCCTTCAGATACTCGCGGGTGCGGCGGTTCATTCGTCGGGCAACTGGTAACGGGGTCGGCGGTATGAGTGTTGTCGTTGTCGCCGACGCGAGCGGTTGGCGACGCCACCCGCAGCGACGCTGCCCAGTCCACTCGGGTCCCGGAACACCTAACCCCGAAACCGACGACCGCACACCTATGATAGACGAGACGGTCGCCGAGATTCGCGAGATGCAGACGCACTCCTCGTCTGTCGTCGCGGTGAAAGCCGCCCGCGCACTGGGCGACTTGCTCGACCGCGAGTACGCGACGCTCGACGACTTCGAACGCGACCTCGAACACAACGCCGGCGCGCTCAGACGCGCGAACCCCTCTCACGCCAGTCTCCACCGGACGATGCGTGCCATCGCCGCCGACGTCCTCGGCGGCGCACAGACCGTCGAAGGCGGCAAGCAACTGCTGGAGACTGCGATCGAACAGGAGACGGAACGGGTCGAGACGGGCAAGCGCGAGGCGGCCGCCAACGCCGCCGCGACGTTCGACGACGGCGAGACGTTCCTCACCCACGACTACTCCTCGACCGTGTTGGAGGCGGTCGAAGACGCCGCCATCGGCGGCGCACACCTCACCGCCTACGTCACCGAGGCGCGACCGCGCTACCTCGGGCGAAAGACCGCCCGAACGCTCGCGGCGATGGACCGCGTCGACCCACACCTCGCGGTCGACGCTGCCGCCGGGCACTTCCTCCGAGAAGCCGACCCCGACCGCGTCATCATCGGGATGGACTGCATCGTCGAGGACACCCTCTACAACCGCGTCGGCACGTTCCCCATCGCCGCTGCCGCCCGCGAAGTGGGCGTCCCGGTCGTCGTCGTCGGCTCTGGAACGAAGATCATCACCGACGAGTTCCGCTTCGAGAACGAGTTCCGCCCGCCCAGCGAGGTGATGCTCGAACCCGCCGACGGTATCACGCTGGAGAACCCCGCATACGACGCCACGCCGATGTCGCTCGTCGACGAGGTCATCACCGACGAGGGCGTCCACGAGTGGTGACAGTGAGAGATACAGCGGGCGGCGTTACGGTGTTGAGTTCGACGGTCTCACAGCCATCCGACGACCGTCACGACCGCGAGTTCGCCGACCAGTAACGCCACGGTCGCTACGAAGACGCCAGCCGCGTCGTCGACAGACAGTTGTGCCCGTACCCCTGCGAAGAGTGAGGAGTGTCGCGGGTCCGAGACGTCGCCGTCGGTGACCGCCTGAGCGACCGCGACGGCCGCCAGTAGCGGAACAGCCGCGACGACGGCGTACGTCCCCAGAACGTTCCCGACCACGTCGACGACGGCGTACGTCCCCAGAACGTTCCCGACCACGTCGACGACGGGTGCGAGGAGCCCGAGACCGAGCGCGCCGAACACGACGAACGGGAACGTGAGGGCAAGCGCCAATCCGCCCGCGACGACGCGGACCGGCCGCAGTGGTCGGTTCGCCGCGCCAGCGCAGAGGGCGACCGCGACGAGACACGCGAGCACGTGACCGACGGCACGGGCCACCAACGCGAGTTCGTTCACGCCCGGCGATCCGGTCTGGAGGGGAGACACGTGCTGTTGGACCGACGTGTGTGAGATAGGTCTTATGGGCCGGGCCGACTCTCGGGCGGACGACGCGACGACGACCCGCACGGGGGGCACACCGGGGACCGCTCCAGACTCGCACGCCGTCGCCCCCGATACCTCGTCGATCTGACCGCGAGTACGGTGTTCGCTCGTTCACTGACCGACGCCGTTCACGGTCGAGGTCGGACCCACGACGTGGTCGCTGTCGGGTATCGACAGCCAGATTCCATAGCGGCGTGGCGTGTCGCAGACGACACTGGGTAGCGAACGCGGTAGCGGAGCGCCCAGCTACCGACGCGATTCGATGTTGGTGAGTTAGACGTCGCCGTCGATGACGGCTGCCACGCGCTCTCGATCGAACAGTCGTGCCGATTCGGGCGGAGCCTCCATTCCGGTCGGTTCGCCGAACCTCTCTGGGTACAGCGCCTTCGCGAGGAGTTCGGTGTTGAACAGGTTCATCACCGGTCCTTGCTCGAACTCGTGGTACGGGTAGACGCGACCGTTCGCGACCGCCGTCACTTCGCTCGCGACGGGGTGGTCGCGAAGCGGACCGAGGATGTCGTCCTCGAAGTCCTTCTCGGAGTCGCGCAAGACGTTCATCCCGGCGTGGTAGACGATTGCGTCCGGGTCGACGTCGAGGAGTAACTCGTAGTCTCCCTGGATGAAGTTGCTGTCGTCGGGGTACTGGCCCGCGAACGGGTCGTGACTCGGAATCTCCAAATCGCGAAGCGGCTTCGTCTGGTAGCCGGGAGCACTCGGGTCTCGAACGTACACCGTCTTCCCGTCACCCCAGTAGTTCGTGTTCAGGTACGCCACCGTCGGGCGCTCCTCGACGGGCGGAAGTTCAGCAGTGATCTCTGCGACCAGTTCGTCGTGCATCGTTCGGAACGCGTCGCCGCGTTCCTGTGTCTGAAACACGTCCGCGTACTTGTCGAGTCCCTCGTAGAGCCCGTAGTACGGGTGTCCGTCCGTGTAGTCTGGCCGACGCATCCAACTGCCGTGGAACGGTGCGACGTTCTCTTCGAGTTCTGCGAGGTCCGACTCGTCTAACTCGAAGTACTCCATCGCGGGGTGGTGACCGATGAGGTGCGCGTCGACGTCGAGTTCGTAGAACAGTTCTTTGTCCGGTGTGCCGTCCTCGCTGAGCGCCGTGACTCCATCCATCTCGACAGACACACCCGGAATCTGGTCGTAGTACTGCGTCGGGAACGTCGAGGGGAACGCAGAGGCGACCAACCCGTCGAGTTGTCCCAGTGCGATTACTATGTCGACCGGCCCCTGGTGGTACACGGCGAACTCCTCGGGGACGGAGTCGAACGAGTGACAGCCGTTGGGCTTCATACACACTTGGTACTCGTCGGCTTCCGCTGTCGTGGCCGCCGAATCGGTCGGAGATGCCGTGTCACTCGGCTCCGATTCCGGCGTCGCGGTGGCGCTGGACTCGCTGTTCCCCACACATCCGGCCAGCAATCCCCCACCGATGATCGCTCCACCGTACTTCAGCCAGTCGCGCCGCGTCGGTTCGTCTTCCGCTCCGGTATCTCGCATCACGCTTTTCGGTCAGCCTAAAACATACAAAACGGTTACGAACTTTAGGCGGGCCAAAACTGTTCGGGGAGCCGCTTCGACACCGACACTGGCTCTCGATTGCCCGTTCCCTCGGCTTGTCAGTACACTCGGTGTACACGCTTGACCCCGTGACTGGTTCGCCGCTTCGGTGTACCCACGCCGTAGACCGGTCGCCGACTGACGTCAGTCGTCGCTTGCGGCCTCGTCAGCTCCGGTCGCCGTCTCGTCTCGAGCGAGCGGTTCGACGCGGACGCTCGACACCTTGTACTCGGGGATGCCGCTCGTGGGGTCGAAGTGCTCGCCGGTGAGACGGTTTACCGCCCCGTCGGCGAAGTGCATCGGAATGAACACGACACCGTCGCCCGGGCGGTCGCTCACCGTCGCCCGGACTTCGATCGCACCCCGCGGCGACGACACGCGAACCAGTTCACCGTCTTCGACTCCGAGTCGTTCGGCGGTCGCCGGATTCACCTCAACGAACGCCTCGCCGACGTGGTCCATCAGGCCGTCCACTTTCCGGGTGAGCGTCCCCGTGTGCCAGTGGTACAGCACCCGCCCGGTCGTGAGCGTGAGCGGGAACTCCTCGGTTGGGAGGTCGCCGGGTTCGCCCGTGTCGGCGGGGACAAACCGCGCCTTCCCGTCGGGGAAGTTGAACGACTCGTCGTAGAGGTACGGCGTTCCCGGGTCGTCGGCGTCGCGGCACGGCCACTGTAGGCCGCCCTCCTCACGCAGTCGCTCGTGACTGATGCCGCCGTAGATTGGCGCGAGTTCGGCTACCTCGTCCATCACCGCCGCTGGATGCCGGTAGTCCCAGTCGTGGCCCATCCGCCGCGCGAGCGACTGGATGATGGTCCAGTCCTGTCGCGCCTCGCCCGGCGGGTCGGTCGCCTTCCCGACCAACTGGACGCGGCGCTCGGTGTTGGTGAACGTCCCCTCCTTCTCGGAGAACGTCGCGGCGGGCAACACCACGTCGGCGTACGCGGTCGTCTCCGTCTCGAAGATGTCCTGCACGACGAGAAACTCCAGCGCCTCCAACGCCTCCTCTGCGTGGCTGATGTCGGGTTCCGACAGCGCCGGGTTCTCGCCCATCACGTACAGGCCCTCGACGTTGCCCGCGAGCGCTTCCGTGAACACTTCTGGGACTTTCAGCCCCTCCTCGCTGGGCGGGCGCACGCCCCAGGCAGACTCGAACTCGTCGAGTACGTCCAGGTCCGTCGGATCGCGGTACCCCGGGAGGGAGTTGGGGAGCGTTCCCATGTCGCCGCCGCCGCCCTGGACGTTGTTGTGGCCGCGGAACGGCGAGACGCCCGCGCCGGGCTTGCCGACGTTGCCGGTGACGAGCGCCAGATCCGCCAGCGCGAGGACGTTCTGCGTGCCGTGGCTGTGCTGGGTCATCCCCATCGCCCACCCGAACACGACCGAGTCGGCGGTCGCGATGGTCTCGGCCGCCCGCTTCAGGTCGTCGGGCGCGACGCCCGCGAGTCGCTCGACCTCCTCGGGCGTGAACGGCTCCACCTTCTCGCGGAGGGCCTCGAAGTTGCGCGTGCGCTCTTCGATGAACGCCCCGTCGTGGAGATCCTCCTCGACGATGTAACGGATCAGGCCGTTAATCCACGCCACGTCGTATCCCGGGGTCGTACGGACGTACTGACTCGCGTGTTCGGCGATTTCGACTTTCCGGGGGTCGAAGACGACCAGATCCGCACCGTCGTCGACGTTGCGCTTGATCCGGGTCGACAACACCGGGTGGCTCTCGGTGGTGTTCGACCCCGTGATGAGGTAGGCATCGGCCTCGGCGATGTCCTCGTTGATGCGGTTCGACATCGCACCGAAGCCGAGCGTCTGTTTCAGGGCCGCGACCGTCGAGGAGTGACACAGGCGGGCGCAGTTGTCGATGTTCTTCGTACCGAGCACCGCCCGCGCGAACTTCTGCATCAGGTAATCCTCCTCGTTCGTACACTTCGAGGAGGCGAACGCCGCCAGCGCGTCCGGTCCCGAGCGGTCACGGATCGACTCGAACTCCTCGACGACCCGCGACAGCGCCTCGTCCCACGTCGCCTCATGTAACTCGCCGTCGTCGCCGCGAACGAGCGGCGTCGTCAGGCGGTCGTCGCTGTTGGCGAACTCGTAGCCGAACTTCCCCTTCACGCACGTCGAGAAGTCGTTGACCGGGGCGTCGGCGGGGTCGTCCGTCGGCACCGCACCCAACACCTCGTCGTCTTTCGAGACCAACTGGAAGCGACACCCGACCGCACAGAAGCCGCAGGTGGTCTCGGTGAACTCCACGTCGTCGAGTCTGCGGTCGGCGACGCGGCGGGCCACGTCGAACAGCCACCCCTCTTTCATCGTCCGCGCGGCGACCGACTCGGCGGCGTGTTCGCCCGCGAGCAACGCCGAGTGGCCGGCATCGCTCGCCGTCTGTTTCGCCCATCGGAGCGCCGACGCGAGACCGTCGGATTCCGCGCGTTCGCGGGTCGGCGACGGACCGTCGCGGTCGCCGACGTGGCTCCCGCCGGACCCACCGCCACGCTGCCGCCCGCTCGGTTCGCTCGTCGCTCTCCCCGCACGCTCGGCGTCGCGTTTCATCGATCTCCCGACGCTGTTAGCGTGGTTGAACCCCGGAATCGGCAGCGTCGCGATGCCAGCCATCCCCTGCTCCGTCAGCGACCCCGTCGGGCAGACGGTCGCGCAGTGGCCACAGGAGACGCACGCCGAGTCGGCCATCGTCTCGGCGTCCGACTGGAACCCGATCTCGGTGTCCTCGCCGGTCCCCTCGACGCGCAACACGCCCGACACCTGCACGTCGTTGCAGGCGTCGACACAGCGAGTGCAGGTGATGCACTTGTTGCGGTCGATCTGGATGAACGGCGAGGTGTCGTCGAGCGGTTCGTACTCGCTGCGCTCGTCGAAGACGCCGAACCGTGGCTCCTCCACCTCGGTGTCGATGGCGGCGTCTTGGAGTTCACAGCGGCCGTTCTGGTTGCAGGTGGTACACCGAAGATTGTGGTCGGAGAGGACTAGATCGAGGTTCACCTCCCGCGTCTCCCGGGCCGCCGCCGCGTCGGTCGCCACCCTGACGCCGTCGCTGACGGGGTGTGAGCAGGCCGGAACCACCTCTCCGTCGGCCTCGACCGTGCAGGTGCGACACGTCGACCGAGGGCCGATGTCGTCGGAGCAGTCGCCGCCGTTGCGGTCGTACGAACACAGCGCCGGGACCGTCCCCTCGTACTCCACCTGCTCCATCGCGTCGAGCAGCGTCGCACCCGCAGGAACGGTCACCGACTGCCCGTCGACGGACACCGTCACCGTGTCGTCGCCGTCGTCGTGCGCGGCAGTCGAGACTCCCGCAGCCATCGGCGGGTCGGCTGCTGTCCCGGGCGTGAACGACTCTGTCAGCGGCGTCGACGTTCGCGGGTCTGTCACGCGCGAGGAGTCGGGGACGCGCGGTAGCGGGGTGTCTCCGTCGCCGTCGGTGTCCACGCGGTCGTCGGTGCTCACAGGTCACACACCCCCGCTGGGCAGCGGCCATCGGCGTGTGCCCGCAGGTCGGCTTCGAACTCCGACAGCACAGACGCGAGCGGACGGGCGGCGTCGCGGCCGAATCCACACAGCGACGTTCGGCGCATCGTCCGCGCGAGTTCTCTGAGCCGTGTGGTCGAGAGGTCACCATTGTACACCGCCCGCAGGCGTTCGTGTGCCTGCGTGCTCCCCTCTCGGCACGGTACGCAGCGCCCGCAGTTCTCCTCGCGAGCGGTCGCGATGCGACGGCCCGCGACCGCGACCGCGCACGCGCCGTCCTCGCCCGTCGAGAACGGTTCGACCGACCCGTTCGTGCCGAGTCCCGCGCCACGAAGCGCTGGTGCCGCGACCGGCGTGTCGAGGTCGCGGGTCACCCCGCCGAAGCGACCGCCAACGCAGGCGAACGCGCCGCACTCTCCCTCGACGAGCGCTCGCGAGAGACTCGCGTCCGTCGGGAGTTCGACCGTCCGCCGACGGTCGCCGACGACCGTGACGAGTCTGGTTCCGGGGTCGGCAGCGCCTGCGTCGTACGCCGCGGGGTCTGCCACCGCTCGCTCGATTGCCGCGAGCGTCCGCGGCGTGTGGACGAGCGTCGGCCGCTCGAACAGGCCCCACGCCGCCGGGGCGGGTGGTCGTCGCCGCGCCTCGATGCGGTCGTTGCCCTCCAGCGATTCCAGCAGGGCCGTCGGCTCGGCGGTCATGTACGCCGCTTGCGCGGCGGTCACCTCGACCGTCAGCCTCGTCTCGTCTTCGACCACGTCTGCGACGGCGCGAACTCGCTCGGCTACGACCGGGTCGTCCTCGGGCAGGGCGACGACGACCTCGCTCACGTCGACGGCGCGGGCGGCGACGACCACACCGGCGAACACGCGACCCGTGAGACTCGACAGGAGGAGGCGGTCGGCGTCGACCTTCGGGTCGGCGTCGAGGCCATTCACGACGACGACTGGGTCGCCTTCTGCGGCGCGAGCGGTGCGCCACTCCGCTGCGACGGGGTCGTCCTGTGCGGCGTCGCCCCAGCCACGACCGCGGAGGCCGAGCGTGGAGAGCGTCGACAGTCCCGTGTCGCCGGCGTCGCCATCGGTCGGCGGGTCGAAGGCGGTCGGGTCGAGCCAGCCTGCCCCGACCAGCGTTCGGCGGACGCCGACCGAGAGCGGCCCCTCGGGGAACGGGAACTCCATCGTTTCGGGGTCGTGGTCGACGACGCCGACTGCCTCGTCGTTCGGAAATTCGCCGGCGTCGACGCTCGCCACGAGTGCTGCCGCCTCGTCAGTGTCGACGCCGGTGAGAAGCGCCGTTCGCCCGTCACGCGTCACCGCGACCGCTGGCAGGTCGGCCGTCCCTGGCGACCCGACCCGGCGGACCACGATACCGTCGGCATCGGCGGCCGCCCGTTCGGCCGCCTCTGCGGCCGCTTCGCCGTCGGCGTCGTCGAACGCGACGCGGACGGTCGCCGTGGTCGCGTGTGATGTAGACATAGCTCACGGTTCCGCGGATTCGTGCAAAAGCGTTCGGGGGTGAACGGACCCGACGCCGTTCAGTCCAGTTCGACCCAGGCCCCGTTCGCGTCAGACCGCTCGACGGCGTCGAGGACGCGCTGTACCTCGTAGGCGTCCGCGAAGTTCGGGTGGAACGCCGTTCCATCGCGCACGCTCGACAGGAACTCGTAGTTCTCGTGGACGAACGTGTGCTCCCAGCCGATGACGTGGCCCGGCGGCCACCAGTGGTCGACGTACGGGTCGTCCGCGTCCGTGACGAGGACCGTCTCGTAGCCGCGGTTGTCGCCGGTCATCACCCGGAGTTCGTTCAGCCGTTCCAGCGAGAACTCGACGCTCCCCTCGGTGCCGTGGACTGCGATGGTGTGGTCGTTCTTGTGCCCCTCGGTCACGCGGGAGGCTTCAAACGTGCCCATCGCGCCGTTCTCGAACTCGACCTGTGCGGAGTAGGCGTCGTCGACGGTGACAGGCCGCGTCTCGTCGCTGCCCTCGACGGGTCGCTCCTCAGTGAACGTCTGCAGGTGGCCGGAGATACGCTTCATCTCGCCCGCGTGGTCGCCGACGAGGAAACGCGCGAGGTCGACCGTGTGCGCGCCGAGGTCACCGAGTGCGCCCGACCCGGCCGCCTCCTCGTCGTTGCGCCAACTCCACGGCGCGTCGGGGTCCGAGAGCCAGTCTTGGAGGTAGCGTCCGCGGACCTGACGGATCGCACCGAGTTCGCCCGCGTCGATGAGCCGTTTCGCGTAGCGGATGGCGGGGACGAACCGATAGTTGAACGCGCAGGCGGCGGGCACGTCGGCGGCTTGTGCGGCCCCGTGCATCTCGCGTGCACCCTCCAGCGTCGGTGCGAGCGGCTTCTCACAGAGGACAGGCGTCCCTGCCTCCAGCGCCGCGATGGAGGGGTCGACGTGGAGGTGGTTCGGCCCGAGGTTGTAGAAGACGTCCACCTCGTCGACCACCTCGCGCCAGTCGGTCGCGGTGTGCTGGAAGCCGAGCGTGTCGGCAGCCTCAGCGAGTGCCTCCTCGTCGCGGCCGATGATGGTGTGTCGGTTCGTCTCCGGGGCGTCGTCGAAGAACATCGGCAGGCGGTCGAGTGCGTTCGCGTGCGCCTTCCCCATAAAGCGGTAGCCGAGGACGCCGATGTCGAGTGGGTCACTCATCGTCGATCACTCCGCCCAGTAGGCGTCGCCGGGAGTCGTCTCGAAGACGGCGCGGTCGAGGAGGTCGACCGCCTTCTCCAGGCCCTCCCGCGAGGAGGTGAGCGAGTCCTCGTGTTCGATGGAGAGTGCGCCGTCGTAGCCGACCATCCGCAGCGTGGAGACGACGTCTTTCCAGTGTTCCTCGCCGTGGCCGTAGCCGACCGAGCGGAACAGCCACGAGCGGTCGCCCTCCTCGGTGTAGTCGGTCGTGTCGAGGACGCCCTTCTCGCGGGCCTGTGACTCGTACACCTTCGTGTCCTTCGCGTGGACGTGGTGGATGGCGTCGTGGTCGCCGAGCACGCGGATGGCCTCCGTCACGTCGATGCCCTGCCAGTAGAGGTGCGATGGGTCGAAGTTCGCACCGACTCGCTCGTTCGTGAGTTCGCGCAGGCGCAACATTCCGTGGGGTTCGTACACGAGCATGTTCGGGTGCATCTCGATGGCCAGGTCGACGCCGTGGTGGTCGGCGTGTGCGGCCAAGTCAGTCCAGTACTCTTCGGCGACCTCCCACTGGTAGTCGTGGGCGTCGGAGTGCTCGGTCGGCCACGGCGCGGTGACCCAGTTGGGAACCTCGTCGTTCGGGCCGCCTGCGGGCAGGCCGGAGAAGCAGGTGACGGTGTCGACGCCGAACTCGTCGGCGAGTTCGACCGCCTCACGGAGTTCGCGGTCGGCCTCGGCCGCGCGCTCTTCGTCGGGGTGGAGGGGGTTGTTGTGGGTCGCGAACGCGCTCACGCGGAGGTCGTACTCCTCCAAGTCCGAGCGAAGCGTCTCGCGGGCGTCCTCGTCGGCGAGCAACGCCTCACGGTCGGTGTGTGCCTGACCGGGCCACCCACCCACGCCCAGTTCGACTGCGCTCACGCCGATGCTCGAGAGGTACTCGAACGCGTCGGCCCGCGATTCTCCGCCCAACGGAACGGTCAGTACGCCGATATCCATACTCGCGAATTGAACTACGGACCGAATAAATCTGTATGTCCCGAGGGTGGAGTCGTCGCGCGAACACGCCGACCCGGAGGAGGTTCGTGTCCCTGTAACGCGGCGCTGGGTCAGGCGTCGCCGTCGCGGCGGTCGAGTGGGTCTTCGAGTTCGCCCATCACCTCTTCGAAGGCGTCGGTCGCCGTGAGGAGGCCGCGTATCTCGCCGTCGGAGACGACGAGTGCGAGTTCCTGCCCCTCCAACTGGAAGCGGTCGATGGCGTCCGCGACGGTGGTGTCGGGCGACAGCGTCATCGGTGGGGCCGCCGCAGCCGTGAGGTCGAGGCCGTCGTCCGTGAGGTCGTCTGTCTCCCGAATGATCGATGGGACGTACACGATGCCGACGAACTCTCCGCCGTCTTCGTCCAACAGGGGGAACCGCGTGTGCGGCGACCCACGCATCCGTTCGAGGTTCTCGACCGTCGACGCGCCCGTCGACAGCGTCACCATCTCCTCGGCGGGCACCATCACGTCCTCGACGGTTCGTTCGCCGACTTTCAGCGCATTGACCACCTCCTCTTGGCGCTCGTCGGCCACTGCTCCCTCCTCCAGCGTCGACGACACCCGCTGGCGGAGTTCCGCACGCGTCTCGATAGCGTCCTGTTCGGTCTCCAACCACGCGCCGGTCATCTCGACGCCGAACAGTTTCAGCGTCGCCTTCGCGATCCAGTCGCCGAAGGTGATGACCGGTGAGATGAGTTTGTGGAAGTAGTACAGCGGCGTCGCCCCATAGCGGGAGACGAACCGCGACCGCTCCACACCGAGGTACGTCGGCGTCTGCTCGCCGTGCGTGAGGTGGACGAGGTTGATAATCAGGAAGCCGAGCAGCGCGCCGGCCCCGACCGACGCGAACCTCGTGTCGGCGAACAGCGGTTCGAACAGCGCCGCAAGCGCCGGTTCCGCGACGATGCCGACCGCGATACTCGACGCCGTGATGCCAACCTGGCAGGTCGTGAGATACAGTTCGAGGCTCTGCGTCATCTCCCACGCGCGTTCGAGTGCGGGGCTGCCGTCGACGAACTCCTGTTCGGTGAACTGGCGCGCCCGCGTCAACGCGAACTCGATAGCGACGAAGAACCCGTTCGCGAGGATGAGTGCGACGCCCGCGAGGAGCCTGAACACGACCTCCGGCGTAGCCATCGTCGTAACCATCGGCCCGTCGTTGCTGGCGAACCGACAAAAAGCGGACGGCCGTCCAGCCGCTTCGGGTGACCACGAAGCGTCTTTCGGGGCCTACTCGTCGAGGCGAACCGCCGCTCCCGACTCGGTCGACCGGTAGATGCCGTCGATCACTCGCTGAACGGCCAGCGCCTGATCGATGGTGTTCCGACTCGGTTCGACGCCGGTCGCGACCGCTTCGAGGAACGTCGCCTGTTCGGCGCGGTGGGTGTCGACGTCGCGCGTCTCGACGTCCGTGTCGGTGAGATGGTGGCCCCCGCCGACGCCGTTCTCGTAGATGGTGAGGTCGCCGCTGCCGCGGTCGAAGTGAGCACCGGCATCGGTGCCGCGGACGAAGAAGTCGTTGTTCGCGGGCCGGTTTGTCGCCCACGCCGCCTCCAGCGAGACGGTCGTGCCGTCGGCCGTCCGGATAAACGCCGAGACGGAGTCGTCCACGTCGAAGTCGCCCGGTCCGGAGTCGTCGCCCCACATATCAATGTAGGTGTAGTCGTCGCGACCGCCGAACTCCGAGCGTGCGACGCCCGACACCTCGACGATCTCGGGGAAGTCGAGGAAGTACAGCGCCAGGTCGATGGCGTGGACGCCGATGTCGATGAGGCTGCCACCGCCGGCGACCTCCTTGCTCGTGAACCACGACCCGCGGCCGGGAACGCCGCGCCGGCGGATGAAGTTCGCCTCGACGTGGGAGACGTCGCCGAAGCGGCCCTCGTCTTGGTAGTGTTTGATCACTTCGACGGGCGCGGCGAAGCGGTTGTTGAACCCGACCATACAGATGCCGTCGGCGTCGCGTGCGGCGTCTGCGATCCGCTGGGCCGACTCCAACGAGTGGGCAAGCGGTTTCTCCAGCATCACGTCGAGTCCCCACTCCAGCGCCGAGACGGCGTACTCTTCGTGGAAACGGTTGGGCGTCGTCACCAGCACCGCGTCGACGATGTCGTACAGTTCGCCGGGGTCCTCGAAGCCCTGGGCGTCGAACCGGTGGATGAAGCGCTCCCGGGCGTCGGCGTCCACGTCCATCCCGCCGACGAGGTCGGCCCCGAGCGACTCCAGTCGTTCGGCGTGGTGGTGACCGATACCCCCTAGGCCGACGATACCGACGCGTACGCCAGACGGGTCGAAGCCATCGACGAGACTCATCTTGCCACCTCGCTAGTACTCAAATCTGAGTAACACATTCCTACCCCGTGAAACGAGGAGGGTATCAGTATAGTTGTCGTTCCTTCTCCTCGCGTTCGCGCTCGGCTTCCTCCTGCTCTTTCTGCTGGCGGCGACCGCGGAGATACTGCCGCGCCAGCGGCAGGAACTTGTTTTTCCCGTCCCGTACCAGCGCGTACAGCCCGTACGCCCACGGGATGAACAGCGCCGTCACCGCCGCGAGGTACAGGACTTCGACCATCCTACTCGGCCTCCTCGCTTGCCGCGTCCGCGGTCGTCTCGGCCACTCGCGAGACGCCGTGGACCAACGCTTGTGAGGTGGCGTCGTCGAACAGGTGGATCTTCGCGCGGTCGAGGACCACTTCCAGTTTGTCTCCCTCTGCGAGTTCGCTGTCGGGGGAGACGCTCATCAGCAGACTGTCGTCGCCGACGGCGCTGCCGCCCATCCCCGTATCGACGTCCTCGTCGAGCAAGAGGTAGACGAAGATCTCGTCGCCCATCGGCTCCAGCACGTCCACCTCGACCTCCATCGTCTCGGTCGGGTCGGTGGCGTCGTCGATGAACTCCGTCGGGTAGACGTCTTCCGGTCGGACGCCGAGCGTCACGGTGTCGCCCGGCGACGCGCCGACGTTGTTGACGTCGAAGCTCACGTCGTAGTACTCAGAGGAGAACCCGGTAGTGGTGAGTTCGCCGCTCGTGAAGTTCATCGATGGCGACCCGATGAAGCCGGCGACGAACTCGTTTGCCGGCTCGTTGTAACACGTCAGCGGCGGGGCGAACTGCTGGAGTTCACCCTCGTTGAGGACCGCGATGCGGTCGGACATCGTCATCGCCTCCGCCTGGTCGTGCGTGACGTAGATGATGGTCGTCTCCAGTTCCTTGTGGAGGCGCTGGAGTTCCGTCCGCATGTGGACGCGGAGCTTTGCGTCGAGGTTCGCCAGTGGCTCGTCCATCAGGAACACGTCCGGTTCGCGCACGATTGCGCGGGCGATGGCGACGCGCTGGCGCTGGCCACCGGACATCTCGTCGGGCATCCGGTCGAGCATCCCCTCCATCTGGACGATGCGGGCCGCGTTCTCGACGCGGCGGTCGATCTCCTCCTTCTCGTAGTTGCGCAGGCGCAACCCGAAGGAGATGTTGTCGTACACGTCCATGTGGGGGAACAGCGCGATGTTCTGGAACACCATCGAGATGCCCCGGTCTTTCGGTGGGAGGTACGTCACGTCGCGCTCCCCGATGGTCACGGTCCCACTGCTGGGCGTGGTCAGCCCCGCGATCATCTCCATCGTCGTGGACTTCCCACACCCCGAGGGACCGACGAGCGTGATGAACTCGCCGTCCTCGATGTCGAGGTTCATATCCTCGACGGCGGTCACATCCCCGTACTGCTTCGTTACGTCTGTTAAGTGTACTCGTGCCATTGTTGTGTCCTGATTATTCCTTCAGTGCGCCCGCGGTCAGTCCGCTGACGATACGTTCCTGTGCGACGACGACGAGGATCGCGACCGGCAGCACCGCGATGATGCTGCCCGCGGCCATCACGCCGTAGGTGATCTGGAACTGGCCCGCGCGTTGCAGGCTCAGCAGGCCGCCCACGATGGGGGCCCAGTTGGCCGGTTGCCCGTTGTTCATCAACTGGCTGAAGAAGAACTCGTTGTACACAGAGATGAACGTGAGCACGCCCGCGGTGGCGACGCCGGGTGCCGACAGCGGGATGATGACCCGGAACAGCGCCCCCAGCCGGGTCGTCCCCTCGACGCGAGCGGCGTCCTCCAGTCCGTCTGGAATCTGCCCGTAGAACGTCGTGAGGATGAAGATAGACAGCGGCATAAACAGCGAACTGAACGGGAGGATCATCGCGCCGGGCGTGTTGTACAGATTCAGCCCCGGAATGACGTTCCCGGTGAACAGCTGGTACAGCGGCACGAAGAAGGCCGCCGGCGGGAAGTAACTGATCGCGAGGACCAGGAGCATGAGCGGTGCCCGGCCGGGGAACTCCAAGCGACCGAACACGTACCCCGCGAGACTCGCGAGCAGCAGCACGACGACGGTCGTCGACAGCGCGAGCACGAGGCTGTTGAACATGTACCGCAGGAAGTTGACCTTCTCGAACACCTCGATGAACACGCCGAACTGCGGTGTCGCTGGCAGCATCGACAGCGGCGCGTTCTCCGGTGTCACGGCCAACACCAGCAGGAAGTAGAACGGGAACAGTGTCGTCGCGAGGAAGAACACCGTCGCGACGTAGAACATCGCTCTGTACACCCGCTCTGGGTCGTCGATGGACCTCGCGACCCACCGCTGGAGCGGTCCGCGTTTCAGTTCCGGTTCCGCGCTCACGCCACCGTCCGTTCGTGTGTCGTCGCTCATGCCATATCACCACGTGCGTACCCGACGATGTACACCGAGACGACGACCCCGATGATCGCCGCCGTGATGAACGCGATGGTCGCCGAGGAGCCGAGCAGTCGGTTGTTGAACGTCGTCACCACCAGACACGACAGCGACGGAACCGTCGTACACCCGGCGACCGTCTCGATGAGTCCGTAGATGCGCATCGCCTGGATGGTGCGGAACAGCATCGCGACCAGCACCGTCGGCAGGATGATGGGCAGGGTGATGTACTTGAACCGCTGCCACGGCGACGCACCTGCGACCTTCGCGACGTCGAAGAGGCTGCGGTCGATGGACTGCATCCCTGCGAGGATGAGCAGCGCCATGAACGCCGTCGTCTTCCAGATGTCGGCCACGATGGTGATCATCGTTGCGTCCTGTGCGTTCGCGAGCGGCGTCACCGACAGTAGCCCGATCTGGTTGAGGAATGCCGGATTTTCGGCGGTCCCGACGAGGAACCCGATGTTCGGCTGGAACATCAGGTAGAAGATCATCCCCTGGACGACGATGGGAATCGCCCACGGGAGGATGATTGCAACCCGGATCCAGCGCCGCCCGCGGAAGTCCTGGTCGAGGATCAGTGCCTGTGCGAATCCGATCACCGTCTCGAAGGAGACGCTGATGATGGTGAACAGCAGGGTCACGGCGACCGCACTGTTGAACATCGCCTGCACGGTCAGTTCCTGTGGAAGGAACGGCGACGGCAACAGCGCCGTCCGCTGACCGGTGAGGATCGCGATGTAGTTGTCGAGTGCTACGAATCCTCCGACGCTCGCCGCACCCAGGCTGTCGGCGAACAGCGAGATACGGAACGTCGAGAGGAGCGGCCAGAACGCGATGACACCGAGCAACAGCAGTGCTGGTGTCAACAGCAGGTACGCGTACTGGGTTTCCGAGAGGTTCTCCATCCACCGGACAGCACTCGCGTATGCTCCGTCCCGTGTGCCGGCGGCCGGATCACCTCGTTGGGATTCTGTACTCATGCTTCTTGCTAACTATTGTGTATGACTGTGATAAATGTGCTGTGAATCGAGGGCGGGCTTGCGCTTTTACGCCGAGCTCTCGATCTCTTCGATGGAACTCTTCAGGTCGCTCATCGCCTGGGTTGCGGTCTTCTCCTGCCGCAGGGCAGCGTTGACCTCCCGGGCGATCTGCGTGGACTGCTGGCCCCACACCGTCGTCACGGGGCGCGGCAGCGCATTGTCGGCAGCGACAGCGAGGCTGTCGACGTAGCGACCGATGAGATCCAGCGAGCGGGTCTGCTCGGTGTCGATAAGGTCCGGAATCGGCGGGATCCAGCCACCAATCTCGGCCATCCGCAGGCGGACGGACTCCTCCTGCAGCGCCTGGAACACCTGCAGCGCCGCGCGCTTGCGCAAGTCGCTCGCGTTCGGGTTGAGGGTGAGGTGCCAGCCGCCCATCGCGGCGGTGGTGCCGCCGATGGAACTGTACTCGGACTCCTCCTCGGTGACCGCGTACGGGATTGGCATCACGCCCAGGTCCTCGCCGAAGACGTCCTCTGCGCCGTTGATGTTGATCGAGTACGGCCAGTTGCGGAGTGCGACCGCGTTGCCGTTCGTGAAGGGTTCACGAGCCGGCTCTTCGGTGTACTGGACGACGGCCTGCGGGGAGATGTTCTCGTAGCCCTCCAGCGCGGTGTCGTCGTTCTGCCCGTAGATGAACGTCCGCAGCATGCGGATGGCGTTGATGACGCCCTCGCCGTCGACGGTGATCGGCCGGTCGCCGATGGGGCCGAAGTAGTTCTCGAACTCGCCGAAGTAGGAGCCGCCGTGCGAGCCCATGAACTCGATGAACGAACAGCACGACAGCCCCTCGTAGGAGGAGCCCTGCCACAGGAAGCCGTTGTCGACGTCCGTGGCGTCCATCGTCTCTCGGACGACCGACGAGAAGTCGCTCCACGTCATCGCCTCGGTGGCCCACGTGTCGAAGTCGTCGTCGGTGTACCCTGCCTCACGCAGCAGGTCCTTGCGGTACTGAATGGTCGGCAGGTCGATGAACAGCGGGATGCCGAAGAGGTCGCCGTCAGTGTTTTGCGCCGTCGCGACCATATTGTCGACGTAGTTCTCCTCGACGTTCGAGGTGATGGAGTCCGGCAGCGCCGTGCTGAGGTTCGCGATCTGCTCGCGGGCGATGAACGGGATCGTCCACCCGTTGTCCATCATCATGATCGTCGGGCGCTCCTGGCCCGCCGAGAGGATCTGCTGGTACTGGGAGCGTCGGTCGCCGGTCGTGAACGAACCGGCGAGGAACTCGATATCGATGTTCTCCGGGAGGCCACCGTCCTCGCGGAGCGTCTGGATGATATCGTCTGCCGCGTTGCTGAAGTTGGAGTCGGCCGCGATCTGGATCGTCACGTCCTCGGACGGAGGCTCGGTGTTGATCTGCTCGGAGCCGCCACCGCCACCACCGCCGCCGAGGCAGCCAGCTAATCCGAGTGCCGCGCCCGAAGCGCCTGCGGCCGCGAGATACTCGCGACGCGAAACGCCGTTCCGTGTGCTATCGTCAGACATCGCGCTGTGATAGGGAACGATCGTTAATATAGCCCACGGGTTTAACAACAGCTGTTGTTAACCTATTTCGAGGGACGTAGACCCCTTAGAGAGCCGTACAACTCAAATTGGCTGCTAGAATGAGCCTGATCCGACGGGCGACCCCCGATCAGCGCTCCGGTGACTCGACCATCGTCAACCGCGTGGCCTCGATGTCCTCGACGAGTGCGCCCCACCCCCCGATGCTGACGAAGTCGCCGTCCACGTCGAGGTCGACCGTCACCTGTCCGGCCAACTCGAAGCCCATCTCCGCTTCCGACCCGAACGGAACCCGCACATCGACGACGGTCCCCTCGACGGTGCACTCCTCGCCCGTGTCGGTCCACTGCCCCTCGACTTTGATCCGGACGGGCGACTGTTCCCAGGCGATGTCGTCTAGCGCACGCACGAGATGACGGACGTCGAGGAACTCGGCCGGAAGTCCGTCGCCGGTCGCGTCGTACACCGTCCCCCACGGCTCCCACAGGCAGGTGAGGAAGTACCAGTAGAAGACGTACGTGTGTGTGCGATCGTTTACTAATACCCCGTAGCGATCGTACGAGTCCGGGTGGTGAGCGAACGACGCTCGTCGACGGTCGGCCAACGCGACGAACGGCGCCGGTAGCGGCCGATGCCGCGCCTCGAGACACACGCCCTCGAACAGGTCACGCGTCGGCGGCAAGTCCTCTTTCTCGGTGTGGACTGACACGCGCACGGAGACGCCTCGCTCGGTCGCCCGGCGGAGCGCCGGCGTGAGTTCCTGCAGGTGCTCGACCGTCGTCGACAGCAGGATCTGGTGGGTCGCCTCGTCGATGAACGACTCCGCCCGTTCGACGACGGTACGAAAGCGCGTGACGATGCTCGCGTCTCCCGCTTCCAGTTCGGGCTCTTCCCACCGCTGTTCGACCTCTTCGGCGGCTTCCTCCAATCGAGTCGCCCGTCGTCGGAGGTCGTCGAGGACAATGGATGGACTGTGTGCGCGTGCGCGAAGGGACCCCTGTTCGTACGTCTCGATGTAATCGAGGTCTTCGAGCGAGCGCAACACGTCGTAGATTCGCGGGGCGGGAACGCCGCTTGCGTCGGCCACGTCGGTCGCCGACGCTGTCCCCAGGTTCAACAGCGCGACGTACGCCTCGGCCTGATACGGGGACAGGCCAGCAGCCTCCAGGGTCTCGACGAGCGACTCCGTTTCCATACGTGGTGACGAGTAGGCACCGGCAAAACCGTACCGTCTGTCGTACTGACAACACGTCGACAGGTTAGTCCTTGCCGGGTGCTGGCCATCTAGGCGTCTTCGGTTCGGCGATTCGGGCGACTTGGTCGGGGGACAGGTCGAGCGACACGGCGTCGACGTTCTCGCGGAGGTGCTCGCTCGACCGCGGGCCGATGATAGGCGCCGTGACCACGTCCTGTTCGAGCAGCCACGCCAGCGCCACCTGTGCGGGGGTCGCGTCTTCCTCGTCGGCGACAGCGCGTATCTCGTCGAGAACCGCCCAGTTCTCGTCGGTGAAGCGGTTCCGAGTGTACTCGTCGCTTTCCGCGCGCAGGCCCTCGGCGGGCGCTTCTCCCCGTTCGTACTTGCCGGTGAGGAAGCCGCCCGCGAGCGGCGACCACGGGATGACGCCGACGCCCTCCGCTTCACACACTTCCAGCAGGTTCGCCTCCTCGTGGCGGTCGACGGCGCTGTACTCCGGTTGCATACAGGTGAATCGCTCGTAGTCTTCGATGTCGCTGGTGTAGAGTGCCTTCGTGAACTGATAGGCAGTCATCGTCGACGCGCCGATGTAGCGCACCCGTCCGCTCTCGACCAGCGAATCGAGCGCAGAGAGCGTCTCCTCGATGGGTGTCTCGTCGTCCCAGCGGTGGATCTGGTAGAGGTCGATGTAGTCGGTGCCCAGGCGGTCGAGACTGGCGTCGACTTGGTCGAGAATGTGCTTGCGCGAGAGGCCCTGTCCGTTTGGGCCGTCGAACATGTCTCCGTACACCTTCGTCGCCAGCACCAACTCCTCCCGACGGGCCGACGAGACGGCGTCGCCGACGATGGACTCCGACTCTCCGCGCGAGTAGACGTTGGCGGTGTCGAGGAAGTTGATGCCCAGATCCATCGCCTCGTGGATGAGGTCGACGCTGGCGTCGCGGTCGTTCATCATCCACGGCTCGCCGGAGCCGAAGTTCATACAGCCGAGACACAGTTGCGACACCTCCAGTCCGGTGTCGCCCAATCGTGTGTACGTCATCCCGTCTTTGTCGACCATACGCAACGCTCTCGGCGAGCGTCGATAAGCCTCGGGGACAGCAGAATCCGGGTGCGGAGGTATCGCGCGGCGCGGTCGGCGAGGCTGACGCGCTACGCCTTGGGGTACTGCGGCGTCTTCGGCGCTGCGATCCGGTCGACCTGCGATTCGCTCAACTCGACGCCGAGTGCCGCGACATTTTCGTGGAGGTGTTCGCTCGTGCGTGGCCCGATGATGGGTGCCGTGACCACGTCCTGTTCGAGTAGCCACGCCAGCGCCACCTGTGCAGGTGAGGCGTCTTCCTCCGCGGCGACCGCTCGGACCGCGTCGAGGACGTCCCAGTTCTCGTCGGTGAAGTAGCCACGGACCGACTCGGAGGCCGCGCCGCGTGTCCCGTCTTCGGGGTCGCCGTCTCGTTCGTACTTGCCGGTGAGGAAGCCGCCTGCGAGCGGTGACCACGGGATAACACCCACGCCCTCTGCCTCACACACGTCCAGCAGGTTCGCCTCCTCGTAGCGGGCGACCGCGGAGTACTCCGGTTGCATACACGCGAACCGCTCGTAGTCTTCGATGTCACTGGTGTACAGCGCCTTCGTGAACTGGTAGGCGGTCATCGTCGACGCGCCGATGTAGCGGACGCGCCCCGTCTCGACGAGGTGATCCAGCGCCGAGAGCGTCTCCTCGATGGGCGTATGCTCGTCCCAGCGGTGGATCTGGTAGAGGTCGACATAGTCGGTGCCGAGGCGGTCGAGACTGGCGTCGACCTGGTCGAGAATATGCTTGCGCGAGAGCCCCTGCCCGTTGGGACCGTCGCGCATCTCGCCGTACACCTTCGTCGCGAGGACGAGTTCGTCGCGGCTCGCACTCTCGACGGCGTCGCCGACGATATCCTCGCTCTCGCCGGTCGAGTAGACGTTGGCGGTGTCGAGGAAGTTGATGCCCAGATCCATCGCCTCGTGGATGAGGTCGATGCTGGCGTCGCGGTCGTTCATCATCCACGGCTGTTCGCTCCCGAAGTTCATACAGCCGAGACACAGTTGCGACACCTCCAGTCCGGTGTCGCCCAACCGCGTGTACGCCATCGTCTCGTCGTCACTCATACACGACGGCGCGGCGGCGAGCCGATTAACTCCCGGTGATCCGACGCGGACGACCCTCGTTCGCCGCTCGTCTGTGTGCAGATCACACGCACAGCGCCGCGGAATCGCTCGCAAAGACAATCCTTAAACGACGCGACGGGGAATTCGCGGGTATGGCTGGAACCATCGAAGTGCTCGTTCCCGGCGGCCAGGCCAACCCCGGCCCGCCGCTCGGTCCCGAGCTCGGCCCGACGCCCGTCGACGTGCAGGCGGTCGTCTCCGACATTAACGAACAGACTGCCGCGTTCGACGGGATGGAAGTCCCCATCACCGTCGAGTACGAGGACGACGGCTCGTTCACCATCGAGGTCGGTGTCCCGCCGACGGCAGAACTGATCAAAGACGAAGTCGGCTTCGACACCGGGTCGGGCGAACCCCAGAAGAACTTCGTCGCCGACATGAGCGTCGAACAGGTGAAGAAGGTCGCCGAGCAGAAGATGTCTGACCTGCTCGCGTACGACGTGAAAGCCGCCGCCAAAGAGGTCGGCGGTACCTGCGCCAGTCTCGGTGTCACCATCGACGGCGAGGACGCGCGGACGTTCGACGACCGCGTCGATGCCGGTGAGTACGACGACATCCTCGCCGACGAAGCGGCAGCGTAACGCCGGGTTCCACACCTCGTTTCACGGCCGCCGATGCTCGGCGGTCGCGTCTACTTCTCCAGGAGCGGTAGCGCTGCCGGTCACCACTCGACCGCCGAGTCGCGATAGCGCGTTCGCCGATGCGACCGCGTATTTCACGACCGCTGTGACGGGCAGAGCGGTTATCTTCCGACAGACCCGTCAGGACGTATGCACGATTACCACGCCCACTCCGTGTACTCGGACGGGAGCAACCTCAGGCGGATGCTCGATGCCGCCACCGAGGCCGGACTCGACGGCGTGGGCTTTGCAGATCACTGTACGCTCACTCGCGACCCACAGTGGCGACGGCAGCGTAATCGTTACGCCCGAAACTTCGACCGGACGTACGACCGCCGGAGGGCCGTGCTATCGTCGCTCCGTGCCGACTACGACGTCGACATCTACGACGCCGTCGAGGTGGACTACGAACCCGGGTTGGAGGAGCGAATCCGGTCGTTTCTCGACGAGGCTGGATTCGACTACGCACTCGGGAGCGTCCACTACGTCGGCGAGTACTCCGTCTTCTCGTTTCAGGACTTCTCGACGCCCGACACGCCGTCGCCCGAGGTGATGGTCGCGGACTACTACGAGACGGTCGCCTCGCTGGTCGAGTCGGAACTGTTCAACGTCGCCGCACACGTCGACGTCGTCGAGGCACACCCACAACTGACCGGCCTGCGAACGCCCGACCAAATCGAACGAGTTGCCGACGCGTTCACACGCTCGCGGACGATTCCCGAAGTGAACGCCAAGCGCGTGGGTCGGAGCGGGGGGCCAGACTTCCACCCGTCCGGTGACTTGCTGGACGCGCTCGTGGATCGAGGGGTACCGTTCACGCTCGGGACCGACGCCCACGACCCCAGTGAATACGACGTTCGCTCGAACGCGCTGTCCCGTTTCTGTGCTGCCCACGACCTCGAGGTGGTGTCGCCGTTCGACGTGCCGCCGCGTCGGCAGTCGGCCGATGAACGGCCACAGGCCGCCGAGTAACGACCGTGTGAACGGCACGCGAGGGGGCGGTTCCTTCGACGGCCTTAAGTGTCGCGTGGGCGGACGAGACGGTGAGACAGGCGTACGCCTGTTTCACTGACCCGTAGGAGCATTCCTGCGTACTACGGAGGTGAAAAATGGCAGATTCAATCGAGGACGCAGTAACCCAAGCACTGGAGAACGCCCCCGCTCGCAACTTCCGCGAGACCGTGGATTTAGCGATCAATCTCCGGGACTTGGACCTCAACGACCCGTCGAATCGAGTTGACGACGAAGTTGTGCTTCCGGCCGGAACCGGCCAGGAGACACAGATCGTCGTCATTGCGGAGGGTGAGACAGCCCTCCGTGCGGAAGACGTCGCAGACGACGTCCTGTCGGGTGACGACCTCTCGGAGTTAGCCTCCGACGAGGACGCCGCCAAAGACCTCGCAGAGGAGACCGACTTCTTCATCGCCGAGGCCGATATGATGCAGGACGTTGCGTCCAATCTCGGGCGCATTCTGGGGCCGCGCGGCAAGATGCCGACGCCGCTCCAGCCTGACGACGACGTCGTCGAGACCGTCAACCGCATGAAAAACACCGTCCAGATTCGCTCTCGCGACCGCCGCACGTTCCACACGCGCGTCGGCGCACAAGATATGAGCGCGGATGAGATCGCCGACAACATCGACGTGATCATCCGGCGGCTGGAAGCGGACCTCGAGAAGGGGCCGCTCAACATCGACGCGATCTACGTCAAGACGACGATGGGTCCGTCCGTGGAGGTGCCCGTATGAGCAGTTCCGCACAGGAGCGCAAGACGGAGACGATTCCGGAGTGGAAGCGCGAGGAGGTCGACGCACTCACGACGTTCGTCGACTCGTACGACGCCGTCGGCGTCGTCGACCTCACTGGCATCCCGAGCCGTCAGCTCCAGGATATGCGCCGCGACCTGCACGGGCAGGCCGAACTGCGGATGTCCCGGAACACGCTCATCCAGCGCACGCTGGACGAGGTCGACGCCGGCGTCGAGGAACTCGACGAGTTCGTCTCCGGCCACGTCGGCCTCATCGGGACGAACGACAACCCCTTCGGGCTGTACAAACAGCTCGAGGCGTCGAAGACCTCCGCGCCCATCGGCGCGGGTGAGGTCGCCCCGAACGACATCGTCATCCCCGCGGGTGACACGGGGGTCGACCCCGGGCCGTTCGTCGGCGAACTCCAACAGGTCGGCGCTGACGCACGCATTCAGGAGGGCTCCATCCAGGTGCTCTCCGATTCGCACGTGCTCGACGCTGGGGAAGTCGTCTCCGACGAACTCTCCAACGTGCTGGGCGAACTCGGCATCGAGCCGAAGGAAGTCGGGCTGGACCTGCGCGCCGTCTTCGCGGACGGCGTGCTGTTCGAGCCCGAGGAACTCGCCATCGACGTGGACGAGTACCGCGCGGACGTGCAGTCCGCCGCGGCGGCGGCGCGCAACCTCTCGGTCAACGCCGCCTACCCGACCGCCCGCACCGCGGGCACCCTGCTCGGCAAGGCCGCTGGCGACGCGAAGGCCGTCGGCCTGTACGCGGCCATCGAGGACGAGGAGCTCATCCCCGACCTCGTTGCCCGCGCGGACGCACAGCTGCGTTCGCTTGCGGCCGTCATCGACGACGACGAGGCGCTCCCCGAGGAGCTCCGCGGCGTCGAGGCGGCACCAGAGCCGGCTGCCGAGGAGGAGACGGATGAATCGAGCGACGACGAGGACACGGAAGCCGAGCCTGCTGACGACGACGCCGACGACGATGACGACGACGGCGACGGCGCAGAAGGCCTCGGCGCGATGTTCGGATAAACACAACTACACAGGACAATGGAATACGTTTACGCAGCACTCATCCTGAACGAGACGGGCGAGGAGATCAACGAGGACAACATCACGTCGGTGCTCGAAGCCGCCGGCGTCGACGTCGAGGAATCCCGCGTGAAGGCCCTGGTGGCCGCGCTGGAGGACGTCGACATCGAGGAGGCCATCGACACGGCCGCCGCAGCGCCCGCCGCGGGCGCCGCGGGCGGCGCCGCTGGCGGCTCCGCCGACGAGGCGGACGCCGACGACGGCGACGACGAGGACGACGAGGAGGCCGAGGCCGACGAGGCCGAGGACGACGAGGACGACGACGAAGGCTCGGGCGAGGGCCTGGGCGAACTCTTCGGCTAACGCCGGCGAGTCTCCTCGACTCCGACGACAGACTCGAGTTCACCACTTCTTTCGACGCCACACTCGCGAGCCGCAGGTGTGTCGATCTGGTCGGCGTCCAGTGCGAGCGTTGAAGTACGGGAACGGCACCAGCCACCAGCGGTGGTTCCCCTCTCCGAGTCTCCCGCAGGGACGCTCCTCGTCGCGTACACAGTCGGCGGGTGTCTGCTCGGCTGTTGTAGCGGCCTCGTCCCCGGCCTCCACGCCAACAACTTCGCGCTCTTGCTCGCGGGGGCCGCGCCTACGCTCGACGCGCCGCCGCTCCCGCTGGGGTGTGCGATGCTGGCCGCCGGCGTCGTCCACACGTTCCTCGACGTGGTGCCGGCGCTGACGCTCGGCGTTCCTGACGCCGCGATGGCCTCCTCCGCGCTCCCCGCTCACCAACTCGTCACCGAGGGTCGCGGGCGTGAGGCGCTTCGGCTCTCTGCTGCCGGCTCCGGTATCGCGTTGTGCGTCTCGCTCCCGCTGGCGGTCGGCGTCACCGCGGGGATGCGAGTCGCGTATCCGACGCTCAGCGCGTGGCCTCCGCTCGTCCTCGCGGCGGTGGCGGTGTTCCTCGTCGCGACGGAGGCGACGAACCGCCGCCGGGTCGCGGGCGCGGTGTCGTTCGCGCTGGCGACGGGGTTGGGACTCGCAGTCCTTGACGCGCCGACGGATCCGCTCGTCACGGCTGGCGGCGTGCTCGCCCCACTGTTCGCAGGGTTGTTCCGGGTTCCGGTGTTATTGCAGGCGGTCGGCGGGGCGGGCGTTCCGCCGCAGGCAGACGCGCGACTGGGTGTGACACGGCGTGAACTCGGTGCCGCCGCCGTCGCGGGTGCGGGCGGCGGCGCGGCCGTCGGCTACCTCCCCGGCGTCTCCGCGGGCGTCGCGTCCGTGCTAGCGCTACCGGCGACCGCCGGGCGCGACCCGGTGCGCGAGTACGTCGTCGCGACCAGCGGTGCGAACACGGCGACGGCGGTGTTCGCGCTGTTCGCTTACTGGGCGTTCGGGACGACTCGGTCGGGCGTACTCGTCGCGATGAACGAGGCAGGTGTTCCGGCGACGCTCACACCGCTGGTGGCGGCGCTCGTCGTCGCTGGTGCGGTCGGCGTCCTCGGCGTAGTCGTCCTCGGCGACGCGGCGCTTCGCGTGGTGGGCGCCGTCCCGACCACTCCGCTCGTCGGCGGTGTCCTCGTTGGCCTCGTCGGTCTCTCGGTTCTGTTCGCGGGACCGGCGGGCGTCGTCGTCCTCACGACCGCCACTGTCGTCGGATTCGTCCCAGTTGCGCTCGGCTGTCGGCGTGTACACCTGATGGGCGTGTTGCTCGGACCACTGATCCTCGCGTGAGCGTCTGGAACGCGGTGTGATACGCGGATTGTTGTCACGGATCTCGGCCGCGTCCTGCTCTCGTGCCGGGTGAAAGACAATCGTTAAAAGTCGTGCGACGGACTCTAGGCGTATGAGCCAGCCAGAGTCCGAGCAGCGCTCTCAGCGGCGCTGTGTCTCCTGTGGCATCAACGTCGCCGGGACGGCCGCCGCGACGTTCAAGTGTCCCGACTGCGGCACCCAGATCAGTCGGTGTGCGAAGTGCCGCAAGCAGAGCAACCTCTTCGAGTGTCCTGACTGCAGTTTCCGGGGGCCCTAACGATGGGGAAGGTCGCCGCGAAGATGAAGGTCATGCCGCAAAGTCCCGAGATCGACCTCGACGAACTGCAGGAGCGTCTGGAAGCGTCGCTCCCGCAGGGCGCAGAGATTCGCAACGTCGAGCGTGACGACGTCGCGTTCGGTCTCGTCGCACTCCTGCCTATGGTCGTCGTCCCCGACGACGCCGGCGGCACCGAAGCCGTCGAGGAGGCGTTTGCGGGCGTCGACGGCGTTGAGAGCGTGAAGGTCGAAGAAGTCGGTCGCCTGTAACTCCGGCACGACACCACGGGACGACACGTCCCGAACTTCTCTACTCACTGCATACACGAGCGATAGCGACGAGCGACGTCGCCGTTCGGTGGTCGCTCCAAGTTGCTACGAACCGAAACCCGAAACCGGGGGACGGCGCTCAGATCGTGCGAAGGCTTCATAGTCCCTCGCCCACCTCTCTTTGACAGACGTTCACATGGGACTGTACGACCGGATCCTCGTCCCGACCGACGGCTCTGACGGGGTCGAACGCGCCGTCCGCCACGCCATCGACCTGGCGGTCCAACACGGAGCGACCGTCCACGCACTGTACGTCGTCAACTCGGCGTCGTACGCCGGGATGCCGATGGAGTCGAGTTGGGAGGGTATCGACGAGATGCTCCGCGGCGACGCCGAAGACGCCATCTCGCTGGTCGAGGCGCTGGGCGACGACTACGACGTGCCCGTCGAGACGGCCGTCATCGACGGCTCACCGAGCAAAGAGATCGTCCGCTACGCCGAGGACAACGACTGCGACCTCGTCGTGATGGGGACCCACGGTCGCGGCGGTATCGACCGCCTGTTGCTCGGGAGCGTCGCCGAGAAGGTCGTCCGCGGGTCGTCGGTTCCCGTCCTCACGGTTCGCGTGACAGACCCGCGATAATCGTCGGAGGACTCGTCGCTGTTCTCGCCGATTCCTGCAACGGCCAGTTACTCTCCTGTAGGGCGGAGGTGTTCACAGTCGCCAGCAGTCACACGCACCGGCCCGCCGTCCGTCTCGACGACGAGTGCGCCGGGGAACTCGACGCCGACGGCGTCCCCCTCGACGACGCCGCCAGGGGTATCGACTCTGACGCGTTGACCCACAGTGTCACCGTATTTTTCCCACTCCGAGACGGCCCCGCGGAGGTCGTCTCGGAGGTCGTCGAACTCCTCGAGGATGCGCTGGACGACTACGCGCCGGTCGACCGGGTCACCGCGTTCTGCGAGTAGACTCGTCGCGCCGGCCTCCGGCGGGAGGTCCGCTGGACGGACGTTCGCGTTCAGGCCAGGGCCGACGGCGAGCCACGAGACGCGGTCGGCCTCGCCCTCCATCTCGGTGAGGATGCCACAGAGTTTCTGTCCGCCGCGGTCGCCGCCCTCCCCGACGAGTACGTCGTTCGGCCACTTGATCCGGGCGTCGACGCCCGCCTCCCGGCAGGCGCGCGTGACGGCGACCGCCATCGCGAGCGTGTACGCCGGCGCGTGTGCCGGGGGAACGTCGGGGCGACAGACGACGGAGAGCCACACACCACCGGGTGGCGACACCCACTCACGGTCGAGTCGGCCGCGCGAGGCGGTCTGTTCGTCGGCGACGACAGCGACGTCGCTGGCTCCGTCGGATGCGAGCGTACGCGCGCGATCGTTTGTCGACCCCACGGTGTCGTGATACTCGATCTGAAAGGGCGCGTCGAGGCCGTAGGTGATAGCCTCGCCGGAGTAGCCGTCGACGCCGGTGACGACGTAGCCGTCGTCGGTGCTCTCGACGTCGACGCCCGCCGCGCGGAGGGCTTCGACGTGTTTCCAGACGGCCGCGCGAGAGACGCCCAGTCGCGCCGCCAGTTCCGGGCCCCGTATCGGTCCATCGGTGAGGGCAGCGAGGAGCGCACGTCGCGTCGCTGGCAGTCCGGCGTCGGTCGTGTCTGCCGCCGACTCCGATCTCTCGTCGGTCACGGCGAGTCGCGACCGGGGTTCGCCGGCGTGAGTTCGCTCGAACGCCCGTCCGCCCGGACCGTGATCACCGTCGCGTCGAGTTTCCCTTTCAGATACGATTCGATGTCTGGGTCGGAGAACAGTTTCCGCAGCGTCCGCCGCCAGCGACTCGCCTGTTTCGCACCGATGACGACGACGTCCGCGCGTTCGGCGGCGACCTCGTCGAGGATGGTCTCTTCGACGAGAAACCCCCGGCGGACGACGTATCTGACGCTCGGGAGGTGGCCGAACTCGCGTTCGACCGCTCGTTTCAGCCCGGTTCGCGACACCTCGTTGGTATCGTGATACAGATCGACGTGGAGGACGGTCAACTCGGCATCGCGTTCCTCCGCGACCCGGATGGCCTCACCTAGCGTCGCCTTTGAGTGCTTGCTGAGGGGGTATCGCACAGGAACGACGACAAGGGTCATTTACAGACTGGTTGCGGCCGCGCGGCTAAATACTTCCTCTCCCGTGCGAGAATCTGTCTCGCGCTCAGTCCTCGGTCAGCGATCCGACGGTACGGCGTCGTCTGCCGTCGCTTTGCTGCCGGAGACGCGACGGATGCGTCCCGCTATCCGTGGGTCGATTCCGTGGTCGCGGATGTACGCAGCGAGTACGTCGTGTTGGATACCGAACTCGCCCGCGCGGTGGCGTTCGTCGATGCTGGGGAACTCGTGGTCCGAGTGGAGGAGGTACTCCGCCGTGGCGACGCGGTAGATGCGTTCGGGGTCGACGGCCTCGCCGCCGACCGTCGCGTCGACGAGTTCGGCCTCATCATCGTCCCAGACGACCTGAGCACCGCTGAGGTGGCCGTGCCACCAGTCGTCCTCGCCGAAGTCGACGACGGCCGCCGACATCTCGCGGAACGCGTCGAGCAGTTCCGCGCCGGTGAGTTCCGCGACGACGACGGGTTCCTCGAACGGAAGGACGGAGATGAGGTCCGCGAGCGTCACCTCGCCCGACAGGGGGTGGCCGAGGCGGAGGCCGCCGGCGTTCTGCAGACCGACGTCGGCATCCGCGGCCTCCCGGTAGGCGTCCGCGACGAGGTTCCCGATCCGACACTCGCCGCCGTGGATGGCCGCCTCCGTCCGCTCGATGGGGTCGTCGACGACGCCGACCGTCTGGTCGAGGCCGGCGGCGGCGATGCGTTCGCGTAGGCCGTCGGCGACCGTCGTATCCACGGGCGCGTCGTCGGGGTGGTGGCGCGTCACGCTCGCGCCCGACTCGTCGAGGGTGACCTCGAGGACGGTGTGCCCGTTGACGCCCGGCCGGGTGCACAACACGCCGTCGACCTCTTCTGCCCGTTCGCTGTGGACGTGGCCACCGAGGACGAGGTCGACGCCGTCGATGCGTGCGAGGTCGTCGTCGCCGCCGCCGAGGTGGGAGGCAGCGACGACGTAGTTGACCCCCTCCGCGCGCAGGTCGCTGACGGCGTCGCGTGCGGCCTCGTACGGGTCGGTGAACGTCATCTCGGCGGCCATCGGGTTCAGCGAGTCGGTCGCCGGGTCGGTGACGCCGAAGATGCCGATGCGGTCGCCGTCGACGTGTTCGACCGTCCACGGGACGACGCCCTCGGACTCGCCGAAGGGCTGGCCGTCTTCGTCGTAGACGTTCGCGGAGACCCACGTCTGCGGCGAGTCGGCGACGATGTCGCGGGCGGCGTCGGTGCCGAAGTCGAAGTCGTGGTTGCCGAACGTCTCCACGTCGGTGCCGACGGCGTGGTAGAAGTCGACCGCCTGGCGGCCTTTCGCGACGGTCGCGGCGACGCCGGGAGCGGTGTCGTCGCCGGTGCCGACCACGAGGGCGTCCGACCCGTCGAGCGAGTCGATCAGTCCCGCGAGGCGACCCGCGCGCTCGGGGTCGTCGTAGACGTTCTCGATATCAGAGTAGTGAACGAACCGAGGCATTCAGTCAGTTCCACCGTTCGGGCAGGCGGGCAAGAACGCTCCGGGATCGAATCGATCACAGCGACCAGATCAGGTCGCGGTCACGCCTCGGTCAGGGGAACGGGTGGTACGACCGCTCGGGCCGCGGTTCGAACCCCATCGACGCCGAGACGTTCTCCAGGCGGTCACCGAAGAACGCCTCCCCGGTGAACAGCGGTTGTGCCTCGGGGACGAGGACGCGCACGCCCTCGAAGCCGAGCGCCGCCACGTCACGCGTGGTGAGGCGGGCGGCGTACGCGTCGAGGTCGGCGTCGGCGAGTCGCGCTGTCACCGCCTCGACCGCGTCGACACCCGACAGCGACGCGACATCGTCGTCTGTCACGTCGGCCGCTGGCAGGGTCACGTCCGGCGAGACGAACGACCGAACTCGCTCGGGGAAGTCGGCGTACGCGCCGATGGCCCCCTCCTGTGCGTTCGACTGCTCGGGGCCCATCGCGCGCAGTTCCATCCAGTTTTGGAGCGCCTCAGCGAGGGCGCTCCGAGCGGCGGCCGCGGCGTCCAGATCCGCCGCCGATCCCATCGCGAACCGGGGCCACTCGCCCGTCTCGGCGTCACGGTGGACGGCCACACCGACGACGGGCACGTCCACGTCCTGTGTGAGCAGCAGCGTCGTCACCTCCAGGTCCTCGGTGCGGGCGCGACGCCGAAGCGCGTCGAACCCCTCGTCGTCGACGGTCAGCCCCATCGGATCGAACGTCGAGTACCACGACAGCATCGTCGCGTCCCGTTCCACCGTCTCGTACAGGCCCGACAGCACGGCCTCCGCCGTCGAGTTGCCGAGGCCGAGGCCGGTCGTGATGGGCGGGGCGAAGCGTTCCTGCGGCGGGGGGAACACGACGAAAGACGCCGGAAGCGACGCGGAGTCTCCCGTCTGGAGGTCGATGCCCTCGATCCACGGGATACGTTCGTCCTCGTCTGGCGTCTCTGCGCTTTCGGGCCGGACGAATCGGCCGACTGGAACCGCGTCGATCAGTCCATCGGTCGGAGCCGACCGGAACGACGACGCGCGGTAGGTGCCCGCGCAGTAGCGTTCTAACGCCTCCCCCACTGCTTTCGCGTAGGCGGCGTCCCAGCCCTCCGCGACGCCGGCGGCGAACTCCGCACATCGGGTGTCCGCGAACGCGGCGGTATCGGTCGTTCGCGCGATGTAGTACGGCGCGGGCATCGACTCGCGTTCCCCCACGTCGGTCACGAGGCCGAGTCGGTCGTCGACAGCGCGGTCCATCCGGTCGACCGCGTCCTCCAGCGAGGCCGGTTCCTCGCGGTCGGCCACCTCGAAGCCGGTCGGTGCAACCCCGCAATCACAGCCAGGTGAGGGGAGAAACTGGCGCTCTCGCCCGTCGACTTCGGTGACGGTTCCGGCGACGGCGTCACCCGAGAGATGTTGGATGGCTCGGCGTCCCGCGAGTGCGCCCGCGAAGCGGACGGCGCTGCGCGTCCCCTGTGGCGCGGCGTCCGTCGACGGAACGTTCGCGCGGACGCGGTCGCGGAGGCAGTTGTAACAGCCGGCATCTGGTGAGAAGACCGTGACTGCGGCGTCGATGTCGTCGAGCGGTCGGCCGCCGATACCGCCCACCTCGACGGCGACCCAGTCGTCGACGAGGCGGGTGGCGGTTCGGAAAGCGTCGTCGCCCGTCGTACCGACAACGACGGCGAAGTCGAAGCCGTCCAACTGCCCGGCGCTGACCTCCATCACGTTCGCGTCCACGTCGGCGAACGCCCCACGCACTGCCCCTGCGGCGGGCTCCGGCCCGACGATGGCGATGTCCATGCCCCGCTCGTGGCACGATTGACACAAAAAGGTGGTCGGTCACGGCGACCGCTGCGAGCGGCCGTCGTCGGGCGTCCGCCTCAGTTGAGCATCCGGTGAGCGACGCTGGCGAGTTCGTCGCTGCCGGCGGTTCGCAGGCGCTCGTCGCCGAGTTTCAGGCGCAGGCGCGGGCGGCCGACGTCGATGGGGACCTTCTCGGTGTCGATGAGGCCCATCTCTTCGAGGCGGGTCTTGGTGCGCGAGAATGTCGCCTTCGAGGCGATGCCGATGTCCTCGCCCCACTTGCTGATGTCGTACAGCAGCACGTCGTTTTTGGCAGCCACGAGCAGCGAGATGGTGACCTCGTCGAGGCCGTCGCCGTCGCCGCGCGCAGTCTCCAGGGACTGCAACACAGTGTCGAAGTCGGCGCGAACGGACTCCCCGATGTCGTCGTCGAGCGTGTCGCGCACTCGCGACAGCGAGGGCGTCCGAAGAACGAACGGCGTCGCGTCCGCCCACATCCCGTGGTAACTCTCGTAGGCGTCGGTGATGAACGACTCGTCGTCCGCCGAGAGTGCCGCGACGTACTCGCCGGCCGAGACGAGTGCGTACAAGACGCCTTCGCCGACGACGAGCGTGTTGTCCACGTCGCCGTCGAGTTCGCGCAGGGTCATCCGGTCGCTGTCGACCAGGTCGGCGGCGTCGGCGGCCACGAGGAAGTCGTCCATCAGGTCTTTTAGCAGTCGGTCGTCGGCGAGGACGTGCAGCGTCGGCAGGTCACCCTCGTAGTCGGCCGCGATGTCGACGAGCGACTCCATCACCGACACGGTCGGGTCGACGACTAACAGTTCGTCGTCGTCGCTGTCGAGTATCGAACCGAGTACGTCGGCCATCGATCGCTCCAGATGGTTCGCGGTCATTCTTAGAAAGAATATCTCTCGTAGCATATTTAATACTAACGGGTAAAACGGTGAATCAACGGTTCTACGCGGGAAATACGGGCGCTCAGTGTTGGATAGAATCCACGTCCGTCGTGAAATTTAAGTACCAATACGTAATTGGAACAGATATGGTACGAGAGAGGTTAGCAGACCGTGTTACGAGTTCGGCACCGGCAGCAGTTGTGAGTCGTCATCCGAAGGCCGTATTGACGCTGATGATGCTGGTGCTCCTGCTCTTCAGTGCGGACACTGCGGCGGCAACGGAGTTCACGGTCGGTACTTCGTCTATCGCCGACGTGTCGCCGGGACCGTAATTACCGTCCCTCACTGAGCGCTTCGTGCACGGCGTCTGACCACTGCAGGTCCCCGTCGTAGAGAATCGGATTGTCCGCATACGAGAGGAACTCTACGAGTTCCTCCCGTTCTACGCAGAACTCGACCGTCGAGCCGAGCAGATGGGTCTCATCGCTATCCTGCAGATACGGCCTGAAGAACCCTCCACACATCCAGGGCGCACCCAGAAACGCACTCACATCGAACCGGCCGTCGTCGCGTTGGGTCACTTCGACGTCGGTGCCGACGTAGTCCTCCGACTGCGTGAGGACGTGCGTGCCGTCGCCAACGACGGCGTAGTCTTTCCCGGTCATAATCCGCCGGCGCGACTTGTCGAGTGCACGTTCCATACAGTAGCCGTTCACCATCAGGCGGGCGAACATCGTGCCGACGGTCGCCGCCTGACTGTCGAGGACTTCGTTGAACGTGACGCCGCCAGCGACGCTCCCCTTTTGGATGAGTTCGATCCCCTCGTGGTATGACCCACAGGCGTTGAGGAAGAACGTCTGCGCGTTCGACTCCGAGAGACTCGATATCGAGAGGTAGCCGTCCGAACACCGCAGGCCTTCGCGCTCGCAGTGGCCGATGTAGTGGACCAGGTCGTTGCGCGACTCGAACACCGTCGCGAGTTCGTCGACGCTCAGATGCTCGCGTAGCGAGATGTCGAGGTCGAGTTCCTCGGCCCGCTGACGGTAGTAGTCGGCCACCTCCGCGTGTTCCTCGCGCATGTCGCCGTCGTTGAGGATGGCGACGACGGAGGTCGGTTCGCCGTCGGCGTCGAGGTACCGCGAGCGGTTCTCGTACGCCTCTGGGAGCGTCTTGAACGCGTCGATTGGGACGCCGTCTGCCAACCAGCCGTGCGTCCGACCGGGGCCGAACTCGGGTTGGACCAACTCGACGCTCGCCGCCTCGCCCGCACTCCCCCGGTAGAAGTCGTCGAGCGAGTTGTCGAGCCACTCCGTCTCACCGAGGGCGGTCGACTCTGCGATGCGAATGTGTGGGACGTTCGCCAGCAGGTACGACAGCGTCGGGACGTGGTCGTATCGCGGGTCGATGGACATCGAGAGGTGCCACTCGGGAAACTCGTCGGCGACGTCTTCGAACGGGACCGAGAGATACGCGTCCAGTCGCTCCGCCAGCGACGCGGCGTACAGCTCGTCCGCGTCGATGCCGAGGTCCTCCAGTAGGGAAGCGACGGCCAGCTCAGATCCGTACGGTCCGGCGGTCCTGACGAGACAGTCGAGGTAGAACGTCCGTTCGAGGAGCGATCCGGTCTCGTCTTGGAACTCCGGCAACTCGGGGAGTCGGTGGGTTCCACTCGGCGTTTCGATTCGGGGCGTCGCATCGGGTTCGACCGCCACGCTCGCGCCGACGTAGTGTGCAAGCGGCGCGAGGGGGAACAGATACTCGACGTCGTCGGGGACGACCATTCGCGTGCCGGCACCCTCGACCCGTTCGCTGACGGACTGTGGAATCGACACCTCGTCGCCGAACGCGACGCGAGGTGGCTGTCCTCGCATCGTGTCGAACGAGCGGTCTGCGGTCGCCGTGCGGTGACCCGCAGGAAACGCCGAGAGCGCCGTCGCGACGCCGGCCGGCGTGCGCGGGACCGTCACTACCTCGGTATCGTCTTGGATACCGGTACTGAAGCCGATGGAGAGCGCCGTCTCCTCGGGAAACTCGACGACGAGGCGTTCGTACTGCGGTTTCGAGACGGTGGCCACGCCGTCGAAGCGGACGTACGCGTCGACCTTACTGTCGACGTGGAGGACGTACGCACCCGACTTGAGCGTCTTCGGGCCGGTTCCGCTGCCCAGATCCGACACCTCGCCGGTGTCAACGTTTCGGACAGGGGCGTACACCGGAGGAAACTCCAGTCGCGTGGTCCTGCCGTTCAATACGACGTCGGGGACCCACGTTTCGGTCAGGCCGAGTGCGGCGATACCGCTGTGGAGCGACGGTGCGGTCCCGCCAGCGGTCCAAGAGTCGGTGCGAACGGTCAGCGAGTTCTTGGCGGCGTCGACCGCTCGCAACCCTTCCCCGGTCGTCTCCACCTTCATTGACGTGGGAAGTGGTGGGCTTGGCCCCCATTTAGCCCTGTCGCCGACTGTTCGTGCGATGACCCGAAAGGTGGCTTTTTGTCGTCGCTGGCCGGACCACAGATATGGAGTACCCGGCAGTCAGCGAAACCGACCCCGCCGTCGCGGACGCCCTCGCGGGCGAGGTGCAGCGTCAACAGGACACCCTCGCGATGATCGCGTCAGAGAACCACGTCTCGGAGGCCGTCCTCGAGGCGCAGGGCAGCGCCCTCACCAACAAGTACGCCGAGGGCTATCCCGGCAAGCGCTACTACGCCGGCTGTGAGTTCGCCGACGAGGTGGAAGAACTCGCCATCGAACGCGCGAAAGAACTGTGGGGCGCAGAACACGTCAACGTCCAACCCCACTCCGGCACGCAGGCGAATATGGCCGTCTACCTCGCCACGCTCGAACCTGGCGACAAGATTCTCTCGCTGGAACTGGAACACGGCGGCCACCTCAGTCACGGCCACCCGGCCAACTTCACCGGCCAACTGTTCGACGTCGAGCAGTATCAGGTCGACCCGGAAACGGGCTACATCGACTACGACGCCCTCGCGGACACGGCGGCGTCGTACGACCCGGACATCATCGTCTCGGGCTTCTCCGCGTACCCGCGTGAGGTCGAGTGGGAACGCGTGCAAGATGTCGCCGACTCCGTCGACGCCTACCACCTCGCGGACATCGCCCACATCACCGGCCTCGTCGCCGCGGGCGTCCACCAGTCGCCGGTCGGCGTCGCTGACTTCGTCACCGGGTCGACCCACAAGACGATCCGTGCGGGCCGCGGTGGCATCGTGATGTGCGACGAGGAACACGCCAGCGACATCGACTCGGCGGTGTTCCCCGGCGGGCAGGGCGGCCCGCTGATGCACAACATCGCAGGTAAGGCGGTCGGCTTCAAGGAGGCGCTGGAACCGGCGTTCGGGGAGTACGCCCAGCAGGTCGTTGACAACGCGACCGCGTTGGCGGAGTCGCTTGCGGACAACGGCTTCGAGATCGTCTCCGGCGGCACCGACACCCACCTCGTCCTCGTCGACCTGCGCGAGTCGCACCCCGACACGACCGGCGGCGACGCCGAGGACGCCCTCGCGGACGCCGGTATCGTCCTCAACGCGAACACCGTTCCCGGCGAGACGCGGTCGGCGTTCAACCCCTCGGGCATCCGCGCGGGCACGCCCGCGCTCACGACCCGCGGCTTCGACGAGGACGACTGCCGCGAGGTCGGCGACCTCATCTACCGCGTCGTCGACAACGTCGAAGACGAGTCGGTCATCGCCGAGGTCCGTGAGCGCGTGAGCGAGCTCACCGACGACCACCCGCTGTACGAGTAGTCGCACAGCACTCCCCGATCTCGACCTTTTTGCGCACGTTTGTGATCATTCCTGCTCTTTCGGGAGCACAGTTGTGCACGAACCCGAGGATACTTACGCCTCGCCGTTCCCTCATCGGGTATGACCGACATCGACGGCAACGCCGTCGCCGCCGACATTCGATCCGGCGTCGCGGAGTGTGTAGAGACGCTGCAGGCCGAGGGCGTCGACCCCGCCCTCGCGACCGTGTTGATGAGCGACGACCCCGCCAGCGAGACGTACGTCTCGATGAAGCAGAACGACTGCGAGGAGGTCGGCATCGACGGCATCCACGTCGACGTCGACGACGACGCTCCCGCCGAGGAGTTGTACGACACCATCGACGAGTTGAACGCCGACGACGGCGTCCACGGCATCCTCGTCCAGTTGCCGGTCCCGGACCACGTCGACACCGAGCGAGTGCTTCGCTCTATCGACCCCGCGAAAGACGTCGACGGCTTCCACCCGGAGAACGTCGGCCGCCTCGTCGGCGGCAACGCCCGGTTCAAGCCGTGCACGCCCCACGGCATCCAGCGCCTCCTCGCGGCCGCCGACGTCGACCCCGAGGGGAAAGAGGCGGTCGTCGTCGGCCGCTCGGACATCGTGGGGAAGCCCATCGCGAACCTCCTGTTCGGGCGGGGACCGGGCGGCAACGCCACTACAACCGTCTGTCACTCTCGGACGGACGACCTCGCCAGTCACACCCGTCGCGCGGACATCGTCGTCGCCGCCGCGGGCATCCCCGAGTTCATCACCGCCGACATGGTGAGCGAGGGTACGACCGTCATCGACGTGGGCATCAACCGCGTGGAACGCGACGGCGAGTCCACCCTCGTCGGCGACGTCGACTACGAGGCCGTGAGTGAGAAGGCGGGCGCCATCACGCCGGTTCCCGGCGGCGTCGGACCGATGACGCGCGCGATGCTGCTGTACAACACGGTGAAAGCGGCGGCAGAACAGCACGACGTCGACGTCGACCTCCCCTGAACGGGGATCAGTGGGCGCGGACGGTTACAAGCGAGCGAGTCGTTCTCGGGCGCTCGCCAAGGCCTCGTCGTCGTCGGTGATCAGGTAGCGCCCGAGGTCGACGGCGGCGGCCACGACGGCGTCGGCCTCCTCCGGATCGATATCGCCTCCCAACGCCTCGATCCGTTTCGCTCGCTCGCGAACGGTGCCAAGCGTGCGACTCGCCTCGCGGTCGGGGTTGTCCGAGAGGTACGTTCCAACGTCTTTCCGGTATTCGAGAACCGCCTCAGCGGCGGCCAGTCCCCGCGCCTCGTGCATCCGAGGCGGAACGTCGCGGACACTCGGACGCTCGCCGGTGTCGGCCGCGCGGAGGAGCGTCGTCAGGTACCACTCCTCGTCGTCGGTGACGCCTGGCGACGCCCCTTCGGGGGACCCCATCGTCGCCGCCGCGTCGCCGCCTCCAGGGCCGGCGAGACGGCCGTACACGTCGGCGGCGTGGCGGAGTTCGGCGGCCGCGAGGTAGGCGTCGTCGAGCGGCTTGAGGTCGCCGCCGCGGATGAACCCACGCTTGCGGAGATACGTCCGGCACGCGGCTTTGATGTCGTCGACGAGGTCCGCCAGCGGCGTCGTGTCGAGTTTGACCAGCACGGAGTCGAGCGACAGTTCGGCAGGAGCGTCCGTGTGGCGTCGCCGTTCGCCGGTGCCGACGCTGCGGAGACTCCCGCAGTCGGGACAGGCGACGCTACCCGTCTCGAAGTACGACCACCGGGTCCCACACTCTGCGCACTCGCGCTCCCCTCGGACTTCCATAGCCCCGCTTCGTTCCGCCGGGCAAAACCGTTCACGGAGTGTGCGCTGACGTGTTCCGACGGCGGCGGCGTGGCTGCTACCCCGCGCCACACAACAGATATACTGGTAGGTGTCGTATCTGTGAACGTTCCCGAAGGCGTCCGTGGGGAGACGCTCGGGAAGTTCCGCACTGCAGATGCGTCGGCCGGCCGTCACGCCCGCCGTCGGTCGCACGACCGAGTCACCCGTACGGGGGAGCGAACGGGTGACGCCGGCCCCGGCACGCTTTTGACGACACGGTTAAACGACACACCAGATGACGTTCTCTATCGTCGCACGCGACCCCGAGACCGACGCGGTCGGCGTCGCGGTGCAGTCGAAGTTCATCTCGGTCGGATCGGTCGTGCCGTTCGTCTCCGCGGACGCCGGGGCCGTCGCCACGCAGAGTTTCGCCAACGTCGCGTACGGACCGGACGGCCTCGGCCTCCTCCGCGAGGGTCACACCGCGGCGGAAGCGATCGAGGCGCTCACCAGCGAAGACGAGGACGCCGAGCAACGACAGATCGGCATTGTCGGCGCCGATGGCTCCGTGGCCGCCTACACCGGCGAGGAGTGTTTCGACGTCGCCGGCGACGTGCAGGGCGAGGAGTACACCGTGCAAGGCAACATCCTGGAGAACGAGGAGACGCTGACCGCGATGGCCGAGACGTTCGAGGAAGCAGAAGGTGGCCTCCCCGAACGACTCATCGCCGCACTCCACGCCGGCAACGACGCCGGCGGCGACTCCCGCGGCGAGCAGTCTGCCGCGCTGTACGTCGCCAAGCCCGAGGGCGGGTACGACGGGAAGAACGACCGCTGGGTCGACGTGCGCGTCGACGACCACGACCACCCCATCGACGAACTCGAACGGGTGTTCAAACTGTACGACGTGACGCTGCTCGCACGCGAAGACCCCGACGACCCGCGCGAACTCGACGGCGAGACCGCGCGTGCCGTCTCCGGCGTCCTCGCGGACCTCGGCTTCCTCGACGCCGACCCGAGCGACGAGTTCGGGGAGGCCGAACGCGAGGCGCTGGAGGCGTTCCGCGGGATGAACAACTTCGAGAACCACTCGTTGGCAGTCATCGAGGACGCACTCGCGCACGGCTGGGACGACGCCGACGGCGAGGGCGAAGCGAGGATGACCGACGCCATCTGGCACGGTCTCCAACAGTACGACCGGGTCTGACCCGACGACACTCGTGACACAGACCCACTCGCGCCGTCTCGCTCGCCCGTTCACGAGGCCACCGCACACCTACCGATGACCACACATCTCCCCACAGTCGGCTTGCTAACTGTCGTCCTCGCGTTCGTCGGTGCGGGTGTCGCGCTCACGGCTGGTATCGGCCTCGTCGCGGTGTACGTCCGACTCGGTGACGACATCTCGACGGCGACGACGCGAAACGCGTTCGGCCTCTGGGCGGTCGGAGCGCTCCTCTTGGCGGTAGGGACACCGGGCGTCGTTCGCGCGACGCTTGCAGGCACCTCCGCCCCCGTAACGCTCGCCGTCGTCGCCGTCGTGGTGGGACTGCTCGCGGTCGGCATCGCACCGGTGTACCTGTGGCAGGCGACGCTGGAACCGGAGTAATCGGAGCTAGACTGGCGGCGACCGTTACGCGCGTTCTGCGATCAGGCGGTCGATGATGTCGCCCGTCGACAACAACTCACCCTCATATCTGGGCTCACGGCCACTCGCTCGCTCAACTGCGGCGTCGATGCCCTCCGCCGCCAACGCCCCTGCGATGGCCTCCTCGTCGTGGTGTTGATCGAAACCGAGGACGACCACGTCGGGGTCGATGGCGCGGACGGGCACAAAGAAGTCCTCCGGGTCGCCGAGGTGGGCCTCGTCGACGACGTCGAGGGCACCAACCATATCGCGACGCTGGCGGTCGGGACACACCGGCTTCGGTTTGTGCGTCACGTTCTCCCGGCGGGCGATGATGACGTGGAGTTCGTCGCCCCGGGCGGCCGCTTCCTCCAGGTAGTGGAGGTGCCCCGGGTGGAGGATGTCGAAGGTGCCCTGTGCCAGCGCGACGGTTGGCTCCTCACTCATCGTACAACTCCGCGTCGATGTCGGTCTGGTCGAAGTCGAAGAAAGCCTCGTCTTCGGGCAACGCGACGTCGAGGACGTCCAAGTCGCGCGGGTCGCCGTCGGCGTCGAACGCCCGCCAGCAGTCGCGGTCGTACGGCGCGCCGATGATGATGTGCACCTCGCCCGCGTGGAACGTCGCGAGGTCGGCGTCAGAAGGTCGGAGGACACCGTTCGGGTGCGAGTGGATCGACCCGACGGCCCGCGAGGAGTTTGGCCGCATGTGCTCTTGAACGGTCGCCGACTCTGGCGTCGAGGTGGTTCCGGGGATGACGAGGATGTCCGTGATGACCTGTCCGCGTTTCTCGAGGCCGAGGTCGCGCGCATCGGTCGCTCGCAGGAAGCCCATGTACTCGTTGGGGTGGGTGTCCCGAGAGGCCTCCAACGCGAACGTGAGCGTCTCGGCTGCGATGCCGAGCAGGTCGCTCGACCGGAACAGTCGCATTGTCAATCCTCGGCCCGGACGACAACTAAGCGTGTCGATACACCCACCCGCGCAGTCGTCGCGGCGTCTCCCCCCGTTGGAGCGATACTACAACCCTTAACACCTGCCGTCACTCACCTTCGTGTATGACTGATTCCGCCGCCGGGGATTCCGGCGACGATGGAACGGGAGGTTCCCGTTCTGTGGTCTACGACCTCGATGCTGCCTGTACGCGAACCGACGTGGAGGTGGGCGCTCGCTACCGCGCCGTCGTCAACGGCGTCGTCGACTACGGCGTCTTCGTCGACATCTCCGATCACGTCTCCGGCCTGCTTCACGAGTCGAATCTGGACGGTCAGACGTTCGATGTCGGCGACGAACTCGTCGTCCTCCTCGAAGAACTGAAAGACAACGGCGACGTGTCGTTCGACCTCGCCGACGTCGACCTCGACGAGGCCGACGTACTTGCCGTCGAGCACGAACCCGAGATTACGGCCGTCGACGAGGCAGTCGTCGGCGACGACGTGACCGTCGAGGGCGAACTCGTCCAGATCAAACAGACGGGCGGCCCGACCATCTTCCACGTCGCCGACGAGTCGGGCATCCTCGCGGCCGCCGCCTTCGAGGAGGCCGGTGTCCGCGCGTACCCCGAGGTCGAACTCGGTGACCTCGTCCGCGTCTCCGGCAGCGTCGAGCAACACGAGGGCGCACGCCAGTTGGAGGTGGGTGACATCTCCCTGCTGACCGGCGAGACGGCCGACGCCGCTCGCGAACGCCTCGACGAGGCGATGCGCGATCGCGCCGAACCCGAGCCTGTCGACCCGTTGGTCGAGTGGGAGGCGTTCGAGAAACTCCGCCCGGAACTGGAAGACGTCGCGCGCACCCTGCGCCGAACGGTGCTTGAAGGCCGTCCGATCCGCATCCGCCACCACGCCGACGGGGACGGGATGTGTGCGGCCATCCCGGTGCAACTCGCACTCGAACGCTTCATCGAGTCTGTCCACGAGGGCGACGACGCCGCCCGGCACAACCTCAAGCGCCTGCCGAGCAAGGCGCCGTTCTACGAGATGGAAGACGTCACGCGCGACCTCAACTTCGCGCTGGAGGGCCGTGCCCGCCACGGACAGAAACTCCCCTTCCTCCTGATGCTCGACAACGGGTCGACCGAGGAAGACGTCCCCGCGTACAAGAACCTCGCCCACTACGACGTGCCAATCGCCGTCGTCGACCACCACCACCCCGACCCCGAGGCAGTGGACGACCTGCTTGACCACCACGTCAACCCCTACATCCACGACGAGGACTACCGCATCACGACGGGGATGATGTGCGTCGAACTCGCCCGCCTCATCGACCCCGGTGTGACGGACGAACTCCGCCACGTCCCCGCGGTCGCCGGCCTGTCGGACCGCTCGAAGGCCGAGGTGATGGACGAGTTCCTCACGCTGGCCGACGACGCCGGCTACGACCGCGAGGCCATCGAAGACATCGGCGAGGCGCTCGACTACGCCGCCCACTGGCTCCGCTACAGCGAGGGCAAGACACTCGTGAGCGACGTGCTCAACGTCGGCAGTGAGGACGCCGAGCGCCACCGCGAACTCGTCGAGTTCCTCTCGACGCGCGCGGAACGCGACGTGCGCGAGCAGTTGGACGCGGTCGAACCCCACGTCGAACACGAGCGCCTCGACTCCGACGCGCACCTGTACCGCATCGACTTGGAGAACTTCGCCAAGCGGTTCACCTACCCCGCACCGGGCAAGACGACGGGCGAACTCCACGACCGGAAGGTTCGCGCCACCGGCGAACCGGTCATCACTATCGGCTACGGGCCGGACTTCGCCGTCCTCCGTTCGGACGGCGTCCGTCTCGACATCCCGCAGATGGTGACGGAACTCAACGAGGAGGTTGTCGGCGGCGGCGTCTCCGGCGGCGGCCACCTCGTCGTCGGCTCTATCAAGTTCGTCGAGGGGCGTCGAGAGGACGTCATCGACGCACTCGTCGAGAAGATGGCCGACGCCGAACTCGACGAGGAGTTGTCGACGACGATCGAACTCGACGACTGAGGCTGTCGACCCGCTTCGCGACCCTTCTTCGCGACCGCTCACCCGATCGGTCCACGGTCGTCGCCGTCTCCATCGCTTGATCGACCGACAGTGTCGTCGAACTCGATACGGCGCCAGCCGAGGACGACGACCGCGGCCGCCGCCGCGACCGCGACAGCGCCGAGTAGCGGAGGCACGGCTCCGGTCCCGTCTGCTCCACCGTCGGCAGTCCAGTCGCCCTCGAACACCTCGCGGTAGTACTCCGCGACCGTCTCGCTCTCGACGGCGACGACTACCTCGCGGTTCTCGGTCGCACTCGTCGGGTTCCAGTTGAGCGACCCGACGACGGCCACGTCGTCGGCGACGACGCCCTTCGCGTGTATCTTGCCGTAGCGACCTGCGGGGTCGGCGACGCGTGCCTCGAACGGGACTCCCTGCTGGTCGCTCCACCGGTTCAGCGTCGCCACCAGCGCCTCGTTCTCGTCGACGACGTACCACGCGCCCGAGAGCAGCAGACGCACTTGGACGCCACGCTCGGCCGCGCGCCGGGTCGACACGAGCAACGGTCCCGGTCGAACCGTCGGCTGAATCACGTCCACCCGCCGGTCCGCGTCGTCGACGACGGAGACGACGCCCGCCTCCGCGTTGCCTGGTGCGGTCAACAGCGTCACGTCGGTCGCCTCGGCGTCGACTGCGGGGTGGCGACTCGGGTACTCTCCCGTCGTCGTCTCGGTCTCGGTGAACGACCGTCCAGCCCGGAACGTACTCCACAGGCGGGCGTCTCGCCACCCCGCGTCCGTCTCGAACACTGTCGCGACCCCGTCTGCCGCCCGTGGCGACCGCAGCGTCACGCCCCACCCGCGACTGCTCGCGCCGCCGACGCCGCTCGGCTTCCAGTTCTCGGTCAACACGACTGCCGTCTCGTCGGCGACGACGTACTTTGCGTGGTGATACCGGACGCGAGCGTGCGGCCCGGCGACGACTCGGACCTCGATGTCCGCCGCAACGAGGCGGTCGAGCAGCCGCGCCTGTCGGGTACTGATGCCGCCGACCGGTGCGCCGTCGACGAGAACACGAACCGTGACGCCGCGGTCGTTGGCTGCGACGAGTCCGCGGGTGACTCGCTCGGAGGCGAACGTGTACCCCGCGAGGAGGATCCGCTCTTGGGCTTGGTCGATCGGTTCCAGTGGGGTCGCCGGATCGTCGGGGAGGACGAACGCCGTCGTGTCGACGCGGCCGAGCGAAACCGGGTCCCGCGGCTCGAAGCCGACGGGTCGCCACGGCGGGTCGGTCTCAGAGAGCCACCGCTCTCCCTCGGGAGCGCGACCGTACGTGACGCTATCTACGACAGTCCCGTTCGAACCGCCGCGCCGGAGAACGACGCGTTCGCCCGCGTTCGACAGCGAGAGGCCGTCGGCGACGACCCTTCCCGGTGGTACGTCGACTATCGACTCGGGATGGCTCGTCAGGAGCAACGTCTCGGCTGAGGTGACGCGGACGGTCACCGTCGACTCGTCGTCGTCGACGGTCCAGTTTCCGGCGGGGACGCGAATGCGGACGTACTCGCCGGCGTCCTCGGGCGCGACGGGGTTGGGGAGGAGTTCGACGATACTCGGGTCGGTCGACGACGACGCCGCGCCGATACCGGCCGCTGGACCTGCCCACAGCGACGCGACTACCAGCACCGCTACCAGCGACCGGACGACTCGGCGGAACACGGCGAGGCTGGTGTCGGATTCGTACTTGAACGCTCGGGCTGGTTCGGTGTGTTTTTGTCGGACGCACTGGGCGTGCCGGTATGGTCACTCTCGCAGAGGGCGTCCGGTTGGCGGGCGCAGCGATGGGGGCGTTGGGCGGCGCGCTCATCGCCATCGAGTTCTTCCAGATTCCCTCGTACGTCGCCTACGAGGCAGAGTGGGACAGTTACGACATCGACATCGCGCCTGCCGAGGTGACAGAACACACCGCACTCGGGCGGGTCGGCGGGCTACTCGTGTCGCTCGGGTTCGCGTTGCTGTTCTTCGGCGAGTTGCTGTAGCGGGAACCGCGCTGAGAAGTGGTATCGGTCGGTCGGATCGGGCGTTACGCTGCCGCTTCCTCGGCGTCTGCGCCGAGTTCGTCGCGCGCCTTCTCGCCTTCCGTCTGGACGATGAACACGCGGTCGTCGGCGTGTTCGGCGGCCGCCTCCAGCGCTTCCTCGGTTCCGATCTGTCGAAGCGCCCACAGCGCGGCCGCGCGGACGGAGTCGGACTCGTCGTCTGCGGCGGCGTCGGCCAGTGGCTCGACCGCGCGGGTGTCGCCGATGAGGCCGAGCGCACGGGCGGCGTACGGGCGAACCTCGTCGTCGTCCATCGCGAGTTTGTTCGCGAGCGGTTGGACGGCGTCTGCGTGGCCGATTTCGCCGAGCGCTTTGAACGTCACCTTCTGCAGGGTCGGGTTGGAGTCGGAGTCGACGTACTCCACCAGCGTCTCGACAGCGTCTTCGGCAGCCATCTTCCCGAGCGCACGGATGGCTGGCTGGTCACGCTTCTGTGCTCGCTGGTGCATCGCCTCGAACGCGCCCTGGTCGCCCATCCGCGTGAGCGCATCGAGACAGTGCTCTTCCATAAAGTCGGACTGCAGGGAGTCGAGCGCGAGCAACACCATCTCGACGTTGCCCCGTTGCTCGTGTTCCTTCAGCGCCGACAGCTCCGGCGGGAAGTCCTTGTAGTGACCGAGCACGTCGTAGAAGCCCTGTGCCTGCAACTTCTCGTGGGTCTCCAGATCGTCCCACTCCTCGGCGTCGTCGACGCCGGTCTCCAGCGCGTCGGTCGCTTCGAGCAGGGAGGCGATGGTGTCGGCGTCCTCGTCGGCGTCGAGGGCAGCGTCCTCGATTGCCTCGGTGACGGTGTCCAGCGAGTCGGCCAGCGACTCGGGGTCGTCGTCACCGTCGCGCGAGACCTCCGCGTCGAGCGCCTCGCCCGCGTCGGCGAAGAACGCGTCCACGACGCCGGGGAGGTCAGCCTCGCCGGCCTCCGTCCAGCGAGTGTCGCGGAGCGTCCCCTGTACACCCTCGACGTCGTCGACGACGTCGGCGGCGTAGGGACCGCGCTGTGTTTCGAGGTCGTCCCGGAGGTCCGAGAGCCGCGACTCCAGTTCCTCTCGGGGGTCGTCGGCGTCCTCGTCGTCCTCGTCTGGTTCGGGCAGGTCGGCGCGTTCGAGGTCGGCCTCGATATCGTCGAGGTCCGCCTCCACGTCGTCGAGGTCCGCCTCGGTCTCGGCGGCCTCAAGCGCCTCGGCGGCCTCGTCCAACCGAGCCTCGAGGTCCTCGGCGGACACCTCGGGGACGAGTTCCGTCTCCTCGGCTTCCTCGGCGTCGCCCGACTCCTCGGCCGGGTCGTCGTCGCTCATAGCCGCACGTGGGTGTGTCGCCTCCAAGAGCGTTTCCATCTTCCCAGCGCACCATCCCGTATTCCGAATGGTTGACGGACAAACTCGGGCCGACTACACTCCCTCGATCAAGTTATGGTCGAAAAACTAACAACAAACGGCGCAAGTTTGTAGAATACGAGCTCCAGTTTGTATATAACAAATAGATATTGTCGTTCGCGTCGGATTTATGTAAAATCCGACCGTACATCGGCACGCAGATGAGTACTCACAAGCGCGTGCTGAAGTCGGCAGGTGAGGTATCGGGATCGGAGGCGCTCCGAATGGACGCCGAGAAGGCCGAACAGGTCGTCGACGCACTCAACACCGACTTGGCGGCGACGTACGTCCTCTACCACCAGTTGAAGAAACACCACTGGAACGTCGAGGGTGCGGAGTTCCGCGACCTCCACCTGTTCCTCGGAGAGGCGGCCGAACACGCCGAGGCGTTCGCCGACGAACTGGCCGAACGGGTCCAGGCGCTCGGGGGCGTGCCGCACGCCTCCGCCGCGACGCTGGAAGCCGGAGCGCCGGTCGAACCGGAGGACGAGGACGTGTACGACATTCGAACCTCGTTGGAGAACGATATGGAGATGTACGGCGACATCATCGAGATGCTCCGCGAACACGTCGCACTCGCGGACAACCTCGGCGACCCTGCCACGGGTGAACTGCTCCGGCAGAACATCGTCCAGGTGGAAAAAGACGCCCACCACATCGAGCACTACCTCGAAGACGACACGCTCGTCTTCGAGGGCGCGATGCAGTAACCAAGCAGCCACTAGCGTCCGGTTTCTCGTTTTACAGCCAGCAGCGTGTTACTGTTCGGGTGTGACCGTCAGGTCCGTCGATATCCACCCGTCTGCGTTCCCGTCCTCGCTGAACACTGTCCGGTCGGGCGTCGTCCGGAGGGCCGTCACCTGCAACGGCGGTGTCACCGCACGCCGCTGGGCGTCTGCGCGGTGGTCCACGAGCGCATCCTTATCCATTATCTACCCGTCGATGACGTAAGCGCAAATATGTTTTGGTAAGCCTAAATCGTCTACCGGCCGACGTGTCAGTCGGTCAGTCGTCTCGTCCGATTCCGCACCCCGAAATAGTCGTACACTCCACGCCGTGGTCTTCGAGGGCGTCGACGACGGCGTTCATCCCGATAGCATCGCTGGCGATGTGGCCAGTGACGACGAGGTTCTTGTCTTCGTTGGCGAACTCCGCTCGGAGGTCCGCGGTGTCGCCCGCGCCGACGTGGATGTACAGGACGGTGTCGACGCCGTGGTCGAAGTACGCCCGTGCGACCGACGCGCCGCCGTTCGTCCCCGCCGCGTGGTGGACGGCGACCTCCCCGAGGTCGTTGTCCGGGTCACCGACGCGAAGCAGAACGTCCGTCTCGGCGGCGTCGAGTTCGGGTATCTCCGCGAGGGCGTCGACGAAGTCCCCTGCTGTCGCGTCGGCTCCCATCTCGTCGGCCACATCGCGGAAGACGCGCCGGCCGTACTCGTCGGGCGCGAGGTGGGTGTTGAGATACGGTTGGTCGAGGAGTTCGGCGACGCTCGGGTCGTGGCGATAGTTGCTGGAGTGGCCGCCGTGGTCCATCCGGGACTTCAGGTCGGCGACGGCGTCCTCGGCGACGTCCTCGGGCACACCGTGGTCGGTCATGAACTCGACCTGTTTGTCGAGGACCGCCGGGAAGTCCAGTCGTGCGCTCATCCCCGTCGGGTGGTGCGCGAGTGCGAGGTCGTACCCCTCGTCGTGCGCGAGTTTGATCTCCGGCGACTCCAGGTCGATGCCGACCAACGCCGTCTCGATGTCTTCGCCGGGCACGTACACCGTGCTGTCGGCGGGCGTCTCGTCCCAGCCAACGAGGTCCAGACTGATCTGCAGAATCTCCTCGGTCGTGAGTCCCATACGCCATCCGAAGGCAACGCCGACTGAAAAGGCGTGGAAACCGGCACGCGGGGCGCAGACGTGTCACGTCGACCGGGAAGTGGCAAGCCCGTCGCCCGCCGCCAGTCGTTAGTACGGACCGCTCCGAGGGTGCGTATGGTCGATCATCTGTTCTCGCCGCTCACGCTGCGAGGAACCGAGATACCCAACCGCGTGTTCGTCTCTCCGATGTGTCAGTACTCTTCGACCGACGGGATGGCCAACGACTGGCATCTCGTCCACCTCGGGTCGCGCGCCGTCGGCGGCGCGGGCCTTGTGATGTCGGAGGCGACGGCCGTCTCGCCGGAGGGGCGCATCACGCCCAACGACCTGGGAATCTGGTCGGACGACCACGCGGAGGCGCTCGCGCCCACCACCGACTTCATCCGCTCGCAGGGATCTGTCCCGGCGATCCAACTCGCCCACGCCGGGCGGAAAGCGTCGACCGCGCGACCGTGGGAGGGCGGCGACCCCATCTCGCCCGAAGACGGTGGCTGGGTGGTCGACGCCCCCTCGGGTCCGTACCCCCGCGACGGCGACGAACAGCCGACGAACAGCCTCTCGATCGACGAGATTCGGAGCGTGGTCGATGACTTCGCGGCCGCCGCTGAGCGCGCACTCGACGCTGGGTTCGAGGTCGCGGAGGTGCACGCGGCCCACGGCTACCTGCTCCACGAGTTCCTCTCGCCGGTCGCCAACGACCGTGACGACGAGTACGGCGGTTCCTTCGAGAACCGCACGCGACTGCTCCGCGAGGTGACTGAGGCCGTCCGCGAGGTGTGGCCCGACGACAAGCCGGTGTTCGTCCGCATCTCCGCGACCGATTGGATCGACGACGAGGAATCGTGGGACGTCGACCAGTCGGCACGGCTTGCACCAATCCTCGCAGCGGCGGGTGCGGACCTCCTCGACGTGAGTTCCGGCGGTATCTCGCCCGCACAGGAGGTTCCCTACGCCGGGCCGAACTACCAACTCGCGTACGCGGAGGCCATCCGCGAACACGTCGAGGAAGTTGGCGCGGACATCGCGGTCGCCACCGTCGGCGGTATCACCGAGCCGAAACAGGCGGAAGCCATCGTCGGCAACGACCGCGCGGACGCCGTGTTGATGGCGCGGGAGTTCCTGCGCTCGCCGTACTGGCCCCTGCACGCCGCCCACGAACTCGACGCCGACGTGGAGTGGCCGGTGCAGTACCGTCGTGCGAAGCCGCGCTGAGAACGGCAGTTGCCGCTGGCTGTTCCGTGACCGCGCGCCGTCTACTCCCGGTCGCGGAGGCGACTGAGTCGACGGTCGAATTCCTCGTCGTCCACGTCACCACGAGCGTACGCCGCGCGCAACTCCGCGACTGCAGGATCGCGCTCGCGCTCTGGCTTGGTGACCCCGCGATACAGCAGGTAGCCGCCGACGAACAAGAAGGCAAGCACCAACAGCGGTGCGAGCGACCAGACGACGTAGCCCCAGCCCGGAGCGGCGTTCGCACCCCACATCCCTCCCCACGGACCACCCATCATCCCGCCGCCGACCATCCCGAACCCCACAAACAACGCGGGCAGCAGTAGCAGCGCTGCGAGGGCGACGAGTGCGAACACGATCAGACGGTCGGTTGCGGAACGAGTTGACATAGCTGTGATCCGCTGGACCAGCCAGCCTGGTCCACGTCCGGAAGATGGCCTGCCACGTGTATGTTGATTGTTACACTCTGGTTGATCGTTTCTGTGGAGCTACTAGCTTCCGACAGTATCGACCAGCCAACTGTTATACCCGAACCGACCCTACTGATCGGGTATGGCAGGCCCCGCCCGCGACCCTACCGACGAGGACCTCGCCGCCGTCGTCTCGGAGTTGTCGGAGACGCTCTCGGTGCTCCAGGATCAACTCGACGAACGCGACCGGAGCGAGCGACGCGCCCGCTCTGACCGCCGCGTCGTCGACGACCGCTGGGAGCGACGACCCGCACGCGACGCGCCGCGGCCGCCCGCCGTGGGCGAGTTGTTCCAGTTCACCTCAGACTACACGATACCGACGGTAGTGGCGGTGTTGGAGGCGACTATCGAGGCGCTGGAACTCCTGCAGGGCGTCATCGACCTAGCCGCGCCCGGCGAGTCACCGGAGCGCCGGGGCCGACGCAGTCGACGCGACCGCCGTCGAGGTTCGGTGGGTCGGTCGTTGCTCTCGGATGCCGTCGCAGACAGCGTGAGTCGGACCACCGACCGTGCGGCGACGGATGCGGCGGACGCACTCGCTCGCCTCCGTGAGACGCTCACCGAGGCGGACCTCCCGAACGACGAAGAGAGCCGTGACCTCGTCGCCGACGCTCGTGAGTTGAGTGCGGAACTCGAACGGCGCGTGCGTGAGTCGCGTGCAACGGTCGACCGGGAGCGTGCCCGTGAGCGCCAGGACCGCCGAAGCGGTTCCACGGACCGGGGTCCCGTGACCATCAGCGTCGACGACCCCGACACCGAGTCCGACCGCCAGCGCGGTGAGTCGACCGATCCGGAGAAGTCGACCGAGAGTGGCAGCGATGCGTCCGAGGAGGAGGAAGGCGGGCCAGAGGTCGACGTCGACGCTGAACTGGACTCGATCAAACGGCAGATGGGGAAACACGACGCCGACACGAATGACGACGATGCACAGGAGGAAGACACGCAAGACGTCGACTCGAACGACGACGATCCAGATGTGGACGGTGACGACACAGCGGACAGCGACGACAAGTAAGGCGGTGACTCGACGTGCGACTCGGCAGTGCGAAGTCGAGAGAAAGACCTCAGCGAGCGCCGTCGGTGAACGTTTTTGCCGACTATTCGACCGGCCGGAACTGGAACCCGTCCCACTCCTGACTCGCGGCCTCGCGAATACCCGTGTCGGGGTCGCGTAACTCCTCGCAGTACACTGGTTCGACCTCGTCGCCGATGTTGATGTCGCCGGTCGTCGCCTGGCCGATTGCTCGGACCGGTTCGCCGTCCACGTCGAACTCGACGATAGCGACGTGGTTGGGTTCGCGCACGCCCGGCGGCGTCGCCGTCGACGTGGTCCACGTGACGACTTCTGCGGTGTACTCGCTCAGGTCGACCGTTGCCACCGGAGCCTCGCCGTCGGGACCGACCGGGTGGGCGGGATACGTAATCGAGCCGTCGGGGTAGCGCGCCGCCTCGAAAACCGGGTTGCCGTCGCCGTCGTCGGTCATGCGTCCACCCCCTCGAAGATGGCGGTGGTAACGCAGTTCCCGAACCCACCCACGTTACACGCGAGGCCGACGTCCGCGTCGACCTGTCGCTTCCCCGCCTCGCCGCGGAGTTGCTGGACGATTTCGTACGCCTGCGCGACGCCCGAGGCACCCAGCGGGTGGCCCTTCGACTTCAGCCCACCGGAGGTGTTGATCGGTAACTCGCCGTCGCGGTCGGTGCGCCCCTCGTCGACGGCCTTCCAGCCCTCGCCTTTCTCCGCGAAGCCGAGGTCTTCGAACTGCAGGAACTCGAGGATGGTGAACATGTCGTGCAGTTCTGCCACGTCGACGTCGTCGGGCGTCAGGTCGGCCATCTCGTACGCCTGTTCGCTCGACTCGACGACGCCGCGCATCGTCGTCGGGTCGGCGCGTTCGTGGACGACGTGGGTGTCGGTCGCGCCGCCGATGCCCGAAATGCGGACGTAGTTGTCCGTGTACTGCTCGGCGACGGAAACGGGACACAACAGGAGTGCCGCAGAGCCGTCGGTGATGGGGCAGAAGTCGTACAGCCGAAGCGGGTCAGCGACGATGGGCGAGTCGAGGACGGTGTCGAGGTCGACCTCCTTGCGGAACTGCGCGTGCGGGTTGTCGACGCCGTTGCGGTGGTTCTTGACCGCGACCTTCCCGAGACTCTCGCGCGGGGCGTCGTACGTGTCGAGGTAGAGGCGAGCGGTGAGACCAGCGAAACTCGGGAGCGTGAGGCCGTGTTTGTACTCGCAGGGGTGCGTGAGCGACGCGATGACGTCGGTCGCTTCGGCCGTCGTCCGGTGGGTCATCTTCTCGCCGCCGACAAGTAGCGTCATGTCGGACACCCCCGAGGCGATGGACTGCCACGCCGCGTAGATGCCCGCCCCACCCGACGAGGAGGTCTGGTCGATGCGGGCGGTGTACGCGGGCACCGCCTGCAGGTCGTGTGCGAGTGCGTTCGGGACGCCCGTCTGTCCCTCGAACTCGCCGCTGGCCATATTCGAGACGTAGAGGTGGTCGACGGCGTCGGCCGACACGCCTGCGTCCTCCAGACAGGCCTCCCCCGCCTCCGAGAGCAGTTCGCGAATCCACGCGTCGCGTTGCCCGAACTGGGTCATCGACGCGCCGATGATTGCCACGTCTTGCATACCGGAGTGCTCCGTGGCCGATTACTTCGGCGTTCCCCTTTCTCCGCCCGCGCCGCTGGCGAACAAACGTGGTTCTGTGGCGACGTGGCTCCCGTCGGTCGGATCGGCGGGCGTTAAGTGGTCGCCGCTCGGACGGTCCGATATGAACGTCGCCGACGCCGCGACGACGGCCGGTATCGCCGCCTGCGGGGCCCTCCTGCTCGTGTTGGCTGCGCCGTTCCTGCTCATCGCCGACCCCGGAACGGGACTGACCGTGTACTACGCGTCCGGGACGCTCGGCGTCAGCGGAGTCGCCTTCCTCGCGGTGTTGCTCGTCGTCGTGTTCCTCTCCGGGAGGCAACAGCGACGCGACCCGAGTATCATCGCCGGTGTCGCCCTCGTGGCCGCCGTCGCCCTCCTCGCACTCGCTGTGACGTGGGCCGTCGCCGTCGACGTACAGAACCTCTTCTCGTTCCCAGCCTCCGCGAGTTGGATCACGTGGCATCGGTGGGTCGTCGTCGCCGTCGCGGTGCTCGTCCCCGCCAGCGCCGGTGCGTACGCGCGGGCCGTGCTGTGACGCGGTGGTGCGGCGGACGTGCGGCGACAATCACGTCGCCGCCGGTCGATCACACCACGTCTCGTCCGTCGCCGTACCGCAAGGCCCTTAAGTTGGTCCGGACTAGCGTGTGATGGACTAGGTCGGGCAGTTAGGCCCTGCTCGTCTCCCGCCATAGAGTCTTTAGCGGGGACCGAACGCCGGACGCGTCCGGGATGCCCGTCGTGGGCCTCGGAAGCTGACGGAGAAGCCTCGTCCGCCGGGGACGACGGACCGTCGGGAATCACCCGCAGGGGTGTCCGCCCGTGGTTCATCGGTGGCATCGGGTCAGGCGCGGAAGCGAGCAGCCCACCACTGGACGTTCGTCGCTCGTCGGGTCGCGGGGCGGAGTCAGCGACCGGGATTCCCCACGGCGGAGCCCCCGGGCAACGCCGGCCCGTCCATCATTCATCTCGTATTCTCCTCGTCGAGCGACAGCGCTCGCGTGCCGGGACCGCAACCCCCGAGTAGTCGCCGCAGTAAGGGAGGAGTATGAGCGACAGCGACGCTGACGATGTGACGGCGACGTACGACGAGAGCGAGGCCGAGCGACTGGTGACGTTCGAGCGTTCGGGCACTCGTGCGACGGTCGCACAGAACGTCGAGGGGTACGCGATGTTGAAGGTCCGAGCGGGCGGTCCCGACGGCGACGAACTCGAACGCTACTACGGGTTCGACATGGCGCTGGACCACGTCGCGGAACTTCTCGGCGTCGCAGTCCACGACCTGCCGGTCCCAGAGGCCGCGTCAGACATGGGGATGTGAGAACCTGAACCTGGAGACGATGCCACCCGAACCGCGACCGAGACGCCGCGTTCAGTACGCGTACTCGTCTTCGGTCAACTGGACGTAGCCGCCGTCGCGGTTCTGCCACTTGATCCACTTGTAGCGCAAGAGGAGTTTCGTCGCGCCCCACCCCGCACCGAACTTCTGTTCGAACATCCGGTAGCCCTTCTCGTTCGCGAGCATCTTCCGTCCGATGCGGAAGGTGTCGTCCCAGTCGTCGGGGCCGTAGTCGCGGCACAACTCTGCCATCGCGACGTTGCGAAGCACCTCGTCGCCGATGGTGTCTCTCCAGCGGTCGTTGTACGCGCTCACGTCGCCGGCGGCGGCGAGTTCACCCGCGATTGCGCCCGTGCGGACGGCGACGTGGTCACCCCCCTCGTGGAACGCCGAGGTCGCACCCATCGCGCCGCCGACGACGCAGACGCCGGCGTCGACGGGGCTCTCGATGGGTCGCGTCGAGGAGATGGGGTACGTCTCCGTCCCCTTCGACTTCCCGGCGTCTTCGACGACGGGGAAGTCCTCCTCGATGTCGTACTCGTCGCCCCACTCGCGTTCGAGGAGGCGACGGACGTACTCTTTCCCCGAGGGAACACGCTCGTCGTCCTCGTGGATGAGCGCGTACTTCTCGCGGTCTTCGACCTCGTCTAAGTCCATCCCGATAGGCATTGTCAGCCCCACGCGACAGACGCGGCCGGCGTTCGGGAACACCCACGGGTACGCCGTGTGGCCGGGCATCACACCCCACCAGAACTTGATAGCGCCGTCGACCTCGTCGTACACTTCCTGCGGGAACTTTCGGTACTCCTGATACGCGATGTGGTTGTTCGTCGTCGAGGCCAGACGCTCGGACGCCTTCGCGCCGTCGGGGAGGAAGCGGTCGAGGACGCGGTTCGTCACCGTCCGCTGTGGCCCGTCCGCGAGGACGACGAAGTCGGTGCCAATCTTGTCGCCGGAGGCCAGCGAGAGGACGTGGCGCGGGTCGTCGCCCGGCGCATCGAGGTCCGTCTCCACGTCCTTCACGGACGCCTTCACGCGGTACTCTGCGCCGGCCTCCTCCGCGCGGTCGCGAAGGAAGTCGTCGAAACGAGCGCGGTGCATCGTGTAGCCGAACTCGTCGTAACTGGACTCGATCCCGGTCGACCGTAGGGTACACGCCTCGTTCGGGCCGATGAACTCCGCGCGGTCGAGGTGGTCTTGAAGGACGCCGTCGGGGAACTCGTCGGGGTGGATACCCATAATGTCCACCCAGTAGTCGAGGATACCTGCAGCGTCGGTGGAGTCCGGCCCGAGACGCTCGCGATCCTCGCGGGGGACGCCCTTCTCCAAGACGAGAGCGTCGGCCCCGTGAGAGGCGGCGGCGTGTGCGGCGGCCGACCCTCCCGGCCCCCCGCCGACGATGGCGACGTCGACTCGTTGCATGCCCGAACGGGACCGCGGATCGGTCTTAAATCGCCCGAAGCGCACCCACCGAACCCCGGGCGAGGGGGAGAAGGCCTATCCCCCGCGACGGCTTCCTCACTGTATGGATATCACTCGAAGCGTCCGCGCGATCGTCGACGCGGCGGACGCACCTGACGGCGTCATCGACTGGGACGCCGTCGCGGAGGCCGCGAAGGGCGGGTGTGAACCGGGCGACCTGCGGATGGACCCGGCCGAACGTGCGGCGTTCGCAGACGACGTTCGCGCCGCACGCGACGGCCTCCGCGCGGCCTCGGGCGTCGAGTTCGACCTGCCCGACACCGTCGAGATTCAGCACCGACACCACTGGATCGACGCCAACGTGCGCACCTTCGAGCGCGTGCTTCGGCCGCTGGAGGACCACGCTGGCGGCGTGTTCCCCGGGGTCGCTCGCTCGGTCAACTCCGGGACGATGGCGGTGTCGCTCGCGTTCCTCGCGCGCAACGTCCTCGGGCAGTACGATCCGCTGCTGCTCGCGGAGGCCGACGGCGACGACCACGGCCTGTACTTCGTTCGCCCGAACATCCAGCGCGCGGCCGTCGAACTCGACGTCGGCTACCCCCGCTTCCGTCGGTGGATCGCGTTCCACGAGGTCGCCCACGCTGCTGAGTTCGGGGCCGCGCCGTGGCTCCCCGGCTACCTCGAAGCGCGGATGCAACGCGGTGTGGAGTCGCTCTCCGATACCTCGTCGTTGCTGAACGCCGGGGAGACGACGCGGGAGTCGTTCGCGGAGTTGAACACCGCGATGACCGCGGTCGAAGGGTACGCCGAACTCCTGATGGATCGAGCGTTCGACGACGAGTACGACGACCTCCGCGCGAAACTCGACGCGCGGCGACAGGGCGGCGACCCGTTCACCAACCTCCTGAAGCGCTTGCTCGGACTGGGGATGAAGCGCCGCCAGTACGAACGCGGCGCGGAGTTCTTCGCCGCGGTCGCCGACGAGACCGACCTCCAGACGGCGTCGCTCGTGTGGGAGCGACCGGAGAACCTCCCGACCGACGAGGAGTTGGACGCGCCCGCCGACTGGATCCGACGGGTCGCCTGAGGGTCGCAGAACTGACGCAGAAATCCGCCACCGTTCCTCCCGCTTACCGTCTTACCGCTTCGGCGAGAACTCCTCGAGCGTCCGCACGACGAACCACGTCAGCGCCGCGCCGATGACCAGCGACACGGCGACTGCTGCGACGACCTGCATCGGCGTCGGGTCGACCTGCAACGACACGAGGCCGCCCGAGAGTCCGATGAGCAGGACCATCCCGATTTTCAGCCGACGGTTCGTCGCGTCGCGTTCCGCTTTCGTGATGCTCGGTCCGACCATCAGTCGTCTACCTCCGTCGCCGCAGAGACGTGCAACCCGGCGAACGCCCACCCGTCGTCGGTCGGGAGGAGCGTTCCGCTCCAGCGTGTCTCGAACTCGCGGTCGGCGAACGCCTCGACGTCGTACCACGACATCGTCACGCGGTCGGCGACGGCCGCACCGCCGTCGCGTTCGACAGTCTGGAGGTCGTGGCTCTCGACGTGCCAGTCTTCGGTCGTCCGGGTCTGTTCGCGAAGTCCGCGTGCGACCTCGGCGTAGCCCACGAGTCGCTCGCTGATGCCGACCTTCACCGTCGACGGCGACTCGACGAAGAACGGCGCGAGGGGGTCGCCCGCGCGGAGGGCGTCGTAGTACGCCCGGGTCGTCTCCTCGGGTGTCATTGCTCAGTGGACGTGTTCGGGGTGCTTCAAATCCGCGCTCCGCAGGCGAGTCGCTACCAGCGTCTCACGACGAGTCTCTTCCGTCGATACCCGCAAGTGCCTCGCACCCGTAGAACGGGTATGAGCTACCCGGTCACGTACTACTGCCCCGACTGCGGGACGGTCGTCGAACTCCAGCGAGACGCCTACCTCTCGGATAAGGCGGTCACTCCGTACCCGTTCGAGGGCTGGACGTACGCCAACCCGGATGAAGCGTTCGAGGACGGCGCGGCCGACGGCGTTCGGTTCGTCTGCGGGGAGTCGGTCGGTGCGGCGACGGCGACGGACGAGGGCTGTGGCGAGGCGTTCTATCTCTCGTTCCTTCGCTTCGAGAACGGCGAGGAGGTCGATCCGAGATACGCCGACACTGGCGGCGAGACGGTCGAACTCGCGGACGGGAGCAGTCCAGACTCGCCGCGCGGCCCCGATGGTCCCTCTGGACCGACGGGCGGCTTCTACTGACGCGCTCCGAGCCTTCTTGTCCGATAACGAGTCCAGCGACGCTGTGATCGATACGATACCACGGCGTGCGCGCGGGTGCGCGATGCCACGCGCCGTGGAGCGGTCGGTGGCGTCGCCTGTCAGCCCTTGATGTTGCACACCGGGAAGGTGCGCGCGACTTTGTCGCCGATGCCGAGTGCGTCGCTCACGCGGACGACTTCGTCGACGTCCTTGTAGACGCCGGGAGCCTCCTCTGCGACGGTCGCGCCCGACTGTGCTTTCACGTAGATGTGCTGTTGGTCGCGGAGTTCGTCCTGCACCGTCTCGCCCCAGTACTCCTGTTTCGCGGCGGTGCGACTCATCGTCCGGCCAGCGCCGTGAGCGGTCGACCCGAACGTCTCCGCTAGCGACTCGTCGCCGCCGACGAGCACGTAACTGCCCGCACCCATACTGCCGGGGATGATGACTGGCTGTCCCACGTCGCGGTAGGCGGACGGCACTTCCTCGCGTCCAGCGGGGAACGCCCGCGTCGCACCCTTCCGATGGACGTACAGTTCGCGCTCCTCGTGGTCGACGGCGTCTTCCTCGGCGACGGCGACGCCGTTGTCGTCGACGCCGACTTCGTGGACCTCCTTCTTCGCGATGTTGTGCGCCACGTCGTACAGCAGTTCCATCCCCAACTCCTCGCTGTCGGCGCGGAACACCCGCTCGAAGACGCGGCGGGTTCGGTGAGTGATGAGTTGGCGATTCACCCACGCGAAGTTGATGGCCGCGCACATCGCGCCGTAGTACTCCTCGGCCAACTCCGAGCCAGCGGGCGCGGCCGCGAGTTCTTTGTCGGGGAGACGAGCGAGGAGGTCGCCGTGGCGCTTCTCGATCTTCCGGAGGTAGTCCGAACACACCTGGTGACCGAGACCGCGCGAGCCACAGTGGATCAGGACCACGATCTGGTCTTCTTCCAGACCGAACGACCCCGCCACGTCCTCGTCGAACACGTCGGTCACCCGCTGGACTTCGAGGAAGTGGTTGCCAGAGCCGAGGCTCCCGATCTGGTTCTTGCCGCGGTCTTTCGCCTTCTGTGAGACGTATTCGGGGCGCGCGTCTGGTCTGCGACCTTCGTCTTCACAGTGGGCGAGGTCGCTCTCGCGGGCGTACCCCTCGTCGAGTGCCCACTCCATCCCGCGTTCGAGGATGGCCTCGACGGTGTCGACGTTGTCCTCGACGACGCCGCCGCCGCCCAACCCCGAGGGGACGTTCGCGAACAGGCTGTCCACGAGTTCTTCCTCCTTCCCCTGCAGGTCGTCGTAGGTGAGGTTCGTCCGGATCATCCGGACGCCGCAGTTGATGTCGTAGCCAACCGCACCCGGAGAGATGCAGCCGTCGGTCGTGTCGGTCGCGCCGACACCGCCGACCGGGAAGCCATACCCCTGGTGGCCGTCGGGCATACAGACGGCGTACTTCGTGATCCCCGGGAGATGTGTCGAGTTTCGCAGTTGCTGGAGCGTCTTGTCGTCGGCGATCTGTTCGAGTAAGGCGTCGCTCGCGAGCACTCGCGCGGGGGCGTTCATTTCGCCGGTCTGTGGAATCTCCCAGACGAACTTCCGCACCTTCCGGAGTTCGATCCCGTCGAACTCGCGCGTCTCGGGCGTCTCAGTCATACTCATCAGTCGCCGTGGCTGACGGAATAGCGTTACTACCGGTCGCCGTCACCTGCCTCCGTCTCGCCAGTCGCGACCGCGCGCACCGCGGTTCGCCCGGTCGTCGGCACGCCCATCTGGTTGGGCGTCCGGAACACCGCGGAGTCGACCGCCAGCGGTCCCGCACCGGTGACCAACAGCGCCGATACCAGCCCGAACAGCGAGATGTGTGCCAACACCGGATCGTCGGCGAGTCCGAACAGCGTCGTGGTGAACACGACGAACGCCGCGGCGGACGAGGCGCGAGTGAAGAAGCCGATGATGAGCAACACGCCGAGGAACAGTTCGGTCGCCGCCGCGCCGAGCACCCACAACTCCGGCGGCACCGGCAACAGCGTCGACAGGCCGTACTGGTCGACGACGGCGAGCGCTCGGTTCGGTGCGAGAAGTTTCTCCGCGAGTGCGAGGTAGACGAACACGATGCCCATCCCCACCCGGATGACCGTCGGGACGAACGGGCGGTACGGGTCGATTCGTGCGGCCGCGGGGACCGCGATACGACGGTAGAAGGGGTCGACCTTCGAGTAGGCTGTCCGTCCGTTCGCGGCCATCTGCGCGATGACGTGGTCGGCGCTGGGCCGCCCCCCACCGACGAGGACGATAGCGAGCAGTCCGGCGGCGTACTCGAACGCGAAGAACACCTGCGGGTACACCGGAAGCAAGGCGAGATACACGAGCAACGTGACGGTGGCGACGAACCGCGTCGCGAGACCGAACAACAGCGCGAAGCCGACGGCGACACCGAACAGTCGGACCGGAATTGTCGTCGCCGTCGCCGGTAGCAACGGCGTGAACAGGTAGCCCGCGAACCCGGCGCCGACCATCGGGAGGCCGATGCTCAGTCTGAGCAGCCACGGGAGGAGGTCGACGTACTCTGCGAGCGCACGTCTGATCGCACGGCGGTCCTCGGGGAACGGACGGAGACGCAGATACGCTGCCATCGTCGCGATGATTGCGAGGCCGCCACCGCCGAGTGCGACGACGACGAGCGGATCCGAGAGCGCTCCGACCAGGAACGCCACCGGGTCACCACGCTCCCCACCGTCCGTGACGTACTCCACGTGCGCCGAGGCGACGGTCGTCGCCACGAGGACGAGGCCAACGAGGCTGACGAGGCCGCCCGCCAGCCGTGAACGGGCCGCTGAAAACGTCTCTCTCATTGGTCCTCCCTTCGCGCGCGCGACGTAAGTGCCGTGCGGCTACGGTCACACGTCGAAGACGACGTACGCACGCCATCCGTCGGCCGTCTCCCGGAGGTCCATCTCGGAGTACGTCACCGCCTTCACGTCGCGGGCGACCACGTCCGAGAGCGGGACGCCGCGGGCGGACGCCTCGACCACCCACTCGCCGTCCGCCTCGCGAACGGTCGCGCGGTGGTCGACCGGGAGGACGAGGCGCACGTCTCGCTCGTAGATACACTCGTCGAGGTAGTCGAACAGCGCCGCCTCGGGCGACTCCGAGCGAGTCGTGATTGGGAATCGCGTCCCCGCTCCCGGAATCTCGTCACACATCGCCGCCGTGAGGCCGTTCGCGACGGCGGCGAAAACACCACCCATCGAGTCGCCAGTCGCCGCCACCGCCACGTCGGCGGTGTGTTCGCGGAGTTCGAACGTCCCCGCGGCGTCGCCGACGACTTCGGCGTCGTCACTCGCAATCGCATCGCCGGTTCCTCGACGGTCGGCTTCCGCTGGGGTGTCTCCGTCGTCTCCCACGGTCTCACCCGTGACTACGCTGTCCGGTGTGTTAACCTACTCGTCGTCGTCCGACAGGTCGCCTTCGCCACGCACTTGCGCCGGGCGGCGCTCGGTGTCGTCTCGCTGTTCGGGTGGTCGGTCCCCGGCTTCTGCCGGTCGCGTGGACTCGGACTCGCGGTGGTCGGCGTCGCGGTCGGCGGCCACTTCCGGACGTGTCGAACTGTCCGACCGCTGGCCGGTCGGCCGGTCGGCTTTCTCTGCCGGTCGGGTCTCGGCCCGTTCGCGGTTCTCGGCGTCGCGGTCGGCCTCCGCCGCGGGCCGCTGGTCGGTCGACTCGGATTCGACCCGGTATCGCCCCGCCTCTCGCGCCGGCGTCGTCGTCACTTCCTCGCCACTGTAGAGCGAATCTGGCTGTCGTTGCTCGTCGATGAACGCGTCGTCCGGGAGGTCCTCACGCTGTGCGCGCGTCCGTCTCGCGATGTCGGTGGGCGTCGACGACCGCGACGGGTCCACCTGTCGGTCCCACGTCTCGTTGCGGTCGGTGTCGACGTCTTCGTTCCTGCGTACGTCGGGCGAGTCGGCGCTGGGGTCCAACTGCTGGTCTGCGTGTTCGACACCCGCAAGCGACCGGAGTTTCTCCTCGGAGAGCCCGGAATCGCCCGTCGAGGACCCGCCACCGACGGCGACGCCGCTGGTCACGACCGCTCGAATCCCTTCTTCGACGGTCATGTCCACGTCCATCACCTTCTCTGCGGGCATGTGGACCAGATGCCCGCCCATCACGGGGTTGGGTGCGAGCGGGAGAAACAGCGTCAGCATCCGCTCGTGGCCTGTGGGCGACCGCAACGGGTCGGGCGTCTCGGTGGTGACGAACCCGAGTGTGTACGCGCCCTCGTGTGGAAACTCGACGAGTTTCACCTCGCGGAAGTTCTGCGTGTCCTCTTCGAGCATCACGTCCGACATCTGCCGGAACGACTCGTAGACGGAGCCAATCCCGGGGACGTGCGCCATCGCGGCGTCGAAGTAGTCGACCGCAGACGCGCCGAGGCGGGTGGTGTTGATGAACAGCCCCATCGTCACGATGACGGACACCAACACGAGCGGCGTGAACAGTTCGATGAGCGCCTCCTTGTCCAACACGACTGGGCCGACCGGCGTCGGGACGGTGAACATCGCCTCCGGGCCGACGTTCAACACGAGCGTCGAGAAGAGGTCGAGATACTGATAGACGTACTGTCCCGCGACAGCGAGGACGATGAGCGACACCAGCAACGGGACGACGACGGCGACGCCAGTCACGAACGCGGTCCGAAAGATATCGACGACCGACCCACCGAGTCTTCGCGGGGACCACTCCGACATTGCTCGCATTCACGAACGACTGGTGGAAAACGGTGTTGCCCACGCCTGTCCTCCCGCAGCGCCAGACCCCTCTCGCGCGACAGTCGCCACCGACGACGGAATTAAATGCACGTCTGGAGTATCTGGTTTGTCGTGAGCGTCAACGTCGAGAAACGAGTCGACCCGCCGGGGGACTCCACCCACGCGGAGACCGCGTGGACGCTGAAAGAGGAGATCCGGATGAGCGAGGGCGTGTTGAAACAGCGCCGTGGCTTCTTTCTCGACGCCTACCGCCGTGCGAACTGCCACCTGTTGTACGAGGACGACGACCTCGTCGGCTTCGCCTCCGCTCGGCGCGACGGCTACATCCTGTTTCTGGCCGTCGCACCCAGCGCCCGCGGTCGTGGCTACGGCGAACGACTCGTCGCAGAGGTCGCCGACGAGAACCGCTCGGTGTCGTGTCACGCCCGAACCACCAACGACGCGGCGCTCGACTTCTACCGACACATCGGCTTCAGCACCGTGCGTCGGATCGAGAACTACTACGAAGACGGCGGCGACGCCTACTACTTGAAACTCGGTGACGACGCCTCCCTCACCGACCGCCTCTCGAAGTTCCTGCGCTGACCAGCGGTACTCGACACGGACGCCGCGCGCGTCGCTTCGGCAGCGGTTTGTACCTCCGTGAACTACTCCCTGTGCGTGCCTTCAGTCCCCGCCCCAGTAGACCCGCTAGGGTGCGATGACGGTGCGGAGAACCCGGGCACGCGACACAGGCCCGCCGCGAGCCTATCGCGGTCGCCCGGCACGAGGGTTTACCGGCCGACGCGGCACGCCGCCTCGGGATGACGCCGGCTCGTTAGTGTTCCGGGCGACATTCTGATTCGACGAGCTGTTGCTGTCCTCCAGTTTCACAACGTCAGTGATTGGTTCACCACGTCTCGACGTCGACACCGAGGCGCTCGAATCAGTCGTCGGTCGGTGCGGCCTCTCGAGGTTCGTCGGTCGACTTCGGGTCGATCCCGCGGCGGTTCGCGTCGAGTTCCGAGAGGCCGTAGACGAGTCCGACCAGGGAGACGCCGCCGACCGCGAGCAGGACGACCGGTGTGATACGGGTGTACCCCCACACGAGCATCAGTACGATCGCCACGAGGACGACCGTCGCTGCGTAGTAGAACTGCGTACGGACGTGGTCGATGAGGTCGGCACCGGTGAACGTCGACGACAGCACTGTCGTGTCGGAGATGGGGGAGGAGTGGTCGCCGAAGATCGCTCCCGAGAACACCATCCCGACGATGGCCGCGACCATGGTGTGGCTACCGGTGAGGTCCCAGGCCACTGGAACAGCGATCGGGGTGACGATGGCCATGGTCCCCCAGGAACTCCCCGTGGAGAAGGCGATGAACGCGGCCGTAATCAGCACCGCGACGGGCAGGATCTCAGGCGAGAGGAACTGTCCGACGAGCGCCGCGATGTACGCGCCCGTGCCCAGTCCACCGTCCTCGACCGGCGCGACGACGTTGCCGATGCTCCACGCGAGGACTAGAATCGTCACTGCTGTCAACATAATACCGAACCCGTCGATGGTCGTGTCGACGCTCTCGCTCAGCGACAGCAGGTTGTACACGTATCCGAGCACGTAGGTCGAGACGACCATCGCGAAGGAGCCGAATATCAACGCCACCGCGTAGTCGGCACCCGTGACCATATCGTACAGCGACGCCTCCGGTTCGTAGCCGGTGTACAGCGCCGAACCGATGGTGACGGCGATGAGCACGACGATGGGCAAGAAGAACGATATCAGTCGTGGGTCGTCGATGTTTGGCGTCCCAAGTTCGGATTCGACGTCCTGCATCGGTCGGGCGTCGTCGCGGGTCACCTTGCCGGTTCTGGCGGCGCGGTGTTCGGCGGTGAGCATCTCGCCGAAGTCCCGCTGGGTGAGCACGATGATACCGACCATCACGATAGCCAGAATCGCGTACATATTGTAGGGGATCGACTGCAAGAAGATCCCGAAGGAGTCGGGAATCTCACTCTCGGCCAGGTTCGTCGCCCCGTAGCCCGACTCGATCATCGACAGTTGGAACGCGACCCACGAGGAGATCGCCAGCGTCGCGACCGGCGCGGCCGTCGAGTCCACCAGGTACGAGAGTTTCTCCCGTGAGATGTGCAGATGGTCCGAGACGTCTTTCATCGTACTCCCGACGACGGCCGTGTTTGCGTAGTCGTCGAAGAACAGCGCGACCCCGAGTATCCACGCCGCGACGCCGGCCTTGCGTTTCGTGTCGATGCGTTCGATCGCGAAGTCCCGGACAGCGTGCGAGCCACCTAGCCGCCAGATCATCGCGACAGCCGACCCAAGCAACAGCGTGAAGATGATTATCTGGGCGTGAAAGACGCTCTCGCCGACCGCCGCTGCGATCCAGTCGAACGTCTGTCCAAGCCCGACGCCACCGGTGAGGATGACACCCCCGGCCCAGACGCCGACGAACAGCGAGAGGACCGCTTTTCGAGTGGCGATCGCGAGGACGATGGCCAGCAACGGCGGGATGAGCGATAGTGCCCCGAACTCTGTCATATGTGCACACACTACACGAAATCATATAAATACCATCCAGCACTTTGACAGCTTTATAACTGCCACCAACAGTCGAACCTCAATTTAATGCGCTGGCTCGCGAAGGTGAGCTATGACGAACGTTCTGGTACCGTTCGACGGTTCGAAGCTCGCAGTCCAGGCCCTCCGGTTCGCCTACGAGCACTTCCCGGAGGCGGAGGTGACGGCGCTGTTCGTCGTCGACACGAGTGTCACGTACCAGCCCGAAAAGTACGTGGGTGTGAAACTCGGTGAGATCTACGAGCAGCGAAAGACGGAGGGCGAGGCGATCCTTGAGGAGGCTGAGACGGTCGCTGCGGAGTTCGACGCGCCGCTGACGACGGCGATCGAGCAAGGCCGACCGTGGCAAGAGATCCTCGACTACGTCGACGATCACGACGTCGATCACGTCGTTCTCGGGAGTCACAGCCGCGATATACTCGAGCGGTTCTTCGTCGGAAGCGTCGCCGAACGCGTCGTCGATCGGATTCCGGTCCCAGTCACCCTCATCCGGTAACCGGCGAGTGCTGGCCGTCGAGGAGTTTGTCGTTCCTGCGCTGAATCGGCCACACGTATCCAGATGGGATTTTCAGTGGTTCGTGTAGACACTGCTGAATTCAGATCGCGGGTCTCAATTTGTCGAGTGCTCGTGTTCCGGGCGACACCGTTCACACAAGAGCGACTGCTCCGGGCTCTTGTGAAATGTTGACATAGAGTTAACTTGCTGAGCGGGCTACTGTACGTATGTCGCTCGTACTGCCCCGACCGCCAGCCCTCCAGGATGCTACGGATGCGTGAACACCCGGTGTTACCCGGCGACGAGTCCGTCCTCGCCACCGTCGACGACGATGACCTGTACAAGTCGAACGGGAAGATGCGGAAAAAGTACTATCGCCGTGAACTCGAACGCCTGCAGGAGGAACTGGTCCGCCTGCAGATGTGGGTGAGAGAGGCGGGCCTCCGGGTGGTCGTGCTCTTCGACGGCCGCGACGCCGCCGGCAAAGGCGGCACTATCCATCGGATCACCCGGCGGACCAGTTCGCGCGTCGTGAAAGTCGTCGCCCTCGGTACGCCGACCGAACGCGAGCAGAGTCAGTGGTACTTCCAGCGGTACGTCGAACACCTCCCCGCCGCCGGAGAGATGGTGCTGTTCGACCGGAGTTGGTACAACCGCGCGACCGTCGAACGCGTGATGGGCTTTTGCACCGACGCGGAGTACGAGGAGTTCCTCCAGTCGGCGCCGGAGTTCGAGCGGATGCTTCAACGCTCGGGCATCATTCTCCTGAAGTACTGGTTCTCCATCAGCGAAGAAGAACAGGAGCGACGGTTCCAGAAGCGCAGCCAGGACCCCAAACGTCGGTGGAAACTCAGCCCGATGGATCTGGAGGCGCGGGACCGCTGGGTCGACTACTCGCGGGCGAAAGACGAGATGTTTGAGCACACCGACACCGACGACTCGCCGTGGCACGTCGTCGACGCGGAGGTGAAGAAACACGCCCGACTCAACTGCATCACGCACCTGCTGTCACAGATCGACTACGAGGATACGATGCCGGAACCCAGGGAACTCCCGCCGAGAGACAGCGGGGAGACGTACGAACGTCCGCCGATCGACGACCAGCGCTGGGTTCCCGCGATGTACGGCTCGAACCCCGATGAGGTAGACACGTAGCCGTCTGCGCGGCTCCGACTGTGGCTTGACGGCGTCCGTCGGCGCGGCGTCAGTCCGCGTCGACGGTGACCGACTCCGCGGGCCACCGGGGAGTGTGGTCCTGTCGCCCCTTGACGTAGCCGAGTCTGAACAGGTGTTGCGGGAGGTGGTCGGTTTCGAGGACCGACTGGAGCGATTCGCGTTGCTCCGGCAGTTCGAGGATCTGGCTCATCGGATGCACCGCGAGATTCGCAGCGCTGGCCGCGAGTGCGAGTCGCTGATACGCCCGCCCGACTGCGACCTGTGCCGGTCGGTCGTCCGTCGCCGTCGTGAGCACGCCGACCGCCGGGGCCGACTCGATCAGCGCGGAGTTCTTGCGCCCCTCTCGGCCGCCGATATCGAGATGCGTCACCACGGCCTGTCCAACCCGTGCGAACAGCCACGAGTCGCCAAGCGCGCCGTTTCCGATCCAGCGACCCAACTCCCGTCGGTAGGCCGGTGAGTCCATCCGCTGGCGGTCGGCGGTCGCCTGCAACGCCGCGACGGTCTGCTTCGGCCGCGCTTCCCGCACTATCCGGAGGTCCACGTCGAACTCGGTCGCTTCGTCGCGCAACTCGTCGGTGACGTCTTTCGGGACGGGGGACTGACGAAACGGCCGGTGGTCGGTGTACCGCTCCGGTATCTCCGCGAACAGCGACTCGTCTCGCTCGGGATTTCCCCCGGGACCGACCTCGACGCGGGCGACGACCGAGCCGTCGGCGGGCGTCTCCACCCGGCAACCGAGGCCGAAGTGCCGGGCGGCGACGCGGAGCGTCTCGACGGCACACCCGAGGCTGACGTGGAGTTCTCGCCTGCCGGGGTCGGCCGCGCGGAGCCACCGGTCCTCGGCAGCGCGTACCTCCACGGCCCCACCGTCGACGGCGAACTCCCACGGCTGAGCGTTGTGGCTCGACGGTGCGAGGACGGCGTACCGAAGGAGAAACCGCACCTGTTCGTCGACCGGGCCACCGGCCGGGAACTCGTCGGCGTCGACACCCCAGACGTCCGTCGTCATCCCCGCGGGGTCCATAGCCACCCGTTCTCCGAGACGCCGATTCAGGGTTTCCACGGTTCCAGCGCCCGTGAAACCGTGGCGACGACGCACAACCGGTGCGACGAGGACGCGCCGAACGAATGGCAAGAATCACACCGACCGCTACCCTCGCACCCGATATGAGCGACGACTCCGACCGCGAGTTCCGCATCGAGACGGACGCCATCCACGCCGGGCAAGCGCCCGACGAGGAGACGGGCGCGCTGATGACGCCCATCTTCGCCAACTCGACGTACAAGCAGGACGGCCCTGGCGACCACCGCGGCTACGAGTACAGCCGAACCGGCAACCCGACGCGAACCGACTTGGAGGCCAACATCGCGGCGCTGGAGGGCGGCGAGTTCGGTCGCGCGTTCTCTTCGGGGATGGGATCGATCAACACCGTCCTCAACCTCCTCGAAGCGGGCGACCACGTCGTCACCGGCGACGACGTGTACGGCGGCACGCACCGCATCTTCACGCAGGTGTACGAGGACTACGACCTCGAGTTCGACTTCGTCGACACCACCGACCACGACGCCGTCGCCGACGCGATGCGCGAGGAGACCGCGCTGTTGTGGGTTGAGACGCCGACGAACCCGCTGATGCGGGTGAACGACATCGCGGCGCTCGCCGACATCGCCCACGACCACGACGCACTGTGTGCCGTCGACAACACGTTCGCGACGCCGTACCTCCAGCGCCCGCTCGAACACGGCGCGGACATCGTCAGCCACTCGCTGACGAAGTACCTCGGCGGCCACTCCGACGTGGTCGGCGGTGCCCTCGTCACCGACGACGAGGAACTGGACGAGCGCATCGGCTTCTACCAGAACTCCGTGGGCGCGACGCCCTCGCCGTTCGACTGCTTCCTCGTCCTCCGCGGGACCAAGACGCTGCCCGTACGGATGGACCGCCACTGCGAGAACGCCCGCACCCTCGCGGAGTGGCTGGCCGACCACGACGCCGTCGACCGGGTGTACTACCCCGGCCTCGACTCACACCCGCAACACGACCTCGCGAGCGAGCAGATGGACGACTTCGGCGGGATGCTCTCGTTCGAGTTCGACGGGACGCTCGACCAGGCGAGCACCGTCGTCGAGGAGACTGAGGTGTTCACGCTCGCGGAGTCGCTCGGCGGTGTCGAGAGCCTCATCGAACAGCCTGCGGCGATGACACACGCCGCCATCCCGAAGGAGGAGCGTGAGGCCGCCGGCCTCACGGACGGCCTCATTCGCGTCTCCGTCGGCGTCGAGCACATCGACGACATGAAAGCCGACCTGGACGCTGCGTTCGACGCCGCGCTGGAGTAAACGAGCGTCGGGTCGCGTCCGCGACTCGTCGGCGACCACCGTAGGTCGCTGGTGGCCGGTGGTCGCGAGCAGTCGCAGGGAGTCGCCGATCGGTGGACGAATCACTCACGATTCTCCCGTTCTCCTCGACAAGCAGTCGCCGGTTCGCGCGTCGACTTGACGGACGTTACTCCCCGGCAAACATCGCCGCTCCTGCGCGTATCCGAAGGGTCTTATCCGCGTGTGCCACAGCGACACACAATGACTCACCAAGTCGGCATCCTCGGCGCGACCGGCGCCGTCGGCCAGCGATTCATCCAACTCCTCGACGACCACCCACAGTTCGATATCGCGTGTCTCACTGCGAGCGACGCTTCCGCGGGCAAGTCCTACAGCGAGGCGGCGAAGTGGCGCCTCGACTCGGCCATCCCGCAGTCCGTCCGCGACATCACCGTCCGCGCGACCGACCCCGAAGAGATCCCCGACGACGTCGACCTGCTGTTCTCCTCGCTCCCGTCGGGCGTCGCCGCCGAGATCGAACCCGACCTGTGTGAGGCGGGCTACGTCGTCTCCTCGAACTCCTCGAACGCTCGGATGGCCGAGGACGTCCCGCTCACCATCCCCGAGATCAACCCCGACCACCTCGACCTCATCGAAATCCAGCGAGACGAACGCGGCTGGGACGGGGCGCTCGTGAAGAACCCGAACTGCTCGACTATCACGATGGTCCCGACGCTGGCGGCACTCGACGAGTTCGGCCTCGAACGCGTGCAGGTGTCGACCCTGCAAGCCGTCTCCGGCGCGGGCTACGACGGCGTCACGTCGATGGAGATCATCGACAACGCCATCCCGCACATCGGCGGCGAAGAAGAGAAGATGGAGACCGAGAGCCGCAAACTGCTCGGCTCGTTCGACGGCGCGGAACTGTCGCTGCACGACGCCGAGGTCGCCGCCTCCTGCAACCGCATCCCGACCATCGACGGCCACTTGGAGAACGTGTTCGCTGAACTGGCCGACGACCCCTCGGCCGACGAGGTTCGCGCCGCGATGGAGGCGTTCCCGAGCGCGGACCTACCTTCGTCGCCGGAGCAACTCATCCACGTCTTCGGTGAGGACCAGCCAGAACGCCCCCAGCCCCGGATGGACCGGATGCGCGGCGACGGGATGCAGGTCGTCGCCGGCGGCGTCCAGGAGACGCCCTCGGGTGTGAAGTACAACTGCCTCGCGCACAACACCATCCGCGGCGCCGCGGGCGCGTCGGTGCTGAACGGCGAACTCCTCGCGAACGACGGCTGGATCTGAGCCGACGCTCGAGGAGACTCTGTCGAACCCGACCGAAAGCACGCGAAAACCGGTGCGGGAGTTACTGTAACGCCGCCGCGACCTTCTCCACCGGGTGTGGTGGCTCCTCGCTGTCGTCGTCGCGGTCGCCCAACTGCGACCGGCACGAGGCTCCGGGTGCGGTGACCGCCTCCGCACCACTGTCGTCGACGGCCTCGAACAGCATCGAGCCGATGGCTTTCGAGAGGTCGTAGTGTTCTGCCTCGTAGCCGAAACTCCCGGCCATCCCACAGCAAGAGGTGTCGAGCGGGTCGACACGGTAGCCCGACCGTCTGAGGACGCCGACAGCGTGGTGGTCTTTGTTCATCGACTTCTGGTTGCAGTGGCCGTGGTACGCGAGCGATTCACCGGACTCCGGTTCTGCCGCGAACGCCATCGCCTCGTCGAGGCGGTGGGTGTCGACGTACTCTAACACGCCGTAACTCGCCGCAGAGACGGCTTCCACCTCGTCGCCGTCGAGGAGGTCCAGATACTCGTCTTGGAACATCACCGCGTCCGATGGCTCGACGAACACGACCGAGTAGCCGTCGGCGACGAGCGGTGCGAGGGCGTCGACGTTCTCGCGGGCGCAGTCGCGAGCCTTCTCCAGAAAGCCGCCGGAGAACGCGGCCCGACCCGAGGCCGAGAGGTCGTCCGGCACGCGAACGTGGACGTTCGCCGCTTCGAGCACTTCGACGGCGGCCATCCCCGCGTCGGGCATACTGTAGTTCGTGTAGGTGTCCGGGAACAGCACCACCTTCGCGTCGGCGTCGGCCTCGCTGACCTGCGCGCCGCCGCGCCGCTCGAACCGCTTGCGAAAGGTGTCGCGGGTGAAGGTCGGCAACTCGCGGTCGGCGGCGATGCCGAGCGTCTTCTCCATCACCGTCCGTGCGCCGGGCACCTTCGTCGCAGCGTTCGCGACCGGCGCGAGGGCGCTTCCGATCCGACTCGCGGTGTCGATGTCGGCGAACAGGCGTTCGCGGAGGCCGGCGCCCTCCTCTTGGTGGTGCTCGTGTTTCACCTCCGCTTTCAGTTTCGCGAGGTCGACGCCGGTCGGGCAGTCGGACATACAGCCCTTACAGCCGACACAGAGGCCGAGCACCTCCTCTTGGAAGCGTTCGGAGTGTATCTGGTCTTCGCTCAGTTCGCCCGAGATGGCCGCTCTGAGCATATTCGCTCGCCCGCGAGTGGCCTGAATCTCCTCACCCGACGCACGGTACGTCGGACACATCACGTCGCCCTCCGTCTCCCGGCAGGTGCCACAGCCGTTACACAGTTCGACGAGGTGTGCGAAGCCGCCCTCGTCGTCGAAGTCGATGGCCGTCTGTGGCTCGATGGACTGGTACTGTGCGCCGTAGCGGAGATTCTCGCGCATATCGGTGTCGGCGGCGGAGTCCGGGTACCCCCGCTCGTCTGCCGTCTCCGCGTCGACGTACACCACTTTCCCGGGGTTCATCCGCCACTCGGGGTCGAACGCGGATTTGAGTTCTTGGAACGCGCCCCACAGGTCGGGGCCGTACATCTTGGGGTTGAACTCTGTTCGCGCGAGGCCGTCGCCGTGTTCGCCGGAGAATGCTCCGAAGTGCTCCAACACGAGGTCGGTCACGTCGTCGGTGATGGAGTGCATCGTCTCGATGCCGTCCTCCTGCTTGAGGTTCAGAATCGGGCGAATGTGCAGCGTCCCCGACCCCGCGTGCGCGAAGTACGCCGCCGAGGTGCCGTGTCGCTCCAGTACCTCCTCGAACTCCTGGACGTACTCCGCGAGTTCCTCCGGGGGAACCGTCGCGTCTTCGATGAACGGATACGGCTTCGGGTCACCCTCCAGACTCATCAAGAGCGGAATCGCCGCCTTCCGCAGTTTCCAGAGTTTGCCCTGCGCCTCGTCGGTGTACGCTTCGAGGACGTCGAACGCCGCACCCGAGTCGACGAACTCGGCGTTGGTGTCCGCGACGGCACCCTCGAAGTCGTCGACGAGTTCGGAGTCCCACTCCAGCATCAGCGCCGCCGCCGTGCCGTCGGGGATGGGTTCCTCGTACTGGGCGTACTCGGTCGACTCGCGGGCGAGGCGGAACACCTCGTCGTCCATCAACTCTACCGCGCTCACCGGGTAGTTCAGCGCGACAGGGACCGCCTCCATCGCGTCCACGAGGTCGTCGAAGCAGTACAGCGCCAGCGCCGTCTCCTCGGGCTTGGTGACCAGTGAGACAGTCGCCTCGACGATGGTTCCCAGCGTTCCTTCCGCGCCGACGAACAGTTTCGAGAGGTTGATCACCTCCTCGCCGTCCTCGTTCTCGTAGATGACCTTGTGGAGGTTGTACCCCGAGACGGACCGCTTGAGGTTGGGGTACTTTTTGGCGATTTCGGCGTCGTTGTCCTCGACCAGTCCCTCGACGATACGGTACAGTTCCGCCTCGTGCCCGCCGCCGTCGATGATGGCCTCGTGTTCTGCGGAGTCGATGACGACCTCGCGGGTGTGCATCCGTGTCCCGTCCGCGAGGACGACCTGCAGTTCCTCGGTGTAGGCGTCGGTGATGCCGTAGCGAACCGAGTGTGCGCCCGTCGAGTTGTTGCCGATGCCGCCGACGACCGTCGCACGGCCCGAGGATGCGGGGTCGGGCGCGAACTTCAGACCGTCCTCGGCGAGGCGGGCGTCGAGGTGGTCTTGCACGACGCCGGGTTGGACGGTCGCCCGCTTTCCGTCGGGGTCCACGTCCACGATGTCGTCCATGTGAACCGTCATATCGAGGACGACACAGCCAGGGCCGACCGATTGGCCCGCGAGCGACGACCCGGTGCCACGCGGCAAGACCGGCACCTCGTGTTCGGCGGCGACCTCGTGGGTCGCGACTACGTCGTCGACGTCACGAGGGCAGACGACGCCCGCCGGCCGCGCCTGATAGATGGAGCCATCGGTCGCGTACAGCACCTGCGCGTACTCGTCGAACTGCACCTCGCCCGCCACTCGGTCGCGGAGGTCGGACGCGAGCGCCCGGTACTCGGGCACGTCCGATCGGTCGTGACCCAGCGACGCGGCGGACGTCTCCCACCGCCGATCCGACGATGGGCCGTGTGTTGCCATAGCGTACCTCAAGAAACAATAATGTAAAAACGCTTTGTCAATTGTTGCCACCAGCCGTACAGCGACGCGCTCGGAGGGCAGTCGGCGCGAACGTCGCTTGCGCCGAGGCCAACCGTTATTGTCCGACCGACCGCCTCCTTCTGTATGACGTTCATCCACGTCTGTCTCAACGTCGCGGACGCCGACCGTGCGGCCGACTGGTACGCTGACAACCTCGGCTTCGAGCGCTCGTGGGAGTTCACGACCGCAGACGGCGAGACGCGAAACGTCTACGTCGCCGACGAGGACGGCGTCGAACTCCAACTGTCCGACACCGAGGGGGAAGACGAGTTCGACGAGGGCACCGCGTACGACCACTTCGCGGTGAAGGTGGACGACGTCGACGCCGCCTTCGACCGCATCGACGACCACGGCGTCGTGAAAGAACCCGGCGACCAACCCGAGGCAGGCGCACGCACGGCGTTCCTCAAAGACCCTGACGGCCACACGGTCGAACTGGTTCAGCCGTTGGAGTAGTCGGCTGGTCGCTCCCGACGCCGGCGAATTCGTGGCCGCCGACCGGGGCAAAACTGTGTCTGGAACGAACGTTTATGATAATTCCCTCGGTCTGTAAAATCGGCAGACATGAGTGTCCAACGAAACTACGACCGCGAGTTCGTCCGCACCTTCTTCACCTCACCGACGGCGGTGCAGGGAGAGGACGACTCCGCGAAGATGATCCGACGGGCGGCGCAACTCCGAGGGATCCAAGCGCCCGACGTGTGGGTTCCCGACAACGAGGACGCCACCGCGCCGTCGATGCGCGAGGAGGGGGTCCAGAACATCATCGATGTGGTCGCCGAACACGGCGCCGACTTCCCCGGAGAGATTCACCCCCGCGTCGTCTGGCACCGCGAGAGTCCGACGACGCGATACTCCGGATTCCAGCAGATGCTCGAAATCGCCGACCCCGAGAACGGCGCTGTGGATAACATTGACGGGTTCGTTATCCCCGAGGTCGGCGACATCGACGATTGGAAGAAAGCCGACGAGTGCTTCCAGATCATCGAGGCCGAACACGGCTTGGAGGAGGGGAGTCTCTCGATGTCGGTCATCGTCGAGAGCGGTGAGGCCGAAATCGCGCTGAACCGCATCCGCGACGAGATGGGCAAGCCCTCGAACACGCTCGAACGGATGTTCCTCCTCGTCGACGGCGAAGTCGACTACACGAAGGATATGCGTGCGATGACGCCGACGGGCGAACTCCCGCCGTGGCCGGAACTGCGCCACAACACCTCTCGCGGCGCGAGTGCGGCGGGACTCATCGCCGTCGACGGGCCGTACGACAACATCCGCGACGTCGAGGGGTACCGCGAACGGATGCAGGACAACCGCGCGAAGGGGATGACCGGCATCTGGTCGCTCACGCCGACGCAGGTGGAGGTGGCCAACACCGCACCGCTCCCGCCCAAGACCGGGACGTGGCTACTCGACGTCGACGGCGAGGACGTCGAACTCACGCCCGAGGGTGACTCGCAGGTCTACGACGGCGACGACGTCTCGCTGACCGAGACCGACGACGGCTACACTCTCGTCGTCGCCGGCGACGACCACCACCTCGACGAGGACGAACTCCGCGAGACGCTCCTCGATTTGACCTCCTACGTACCCAGTATGGACGACATCGTCGAGTCGATGGAGGAGTTCGAGGCAGCCAAGGAGGCCGGTAAGGGTGCTATCGCGATGACACAGTCGGCGACCGTCGCCATCGACGGCGTCGAGGTGTCACTGGAGAAAGACCGAATGTGGGACGAGGCGACGTATCAGGCCGCCCAGACGCCGATCACGCTGTTCCAGGACGTCTACCGCAACCGTCCGGACCAGCACGCAGAACTGGAGGAGATGTACGGCGCGGACGTCGTCGCCCGCGCGACAGACGTGGGCAACTGACCGGCCGGCACACGACGCCCCGGTATCTGGACCTTTTTCGCCCCCCGCGTCGCAGGGTCGGGTATGCGACTCGCACGTGCCACCACCCCGGACGGAGTGCGCGAAGGGGAGTACCGCGACGGAACGCTCGTGACCGACGATGCGGAGTACGCGGTCGACGAATCGGATCTGCTCGCGCCGTGTGACCCGGACGCGTTGTTCTGTGTCGGGCGCAACTTCGCCGCCACGCTCGACCAGATGGATTACGAGCGACCTGAGGAACCCGACTTCTTCATCAAGCCGCCGCACTCAGTTGTCGGCAACCGCGACCCCATCCCGTACCCCGAGTGGACCGAGGAACTCACCTACGCGGGCGAACTTGTCGCCGTCGTCGACGAACCGTGTTCTGACCTCGCACCCGAGGAGGTACCCGAGGTTGTACGCGGCTACACCGTGATGAACGACGTCGACGCTCTCGACCAGCAGGGCCGGACGGCGAGAAAGGCGTTCACCGCGTCGGGACCGCTCGGCCCGTGGATCGAGACAGACGTCGACCCGACGAGTATAGATATGCACACCGACGTCGCAGGCGAGCGTCGCCAGGAAGCCAACACCGAGTTGATGCTGTTCGACCCGTACGAAATCGTCTCGTTCCTCTCCAAGCGGTTCACGTTCCGCCCGGGCGACTGCATCGCGTTCGGATCGCCCGCCAACCCCGGCCTCGTCGACCCGGGCGACACCGTCGAGATAACCTACGAGGGCGTCGGGACGCTCACCAACACCGTCGTCGAGGGCTGACGGTCGCAGGCGACGCGATGTCCCGGGGGCGTTAAGTCGTGCCCGGTCGTCGCGCCGCCTATGCGCATCGTCATCACTCGACAGAAGATACACGGTCACCCGGCCAGCGAGTTCGCTGAAGCCGTGCGCGAGCGACTGCCCGACCACGAGGTACTCGTCGCGGACACACCAGAGCGTGAACGCGAGGCCATCCGCGACGCCGACGTCGTCGCAGGCGAGGGATTCTCCACGAGCGACCACCTCGACGCCGCCGAGTCGCTCCGCCTGTTCTCCGGCGTGTACGCCGGCACGGGTCACCTCGACCTCGACGCGTTCGAGGCGGCGGGCGTCGCCGTCACCAACGCGTCGGGCGTCCACGCCCCCAACATCTCGGAGTACGTCGTCGGCGCACTCGTCTCGCTGGCACGCGACTTCCGGCGTGCGACCCGCCAGCAGGACCGCCGCGAGTGGCGCGCCTACCAGACGCAGGAACTGTACGACTCGACGGTCACTGTCGTCGGCCTCGGGGCAATCGGAACCGCTGTCGTCGAGCGACTGAAGCCGTTCGGCGTCGAGACGCTCGGCGTGCGCTACACCCCGGAGAAGGGTGGCCCGACCGACGAGGTGTTCGGCTTCGACGAGTTGCACGACGCCCTTGCGCGGACGGACCACTTGGTGCTGGCGTGCCCGCTGACCGACACCACGGCGGGTCTCGTCGACCGCGACGCGCTTCGGACGCTCCCGCCACACGCGATGCTCGTGAACATCGCCCGCGGCCCCGTCGTCGACACCGACGACCTCGTGTACGCGCTCCGGTGGAACCACATCCGCGGAGCGTTCCTCGACGTGACCGACCCCGAACCACTCCCCGAAGACCACCCGCTGTGGGGCTTCGACGACGTGCACATCACGCCGCACAACGCGGGGCACACGCCGCGCTACTTCGACCGCGTCGCCGACATCCTCGCGGAGAACGTCCGGCGACTGGAGGAACACGACGGCGAGGGCACCCCTGAGTTGGAGAACCGCGTCGTCTGACGGCCACGCAGTATCAGCGACGGAACACGGTTTTAACCTTCTCCGGACGTAGCAGAGTGTATGGCGAAGTACTCCACCGGCAGCGGCGGTGGCGGCGGCTCCGGCGACGCGTGCGAACTGTGTGGCCGCGAGGACACCAAACTCTCGCAGGCGAACGTCGCGGGGGCGAACCTCCTCGTGTGCTCGGACTGCGCGCCCCACGACGACAACGCGAAGCGCCGGAGTTCCGGCGGTGGCGGCGGCGGTGGTGGCGGACAGGGCCGCGACGCCGACGAACCCAGCCGCAAGAAGCGCGCCGCACAGAACGTCGCTCGCGCGATGGACGCCTCATCGGGCGACTCCTCGCGATGGGAGCGTGAGGGAACCGACTACGAGAAAGACCGCCTCCCGTATCTGGTGAAAGGGTACGGTGAGGTCGTCACCGAGGCGCGCCAGAGTGAGGAGTTGACCGTCGACGAACTCGCCGCGGAACTCGGCGTCGATGACACGCACCTCCACGCCGTCGAGGAGGGCCGGGCGGCCCGCGCCGACGTCGGCGGGTCGACGATTCGGGCCCTCGAACAGCGACTCGACGTCACGCTGATCGACGAGTAACCACCCGACTCGGCGGACGATTTTTCGCCCCCCGCGGCAACGACCCCGTATGAGCGATTCGCTCGCACCTGCCGACCCCGAGGTCCGGGAGTTCGAAGCGACCGTCGAATCTGTGGACGGCCGTACCGTCACCCTCGACGAGACGTACTTCTACCCCGAGGGCGGCGGCCAACCCGCCGACCGCGGCCAGCTCGGTGATGCCACCGTCGTCGACGTGCAGTCGACGCCCGACGCCGTGGTCCACACGCTCGAATCCGAGCCATCGTTCGAGTCTGGTGACACCGTCACGGGCGTCGTCGACGACGACTTCCGCACCTACTGTATGCGCGCCCACACTGCGAGCCACGTGCTCTACGGCGCGGGGCGACGCGTCCTCGACGACTTGGGCTACGGCGGATTTGGAATTACTGACGAGAAAGTTCGGGTCGATTTCGAGACCTCTACCGACATCACCGACGCGGTGCTCGTCGAACTGGAACGCCTCGTCAACCGTGCGGTCTGGGACTCCCACCCCGTCTCGTGGCGTGAGGTGCCCGTCGAGGAGGCGCGCGCCGACGAGTCGGTGGCGTTCAACACCAAGACCGAGGAGGACGTGATGGCCGACGCAGACAGCGTGCGCGTCGTCACCGTCGAGGGCTGGGACGACGCCGCCTGCGGCGGCACGCACGTCTCGAACACCAGCGAAATTGGGCCGGTGTCCGTCCTCGACCGTTCGAACCCCGGCGAGGGACTCACCCGCGTCGAGTTCGCCGTCGGCCCGGTCGGCGTCGAACGGAGTGCGACCGTCCACCGAATCGCACGCGAGGCCGCCAGTGAACTCGGCGTCGCCGTCGACGACGTTCCGGACGCAGTCTCGCGGATCGCCGACGAACGCGACGACCTCGCCTCGCAGGTAGCGTCGCTCCGCGGAGAGGTCATCACGAGTCGTCTTGCGTCGCTCGACCACGTCGACCGCAACGGGACAACGTGGCGCGTCGGCACGCTCTCGGAGTTCGACGCGAACGCCGTCGGTGAAGCCGCGAAGTCACTCGTCGACACGGGTGAAGCCGACGTCGTCGCCGTCGTCGGTGACGGAGACGCACCGTTCGTCGTCGTCGCGAGCGCCGGTGCGGTGGACGCTGGAGAGGTCGTCAACGACGTGACCGCGGCGTTCGGCGGCGGCGGTGGTGGGTCGCCGTCGTTCGCCCAGGGCGGCGGTCTTGGTGCGCCTCCGGCGGAGGTCGTCGGATTCCTCAAAGATTGCTGAAGCCGCCTGCGGAGTCTGCGCGCGTCAGCGCTTCGACCGCCGGGAGTAGCCGACGAACAGCGATGCCACGGCGAGCACCGCGATCACCGCCGTCAACGGGGTGAATCCGGGGAAGCTAACTCCGGTTTCGGCGGAGTCGGTCGTCAGCGGTTGGTCGGTCGCCGTGGGGGTCGCGGTCGCAGTGGCGGTCGGCGTCGCAGTCGCCGTCTGCGCGCGGACCACGACGATGGTCAGCGGTTGGGAGGTGAGGTCGTCGGCCTCGGCGACGACCGTGTGGTTCCCGGCCTCCTCGAACCGGACGGTGATGGTCCCGTCGCCGCCGGTCATCCCGACCGTCTCGCCGTCGAGCGACACCGTCGCGTCGGGGACGGGGTCGCCGTAGGCGTCGACGACCGTGACGACGTTTCGCTCGCCGACGAGAACGCGTTCGTTGACCGCGGTGACGTTCAGTTCGGGCGTCCTGCTGAGGTTGACTCGGACGGTCATCGCGGACTCGCGGACGTTCACGGTTCGGGTGTCGCTGCCGTACCCCTCCTTTGTCACAGTGAGTTCCAGATCGGAGTTGACGGGCACTTGTGCGGTCGCCTCGCCGTTCTGGAGCGTCTGGAACGTTCCGGCGGTCTCGAGCGTCAACTGCGCGTCAGCGACGGGTTCGGCTGGGTCGAATCGGGGGTCCACCACCTCGAACGACAGCGTCACCGACCCGCGTTCGAGTTCGACAGTCTCGCGCGAGCCGTCGCCGACGGTGATGGTCCGTTGCACCCGGAAGAAGCCCTCTTTGACGACGGTGAGGCCGTACTCTCGTTGCTCGATGACGCCCGTCGAGAAGCCGCCGTTGGTGTTCGTCCGGCCGTTCACGACGATTGCGCCACCCTGCCGGAGGATCACTTGCGCGTCGTCGACGGCATCGCCTCGGGTGTCCTCGACGCTAACGGTGAGACTACCGCGCTGGCGGACGTCGACGGTGACAGTCTGTTCTTCGGCATCTTCAACGACGACCGGGGAGTTCCGGACGTAGTCGGGGTGGTCGACGCTGAGTTCGACCGTCGCGCCCTCGGGAACGTCGAGGAACGCACGGCCGTTGCTCGCGGTCGTCGCGGTCGCAGAGCCGCCGTCCCAGTCTGCGGTCAACGTCGCGCCGCTGACGGGGTCGCCTGCGGGCGTCTCGACGGCGACGGTGAGCGTCACGGTCGCCTCTTGGAGGGTGGCGGTCTCCGCTAGCTGTCGAGCGTCGCCGTCGGTAGCGCCGACGAGACCGACGCCGAACGTCCCAGTTACCGGAGCGAACACGAGGAGGGTGACCGTCGCGAGGACGAACGGCCGAGTGAGCGAGCGCATCTGCGGTCCGAAACGGGGTCCCGGCTCAATAGTACACACACCGTTCGAGCGAGAAAGATCTGGATAACTCGTGTCCCAGCCGGAGGTCTGGAGTCGCTCGCTGTGTGGTGACGACCCCGAAGTGGGGTATTCTTAACCACCACGCGCCGTAGCAAGACGTATGACATACGCGAACGCGGGCGCGTACGGCCACTCCGCCTCCTCGCTGACCGAGGAGGAGCGTGCGATCCGCGAGGTGGTTCGAGAGTTCGCCGTCGAGGAACTTCGGCCGGGGGCGCAGGAGGCCGACGAGACGGAGACGTTCCCCGAAGAGGCGTGGGACGGTCTCGCGGAGTTAGACCTCACGGGGCTGACGACGCCCGAGGAGTACGGCGGCTTCGACGCCGACCGCTCGACGTACGCCCTCGTCAACGAGGAACTGGCGTACGGGCAACTCGCAGTCGCGACGGCGCTGTCGGTCCACTGCCTGGCCACCTCCTGTATCGCCAACTTCGGCTCCGAACAAGTGCGCGAGGAGTGGCTTCCGGAGATGGTCGACGGTCGCCCGGTCGGAGCGTTCTGTCTCTCGGAACCCGACGCCGGGTCGAACCCCGCGCAGATGTCGACGACCGCTGAACGCGACGGCGACGAGTACGTCATCGACGGCGAGAAACAGTGGATCACAAACGGCGCTCGGGCAGGTGTCTACATCGTCTTCGCGAAGACCGACGCCGATGACGACGGGTCGATCACGCAGTTCCTCGTGCCCGCCGACTACGACGGTGTGACGGTCGGCAAGAAGGAGGAGAAACTCGGCCTGCGCGCCTCCGACACCGTCGGGATGCAGTTCGACGGCGTCCGTGTTCCCGAGCGCTACCGCCTCACCGAGGAAGGGAGAGGGCTGTCGGCGGCGCTGAAGACGCTCACCGGCGGGCGGATCGCTATTGCGGCACAGGCTGTGGGTCTGGCGCAGGCGGCACTCGACGAGGCGACCGAGTACGCCCAGCAACGAGAGCAGTTCGACCGACCGATCGCAGAGATCGAGTCGATCCGGAACAAGGTCGCGGAGATGGGGACGAAGGTGCAGGCGTCGCGACTACTCGTTCGCGAGGCCGCGCGGCAGGCCGATACCGGTGAGGACCCTCGACTCGCGGCGTCGATGGCGAAGTACTTCGCCAGCGAGTCTGCGGTCGACGTGGCGAACGAAGCGGTACAGATCCACGGCGGGTACGGCTACATGAGCGAGTTCGACGTGGAACGCTTCTACCGCGACGCGAAGATCACGACCATCTACGAGGGGACGACCGAAATACAGAAGACGATCATCGCGCGGGAACTCCTGTAACGCCGTGCCCGACTACGACGCGTTCGACGCTGTAGTGTTCGACCTGGACGGCACGCTCGTCGATCTGGCAGTCGACTGGAACGTCGCCGCCAGCGACGCCATCGACCTGTTCGAGCGAAATGGCCACGACGCTCGGGGCGCAAACCTGTGGGACCTCCTCGAACGCGCCGACGACGCCGGGCTTCGACCGGAGTTGGAGTCGGTGTTGGCAGACCACGAGACGGCCGGCGCGGCCGCATCGACGCGGCTTCGCCACGCCGACGACCTCCCGCTGTCGGTTCCGACCGGCGTGTGTTCGCTCAACTGCGAGGTCGCCTGTCGGCGTGCGCTCGACCGCCACGACCTGACCGACCACGTCGAGAGCGTCGTCGGCCGCGACTCGGTCGCGACGTACAAACCCGATCCCGAACCGCTGTTGGCGACGCTTCGCGACCTCGGCGCGCCCCCGGAGCAGTCACTATTCGTCGGCGACTCCGAACGTGACGAACTGACCGCCGAACGCGCCGGTGTGCAGTTCCGGTGGGTCTGAGGTCCACACACGTCACACGGTCGCGACGGACACCCGTCTCGGCCCGTGATCGCTTACGCGGCTCGAACCCGTTTCTCGTAGAGGTACGCGCCGACGGCGGTACAGATCCAGATAACTGCTCCCACGCGGATCGCGAACCCGGCGCGAGCGCCCCACGTCGGGAGCGTCACGAACGCCGAGAGGAGGGCGACGAGTACCGACCCAGCAGTGACGGTGAGTACGAACGTCACCTGCATCACCCAGCCGTAATCGACGCCGTCCGGATCGCTTTCTTCGACGCGCTCTGGCACATCCCGACGTTCGAGGCGACGAGGTAAGCGGTGTCGGTTCTGGTGTCGGGTCGTCTCAACAGCCGACGGTCTCCGGCGGTTCCGGAACCGGCACCTCGTGGATCACGAGCGTCTTCCCGTCCTTCTTGAACAGGACTGTGTACGTCTGTCCCGCCGTGGAGACGACGTCGAGTGCACCGTCGCTCCCGCAGCCGTCGATGTGGGCGTACGATCCTGGTCCGACAGTCGGCCCTGCTGTCCAGACGGTACTCCACGCGATCTCGTTGCCGGATTCGTCACGGATGAACACCTCCGTCCCGTCGGCGATGTCGCCCGCGCGGTGGTGGATCTCCAGATACGGTCGCCCGGAGTTGTCGTCGCCGGTCGCCGAGTACGTCGTCACGTCCAGCGCGACCTGCGGTCCCGGTTCGCCGAGGCGTTCGTCGAACCCGAGTGCGAGCGACCCGACGACGACACCCAACAACACGACGATGACGACCATCAGTGCGACACCGACGACAGGCGAGATGCCACGGTCAGCCACTACCCCGGATCGCTGTGTGGTGAGATTAACGATTGCGCCGCGGCTATCATCGTTGGGAACGTCCTACGCCGGACGGCAGAACGCGCCGGTTATTTCACGCCGCGTGTGAAGCCTCGGGTATGGTGAGTACGCGGGACCTCCGCGAGCGGGCAGGTGACGACCCTATCACGATGCTGACGGCGTACGACGCGCCCACGGCATCGATCATCGACGAGGCCGGCGTCGACGTCATCCTCGTCGGCGACTCGATGGGCAACGCGGTCCTCGGGTACGACTCAACGCTCCCCGTCACGGTCGAGGAGATGCACAGCCGGACTGCGGCGGTCGCGCGAGCGACAGACGACGCACTCGTCGTGGCGGATATGCCGTTCCTCTCGTACGGCGTCGACGATGCCGACAGCATCGACAACGCCGGTCGGATGCTGAAAGAGGCCGACGCCGACGCCGTGAAACTGGAGTCCGGCCCCCACACCGTCGAGTTGACGCGACGGCTCACGGAGTTGGGGATTCCGGTGATGGCGCACCTCGGCTTGACGCCGCAACACGTCAATCAACTCGGCGGGTATCAGCGGCAGGGGACAGACCAGGAAGCCGCCGAACACCTGTTGGATCTCGCACGCGAACACGAAGACGCCGGAGCGTTCTCACTCGTCCTCGAACACGTCCCCGCGAACCTCGCACAGCAGGTAACCGAGGCTATCGACATCCCGACCATCGGCATCGGTGCCGGGCCAGAGACGGACGGGCAGGTACTCGTCATCACAGACGTCCTCGGCCTCGACGAGTGGTCACCCCCGTTCTCGAAGCAGTACGCCGACCTTCGGAGTGAGATGGCCGACGCCGTCGGCGCGTTCAAGCAAGAGGTCGAGAACGGCGAGTTCCCGGCCGACGAACACAGCCACGTCGAAGACGACGTGGACGACGTATACTGACACGGTCGGTCAACTCGCGATCGTAGCGGTAGCGAACAGGCGACGGTGGCGGCCCCGAGGCGGTGTGTCGCACACCCGCGTCCCGCCTCGGGCCGGGTACGGTGGCACGGGGTGGCTGGTGCCTAGTGGGATTTGAACCCTCGGCCGAGCGACGGCTACAGGTCGTCGAGGAACGCGCCGACGGCGTCGTTGAACGCGGTCGGTTGCTCGATCATCGCGAGGTGGGCGGCGTCGTCGAGGACCTGCAGTCTGCAGTCGGGAATCTCGTCTGCGAGGTACTCGTGGAACTGCGGCGGCGTGAGCGCGTCGTGTTCACCGACGACTGCCAGCGACGGGACGTCGATGTCGGAGAGTCGGTCCCGAACGTCGAACTCGTGGCAGGTACGGAAGTCGCGTGCGACGACCGCCTGGCCCGCGTCTCGCATCGCCGCTCGCGAGCGGTCGAGCGTCTGCTCGTCGACGTCGTGAAACAGGCGATCTGTCCCGTGGAGGAACTCTACGGCACGGTCGAAGTCGTCGCGAAGCCACACGAGGAGGTCTTCGAGGACGGTCAGTCTCGCGCCGGTCCCGGTGAGGACGAGACCGTCCAGCGACAGGTCGCGTTCGAGTGCGACCCACATCGCGACGGCTCCCCCGAGGGAGTTCCCGACGAGGACTGAGGCGCCCGTCTCCTCGGCGACGGCGACGACGTCGGCGGCGTACGCTTCGAGTGCGTCCGCGCCGCCGTCGGCGTCGACGTCGTCGCTGTCTCCGTGGCCGCTCAGGTCGACGGCGACGACGGGTGTTCGGTCGACGAGTCGGGACTGTCCCGTCCACACGTCGCTCGTTCCACCGCTCCCGTGAATGCACAACAACCCCGGGCCGGCCGCCTCGTCGCCGCGGACCCGATAGGCGGTTTCCCGCCCGTGGTGGTCGACCGTCTTCATACCACTAGTCGAGACGGTGGGGGTATAAATCGCTGGGAGGGGCCGCCAGTCTGGATATGACTACCGACTGTCCCAACCGTTGTCCGCGGTGGGTCGACGACGGAGATTCGTCGGCGGACTAACTCCCGAATCGGTGTGAACCGCCAAACTACTAAACGACTCCGCTCCCGACGCAGTATTGCGATTAGTCGGCGATAGATTTAAATATATAAGCGTATTACTTGTGGTTAGGAGAGATATGATACAACGCCACTCAACTGATCGGCGCGATCGGTTCGTCCGTCGCTACGACTACGACGACGGGACCGTCATCGCCGCTGACCTCGACGCCGCAGACGAGGACATCCACGTCGACACCGTCGACGGATCGGCGGTCGTCGTCATCGCGCGTGCGGGCGGGGAAGAGGAGTTCGAGTTCGACCTCCCCGGCCCGGCCGCAAGGGTTGACATTCAGAACGGCGTACTCACTATCGACATCAACGCATGAAACTCACCGTCAAACCCCTCAAACAGAAAGACGCAGGGCGTCGCCTCGCTGCTATCGACCGCGTCGCCGCCGAGGAGTTGGGGCTCTCCGGCGGTGACTACATCCGCATCGAAGGCGACACGACCGCTATCGCGCGCGTGTGGCCGGGCTACCCCGAGGACGACGACTCCGGCGTGATCCGGATCGACGGCCAACTCCGACAGGAGGCCGGCGTCGGCATCGACGACCGCGTCACCGTCGAGGCCGCAGACGTCGAACCTGCCGACCAGATCACCATCGCGCTCCCCCAGCAGTTCGGGATCCGAGGGAACGTCGGGTCGATTATCCGCGACAAACTCTCCGGGCAGCCTGTCACGCAAGGGCAGACAATTCGCTTCCCGCTTGGACTCGGACTGATGGGTGGCGGCTCGCAGGCCGTCCCCCTGAAGATAGCGTCGACGAAGCCCTCGGGCACGGTCGTCATCACCGACTCCACGGAGGTCGAAATCTCCGAGAAGCCGGCCGAACAGATCGGCGACGTCGGTGCCGGCGGCGGCGCAGAGACGCCGGACGTCGCCTACGAGGACATCGGCGGCCTCGACGACGAACTCGAACAGGTCCGCGAGATGATCGAGTTGCCGATGCGCCACCCGGAACTGTTCAAGCGCCTCGGCATCGAACCGCCGAAAGGCGTGCTCCTGCACGGCCCGCCGGGGACGGGGAAGACGCTCATCGCGAAAGCCGTCGCCAACGAGATCGACGCCCACTTCCAGACCCTCTCTGGCCCCGAGATTATGTCGAAGTACTACGGGGAAAGCGAGGAGCAACTCCGCGAGGTGTTCGAGGAGGCCGCCGAGAACGCCCCCGCGATCGTCTTTATGGACGAACTCGACTCCATCGCGCCCAAACGCGAGGAGGCCGGCGGCGACGTGGAGCGCCGCGTCGTGGCGCAACTCCTCTCGCTGATGGACGGCCTCGAAGAACGCGGTGAAGTCGTCGTCATCGGCGCGACCAACCGCGTCGACGCTATCGATCCTGCTCTCCGCCGCGGCGGGCGCTTCGACCGCGAGATCGAGATCGGTGTCCCCGACCGCGAGGGCCGCAAGGAGATCCTGCAGGTCCACACGCGGAATATGCCGCTGTCGGACGACATCGACATCGACGAGTACGCCGAGACCACCCACGGCTTCGTCGGTGCGGACATCGAGAGCCTCGCGAAGGAGGCTGGGATGAATGCGCTCCGGCGCATCCGCCCGCAGATCGACCTAGAGGCCGACGACATCGACGCCGAGATCCTGGAGTCGATCCAGATCACCAGCGACGACATGAAGCAGGCGCTGAAGGGGATCGAACCCTCGGCGCTGCGGGAGGTGTTCGTCGAGGTGCCCGACGTCACGTGGGACGACGTGGGCGGACTCGACGACACGAAAGAGCGCCTCCGCGAGACGATCCAGTGGCCCCTCGACTACCCCGAGGTGTACGAGGCGATGGACATGCAGTCTGCCAAGGGTGTGTTGATGTACGGCCCACCGGGGACGGGCAAGACCCTCCTCGCGAAGGCCGTCGCCAACGAGTCCGACTCCAACTTCATCTCGGTGAAGGGGCCGGAACTGCTGAACAAGTACGTCGGGGAGTCCGAGAAGGGCGTCCGCGAGATATTCAGCAAGGCCCGCGAGAACGCGCCGACCATCGTGTTCTTCGACGAGATCGACGCCATCGCGACCGAACGCGGTCGCAACTCGGGCGACTCCGGCGTCTCCGAACGGGTCGTCTCACAACTGCTGACGGAACTCGACGGTCTCGAGACGCTGGAGGACGTCGTCGTCATCGCGACGACGAACCGCCCGGACCTCATCGACAACGCCCTGCTTCGACCGGGCCGTCTCGACCGCCACGTCCACGTGCCGGTCCCCAGCGAGGAGGGTCGCCGCCTCATCTTCGAGGTCCACACCCAGCACAAACCGCTGGCCGACGACGTCGACCTCGAGAAACTCGCACGCAAGACGAGCGGGTACGTCGGCGCAGACATCGAGGCCGTCGCTCGCGAGGCGTCGATGAACGCGACGCGGGAGTTCATCCAGTCGGTCGCACCCGAAGAGATCGGCGAGTCCGTCGGCAACGTCCGTGTGACGATGCAACACTTCGAGGACGCACTCGACGAGGTGAACCCCTCCGTCACCGAGGAGACGAAACAGCGCTACGAAGAGATCGAACAGCGGTTCCAGAACCGCGAGGCTCGCGACGAACAGGAGACGGAACTGGGCCGGACGTTCCAGTAGAACCGCTCTCTGTCGGGGAGTCCCCGCTCACTTCGCTCACGGTTTCACGGTAGTGACGTTCACTCCGTGGCGTACCTCCGTTCACACCGCAACTCCATCGTACCGCTTTCATACGCCGCCCCGGGGTTTCCTGTGTCTGTCGACCCCCGCCGAAGCGCGGGTCCGCTCGTTACTGTCAGCAATGTTGAAGCGAGTGGCCGGACAGACGGTAGTAGATGAATCGGTCCCGGATGGGGTTCGATGTCGACGCACTCTGGAATCGCCACGAAAGCCCGGTCAGCGTCTGGTGGCTCGTGCTACTGTATCCCGTCTTCGTCCTGACTGTCTACCGGCGAAGCCGTCCACTGGCGGGCGTGCTCGTCGTCTCGCTGGCGGCGAATCTACTCGTCGTGTCACCTCCCGAGACCGATGACGCGTGGGCGACGCGAGTCGTACGCGGTGAACGAGCGTGGCTCGAACGGGGCCTCCGCTCCTCGAAAGTCGATCTCTTGGGCATCGGTGTCGGAGGTATGGTAAACGTGTACACGCTCCGGGCCGCGTACGACCGTCGGCCCGCCGAAACGGTGGTCGGAACCGTGGCGTCGATGCTTCTGATGTGCCTGTTCTTCCAGCGAATGGCTGACCGCTACGAGACGATGATAGACGCCTAAACAGCCCTCGGGACCGCCGCGTGAGTCTGCTCTGTCTCAACTACAGGTGAGTGGGCAATGCCCTCCCACACGAGTCGCAGAACCACTCGTCCGACCGGTGAGACGATCGGTGGCTCACAGCCCCAACCCGGTACTGTACTCCAGCGTTCCGAATCCGGTGCCCATCGACTCCTCGTCTATCGGTGTGCCGCCGACGCGTCCGGTGAGTCCGCTCATCCGGAACAGGAACTCGTTGTAACTCCAGTGCGACTCGAGTCGGCCACCGAGTCGCGAGCGGTCGAGCCAGTTTCGCGCGCGGCCGTAGGTCCGGGCGACGAACCGTACGTAGTCGCCCGCATCGTTCTCGACGCGAACGTCGAAATCGGGCTGTTCGCCGGTTCCAAGCAGTGGCTCGACGGTGATCCGATCGAACTCCGTGTAGCCGTCTCCCGACCCCCAGTTCCAGAACCCGGTCTGTCGAAGGGGGATCGTCAGCCGTTCGAGTCTGTTGGAGGAGAAGAACTTGTAGCCTCGCCGGAACAGATGCGGTCCGATAAACGGAACTAACACCGAGAAGGAGGTCCCATCCGGGAATATCGCCCAGATCCACTTCCAGGGCATCAGCGGGATGTCGAAACACACCCGCTGGAAGTAACACGACCCAGACAGCGTCTCGGGGCCGTCGGGCAGGTCGAACTCCCCTTCGAACTCCATCTGTCGCCACGCGACGACCTCGGCGCCACCCAGCGGCGTGTCGATGTCCAGCGACTGGTGTGGTGCAGTCATCTTCGAGTCGAGGTCGCCCCACGCCTCGAACTCCGCCTCGGCGTCGTCACCGACGACGTGGGCGCGCAGTCCGAGGGATCGGTCCGAGAGCGCCGTCACCTCGCTTCCGCGCTTCGTGCCGTCCTCGCGGTCTGCCCAGGCGTCGAGTCGTTGATCCTCGCGAGACAGCACCGCTTCGGCCGGTTGCCTGACGACGTGGTCGTGGACCGCTTCGTCGTCGCCAGCCCACCCGACCGTCGTCGCGTCGAATCGGTCCACGCCGTCGGCGACGGGACGGTCGGCGTCCATCCCTCGCGGTGGGAGGCCGTTCACCCGGCTCCCGTCGCCTACACAGGCAGCGACGGAGAACATCAACTGTCTCGGGCCGTAGCCCTCCTCGCCTTCTGGGAACAGAAGAAAGAACCACCACGACGAGGACGTCGAATTCTGCCGCTCTGGATTTTGCCACCATATCTTCTCGAACACACGCCGGTGGTCGGCGAGGGTCCTGTCCGCGAAGGCGTCGGTCACTGGCGACTCTCTCGCTGGCACGGTCAAATAAACCGTGCATCGACTGGTGTGGTTCGTGACTCTACGACTCGTCGGTGGACGGGTGAGTGAGGAAATACGAGAGCGCCGTCCTCGTCTCAGTCAGTCCACGACTCGTGGTGCGATGGCGATGTACCTGTCGCTACTCGGGTCGCGGAACATCACCGGTCGCGGGGCTTCGTCGGGGTGGAGCCGAACGCTCGAACGGTCTTTCGTGGGGTCGTATCCGAAGATCCGCTGCACGTGTTTGACGTACTCTCCCAACACCGCCGACGTTCCTCCGTCGTCGTTTTCGAAGCAGTACACCGCCTCGTCGTACGTACTCTCGTCGAGTGTCACGTCGACGGGTTCGGCGGTCAGTTCGTCGCCGAACGCGTACGCTTCGTCGGCGGACTGTTCGAACTCGAACCGAGTCACGTTGCTCGAGTCGAGCAGATAGCCTTCCGACCAATCGACGTCTGCAAGCCCGACAGTCTCCGGTTCGACTCTCGTGTCGGTCACGACGGCGTCGTGGTCATCGACGAGGAACGACTGGTCGATTCCGAACAGCCGGACGAAGAGCATTCCCTGCCGTTCGTACTCGTTCATCGGTCTGTCACCGATGGTCTGCTGGAGACTCGTGCTGTCCGACCGTTCGTCGTTGGATGCAGCGACGATGATTTCGACGGTTCGCCCTGCGTACGCGACGCCGAGGTTCACACGTCCCTGGCTGTCTGCTTTGAGTGTCTCGTGCTTCTCCGGATCGCGGATCGTTGTTTCAATCATTGGTTGTACTCACCAACAATTGGCTAGCTATGACTATCATCACTAATACTTTTCCCAACGCCAGCACGGCGCTGCCCTCTGCTGTCTTCTTTTCTGGACACAACTTAGTCGGAGCCACCACGACTCATCCCTAAGCAGGCATCACGACTGGGCCACTATCTCACTGGAGTACCCTCGGTTGGGCCTAATCTCTGACAGACGCGTCGCGCTGTCGATTCAGTAGGGACTCACCAAGCGATTCTCCGACTACGGATACAACAGCCCCGTTACTCCCGTTTCAGGCCGCCACGCTCTTTGATCTGCATAATCCGCCGGACGTTCAGATATATCTCCTCGGGCGAGGTGTCCTCCTCGGGATCGTACAGGTCCGAGACGCGATAGAGGACGGCCGACAGTTGTTTCGACTCGCTGGAGTCGCCGCGGACGTCCTCAGCGACAGCGCGGATGAACGCTCGGGTGTCGGCGTCGGACGCGAACTCTTGGTCTGAATCCGGCGCGAGTTGCCAGTCGGGGTCGTCGTCCTCCCGCAACGCCTCGGGAAGCCGGGCGTCTTCGTCGTCGCTCATACTCCGCGTTCGAACTGCCTGCGGCTAAGCCCTTACTGACTCGGCACACACCACTGCCAAACGGCAGACGGCCGCTTACTGCGACGGGGCGTCTTGGCCCGATCGGGCGCTGACCTCGCGTCGGCGGACGACACCGACGTTGTTGGCGACGTTCTCGGTGACGAGTTTAAACGCGTCGCCGACCTGCCCCGGTTCGTCGTCGAGGACGACCGGTTCGCCGGTGTCCCCGCCCGTCCGAACCGACGGGTCCAGCGGAACCCCACCGAGGAACGGGAGGTCGTTGTCAGCGGCGAACTGCTTGCCGCCGCCCTTCCCGAATATCTCGTGTTCGGAGCCACAGTCCGGGCAGACGAATCCGGACATGTTCTCGACGATGCCGAGGACGTTCGTGTCGTGTTTGCCGAACATCCGCAGGCCCTTGTTGGCGTCGTCGAGAGCGACCTCCTCGGGCGTCGTGACGATGACCGCGCCCGTCAGCGGCAGCGTCTGCAGGATTGTCAGTTGCGTGTCGCCGGTGCCCGGCGGTAAGTCGAGCACGAGGTAGTCGAGTGCGCCCCACTCCACGTCTTCGACCAGTTGGGTCAGGAGTTTGTGGACCATCGGCCCCCGCCAGATGACAGGGTCGTCCTCGCCGACGAGGAAGGCCATACTCATCAGTTTCATCCCGTACTTCTCCGGCGGGATGATGGTCTCCTGTTCGGTCGCGTGGGGCGCTTCGTCGGCGTCGACCATCCGCGGGACGTTCGGCCCGTACACGTCGGCGTCGAACAGGCCGACGCGAGCACCCAGTTGCGACAGCCCCGCAGCGAGGTTCACCGCGACGGTCGACTTCCCAACGCCGCCTTTCCCGGAGGCGACCGCGATGACGTTCTTGACGTTGGGGAGGACCTCCTCGTCGGCGGACAGTCCCGTGTCGACCGACGCCGAGATGTCGAGGTCGTAGTCCGTGTCCGCGAGAGCGTCGCGAACGCCCTCGGCGATATCCGTCTCGTGGGGCGCGTACGGCGCACCGAGCGCGAGCGACACGCGGATCACTCCCTCCTCGTCGTCGACCTGGACCGCGTTGACCAGGCCGAGCGAGACGATGTCGTCTCCGAGGTCCGGGTCCGCTACTGTCGCGAGTCGCTCGCGTACGGCGGCTTCGTCCATAGGTCACGGTCGGCGAGCGCCCCGAATAAGGGTTTCCCACGGTGTACTTTTGAGTCAGTCTCTCGCAACCGATGTTCCAATCTTGATACTTCGAGAGTAACTGTTTGTAGTTACAAAATCGGAGATCGCTCCCTCATCTTCAAGTACACACGAACGAACCTAGCTACATAATGCCGACACCGCTGGTCGACGACTTCGGTCGCGAGGTGACGGGCGTCCGCGTCTCCCTCACCGACCGTTGCAACTTCGACTGTGTCTACTGTCACAACGAGGGGCTTGGCGACACGCGCGGCCCGATGGACGCGCAGGACGACGAGATGTCGACCGACGACGTCGTGCGGTTCCTGGAGGTTGCCGCCGAGTTCGGCGTCGACGCGGTGAAGTTCACCGGCGGAGAGCCGATGCTTCGCGACGACTTGGAGGAGATCATTCGCCGCACGCCCGACTCGATGGAGACGTCGATGACGACCAACGGGACCTTCCTCCCCGGTCGCGCGGAGGCACTCGTCGAGGCGGGACTCGATCGCGTGAACGTCTCACAGGACGCGCTCGACCCCGAGGCGTTCGCCGAGATCACGAAGTCGGGCGCCTACGAGAAGGTCCTCGAAGGCGTGCGATGTGCCCTCGATGCCGGCCTCGACCCGGTCAAACTGAATATGGTCGTGTTCGAGCACACCGCCGGCTACGTCGAGGGGATGGTCGACCACGTCGCCGAGAACGACGGCCTCCAACTCCAACTCATCGAGTACATGCCCGAACTCACGGGCCGACCGGAGTGGAACATCGACATCCAACGGGTCCACGACTGGCTCTCAGACATCGCAGTCCGCGTCGAACACCGCGAGATGCACGACCGCAAGCGGTACTACATCGCCGGCGACGACGGCGGCGAGGGGATGGTCGAGATCGTCGACCCCGTCGAGAACGCCGGCTTCTGTGCCAACTGCGGGCGCGTGCGCGTCACGCACGAAGGATATCTCAAGGGGTGTCTCAACCGCAACGACGATCTGAAGCCGATGGGCGAGATGACGAAACCCGAGATCCGTGAGGCGTTCCGCGCCGTCGTCGCCGACCGCGTGCCATACTACGGCGAGTACATGGTCCAGAACGACCGCGGCGAGTGGGAGATAAACGAGGAGTACATCGGCGCATAGCGGGAATCACCCCTGTGTGAACGAAACACAACCGGCGCGCGGAACGCGGGGTTTATACGCCAGTCAGAAGAACACGTGCGCACGACTATGCCGAGTTCGAACGGACCCCTTCACGGTACCCGAGGAAAGCTCTCGAACGACCCGCGCGACCGTGGTACGTCGCCGCCCCAGCGCGCCATCGCCGAGTTCGAGGAGGGCCAGAAGGTCCACCTCAACATCGACCCGTCCGTGCCCGACGGCCGCTTCCACCCGCGATTCAACGGCCACACGGGGACGGTCAAAGGCAAGCAGGGCGCGGCGTTCAAAGTCGAGATCGTCGACGGCAGCAAGGCCAAGACGATCATCGTCAAGCCCGCGCACCTGAAGGCTCAGACCGAGTGACGCGATGACGATCTTCAAGGAGAAACTCGACGAGGAGTACCTCACAGTCTCCGAGGCGAAGGAACTGCTCAGCGCGGTCGAAGCCGAGCGCGCGACGGAGGAAGACCGCGAGATGCGCTACGAACTGGCGCGCGCGGTCGACCACGTCAACCGCTTCGCGTTCCTCGACGCCGACGAGTCGCTCGAACTCGTCGAGGAACTGCTCGAGTTGGAGAAGGTCGACGAACCGCAGGCGTACAAACTCGCCGACCTCCTGCCGCGCGACCGGACGGAGGTCCGTGCGGTGTACGCGCAGGAACGCTACGCGCTCGACGGCGACGAACTCGACGCCATCCTCGACATCGTCGCCAAGTACGCGTAATCGGCACCGCCCGTCGGCTCGGCGACTACTGCCGTCGCCGCGCGATGGCGGAACGCGACGACGGCGACGACCTTTTATCAGGCCCGACGACCTATCGGTGGGTATGAACGATGAGCACGACGCCGGTGCGACCGACAGTCCTCCGGACGCGGCGACCGCCGACGAGTCGGCTGCAGAGACGGACGACGCCGCCGTCGTCAACGCCTACATCCTCGAGTACCTGCCGCACGGCCGCGCGGACGACGACCGGCCCCAGCACCGCCGCCCCGCCGTGGCGTACGGTCTCGGTGAGCGTGACTTCCGTCTGTTCGAGTTCGAGTTGACCGACGACGCCGAGTTCGGCATCGACGACCTCGTCCAGATCGAACCCGAGACCGCACCGGGCATCAAGCGGGCCCGCCGCGTCGGCTACGACGACCTGAATCGCGGGGCGAGTCAGGAGTTGGAGTACGTCGTCGAGGAGATTATCGAGCGCAACGAGCGTCGCTTCGTCGACTTCTACAACGACGCCGAACCCATCTCGCTTCGCCTCCACCAACTGAATCTCCTGCCGGGCATCGGGAAGAAGCTCCGCAACAACGTCCTCGACGAGCGAAAGCGCGGGCCCTTCGAGTCGTTCGAGGATCTGGAAGAGCGAGTCTCGGGCCTCCACGACCCGAAGGAAACGCTGGTGGAGCGCGTGATGGAGGAACTGCGCGACGACGACCTGAAGTACCGCATCTTCGTCGGCATCGACGCGCCGACTGCCAACAAGGACTAACCGCTATCCAGCGGTGGGCTGTGCCGTCGTCGTACGGGTCGAGCGCCCGTATGAACGCATTTACACGCGTTCCCGTACAACCGTGCGCAATGACTGACGCGACGCCGGAGTTTCGCGACCCGGACGACCTCCGACGGCGGGCGGGCGTCCGCGGCGACCCCGACCGCGACCAGCACTTTCTCGTCGACGACCGGGTGTTGGATCGACTCCCCGGCTACCTGCCCGACGACGCCGACCGCTCGAACCTCCTCGAAATCGGTGGGGGGACGGGTGCGCTCACCGACCGACTGCTCGCGGCCGGCGACCACGTCACGGTCGTCGAACGCGACGGCGACTTAGCACGCTTTCTTCGCGAGGAGTTCGCCGACGACATCGACGCCGAGCGACTCGACGTGGTCCACGGCGACGCCCTCGACGTCGAGTTGCCGCCGTTCACCGCCTCCGTGTCGAACCTGCCGTACGGCGTCTCTTCGGAAGTGACCTTCCGCCTGCTTCCGCTGGGGAAGCCGATGGTGTTGATGTTCCAAGCGGAGTTCGCCGACCGGATGGTCGCCGACCCTGGAACCAGCGAGTACGGGCGCCTCTCGGTGTCTGCACAGCACTACGCAGACGTAGAGATCGTCGAGCGCATCCCACCGGAGGCGTTCGACCCGCAACCGCGCGTCGACAGCGCGGTCGTCCGCTGTCGCCCGCGCGACCCGGACTACGAGGTTGGCGACGAGGCCTTCTTCCTGCGGTTCGTGAAAGCGCTGTTCACGCAACGGCGCAAGACCGTCCGCAACGCCATCCGCAACACGGCCCATATCTCCGGCCTCGAAGACGCCGACGCCGTCGTCGATGTCGTCGAGGAGGACCTCCTTTCACAGCGTCCTGGCGACCTCACGCCTGCCGACTTCGCGGCGCTAGCGGAACTGGCGCGTGAGACGAGCGAGGTGGGCCCCGGGCAGTGATGCAGTCGAGTGCGTCAGCGTCGGTGATCGCGACCCTCATCGAGGCGGTCCAGTCGCTCGCGCCGTCGGTGGAGTCACAGGTCGTCGCGACGGTGGGCGTGGTCGTGGCATTGTTGGCGTATATCGCACTCGTCGACCGTCTCGGGACGCTGGTGAAACAGCGCCTCGATGACCACGCCCTCGCGGTGGAGTCGGTGCAGGCGGCGGCCGTGACCACCGGCGCCGTCACCGCGGCGGCGTTCGTCCTCGTCGTCTGGAGAGGCGTCGGGACGCTCACGCGGGCGCTCCCGACCGAGGTGGTGACTGGCGCGACGGTCGTGCAGGTCCTCCTGTCGGTCGGCATCATCGTCGGCGCGACGCTGCTCACCAGACTCACGAAGCGGACAATCCGCAACGTGGGACGCGAACAGGTGGCGCTGTCGGACCACCAGACAGAGATCGCACACCACGTCGTGCAGGTAGCGGTGTACGCGGTGTCGCTGTTGGTCGTGTTCACCGTCTGGGGAATCAACCCTGGCAATCTCCTCGTCGGCGCCGGGTTCGCGGGCATCGTCCTCGGCCTCGCGGCCAGACAGACGCTCGGCGCGGTACTCGCGGGGTTCGTCGTGTTGTTCTCGCGGCCGTTCGAGTTGGGCGACTGGGTCGTCGTCGGCGACCAAGAGGGCGTCGTCACCGACATCACCATCGTCAACACGCAGATTCGCACGTTCGACGACGAGTACGTGATGATCCCGAACGACATCGTCACGAATCAGGATCTGGTCAATCGCTCCCGAAAGGGTCGACTCCGCCTCAACCTCGACGTGGGCGTCGACTACACGACTGACGTCGACGAGGCGATCGACGTCGCCGAAGAGGCGATGCGCGGCCACGACCTGGTGATGTCGGCGCCCGACCCCCACGTCGTCCTCACAGGGTTCGACGACTCCTCGATCGGGTTGCGACTACGCTTTTACATCGACAACCCCAGCGCGCGCAAGATGTGGAAGGCACGGACGCGAGTGACGCTCGCGGTCAAGCGTGCGTTCGACGACGCGGGCATCAAGATCCCGTACCCGCAGCGGGAACTGTCCGGTCGCGCGGAGACCGGCGGCTTCCGCGTCGCCGACGCCGAGGACGGGCGAACGGAGCGTCAGAGCGTGACCGCCGAGGCCGACGGCGGGCAGACGGATGGCTCGTCGGCAGACGACGGAGGCGACGATGCCTGACGACGAGACGTCGTCCGACCCACAGTCGGACGACCACGGCGAACTGGACACGACCACGCGCGACAGCCTCGCGGCACGTCGTGGCCTCGACGCTCCGGTGTACGACCCGGCGGAGGACTCGGGACTGCTCGCGTCCGCAGGCGTCGACAACGCATGGGGGCGGACGCTGGAAGTCGGCACCGGATCAGGGTGGGTCGCCGCACAGGTACTCGACGCCGGGGTCGCAGACCGCGTCGTCGGCAGCGACGTGAACCCCTTCGCGTGTGCGCGGGCCCGCGACCGCGGGGTGGAAGCCGTCCGCGGCGACTTGCTCGCGCCGTTTCGTGCGGACGCGTTCGACACCATCCTGTTCAATCCGCCGTACCTCCCGACCGACCCCGACAACGAGTGGGACGACTGGCAGGAGGTGGCGCTGTCGGGCGGGGAGTCCGGGCGCGACCTCATCGAACCGTTCCTCGACGACCTGCCGCGCGTCCTCGCGCCGGACGGCGTCGCTCTCCTGTTGGTCTCGTCGCTGACCGGGTTCGCCGACGTCGTCAAGTACGCGGTCGAATGCGGCTTCGTCGCCGAGACGGTCGCAGAGGAGTCGTATCCGTTCGAGACGCTGTCGATCCTCGCACTTCGACACCGGGATGGCGACTGACGAGAGATAACTGTTGAACATAGAATAGAACGGCAAGTATTATGCGTCGGCATTTCGTAGCCTCTGCCGATGACCGACGTAGTCGCCACCACACCGGGGCTGTATCCCCTCCCGGACTGGGCGAAAGAAGATCTCTCCGACTTGAAGGGCCACCAGAAACACGACCTCATCGACGGCGAGGAAGCGCCGGCGGTGGCGGACGTGTACGCCGACGTGCGCGCCGAGTTCGTCGCCGACCAGCAACACGCCGGCCTCGACCGCATCGTCGAGGGCCAAGGCCGCTGGGACGACATGCTCGCGCACCCGCTGACCGTCCACGAGAACGTCGAGACGGGCGGTATCGTTCGCTACTACGACAACAACAACTTCTACCGCGACCCGAAGGTCGTCGACGACCTCACGCCGTCGGGCGACGTGGCGTCGGAACTGAAGGCCGCGAGCGCCCTCCTCGCCGCCGACGAGTCGCTGCAAGCGACGCTCCCCGGCCCGTACACGCTCGCTGATCTGGCGACCGACGAGCACTACGGCGACGAAGCGGAGTTCCTCGACGCCGTCGGCGACTTCCTCGCGGGCGAGGTAGAGCAGTTCCCCGCTCACGAGACGCTGTTTCTGCTGGAACCCTCCTACGTGACGAACGCGCCCGGCGACGACCTGAACGAACTCGCCAGCGAGACCATCGACCGCGTCGCCGCGGCGACCGACGCCGACGTGGTCGTGCAGACGTACTGGGAGGCGTTCGAGGAGAAGGCGTACGCCCACCTGATGGACGCCGACGTCGACGCCGTCGGCTTCGACTTCGTCACCGCCGACCGCGCGGCGAACCTCGAGTGCATCAATGAACTCGGCACGACCGACGACGTCGCTCTCGGCCTCGTCGACGGGCAGAACACGCTCGTCGAAGACCCGGAGACGGTCGCAGAGCGCGTCGACTGGGTGCACGACCAGATTCCCGCCCAGTCGTTCGAGACGACGTACGTGACCACGAACACCGAGACGTTCTATCTGCCAGTGAACAAACATCAGGCCAAACTCTACGTCCTCGCGGAGGCGGCCGACATCGCCGCCGCAGAGGAGGTGGAGGCGTGAGCCGAAATCCCGCGAACCGCGAGCAGTTCCGCCCCGACGACCACGACAGCGACCACTTCCTGCTCACGACCGTCGTCGGGTCGTACCCCAAGCCGAAGTGGCTCAACCGCGCCCGCGACCACTTCGAGGACGACGACCACCCGTTCGGCGACAGCGAGTGGGAAGAGGCGACCGACGACGCCTGCCGCGTCATCACGCACGAACACGAACGCGCGGGACTGGACACGGTCGTCGACGGCGAGATGCGCCGCGAGGAGATGGTCGAGTTCTTCGCCGAGCGTATCGACGGCTACGAGTTCAACGGCCCCGTGAAGGTGTGGGGCCACAACTACTTCGACAAGCCGTCGGTCGTTGAGGACGTCGAGTACGACGACCCGTGGCTGGTCGACGAGTTCGCCTTCACCGACGAGGTGGCAACTCGCCCGGTCAAAGTCCCGATCACCGGCCCGTACACGCTCGCCAACTGGGCGTTCAACGAGTCGTACGAGGACGATGAGGCGTTGGCGTACGACCTCGCAGACCTCGTGAACACCGAGATTGAGAAACTCGTCGAGGCGGGCGCTCGCTACATCCAGATCGACGAACCCGCGCTGGCGACGACGCCGGACGACCACGCCATCGTCGGCGAGTGTCTCGAACGCATCGTCAGCGACATCGACGAGGACGTCCGCATCGGTCTCCACGTCTGCTATGGCGACTACTCGCGCGTCTACCCCGAGATCAACGACTATCCGATCGACGAGTTCGACGTGGAACTGTGCAACGACGACTACGAACAGATCGAGACGTTCGCGGACGGCGAGTTCGCGCCCGACCTCGCACTCGGCGTCGTCGACGCCCACGTCGCCGAGGTGGAGTCCGTTAAGGAGATCAAGGAGAACATCAAGCAGGGCCTGAAGGTCGTGCCGCCGGAGAAACTCACCGTCAGCCCCGACTGCGGGCTGAAACTCCTCCCGCGTGAGGCCGCCTACGGCAAGATGGAGAACCTCGTGCAGGCCGCTCGCGAGGTCGAACAAGAACTCGACGCCGGAACCATCGAGGTTCCCGCATTCGAAGACGCTGCCCCTGCAGACGACTAACCGAGGCGAACCCAGCGTCTCGACTGGCCTGTGACGAAGTCGCGTGATTCCCCGTTTGTCGACGGCACGACGATTCTTCGGCGACGACGGTCCCGAGCGATTCTGACGTGGGTTTGGTTCTATAACCGACAATTTTAGTGTAGTATCCTCCGCATATTTCGACACGCTATGTCGCCCTCCACGTTCGCCCGGGTGCTTCCCGTGGTGGTCATCGCCACGGTCCTCCTCGCAGGTGCGGTCGCCGGTACCGCGGCGGCAGGTGGCACGTCGCTCGCGACCGCAAACGAGACGGTGCGCGTCCACGGCACCGCGGACGCGACGGTCGGTGGGAACACGACGCTCGACACCGGGCGGGAACTCACCGTCCGGATACGGTCGACCGCGGAGACGAATCCGCGCTTCTTCAAATCGAACACGACGACCGTCGAGCAAGGTGGGAGGTTCGCGGTGGAGTTCGACCTCTCGGACTACTCGGCGGGCGACACCTTCACCGTCGCGGTGTTACACAACGGGTCGCGCGTCGCCGAGGCAGACGGCCGCGTCGTCGCGCCCGACGTGCCGACGACGATGGCGGGAACGACGGTGACGGCGACGACGCCGGACGACGGCACGACTGGTTCCGGAACCGCCGGGTCGACGGCGACCGGGACCGACACCGCGACACCGATTCCCGGATTCGGTCCCGTCGCGTCGGCGCTCGGTATCGCCACCGGCGTCGGTATCCTGCGACGGCGCGCGTAGTCCGGCCACCCGATGACTGATTACCCGGGGCCGCGAACGCCTCGGTCATGACTAGTGACCCTCCGGTCACGGACGCGGTCGAAGATGCCGCCGCGGACATCGCGACGATGGAGATACGCGGTGCCGCCACTATCGCGCGGGCGGCCGCCGAGGCTCTGGCCGTCCAGGCCCGCGAGACAGACGCCGACTCCCCGGCCACGTTCGAGGCGTCGATGCGTCGTGCAGGCCGCCGACTGTACGACACCCGTCCGACTGCGGTGTCGCTCCCCAACGCACTCCGCTACACGCTCGGGCGGATGGATGGTGACGACGTGGAGGCGCTTCGAGACTCGCTGCTCGGGGCGACGCGGGCGTTCACCGACCGCCTCGACCGCGCGCAACGCGACCTGGGGCAGGTCGGCGCGAACCGCCTCCGTGACGGCGACACGGTGATGACCCACTGCCACTCGACGGACGCACTCTCGTGCGTCGAACACGCCGTCGAACAGGGGAAAGACATCTCGGCTATCGTCAAGGAGACGCGCCCGCGCAACCAGGGACACATCACCGCAACCGAACTGCGGGAGTTGGGCGTCGACGTGACGCTCGTCGTCGACTCGGCGGCGCGGCGCTACCTCGACGACGCCGACCACGTCCTCGTCGGTGCCGACTCTATCGCCGCCGACGGCGGCGTCGTCAACAAGATCGGAACCTCGGGACTGGCGGTGAACGCCCGCGAACGCGGCGTGCCGATTATGGTCGCCGCGCAGACGATCAAACTCCACCCCGACACGCTCACCGGCCACACCGTGGAGATCGAGATGCGCGACGAGACGGAGATCATCGACGCGGACACCCGCGCAGACATCGGCGATATCGAGGTTCGCAACCCCGCCTTCGACGTGACGCCGCCGCGGTACGTCGACGCTATCGTCACCGAGTCGGGGCAGTTCCCGCCCGAGAGCATCGTCACGCTGATGCGGGAACTGTTCGGCGAGAGCGCCGATCGCCCGTGGGAAGAGCCGACCGAGCCGCAGCAATGATCCGCGAGCAGTCGGGCGACGGGTCCGACGGCGAGCGACCGCGCGTGCTGTGTGCGGGCCACGTCAACTGGGACGTGACGCTCATCGTCGACAGTCTCCCCGCGCCCGACGGCGAGGTACGGATCGAGCGTCGCCACCAAGCGGGCGGCGGGAGCGCCGCGAACGTCGCCGTCGGCCTCGCGGGGATGAACGCCCACGCGGCGCTGTTTGGCTCCGTCGGCGACGACGAGTCGGGTCGACTGGCCGCCCGAGAACTGTCGAGCGCCGGCGTCACGACCCACCTCGTCGAGACGACCGGCGAGACGGCCGTGAAGTACATTATCGTCGACGCCGCCGGCGAGGTGATGCTCCTGTCGAACGACGGCGCGAACGAGGCGTTCACGCCCGACGACCTCCCGCCGGAGGCGTTGACCGCCGACACCGACCTCCTCCACCTGACGAATCAGCCACCGGCGGTCGCGGCGGCGCTGGCCGAACGCGCCCGCGAGGTCGGCGCGACGGTGAGTTTCGCGCCTGGCCGGCAGTTCGCGAAGCGCGAGTTCGAGGCGACGCTCGCGCTCGCGGACGTGGTGTTCTGCAACCGTCGGGAGGCGGCCGCGCTGTTGGACGTCGACGACGACGGCAACTCCCCGTACGGGGCGCTGCGCGACGACGCCACGCTCGTCGTGACCCACGGCGCGGCGGGGTCGGAGGTCCACGTCCGCGCACACGACCGCACGTACACCCACGACGGGTTCGACGCCGAGGTGGTCGACACGACGGGCGCGGGCGACGCGTTCGCGGCGGGCTTTCTCGCGGCGCGACTCGCGGGTGACGACCACGAACAGTCATTAGCGGTCGCGAACGCCTGTGGTGCGCTCGCAGCGGGCGAGGTCGGCGCTCGCGTCGAGGTGTCGTGGGAGCGTGTCGCGGCGTTCCTCGACGGCGTCGACGACGTGTCGCGTGTGTAGCCTGTTACGGAACCCCTAAGGGGCGGTCGGACGCACCGACACCCAAGAATATGACCGCGCCCACGCGAGGTGACCAGCCGTGACGATGGACGACCGCATCGACGAACTCCGCGAGCGACGCGCCGAAGCAGAGCGGGGCGGCGGCGAAGACCGCATCGAACGCCAACACGAGAAGGGGAAGATGACCGCCCGCGAGCGCATCGACTACTTCCTCGACGACGGCACCTTCCACGAGTTCGACCAGTTCCGAACCCACGACACCCACAAGTTCGGGATGGAGGGCAACCAGATATACGGCGACGGCGTCGTCACCGGCTACGGCGAGGTGAACGGCCGCAAGACGTTCGTATTCGCCCACGACTTCACCGTGTTCGGCGGGTCGCTCGGTGAGGTGTTCGCCGAGAAGGTGTGTAAGGTGATGGACAAGGCGATGGACGTCGGCGCGCCCGTCGTCGGCCTCAACGACTCCGCGGGTGCGCGCATCCAGGAGGGCGTCGGGTCGCTCGCCGGCTTCGCCGAAATCTTCCGCCGCAACACCGAGGCGTCGGGTGTCATCCCACAGCTGTCAGGGATTATGGGCCCGTGTGCGGGCGGTGCGGTGTACTCCCCGGCTATCACGGACTTCACCTTCATGGTGAAGGAGACCAGCCACATGTTCATCACCGGCCCGGACGTCATCAAGACGGTCACGGGCGAGGAGGTGAGCTTCGAGGAACTCGGCGGCGCACAGACGCACGCGAGCACCTCCGGCGTCGCCCACTTCGCGGAAGATTCTGAGGAGGACGCGCTCGACCATATGCGCCGCCTGCTGTCGTATCTCCCGCAGAACAACGTCGAGGACCCGCCACGCGTCGACCCGTGGGACGACCCCGACCGCCGCGACGAGGAACTGAACCAGATCGTTCCCGACGAACCGCGCAAGCCGTACGACATCACGAACGTCGTCGACAGCGTCGTCGACGAAGGATCGTTCTTCGAGACGCACGAGGCGTTCGCGAAGAATATCGTCACCGGGTTCGCCCGTCTCGACGGGCGCTCCATCGGCGTCGTCGCCAACCAGCCACGGGTGAACGCCGGGACGCTGGACATCGAGTCCTCCGAGAAGGGCGCACGCTTCGTCCGCTTCTGTGACGCGTTCAACATCCCCATCCTGACGTTCGTCGACGTGCCGGGCTTCATGCCCGGCACCGACCAAGAGCACAACGGGATCATCCGCCACGGCGCGAAACTCCTGTACGCCTACTCAGAGGCGACCGTGCCGCTGCTCACCGTCATCACGCGCAAGGCGTACGGCGGCGCGTACGACGTGATGGCCTCCAAGCACATCGGCGGCGACGTGAACTACGCGTGGCCGACCGCCGAAATCGCCGTGATGGGGCCGCAGGGCGCGGTGAACATCCTCTACGACGACGAACTCGCCGACGCCGACGACCCCGACGAGAAGCGCCAGGAACTCATCGACGAGTATCGCGAGGAGTTCGCCAACCCCTACACCGCGGCGGACAAGGGCTTCCTCGACGACGTGATCGAACCGACAGAGACGCGCCCCCGCCTCATCGACGACCTGGAGATGCTCTCCTCCAAGCGCGACGCCCAACCCGACAAGAAACACGGCAACATCCCGATCTGAGATGGCGAGCGACGAGACAGACGACGACACGGCCGACCCCGCCGCCGCCGTCCTCGACCGCCTGACGCTGCCGGACGACGCCGACGCGGAGGAGACAGCGGCCATCGTCGCCGCCGTCGGCGCACACGTCCGTGACAGCGAGGCCGCCGCGGCCGCGGCGGCCACCGACGACGGCGCTGAGACGTGGGACGGCAAGCGCTGGGCGTTCGCAGGCAGACTCGACGCGCTTCAGGGGCGGGCCGCACGCACTCCCGAGAACGCGCCGACGGACGCGTGGACCGCGAGCGGACGGACAGACCGCTTCTGAGCGGGCGCTATCGCGTTCGCACCCGAACGCGAAGTGGGTCACTCGGCCGGAGGGTCGCCGCCGCCTCGAATGACGGTTCGCCGGTGTCCGCCGGCACCGGTTCGACTGCCGTCTCCCGGAACACGACTGCGAGCACCGCGTGTAACTCCAGCGATGCGAACCGCATCCCGATGCAGTGGCGTGGGCCGGCCCCGAACGGGAGATACGCGTGTTCCGGGCGTTCGGGGTCGGCGGCGGTCCACCGATCCGGATCGAACACCTCCGGGTCGTCCCACCAGCGCGGGTCGGCGTGGAGCCGCCAGATCGGGATCGAGAGATTCGTCCCCTCGCGAACCCGGTAGCCACCGATCACCACGTCTTCGGTCGGCTGGCGGAACGTGACGTACGCGGGCGGGTGCGTCCTGAGTGTCTCCGAGACGACACGGTCGGTCAGGTCGAGACCGCGAAGTGTGGCTGCGTCGAGGCCGTCTGCTGCCGCGGCGGCGACCTCCTCGTGGAGGGCTGCCGCGACCGACGGGTGGCGAGCGAGCGCGTGCGTTCCGTACGCCAACGCGAGCGAGGTGGTTTCGTGGCCGGCGAACAGAAACGTCATCAATTGGTCGCGGACGGCAGCCTCCGAGAGCGAATCGTCCTCGCGGAGGGCGACCAGTAGCGTCAACAGATCGTCCGCGTCGCCCGGGTCGGCCCCACGGCGGTCGGCGACGAGGCCGTCGACGTACTCGCGGAAGGCGGCGGTGTCGCGGGCGAACCGACGGTTCGTCGGCGTCGGCACCCAGTCGGGGAGAAACGCCGATACCGAACCGGCGTCCGCACGCGCTTGCACGCTCCTCGTCGCCGACTTGATCACCTCGTATCCGTCGTCATCGCGCACGTCGACGCCGAACAGCGTCCGACCGAGAATCCGCATCGCCAGCGTCGAGTACGCGTCCACGAGGTCGATGACCTCGCCATCATCCCACGATGCGACGAGGCGTTCGGCCTCCTCGACCATCGCGTCGGCGAACGCCTGGATCCGCTCGCGGTAGAACAGCGGTTGCAGTTGCGTCCGCTGTTCGCGCCACTCCTCGCCCTCTGTGAGCAGGAGACCGTTCTCCAAGAAGTCCACGCCGGAGCGCCGCTGTACGTCCGACTTGCGGAACCGATCGGCGTCGTCGACGAGGACACGCCGTACGTCGTCCGGGTGGAACAGCGCGACGTTCTCCCAGAGGCCGAAGTCGAACGCGACGACGTCGCCGTACTCGGAGACTCGGTCGTAGAACGAGAACGGATCACGCACGAACCACGGGAGCGTTCCAACTGCGGGGAGGCCGTCGGGCCCCGGTGGCGGGGGTGCACTCGACGGGTCGGCGTCGAAGTCGCTCGTCGGTGTCATACCCGATCCTCGTCGTGCGTTCCTGTTCGAATTTAGCACGAACAGCGTCGCCTATTTAAATAAGGCCGACGCGGTTCGAACCGATGCGGTACCTCGACGTGACCATCGACCAACCGCCCGAAAGCCGGCATCCGATGCAGCAGTTCATCGCCGAGACCGACGCCGTCGACCGGGAGGAACTGCTCGCGTGGCAACGGGTACCCGAGCGCGACGTCGAGTACGCGCTGTTCTTCGTCGAGGGAGACGTCGACCGCTACCGGAAGGCCATAAGCACCGTCGACTCCGTCGCGGAGTTCCGGCTTGCACAGGTCGGCGACGACCGCTTCCACTCGTTCGTGGTTCAGGAGACGCGCCCGGCGGACGTAGCGTGGCGGGCGGCGTTCGCCGAACGAGGGCTCGTCGTGACGTTGCCCGTCAGCTACGACTCGGCGGGACGGATGCGTCTCCGGGTCGTCGGCTCGGCGGTGGCGCTGCGCGACGCGCTTGCGGACCTGCCGGAGGGGCTGACCCCGACGGTCCACAGCGTCGGCGAACTGGACCACCGCCTCGGGTCGGCGGTGTCGAGACTCACCGCCCGGCAGCGCGAGGTCCTGGCGGTCGCGTTCGACGCCGGCTACTACGAGGTACCTCGGGAGGCGTCGCTCGATTCAGTCGCGGATCGACTGGGGTGTGCCCGCGCGACTGCCTCCGCACACCTCCGAAAAGCCGAACGAGCCCTCGTTGCCGACGCGCTCGGTGCCGAGTGAACTGCGGCCCGCTGTCACCGTCGCCGTTCGTTCTCGCAGTCGCCGCTCAGCGGCCCCCGTATTCGGGGTGGTCGACGAACACCCCATCGACGCCCACCTCGCGGAGTCGGTCGAACGGGTCTGCCGAACGGAGGGTCCAGGCGTTGACTTCGAGTCCGCGGTCGTGTGCCTGAGCGACCCGCTCCGGGTCCATAAGGACGACGTCGTAGTGTGGATGGACGTACTCGGCACCGAGTTCCGCTGCGAGCGTCAGCGTATCCGCCCAGCCGTCGGCGTCGGCGACGATCGGTGCCAAGGGTAGATCAGACGCCGCCATCTCCCGGAGCGCGGCCGCGGAGAACGACGAGACGACCGTTTCGTTGTCGACGGCGTCCGCCGTCTCGGCGACCGCGTCCACCAGGCCCGTCGTCTTGAGTTCGACGTTGACCGTCGCGTCCGACGGGACGGAGATGAACGCCTCCGGGAGCGTCGGCACCCGTTCGTCGGAGTCATCCACTCGCAGGGCTCGAATCTGTGCGAGGCTGGTCTCGTCCACGCGGGCGTCGACGCCGAGGAGTCGGTCGAGCGTCTCGTCGTGGAAGACGATCGGTTCGCCCGACCCGCACCGGCGGACGTCGAACTCGACCCAGTCACACCGGCCGCTCGCGTTCCGGAAGGCGGCGACGGTGTTCTCGGGGTACAGGTCCGGACACCCGCGGTGGGCGATCACGCGCACAGGTACGACTAGTCTCTGACTGGTATGTAACTGTACGCCCGCAACCGCTGGTCGGTATGATGATCGACCGTTCGGAACCGACGGTTTGAGTAGTGGGCCTGCGGAACACCCTCCCAAGAATGACCGGAACCCAGGGGTTCGACAAGGTGCTCGTCGCCAACCGCGGCGAGATCGCGGTGCGCGTGATGCGCGCCTGTGAGGAACTCGGCATCGAGACGGTCGCCGTCTACTCAGAGGCCGACAAACACGGCGGGCACGTCCGCTACGCCGACGAGGCGTACAACGTCGGCCCCGCCCGTGCGGCCGACTCGTATCTCGACCAGGACGCGATCATCGAGGCCGCACAGAAAGCCGGAGCAGACGCCATCCACCCCGGCTACGGCTTCCTCGCGGAGAACGCCGACTTCGCCGCGAAGGTGGCCGACGCCGAGGGCGTCACTTGGGTCGGCCCCGACAGCGAGGCGATGGAGTCGCTCGGGGAGAAGACGAAAGCGCGCAAGATTATGGACGGTGCGGACGTGCCCATCGTCCCCGGAACCACTGACCCCGTCACCGAATCCGAGGAAGTGACCGACTTCGGCGACGAGTACGGCTACCCCGTCGCGATCAAAGCGGAGGGTGGCGGCGGCGGCCGCGGGATGAAGGTCGTCGAGTCGGCCGACGAGGCGGCCGACCAGTTGCAGTCTGCGAAACGCGAGGGCGAGGCGTACTTCTCGAACGACTCCGTCTACCTCGAACGGTATCTGGAGAACCCGCGCCACATCGAGGTACAGATCGTCGCCGACGAACACGGCAACGTCCGCCACCTCGGCGAGCGTGACTGTTCGCTCCAGCGCCGCCACCAGAAGGTCATCGAGGAGGGGCCATCGCCCGCGCTCTCGGACGACCTTCGCGAGCAGATCGGTGAGGCGGCCCGCCGCGGTGTCCGCGCGGCCGACTACACCAACGCGGGGACCGTCGAGTTCCTGGTCGAGGAGGACCTCGACCGCGACCCCGAAGAACCGCTGGGTGCCGACGCGAACTTCTACTTCCTCGAAGTCAACACGCGCATCCAGGTCGAACACACCGTCACCGAGGAGTTGACCGGCATCGACATCGTCAAAGAACAGTTGCGCGTCGCGATGGGCGAGGAGATCGGGTTCTCCCAAGACGACGTGGAACTGACGGGCCACGCGATGGAGTTCCGCATCAACGCGGAGAACGCCGCCAACGACTTCGCGCCCGCCAACAAGGGCAGTCTGGAGACGTACGACCCGCCGGGCGGCATCGGCGTGCGTCTCGACGACGCCCTCCGCCAGGGCGACGACATCGTGACGGACTACGACTCGATGATCGCGAAGTTGATCGTCCACGGCTCCGACCGCGCGGAGTGTATCGCCCGGTCGCGCCGTGCACTCGCCGAGTACGGCGTCGAGGGCGTCGTCACGATCATCCCGTTCCACCGTCTGATGCTGACCGACGACCGCTTCGTCGACGGCACGCACACGACGAAGTACCTCGACGAGGAGGCCGACCGCTCGAAGTTCGCCGAGGCGCAGGAGAAATGGGGCACCGGCGACGCGAGCACTGGCGACGGTGAGGAGTCGACCGAACGCGAGTTCACCGTCGAGGTGAACGGTAAGCGCTTCGAGGTCAGCCTCGAAGAGCGTGGTGCGCCGGCCATCCCGACGCCGAACGGCGGCGGTGGATCCGGCCAGATGGAGCGTCCCGACGTCGCGGAAGACGACGGCACCGACGAGGTCGTCGTCGAGGGCGACGGCGAGACCATCGAAGCCGAGATGCAGGGCACCATCCTCTCGGTAAACGTCGCGGAAGGCGACGAAGTCACCTCGGGCGACGTGGTGTGCGTCCTCGAGGCGATGAAGATGGAGAACGATGTCGTCGCGGACAAGGGCGGCACGGTGAGTCAGGTCCTCGTCGGCGAGGGCGACTCCGTCGATATGGGCGACGTGCTCGTCGTCCTGGAGTAACTGGGACGCACCGCGACGGCATTCGACGCAGTCGTGTGTCGAGTCGTCTGGATCTGGACACTACCGATATTCCGTCACTCGAAGTACAGGTATAGTGGTTACAATGGCAACTACCAGCGACCCCACCACGACGCAGTCCGTGCTCAACCACCACCTCGACGCGTTCATGGACCAGGATATGACGGCGATGCTCGAGGACTACACGGAGGATTCAGTCGTCGTCACGAACACGGCTGGGACGTTCCACGGTCTCGACGAGATCAAATCGCTGTTCTCCGCGCTGTTCGCGGAGTTCGAGCAGTCGAACGTCGAGTTCACGCAGGACGAGGAGGTCATCGAAGACGACATCGCGTACATCTGCTGGCACGCGGAGACGCCCGAGAACACCTACGAGTTCGCCACAGACACGTTCGTCATTCGCGACGGGAAGATACAGACGCAGACGCTCGGCGCGAAGGTGACGCCGAAGAACTGACGCGACAGCGACCAGGACACCAGTCCCTCTTTTCAGACGCAGACGCTCCCGAACCACACAGCGACGGGTCCTGCGCTCAGATACCGAACGTCGCCCGGAGCATGTCGCGCGTCCCCGGCCCCATCCCGACGGCGGTGACGGCGATGAGGAGGAGGACCGCGTAGCGCGGAGAGTCCTCGAACAGTGTGTCGTCGAAGATGGCGAGGACGAACACCGCGGCGACGAGTTTCACGACGAGGAACGGCCACGCCGCGCCCGCGGTGTCGACGATGAACTGGTTCACCGGGTGTTTGGGGACGAGGTTCGGCCCCGCGCCGAGAGCGACCATGTAGTCGAGGCCGATGACGTTCGCGACGCCGTCGAGGGCGTGCGCGCCGATGACGACGATGCCCGCGAGTCCGGTTCCCGAGTGGACCCACGGCGCGGCCGCGCGAGTCACGTACCACGTCGCCGCCGTCGCGATGAGCGTGCCGACGAGGATGACCGTGATGACCTGCGGGTAGAACACCACCGGGTTGTCCGGGGCGGCCGCGAGTGCCGCGAGGAAGCCGACGGTGACGACGTTCAGCGCGATCCCGACCCACAGCATCGGCCGTTCGATGCCGTCGATCACTCCCTCTCTGTCGGCGACGACCGCGACCACCACCGCCGCGAGCGTGATGGCGAAGACGGTGAAGTAGATGATCGGACTGATGAGCAGCGTGTTCAGCGGGTAGCCGAACAGCACCGCTTCCATCGCGTTGTCTGCGTCCTCGACGACGCGAAGCGCCCCCCCGAAGAAGAAAAACGGGACGAGTGCGAGGAAGAAGTCGGTCGTCCGGGCGATGTCGAGACGGCGGAGGAGGAGGACGACGCCCGACAGCGCCACGAGGAGGACGACGACGTACCCGACCTCCGAGACGAGCGTGTAGCCGGGGAACGCCACTGGTTCAGCGGCGGCGGCACACTCGGCGCTGGAGTAGAGGTACTCGACGGTGCTACCAGGTCGGATCGCACAGACCGCGGAGTTGGCGTCCGCCTGCACGGGCCCCCAGAAGTAGTGCCAGACGAACTCGTCGTACACTCTCTCGGGGAACGCCAGGATGCCGGCGACGAGGGCGACGACGGCCGCCGTGACGCCCCCGAGATACGCCCGCTCCGGGGAGGTCCCGAGTCGGTCGGCAAGCGAGGTAGTCGACATACCGGTGAGCGGCGGGCCTCGTCGTTCAAGGTGTCGGTTGCGTGTGCGACCATTGCACGCCACGACCGGCGCGACGGAGGACGGTGCTCTCGCTCACGAAGTGGGCGTCGTCTGAGAACTCGAATTCCTCGATTACGCCGCGGCCGCAGCGCTGGCCTTCTTTCGCGTGATGTAGCCTGCGATGCGGTTGCGAACCCCCTTCGACTCGACGTTGGTCAGTTTCTCGACGTTCTCCTTGTTCGTCTCGAAGTCCGTGTTGAACGAGTCGGGGTACTTCTCCAGCAGCAGGGTGGCGAGCTGCTTGACGTACTTGGGTTTGATAGCCATAGTGGGCAGTACACGAAACGCGAACTAAAAGCGTTCGTTCCCGTGCGACGAGCCACCTGCCGGTCGGTCACCGCTCGTCGCCGTCGACGTACTCGCGCCACCCACTCACCTCGGTCAGCGTCGCGAACGCCTCACGTTCTGCGGGCCCGCCACAGCGGTCGACCACGTCCGCGAAGTACGCCAGTCTGTCGAGCAGTATCTCGGTGTCGTACGTGGGGACGTCGAGGCGCGAGGCAGCGACCGTCGCGTCGACGACCGCGCCGAAGCCGCGATTGATCGTCCGCACGCCGGTTCGCTCCACGGCCGATTCTTGGACGTGGAGGTGCCAGTCGACCCACTGTGTCCCGCCGCGCTCACCAGACGCGACGCGCTCGGCGTCGACCTCCGCCCACGCGTCCGCGGAGTCGAGCACCGGTGTGTCCTCCTCGCGAACCGTCACGGCGGCGTCGACGAACTCGCGCGGGTCGGTCGGGAACTGGACGACGCCGCCGCCGCGCTCACGGAAGTTACGCCAGGTCCGGGTGCGCCCCCACGTCCGAGCGCGGACGGGCGCGTCGGCGGGCCTGTCCTCGTGTTCGGGCGCGTGTAAGCCCAGTGCGGCGATATTCCAGCGGTCGTTCGGCCCGAACGTCGCCACCACCGACTCGGTGACGCCGCGCAGTGCCACTGGCCACTCGGTCGATTTCCCGCCGTCGTCTCGGGCGTCGTCGCTCACACGTCCACCCCGCGTTCGAGTGCGACGAACAGCGCTGCCGCCGTCAGGTCGGCGGTCGTCCCCGGGTTGATGCCGCGGTCGACCAACTCCGCGGCCCACTCCTCTGCCGCCGCGAGCGAGTCGACACTTGCGGCCCGGTCGCACACTTCGCGTGCGACTTCCCGGCCGTGGTTGGTCGCGACGAGCGTGTCGGGTTCCTCCGCGAGTAACTCGAGGAACGCGCGCGCGGCACGGTCGGCAATCGGCCCCTCGTCGGCACGAATTGCCTCGGCCGCGCGGAACGTTCGAGGGAACCCATCGACCCACTCGCGGGCGTTCGCGTCGCTCCCGTGTCCGTCGCCGGGAGACGCCGACGCCTCCATCACGTCGAACAGCGTGAGATCACACTCGCGGAGCGTCGGCACCGCGTCCGCGCCGCGGCGCACGTCGAGGGCATCCATCTCCTCGGGCGGGTCGGCCACCGCAACGTCGACGTGTTCGAACGCGCGGTAGAAGCCGGCGGCGTCGTCGACGGTCGTCGCTTCGCACACCTCACGAACTCCCTCGCGTGTACAGTCGCCGGCGGCGGCCGCGCGGACGAGCGGAATCAGCAACAGGAGACAGCCGAACTGCGTGTTGCCACCAGACTGCTGGCTCATCCCCGCGACGGCCGTCTCGAACGCCTCGCCAACCGGGTCGCCCGCGGCGGCGCGGTCGAGGCCCAGTCGCGCTCCCACCGCCCCCGCGAGGAAGTGTTCGAATCGGAGGTCGGCGAGGTCGCGGTGGCGGTCGACGTTCCCCGGCTTGGGCGTTCCAGCGACCTCCAACAGGAGGGCGAGTTCGGCGTTCGCCGCCGGGCCCCGTTCGGGCAGTTCGTGGGTCGGAGCTTGGTCCGTCACTGCGACACCTCCGTCGGCGCTGCCGTCGTATCCTCGTCGCTGGCGGCGTCGTCTGTCCACTCCGCGACCGCGTCGGCGACGCGCGCGAGGACGCGCGGGTCGTCGCTCGGCCGACCGACGCTCACCGCGTCCGCGCCTGCAGCGAGGTACTCCCGGACCGTCGCACGGTCGCGGACGCCGTTGTTGGCGACGACGACGAGACCGGGTGCTGCCGCCTTCACTGCGCCGACGACGCCCTCGCTGTCCATCGCGTCGACGTGTATCGCGTCACCGCCAGCGTCACGCAGTGCGCGTGCAGTCTCTCGGAGATCGACGCCGTCCACCTCCGCACGCACTTTCACGGACACGTCCGCGCCCGCGTCTGCAGCCACGGCGACGTACTCGCACAGGCGGTCGGTGTCGCGCAGGAGCGACTCGCCACAGCCGACTTCGCACAGTTCCGCCTGTCTGCAGTGTGCGTTCACTTCGAGGATCGCACCGTGGTCGCCACAGACCCTCGCGGCCGCTCGGATGGCGGCGACGCTCGTCGCGCGGACGTTGACACCCACACGGAGGTTCACGTCGGCGAGCGTGGTCAGTTGCGCGTCCATCCACGCGAACGGGTCGTCGGGGAGGAACTCCGAGCGGTCGCGGTCGCGGACGGTCGCGCGGGCGGCCGCTCTACTCCGCTCGTCCAGCGCGATTCCGCCGATGAACGCCGCGCCCGCGAACTCGGCCCCGCGCACGGCCCACTCGGCGTCGGCCTCGCCGGAGAGACTCGCCAGCGCGAGTGGCGGATCGATTGCGAGGTCGGCCGCAGTCGCGCGCAACTCGTCCTCGCCGTCGGTCACTCGGCCACCTCCAGCGCCCGTCGACACGCGCGGGCGACGCGTTCGGCGTCGGCGGCGTCGTCGATGCGGGTGTCCGTCCGCACGGTCGGTCGGTCGAGGTTGGTTCCGTCCTCGTCGTCGAGGACGAACGCGTCGGCGAACGGGTAAGCGTCGGCGACGCCCGCGGTCGAGGGGTCGCGGCCGACGCCGCGCATCAGGTCGGCGGCGGGCCCGGAGAACACTCGATCCTCGACGAACGGCGAGACGGCGACCACCGTCGTCTCGTGAAGTGCCTCGCGCACGCCGTCGAGTGCGAGCATCGGGCCGATGCTGGTGACAGGGTTGGAGGGACCGATCACCACGTCGTCTGTCAGGGCGTCGCGGACGGCGTCGGTCGGGGATGCGTCGTCGCCGCCGCGGAACTCCACGTCTTCGACGCCCGGCTCTGCGCGATTCGCGACCCAGTACTCCTGAAAGTGCATCGACCCGTCTTCGGTGTGGACGATGGTCGCCACGGGGTCGTCGCTCATCGGGATCAGGTCGATATCGAGGTCGAACGCCTCGGCGAGCGTCCGGGTGACCTCGGTGAGCGTGTACCCCTCGTCGAGGAGTGAGGTTCGGGTGACGTGGACCGCGCGGTCGCGGTCGCCGATCTGCATAAACTCCGCGACGCCAGAGAAGCGCCGCCAGCGAGCGATGTCGCGGCCGGCGGTCTGGGCGTCGTCTGCGAGGTAGCGCGGGCCGCCGTCGAGACCAGCGGCGTCGGCCAACGCCATCAGTTCCTCGTGGGTCTCGGTGGTGTCGTCGGCGATGCCCCACCAGCGCTCGCGGTCGATGACGCCGCCGCCGTGAAAGAGGACGGTGTCGACGTCGGGGCACACGAGGTGGCCGCCGAGTTCGACGTCGTCGCCGGTGTTGCCGACGACGGTCGTCGACTCGGGAGCGAACACGTCGGCGGCACCGTCGAGGAGTTTGGGCGTGCCGGTGCCGCCGGCGAGGAACGTAACCATACCCCCGCTTACACGGGCGGCGATTTGTATGCTGTCGTTACGGCGGTCGACACGTCGAGCGGTGTGTCACTCGTCGGCGTCGTCGCCGTCTGCCGTCGCTTTCGACTCCCCCTGGAGCCGTTTCGCGGCGTCGCGGCGGTCGACGAGGAACTCCACGAGTGCGCCGACGGCGACGAGCAGCGACACCCACCGCGTGAGCGACACGTACCAGTCGCTCGGCTCTAGGTCTTCGGGGTTCTCGTAGCCCGCGAGGAGGAGGCGCTTGGTGTAGTCGATGGTCTGCTTCGGGAACGCGGCGCCGGCAAGGCCGAACACGACCGTCGTCAGAGAGGATGCGCGCTGTTTCACAGACGGAGGTACGTGTCGGGTGAACAAAAGGACGTGGTTGCAGTAGCGCGGCGGAGTGCCTACGCGTCGATCATTACTTCGGTCGCTTTGATCACCGCCGACGCCTCCATCCCCTCCTCGAGACCGAGGCGGTCGACGGAGTTGGCGGTGATGATCGACGTGACGTGTTGGCCGTCACCGAGTTCGATCGTCACTTCGGCGGTCAGGCCGTCGACATCGATGCTGCTGATGGTACCGTGCAGACTGTTTCGCGCACTGAGCGTCATACTACAGACATCGCGTGCGAGCGACATAAATCTGGACTGAGTCGTGTGTACGCGTCGCTCACGGCTGCAGTCCGTCGAAGAAGTCGAAGTCGGTAGCGTGTGAGTCGACGTCGCTCAGTGCGACTCGTCCTCGTACACCCACTCTGCGGTGCCGAGGTCCCAGTCGACCAGTTCCTCGTCGTCGAAGAACAGGTCGATCTCACGTTCGTTCGCGCCCTCGTCCTCGTGGTCGGAGCCGTGGATGACGTTGTGGCCCAAGTCGAGGCCGTAGTCGCCACGGATCGTGCCGGGGGCGGAGTCGGCAGGGTCGGTCTCGCCCATCATCTTGCGGACCTGCCGCGTGGCGTCCGCGCCCTCCCAGACCATCGCGAAGACGGGACCGGAGGTGATGAACTCGACGAGACCCTCGAAGAACGGCTTGCCTTCGTGCTCGCCGTAGTGCTCGTGGGCCAGGTCCTCGTCGATCTGCATAAATTTCGCACCGACGAGTTTCAGGCCGCGCTCCTCGAAGCGGGAGACGATGTCCCCGATGAGGCCGCGCTGGACGCCGTCGGGCTTGACCATCACGAACGTGCGCTCGTCGTGGTGGCTCATTCGCGACCCGCCTCTGTCCAGTTCTGGTCGCGTGCTTCACGACCCAGATCCGCGTTCTTCTCGCACTTCGACGAACAGAAGTGCGTGACGCTGCCGTCGACGCTCACGAACATCGTGCCCGTGCCGGGCTCGATGTCTGCGCCGCAGTAGTCACAGTCTCGTTGCTGGGGCATTGCTTACTGACCTCCGATGGAGTCGGCGTCGCGCTGGGTCTCGCGCAGTTGGAGGATGTCCCCCATCCGGACGGGACCCAGGACGTTCCGCGTGATGATACGGCCCTGGTTTTCGCCCTCCTGGATGCGGCACTTGACCTGCATGGCCTCGCCGTGCATCCCGGTCTTGCCGACGATCTCGACGACCTCGGCAGACGTGGAGCCGCTCTCTTGCTCTTCAGCGGACATGGTGGCTTACCGCAGTTCCTCGACCTTACCCGCGATGTCCTCGATGTCCTCCTCGGCCTCGCCAGCCTCGGTGACGGCGGCGGCCGCCGAACCGACTTCGAGGCCAGCCGCGTGGCCGACATCGTCCTGCGTCTCGATGAAGACGTAGGAGATGCCCTTCTCCTCGCACAGTTCGGGGAGGTGCATCACGATCTCTTCGGGCTCGACGTCCTCGGCGATGTACACGAGCGTGGCGTTGCCGCGCTCGACCGCCTTGGTCGTCTCGTTGGTTCCTTTCTTGACGATGCCGGTGTCGCGGGCTACCTCGAGCGCGTCGAGGCTTCGTTCCGCGAGGTCCGCAGGGGTTTCGTAGTCGACGTAGACTGACATGGTTGTGTGGCTTCCCGCTCGGTGGCTCGACACCTCCGCCGGTCGTAAGTCCCTGACGACGGAGCGGGTCACGACCCCGAGCAGGTCGTACTGCAACGATAGTTGGGATGGCCGTATAAACGTGTTCAATGCATCCTGGCCGTGTGACGGCGGGACACGGGAGTTGGACTCACTCTTCGGAGCCGTCGCCGTCGCTCACTCCGACGCTGCGACTGCACGAACGGGCGCGCCGTCGGCGTCGACACGGAGCGGATACGCCCGCACCACGAACTGCTCCGGTAGGCCTGTCGACAGCCGGAGGTTCTCGAACACGAGGTTCCCGCTCCCGAGGAGTTCCCGATGTGCGGGAACGCCGTCTGGTTCGTCTGTCCCCGCCCGGTCTGTCGGCGTGGGGTCTGGGTTCAGCGTGTCCAGGCCGACCGAACACCCTGCCGCCGCGATCCGTCGCGCCGCCGCAGGCGTCAGGTACGGGTGGTCGAGGTACCGCTGGTCGCCCCAGTACTCTCCCCATCCGGTCCGGATCACGAGTAAGTCAGTGTCGAGGCCGTCCGCCGCACCGTCGACGCCAGTACCGGCCTCCACGTCGTCGACGCCCTCGGGGAGCATCTCCGGTGTGATCGGTTCGCGGGCGTCGAGGCCAGCGAGGTCAACGAAGGTGGCATCGAAGCGGAACTCCTCGACGGCGAACTCGTCGAGCGTCGCGCCGTCCGGTTCGGTGTGTGCGGGTGCGTCGACGTGCGTGCCGGCGTGCGTGCCCAGCGAGAGGCGCGTGACGCGGTAGCCGTCGGCGTCCATCGTCGCGTGCGGTTCGAGCGAGACCGCGGGGTCACCGGGGTACACCGGCATCCCCGACTCGACACGGTGGGTCAGGTCGACGGGGTCCATACCGGAGGAGCGCAGCGCGGACCCGTGAACGTGGCGACGGCTAGCGGCGCGCTGTCAGCGGTGGACTCAATCGGTCGGGAAACGAAGCGTCGACCGAGATGACGGAGTGTGCCGAAGAGAACTGTGCGGAGCGAGCGGCGGTGCGACTCCACGTCCCGTGGGACACAGACCGAGACGTCTGTGTCGCCCACGCGCGGGCGCTCGTCCAGCGTGACGGCGTCGTCGCCGAACCGCTCCCGGGACACGAGGCCGAGTGGCCGTAGCGAAGGGTTACGCGAGGCGCTTCGCCAGCATCACCTCGTCGACGTACTCGCCGTCCATCCTGTAGTGGTCCTCGCGGACGGCCTCTCGTTCCCAGCCGTGGGATTCGAGGAAGCCGATGGCTCCCTCGTTCGTCGCAGGAACGCTGTTGTACAGTTTCTCGAAGTCGTGGTCGCTCGCCCACGCCTCACCCTCCTCTAGGAGGGTCGCCCCGATCCCCTTCCCGCGGTACTCCGGGATGAGTCCGACTGTGAGGACGGCGGTGTGGCTCAGTTTCTCGGCCTCGGGTAAGTCGAGGTGGACCCATCCGATCACGTCGTCGTCGACGGCGGCGACCAGGAACAGTCGCGACCGCACGTCGTTGTGGCGGAGGATGACCTCGTCGTGTTCGATGACGTCTGCGACCGTCTCCGCCTCGATGTACCTCCCCTCGCCCGCGACCGCGCGGATTGCTGACACGAGGCCACCCAAGTCTGGTTGTGCCGCCATTCGGACGACGTACTCGATACCGTTCGCCGTGTACGCGGTGGCGTCTTCCTCGGCGTACGCGACGCTCAGTCGGTCGTCTTCCCAGGTGAGATACCCGTCGCGGACCAGCGCTGTCACGTGGTGGCCGAACGCGGTCCGGTCCATATTGAGCGCGCGTCGAACGTCTCGTTCGTGGACGTTCCCGTGCTCCTCGACGTACTCGTACAGGTCGCGCCGGTCGTCGTGGGTGAAGGTCAGCTTCTCGGTTAGCTCCATGTGCAATGATACCACATAGCAACACTTAACCGTGCGTCGCGCCTACGTACCCGAGACATCTCGTTTCTGGTCAGAATAAGTGCACGCTGGTGTCACTCCTGTTTCGGTGCGGAGTCGGTCACAGTCGGATCCTGTCGCGCGGGGACGCCTGTGAGAACACGCGCGACGGAAACGATGTTTCGAGTGTCCAGCAGCGTCTCCGCCGCGACCCTGACGGGCACCGACGGCGCACAGTCGACGCCGAGGTGCCTCGCGTACACGGCCAGCCAGTCTTCCGTCGCCCGGTTGAGTAAGTCGAGGTCTCGGGGCTGGACTCTCTCCTCCTCGCTCACGCGCGCCTCGATGTAGCACGCGACGACGGGGCCGAGGCCGTCGCGTGCGGCACGGCGGGCCGCGGCGTCGGCGGGCGGGTCGGTGACGCCCGCACGCTCGCTGGCGCGCGCCGCTCGCGCCGCGCGTGTCGCGAGGGTTTCGGCGTCGCTCACGGGGTCACCCCTCATCGAACTGGACGCCTTTCCCGCCGCTCGGGTGTCGCCACTCGGTCGCCGCGACGACGGCACACGTCCCACACTCGACGCACGGCTGGGTGTCGAGGCTGACGGCGCGACGCTGCTCGCCGTTCGAGGCGACGACCTCCTCGCGGTAACAGCCGCCACCGAAGTCGCGGGCGCTGACCGGGCAGGCGGTCACGGCGTCCCCGCTGGCTTCGACGGAGTCGTCCACGAGGTGGATGTGGGGGTTACCGATGTCGGTGTCGTAGGTGAGCGACCCGATGCGCTCCTCCAGCGACGGCGGCGTCGCGTCGTTCTCGCTGGTGACGCGCGTGCCGAGTTCCTCCGCCAACACGACGGGGACGGTGGAGTACGCCGCGTTCGTGTCCGGCAGCGCCCCGAGCAGGAACGGTGAGTTGAATGCTCGCTCGACCACCGGCGCGGCCAGTCGAACGCCGAGACGACCGACCCGTGACTCGGCGACGCGTTCGACCGCGTCGGACACCAAGTCGTGTTCGCCCGCACGCCCGAGCGCCCGATAGCGTCGCGGGCGCAACGTCGCGTACAGACCCGAGTCGTGGAGTTTCCGCTCGTATCGCTCGCCCGCAGAGCCAGTGTCACGGCGGTTTCGCGCCTCGATGAACGCCTCTGCGGCGAGGCCGCCCGCCGTGACGGCGTGGTTCATCCCCTTGATGATCGGTCCCTGTGCCTGCATCTGTCCGGCAGCGTCGCCGACGAGCAGCAGTCGGCCGCGGTGCGGAGACGGGTGGGCCGCCCGCTTCGCGTCGGGGACGAGTTTCGCGGAGTACTCTCGCTCGGCGTACTCGTCGGGGAGCCACTGGCCGAGATGCGGGTGCGTGAGGAGTGCGTCGAGCAGTTCTTGTGGTTCGGCCTGCCGCGCCACGAGACTGTCGAGGTGGAACACAGTCCCGATGGACAGCGAGTCCCGGTTCGTGTACAGGAAGCCGCCGCCGCGGACGTCCTCGAAGAGGTCGCCCGCGAACAGTCGAGCCACCCCCTCGTCGTCGCCGATGTCGAACCGCTCCGCGATGACGTCGGGCGGCACGTCGACGACGGCCTTCACGCCTTGGAAGAACTCCTTGGGGTCGTCCCAGTCCATCAGGCCGGCCTCCCGTGCGAGTTCGCTGTTCACGCCGTCGGCAGCGATGACCACGTCTGCTCGAATCGGATCGAGTTCGTCGCAGGTGACGCCCACGATGTCGCCGTTCTCACGGAGTAGACCGTTGACGTGGACTTCAGTGAGGAGGCCGCCGCCGGCCGCTGCCGTCCGCTCGTGAACTCGCTCGGCGAGCCACGAGTCCATCCGCCGGCGTAACACGGCGTCACACCACGCCGTGTCGTGGTCGTGGACGCGCTGAAGGTCGACAGTGTGGATCCGGTCGCCCGCGAGCGTGTCCATATAGTTCCGGGTGACGGGCCGTTCCGTCGCCGCCTCGCGGAAGCCGTCGAACAGGCGGTCGAGCGTGAACGGTGCGGACTCCTCTGCGTACAGGAGGCCGCCGGAGACGTTCTTCGACCCTGCCTCCACCCCACGCTCTACCACGAGCGTCTCGACGCCGTTGTCGGCGAGGACGGCCGCGGCCGCCGCGCCGGCGGGGCCGGCACCGACGACGACCGCCTCGAACGACTCGCCCTCGACGTCGCCGCGGTCGAATCCGAGTTCGCTCACGTCACTCATCGTCGTCACCTCCGTCGGCCGAATCGGTTGTCGGTGTCGCGGCACCGCCATCAGCCACCGCCGCCGCACCACGGTCGGTGGTGGCTACCGCCTCCGTGAGTCGGGGCAGCACTTCGAAGAGGTCGCCCTCGATGAAGTAGTCACACCAGTCGCGGATTCGCGCTTCCGGGTCGGTGTTGATGGCGATGATGGTGTCGGCCTCGTCACACCCGACCTTGTGCTGGACCGCCCCGGAGATGCCGGCGGCGATGTACACCGTGGGCTTGACCACCTGCCCCGTCTCACCGATCTGCCGGTCCTCGTGGGTGTACTGTTCGACGTGGCCCGCGAACTCGTACGACCCGGTGACGATGCCGCGAGAGACGCCCACGTCGGCGTCTTCGAACGCCGCCGCGAGGTCGACTGCGAGTTCGACCCCGCGGGTCGGGTTCGTGCCGATGCCGCGTCCGACGGCCACCACCACGTCGTGGCCCGAGAGGTCGACGCCGCTGTCGAGGCGGTCGAAGTCGGTGACCTGGACGCGGAACCAGTCGTCGTCGAGGGGCAAGTCGTGTTCGACGACGAGGCCCTCGCGGGTCGGATCCGGGTCGGGCACCTCGAAACTTCCCGGAATCACCGACCCGCCCTGCGGGTGGAACTCGCGGTCGGGGTTGTCCAGACAGAGGATGGTCGAGTACTCGAACCCCGAGAAGTCGGGGCGTTTCATGTGTAATACGCGCTCGAAGGTGCGTTGTGACCCCGCCTCGCCTGTCTTCACCGGATTCGAGATGCGGGCGTCCTCGATGAACAGGCCCGAGCAGTCGGACGCCAACCCGGAATCGAGTTCTGCCTGTACCTGCGCGGAGAGGTCGCGACCGTTGTTCGTCGCCGGAAACAGCACGTACCGCGGTTCGTCGTAGTCGCGCCAGTCGGCGTCGCGGGGCGGAGACGGCTCCCGGTCCTCGCTACGTGCGGGCGTCACCGCGCCCCAGCGAGCCATATCTGCGAATAGTTCGGTGTAGGGCTTGTGGAGGAACCGGGAGAGGCGTTCGTCCTCGTGGTAGACGACGACGTCCGCACCGCAGGCGATGCACTCGTCGGCGTGGCGCGCCACGTCGTCGCCGATGAGGACCGCGACGACTCGCTCCGGGTCGTCGTCCGCGCCGACGTACGCCTCGTTGTACTCGTCCGTCAGGTCCCGCGCCTTCCCGAGCAGTTCTCGCGAGACGGAGAGGAGGTAACCCGCTTGCGTCTCGCAGTACACCCACATATCGCCGAAGGTCCCGTCGGGGAGGGCCCTGACGTGGCGCTTGTCGGCGGTCGGGTGGTCGAGGTCCGGGTGGCGCTCCTCGGGCGACGCACGCTCTGTTCCCTCATCGCTCACGCCGTCCTCCGAGTCGTCGACCGAGTCGAGTCGCCGCTCGATGAGTCGGACCACTGTGTCGCGGTTCTCGCCGGATTGCTCCTCGTCGCGGAGCGACCGCAGGTGCGCTGGGTCGTCGATCTCACGGAGGCGATTGCCAATCTCCGCGAGGCTCATCTCGGCGAGGTCGACGTCGCCGGTTGCGTCTTCGTCATCACCCGTGTCGTCCTCCTCGGCGGCGACCGCTTCCAGACGGCTCTGGATCACCGTGATCACTGCGTCGCGGTCACGACCATCTCGTTCGGCCGCCAGTAGCGCCTCCAACTCGGCGGTGTCGTCGATAGCCCGCACCTTCGGCCCGAGTTCGGCGATGTCGAACTCGCCGGGGTCGATGTCGGGCATCGTCACGCACCTCCGGTGAACGGCGACAGTTCGTCCGTAACCGCCGCGAACGCCTCGTCGTCGGCCAGGTCGACGACAGTCGCCTCACGCTCTGCCGGCGCGCGTGGGATCGGATCGACCGACGAGACGATAGTCGGCGACCCGTCGAGTCCGACGTAGTCGGGGTCGAGGTTCAGGTCGGTGTGGTCCCAGACGGTGACGTGGTCGTCGATAGACGCCGCTCGCTCCCGGGCGTCGGCCCGCAGTCGCTTGCGCTCCAGTCGGTCCCGCGCCGTTCGATACGACGGTTGGAACTCGGGATCAGCGACGACGACGGCCGGGAGCGACGCCTCCACCGTCTCTATCTCGGTGTGGTCACCCTCGACGAGTCGTTTCGCCCGCAGCGTTCCAGCGTCGGGGTCGGCGTCGAGTGCGACGACGTGAGTGACGATGGGGATATCCAGACACCAACACGTCTGGAGGCCGGTGTGGCCTGTCTCGCCGTCCGCCGTCTTGAACCCGGCCAGAACCACGTCGGGTGTGCCGAGTCGCTCGATGGCCGTCGCGAGCGTGATGGCGGTCGCCCACGTGTCGGCGGCGGCGAACTCGCGGTCGGAGACGAGGTAGCAGTCGTCGGCGTACACCGACTCCATCGCCTCCTGCAACACCGACTCGTACCCCGGTGGACCCATACTCACCACGCTCGTTCGCCCGCCGTGTCGAACCCGTAGTTGCAACGCCGCGCGAAGCGCGTGTTCGTCGTTCGGGTTCATCACCGTCGGGGTGTTTCCACGTTCGAGGTGGCCCTCCTCGTCGAACGACACCTTCCCCTCCCGGAAGTCGGGGACGCCCTTGGTCAGCACGACTGTGTGCATTGGTAACTCGGTACAAATGTCGGAGGTCACAGATATAGCGTTTCCTCAGAATGTCAGAACGCGAAATGCACTGTAGGGCCGCCTGATAGCCCGAAAATGACGTTTGGTGATCGATCAGAGTCGTCCGGCGCGACCGGGGTCCACGTCGATAGCGTCCACCGGACAGACGTCGACGCAGATCATACAGTCGATACACTGATCCTCGTGGGCCGGGTCGGCCTTCAGTTCGCTCTCCGGGTGTCCCGGCGTGTCGACCCACTCGAACACGTCCACGGGGCAGTCCGACAGACACGCTCCGTCGGCCAGGCAGATGTCGAAGTCGACGGCGACGTGTGTCCCGTGGATGCCGAGTCGCTCCGGTTCGTCGACGGGACCCCACACCGCGTGCCCGTCGTGGTCGTCGACGCGTTCACGCTCCGTCTCGAAGTCGGGATCGATAGCCATCGGTATCGTGTCAACAGTCAACATATGCCGTAATAACCGTGCCCCACGTTTGGACGACCGTGGGAGTCGGCGGCCGCAACCGCGTGCGGAAAGCCCAAACGGCGGGCCGTCCGACCGAGAGCTATGGATCTCACGGGCCTGACGCAGGCCCTTCGCAAGGAGGCACGTCGTCTCGACCAGCGGCGACTGCTCGTGTTGCAGGGGACACGCGACGACTGCATCGACGCGGCGTTCAGCGTCGTCGACGCCGCGGGCGTCGCTGACGACGACGTGACGCTGCTGTCGACCCGCGAGGGGTTCCGCTTCGAGCGCTATCGCCCGAAACACGCCGGGCGACTGCTCGGAACGACACGCGAAGTCGTCGTCCTCGACGCGTTCGCGGAGTTTTCACCCAACGCCGTCGGAAAGTCGGTGGGCGCGGTCGACGGCGGCGGTCTGTACGTGCTGCTCGTGCCGCCACTCGCCGAGTGGCCTGACCGTCGAGACGACTTCGACGAGTCGCTGGCGGTTCCGCCGTTCGAGTTGGACGACGTCGGCGGGCGATTCCGCAGCCGACTCTGCTCGACGCTCCGCGACCACCCCGGCGTCGCACTCGTCGACCTCGACAGCGAGACAGTCGAGCGTGACGGCCGCACCGGCGACGACGCCTCACCAACAGCGCCGTCTCCGCACGTCCCCGCCGCTGCGGCGTTCCCACGCGAGGCGTACGAGGCGTGTCTCACGCGCGACCAGTCGCGGGCGCTGTCGTCGCTCGAACGCCTCCGCAACCCCGGGTCGGCGGTCGTCGTCGAAGCCGACAGAGGGCGCGGGAAATCCAGCGCGGCGGGTCTCGCGGCCGCCACACTCGCCGCCGAGGGGCGAGACGTGGTCGTGACCGCGCCGAGCGTCGACGGCGCGGCGGCGCTGTTCGAGCGTGCCCGCGCACTACTCGCGACGCTCGGCATCGCGACCGTCGCGGACGACGAGCACACGATTCAGATCGGGGGCGAACGGGACGATGGTGGCTGCTCGAACGTGACCGGTCGGGTCCGCTATCGCTCGCCGGTCGACGCCGTCGCCGAAGCAGCGTCGGTCGACGTCGTCATCGCCGACGAGGCGGCGGCGCTCCCGGTCGAACTGCTCACGGGGCTGCTCGACGCGCCTGCGGCGGCGTTCGTCACGACCGTCCACGGCTACGAGGGGGCGGGACGGGGATTTTCCGTGCGCTTCCGCGACACCCTCGACGACTCCGACCGCGACGTGGTCGACGTGCGGATGGACGACCCGATCCGATACGCTCGCGGCGACCCTGTGGAGTCGTGGTCGTTTCGGGCGCTGTTGCTCGACGCTCGCCCGCCCGTCGACGCCGCGGTCGCGGACGCGACGCCCGAGTCGGTGTCGTATCGAGAACTCTCGGCGGACGACCTCCTCGCAGACGAACACCTGCTGTCGGAGGCGTTCGGCCTCCTCGTCCTCGCTCACTACCGAACCGAACCGGACGACCTCGCACGACTCCTCGACGCGCCGAATCTCTCCGTGCGCGCGCTGACGCACGAGGGGCACGTCGTCTCGGTGGCGTTGCTCGCGCGGGAGGGCGGTCTCGACGCCGACACCAGGGCGGCGATGTACGACGGCGAACGCGTCCGTGGAAACATGCTCCCCGACGTGCTGACGAGTCAACTTCGCGACCCGGACGCCGCCGCACCCGTCGGCTATCGTGTGATGCGCATCGCGACCCACGACGCGGTCCGGCGGCGCGGCCTCGGCTCTCGACTGCTTCGGGAGGTCCACAACGAACTCGGGAGCGAGGTCGACTACCTCGGGACGGGATTCGGTGCGACCCCGGCGTTGCTCGACTTCTGGGCCGACAACGGCTACCGAACCGTCCACCTCGCGACGACGCGCAACGCCGCCAGCGGCGAGCACTCGGCGCTGATGGTCGAACCCACGAGCGACGAGGGGCGTGCGTTCGCCAACCGCCACGCACGGTGGTTCCGCGAGCGAATCGGTGCGGTGCTGTCGGACGCACTCTCGGATCTGGACCCGGACGTCGTCCGCGGGGCGGTGGCCGCCTGTGACGCCGCCGGCGACCCGGTGGTCGACTGCTCGGCGTACGAGTGGCGACTGGCGGTCGCGGCCGCGTACGGCCCCGGCCTCGCGGATATGGCCCCGCGGCCGTTCCGTCGTCTCGCGCTGGCGCACCTCCTCGACGGCGACGCCGACCTGTCGTCGCGGGCGGAGCGACTCCTCGTGCGGAAGGTGTTGCAGGCACACGACTGGGAAGCCGTCACCGACGAACTCGACTACGTTTCGACCGCCGAGTGTATGCGGAGCCTCGGTCGCGCACTTCAGCCGTTGGTCGACCGCTACGGCGACGAGTCAGCCGTCGCGGAACGCGAGCGGTACACGTAGGCGGCCGTCGAGAACGGCGGGGCGGGGTCACGACGCTCGCGAGCGCTGACTTAATGCCCGCTGTGACCGTGTACGGTGTATGGTCGAGCTTGTGACGCTGGCGGCGCTCGCCTTCCTCCTCGGCGGTATCGTCGGCAGCGTGTTGCCGATGGTGCCTGCCGGTGGTCTGTCGCTCGTCGGCGTCGCCCTGTACTTCTTCGCCGGCCCGTCCGAGGGGCCGCGACTCGGACTGCTGGCGTTTCTTGTCCTCGCGGGCGTAGCGGTAGCGACGGTCGCAGTCGAGCATTTGAGCGGCGCGCTGGCGTCGAAAGCCGGCGGCGCGGAGACGTCGACGATGATCCTCGCGGCGGTCGCCTCGCTGGTGTTGTTCTTCGTGTTGGGACCGCTCGGCATCGTCGTCGGCACGGCGCTGACCGTCCTCGGCGCAGAACTGTACGCCGGAAAGGAACCGGAAGCGGCCGCGCGTGCAGCGGTGTACACCGTCGCCGGTCTCCTGGCGTCGACGGTCGCCCAGTTCGCGCTGACGCTGTCTATCCTCATCGGCTTCCTCGTCGTCGTGTTCGTGGTGTAGGCCACACTGACGGCCCCTGCGAACCGCCGACCGACTACGACGACGCTTCGAACACACTCGCCACCTGTAGCGCACGCTCGTCGTCGCCACGGGGAGCGACGACTTGCACGCCGACCGGCTTACCGTGGACGTCGCCACAGGGAACCGTCACGGCCGGGTGGCCGGTGCAGTTGAAGGGGGCTGTGTTCGCCAACACCTCGCCAGGCGTCGCCGTCGCCTGCGGGCCGTCACCGACCGCGTCGAACGCCGGTGCTGGCATCGGCGTCGTCGGGGTCACGAGTACGTCTACCTCGTCGAGACACGCCTGCGTTCGGCGGGAGAGACGGCGGCGCGCGCGCCACGCGTCGGCGTACGCGTCCGTCTCGGTCAGCGCCTGTCCCGTCTCCCACAGTCGGCGCACGCGGTTGGGAAGGTCCAAGTCGCGCAGATCCGCTTGGAACGGTGACTCCGACGCCGGACCGCCAGCGACGCCGAACGTCGGCGTCGACTCGTCGTGGGTGGCGGCGAACTCGGTGAGCGTGTGAATCTGGTTGACTACCTCGGCCGTCTCGTGTTCGGGAAACGCACACCGCCGGACGGTCGTGCCCGGTCGCTCGGCCATCAGCGTCGTCGCACGCTCGAACACCGCCGCGACGCGCCTGTCTGCGGCCTCGACGAACGACTCGGGCACACCGACACGGAGGCGACCAGGTGGTTCCGCCACCGCATCGCTTGTCGTGGTCTGGGCAGTCGCTCCCGTCGCCGGGCCGACGGGGTCGTCACCCGAGATGGTATCGAGCGTCCGTGCGGCCGTCTCCACGTCGCTCGCGACGACGCCGACGTGGTCGAGCGTCGGCGCGAGGTCGAGGACGCCCGTCCGTGGCACGCGGTCGTACGTCGGCTTCACGCCGACGACGCCACAGAACGCCGCCGGCACCCGGACGCTCCCGCCGGTGTCGGTGCCGAGCGCCGCGTCCGCGAGGCCGCCCGCGACCGCGGCGGCCGACCCACTAGAAGAGCCACCCGGAACTGCGCCGTCGACGGCGGGGTTCAGCGTCCGCCCGGCGCGACACGCTTCACCGGTGACACCGAGTGCGAGCGCGTCCATCCGGGTCGACCCGACGAGTGTCGCGCCCGCCGCACGAAGTCGCTCGACGACTGTCGCGTCGGCGTCCGGCGACCAGAGGTCGTCTCCCGTTCCGGCGCGGTGGGTCACGCCCGCGACGGCGACGTTGTCCTTCGTCGCGACGCGGAGGCCATCGAGTGGACCGCCCGGAACTGACGAGGCGGTGATTGGCGTCGCGAACGCGTCGTACGGGTCCGACCGGTCGACCGGAACCGCACGGTCGAACGCCGGCGCGGTGTCGTCACCCGCGAGGGCCTGGGCTTGCTCCGCGTATCGCCGCGCCCGTTCGTCGGCGGTCGTCGGTCGCTGGTCGGTCACGGCTGGAGCCTTCGCCCACGGAGTCAAAGGCGTTCTGGCGGCCGGACTCTCGCCGCTATCGCTCGGTCAGCGCCGTGATTCGACGCCGAGGAGGTCGCGTGCCTCGGGGGGCGTCGCGACTGGTCGCCCGAGTTCCTCGGCGAGTCTGACCGTCCGAGCAACCAGCGCTTCGTTGCTCGCGAGTTCCCCCTTTTGCAGGTAGCTGTTGTCTTCGAGGCCGACGCGGACGTGCCCGCCGAGCAGCATCGCGTGGGTTGTCAACGGGAGTTGGTGCGGACCGAACCCGATGACGTTGAACTCCGCGCCGTCGGGCAACTGGTCGACCATCCGCTGGAGGTTCGCGGGCGACGGCGGCGAGAGGGTGCCCGGACCGAAGATGAGGTTGAGGTACGGCGGCGCTTCGAGGTCGTCGAGGATGCGGAACGACTCGTTGAGGTGGCCGTTGTTGAACACTTCCAACTCCGGTTTGATCCCTCGCTCGCGCATCTCGGCGTGGAGGCCGTCGATGGTGTCGCGGGTGTTCTCGCTCGTGAGGCGGCGACCGCGGTTCATCGGCCCCATATCGAGGCTCGCCATCTCCGGCGCGGGGTCGGTTCGAAGCGGTTCCGCGCGGAGGGCGTCGGGCGCGGCGGTGCCGCCCGTCGAGTGCTGAACGATCACGTCGTCGGTCGCGTCGCGGACGGCGTCGGTGACCGCTTGAAACCGCTCGGTCGAGAACGCCCGTTCGCCGTTGTCGCGGCGCGCGTGCAGGTGGACGACTGCTGCGCCAGCCTCTTCGACGGCAGCGGCGGCCGCCGCTATCTCTGCGGGCGTCTCCGGGAGGTCGGGGTGTGCCTCTTTCCCCTGAATCCCGCCGGTGAGCGCCGCCGTGACGACGACTGGCTTGCCGTCGAGGTACTCTTGATACGTCATTCGTCCCACGCGAGGCCGGCGTCTTCGCGGAATATTTCGCAGTCCGCCTCCGGGTCGAGATCGTACCGCTCGTTGCAGATGTCGGCGTGGACTGGTTGGACGAACTCCTCGGTGACGGTGCAGAACGCGCGGGCCGTCTCGAACTCACGGTCGCCGTGGGCGTCGCGATACTCCAGATGTGGGCAGGTCATACGGGCACATCGAGGCCCATCGGCATCAACCCGTGCGTCGGGGAACACCTCGTCTCTCGCCAGGTTCCCGGACCGCGGTCGACGCTGCGCCCTCCCTATCGAAAGCTTCCTTACCGTATCGTCGGTAGGCGGGGACCACACCAATGGCCGGACAGACACCCAACCGGAGTCCACCGGATGGCGGCGACTCGAGCGCCGACCACGACCACGACGACGGCGTGCTCTCGGATCACCTCTCGACGGACGAAGTGTACCAGCGCGTCGTCGCCGACGCCGACCACGAGGTCACCTCGGGGACCCGGGAACTGTTCTTCAGCGCCCTGGCTGCCGGATTCGCGATCACAGTGACGTTCCTCCTGTACGCGTCGGTCACGGCGACTGCGGACACGAAGTTCGTCGGCGTCCTGCTGTACCCGCTGGGGTTCATCTACATCATCATCGGCGGCTACCAACTGTACACAGAGAACACGCTGCCGCCGGTCGCGCTGACGCTCGAACGACTGGCGTCGGTGCCGACGCTGGTTCGCCACTGGCTGATCGTACTCTCGGGCAACTTCGTCGGCGGCGGCCTCGGCGCGGTCGCACTCGCGTACGGTGGGATATTCGACGCCGCGACCGCAGAAGTCGCGATGGGGTTCGCACGGAAGGGGATCGCCACGCCTGCGGTCGATCTGTTCTTCAAAGCGGCGTTCGCCGGCCTGATCGTCGCCGGCGTCGTCTGGATCAACTTCGCCGCGCGCGACACTGTCTCCAGACTCCTCGTAGTGTATCTCGCGTTCCTCGCGATCCCGATGGGGAACCTGTTTCACGTCGTCGTCTCGTTCACCGAGGTCGTCTACCTGGCGCTCGTCGCGGGCGTGAACCCGATTCCGGCGCTCGGTGGGTTCGTCCTGCCGGTCCTCTTGGGGAACACGCTCGGTGGGGTGCTGCTGGTGACGGTGGTCAACTACTACCAGACCTCCGACCGGCGGCTCCAGATCGGCCGCTTCCAGAAGGTTCGTCGCCTCTCGGTCCGCGAGTGGCTGGCGGGGCCGCTCGCCGGTCGCTCGTACGTGCCGGTGGTCGACACCGTCGAAGAGATCGTTCGCGATCCGGAGTCGTACCGGATCCTCGTTCCGATCGGCAATCCGCGTACCGAGACCGGGGTGGTTCGACTGGCGTGCCAACTCGCGAGCAGCCACCGCAAGGGGAAGGTCCACGTCGTTCACGTCGTCCAGGCACCCCGCCGGTGGTCACCCGAAGCCGAGAGCCAGCAGCGTGCGCGGGTCACGGCAGAGTCCGACCGACTTCTCGAAAACGCCCGCGAGATCGGTGCCAAACACGACGTCACCCTCGAGACGTCGACCGTCGTCACACCGCGCTCGTTCGAGGAGGTGTTCACGCTGGCCCGGCGGACCAGCCCCGATCTGGTGTTGATGGGCTGGGACAGACGGGCGCTGTGGAGTTCCGCTCGTGCCGAACGGCCGCTGGCGGAACTGACAAACCGGCTGCCGTGCGACTTCCTCGTCGCCAACGACCGCGGCCTCGACGCCTCTCGCGTGCTGGTTCCGACCGCTGGCGGGCCCGACTCGGATCTCAACGCCGAAGTGGCGCTGGCGCTCCAGGAAGTCGCGAACGCGGAGATAGAACTCCTGCACGTCGTCGAGGACGCGGCCGACGAACCCGCCGGCGAGGCGTTCCTCCGGGAGTGGGCTACGGAGCGCGGGTTGGAGGACGCGACGATCACCGTCGCCTCCGGCGACGTCGAACCGGCGATCGCGAGCGCCGCAACCGACAGTACGATGCTGATGCTGGGAGCGACCGAACAGGGTCTCCTCTCGCGGTTGGTGCAGAACTCGCTCCACCTCGACGTCATCGACGACGTCGACTGCTCGGTGCTGCTGGCGGAGCGCCCGACGAGACGGTCGATTCGTGACAGGCTGGTCGGCCGCCCGAACCGTGACAGGTACCCGGCGCGAGCGTTCCGTGACCGCACCGCGGGGCAGACTCCGACGGAGCAGAAAGACGACTGATCCGTCGACCGCGGGGCACACTGCGTTCGACGGCTCACTCCGCTGGACTGGGAGCGATCTCGCTGGTCGACGGTGCCCTGCGTCGCGCTTACGCCAACACCACGCCGTCGAATGACCCGGTCAAGACGAGTTCGCCGGCGACGTGGCAGGCGACGCTGGCTTCGACGTCGGCCCGGTCGTCGCGGCGGTCGATCGCGTCGATCGTCACCTCGCACTCGACGTACTGGCCGGTGTACACCGGGCGGTGGAAGTCGTACGTCATCGTCCGTGCGAGGACGTCGAGGTCGCCGCCGATCTTCGTGGGGATCGTCGCCGTGAGCAGTCCGTGGACGAGGAGTCGCCCCTCGTCGTCGGGTCGCTCGTGATGTTCGCCGCGGTCGCCCGAGAGGTCGGCGAATGCTCGAACCTCGTCGGGCGTGAAGGTCCGCTCGTGGGTGAGGACTGCCCCTGGCTCGGGGAGGTCGGCTGGGTCCATACACGTCGGCTCACGGCCGCAGGGTTTGGAGGTGTCGCCGCCGCCGGACAGCATTCTTTCACAGGCGGGCGCGAACCGCCGCTATCGCGGTGAACACGACGTAGGTGCCCACTACGTAGAACGCAAACCACCCGAGAACCGCAAGCGCGCCGCCCGATACGTTGAACGCGGTCAGGACAGCCCCCTGCAGGACTGCGAGGGCCGCGCGTGGACGGGATGCGACGCTCACGAGGGGAGCGACCCGCCGTCGTCGGACGGTTCAGTCACTCGCTTCACGTCGCCCGCACCAGCGCGTCGGACGACCGCTCGAACCGGGTCACGAACTCCCGAGAGGTTGTTCGAGTCGCCGTCGAGGACGACGAGGCGAGCGTCGCGGCCGGGTTCGATCAGCCCGCAGTTCAGGCCAGCGACCTCGGCACCGTTGACTGTCGCCATCCGAAGCACTTCCACGGCGGATGCGTCCGTCGCCTTCGCGGCGAACTCCATCTCGCGGAACATCGAGGGACTGTTGAGCATCACGTTATCTGTGCCGAGTGCGACGGTCGTGCGGTCGAGAAGGTCGCGAAGCGGCGGGAGGCCGACGCCGGTGACGAGGTTGGAGCGCGGACAGACGACGACTGGCCAGCCCTCCTGCTCCAGTCGGTCGAGGTGGTGTTGCTCGGGGTGGACGAGATGCACGATGTGGTCCGGGTCCAAGTCCATCGCCGCGTCGATGTCGTCGGGGTCACGCTCTCCGGCGTGAATGCCGAACGTCTTGCCCGCCTCGCGGGTCGCCGCACGCTCGTCGGCGAAGTTGGCATCGCGGGCGCCGCTGGCACCGAAGCCTGCGGCAAACGGGTGTTCCATCGCGGCCACCTCCTCGCGACCGAGGACAACTGACTCCACGGGGAGACCCTCGCTGGCCGTCGCGATTGCCTCGACGCCCGCGACGCCGCCCTCGCGGAACTCGACGTGGGCGGTCGTCCCCGTGTCGTGCATATATTGGAGGGAACGACGCATCGCCGCGACCAACTCCGCGCGGTCGGTCGACCGGAGAATTCGGTGTTTGAGGCCGCCGGGCGGCGCGACGAGTGCGTCCAACTCGAGGCCGCGGCCAGCCTCCTTCGCCACGGAGTCGCCGATGTGGGTGTGGGCGTTGACGAACGCCGGACAGACGATGTCCGTCGAGTCGACGGCTGTCTCCTCGACGGCGGCGACGTTCCCGTCTTCGACGACGACACGTCCCTCGACCGCCTCGAAGTCGTGCCCGACCAGGACCGTCCCCTCGTGGGTGACGGGGTCGCCGTCGCTCACTCTCCGGTCCCCGCCCGTTCGCCCGGGTGGAACTCGTCGAGATTGGCGTTGACCCGCCCGCGAACGTCCGAGACGAGGCCACCGTCGATGTCCAGACCGAGGACGTCGACAGCCGCTTTCCCGACTCGTTCGGTGGCGTCGGCCACGGTGTAGACGCCCATCCGCCACTGCTGTTTCTGCGCCGCACGGAGGCCGGTCACGAGCGGCGAGTGGTCACCGAGGCGACGGATCTCACCGCTCACGAGGACCTCCGACGTGGACTCTGTCATCGACGGCTCCGATGGCACGTCGAGGACGACCTGCTCGGCCGATACCGCCCCGCGGTCGGCGATGGCGGCCTCCAACTCCCGTACCTGTTCGTGGTCGGCCGCCCGCAGCGACTCGGGCGTGTCGTCGTACTCGGCCCAGATCGCTCGCTTGTACAGGTCGCGTCGGTCGTATCGGCGAGCGAACTCCTCGGTCTCGGGCGTCATCCGAAGCGCACAGATCAGGTCGTAGTCGTCCATCCGCCGCACCTGCTGGGCCTCGATGTCAGGCGAGTCGATGAGGCGTTCGGTCGCGCGGCGCAGCATCGCCTTCGAGATGCGCGCGACCGGGTGAGCGTACACGGTCGGCGTCATCAGCGCCCGCGCCATCAACAGCGACTCCGCGGTCTGGACGTTCCCCTCGTCGAGCACCAGTTCCCCGTCGGCGAACGTGAGTTCGCGGATGAGACGCTCGTGGTCGATAGTGCCGTAGGGGACGCCCGTGTGGTGGGCGTCGCGCACGAGGTAGTCCATCCGGTCCACGTCGAGTTCTCCAGAGACGAGTTGTCCGAGTCGACCCTCGCCTGCGATGAGACCCGCCACCCGTTCGGGGTCGAGGTCGTGGGCGAGAAGGACGTCGCCCACCTCGGTGTCGACGAGGAGGTCCTCGACGTCGTCGTGGTACAGACCGGTGTGGCGGTGGAGGAGTTCCTCGACGTTGTGACTGAACGGGGCGTGACCGATGTCGTGGAGGAGGGCGGCGGCCCGAACACGCTCGGCTTCGGTCCCCTCGACGCCGACCGACGAGAGGGCGCGGTCAGCGAGGTGGTAGACGCCAAGCGAGTGCTCGAACCGCGTGTGGTTCGCGGAGGGGTACACGAGTTTGACCGTCCCGAGTTGGGCGACCCGACGGAGTCGCTGGACCGGCCCCGTGTCGAGGAGGTCCGCCGCGACGCCGTCCACGGAGATGTGGTCGTGGACGGAGTCTTTGATAGTCGTCATTGGGGCGGGGTTCGCCGCGATACGGTATAAACTGTGGGCGACGGGATGACTCCGGTCACGTTTCTTTCCTCACCTAGAACCCGAACACCCATCCGTTCGAGGGCCACACAGACACTCGGAATGAGAGCGCGCACACGACGGTCCCTCCCGATAGCGGTCGGACTCGCCCTCCTCGTCGTCCTCGCCGGGTGTACCGGCGGCGACGCACCGTACGAGGGCGCACCCTCCGCCGAACAGGTCGAACAGAGCCACGAAGAGGCGCTTCGCGACGCGGGGAGTTTCACGTACAACCAGACGGTGACGGTGAATGCGAGCATCGTCGAGGTGACGAGCAACACCACGGCAGCCGTGGAGTTAGACCCCGATGCGTACCACCTACAGAGTGAGACCGGCGAGGGTCGCTTCGAGGTGTACGCGCCCGCCGACGACCGGCCGTACGTCCGCTCGCAGTTCGGCGACACCATCACCTACGAACGCGCCGACAACGAGTCGGTCCCGAACGCCAGTCGGTTCGTGACGCCGCCGGTGAGCGACTTGTCCTCCAGTTTCGACTTCACCGCGAACGGCACCACAGAGGTCGACGGCACGACGACGTACGTGTACGAGGCGAACCTCTCGACGCTGAACGAGTCGGCCGTCGGGCCGGTCGGTGAGTCACTCGCGGAGGCGGAGGCGACGAACGCGACGGTCACTGTGTACGTCCGCTCGGACGGCCTCGTGAAACGCCTCGATTACGAGTTCGTCGTCGAGGGCTTCGGATCGCCCGCACGCCTGTCGCTGACGCTCACCTACGAGGACGTGGGATCGACGACGGTCGATGAACCGTCGTGGCTGGAAGAGGCGCGGACGGCGACGAACTGATACGGTTTCTGTAGTCGATTCAGTCGCGGATCGGCCCTGCACGAACGCCGAGGACGGACTCGGCGGCGGCGGCTACTTCTTCGGTCGCAGTCTCGGGCGCGTAGACACCCATCCGCCACCCCGAGCGTTGCGCGGCCCGCAACCCCGAGACGAGTTCGGAGGCGTCCTCAAGTCGCTGGGGCACGCCGTCGACGACGACGCGGCTTCCAGCCTCGGTGAAGGTTGGCCGGCCGGGCGCGTCGACGATGACGTCGCGCGCGTGGACGCCCGCGATGTCGACGATTTCGCGTTCGGCCGCGCGTTCGTCTTCGTGGTCCATCTCGACGACGTCGGCGGGCGTCGCCGACAGGTCCGCCCACACAGCCCGCTTGAACAGGTCTCGGTACTCGATGCGTTCGCCGAGGTGCGGGACGTACTCGCGGAGGGCGACGAGGAGGTCGTGGTCGGCCATCCGCCGGAACTGCATCACGTCGATGCCCGCGTCCGATTCGAGCAGTCGTTCGGAAGCGCGTTCGAGCATCGCGCCCGCGACTCGGGAGACGTGGTGGCGGTAGACGGTCGAGTCCATCAGCGCCCGCGCGAGCAACAGGGATTCTGCGGTCTGGACGTTTCCTTCGGCGAGGACGAGCGAGCCGTCCCGATACGTGAGTTCGCGGATGAGGCGTTCGTGGTCGATGGTGCCGTAGGGGACGCCGGTGTGGTGAGCGTCGCGCACGAGGTAGTCCATCCGATCCACGTCCAACTCTCCGGAGACGAGTTGCCCGAGTTCGCCCTCGCCGCGGACGATGGCGGCGACACGGTCGACGGAGAGGCCGTGGTCGCGGAGGACCTCACCCGCGTCGGTGGTGCCGAGGAGGTCGCCGAGTTCGTCGTGGTCGACGCCCGTGCGCCGGCGGATCACTTCCTCGGTCTGGTGGCCGTACGGGCCGTGCCCCACGTCGTGGAGGAGGGCCGCCGCGCGGAGGTGACGGGCACGGTCACCGTCGACGCCGAGGTACTCCAGCGCGCGGTCGGCGAGGTGGTACACGCCAAGTGAGTGCTCGAAGCGCGTGTGGGAGGCGGAGGGGTAGACGAGGCGGACGGTCGACAACTGCTTGATATGGCGCAGGCGCTGGAGGGTCCGGGTGTCGAGCAGATCCGCGGCGACGGGGTCGAGGGTGATGTAGTCGTGGACGCTGTCCTTGATCGCCTTCATTCGCGTCGAAGTGACACAGAGCGTACCGTAGTGCTGTCGGTGTTGCTCGGGGCGGAGCGACCGTGTCGGCTCAGATCGGGACGCCGGACTCTTGGTAGTCGGTGCCGAGGATGACCATCGTCTGCGAGCGGTCGAACCCGTCCATCGTCGCGATCTGTCCGAACATCAGGTCGCGGAGGTCGTCGGTCGACTCGGCGTACACGCGCAACATCACGTCGTACTCGCCGGTGGTCAGGTGGACCTCGCGCACCTCCTCGATGTCTTTGAGCGTCTCCAGTGCCTCCTCCTCGTGGCCCTGTTGGACGCGTAGCCCGACGAACGCCGAGACGCCGTAGCCGAGCGCCTTCGCGTCCACCTCCGCGCGATACCCCTTCAGCACGCCCGCTTCCTCCATTCGAGAGACGCGCTCGTGGACCGTCGCGCTCGACATATCGATCCGTCGAGCCACCTCGCTGAACGGCGTCCGAGCGTCCGATTGGAGGATACGGAGGATAGCGCGGTCGGTGTCGTCGAGTTCCATAATGGGTATCGCTCGTTCGGAGACTTCGGGTTTTGGGTTCGCGTAGTCCGCCGCGGGCGATTACGCGTCGCCGTCGGCAACCGCACGAATCGCCCGTGCGGCGGCCAACGCCTCGTCGTGTAGCGACCCGTTCGAGACGACGAGTCCCGTGGAGTCGTGTCGCCAGCGGTCGCCGTCGAGGTCGGTCACTGTGCCACCTGCGTTGCGGACCATGTGGACACCGGCAACCGTGTCCCAAGGGTTGCACGCGACGTTCGTGATGGTCGCGTCGAGCGCACCCTCCGCGATCATCGCGAGTGTCACCTGCGCGGACCCGAAGCGTCGCATATCGCCGAAGCGTTCGACAATCTCTGCACACGCCGTCGCGTACTCGTCGCGGGCGTCGAAGTCCCACCAGACGGTCGGCGTCGCCGCGCCCGTCTCCGGATCGGTTCGGTCGCTGACGCTGACCTCCGTGCCGTTGCGGTACACCGTCTCCGCGTCGGCGACGTACACGTCGTCCATCGCTGGGAGCGCGATGGCCGAGGCGACGGGTTCGCCGTCGACGACGGCGGCGACGGCGGTGGCGAACGCGCGGATGTCGCGGACGTAGTTGTTCGTCCCGTCAATGGGGTCGATGACCCACGCCGCGCCCTCGTCGGGGACGGCCTTCAGTTCGTCTTCCTCCTCGCCGACGACGGCGTCGTCGGGGAACGTCTCGCGAATCTCCGCGATGACGCGCCGTTGGCTCTCGCGGTCTGCCTCCGTCACCACGTTCGTCTTGCCACCCTTTCGCTCGACGTCGATGCCGCGTCGGAAGTGGTCGCCGGCGACGGTCGCACCTGCGCGGGCCGCCTGCTCGGCCACGTCGACGCGCGCCGTCGTGTCGGCGTTCGAATCGGTCATATCTGCAACTGGACCAACACCCCGGAATAGGCATCGGTTCGTGACCTCGGTCGCGGGCGCTGTTGCGACGAGGAGTTTACAGTACCGACGCACGAACGGACGGCTATGGACGACGACACCCAGCGGGACGACTCCACCGACCCGAAGGGGTTGCCAGAACCGTCGTCGGTCGACGACCACAGATCGGCACGCCGGGACGAGGATGACCTGCCAGCCGACGTGAACGCGGCGCTGACGCAACTCATCGAGGGAGCGCGGACGGCGATTCGCGAGGGCGACACCGACGACGCACTCGACGCCGTCGACACCGCCGCAACCGTCGCGGCGAACAAACTCCCGCCGGGCGACCGTCGAGAGACGATCCTGCACGGCTGTGCCCGAGTGACCGACCTCGCGGCCGACGACCCACCGGTGGCCGCCGAGTACCTCGACGCGATGCGGCGGCGACTCCCCGATCAGTAGTCGGCAGCGGAGGTAGTTACTCGCTACCGAAACAGCCGTTATACGACTCCTTCCTGGAGAATATCAGTATTTACTCTATTACGAATCAGAGGGAACTTAAGAGGACGCATCACATTCTGACCCATATGCGCCCAAGTGAGGCGGTCAGACAGATCGAATACGTCATCGACGCGACGACGACCGACGGCGGCCGACGCTGTGCGGCCGGTTACCGACCGGCGTTCGAACGCGTCCACGCGGCCGGTGGCGACGGTGACGTGGCCGACCTCGCGTCCGTCCTCTGCGCGGAGATGCGGGCAGGTGGACGACCCAAGCCCGCAGAGGCGGGCCGCGTCGCCGACGAACTCCTCGGCGTCGCCACGGACGGCGGCGAGTAAGTACGAGTTCGCGACCGTCTCCGACCGAACGAAGTTGTTCTAGCGTCAGTAATCGGGAAGCGTACATACTCCGATAGCGACGGCTATCGGTGGTCGGTGTGTCGGATAGCCACCGAGACGCGCCGCTGGTGGGTGTGGGTTCGAAGTGAGTTTTGCGAGGGAAGAGCGCTCCGAGAGCGTCTTCCGCATCACGGGGGGTGACCCCGGCGATGCGAGGGAAGGGATTTGAACCCTTGGACCTCTACAGGAGCGGATCTTGAGTCCGCCGCCGTTTCCAGGCTTGGCTACCCTCGCACGCGTCTGATAGGTGAGGGTCGTCGCTGTTTAACCTCCCGGTTTTCTGTGGGGGCGTCCGGCAATCACGACGACGCTATCGACCGCGTCGTGGGGCCATCCCAGCCTGTCGAAGCGACATATAGAGGACGACGCCGAAGGAACTTATCAGGAGGCCGAATTCGAGACTGTCCGGCGTGCCGCTCTCGCCGGTGAGGAACAACAGAAAGCTGAGTCCGGCGGCCGCGAGTGCGAGGAGGTACAACACGGCGGGGCGAGAGCCGCGGTCGGTCAACACGTCGACCGTCATCCGCAGGTCGTGGCGAATTCGGCGATCGGCGGCGACGAGTCGCCTCGTAACCCATCGAAGCGGAGACATTCGGTAGCAAAGTATCGGCCTCCGGCGCATTAAACCCCGCTACTGCGGCCAGATGGCCAGACGCGCCGACGGAGTTACGGCGGTCGCTCGCGCATCGACGGATATGGACGACCACACGCGCGACCCGAGCGTCGCGCCCCCGCTTGGCGACCCGACCGGGTGGCGCTCCGCCGAACGGGTCTGGGAGCACGCCACCCTCCGCCGTGCGACCGAACACGGCGTCCGCCTGTTCAACAGCGGCGACTTCCACGAGTCACACGACTGTTTCGAAGACGAGTGGTACAACTACGGCGGCGGGTCAACCGAGAGCGCCTTCCTCCACGGGATGGTGCAGGTCGCGGCTGGCGCGTACAAGCACTTCGACTTCGAGGACGACGCCGGGATGCGGAGCCTCTTCGAGACGGCGCTGCAGTACCTCCACGGCGTCCCCGGCGACTTCTACGGGGTCGACGTCGACGACGTGCGCGAGACGCTTCGCCACGCCCTCTCGGACCCGACCGTGCTCCACGGCTGGCGTATCGAACTCGACGGCCACACCGCGACGGCGTACGACGCCGACTACGAGTACGCCGAGTCGTTGGATCACTGACTGACCAGCGACGGGACTGGTCGCGCACCGTCGACCGCGACCCGGTCGCTTTTGTCCGCCGCGCCGTCCGAGGTGCTATGGACGGCTTCGACCTGCTTCGATCACTCACCGAGGTGCACGGCCCCGTCGGTTACGAGGACGGCCCCCGCGAACTCGTCGTTAGCGAGTTCGAGCAGACGGTCGACCGCGTTCGGACGGACGCGATGGGCAACGTCGTCGGCACCGTCGAGGGCGACGCGGACGGCCCGGAACTGCTCGTCGCCGCGCATATGGACGAAATCGGGTTCATGGTCACCCACGTCGACGACGAGGGCTTCCTCCGCGTCAGTTCGCTCGGCGGGTGGAACGCCGAGGTACTCCGGGCGGCCCGCGTGCGCGTCCACGCCGACGGCGGCGATGACCCCCTCGACGGCGTCATCGGCGCGATTCCAGCCCACGTCCGGGACACCGAGGACGAACAAGATGTAGACGACGTCGCCATCGACGTGGGTCTCGACGGCGAGGCGGCCGCAGAACGGGTGAACGTCGGCGACGTGGTGACGATGCGTGCGCCGACCGAACGAATCGGGAACTGCGTGAGCGGAAAGGCGCTCGACGACCGCGCGGGCGTGTGGGCGATGCTCCGTGCGGCCGAACTGAGCGACCCCGAGACGACGGTTCACTTCGTCGCGACGACACAGGAGGAGGTCGGCTTGCGCGGCGCGGAGGCGGTCGGCGTCGACATAGCCCCGGACGTGGCTATCGCTGTCGACGGCACGCTCGAACGCTCCGTCCCGGGCGTCGACGCCGCCGACCGCGTCACCACGCTCGGCGACGGCGTCGGTATCAAACAGAAGGACGCGACCGTGATTCCGACGCCAGCAGTCGTCGACAGACTGGAGGCACTCGCGGCCGACCGCGGAATCCCGAGTCAGCGCGAGGTCGCCGCGAACATCGGAACGGACACGGGTGCACTCCAGACCGCCGCCGGTTCGACACCGGTGGGTGCGGTGTCGATTCCGGTTCGGTACCACCACTCGACCGTCGAGACCGCTCACGTCGACGACCTCGCAGCGACCGTCGAGTTGCTCGTGGCAGTCGCGGAGGCGGGCGCTGACGGCCGCTACTGACGCGAACTGCGGCACGACTCGCAGTGGGAGAACGGTTCTCGTCGTGTCGAATCGGAGGCACAGTGATGACGACTCGTCGAGAATCTAGTGGGTGATGGTCACGGACTCGTCGCGAGACCGCCGGGTGACGCTCGCCGTCGTCGGTCTCGTTCTCGCCGTCGCCGCTGCAGTCGCGATTTTGTGGTTCGTCGCGGCGACGGGCGGTTCGGCCGACACCGATCCGATGCGGGCCGTCGAGTGGGAACTCGACCGGGTGAACGACTCGTTCGTCGCCGTCGTCCACGTCGAGGGACCGAGGATACCGACCGAGCGTCTCCGCGTGACGGTCGACGGTGTCACTCGCCGGGTGAACTGGTCGAACGAGCCACTCGCTGCAGGCGGTCGGGGCGTTGTCAGGGCCGACCGTGGCTCCCGGGTGACGCTGTTGTGGGAGCGCACGCGCGTCGACCTCGTCGTTCTCGCCAGGTGGACAGCCGAGTAACAACGGGAGGCTGTCGTCGTTCTCAACCGTGCTAATTGTTACCAACGGTTAAGCCGAATCGCCACGAATCGCTCCTGTATGGTGTCCACGACGTATCTCGTCAGTACGGTCGTGACTGGACTCGTCCTCGTCGGTGTCGGGGCATACCTCGCACGTGCGTTCGCGTGGCGCGAACTGGCAAGCGGGGCTGCGGTGACCACGACTGGGCGTGCAGATGGGGCTGCGGCCCTCTCTGGAGAGGGACGCACGTCGGCGAGACTGCCACTGGCGCTCGGCGGCGTCGGTGTCGTCGTCGTCTTTGCCAGCATCGGCGCGCTCGTCGCAGGGGAGGCGGCGGTACTGGGTGCCGTCGTGGGCTTCTTCGGAGGGTTACTCGCGCTGTACGTCACGTGGGGAGTGTATCACATCTGTCGCGCTCGGGGTATGTCGTACGCGCAAGCGGTGGGGGCTGGCGTGTGGCTACTCTCGATGGTGTTGTTGATCGGAATCGTCGCACAACTGCTCGTGAACGGGTGAGCGCCGATGGCAGGTGAGCGCGAGACGAGCGAGCGGAGCGGCCCGTCGCTCCACCGTCTCGATGCTGGCGACGTGGTTGCGTGGCTTCGTGGTGAGTTTTTGCGCCCGTGGTGGCTCGCCGTCCTCGGAATCGAGGCCGCCCTGCTCGTCGCGTACTTCGGGCTGACAGACGCAACCGTGACCAGGCCGGGCTACGTTCTCGCGCCGTTCGTCTGGATCAACGCGTCGCTGTGGGCGGTGACGCGAACGGTTCCAACGGCAGCCCCGAGTCGCCGTCGGCTGGTCGCCGGGACGCTCTCTGTCGGCTACTTCGTCGTCTTACTCGCGGTCACTGGACTGGTCGGCGGCGGCACCGGCACCGAACTCGCGTACGTCGAAGTCGGAGTCGGGTCGCCTGGCTGGGGGCCAGTCGTCCGCTACGGCGGCACACTCGCGTCGGTGACGGTCGTTCCCTACCGCTTCATCGGCTATCTCGCGATCGCGTATCTCGTGTACGAGGCGTTGCTCGGCGCGAGTACGGCCGCCCTATCGGGGGTGGTAGGACTCGCCTCCTGCGTGAGTTGCGGCTTCTCGGTGGTGCTGTCGGTCGTCGCGGGCCTCACGGGCGCGTCGTCCGGTGCCGTGGGTGCGGTGTACGCTGCCTCGGTCGAGGTGTCGACGGCGGCGTTCCTGTTGGCGCTCCTGTTGCTCGTCGCTCGTCCCGGTGGAAGATCCAGATCGAACGGCGAGTGACCCGTCATCCCGACGCGCATTGAGGCTGGACGCGACGGCGACAGTGTCGACGTTACAGGATCGAGTACGCCGCCGCCGCGGTGAGTGCGAGTGCGCCCAACAGGCCTGCGAGGACCACAAGCGCGACCGCACGAGGTTCGAACTTGAGGTGCTGGAAGTAGCCGACGACGAGCAGCGCCTTCACCGTCGAGAGGAGCATAATGACCCCGAACGCCGTCCAGTAGACGGAGTCGAGGAAGCCCGCCTGTTCGATGAGCACCTGCACTGTCGCGAGGACGAACAGGACCACGTAGATTACCGTGTACAGTTTAGTGGATGTCATTTTTGATACCTCACAGGATGTAGAACAGCGGGAACAGGAACAGCCAGACGACGTCGACGAAGTGCCAGTACAGGCCGAAGTACTCGATGGGTTCGTCCTCGCCTATGTACGCTCCGCGCCACGCCCGAACGATCAGGTACAGCGTGATGAGCAGCCCCACCGCGACGTGTGCACCGTGGAGGCCAGTCGTCAGGTAGAACGTCGACGACGCGATGTTCGTCGATAAGTCCCACCCGTTGGGGAACGCCGCCTCGTGGACGTGGAACAGGTGGTTCCACTCCAGCGCCTTGTTGATCAGGAACCCCACCCCGAGGACGAACGTCGTCACGAGACTCCCGATGAGGAGGCCCCGTTTGCGCTTCTGTGCGGCGACCATCGCGATGACGACGGTGAAACTGCTCGTGAGCAGGAGGTACGTGTTGATGAGGCCCGGAAGCGGGACGTGTGCGACCGGGACGAGGTCGTGCCACGACTCCCAGCCGTACGCAACCCGGACGAACGCGTACGCGCCGATGAACGCGCCGAACAGCACCACGTCGGAGGCGAGGAACACCCACATCCCGAGTTTGGTGTTCTCCACCTCGCCGAAGGGCCACTGGGCGGCCCACTCGACGACCGGCCCGTCGAACGGCTCCATCGTCATTGCGACGAGTGCGCCGAGGGTGACGACGCCGCCGGCGACGAGGAGGCCGAGGTACGCGCCGCCGGCCATCCCGTCGACGAACGAACCCTCCTGAATTCCGGAAGCGCCCAACAGCGTGAGGAACGCGCCGGCGGCGATGACGACGGGCCAGGCGCTGGCGTGACTCACGTGGTGACCGTGCTCCGTCTCGGCGGTCGTCGCCGGCGGCGTCGCTGCCTCCGAGCGGAAGAGCGTGCCGCCGTCGGCGGCCGCGGACGCACTCCCTGCGTCGCCCGTGTCGCTCGTCCGAACCGTCTCCTCGTCGACGAACCGCAGGGACCCATCGGTGTAGTCGGGGTAGCCGGGGTAGTTTTCGAGCGGCGGCGGCGACGACACCGCCCACTCGCCCGTACTCGCGTACTCCCAGGGGTTGTCGGGCGCGGGGTCGCCGGCCCACATACTCCGGTACAGGTTGTAGAACATCACGAGGAACGACGACCCCAGCAGGAACCCGCCGACGGTGGCGAGTTGGTGCCACGGCTCCAGCGAACTCTGGTAGGCGAACACCCGGCGGGGCGTCTCCCACGCGAGGAACATCGGGAAGTACAGCAGATTGAACCCGACGAAGTACATCGCGAAGTGGACTTTCCCGAGGAACTCGTCGTACATCCGCCCGGTGAACTTCGGGAACCAGTAGTAGATGCCGCCGACGAGCGCGGTGACGCCGCCGACCATCACGTAGTGGAAGTGCGCGACGACCCAGTAGGTGCCGCGGAACTCGTAGTCGAGGACGACCGCGCCCAGGAAGACGCCCGTGATGCCGCCGAGGATGAACACGACGAGTGCGCCGAAGTTGAACAGGAACGGTGTCGAGAAGCGGATGTCGCCCTTCTTCAGCGTGTAGATGAGCGCGAACACCATCAGGTCGAACGGCAGCGAGATGCCGATGGTGGTGATCATAAAGAGCGTCTTGACGTTGAGCGAGATGCTCGTCAAGAACATGTGGTGCATCCAGACGAAGAAACTCTGGACGGCGACGAGGATCATCGCCGCGATGAACCACTTGCGGCCGACGATGCGCCGCCCGGTGAACGTCTGGAACACCTCCGCCATCACGCCGAGGGCAGGGAAGAACACGATGTACACCTCGGGGTGGCCGAAGAACCAGAACAGGTGCGTCCACAGGATAGCGCCGCCGGGACTCGACTGCGCGAAGTAGGTCGTCCCGAGGAGACGGTCCGACGAGAGGATGAGCAGCGCGGCCAACAGCGCCGCGAACGCGAACAGCATCATCCACACGGTGAGGAGGATGGTCCACGAGAACAGCGGCATGTTCCACAGCGACATCCCCTTCGCCCGCATTCGATGGATGGTGGTGATGAAGTTCACCCCACCTACCGTCACCGAGACGGTGAACAGCAGCAGCGCGAACGTCGTGGTCGTCGCGCCGATGCTCGGGAGGAACGTCGGAACGTTCAGCGGCGCGTACATCGTCCACCCGCCCGAGAACGACGCTCCTTGGAAGAACGACACGCCGAACAGAAGTCCCGAGAACAGATACAGCCAGTAACTCAAGGCGTTCAGCCGCGGGAACGCGAGGTCTTTCGCACCGATCTGGAGCGGGACGACGTAGTTGGCGAAGCCGAACGCGAGCGGCGAGAGGAACCAGAACACCATCAGCAGGCCGTGTGCAGACACCGCCTGGTTGTACGCCAGCGGTCCGAGGATACCCTCTCCAGGGGCACGCGAACTCCACAATTGCGTTCGGACCAACAGCGCGAGAACCCCGCCGAATACGAGGAAAAACAGCGACGTTCCGATGTACAGGAGGCCGATGTCCTTGTGATTCGTCGTGACGAAGTACCGCTTCAGCGTCGACGAGTCAGGCAACTCCGGCGTCGCCAGCGAGGAACTCACGGGACCACCCCCACGTCACCGGCGGGACCGCCGGGCGCGCCGAGCGACCGCTGTGCGTCTGTGTCGCCGTCGACGGTCGCGTTCGACGCCGAGGCGTTCGTCGCGCCGGTACCCGCGTACCACTCTTCGAACGCCGCCTGCTCCATGATAATCACCTCGGCGTCCATGTACGAGTGGCCCGAACCGCACAGTTCGTAGCAGTGTGCCTGATACGTCCCGGGTTCCTCGGCGACGAACCACGTCTCCGTGGTCTGCCCCGGAATGGCGTCAGATTTCACTCGCAACCCTGGGATGCCGAAGTTGTGGAACACGTCCCGGGAGGTGACGACGAGGTGGACGTCGGTGTTCGCCGGTGCGCGAAGGGTGGTGCTCGTGTGGCCGTTGGGGTAGACGAACTCCCACGAGAACTGCCCGCCGATAACGTCCACCTCTATCGCCTCGGGGTCTGCCGCTGAGCGGCCAGGATCTTCGACGTACAACAGCGTGAGGTACGTCCACGCGATGAGCGAGACGACGATGACCGCGCTCATCCCGAGAGAGACGAACAGTTTATTTCCGCCCTCGCTCCCGCGCGGGAGTTCGCCCACTTGTGGGCGGTCGACGTCCGCGTGGTCGTGGTCGGCCCCGCGACGGTACTGATACGCCTTCAGGGTCATGTAGCCGACGACCACGACGCCGACGAGGGTTCCCAACACGAGAAACACCTCGAAGATGCTGTCGAACACCTGCACACGCGTCCCACGCGGGACGAAGCCGCCGCCGCCGGTGTGTAACAGGAACCGATAGCCTAGTGTTGCGACAACCGAGTCCATCGATCACACCTTGTGTTGTGGGATGCCGACGGTCCGGTCGAGGACGCTCGCGAGGACGACGCCGTACACCCAGTGAGCGACCAGCGAGATGACGAGGAACACGCCGACGGTGAGTGCGGAGCCTCCCGGCCAGAACGCCGGGACGAAGCCGGTCCAGAATATCGTCGCGAACGTCGCGCCGCGCAGGTACCGCGGCGTCCGTGGCGGGAGGTACGCCCCGACGACGAGGAACACCATCGGCAAGAGGACGGTCCCGCCGGCGACGAACAACGCGAGTCCGAGCGTCAGCGTCGGTTCGATCCCGAGCAGTCCGGTCAGGGGAACGAACTCGACGATAGGGTCGGGCCGAAACACGCCGAGGGCGAACGGGACACCGACGAGTACTGGGAGCATCGTCAGCATACCGAGCAACCCGGCCGCCATCCCGAATCCGAGCACTTTCACCGTGATCGGGACCGCTACGTCGGCCGGTGTCTCGACGGTGGCCGACTCGGTCGTCATCTCGGTCGGTTCGCTCATACCGCCCCGTATACGTTCGATCTTTATTGTTAGGTGTTAGCAATACGCACAGTAAGACCGGTCTTCAGCCAGACACGAAGCGGGGCGAACCGCGCCGCTCAAATGCGTCCCCCCTGGACGGGAAGTATGCGAATCCACCAGCTCGGCGATGGCGTGCCCGAGGTGGCGGTCGTCGCGGCGATCCACGGAGACGAGCCGTGCGGTTCTCGCGCCGTCGACCGACTCCGCGCCGAAGCGTCTGACCTTGACCTCCAGCGGCCGGTGAAACTCGTGATCGCCAACGAGGAGGCGCTGGACGCCGGCGAGCGCTACCTCGAAGAGGACCTCAACCGCGCGTTCCCCGGCGACCCGAACGGCGACACCCACGAGTCACAACTCGCACACCACCTCCTCTCGGAAGTCGAGGGGTGTACCGTCCTCGCACTCCACTCGACGCAGTCGACGGCGGAGCCGTTCGCCATCTCAGAGACAGTCAACGAAATCTCTCGCGCGATCGTTCCCCATCTCCCGGTCGACAAACTCCTCGAAACTGAGGGGCTGGCCGAGGGACGACTGATCCAGCATCCCCACACCGTCGAAGTCGAGTGTGGTCTCCAGGGGACCGACGCCGCCGCCGACAACGCCTATCGACTCATCCGCGGCTTCCTCGCCGCGACGGGCGCGCTCCCGACAGATTCGGGGCCAGTTCCCGCCGCAGACGGCGGTTCGACCCGCGACATCGAAGTGTTCCGCCTCCTCGACCCGGTTCCGAAGCCACCGGCTACCGAGTACGAAGTGTTTGCCGAGAACTTCAGCGAGGTCGCCGTCGGCGACCGGTTCGCGGCCGCGGACGGCGAGGTGTTCACCGCAGACGAGTCGTTCTATCCGGTGTTGATGTCGCCGTACGGGTATCAGGACTTGTTCGGCTACGCCGCAGACCACCGCGGCACGCTGTGAGCGGGTCGCTCCCGCGGTCGCGGTCGCGTTACGCCTCGATGGTCTCGTCGAGTTCCTCTAACTCCTCGACCGGGTCGAGGTCGTCGCTCATCAGTTTGCGAATGCCGAGGCCGAGGACCACGAGGACCACGAGTCCGACGAGCGCACCAGCGCCGCGGCCGGGTCCGGACGACGACTCTTCGTCGGCGTCGACCGCCAGTTCTTCCTCGGCGTACTCGTCGAGTTCCTCATCGTCGCCGCCGATGACCGAGGACGGACTGAAGTCGAAGCCGTCGTGGACGTGCAGTTCGAACAGGGTGATGTTGACCATACCTGAGAGACGTCGCCCAAAGTGTTATTCGTTTGGGTAGTCGTGTGAACACGGCACAGTCCGCTCGTTGACGCTCGAATCACGTCCACGGCGGACCGTCGGCTTCTTGAGGAGACCGTCCCGTGCGCTCGTATGGACACGTCTCGCCGTGCGTTCCTCGACGAACTGCTCACCACTCCGTCGCCGTCAGGCTTCGAGGTCGACGGCCAGCGAGTGTGGGTCGACTACGTCCGCGAGTTCGCGGACGACGTGTGGACCGACGCCTACGGCAACGCCGTCGCCGTCCACGAGGGGGTCGACGACGCCCCCGAGGTGGCGTTCACCGGCCACGCCGACGAGATCGGATTTATGATCCGACGCATCACCGACGACGGCTTCCTCCGACTGACGCGCGTCGGTGGCTCCGACAAGACGGTCTCGAAGGGACAACACGTCACCGTCCACGCGGCCGACGGCCCCGTCGAGGGCGTCATCGGGCAGACGGCCATCCACCTCCGCGACACCGCAGACGACGAGGTAGAGAGCGTCGCCGAGCAGTTCGTCGACATCGGCGCAGACAGCGAGGCGGAGGCCCGTGAGTTGGTCGAGGTGGGCGATCCCATCACGTTCTCCTCGACGGTCGTGGACCTGGCGGGTCACCGCTTGTCCGCGCGGGGGATGGACAACCGTGTGGGGACGTGGGCCGCCGCCGAGGGCCTCCGTCGTGCGGTCGAAGCCGACGTCGATGCGACGGTGTACGCCGTCTCGACCGTGCAAGAGGAAGTGGGTCTCAACGGTGCGGAGATGGTCGGCTTCGAACTCGATCCGGACGTAGCCGTCGCCGCCGACGTGACTCACGCGACCGACAACCCCGACGTCGACGGCCAGCATCGCGGTCCCGTCGAACTGGGCGCTGGTCCGGTCATTGCACGCGGGTCGACGAACCACCCGCGGGTCGTCGAGTTGGCGCGGAGGGCGGCCGAGGATGACGACATCGACTACCAACTCCAGGCGACGGGCATCCGCACGGGCACCGACGCCGACGCGTTCTTCACGATCCGTGGGGGAACGCCGTCGCTGAACGTCGGCATCCCGAACCGCTATATGCACACGCCGGTCGAAGTCGTCGACACGCGTGATCTGGTCGCCGTCGCGGACCTGTTCGGGGCGATGGCGGCACACGCCGTCGAGTACGCGCCGTTCACGGTCGACGTCTGATCGGACCGCTCCGCGGCGCTCAGAGTCGGTCCCACTCGTAGAACCACCACGCCGCGCCCAACAAGAGGAGTCCAGCACCCAGCGCGGAGGTCGCAGGCTCCGGGAACACGAACAACAGGAATCCGACGATGAGGACGGTCGACGGCGCGATATCGTCCGACAGCGAAGGCCAAGAGATGTCCATCGAGCGTACTGTCACTCGCCAATTACAAGACGCTTCTCCACCGCCCGACTGCGACGCTGGCAGGTGAAACTACACCCGCACGCCCGCCGCGGTCAGCGGCGGTCCAGTTCGATCTCCTGCCCTTCCAAGTCCTCGAAGGCGGCGACGAGACCGCCCACGGTCACTTTCCCACCCTTGGGGTCAGCGACCGTGAACGACGCCACCTGCTCGGAGGCGTCGTACTCGTAGTCGACGACGGGGCCCTCGACGCGAATCTCGTTGCCCGTCTCCACGTCGCGCCCGGTGACGACGGCGGCGTAGTCGCCGCCGACCTCGTGGATGTCCTTGACCGCGCGGCGGATGGAGGCGTACGTCCGGGGGAACGGGCGATCCTCGCCGTTCGAGACGAGCGTCTCGCCGGTGCTCCAGAGGACGGTGCCGAAGAACCCGGAGACGAGGAAGCCCAGCGCCGAACGGTTGAAGATGACGCCGTAGCGGTCGCGGTCGTCGCGGAGGGCGTCCTGCGTGGCATACACGGAGTACTCGCCGTCGGCGACCGCGAGAACGGGCGTGGTGATCCCACGGCGGGTGCGCGTCTCCGTCGACACCGCGCGGTAGTCGAACTCCTCGGCCGAGGGCGCTCTCGAGGCGGGCGTGACGAGCAACTCGACGGCGACGCCGTCGTCGACGCGGGCCTCGAGTGCCTCCCGGAAGCGCCGCAGGAGGTCGGGCGTCAGCGAGAGGGCGAGTTCGTACTCGGCGGACTCGATGACCTCCTCCAGGTATCGGAGGATGGTCGACCGCGACTTGACCAGCGAGACGGCTTCGGTGTCGCGGGTGGGCGCAGTGTAGCGTGCTTCCAGTTCGTCGACCATCTCCGAGAGCGACGAGCGAATGTCGCCGAACGCCTCGTCGGGGTCGACGGCGACGATTTTCATCGGCCGCGACTCGCGCAGTTCCACCAGTCCTCGGTCCGAGAGACTCCGCACCGTGTCGTACACGCGCGGTTGCGGGATGTCCGTCTCGCTCGCAATCTCGGAGGCGGTCAGTTCGCCGTGTTCAAGTACCGCAAGATAGGCGTCTATTTCGTACTCGCCGAGGTTGAACCGCTCCCCGACCCGTTCCATCGTCGTTCGGAGGTCGTCGGCCATACGTCATCCTCTTCGTCCTGCGATAAGGGTTTTACTATCATCCGAGTTTTACTGTGTTCGGAACCGGGTTTTCATCACCCCTCACATGTACATCCGATCTGCTGGCTGTTCTTCCTCGGCTTCCTCTTCGAGGCGGTCGGCGAGCGTCCGGTAGTACTCTCCGACCTCCTCGGCGAACGCCTCTAAGGGATCGGTGTCGACGCCGAGGCCGTAGACGTGTTCGACGGCGTCGACGAGACGGACGGACGCCTCTGCATCGGGAACCCGCGCGTGGACCGGCGTGAGGAACACGCCGACGCCGAGCGACGACTCCATCGCTCGCGTCATCAACGCGCCGTTCGTCCCGTCGAGGAATCCGGTTCCCATCGGCGGGAGCACCGCCGCTCCGTCGGCGTCCGTCGTGTCGAGGCGGTCGGCGTGCCGGTGGCGGTAGTCCTCGCTGGCGACGTAGAACGCGCGGTGTTCGTCCGGGCCGTGTGCGAACGGCACGCCAGACAACACCGTCACCTCCTGAACCCCGGCCGTCTCGGTCCACTCCAGCACCGACCGCGAGAACGGTTCCGCAAGCGAGTTGGGGACGAACAACTCGCCGACGAGCACCGTCACGTCGAGGTCTGGCCGCGAGAACAACCGGGTCGGATAGCGCGGTTCACCGTTCGCGAACGGCGTAATCGTCGGCAGTCCCTCCGCGCGGATGTAGCCGGTCGCCTCGAGATCCAGTTGGTTCACGAGGTAGTCGACGGCCGTCAGCCCTGCGAGTCCGAACTGTGAGAAGCCGGCGATGACCGTACTCGACGGGTCGACGTTGGTCGTGACGTGGAACGCTGGCTGGTCACGCTGGTCGTGCATACGAACCGATTCGATTGGATATCTGATAGCAGTACCGCCGGTGCCCGGCCTGTGGCCACACGCTGGTCGCCGACCGCGTGAGGGGAACGCTTTTTCACACCGCACCCGACGCCCGCGGTATGCAGACCGGGACGCCATCCCCGACTCCGACACCGTCGCCGCCTCCGGCCAACAGCGGTGTCGTCGCCACCGTGGTCGAGGCGTACCGCACAGTGCTGACCGTGCCGGGCGTCCAGATCGCGGTCGTCATCCTGTTTCTGGCGCTCGGGGCGGTCGCTGCGACGTACTTCGTTCGGCTCCTCGGTCGCCCCGTTGCGCGGCGGTTCGCCCGCGAGTCAGTCGCACAGGTGGTGCTTCGCGGCGTCAGATTCGGGGTCATCATCCTGTTCGGCTTCCTCGGTCTCAGCGTCGCGGGCGTCAAGATCGGAAATATCGTCCTGTCGGTGACGGTGTTTTCGGCGGTCATCGGTATCGTCCTCGCGCCCATCGTCGGGTCGATCATCAGCGGTGTGTTCGTCCTCGCCGATCAGCCGTTCGAGATCGGCGATATGGTCGAACTGCCGGACGGCACGCGCGGCTTCGTCGAAGAGATCACCCTGCGGTACACCAAGATATTCACCGTCGACAACACGTTCGAGGTGATCCCCAACTCCTACGTCCGCGACCACCGCGTCACCAACCTCTCGGCGGAGGACGAACGCACCCGCCTCCGACTGCCGATCCTCGTCACCTACGAGTCCGACGTCCCGCGTGCCCGCACGCTCATCGAACGGGCGGCCGCCTCCTGTGAGACGGTCATCGAGGGCGGCCCGGACATTCGCATCGGTGTGGCACGCTACCCCGCGAAGCCGACGGCGTACATCGACTCGTTCGCCGACCACGGTATCCAGATCACGCTCCGCTACTGGGCGCGAAATCCGTACAAGCCGCTGACCGTCCGTTCGCAGGTCCAGACGGCGGTGTACAAGACCCTCGACGACGACCCCTCCATCGACGTCGAGTTCGCGTACCCGCACAGCCACCTCGTCTTCGACGACACCAGCGGCGTCGCGCAGGTGGCGATGCGCGAGAACGGGAGTCACACCGAGGGCGCCGCGGTCGGCGACGTAGACGTAGACGCCTCCGACGGTAGCTGAGAATCGGGAACGGTGCCGCGCGTGCGGCCCGTGCTCTGCGCGACAGGTTACTCTTGCAGTTCGAACGCGACTTCCACTTCCGCTTGGTACTCTCGCCCCTCGACCGAGGCGACTTCCACGCCGAACTCTTTCACCTCGATCCAGTGGACGTTGTCCAGCGTCGCCTCCGCGCGGTCGATGGCGTCGTCGGTTGCGGCGTCGAAACTCTCGGTGCTCCGGCCGATCAGGGTGATCTTCTTGAAGACCATCGTACATCTCTGGTCGACCGCTGTATGCAAAAAGGTATTCGCGGGTTGACTAGTCAACAGCGACGAGTTCTCCTACGGGTTCCGCCACCCGTCGAGACGGTCGGTCACCGCGCCGGCGACGTCCGTGAGGTGGGCGGTCCCCCACACGGCGACGATGACCGCACCCACGAGGTCGAAGATGAGGTCGAAGATAGTGTCTTCGAGGCCGTACTGTGTCAGGACGGTCTCACCGCCGAGTAGCGCCGCGACCTCGCTGACGCCGAACTCGATCACTTCCCAGAACACGCCGAACGCGGCGACGAACGTGAGGATAAACACGAACATGAATCGCGGCGGGAGGTACACCGCTTCGGTGTGTTCGTCGATGCCGCGGGCGACGGTGTAGCCGACGGCCGCGACGACCGACGCCGACAGCGCGTGGGTGACGTGGTCCCAGAAGGGGATCGGACTCCCCTCGGCGTAGAGGTTCCCCGTCAAGCCGGGGACGCCGACGACGCCAAGCGCGTGGAGGAACACCGCAGTCGTGATCCACAGCGTCAAGCCCGCGTCCATCGGGAGGTCGTACTCCCGTTCGAGCGTCGCCGGGAGGAACGTTACGAGCAGCGCCACGACGCCGTTGACCAACACGCCGGTCGACCCCTGCTCGATGCCGATGCCGATGAACACCAGCATCGACGCCTGCATCGCTCGCGACGCCTGCTCCTGTCGTTTCGTCGAGATGTGGAGTCTGTCGCGGATGTTCACGCCTCGGCCACCTCCACGTTCGTCCGTTTCACGCCGCGGGCCCGTCTGCGGAAGTAGTACTCGAACAGCAGTCCGGCGAGGACGCCCGCGACCGTCGCGGCGACGAAGTCCCACATCAGCGCCGTCTCGATGACGTGCTCTGGACGGCCGTCGAGCAGCATCGCCGTTCCCAACAGCGTGTCCGCCAGATACCGGCTGACGGCCCACACGCCCGCGGCGGCCATCGTCGCCACCGTCACGAAGAAGACGGCGAACGAATGGTTCATGCGAACCGGCGTGAACACGTCCATCTCGACGGCGATGATGAGCGCCACCGTCGCCACCGCGAGATACGTCGTCACGCGCCCGGAGAACGTCACCCCACCGACCGTCTCGCCAGCGATGAACGTCCGCCCGACCGCCGGGAGTGACGCCAACCCCAGTACCTCCCACGGGAGCATCGCCGTGGCGTCGCGGAACGCCACCGGCGGAATGACGGCGATGGCGACGAGTGCGAGGACGAACGCCCCCCACACCTGTTCGCCGACGAGGAGTTCCCGAAGCGCCGCGAGCGTGGTGAACACGAGAAGCGCCCACCCGAGCAGCGCGTTCGGTCGTCGCTCCTCGACGACGGAGCGAAGACTCGACCCAGTCATACCCGCGAGTTGGCCGGAGACGTGTAAAAAGTACCCGGCGTCGTCACGCAGAACTGCCCGAGTGCTCCGACTCCCGGTCGGGCCCGGTCAGGCGACGCCGACGAAGTACGCGATGCCGTACGCCACCGCAGCCAGTGTCACCGCCGTCAGGCCGGTGAACACCGAGCGTTCGAGGCCGGGCTTCGCGAACTCGGGCGCGACGGCGAGGCGGCCGTAGCGCCGGAGGCGAATCGGCGCGAACCCGACCGTCCCGACCGCCAGCACGGAGAACACGAACGGGTACGACAGGTCCAGCGTCGGTGCGGGAATGACGAACACGCTGGCGGCGTAGCCCGCGCCCGCGACCGCACGGGGCGCGATACGGCGGGGGAGGTCGAACGGCCGCACCGTCCGCCCGTCACGCTCGGCGCGGAGACGGCTCCACACGACGAGCGCGGCCCAGATAGTCGCCACTTCCAGCGCGAACGCCCCGAGCAAGTGCAGCGTCGGGTCTGTCGAGAGTGCGACCCGCGCCGACAGCACCTCGGTGCCGAACGGATACAACAGCGCGGGTGGCTCACCCGTGAACACGTCGCCGAAGGGGTGTGAGACCAGTCCGAACAGCGCGAGTGCGAACGTCGTTCGCGGCGAGAGGTCGGTCCGTCGCCGGACTGCCTCGGAGATGACGAGTGCGCTCGCGACGAACGCGACGGTGACGAACGCGGCGAGTCCGCCGCCGACGGCGGCGGTGACGGCCACGAGCCCGGACGCCACCGCGAGGGCAACGAGTTGGGTCGGTCGCCGGCCGTCGACCCACGCCGCCGCCGCGAGGGCGACGACGGGTGCGACGACCAGCGAGTGGGTGACCGCGCGGTGGACGACGTTGCCCGTCTCCCAGAACGACGACGCCAGCCCGAGCGGTCCTGAACCGGCGGAGAGTCCCGAGACGACGCCCACGAGTGCGTAGCCGATGTCGACGTCGGGCGCGGCGGCGAACAGCCCCGCGACGAGGCCGAGCGTGAGCGCACGACCCGGCCGCTCACCGACGCGGCGAGTGACGGCCGCGGCGATGGCGAAGGCTGCCAGGGCGTGCCCCACGAACATACGCCGGCGTACTCGCTCAGAGGAGTTAAGTTCGCGCCACATACCGTCACACGGTGGCACGCCGCACGCCGAACGGATTCGGGCGGTCGTCCCCGCTCACTGAGTGTCGATCACTCGGCGGGTGCGGCGACCGACTGCTCGCCGTCCACGTCGTCGAGTTTCGTCCACTTCTTTTCGATTTCGGCGTTGCCCCGAACCACGGTATCGTCGTCGACGGTCAGCCGCGTCTTCCGGAGTTCGATCGACTTCACGACGCCCGTCGAGCCGCCGATGTCGACGGTGTCGCCGGGGTTGAAGTCCTCGTCGCGCAGGAGGTACACGCCCGCGACGGCGTCGGCGATCATACTCGAGGTGGCGTACGAGACACCCAGTGCGAGGAAGCCAGCGGCGGTTCCCAACGAGGTGGCGATGCCATCGAGGCCGACGATCGAGAGGAACGACAGCCCCACGCCGAACCACAGAAAGACTGCGACGATGGTCGCGACGAACTGCCGATACACGGGCGACTCGCCGGCCACGGTGCGCTCGAGCACCGCCCGCAGGACGGTCATCACGAGTTTGATGCCGATACCGGCGATGACGAGGAACACGAGCCCCGCGAGTACGTTCGGAAGCGCGTCGACGATGTCACTCACGAACCGATTCAACGCCGTCTCGACGAGCGACACGCCAGACTGGAGAAAGACGGTACCAGACATACGCCGGAGTGGAACCCGGCGACGCTTAGTTCCGGTGCCAAGCCGGGCCGCTCACTCGTGGGCGGCGTCCCACTCCTCGGGCTTGCGGATGTTGCCGCACTCGTTGCACTCGATGCGGCCCATCGAGTCCATCGCGTTGTTCACCGTCTCGCAGTTGCCACAGAGATAGCCCCAACGCGTCTCGCCCGCCTCGTCGGCGTACGTGTGGAAGAACGGGGCCTTCGAGCCTCGTTCGCCGTCCGCGCGGTCGACGTAGATGTCACCGGCGGCGGTCTCTACGACTTCGAGATTCATACCGCAAGAAGACGGGCAGACGAGTTAAACGGCGGGGTCAAGTGCGACCGTAGTGGCCGACCAGGTGACGACAGACAGAACGGAGCGTTACGTCCGGAATGACTCGCCGCAGCCACACTCGGCTTCGATGTTCGGATTCTTGACGTTGAACCCCGCAGCCTGCAGGCCGGACTCGTAATCGAGCGTCGACCCGCCGATGTAGTTCATCGACGCGGAGTCGACGAACACGCGGAGGCCGTGCTGTTCGGTCACGCGGTCGTCGTCTTCGGGTTCGTTGTCGAAGCGCATCCCGTACGACAGGCCCGCACAGCCGCCCTGCTGGACGAACAGACGGAGGCCGCCCACGTCGACGTCCATCCCCTCGCCTTCCATCAGCGAGACGGCCTCCTCGGCGGCCGCCGGCGTCACCGTCACGGGCACGTCGGGGTCGCCGCCTTCGGACGCGTCAGTACTCATAGTAAATGGATTCGGGTGAATCCGTATAACCCTGACGCTGGATCACACGGTCGTCGTGTTATCTATCTGTCACACTCGGCCGGTCCCGAGGAGGGCCCCCCGTTCGGGCACGTCGGCCTCGACGTTCACGTCGCGAAAGCCGGCGCGACTCATCGCGTCGGCGAGGTGGCCCGCCGACCGGGGGCGCAGACGTTCTCGTTCGCGGGCGACCGCACCCTCGCGCGTCTGGCCGTCGGTGACGCGGTAGTCCGCCACGCGGGCGAGGTCGCCGGAGCCGTCACCGACGCCGAACACGTCGACCGAGCGCTCGACAGTGTAGCGGTTGTCGCGGAACACCGACGGCGACTCCTCGCGAAGCGGCCGCGCGTCCGCAAGCGCATCGACGACGAGCGTTCCGCCGTCGTGGAGGTGTCGGCGCATCCCTGCCAGCGCGTCAACCAGTTCCTCGTCACTGAGGTACGCCGAGCGGTACTCCGTGCAAGCGGCGGCGTCGACGCGTCTGTTGAGGTCGAACGCCTCGTCGCTCACGTCGTCTTCGACCAACATCACCCCCCCGCTGGCGGCGACGTGGTCGGCCGCAAGCGACAGCAGTTGCGCCGACGAGTCGACGCCGACGACCGCGCCGTGGCGCTCGGCGAGCGGCGACAGGAATCGACCGACGCCGCAGGGCGCGTTGAGGACGACGCGGGTGCTGGGTGGGATGCGCGCCGTAATCGCGTTGAGGTGGACGGCGTAGCGCTCACCGGTCGTCGGCCGAACCCGCTGGTAGAGCGGTGCGAGCGTCGTGTGCAAGGAGTGGTTCCCACCGGGGTCAGAGAGGACGGCATCACACGCGTCGGCGAAGGTTCCCATTCGCCCGTGCTTGGAGGCCGGGGGGTATAGCCGTGGTGGGTGGTATCATTCCGCTGTCGTTCGGTTCGACAGGCAGGAGACAGTTACGCGTCCGAACTCGCGTCGCTGTCGTCGACACCGCCGGTGGCGTCGTCGCCGTCGTCGAAGCGAACACGGACGCTCTCGGCGTGCGCCTCCAGTCCCTCGGCCTCCGCGAGCGTCGTCACGGTCTCTGAGAGGTCGCGCAGGCTGCCCTCCGAGAGCCGTTGGACGGTCGACGACCGGAGGAAGGTGTCGGTGGAGAGGCCGCCGAACGACTTTGCGCCGCCGTTCGTCGGCAGGACGTGGTTCGTCCCCGAGGCGTAGTCGCCGGCGGCGACCGGCGTGAACCGGCCGAGGAACGCCGACCCGACGTTTGTGACTCGTTCGAGGAGTGCCTCGTCGTCGTCGGCCTGGATCGAGAGGTGTTCGGCCGCGTACTCCTCGGCGAACAACACCGCCTCCGACATCGACCGCGCGAGGAGGACGCCCGAGGCGTCGTTGTCGAGAGCGGCCTCGATGGTCTCCTGTCGTTCGCGGTCGGGCACCTGTGCGTCGAGTTCGTCACAGACCGACTCCGCGAGCGACGCCGAATCGGTGACGACGACGACCGAGGCGTTCGGGTCGTGTTCCGCCTGTGCCACCACGTCGGCCGCGACCGACGCGGGGTCAGCGGTGTCGTCCGCGAGGACGAGCACTTCCGAGGGTCCGGCGAGGAAGTCTATCTCCACGTCGCCGCGGACCTCAGCCTTCGCGGCCGTCACCCACTTGTTGCCCGGCCCGACGATCTTTCGGACGCGCGTGACCGTCTCGGTGCCGTACGCGAGCGCCGAAATCGCTTGTGCGCCGCCGACAGCGTACACCGCGTCTGCGCCCGCCTCGTGAATCGCTGCGAGCGTCGCGGGGTTCACCTCGTCGGCGGGCGGCGTCACGACGGCGACGTGGTCGACGCCCGCGACGACCGCCGGGACGACACCCATAATCGCCGAGGAGGGGTACGCGGCCGTCCCGCCGGGGACGTACACGCCGACGCGGTCGAGCGGACGGAAGCGCCGCCCGAGTTCGCGGCCGTCGTCGAACTCGCGGGTCCAATCTTCCGGCAGTTGTGCCTCGTGAAACGCGCGGACGTTCTCGATGGACTCGTGAATCGCGGCGAGGACGTCGTCGTCGACGGTGTCGACCGCGCGTTCGGCCTCGTCGGTGATATCGATGTTCGCCACCTCGACGCCGTCGAACTCGCGAGAGAACTCCCGTAATGCGGCGTCGCCCTGTTCGCGGACCTGGTCGACGATGTCGCGCACGTCGCTGCGAACTGCGTCGACACCGGCGTCCCGGTCGAAAAAGGCCCGGCGCTCGTCCGGCGAGAGGTCGGCTACCTGTCTCGGCTCCATACCAATCGCGACGGACGCCGCGGGTAAACCGTTCCCGGAACGCGTATCCGCCCCGCGTCGAATCGCTCACTCGTGCCCGAGGACGCACCCGCACCCGACCCGCCGTCCGCCGAGTTCTCACCCCGCGACCCGCGCACGTCGTATGACGACCTCCTCGTGAACCGCGTTCGCTCGGAACGTCCGGCGGCCGACCTCCGCGACCTCCGCGCCTCGAACGAGGCCATCCGCGAGGGCTGGGTCGCCGTCGGCGTCACGCTCGACCCCGCCGACCGCGTCCTCGTCGTCGACCTCGCGGACCGTGGGTGGGCCATCCCCGGGGGCACTGCGCTCCCCGACGAACCGCTGTCGACGGCGGTCGAACGCGAGGTTCTGGAGGAGACTGGCGTGAGCGCAGAGGCCGTGCGCCCACACGCCATCCACGACGAGCGTATCCACGCCGCCGACGGGTCGGTGCCGGAGACGCCGTTTCGCGTCGTCCACTTCGAACTCCGTGCGTCGCGGGCGGCGACGCCCGACGACCTGACGACGCTCGGTGACGACGACGAGACCGTGCGAGCGGTCGAGTGGCGCGAGACGATGCCCGACGACCTGTACGGCGGCGCGTTGATCCGCGACACGATCGAGCGGATTCGATCGTGAGTGCCGACGGTCGCGGTGACGAGTCGACCTGTTAGGCGTGCGGGTCCGGGTCGTCAGTCGCGTCCACCGACTGCTCGGCGTCGCCGTCGTCGCTCACGTTCCGCCAGTAGAAGCGCGGGCCGAGGAAGAGGTACCCCAGCGCGAGAAACAGCAGTGCGAACGCGAACGACTCCCCCGCCATCCCGCCCAGCAAGACCGCGAACGCCTGCACGACGCCCATCACGAGCGCGTCCTGCGGGTGGAGGTCGGGGTACCGAATCGGTGTCACCATCAGCGGCGTCGCCAGCGCTGCCAGCCCCAACACGAGCAACGGAGCGTCCAGTCCCGCGAGGACGGACGCCGCGATGATGGTCGCCGCGAGCGTCGTCTGGACGCCGTGGGTCGTCTTCGCGCCGGAGTCCTCGACGGTGTAGACGGCCAGTCGAATCACCGCCATCGCGACGTACGCTGCCGGAACCGCGAGACCAGCGACGTACAGCGCCGGGTTCGTCGCCAGCGAGTACGCCGAGGTGACGGTCGCGGCCACGAGCAACGCGGGCGCGACGCCGAAGGAGGCGACGTCTGCCAGCGAGTCGAGGTGGGGGCCGACCGCGGTGCCGCCGTAGCGACGCGCGAGGACGCCGTCGAGGCCGTCAGCGATGGCACCCAACAAGAGGAGTCGGGCCGCGAGTGCGGGGTCGACGGCGACGAACGCCGCCGCGAGCGTCCCGAGTGCGGCGTTGCCCGCCGTGACGACGTCGGCGAGGCCAAGCCGGGAGAGGAATCGCGGCCGCTCGGTCATAATCGGGGCGACGGCACCACCGTTCGTATGACTTTCCATCCGTCGTGCGCTGGGAATCGGACGGCCTAAACGCCTCGCGTCCCTACCCGCGCGTATGGACCGACGGCGTTTCCTCGCGACCGCCGGCACCGCCGCGTCGCTGTCGCTGGCCGGGTGTTCGGCCGTACTGCCCTCCTCGGCTGCCGACGACTACGACATCGGGATGACCGCCGAGGCGTTCCGCCCATACGAGATCACCGTCTCCGTCGGCGACACCGTCGTCTGGGAGAACACCTCCACCCGTGCCCACTCCGTGACCGCCTACGAAGAGCAGATTCCCGACGACGCGGAGTACTTCGCGACCGGTGACTACGACTCGGAGGCCGCCGCTCGCGAGGCGTGGGACGGGAACGCGGGCGCGATCACGGCGGGCCAGCGGTACGAACACACCTTCGAGGTGCCCGGCGACTACACCTACTTCTGTATCCCGCACGAGCAGGCGGGGATGGTCGGTATCGTCCGCGTCGAGTGAGCGGCCGCTGGTCGGCGCTGGAAAATCGGTGAGAACGGGTCGCGCCGCGTTACTCGTCGACTGCGACGTCTTCGTCGTCGACGTCGACGGACGTCTCCTCTTCGGCGGCGATCTCTTCGGGCCGTGCCTCCAGCGAGAGCTTCTGGACCTCGACCCGGCGGAGCGGGTAGATGGTCTTCGCCTCGCCGTAGATGGCCGACGAGAGCCGACCCTCGACGACGGAGTCGACGAGTTCCGCGAACGAGCGGTCCTCGGCGGCGTCCTGAACCAGGTCGATCATGATCTGGCGGATGGCCTGCTCCTGCGAGCGGTCGGCCTTCTTCGTCGTGAACGCGACCGGGCTGACGCGGACGCGGTAGTCGTCGGTCGTGCGCACGGTGATGTGCAGGTCGACCTTCGAGGCGCCGCGGCGCACCATCGAGCGCAGGTAGTCGCGCGTGAGTTCGTGTTGGATGAACTCGGTGTAGGCGGCGTCGGAGCCCACGTCCGTGATCTTGAAGATCAGCTTGATGTTGTCCTGGCCCTGGTCACCGGTGATCTCACCGAGCGTCGTCTCGACCGTGCGGCCGATGACCTGGTCTGGCTCTTCTGCCATCGTCTCGCCCAGTTCCGCGCGGTCGAACTGCTCTGGCGCGAGGACGGTGTACCAGCGTTTCCCCTGTCGTTGTCGTGAGACTGATCGTTCGCTCATGTGTCGTGTGTGTCTGCGTCTGTGTCGTGAGCGCCGCGCGTCTCGTGCGCGTCGCTCGTGGCTGCATCGCGGCTGCCGGCCGCGTCGTTCGAGTCGACCGCGTCGGTCGCGGTCGCCGTGTCGCCTCTCATCTCCCGTCCCGTCGCGGCCACGTCGTCGGCCACGCCGAGGTTCACGAGGTAGTCGTCCACCGAAGAGAGCAGGCCGCCCGTCGTGTCCCGGTCGATCCGGGTACGAACGGTCGCACCCGCTGTCGTCGTCTGTATCTGCGCGGTGTTGTCCGGCGTGAGCGACGCCGCGACCGTCGCGGCCGTCGACTCGTCGGCGTGGGTCGTCTCGACCGTCACCGTGCGTGCGAGCGGCGCGTCCGTCCCGTTGGTGACGCGGTCGTGTCCGTTCGGCCCGCTCATCGCAGGGCCTCCCTGAAGCCGCCGATGAACGCCGTCACGTCGCCGCCGCCGAAGCGTGCGTCGCCCGCACGCCCGTGGCCGACGACGTCGGCGTCCGTCGGATCGTCACGCTCGTCTTCTTCACCGCTCGTCGCGTCGACGCCAGCACGCAGCGCCGCCGTCACGTCCGTCGACCCGTCACCGGCGGCGGCCGCGGCGTCGTCGGAGACGACGAGCGCGGCCGGTTCGGGCGACTGGTAGTCGCGGAGCAGTCGGGCGGCGGTCGACAGCGCGGGCGTATCTGCTGGATCGGTCTCCACGCGTGCGACGAACACGCCGTCGTAGCGCCCCGTCGTCGGGTCGTCGAGGAGGCCGTGCGCCCGTCGCGCGTGCTCGCGCCACGTCGTCACGGCCGCCTCCGTCGCGTCCGCGCCGAGTGCGACCGAGACACCGAGTCCCGGTTGCTCGCGGGCGAGCGCGCACAACACGTCGGCGTAGCCGCCGAGTGTCGCGAACGGCCCCGTCGGCGTCTCGTAGGGGCGGAGTGCCCGTTCGACTGCGCCGACCGACTGCATCGGTGCGTCGGTCGTCACGTCGAGTGCGAGCGCAGAGGCGAGTCGTCGGTAGTCGTCGTCTGCGGGGTCGGCGGGCAAGTCTAACTCCGCCACTAGCGCCTGCGCCGCCTCCGGATCACCGGAGAACGGCGCACGGACGAGCGTCGAGTGTGCTAGCCCGGTCGCGATGTCGGCCGTCGGCACGGCCACGCCCGGTCGGCGCTCGACGATACCGCGTCGTTCGGCCGCTTCCAGCAGGCTCCCGCTGCCCGCGTCGCCGGGAACCGCCTCCGCGGCGACGACGCCGGCGAGGCCGACGAGCGGGTCCGGGTCGACGCCGAGTGCCGCGACGACCGCCGCCGCGACCGACGAGACCGGCTGGTCGCCCGTGTCCAGTCCCGTCCCGTTCGGCGGCGTCCAACCGAGTGCGAGCGCCGTCCCGTGGCCGTCTGGGGCCGCCGAGTCACGCGTCGATCGGACCTGAAACGCCGTGTCGCGTTCGCGAAGCGCGTTCGCGAGCAGTCCGGCCGCCGCGAGCGTGTCGCCCGTCGGGCGAGCGTACACGCGGACGAACTCGGCCGCCGACAGCGCCGAGGCTACCCGTTCGGGGTCGGCCCCTGCGTTGGCGTCGGCGGCGGTGGACATTGTCGTGTGAGAGTGGGTCGCTTACGCGTCGTCCTCGAGGAGGTCGACGGCGACGTCGTAGCTGTAGCGGAAGTCCTCGTCGAGTTCGTCGCCACGGTAGTAGTCGACGAGACGACGGATCTTCGACTCGGTGTTCTGGAGTGCGCGTTTATTCTGCGCGTCCTGCTGGTTGTCCGCCATGTGCTCACGGAGGCGCACCGCGCGCTCCATCAGGTTGCGGAGGTCCTCGGGCAGGCTCGAACCGGCGTCGTGCTCGTCGAGGATCTCGGTGACCTTCTTGTCGGTCGCGAGCTTCACGTTCGGGACCGGCGTGCCCTTCACGCCCTCGTCGCGCAGTTTCAGGCCGATGACGCTCGGGTCGTGACCCTGTTCTGCCAGTTCGACGACGCGTGCTTCGATATCGTCGGCGTCGACGTCGCTCCACTCCGGGGGTTCGTCTGCCGCGGGGTTGTCCGAACCGGACGACCCTCGACGGCGGGTGTGCATTCGTGCCATTGTGTGTTTGGAACGTCGGCCGCAGAAGCGAGCCACCGTCGGCTGTCGCTCCCGAACGCGCCAACGGGCGCGGGCGGGACACCGACGGGGGCACATCCGCAATCCCAAGCCCACCGCGGGCGAGTCAGAGTTGCGGCCGTGCTGTTCCCGTGTGTACGTGTTCGACGGCGTGCCTAATGGCTTTCCATCCGGTCGGCCCTGTGGTGGTGTGTGGCGTGGGCGGTTGCAGTCGAAGCCCTTAATAATGGAACCGCGGTACCTGGGAGTGCAGCGAGGGCTCGTAGATCAGTGGTAGATCGTTCCCTTGGCAGGGGAAAGGCCGTGGGTTCAAATCCCACCGAGTCCACTTCTGTTTCACTCGCTCGTTGAGTGTCAGGTCCGCTCCAATAGACGTCGATACTCCGACTCAGGTGAGAAACACCAGCGCTGCCAACGCGACCCCGGCAACTGCGACTATCGCACGAAACGCGATACTCCCGAGTGACCGCTGCTCGTGGAGTTCCTCGGGTGGGAGGTCTGACACCTGAAACGCACCGCCGTCGGCCACGACCCGCTGTGAGACGCCCGAACACGACGACTCGCCGTCTGCACTCTTCGGGTCTCCGACGACGGTCACGTCGCCTTGAGGGATGACGTACTGCGTGTAAATCCGCTTTTTCCCTTCGGGTGGCAGTCGCGCTTCCGGGATGTGCTCGCGTGCGTGGTCGGACAGGTCGTCGGGCGACCGCGCGACGACCTTCGTCTTGTTCGCGTCGCTGACGACGACGTCCGAGTGGGTCGCTCCGGAGGCGTCTACCTCGACCGTCTGTGTCGCTCGTTCGTGTCGGAACGGAGCGGCGTCGACCGACGTCTGTAGCCGCTGTCGACCGGCACGGGTGCCCGACTCCCGTTCGACCGTGAACGCCACCACGACGGCTTCCTCGTCGGTCAGCGGCGGCGTCACCGGTCGCTCACAGGCTGTTGCCCGACCCTGCGCCGTCGTCTCGTCGGACGTGGCACCGTCGCCCGTGTCGATCGCTCCCCGATACCGTGCCTGTTCAACGGCTCCGTATCCGGCCGCGATGGCAGTTAGCAGTCCGATCCCGCCGATCATAACTTCAGAGAAACTGACCATCGTTCTCAGCGATCAACTGGCTGTCCGTTCGCGGGAAGGGGTTTTTCGGTCGTCCGATCGAATCTCGAACTACGAGTTTCCACGGTCCTGTTGTCGATGGATCACACCGACGGATTAGTGCTACGGAGTCACACGATGGAGGTAGCGAGTCTCCAAAGGCTACGGCCCGTCAGTAGTCGATTCCGTTACGCCCACGACCCTGGAAGCCTGTCGCGGTGGTGGTACAGCAACTCGATTGCGGGCAAGACCGCGTCGAAGTCCGACCCGCGAGTCACCGTCTCGTCTCCCGGAACCCAGTCGATGTAGTCGCTGTACGCGAGTTTTGGCAGGTGGACGTGGTAGAGTTCGACCGACGACTGCTGCGGTGTCTGCGACGCATCGACGAACTGCCCGCACGCCACCTCCTCGTCCGGGTCCACCGCTGCGAGTGTCGCGAGGATGTGACGGCGACGCGGGTGAGACAACTGGACGAACAGGTCGTTCTGTGGGTAGGTATTCCTGGGTCGGTCTGACGCGTCGGTTCGTCGCGTTTCACTCGTTCCCATACACGATTGCAGACGCCCTATCCGTATACGAGTACACGCTATGCTTCTAGCTCATCGAAGTACCACTGCACCAGTTTCCGCTCGGCGATTCGGAGGTGACGAAGCCACGTCGACGCCGCGATGCCCATCGACTCGGCGATGACGTTCGCCTTGCTCGTTCGTGGCCACTCGAAGTACCCCGACAGATACGCCGCCCGAAGCGTCTCTCGCTGTCGTTCGGTGAACGTGTTTGCCAACGCGTCTCGATACTGCCTCGTCGTCACAATCGGGCGCGAGAGCGTCCGTTTCGTGACGACTGTGGCGTCCGGATACGCGTCGGTGAACGCTTCGAGAAGCGGTTGGAGCGCGAGGTCCGCACGCGCTTCCGCGACGAGCGTCGTGACGCCCCCTTCGCTGTGCATCGACCGACTGCTCGCGCCCGCCTCGAACAGCACCTCTACGGGTGAGTCCGTCAGGTCGAGTTCCAACTCGGTCGCGTGGGCCGAGTCGTGGACGACCCGACAGCCGTTCACCTGCGGCGACTCGTGGAGCACTGCGGTGAGCGTGTCGGGGTCGACGTCGAAGGCGGTCACGTACTGGAGGAGTCGACCGTCGGAGGTCGGCACCAACCCTTCGAACTCGAAGCGACAGTCGAGCGTGGCCGACAGGTCGCTGAACACGTCGCCACCGGTCAGTTCGAACGACAGTTCGATGACCGCGTCTGCGGCGAGCGACTTCTGGTACCGTTGGCTCCGCTCGCGTTCGCGTTCCAGTTCGGCCTTCGCCTCGCTGCGTTCGGTCACGTCGCGGAGCACCGAGAGGTGTCGCCCGGGGAGGATGTTGGGACTCGCAGCGAACTCGACGATGCGGCGTTCGCCGTCCGCACGGACCAGCGGAAACAGGCCGCGGTCCAACTGATCGCCCTGAAAGTCGCGCCACGCGTTCTCGAAGTCGTACTCCTCGGGCGCGAAGTCTTCGATGGTCTTGCCGAGCAACTCCTCACGTGGGAGGCCGAACAGCGCACACGCCGCGGGGTTCACGTCGACGTACTGCGCCTCGTCGTCTGCGATCACGATGGCGTCGAACGCCTCGTTGAAGACGGCGTGATACTGCAGTTCTCGCGCGAGAAGCGTGGCGTAGTCCGGAACCGACGCTTGGGACTCCTCCGCGGCGCCGCCGCCGTCGCTCGGAACCGCTATCGGCAGCCACCAGACGCGACCCCGTGCGCCGACCTTCTTCGTCGACAGTTGCCCGGACGCTGCGAGGTCTTGTAGCCGCTTGTACGCGGTCGTCCGGGCACAGCCGAGTTCGTCGGCGATTTCGCTCGACGTGTACGGTTCTCCCGGCGGAAGCAATTCGAACACCGCCAACACGGCCTCCTCGGTGACCCGTGACCCGCTACGCTCAGTCATAGCACCTAGTGGCGAGGCGAGTGAATATCGTTGACGGGGACTCTCAAGGGTATCGTGAAACAACAGCGTTCTGACGGCTGAGCGCCGCTACGACTGTCGAGTTCCCGAACTGTCTCTCGCGGCGACAAATTATTATCGCACTTGATTTTCTGAACAAAAAGCTCATATAATGGCGCCTTGCTACTCTGACTCACAGGCCTACCGGGGGACCGGCCTCTGGGGGGGACCGAGAGAACCATGAACTTCAGCAACCTACTACGGGACGACCGTGCAGTGAGTCCAGTTATCGGCGTAATCCTGATGGTCGCGATTACCGTGATCCTCGCGGCCGTCATCGGGTCGTTCGTCCTCGGACTCGGGAACAGCGTCCAACAGACGGCACCGAACGCGAACTTCCAGTTCGACTACGACAGTGCGGCCAACGAAGTCACTGCCACGCACACTGGCGGCGACACGATCCCAGCTTCCGAGACGGTGACGCTGTCGGCGGGAGTTAACAACACGACGTTCACTACCGCGGTGAGTGCTGGTACCAGCGAAAACACAACCTACGGGTCGGGCGATTCCGTCCGTGTTGTCTGGACATCCGAGAGTGGAGATACCTCACAGACGCTCGCCGAGGACACCGCACCGTAGTCGGACCGACACTTTTGCCGGGACACCCATCCGACGCCACGAGAGCGGTTGCACTTCTCGAATAGTGTTTCAGTTCTGATAGTCTGAAACAAACCCTTATGCGTCGCCTCTGCGTTAACCGAACGATGCCTACTCGGGGGGACGGCCAGCGTGCACAGGGTGACGTCATCGGCGTCGTCCTCTTGCTGGCGATCACGATCACCGGCGCGACGACCGTCGTCGCGTTCGGCGGCGACGCACTCGGCGGCATTCAGGACTCCGCGACCAACGGGGCCGCAGAGCAGTCGCTGACGCAGTTCGACTCGAAGGCGAGTCTCGTCGCCCACGGCGACAGTGACTCCCAGAGTGTCACCCTCGCCGGGAGCACGAGCGCGACCCGGTCGGTCGACCCCGACGCCGGGTGGATGAACATCACTATTAGGAACGCGACCACGGGCGCCGTCGAGCGGACGCTGACGAACACGACGCTGGGATCGGTCACCTACCGTGAAGGAGAGACGACTGTCGCGTATCAGGGCGGTGGCGTGTGGACTCGCACCGGCAACGGGAGCGCGATGATATCGCCGCCGGAGTTCCACTACCGCGGGACGACGCTGACGCTCCCCTTGGTGCAGGTGACGGGCGACACCCGACTCGGGAGCAGCGTCGTCGTGCGAAACACGGGGAGTTCGACCGCCGTGTACCCTGACACTGAAGGCGCGGCGGACCTCACGAACCCCCTCGACGATGGGAAAGTCGTCGTCACCGTTGGGAGTGCGTACTACGAGGCGTGGGGACAGTTCTTCCGCGACCGCACCAGCGGCGACGTCGACGTCGACCACGCCAACGAGACGGCGACCATCGAACTCATCGTCCCGTTCGACACGGACTTCGACAACGTCGTCGCGACGACGGCCGCCGGCGGTATCTCCGCAGTTCCCGGACCGCCGCCGAGTCCGTACCGAACGGGTGTTCAACAGCCCTCCGCCGACGACCTGATCGAATCGAAGGTCAACGACTGTGAGAACGGGAGCTGCAACACGTCGGTCTCGTCGGGAACCGTCCTCTATCCCGGAACCTACTACGTCGACGGCGACTACGGAAGTGACCTCGAGGTGGACGCGTCGGCCGGCGACGTGAATCTCGTGGTCAACGGAGACTTCGAACCCGGAACGGTCACCGTGACCGGCCCGAAGAACTTCACCGCCTACGTCCGAGAGGACTTCCAAGTGAGCGGCAGTGACTCCGTCAACGCGGGCGGCGACGTGAACACGACCCGCGTCGTCGTCCACTCGGACGGGCACATCAACTTCAACGGGAAATACGTATTCGTCGGCTTCCTGTACGCGCCTGGTTCGGACATCCAACTCAACGGTGGTGGCGGTCCCAAGACGGTGAATCTGAAGGGCGGCATCGTCGGAGAGACCATCGACGTCAACGGCAAACCGAACGAGTTCGAGTACGACCCGATGATCGAGACGATTAACATCGACGTCACCGGGTCGACTGCTCCCCGAATCACCTTCCTTCACGTCTCTGTCACCGAAGTCAACGTCACCGACGACTGACTCGCGTCAATCGGAGGAAACGACGTTCACGAGGTGAGTTCAACCGCCACAGTCGTCTGCTGGACGACGAGACTGTCCACGGTGAACTGGTAGGTTATCTCCCCGTCGGAGGCGTCCGAATCGACTGGTGCCAATCCCTCAGACTCGAAGTAGCGTTTCCACGCCTCCGCCCGGGGCGACGACACCGTGACGTTCACCTGGACACCCGAGTCTGATGCCAATTCGCCCGCGACGCCGCGTCCGATCACCGTGCTCCGGACGAGAATGGTCGAACTCCCGCCGAGTGCGGCGCGGTCACCCGAACGAGATGTGACGACCAGCGGAACGAGGGCGTGGTCGTCGTCGACGACCCACCCCGGACGCTCGCGCATCACAGACGCGTCACCGTCCTGTCTGAACACCGCGCCGTACGACGACGCGACTACTGTGTTGCCCTCGCGATACGTGATCGGTTGGGAGGTGGCGTTCACTGTGACGTTGTTCGACGCGTTGCCGACCTCCTCGGCGCGTATCCTGATCGTCGTCTCACTGTCGACCGCGAGCGTGCCGCCGTTGAGTTTGATCTCGGTCGCGCGACTTGGAGCGCCGTCGCGAGCCATATCGTCGACGTTGTCGTCGAGGACGGTGAACGCTCGCTCCATATTCTCCAACTGTTCGCCCGTTCGCAGTTCCTGTAACGCGGGGAAGCCCATCGCGTACACGGTCCCGACGGTCAACACGATGAGCGAGAACACCAGCACGAACCCGATGGTGTCGCTCTGTGCGCGGTTCACGACGACTGCACCTCCAGTTGGCCGCCGACGAGAACGATGTCCACGTCGCCGCCGCTGACGCTCGCGTTCGCGACCGGCGTTCGCGTCGCCGCCGTGACCGTGACTGTGCCGTCCAACTGTGCCGACGACAGTACGATCGTCGTCGGTGACCCGCCGGCCCCGCCGGTGACAGTCACCGTGTAGGCGACACCCGCGAGCGTCTCGGGGTAATCTCCGCGGACCGTCACGTCGCTCGCCCCAGTTTCGGCGAGTCGGTCGGCGGCCATCAGCCGCGAGGCCAACTGCTGGCCGACGACCTCCATCGCCTCGCGAGCGGTGTCCTCTCGCTGTCGGTCGACCGTCCCGCCCGCCGCCGCGATCAATCCGCTGATCAGTAACGCGGTGATGCCGAGCGTCAGGACGTACGACAGCGTCGTCGCCGTCGCGCGGTCGCGCCGGTAGTCACTTGAAGTAGTGAGCGTTCTCACCGCAGTGAACGGGTTACGCATCGTGTTCACCCGGGGCGACCCGAATCGTCGCGGCGTACTCCAGTTCCGGCGTCTGGAACCGAACGGGCACGTCGACGGCGTACACCGCATCGGCGGCGTACGGCGACCCCGAGGAGGGGTCGTCGTTGACGAGTGTTGGGTCGAACACCGACGACCCACCGGCAGCCGTCAAGTCGTAGGTTCCCTGTGCCTCGTCGCCGTTCGCGAATTGGACGGAGTACTCGTCGGTGACGCCCGCGGCCCAGTCGAGCCCCGAACACGCCTCACCATCGAGCGTACCTGCGGTAAGATCGAGCGTCGCCGTCGTCCCGGCGACGGCACACACCTGCGTCTGTGACCCCCCGTCGGGTTCGACCGCGACGGCGACGTCGCCGCCGGTCTCGTACACGTACACGCGCCACTCCGTTCCGTCGGAGGTGTCGTTCACGATGATCGTGAACACGCTCGACAGCGACCCCGGGCTTCCGGACGCAAGCGGGTCCACGTCCATCGCGAACGCCCGAACGCCGTCGGTGTCGGTGACGACTGCCCAGTCGGCGTCACCGTTCGCTGCGCGGAACTCCCGACTGGAGTCGGTCTGTCTGATCAGCCGCCCCTCGGTGTACGTCAGTCCCGACTCGTTGATGCGGGCGCTCGCGGCGCTTCGGGCGGCCGCCCCACGCAGTTGCTCGTCGAGCGCACCGACACTGTCGTTGATATTCGATCTCACCGCGTCGTAGTCGTCCGATCCGACGGCGTTCTCGTTCTCGCGGTCGACGATGCCGCCGACGCCGTCGACGACCGACGAGCGGTAGCCGAGGGCGTCGTGTTCGCCGACGCCGTTGTCCCGGGTCGCGAGATTCTCGGTGAAGATGGCCGTGTTCGCCAACAGGACGAACGCCACGAGGATGACCGCGAGTGCGAGTCCCGCGACCAATACGAGTTGCCCCCGTCGGTCCTCACTCGTCTGTTCACCGGCGATTCGGTCGAGTGTGTTCATCAGATCCTCCATACGATGATGCGCACCTCCAAGACCGCAAACAGCGGGCCGTCGTCGAGGTCGTCCGCGTAGAACTCCCCGTCGTCGGCCGCGTCACCCACGGTTCCAGAGCCATCTCCGAGCGGGTCGTCGTCGAACAGGACGACCGTTCGACTGGCCGCGACGGCGTTGTCGCTGGGCGTCCCCATGTACACCATCCGCGTCCGCGTCTGTCCGCCGCCGGCGCTGGTGTGGAGTATCTCGACGTTGAACGCGATCCGATCGTCGGAGAACGTCCGGTTCAGCGTCGCGCCGAACGGCGTCGGTGGACCGCCGTTGGCGTACACGTCGCGAGTGCCGGAGTCGATGAATCGCTCTTCGCTGGTGTCCCAGTACAGCAGCGACTCGACGAGCGTGCCGTTCGCCTCCGCGGACGCGAGCACACCCTCGGCGACGGCCGCCTGCTGGTTCTCGATGTGTTGGTTCGACGTACTCGCCGTCAGTGGGGTCACTGCCGTCGCTTGCAGCGCGAACAACACGCCGCTCAGTAGGATGATGGCGGCCGCGAACCCTTCCAGCGTGTGTGCTTGTGCGCGCATACTCACCACACCCTCACGACGACGGTCGCGTCACGGCCGTCGAGCAGGACGGCCCGCTGTGAGACTGAGATATCGGCGCTCCCGGGCGGTTTCGGCCCGGCCGCGAGCGTCGTTCCGCCTACGCCAACGATTCCAGTGTCGTCTACGACGGTCACGTTCACCGTTCGAGCAGGCGAGCCAACAGCGAGTGCACCCTTCAGGTCGCTCGCGTCGGTGTCGTACCGACAGTCGCCAGAGATGTCTGGTCCGGTCGTGTTGAAGAAGCCGACCGTACACGTGGCGTTCAACACCGTTGGTCGAGTGGGGTCGTCGACGAGAAGGTCGTGTGCGAGGCGGTCGGCCGCGCGGTCGGAGACGACGACCGCGTCGGTCGCGTCGTTGGTGAACGGCGTCGTCAGCGACGGTGCGAACGCGAACACGAACGCGACCACGAGTAAGAACACGCTGATGCCGATGGCGTAGTCGATGGTCGTCTGCGCGCGGTCGGCCGAACCGTGCGGTGTCGTCGTCGCTGCGGTCTCCGAGGAGTCCACCGGTCGGCTCACGCCACCACCGCCCAGACGCCGAGTGCGACCGTCAGGAGGACGACGACGTACTTCATCCCCGAGATGATGTCGGCGCTGCGAATGTAGCCCGCGATGATGCCCGAGAGGATGGCCTGGATGGTCACTGCGTGGAAGAACAACACCGACAGGCGCTCGACGTTGACGCCGCCGGCGAAGCCACCGGAGCCGAGTCCGCCGCCGCCCGACGAGGCACCCGAAGAGCCTGCCTGCGCGGTCAGCCCCGCGAGGATGTCGAGGAAGCGGAGCTTCAGGATGGCCATCACCGCCAGCAGGGTGAGGTACGTCATCAGGATGATGGCGACCTGCATCCGCGTGCGCGATTTCCGCTCGCGCTCGATGTCGTCTTGGTTCTCCGAGGCCTGCGCCGCCGTCGTCAGGACGTCCGTGATCTGACTCGACGCCTGCTGTGCCTCCGAGATGAGTTTGACCGTCCGCGCCAGCCGCGGGATGTGGTACTTGTTGTTGAACTCGACGAGCGCCTCCCGCAGGCTCATCCCGTAGTTAACCTTCGCGTACATCACGTCGAACTCCTCGGCGAGTTTGCCCGTCGAGGTGTCCGCAGTCGACCGGATCGATTCGAGCAGCGTCTGCCCGGTGTCGTTGGCCGACGAGAGCTTTCGGAGGTTGTCCGAGAGCTTCCCGGTGATGCCGCCGCGACGGATCTGGTGCCACTCGTAGAAGACGACCAGCGGGATGAGCGTCAGGTACGCCGGGACGTACACCCAGATGAACGTCCCCCACACGGGAGCGTCGATGAACCCCTGGAACGAGGTCGGCGCACGACCCGAGAGGAGTGCGATCCCGACGAGGACCAACGCGGCCGGGACCGTCAACGCGAGCGTGTACAGCGGGTTGTCCCTGAAGAACACGTGCGGGGCCGCCAGCAGTTCACGCGTCTTGTAGTTGCCCTCGCGGGACTTGATCCGGTCGAACACGGAGAACTCCCCGGTGAACACCTCGACGAGGCCGAGGTGGAAGAGGCCCTCACGCTGTTCCTCGGCGAAGTGGTCGTCGACGCCGTCGGGGTCGAGGTAGCCGTCGCCGGGTTCGTCCTGTTTCACCGTCGAGACGAGGACGAGGAACCCCACGCCGATGAGCGGCGTGAGCGCGTAGACGGTCGCCGTCAGCAGGAAGTCCTGGCCCTGCCCGAGCATCGACATAATGACGAGGATGATGATGAGCAAGAGCGGGAACAGCGAGAGCGTCATGTACATCTCGCCGAACAACTCCAGCGTCTCCAGCGTCAACTCCTGCTGTTGTTTGGCCGTGCGCAGGTGTTTCTCCTTCTTATCGTAGAGGAACCGCTCCATATCACCGCCGGAGTTGATGATCGACAGCATGTCGGTGAGGAACTGCGCGAACTCCTCGCTGGGTGTCTCGATCGACTGTTGACGAACCGCGTTCCGGTAGTCGGTGCCGAAGTACGTCGTCTCTTGGACGATGCTCTGGAACTCGCGGGCGACTTCACCGTAGGTGTCGTCCGCCTGCGCCATCGCTTCGAGAATCTCCAACTGATTCAGCCCACCCACGGACAGGGCGTACATAAACGACACCGCGTCCGCGAGGAGCATATTGATCTCACGCTTGCGAGCGTCGGCGCGTTGGTACGGAATCGCCAGCAGCGTCCCGAACCCCAGTCCGAATCCGATACTCCCGAAGACGAGGCCGCTCACCAGCACCGCGGCGGGTTCGGTCAGCGCCTCCAACTGCGCGGCGGCCTGTTCAGAGCCGACCGGGATACCCAACCCAATCGCTTCGGCACTCACGATACCGAGCGCGAACAGTCCCCACCCGATGGTCATCCCGACGAGCCACAACACGAGGCCAGCCAGCACGCCGACCCCGAGTGCGCGCGAGACGTACAACTCGACCGGCTGGTTCATTCGCGCCTCGGTCAGTTTCTGTTCGACGGAACCGACGAAGTCGCCGTCCTCGTCGAAGAGTCGCTGGAACAGCGGGTAGAACGCGTCCGCGAACCCCTCGGCGTCGCCGAAGCTACTCGATCCCGTATCTAGGCTCATCTACTCGTCCTCCTCCGGCGACTCGACGTCGCCGAAGCCCCAGTCTTCGATCTCTTCTTCCTCGTCGTCCACCTCCTCGTCTTCGGGTTCCACGTCGTCGAACACGTCGTCGAAGGAGTCTGCCTCCGCGTGGTCGTCGCCAGCATCCCCGTCGGCCGCGTCGTCCGATTCGTCGAACTCGTCGACCGCGTCGAACGCGGCGTCGTCGTCGACGCCGCCGTCGGCGTCCGCCCGCTGTGACGACTCGTTCGGGGTGTCGATGTCCAGCGGGTCAGGACCGATTCCCTCGAAGGGGTCGTCGACGCCGTCAGCCTCTGCCAGGCGGTCGCCTGCGCCGGGTTCAGCCGGCACGTCGGAGCGCGGTTCGACCGTGCCGAGTGCGCTGGCGACGCTCGCCGTCCGCGACCCGCGGTACTCTTCGAGGATGGACTCGGCCTCTTCGAGGATGCGGGTCGCCTCCTCGGCTTGTGCGTCGGAGGGGTCGGGTCGGGGGACCATCTCCTCTTTGTCCTCGTCGACGTCGATGAGGACCGACTCCATCTCGCGGAGGTCGTCGAGACTCGCCTCCAGTCGCTCGTTCGCCATCAGCGAGAGGATGGTCTCGGGGTCGTTGATGAACGCCTGCAGCGTCGCCGCGACCTGCGTGTACGTGTTGAGGCCGCGGTCGATGAGGTACGCGAGCACCGCGCGGCGCTTGAGCAGTTCGTCGTTGAGCGTCGCCGCGTCCCAGCCGCGGTCGAACATAATCTCCTGGAGCGTGTTGGAGTCGCCCATGTGGAGGAACTCGTCCGTCTCCGCCTGCCACTGGTAGACGTCCTGGACGTTGATCTCGTCGTTCTCGGCGTCGTAGTGGTTGATCTCGGTGAGCGACTTGTTCCGGCGCACCTTGCTCCCCTGCACGCGCGTCTGCGTCTGGATGGAGACCAGGTCCAGCGCCGTGAACATCGTCTTCGAGACGTTGATCGGGTCGGTGGTGAACCGCTTGAGCACCTCGCCGACGTTGTCCGCGTGGAAGGTGGTGTAGGTGGTGTGTCCGGTCGACATGACCTGGAAGAGCGTTCGCCCCTCCTCACCACGGATCTCACCCATCACGATGTAGTCGGGGCGTTGCCGGAGTGCGGCTTCCAGCAGGTCGAACTCGTCGACGTCGCCGCCGTCGTCGTCCGCGAACGAGGGGCGAGTGACGGAGGCGATCCAGTTGCGCTGTGGCAGTTCCACCTCGCGCGTGTCCTCGATGGAGACGATCTTCGAGTTCGACGGAATGAACAGCGACACCGCGTTCAGGCTGGTCGTCTTCCCGGACGCCGTGCCGCCGGCGAAGATCAGGCTCTTGTGGTTCTCGATACACAGCCACAGGAACGCCATCTCGTCGAGGCTGAACGTCTTCCAGTTGATGAGGTCGATCGGCGTGAACGGGACGTCCTTGAACTGGCGAATGGTGTAGTTGGTCCCGTGGTCCGAGACTTCCTTCCCGAGCGTCAACTGTGCACGCGACCCGTCGGGGAGCGTGGCGTCTACCTGTGGGCGACGCTTGGAGATACCCTTCCCCGAGCGCTGGGCGAGTTTGACGACGAAGTCGTCGAGTTCCTTCTCGCCGTGGTAGACGTTGGTGATGATCTGTTCGTAGTCGGAGTGGTAGACGAACACCGGCGAGTTGTAGCCGTCGACGGAGATGTCCTCCACGTTGATGTCGTGTTTGATGCCGTCGATGCGCTCGTAACCGACGAAGTCGCGTTCGAGGTAGTACAGCGCCTTCAGGACGGTGTACTCGGTGAGCGTGTCGGCGTCGTCTTCGAGGACGGCAGGCTCTGGCCGGGCCGCGATGCCGTCGATCTGCCCGTCGGATTCGCGGGGCGTGACGCCTAACGCGCGGATGAGTCGCCCGGCAGCACCGTCGTCGTCGACGGCGACGCCGAACAGCTCGGCGAGTCTGTCGCCTAGTCCGGGCCCGGCTTCACGCTCGTAGAGGTCGTAGCGGTCAAGCAGTTGGTACGTCTCCTCTCGAATCGTCTGTCTGCGGTGGTCGTCGTCGGCCGCGACCTTCCCCTCGTCGGCGTACTTGATCGCCGAGCGGAGTTTCCCCTCGAGGAAGTCGAACAGGTCGAGTTCGATCCGGTTGCGGTACGGTTCGACGGCGTAGTACTTCTTCTCGTTCTCCTTGGTCGAGTGGAAGACGATGACGAACGAGTACGGTTCGTTCACCCAGTAGCGCTCAACCTCGCGGAAGTGCTGCTTCTTCGGCATCGGCACGGCCTTCTCCAGGTCGTAGCGATTCACGAGCGTCGTCGCGCCCGTCGCGTCGGTGAAGAACGCGTCTTCGTCGATGTCGTCTGCGATGTCCACCGTGCGCTCGTCGACGACCTCGTCGAGTTCGGGCGCACGCTTCGCGAGGTGGCCCAGCGTCTCCTCGACGCGGTTCGGGTCGAAGCCGAGTGCCTCGGCTTTGTCCTCGTCGGTGAACTCCAGCGGTTCCCCCTCCTCGTCCGTCGGCGGTTCGCCCTCGTCGTCGAGGAAGTACTCCTCACGGTAGTCGTCCCAGGTGTAGATGTCCTTCCAGACAGGCGTCTCGTCGTACGCGAGCAACGGGTGGCGGTCCGCGATGGACTCGCCTAACGCCCCGGCCCACCCGAACGTCGCCAGCACCTGCACGGGTTCCATCCCGAGTGCGTCTGCGACGACGTCGGTGACGCCGACAGCCTCCAAGTCCTCGGCTCTTACCGCGCGAATCTCGATCCGAACGACCTCCTCGCCGTTCTCGTCTTCCTCGGTCACTTCGACTTCGAGGCGGTCGGCGAGGTCGTCGGCAGCGTCTTCGTGTCCGTGGTCGCGGAGGAAGTCCGGCCACGTGTACCCCCCAACGACGACAGCGGTCTCCGTGTCCGCCTCGTCGCCGAAGCTCTCGTCGAACCCAGCATCAGCAGACACGTCTGCGTCGTCGGTAGCCATTGCCGAACGTGAGTCTGGGAACGGGGTTAAATATTCGCCCTCTATATCACTGGTGAGAAAACGTATCATAACCGATCCGACAAGATCGTAGATACTGCTTACTGACTACGTACGGTACGATTAACCAGTTAACATCTTTCTAACGATCACCTGAATACAGTGATCGTTCATATCGGAAGAATCCCGGCTGTTCCGCGAATCGATGGCCGTTTTTTGTATACGGTTGTTCAGTGCACGAATAGCGTATGAGAGCGGATCCGTGGCAGCGTCTGGTGCAAACGTGTCACTATGGATATGAGATTGGACGGCGACTGATCGGACGGAACAGCGTATATGGCATCAGCAACGAGCGGAGCAGCAGCGCGTATCGAACAGTCGCCCACCGGGGGCCGCTGGAACTACTTGACGGCCGGTGGGCTCGCGGCGTTGACCGAAGCGGCGCTGTACGTCCTCGGAATCGGCTACTTCCTCGTCGTCCTCGACTTCGCGAGTGCGACCACGCCGCTCCAGCAACTCGAACTGTTCGTCGCGAACGAGGCGACTCTGTCCGCGATGTACCTCCTCGTCTACGTCGTGTTCGGCGTGGTGTTGGTCCCCCTCGTGTTGACGCTGCACCACGATCTCTCGGCCGGTGCACGGATGGCGATGCAGGTGACGACCGCGTTCGGACTGATCTGGGCTGGGCTCGTCGTCGCCAGTGGGATGATCGCGACCCTCGCGACCGGCGTCGTCGTCGACCTCTACGGGACGGACCCGGCGCAAGCGACCACGGTGTGGCTGGCTATCAGCCCGGTCGTCGACGGACTGGGTGGCGGTAACGAGATCGTCGGCGGCATCTGGACGTTGCTCGTGAGTGTCGTCGCGTTACGGATGGGGGCGCTTCACCGCGTGGTGAACTACGTCGGCCTTGTCGTCGGGACGGCGGGGATTCTCTCGGCGGTCCCGGCGCTCGGCGAGGTCGGTGGCGCCATCTTCGGTCTCACGCAGATCGTCTGGTTCGTCGGTATCGGCGTCCTCCTCCTGCGTGCGAGTCGGCGGGAGACGGCGTCCGTGTCGTAGTAAACGCGACAGCGATGCGACGGGACTCACGCGAGCGAACGCAGTGAGCGAACGGGCGTGACGGGATTCGAACCCGCGATCTAGCGGTTAGGAACCGCTCGCCGTATCCGCTTGGCCACACGCCCCACTCACGGGGTGTGCGGCGTGAAATAAAAACCGTCCGGGGCCGTCGCCTGCGGGCCTCAGTTCTTCTCGGTGTCCGTCTCGACGTTCGTCTCCGTGTCGTCAGTCGTCGACGTCGTGTCGAACTCGTCGTCCTCCTCCTCCTCTCCGTCGCCCTGCATCGCCTGGAGTTCGTCCTCGACTTCTTCGCGGCCTTTCTTGAACTCGCCCATCGCCTGCCCGGTCGAGCGAGCGAGTTTCGGGATCTTGTTTGCGCCGAACAGCAGCACCAACACGAGCAGGATGATGAGCATCTCGGGCCCGCCCGGGATGGCACCGAACAGCGGTAGGGTTGTCAGCATCTCTACTCTCGGCTTACCCGGTCGCAATTATAGGCTTTTTGGACTCGACAGTATCGCAAGCACAGCGGCTGAGAACCCAACTGATCGGCAGAACAGCCGATATTCTGGGTCCTGGTCTTGTAGTCCTTTCGACAACCCTGGGGAACTAGCTGGTATCCAGAAGATGAGCGTCTGATGGCTACGTACGCCAGCGAGAGCGTCTGTGGGGCGCTTGGCTGTACCGAGGTACCTGCCGTTGTCGTTGAGATCCTTCGGATGGGCGAACGGACTGTCTGCGACGACCACGCGCGCAACGCGGTCGACCTCTGCGACCCGAATTTCACCCCTCGCGACAACTACTGAATGTGCTGGTGAAGGGGCAACAACGTAGAAACTGTTGACGGAATACTGAGGCCAGCGGGTGTATGTCAGAAGGCTTTGCTCGGGGGCCGCTGGCCTGAAGACTCACTCGTCGCGTAGCCACTTCGTTAGCCGAGTCATTCGACACACCACCACTTCCAACGCTTCCAGCAATTGTTCGCGATATCGCCAGACGCGTCGCCCGTCGACCCGCCGGTTCGCGATTCGCCACAGGGGACGAACTTTTGCGAGGGGCGGCCGACGGCAGTGTATGGACGACCAGACTACTGGCTCCCCGCTTCGTACCGACGGTGGGACCGCCACCGACGCAGACGAGTCAGTCATCAGAAAGTACGACCCGGACGGTGAACACCACTTCCCGGACGACCGCGTCAACGAGGTTCTCGCAGCCATCCAGACCGACCCGGAGATCAACACCTACCTCAGCGCACAGAACGTCAACGCGGTGACGCGGAAGGGGTACAACGACCACGGCTCGAAGCACATCGAGATCGTTCGCAACCGCGCGCTGCGCCTGTACGACCTCCTGAAACGCGGCGGCGTCGAGTTCAACGGCGCGACCGAACAGGGTCTCGACGAGGCGGACGAAGCGGTCATCGTCGCCCTCGCGGCGACGCTCCACGACATCGGCCACGTCGTCCACCGCGACGAACACGCCTACTACTCCATCCCCCTCGCCGCGGACGTCCTCGACCGCTTCCTCCAGCAGTTCGACTACTACGGTATCGAAGAACGCGTCCGGATCAAAGGCGAGACGCTCCACGCCATCCTCTGTCACCACACTGAGGAGACACCCCTGACGCGGGAGGCGGGCGTCATCCGCGTCGCGGACGCCCTCGACATGGAGCGCGGACGCTCGCGCATCCCCTACGAGAAGGGCGGACGCGGCATCAACACGCTCTCCTCGCGAGCGATCAGTACGGTCGAACTCAAGCCCGGCGACGAGGTGAACGGCCACAACGGCGACGCGATGCCCGTCCTCGTCGAAATCGAGATGGTCAACGCCGCCGGCGTCTACCAAGTCGACAACCTCCTGAAGGCGAAACTCCGCGACTCGCTCATTGAAGAGTTCGTCCGTATCGTCGCGCTCAACACGAAAGGCGACGACCAACTGGTCGAGCGGATCGAACTCTAAAGCGTCGCTGCGGTCGATCCCCACGCGTTCGGTCTGGTGCGTGCTGTGCTATTTCCCCACGTAGCCGGCCGCGATAATCGGGTTTAAGCACCGGCTGTGTGTTTCGATACGTAACACGGTGCAGTTCGGCAACTCCGTCGCGCTGTTGCGCGACAGGGAGTTCGCAGCCCTCTCGGGCACCGCGTTCGCCCGTAGTCAGGCGTATTCGACGCTGTTGATCGCACTCGCGTTGTACGCCGAGCAGTTCAACACGACCGGCACCGTCGAAGGACTGTTCGGGACGGCGTTTGCCGTCGTCCAGTTGCTCATCGTCCTCCCACTCGGCCGGAAGGTCGATACGGGCAACGCAAAGCGGTGGCTACTCTTCGGCCTCGCAGTCAACGTCGTCGTCTTCTTCGGGTTCATGCTCGTCGAGAGCGCCACCCACGTCATCCTCGTGCGGTTGTTGCAAGGCGTCGGCGCGTCTATCCTCTGGATCACCGGATCGACGGTCGTCGGACACATCGCACCCGACGACCAGAACGGCCGGTGGCTCGGGTCGTACAACCAGGTCGCGGCGTTCTCCAGTCTCGCTGGCGACGTGGTCGGCGGCTACCTCCTGTTCACGCGGGGGTTCACGTTCACCTACGTCATCCTCTCGCTGGTCACTATCGCCGCGTTCGTCCTCGTGTTCTTCAACCTCCGCGACGACCCCGGCGGCGGCACCGAGAACGACGCCGGCGGCGGCCTCGACACGCTGAAAGCGCTCCTCGATCTGCCGATGATCCGTGCGCTCGTCGTCTTCCGCCTCGCCTTCTCGGTCGGGAAGATGGCGGTTATCATCTTCCTCCCCATCCTCGCACGCACCGAGTTCGGGACGACGGCGTTCGCTATCGGCTGGATCCTCGCGGGCGGGAAACTCACCAAGTCCATCACGCAGGGGTACGTCGGCGACCTCTCCGACCGCTTCGGCAACAAGGAGTACTTCGTCGTCGCCGGGGCCCTGCTGTACGGCCTCGGGACCGCACTCATTCCGCTCAGTTACTACTTCGAGGGGACGGTTGACCCCGTCAGATTTGTCGCGTTCGGCGGGGAGCAAGTCCTCGGCGGCGCGTTCTTCAGCCTGTTCGCTGCGTATATGGTCCTCGGCGTCGCCGACTCCGTGCGCCTGCCAGCCTCGATGTCGCTGTTCGTCGAGGAGGGCGAACGCTACGACTCCGTCGCTTCGGCGATGAGCCTCCGCTCCATCTCGTGGAAAGTCGGACAAGTCGCAGGGCCGGTGGGTATCGGTGCCATCAAGGAGTACGTCTCTACGAGCGTCGCCTTCTACACCGCCGCGGGGTTCATCATCGTTGCCTCTGGCGTCTTCTGGGTCGTGTTCCGCAGGGCGTCGGCACGGGAGGCGGCGCTCGCGGACGTCGAAGCGGACGTGGCCGACGACTGAGCAGGCAGCGTCGTCGCCACAGGGGCTACTTGTCAGATGGCGTCGAGAGAAGTGCGCCGGCCGGGATTTGAACCCGGGTCGTTGGCTTGGAAGGCCAAAGTCATACCAGCTAGACCACCAGCGCACGCGTCACCGCGTTCCGCACGCGGAATGCATCCGACCGTATTCGGTCAAAGAATAAGGGTTTGCCGCTTCCGATTCGGCGACCCCGCTGCCCCCGCCTCGGTTCAGTCGTCAGCGGGTGCCTCGCCTTCCGCCTCCTCTGCCTCCGCGCGAGGACCAGCGGCGTGTCCCTCGTGCGCGACGGCAGTGGCCATCAACTCCGGCGAGATGGCCGGCACGTCGGACTTGGAAACGGGACCCAGTTCTGCGATGTCGTCGGTCGACCGCGGGAACGCACGCAGGTCCATGTGGATGGCGATGCCGCACTTCGCGCCCTCGCCCATCGCGACGGGAATCTGGTTGTGACCGGGCGTCAGGTCCCCCACGGCGTACACGCCGTCGACGGAGGTTCGGCCGTGGTCGTCGACGGCGACTTCCCCGGAGTCCTCACGTTCCAATCCGAGCGCATCGGCCAGTTCCGCGTGGTAGTCGGAGCCGTACATCGGGAACCCGCCCTTGTACTCGCGGACCGTCCCGTCGGCGAACTCGAACGACTCCAGCCAGCCGTCGTCGTCTTTGTTCATCCCAGTTATCTCCTCGTGGATGACGTCGACGGGATGGTTCTCCACCATCTCGGCGGTGTCGTCGGACCACGTCGGCTCTTCGCCGCGCGTCAGAATGTCCACCTCGTCGGTGAAGTTGAGCATAATCATCGCGACGTAGGCGGCCGAGTCGCCCGTGCCCATCACGTACACAGACTCGTCGACGAACATGTACGCGTCACAGTGGAGGCAGTAGTGGAGGCCCATCCCCGTCCGCGGCAGCGGTGGGTCCGGCCGCTCGTCGGAGAACCCCGTCGCGAGGACGACGCGGCGTGTCGTCACCTCGTCGTCGCCGGTGTCGACGCGGAAGCCCGCGTCGGCGTCGTCGCCGAGTGCCTCGATGTCTTCGACGAAGCCACGGCGGTACTCGCCGCCGTAACTCTGAACCTGTTCTTGGGCGGTCTGGAGGAACTCGTTGCCCGACACATCCTCGCTGACGCCGATGACGTTGTGCGTGTCGCGCATCATCGCCGCGCGGCCGCCACCGCGGTTGACGACGAGCGTGTCCAACCCAAGTCGGGTCGCGTACAGGGCGCTCGTCAGGCCTGCGGGGCCGCCGCCGACAACCGTCACGTCGTAGTCGAACTCGCCGTCGGTGTTCATCTACGAACGAGTAGGGCCTTCCATCAAATAAAAACGCGTCCGGTCGTGCGACCGTGGCATCCACCCGAGAAGGTGTGACACACCACGCGAACGCACCGTCGGCCTCACTCGGGCGCGACCACCGCGTAGCAGTTGCCGCTGGAGACGAACGACTCGACCGCTCGGAGGTCGCTCGCGGCGATGTCGGCGTCGAACTCCGCTGGTGCGTAGATGTGGTAGAAGCGTGGAACCGTCTCGCCGCCCGGGAGCGTCCAGTCGACCATCGTATCGAACCCCTCGTCGGCGTCTGCAGGGGCCTCGAAACGGTCGTGTGCGGTACTCCACGCGCTGACGAGCGCACGTCCCTCCGGACCCAACGCCGCCGCTAGCGCCGACAGCGAGGCGACTCGACGCTCGCGCGTTCGGAGGTGGTGCAACGCCGCGACGTACACCGCGAGGTCGGCGCTGTCGTCGCGAATCGGGAGCGAGGCGGCGTCGCCGGCGACGAACGAGACACCGTCGCTGTACCCGCGGTCGGCAGCACGCGCCTGTGCCTCTCGCAAGAGACCACGGCTCACGTCGACGCCGACGACGCGGTCGGCACACGCGCGCAACGGCTCGCAGTGGCGACCGTTGCCACAGCCGACGTCGAGTGCGACTGCACCGGTTCGCCCGTCGAGAAACGACTCCACCTCCGGCCACGCGTACTCTCGCGTCTTCGAGAAGTGGGCGGCGATGCGATCGTACGTCGCCGCGGTCGTCGTCGCCCCGTCGGCGTCCGTCGATTTGGTCGGGCCAGTCGGCGGCGACTCGGCTCCGTCGCTGTCGTCAGTCGTGTCTCGGGGCATCAGATGAACAGGAAGGTGACGTAGGTGAGTATCAACAGCACCGTCGCGTGTTTCACGCCGTCGCTGACGTTCCCCTCGCCTAACTGCCCGGCGATCAGTCCCGAGCAGAGTCCCTGTATCGCAGCCGCGTGATAGAACAACAGCAGGTACTGGTCGATGGGGACGTTCCCGATGTCCGTGATGAGGCCGGTGGAGACACCGCTTGGAACGCCGCCCGCGCCGGATGCAGACGCGAGTTGCGTCCCCTCGATGGCCGGGATGAACGCCACGGTCAACGCCACGATGATGCCGAGGAACACCAGAAACGAGATGTAGATGACCATCAGGTACGTCACCATCACCTGTCGACGCTCGCGGCGAAGCCGCCGCGTCGCCCGCGCCTCGTCGGCGGCGATTTCGAGCACCGGGGCGACGTCGCCGCTGGCCTCGATGGCGTTCGTGATCAGTGCGACCGCGCGAGACACCATCGGCGACCGGACCCGACGGCGCATCCGTTCGAGCGCGGTCGAGGCGTCCGCGCCCCACTGGATGTCTCGCCACGCGCGCTGCACCTCCGGCGTGAGCGCGTCCAGATCCGACCGCGTGAGTCGTTCGATGCTCTCGACGACGGTCATTCCCGCGTCGTTGATGCTCGCCATTCGGTCGAGGAAGTCGGGAACCGCCTGCTCCATCGACCGCAGGCGACGTTTGTGTATCTCGTAGGCGAGACCGTACGCGCCCAACACGAGCACCGCCGACTCGATGAGCGGCGAGTCGACCGCCCGTGCCAGTTCGAGCACGTCGAACGGCAGCGGCGTCGACCGATACCACACCCACGCCAGACCGATTGGAACGGTGATCGCCATCGTGTTCGCCGGGCGCTCCAGCAGCAGCGCCAGCGGCCGTTCCAGCGCCGCGAGGAGGTCCTCGATGCGGTCGTAGGCGGCCAGTCGCTCCCTGCGCTGGCTCCACTCGTCGGATGCAGCGGCGGAGACGTCGCCCCCCACTCCGCCGTCGGTCTGTGCTTTCGGCGGTCGTCCGGAACTGGCCGGTCGAACCCTCGATATCGCCGCCAACCGCGGGTCCTCGGGGTCGTGGTCGAGTTCGACCAGGTTCGTGTTCGACCGCGTGATGGAGTCGATGTAGACGACGAACCCGAAACTCGCCAGCGGGATGCCCAGGTACACGACCGCACGAAGCAACGGCAGCGTGTCGTCGAGGACGATGCCGATGACGACGAGGATGGTGATGAAGAACAGGGGGCCAGCGACGAGGACGGTCACGTACGCCTCTGCGAACGTCGAGACGAGTTCGAGATACTGATCCTGTCTGGACTCCGTCTCCTCTTGGAACTGTTCGTACTGGCCGTGGAGGAACTCCGAGAGGTTGCGCCCACTCCCGAGGACGGACGCGAGGTTCTCGCCGAACTCGGACATTGCATCCGACGGCGTCCGCGAGGACATTCGTTCGAGCGCGGTCAGCACGTCCGTCCCGAACGTGTTCATGTCGCGGACGGCGACGCCGAGTTCGCGGGCCGCCTCGCCGTAGACGCCCTCGTTGCGCGCGAGGGTGTTCAACACGACGGGGAACGCCATCCCCGACCGCGAGAGCGCGTAGACGAACGCGATCGTTCTGGGCAGAGTCGTGTCGATCTGTCCGCCGCGAGCGTACGCACGCTGGTCGAGTATCTGCCACCGGAGGAAGTACACCGCGACGGCGGACCCGGGACCGACCGTCGCCGACGAGACCAGCAAGAGGGGGAACAGTTCACCGACGGTGAGTTCGCCGATCCGAGTCAGGTCTGCGAGAAAGCCCAGTGCGGCCGGGAGTGCGTCGCGAATCGTCTCGCCGCCGACCCGCAACAGCGCGAGCGTCGCCGCGGCGACGTAGACGCCGAGGACGCTCCCGGCGACACCGAGCGCACCCGCGTAAAACAGCGTTTGCGAGGCGTACACGCGGTGGGTGACGGTGACGTGAGCGGCCTGGAGTCTGCTCCGCTGTTCGCGCTTTCGCGGGCTCTCGTTGGCGACGTAGTCGCCGAACAGGCCGACGGCCGCGCGAGTGACGACGAGGTTCGCCCCGTCGTGAACCAACGCCGCGACGACGCCCGCGACGACCACCAGCGCGGCCACCAACGGCAGGTACGACAGCACCATCGATCAGGACTCCGCGCCGCCACCGACGGCGGCCCGGTCGTCGTCTCCGTCTCCCGATCCGGATGCGTTCACCGCCTCGTCGGCCGCTTCCGCCGATTCGATCCGGTCCATCACACGGTCGGCGTCGGCGTAGTACTCGTTGACCAGCGCGGTGAACTGCCGGTAGTCGGTCACGTCGTGGTCGTGGAGGTGGCTCAAGAATCGACGGCGCTTGCGCATCTCCTCTAGCAACTCCGAACGGCTCCACCCTCGTTCGTCTTGGATCTCGTCGAGGAGCGCGGAGTCGCGGCGGCGGAACGTGTCCGACCCTGCCTGCCACTTGAACACCGACGAGTAGTCGAGTTCGCCAGTTCGCTGGTCGACGCCACCGATCTCACCGATCGTCTTGGCCCGGCGGACACGCTGGCCGTCGAACCGCGTCAGCGTCTGGATCGACAGCATATCCAGCGAGCGAACCATCGCTCGCGGCACGTTGATCGGTTCGTTCTCCAAGCGATTGATCACCGTCTCGATGGAGTCGGCGTGCATCGTCGAGAACGTGGTGTGGCCGGTGTTCATCGCCTGGAACAGCGTCAGCGCCTCTTCGCCGCGCACCTCGCCGACGACGATGTACTCGGGGCGGTGGCGCAGCGCCGACCGCAACAGGTCGTACATATCGATGTCGGCTCCCTCACCCATTCGTTCGCGTGTCACCGACGACAGCCAGTTGTCGTGGTACAGCGACAGTTCGCGGGTGTCCTCGATGGTGAGCACCTTCGATCGGGGTGGGATGAACATCGACACTGCGTTCATCGAGGTGGTCTTCCCCGAGGCGGTGCCGCCCGCGAAGATGAGGCTCTTGTTGTGCTCGATGCACAGCCAGAAGTACGCCATCTGCTCGACCGAGAAGGTGCCGTACTCGATGAGATCGATGGGCGTCAGCGGTTCCTCGGCGTACTGCCGGATGGTGAACGCCGACCCGCGCGGGGTGACCTCCTTCCCGAGCGCCAGTTCCGCCCGCGACCCGTCGGGGAGCGTCGTCTCGACGATGGGGTCGCCGACGGAGATGTGCCGCCCGGACTGCTGTGCGAGTCTGATGACGTAGTTGTCGAGTTCGTCCGGGCCGAACGTGACGTTCGTCTCGATGTCGGTGTAGGTGTCGTGGTAGACGAAGATGGGGAGGTCGTAGCCGTCACAGGAGATGTCCTCGATGTGCCGGTCGGACAACAGTGGGTCAACCTTCCCGAACCCGCGGAAATCCCGGCGCAGGTAGTACGACAGTGTGTGGAACGTGTCCATCGACACCTCGATGCCGTACTGTTCGAGGAGCGACTGCAACTCCTCGCGAAGCGTCTCCTCGTCGGCGCGTTCGACGTCGCCGCGGTACAGGAGGGGGTCGCGAATGTCGTCGACGACGCGGTGGAGCAAGTCGAGTTCGAACTCGTCGAGTTCCGGTTCGACGACGTGGTACACGTGGTTGTCGTCGTCCGTATCGTACGTGATGACGACGTACGCGTACGGCGCGTTCACCCAGTAGCGTTCGATTTCCTCGTGGCCGCTGGGTGGGTCGAACGTCGCGAGTGGGCCGTCCGCTCCCGGTTCGAACGGCTGTACGTCGATGGTTGACCCGCGGAGGACTTCGATCGTGCGCGAGATCCGACGCTGGAGGGCCGACAGGCGACTCTCGGTTGCCCTGGACTCGGCTGTGTCCCCCGACATAACGTAGTACCGGTCGTAGGGAACTCCGGTACTTAACTTCACCACCAAGCGTCTCGATCTTGATAGATAGCGTGCGAGTGGTCCGACCCGGTCTCGACGCCGTCGGCGAGTACGCTCGGACTACGAGACGCGTTCGGCCCGCAGCAACACGCCGCCCAAGAGCAGTTGCACGAGTGCACCGACCGGGAGCGACACGCCGGCGAAGCCGCCGCCGACGCCGAACGAGAGGCCGAAGAACGTCTCGGGGAACAGCAGCGACGCGACGACGAACAGCAGTCCCGAGGCGACGAGCAGTCCGCCGAGAAGGCTCACCGGGTCGACCGACCACGCCTCGACGCGCTCCTGTTCGCGGTAGTAGTACACCGAGATAGCGAGTGCGACCAGATAGATAGCGGCGCCGAGCATCCAGACGCCGTACGCGACTTGGACAGACGTTCCGGCTTGGAACAGATACGCCGACACGGGGGTCGCGAAACTCGTCGCGCGCACCAACGGCACACCGAACGTGTATCTGATCTGCAGTAGCGGGAACCGCACGAACAAGACGGTGCCACCGGCGACGGCCCCGTAGAAGATGTTCCACGGGAGCAACGCCGTCACCCACGTCGACACCACCGCGAGTTCACCCGCGTACTCCGAACGGACCCAGACCATATACCCGACCGCACGTCGAGCGTGGATAAATTGATTGGACGGCCGCGGTGTGACGCACGTGGAGGGCCGTTCGGTCACGGGCCGACCGTCTCGGATCTGTTCGGAGTCTCCCCGAACGAGTTCGCCGGAGGAATTATGTGCTGTGGTATCGGGCGGTACGTACTTACACGCCAACCCCTAACGAGGTGATACGGAATGAGGCGCGACCACTTCGAACTGGATGTCGAGCATATCGACTGGGTAGACACCGACGCGGACCCCGAGAAGCCACACGTCTCTATCGTGTTCAACGGGTCACAGGACCTGCTTCGTGACCGACTGACGAACGCCGAGGGGGAGTTGCTGGCGGCCGAAGAGACGGACGTCGCCTATCGCCTCCGCGAGGACCACGAGTCTGACCCGGACGCCGAGGGCGTCGTCTCGGTGACGAACCGACTCACCGGTGAGTTCGTCCTCGAACTGAACGAACAGGCCTCCGACGTGTTCCAGTTCATCCGCGCGGCACGCGAGTACGGCCGCGCGGACGACGGCGATGGGCGCTACCACGTCGACATCCGCGTCGGTGACGAGGAGTTGGTCACCTACGAGAAAGAGACGTTCCTCGTGTACGACGCCGAGGGGAACCTCCTGCGCGCGGAGAGTCTGATCCCGTCGGGCGTCGAACTGTAACGGTCGAACACGCTCGTTGACCCTCCAGAACCGCAAACGCCTTGCGGCGTCTGCGCGCTATGCATCTCCGTGAAGAACGTCACTGACCGCGTCTCGAATCCCTTCGGGATGACGCCTCCGTGCGAGCGATACGTCCCGGGGTACGGAGACGCGAACGCCGACTTCCACGTCATCGGGGACCATCCCGGCGTTCACGGCGGTCTCGACACTGGAGTTCCGTTCACCGACACCGACGCTGGCCAGCGACTGCTGGAGACGCTCGTCGACGCGGAGTTGCTTCACGCGGCCGGCACGGCCCCCGAGGTAGCGTCGACGTACCTCTCGTATCTCCACATGTGCCTACCCGAGGGCGACCGAACGAACGGCGACGGGACGCCGACGCAGGCGTCGTACGACGATATGGAGCGATTCTTCGACGCGGAAGTGCGTGCTATCGCCGCACACGTCCTCCTCCCGGTCGGTGCGGTCGCGACCCGGCACGTCCTCGAGACGTACACCGCACAGGCGCACAAGACCGACCTCGTGATGGACAACCTCCACGGAACCGAGATTCGGGGGTCGGGATGGCTCGTCGTCCCGATCAAAGACCCCGCGGAGTGGACCGACGGCGACGAGGACACGCCGAGTGATGCCGAGCGACTCGTCGAGGGGATTCGGACGCTTCGGTCGACCGACTACCGCCGCGAGTCCGATTTAGGTCGGTTCATCGCTGGATCCGACCCGTATATGGTCCGGTAAGCGCGACGACCGGCCATCGTTCCGCGGCTTACGCCTGCCCCGCCGGGTCCGACGGCGGGTCCGCGGCGGGTAGTCGGACCGTGACTGTGGTTCCAGTCTCGTCGACGTCGAAGGAGACGTCGCCGCCGGACTCTTCGACCAACCACACGACGAGCCACAGCCCCATCCCCGAGGAGTGGGTCAGTTGCGTCTCGCCGCGCGCCCGGATCGGGTCGAGTTCCTGCTGGGGGATGCCCGGTCCGTCGTCCGAGATGGTTGTCACGACGCGGTCGCCTTCCGTCCGAACGGTGATGTCGACCGTGGGGTGTTCGCGGTGGTTGTGTTCGACGGCGTTCTCGAGGAGGTTCTCGAACGCTGAATCGACGAGGTCGTTCGCCCACAGCCACGCCTCGTCGGGGGCGTCGACCGACACGCGGGCCTCGGGCCAGGCGAACTCAAGGCCGTCGACCTGCGCGCGGACCAACCCTGCGCCGTCGAGTCGCGTCGGTTTGGCACCCTCGGCGTCTATCGTCGCCTCCACCTCGCGGACGAGCGACGAGAGGTCGAGCATCCCCTCCGCCGCGTTTCGGATGTTGTCGATAGCCGTCGTCCCGCCGTCGCCGGTGAGCGTTCCCGACCCGTCGCCCCCTGGCACGGCGTCGATGTCCTCGTGGGTGGCGAGTTCTGCTTCGAGCATCTCCGCGTAGCCGATTACGACGTTCATATCGTTGCGCAAGTCGTGTCGGAGAATCCGGTTCAGCACGCTCATCCGCCGCCGGTGACGGTAGCTTTGGGTCACGTCGCGGACGGTCACGATGTCGCCTTCCAGCCCCGACCGAGCGAACGACGAGACGCGAACCGCGAGCGTGCGGTCGCCGCGGTCGGTCTGATAAACGACGTGTTCGGATCGCTCGGTGGGATCCGCACCGTGGTCTCGTCCGAGCGGTTCGACCGCGTGTTCGCTCTCGGTAGATGCGTCGTCGACGGCGTCGGCGACCACCGGCACGACAGCAGAGAGCGAGCGACCCAGTACGTCGTCGCGGTCGACCCCGAACAGCGTCGTCGCCGCCGTGTTGCAGTCGGTGACGGTTCCGTCGTCGGTGAGGACGAACAACGCGTCGCTAATCTCGTCGACTGCGGTCTCGCGGGCGAACTGTTTGGCCGCTTCGGGCGCGTCGAGGAGGTCGTAGCGTGTGACGACGCCCGTCAGTAGGGCACCCGAGAGCGCCGTCGCGACGGGTGTCGGGTCGACCCACGGCCCAGCGAGGCCGAGGAGAGCGACCGTGTGTGCGAGCCACGGTGCGAAGACGGCGACCAACACGACCGCTCCTTGGACCGCGTCGCTGTCGGTCGTCAGTGCCGCGCGCCGTCCGACGGCGACCCCGCCGGCGGCGAGCAACACGTACGAGTACGCGGCGTGTAACACGAACATCGGGCCGTACGACACTGACAACGACGCCGCTCCGTCGGTGGTCACGAGGCCGGCGTCTCTCCAGAGCAACCCGGTCGCAGGCGAGGTCCACGCGGACACGACGGTTATCGCGGGGACCACACACAACGCCGCGATCATCCGTCGGTTCAGCCGGTTCGGGCGGGTAGAGAATCGTCCGGCGAACACGACCCACGCGACCGGAAGTGCGGCGAGGAACACGTAGCCGACCCGTGCAGCGAGGAGTTTTCCAGCAAGGTCTGCTTGTGCGTGTTCGACTGCCGTCGCAAGCGTCCACCCGGCCGCGGCGACGAGGACGACCGTCAGCGCAGTTCCGCTGGGCGTCCGGTGTCGCCCCCACAGGAACGCCGCTGCCAGCAGTGCCACTACTCCTGCCGCCGACAGCAACGGTGTGAACGGGACGACCTGCCACGTCACGGGGATCGCACCTGGACTCGATCCGTCGAACGCGACGCACAGAAGATGTAAAAGCTAGGATACATATGGGACGAATCAGGACAGATTGTACTTAAAATTACCTCTGCTTCCACCGAACGGTGCGAATCGGGCGTTCGAGGTGACGGGCGCGGAAGCGGTGGGAGTCGAAATCGCGAGTCGGAAGGCTTCTTTCCCCCGCGCGGCCCATCGTGTCATATGCATCGGATCCGCCTCAACAACACCGTCTTCGAGGGACAGAACAACGTGTACGTCCTCGACGGCGGCGACACGGGGCACGTGAGCGATGAGTTGGTGCTCGTCGACGCCGGCGTCGCGCTTCCTGAGGTCCACGAGGAGTTGCGCTCGGAACTGGCGGCGCTCGGTCACGAGGTAGCCGATATCGACCGCGTGCTCGTCACCCACTGGCACTACGACCACGCCGGCCTCGCGGGGGCGATTCAGGCGGAGTCCGGGGCGACGATTCACGCCCACGAAGCGGACGCACCGCTCGTCGCCGGCGACGAGGAGAGCCTACTCGACGAGCAGTCGCTCCAGCGCGAGAAGTTCCGCGAGTGGGACCTCCCGGACGACGCTCGCGAGGGCCTCGTCGAGTTCCTCGCCGATCATATGGACCTGGGCGGCGAGCAGTGTGAAGTCGAACCGTTCACCGACGGCGACCGCATCGCGGTTGGCGACCGAACGCTGGAGGCCGTCCACCTCCCTGGCCACGCCGCGGGACTGACCGCGTTCCACGACGCCGAGGCCGACGAGGCGTTCGTCGGCGACGTCATTCTCCCGAAGTACACGCCGAACGTCGGCGGGGCGGACGTCCGCGTCGACGCGCCGCTCGAACGCTACGTCGAGAGCCTACTGCGCCTCATCGACCGGGATCCGGCGACGGCGTGGCCCGGCCACCGCGACCGCATCGACGACCCTGCGGGCCGTGCGGCGACCATCCTCCGGCACCACGTCGAGCGAACCGAGAACGTCGTTGGCGTCCTCGGCGATCGGGGGCCGTCGACGCCGTGGGAGGTGAGCGCCGCTCTGTTCGGCGACCTCCACGGCATCCACGTCCTTCACGGCCCCGGCGAGGCGTACGCGCACCTCGATCACCTCGCGCGGGCCGGCATCGCTGAACGCGACGGGAAACAGTACGCCCTCGTCGACGACGACCCGGACATCGGGTCGCTGTTCCCCGACCCCGGCATCGACCGCGTCGTCGAGTGGGAGGGGTGAGGTGACAGTGCGGCGTTCTCGGAGTGAGTCGCTCTCGGTTCACTCTGCTCGCCGTTCGCCTTCGCGGTCTCGCGTTGCTCGACCGCGCGCTGCTCACGGGTCGCTCCGAGGCCTCACTTCGTTCGGCCTCGCACGTCTCCCGAACACAAGCTTGAAACACGCCTCGGGCGAAATCAGCCGTAATGGAACTTCGCGTCATCGAGAAGACGGACGAGGAACTCCGCATCGAGATCGCGGGCGAGGACCACACGTTCATGAACGTCCTCAAGGGCCAACTCCTCGAGACGGAGGGAGTCGCCGCCGCGACGTACGACATGAACCCCGAGCAGTCGGGTGGTCAGACGGAGCCGATCCTCTCTGTCAAGACTGAAGACGGCCTCGACCCACTCGACGCCCTCGCTGAGGCTGCGAACGGCGTCTCTGCGAATCTCAAAGAACTGTACGACGACATCGAGGCCGCGTTCGCGGACGCCGACGCCGCCGAAGCGTAAGCGCGCGGTTCGGTTACAATTCGGGCTGTTTCTCGCCCGCGCGAATCGCCACGTCTAGCCAGTTGTCCATCGGGACCAGCGGGCACTCGTAGGCGTCGGCGTACGCGCAGAACGGACTGTACGCCTCGTTGAAATCGAGGATCCACGCGCCGTCGTCAGTGCGGTCGTCGGGGTCTTCGAGGTCGAGATACCGCCCGGCGGGATACGTCTCCTCGCCACTCGTGGCGTCACGGAACGGGACCCACAGGCGATACTCGTCGCCGGGGGCTTGGAACGCGTGGAGCGTCACGTCCTCGCCGTCGACGGTGAAGCGGAACTCGCCCACGTCGTGGTACGTCCGCGCGCCGTCTTGCGTCGTCTCGACCGTTATCTCCTCGGGGTCGTCGTGTTCGTGGAGGTGGACCTCGAACCGGTAGCCGGGGTCGGGGTCGAAGTACCGCAGTCCCGTGAAGTCCGCGCGGGTCGCCTGCGGAATCGGCGAGCGCGGGTGCTCCACGAAGAACTCGTCTTTCTGTGCTCGTTGCTCTCGAATCTCGTCGGCGTACGCCTCGGCGTCGATGTCGCTGTCGGAGTCGGTGGTCACACTAGTCAGTCATCGGCTCGACGTATCAACGTTCACCGGGTGTGTCCGCGCCGCGCCTCGCCGAGGAAGCGCGAGGTGCAACAGTGGGGGAAGACGACCCGGCCTTACAGCCGAACGGGGACGTCGTGGTCCGCGAGATACTGCTTCACCTCGTCGATGCCGTACTCGTCGAAGTGGAAGATGGAGGCGGCGAGGCCGGCGTCGGCGTTCGCGTCGACGAACACCTCACGCATGTGTTCGGGACTACCACAGCCAGACGAGGCGATGACCGGCGTCGACACGGCGTCACAGACGGCCTTCGTCAGCGGGATGTCGTAGCCGTCTTTCGTGCCGTCGGCGTCGATGGAGTTGACGAACAACTCGCCCGCGCCGCGTTCTTCGGCCTCTTTCGCCCACGTCACCACGTCGATGCCGGTTCCTTCGCGCCCGCCCTTGACGGTACACTCGAACCAGCACTCGCGCCCGTCATCGAGCGTGACGTAGTGGTCGCCCTCGTCGTCGAAGCGGCGGCGGGCGTCGACCGAGATGACGATACACTGACTGCCGAATGCGTCTGCACCCTCGGTGATCAACTCGGGGTTTGCGATGGCCCCGGAGTTGATTGACACCTTGTCCGCACCGGCGCGAAGCGTCTCTTTGATATCGGCTTTCGTACGGATGCCGCCGCCGACGGTGAGGGGGATGAAACACTCGTCGGCGACTGCTCGGACCGTATCGAGCATCGTCTCGCGGCCCTCGGCGCTGGCGGTGATGTCCAAGAACACGAACTCGTCGGCTCCCGCCTCGTTGTACTTCTTCGCCATCTCGACGGGGTCGCCGGAGTACTCCAGGTTCTCGAAGTTGACGCCGGTGTAGACGGCGGCGTTCCCGTCGTCGTCGAGGTCGACGTCGATACACGGGATGATCCGCTTCGTGAGAGTCATACCGGCGATAGCCGCGAGTGGGGTTTCACGGTTTCGCCTGTCGACGCCCGCGTCGCCCGAGCGACCCAGTCACTGCTTCCACCCTGCCTGCGTACCGCCGCCGTACAGCCAATCGCGGATTCGGCCGACAATCGAGTGGAGAACGACGAACAAGATGAACACATACGCGAGGCCGACTACCGCCTGCGCCATCGGGCCGACGCGAGCGGCGATCATCGGGAATCCGTACCGGAGGTAGAGGTACACCCCGCCGACGACGCCGCCGAGACCGATGCTCGCGACGACCACGGCGTAACACGCGAATATCGTCCACCAGATGCCTTCCGCGACGTACTCGTTGCGGCGTGCGACACGTCGGACGCGATGGAGGAGGAACGAAGTCGTATCGGGGAGCACACTCGAACGGCGCTCACGGGCGCCACTTAGCCGTTCGGGAGCGACGACCGGCCTCGTGGGTCACTTCAGCAGGTACACTCGCGCCTCCCACGGTCGGGCGGTGTACGATTCGACGGCACCCGGCGACGGCGTCTCGCCGTAGTTCGACAGTTCCAGCGTCGTATCCGCGCCCGCGACGGCCTGTGGTGGTGTCACATCAACCCTGTCACCGCTCCAGTTGAGGGCGACGAACGCGCGGTCGTGGTTGGCGTCGGCCGCGGTGTCCGTCGCGGTGTTAGCGTCGTCGAGCGTCCGGGTGTACGCCCACACACGTTCGTCCTCGGGCGTGTGGTTCTCGTACTCCCCGTACACGAGCACCGGGTGGTCGTCGCGAACGTCGATCAGTCGACGGTAGTAGTGCCACGCCGAGTCGGGGTCGCCACGTTGGCGTTCGACGTTGACCTCGTCGTGGTCCTCGTGGAGTCGGATCCACGGGTCGCCGTCGGTGAACCCGGCGTGTTCGCCGGTCGTCCACTGCATCGGCGTCCGACTCGTGTCGCGACTGTGGGCGTTGAGTCCGTCTTTGATCGCCTCGAACGACGACACCTCGCCCGCCGCGAGAGCGTTCTCCACCGTCCGAACCGTCTCCACGTCGCGGAACTCCGAGAGCGACTCGAACGTGGGATTACTCATCCCGAGTTCCTCGCCCTGGTACACGTACGGCGTCCCGCGGAGCGTGTGCAGGAGCGTGGCGATACACGTCGCCGACTCCCGACGGTACTCGTCGTCGTCGCCGAATCGGGAGACGACGCGGGGTTGGTCGTGGTTGTTGAAGTAGAGGCTGTTCCAGCCGCGACCGTACAACCCCTCCTGCCAGCGATCGAACGTCTCCTTGAGGTCTGTCAGCGACCACTCCTCGCGCTCCCACAGACGCTCGCCGCGTCCGATGCCGACGTGGTCGAAGTGGAAGATCATACTGAGGCCGTCCCCGTCGGGGCCGACGTACTCGGCGGCCTCCTCGACCGACGGCTCCCCGATGCACTCGCCGACGGTGAGCAGTCGCTCGTCGTCGAACACCTCCTCGGCGAGTTCCGAGACGTACTCGTGGATTCGCGGGCCGTTCGGGACGAGACGGAGCGTGCCGTTGAACGGGTCCGACTGCTCGCCGTTCGGGTAGCCTGCGGGCTTCGAGAGCAGGTTCACCACGTCGAGGCGGAAGCCGTCGATACCCTCGTCGAGCCAGAACTGCATCTCGTCGGCGACGGCCTCGCGGACCGCCGGGTTCTCCCAGTTCAGGTCGGGCTGTTTGGGGTCGAACAGGTGGAGGTACCACTGCTCGCGTTCGTCGTCGTACGACCACGCGGGGCCGCCGAAAAAGGACTGCCAGTTGTTCGGCGGAGCCTCACCGTCTGGCCCTCGCTCGCTGCTCCACGACGCGTCGGCGGCGTCGACGCCGTCGGCCCAGTGATACCAGTCAGCCGTCGCGCCGCGGCGGCGCGAGATCTCGAACCACTCGTGTTCGTCGGAGGTGTGGTTCGGGACGAAGTCCATCACGAGGCGGATGTCGCGGTCGTGGAGGGCGTCGCGGACGCGCCGCCAGTCGTCCATAGTCCCGAACGTGTCGTCGATGGCGCGATAGTCGGCTACGTCGTAGCCGTTGTCCGCCATCGGCGACTCGTACACCGGGTTGAGCCACACCGCGTCGACGCCCAGGTCGTCGAGGTAGTCGGCACGGTCGGCCAGGCCAGCGAGGTCGCCAACGCCGTCGCCGTCGCCGTCGGCGAAACTCCGCGGGTAAACCTGGTAGACGGTTGCCTCCTTCCACCAGGTCCGTCGCTCTACAGTCATATCTTGGCGCACAGGCGCCGGCCGGATAGGTGTTTTTTTGCCGCGCGCCGCCCGACCGAGGCGTATGGCCGACCACCACGACCACGACCACTACAAGGAGTTCGACTACGAGCGCGTTACTTCGCCGATGCAGGACGTGACGACCGGGCAGGCAGTCACCGGCGCCGTCATCGCCCTCGTCGGCATCGCCATCGCGTTCGGCCTGCCGCTCGTCCTGTAAGGGACGACGAACACGCAGGGTCGTCGACGCGACAACCCTGCCGCGTTCTGGTTCGTCCACAGCAACTCACGCTTCAAACGGTTCTTCTGGCACACTCTCTGCCGAGCGCTTGCTCGACTCAGTCGAGTTCGCGCTCGATGACCGAGCGGAGGTCGCGGACGGCCCCCGCGTCGTACGCGAGCGTCTCGTCGCCGACCGTCAGCGAGAGCGTCCCATCGTCGGTCGCCGTCCCGAGTTCCTCGACCGGCGCGACGCCGTCGAAGGCCGCACGAACCGCGTCGGGGTCGGTCGTCTCGACGACCGCGCGGCCGGGCGTCTCGTCGAACAGCGAGATCGCGTCCTCAACGGCCACCTCTGCGCCCGTATCTGCCGTGATCAGTTCCGCGAGCGTCACCGCGAGACCACCGTGGCTCACGTCGTGGACCGCCAGCGTCGCGTCGTCGTCAGCGACTGACGCGAGCGTCTCCACGACTGCGGGCGCGTTCTCCGGCAGGTCGGGGAAGCGGTCCGTGCCGCCCGCCTGCGCGAGATACTCGGACCCGCCAAGCGCACCGCCGGGCGCGCCGACGTGGAGCAGGGTTCCCTCGCCCGACAGCGACGCGGGCGGTGCGGAGAAGCCGGCCTTCGTGCCGATGACCGCCAGCGTCGGCGTCGGTGGGACGGGACCTGCCTCGCTGTCGTTGTACAGCGAGACGTTGCCGCCGACGACCGGCACAGAGAGGTCCGCACACATCTCCGCGAGGCCGTCGACGGCCGCGGCGAAGCCACCGTACACGTCCGGCTTCTCGGGGTTGCCGCCGTTGAGACAGTCGACCGCTGCGAGCGCCGTTGCCCCCTTCGCCGCGAGGTTAGTGACGTTCTCCAGTGCGACCGCGCGAGCGCCGTCGTACGGCGCGGCGGCCGTCCAGCGTGGCTCCGCGCCCGAGGAGATGGCGAGTCCAAGCGGGTCGCCCGACTCCGTCTGTGCCTCTCGAATCGCCATCACTGCGGCGTCGTCGCCGGGGAGCATCGAGGTTCGGACGCCGACCTCGTGGTCGTACTGTCGGTACACCCAGCGCTTGCTCGCCGTGTTGGGATGGCCGACGACGGCTTCGAACACGGCCGCGAGGTCGGCGTCGGGCAGGTCGCGGTCGGGTTGGGTCGGTTCCTCGCGAGCAAGGTCGTTCATCGGCGCGCCGTCCGCGAGGTACTCGGCGGGCGCGTCGACGACCGTCTCGCCCTCGAACGTGCAGACGTAGTTGCCGTCGGTCACTTCGCCGATGACCGAACAGCCCAGGTCGAAGCGGTCGGCGAGTTCCGCGACGCGGTCGGTGTCCTCCGGGCGAACCTCGTACACCATCCGCTCTTGACTCTCCGCGAGGAGGATCTCCATCGCGTTCATATTCGGTTCGCGCTGGTGGACACGGTCGAGTTGGATCTGTGCGCCGAGACCACCCTTCGCGACGAGTTCCGAGGAGGCGCCACCCAGTCCGGCCGCACCGAGGTCCCTGGCGGCGACGAGCAGTCCCTCGTCGACGAGCGACTCGTTGCACTCAATGAGTCGCTTCTCTGCGTAGGGGTCGCCCACCTGCACGGCGGGCCGGTCTTCGGTCTCGGCGTCTTCCGCGAGGTCCTCAGAGGCGAAGGAAGCCCCGCCGAGGCCGTCGCGACCGGTCGCGTTGCCGACGAGGACCAACTTGTTCCCGGGCGTCTCGGCGGTCGCCGTGACGAGGCGGTCGGGCGTCGTCAGGCCGACGCAGGCGACGTTGACGAGCGGATTGCCCTCGTAGCCGTCGTTGAATGCGACCGACCCGGCGACCGTGGGGACACCGATACAGTTGCCGTAGTGGCTGATTCCCTCGACGACGCCCTCGAACAGGTACTTCGAGTGTTCGCGGTCGAAGTCGCCGAAGTACAGCGAATCGGCCAAGGCGATGGGGTACGCGCCCATCGACATCGTGTCGCGGACGATGCCGCCGACGCCGGTGGCCGCGCCGTCGAACGGGTCGACGTAGGAAGGGTGGTTGTGGCTCTCGATACCGAGCGTCGCGTACGTCTCGTCGTCTAAGGCAACGACTGCGGCGTCGTCGCCGGGGCCGATGACGACGTCGTCGCTCTCGCTGTCGAACGCCGACAGCAGGGGGCGTGACGAGCGATACGCACAGTGTTCGCTCCAGAGATTCTCGAACAGTGCGGCCTCCGCACGGGTGGGTTCCCGTCCGAGTTCCGCCTCCACCAGGTCGCGGTCCGCGTCGGCGAGGGGCATTCACGTGTGCGGTCATCCTGGCCGGTCAAATGGCTTTCTATGTGCACATTCGTGCGTATTCTCGGCGTCGGTCGACCGGGGTTCTTTTTATCAGGCCGGGTCTACCGACGGTCGTGCTTTCGGTCGAGCTGCACAGTCACTCCGCACTTTCGCACGACGGCCGCGACCCGGTCGATATGCTGCTCGAACAGGCGGCCGCCGTCGGCCTCGACGCACTCGCCGTCACGGACCACGACGAAATCGACGCGAGCCTGGAGGCCGCAGCGATGGCCGACGACTACGGCCTCGTCGGGATTTCAGGAATGGAGGTGACGAGTGCTGCAGGCCACGTCCTCGCGTTCGGTATCGAGGAGGCCATCCCGCCGGGGCTCAGTTTCGACGAGACGCTCGACCGCATCCGCGATCAGGGCGGCCTCTCGGTCGTCCCGCACCCGTTCCAGAAGTCGCGCCACGGCGTCGCCCCGCACATCACGGAGGACCAACTCGCCAGCGCCGACGCCATCGAGGTGTACAACTCGCGCCTGCTCACCGGTCGCTCGAACCGACAGGCGGAGTCGTTCGCCGTCGACCGCGGCGTCCCGATGACCGCCGGCAGCGACGCGCACATCTCGGAGATGGTCGGACAGGCCATCACAGAGGTCGGTGCCGCCGACCGCTCGGTCGACGCGATTCTCGACGCGATTCGCGACGGTCGAACCAGCGTCGTCGGCAAGCGCACGCCGTGGCACATCTCCTTCCGGCAGGCCGCCGGCGGCGCGAAACGACGGATCGGTCGGCGCGTAGCCGACTTCCTCTGATGGCGTTCGCCCCCGCAGACGGCGCGACGCTCGACGGTGTCGACGCCGAGACCGTGCGTGCGGCGCTGAAGTCGGGCGACCCGTTTCCCGGGACCGACGGCTTCGCGGGCGCCGTGGACGGCGTCCTCGTCCGTGACGTCCTCGGGCGACGACCGATATTCGTCGACGACGAGACGGACGGCTGGAATTTCGACCCGACCGAACTCACTGCGCCTCGGTCGCTCCCCGCTGGGACCGTCCGCGACGACGACGGCGAACGCCGCGTCTGGACGCTCCCCGATCCCGATCCGGCTCCGAGCAGCGAGGCGCTCGACCGCGTCACGAGTGCGGTTCGCGAGCGAACCCGCGCGGTCGACCCCGAAGGGCTAGCGGTGGCGTTCTCCGGCGGTGTCGACTCGGCGGTCGTCGCCGCCGGCGTTCCCGACGCACCGCTGTACGTCGCCGGGTTCGAGGGCGCACACGACGTCGAGGCCGCTCGCAGGGCCGCCGACGCGATGGATCGGGACCTGACGGTGGTGGAGTTGTCGCACGACGACCTCACGCGGGCAGTACCGGAACTCGTCGCGGCCACGGGACGGCGCAATCCGATGGATCTCTCCATCGCACTCCCGCTGTATCTGGTCGCAGAACGCGCGGCCGCCGACGGTCACGACCGTCTCGCTGTCGGACAGGGTGCGGACGAACTGTTCGGCGGGTACGCGAAGGTAGTCGACCCAGCAGACGACCACCGCGTCGATGCCGACACCGTCCGCGGCGCACGACGCGAGACGATGCTGACGCTCCCCGCACAACTCGAACGAGACGTGCTAACGCTTCGAGCGGCCGGTGTCGACCCCGTCGCGCCGCTGCTCCACGACCGGGTCGTCGAGGCGGCGCTGTCGATCCCGGATGACCTCCTGGTCGCGGACGGCGAGCGGAAGGTGGCCTTACGCGCGGCCGCGGCAGGCGTCGTCCCCGAGTCCGTCCGGACGGCAGACAAGAAGGCCGTCCAGTACGGCACCTACGTCTCCCGCGAACTCGACCGCCTCGCGCGACAGGCTGGATTCAAACGCCGGATGGACGACCACGTGGGGCGGTACGTGGCGTCGCTGTGCGATCTGGAGTACCTCCCGCCCGACGAGCGTTGAACGGTCGGTGGCTCTCGCGTCGCTCACTCGGTGCGAACAGGCGACAGTGGGTCGGGCCCGCCGCCGGACGGCGCACTGTCGCACGACCGCTGAGCGACGCCCGGAACCGATAGTCGATACCGCTGTCTGGTCCCGGATTCAGTCATAAATGTTCGTCAGTCGCGCCGCGCGGGTTCGATCGCCGCTCTGACCGTCTCGATGGCCTCGATGCCGATCTGAACGGTGTCGCTGTCGACGCTACTCTCGCGCAGTTCCGTCGGCGTGTACCAGTCCCACTTCGCGGCATCCACCTCGTCGTCGCCGTCGGGGTCGATGTCGCGGGAGTCGACGTGTGCGAAGAACACCGAGTCGATGTGCTGGTGGCCCACCCTTCCGTCCTCGTGGACGTTGATGTCGTACAACATCGTGTGTCGCGGCGTCGGCAGCGTCTCGCCCGCGGGGGCGTCGACTTCGTCGGTGTCGTCGACGAGCGTCGGGTCGAGGCCGGTCTCCTCTCGTGCCTCCCGAAGGCCCGCTTCGTGCGGGAGTTCGTCGCGGTCGACGTGGCCGCCTGGCGGGATGCGAATACCCAGTCGCGGGTGTCGGTGCAACGCCGTCGCACCGTCGTTGACGAGGTAGACGGTCGCGGTGAAGTGGCGTGTCGTCTCCATACCCCAGGCTGGGGGGTGGGTGGCTTCGACGTTACGAAACGGGAAACGTGGGTGGCCGTGGACGAACGACGACGACCGCGTCAGCCGAGTTGGACCTGCTCTTCGGCTTCCAGCAGTTCGTGGTAGCGGTTTCGAATGGTGACCTCCGAGATGTTCGCCACCTCGCTGACCTCGCTCTGCGTCACCTTCTCGTTGGTGAGCAGCGAGGCCGCGTAGACCGCGGCGGCCGCGAGACCGACCGGCGACTTGCCCGAGTGAATGCCCTCTTGTTTCGCCGTCTGGAGGAGCTTTCGAGCACGCCGTTCGGACTCGTCGGAGAGGTCCAGATCCGAGGCGAACCGCGGCACGTAGCTCTCCGGGTCCGCGGGCTGGATCTCCAGTTTGAGTTCGCGGACGACGTAGCGATACGTCCGGGCGATCTCGTCTTTCTCCACGCGGGAGACGTTCGCAATCTCGTCGAGACTCCGTGGCGTTCCCGCCTGTCGCGCGGCGGCGTACAGGCTCGACGTCGCGACGCCCTCGATGGAGCGCCCCGGCAGGAGGTCGTCGTCGAGTGCGCGGCGGTAGATGACGGAGGCGGTCTCGCGGACGTTGTCCGGAAGGCCGAGTGCGGAGGCCATCCGGTCGATCTCACCGAGCGCCTGCTTCAGATTGCGCTCTTTGGAGTCGCGCGTGCGGAACCGCTCGTTCCACGTCCGCAGACGCTGCATCTTCTCGCGCTGACGGCCGGACAGTTGGTTGCCGTAGGCGTCTTTGTTCTGCCAGCCGATGTTCGTCGACAGCCCCTTGTCGTGCATCATATTCGTCGTCGGGGCGCCGACGCGGGACTTCTCGTCTTTCTCCTTGGAGTCGAACGCTCGCCACTCGGGGCCGCGGTCGATCTCGTTCTCCTCGACGACGAGACCGCAGTCTCGACAGACCGTCTCACCCCGTTCGGAGTCGCTCACGACCTGCCCGCCACACTCCGGACAGTCGAGTTCTTCACGTTCGGATTCGGACGTCGACTCGTCCGTCCTCGCGGTGTCGGTTCGCGGCCGCTCGTCCGTGTAACTTCGGACGTTTTCACTCATTGTTGGGTTCTGGGAACGGCTGTCGGAGAAACGGCTCCGACCGGGTTCTCTGTACCAATTACAGGGCTGTGAACCTCTTATATCTGGTGGCGAATTTCGATCGAATTCAACGGAAAATCTACACGACGGCGACGGGGGTGATCGGTCGGGACTGTGGCCGCGGTTCGACTGCTCTACACACCTAAATGGACGGTTTCAGTTAGAGCAAAATATGTGTGTAATGATACCACGATTTTGATCGTCTCTGTCACGGGTTCTCCGGGTCCGGGGTATCGAAACCCTTACTCGGTGTCCGCGGCACCGCTCGCATATGACAGCGACCGACGAGGGGAGCGACGCAGACGCCGTCGACCCCAACGAGGTCCGCCACGTCGCGGACCTCGCCCGGGTCGACCTCGACGACGAAGAAGCGGAGACGTTCGCGACACAGTTCGCGGACGTCCTCGACTACTTCGCGGCCCTCGACGAGGTGCCGGAAGTCGAGGACGAACCAGACCTCGTGAACGTGATGCGCGCCGACGAGGTCCGTGAGGGCCTCTCGCAGGAGGAGGCGCTCGCGAACGCGCCCGAGACGGAGGCGGGCTTCTTCAAGGGCCCGAAGGTCTCATGAGCGCCGACGACCTCAACGTCTTCCTCACCCGCGAACGCGTCGACAGCGACGCCGATGGTCCGTTGACCGGGATGACGCTCGCGGTGAAGGACAACATCTCCACGAAGGGCATCCGCACCACCTGTGGCTCTGCGATGCTCGACGACTACGTCCCGCCGTACGACGCGACCGTGGTCGAACGCGTCAGCGACGCGGGCGCGACGCTGGTCGGCAAGACCAACATGGACGAGTTCGGGATGGGCGGCACGACCGAAACCTCTGCGTTCGGGCCGACGAAGAATCCCGTCGACCCCGAACGTGTCCCCGGTGGCTCCTCGGGTGGCTCTGCGGCGGCCGTCGCCGCGGGTGAGGCCGACGTGGCGCTTGGCTCCGACACGGGTGGCTCCGTCCGCAACCCCGCCGCGTTCTGCGGCGTCGTCGGCATCAAGCCGACGTACGGTCTGGTGTCGCGGTACGGCCTCGTCGCGTACGCAAACTCCTTAGAACAGATCGGACCGCTCGCGAACACCGTCGAGGATGCCGCGACGCTGCTCGACGTCATCGCCGGCCCCGACCCGCACGACGCGACGACGCGCTACGACGCCGCCGAGGGTGGCGACGACACCCATCCCGCGGAGGCGACGACGTACGCCGACGCCGCCGACGGCGACGTCGACGGTCTCACCGTCGGTATCCCGACCGAACTGGTCGAGGGCGCCGACGACGAGGTGATCGCGGTGTTCGAGGACGCCATCGCGGACCTGGAGGCACAGGGCGTCGAGACGGTCGACGTGTCGCTCCCCTCCGTCGAACACGCAGTGCAGGCGTACTACGTCATCGCGATGTCCGAGGCCTCCTCGAACCTCGCACGCTTCGACGGCGTCCGCTACGGCGTCGACGGCGGCGAGGGCAACTGGAACGACTCGTTCGCTCGCTCCCGCGAGGAGGGCTTCGGCGACGAGGTCAAGCGCCGTGTCCTGTTGGGGACGTACGCGCTCTCTGCGGGCTACCACGACAAGTACTACAAGAAGGCGCAGGACGCTCGCGCCTGGGTGAAGCAGGACTTCGACGAGGCGCTCTCGGAGGCCGACGTCCTCGCGACGCCGACGATGCCCGTCCTCCCGCCCAAGCGCGGTGAGAGCCTCGACGACCCGCTTTCGCTGTATCTGATGGACGCCAACACCGTCCCGGTGAATCTCGCGAACCTCCCGGCCATCTCGGTGCCTGCCGGCGAGTCGGACGGCCTTCCGGTCGGGATGCAGTTCGTCGGCCCGGCGTTCGGCGAGGCGGTCGCCATCCGTGCGGCCAGCGCCGTCGAGCAGTCGCAGTAGGTCGCTCCCGAGACCCGAATCGACCCTAACTGCTATTCGACTCCGTTTTTCATCGTGACTCGATGGACGACTCCCTCCAGTCCAGACTCGACTCGGTCGAGCGACGCCAGCGGATCGTGATCGCACTCCTCGTCGTCCCGTATTTGATCACCGGCGCCGACCTCCTCTGGTCGGTCGTCCTGACGGATCCCGGGTGGTTGTTCATCGGCCTCTTGTTGTTCGTCGCCCTCGCGTTAGGGGGCCTCGGCTACGTGGGCTATCGCGGGCGGCGCTCGTCGCGTCAGTGACCAGAGAACGGGGACGAGCGGTCAGCGCCGCCAGTACTCCGGCGTCAGGCAGACGAGGACGGGAATGATCTCCAGGCGACCGATCCACATCAGAAACACCATAAACAGCGTGCTCACGTCGCTGAAGGCGAGGTAGCCGCCCATTGGCCCGATGATGCCGAACCCAGGTCCGACGTTCCCGAGCGTCGTCGCGGCGGCGCTGAACACTTCGAGGACGGTGAACGTCGTCTCGACGCGGAGGCTGTCGAGGAACAACAGCACCGCCGAGACGAACACCAACACGATGTACAAGAGTGTGAACGCGAAGATACCGCGAACGCCGCGTTCGTCGAGCGCACGGCCGTTGAGTCGAACTGGGCGAACCGCGTCGGGGTGGGCGGTCGTGAACAGTTCGCGGCGGAGCGACTTGATGATCACGACCCAGCGAATCACCTTGATCCCCCCGCCGGTCGACCCGGCCGAGCCACCGATGAACATCGCGAACAGGAGGACGAACTGCGCGGCCGGTGCCCACGTGTTGAAGTCGATGCTGGCGTACCCCGTCGTCGTCACCAACGCGACCGTCTGGAAGACGGCGTGTCGCAGCGAGGGTTCGAGACTCCCGGTCAACTCGCCCGACACCATCGCGAGGTATGCGGCGTCGAACGTCGACTGGCCCTCGGGGACCGCCGAGACGAACGTTCCACCGAACAACAGGGCCGTGAGGATGGCCGTCAACACGCCGAGGACGCCGAAGTACGCGCGGAACTCGACGTCGCGGAGCATCTTACCGGGCTGACCGGTGATGACGCCCCAGAAGAGAGCGAAGTTGACACCGGCGGCGACCATGAACGGGACGATGACCCACTGGACGGCCGCGGAGAACGCCTCGATAGAGCGTGCCTCGGGCGAGAAGCCGCCGGTCGGCATCGTCGTCAAGCCGTGGGCGACGGCGTTGTACAGCGTCATGTTCGGCGCGAGTTCGGGCATCCCGAGCAGCGGTCCGGCGACGTGGAGGCCGTACAGCAAGACGATTTCCAGCGCCGTCAGGCCGGCGTACACGCCCCAGAGGACGCGCGCGGTCTCTGCGATCCGCGGGGTGAGTTTCTCGATGCCGGGGCCGGGGGCCTCCGCGTCCATCAACTGCGCTCCTCCAACCGACAGTTCCGGGAGGATGGCGACGGCGAGGACGACGATACCCATCCCGCCGAGCCACTGACTCAGTTGCCGCCACAGCATAATCCCGCGGGAGTGCGTCTGGAAGGAGATGTCGCCGAGGACGGTCGCCCCAGTCGTCGTGAAGCCGGACATCGCCTCGAAGAGGGCGTTGACGGGATTGGCGAGTGTCGACTGCGGATGCGGCGCGGCGACGATACCAGGGACGCCGTGTGCCTCGACGAGATACGGGATGGCACCGACGAGACCCACGGCGAGCCACGTCACTGCGACCATCAGGAAGCCCTCACGGGCGCCCATATCGGGGTCTGGGTCGAGACGGTTCAGAGCGGTCCCAGCGACCAGCGCTACGAGGATGGTGACGACGAACGGGGCGACCGACTCACCGTAGTACAGCGAGACGACCAACGGCGCGAGCAACGGGACCGAGAGATACCGCACGACGGTCCCAACGAGACTCAGACTCGCCCGATACTCGACGCGGAGGTTCACTCTCGAAGCGACCGACCGCGTTCAAGTTGAACTTACCGTTCCACGACGCGAGGCCGCCGCCGCACGGAAGCGTGAAGTCGACCGGCAGACTAGCCGGGCTATGGACAGCGTCCTCCACCTCGCGTCGGACCTCCAGGGCGTGGCGTACGCCGTCGTCGTCGCCGTCGGCGGCATCGCCGGTGCGGGGCTACTCGGACTTGGACTCGCGGCGTTTCTCCGGCGACGCTCCCGCTCGTATCTGCTCATCGCACTCGCGCTAGGCACGCTCACCGTGCGGGCTGGGCTGGCGGCCGGAACCGCGCTCGGCGTCGTCGGGCCGGCGGCACACCACTTCGGCGAACACCTCCTCGACGTGGTGATGGCCGGCCTCGTCATCGGCGCAGTGTACTACGCCCGGTCGACGACCGTGGAGGCGTCGTCGTGACCGACGACTCCCTCTCGACCCGGGACCGACTGGCCGCGTACGTCGGGTCACACCCGGGACTCCACTTCAACGAACTCGTCCGGCGACTCGACCTCGCACCGGGACAGGCGCAGTACCACCTCCGACGCCTCACGCGGGCAGACCGCGTCGTCGCCGAGTCGGTCTCCGGGCGGACGCACTACTTCCCCATCGACTTCGACCCCGAGGAGCGGACGCGCGTGGCGCTGTTTCGTCGGGAGACTGCTCGCGACGCCGTGGTCGAACTCCTCGACGGCCCCGCAACTCCGAACGCCGTCGCCGAACAGATCGGTGTCGCACGAAGCACGCTGGAGTGGCACCTCGACGCCCTCGTCGACGCGGACGTCGTCCAGAAGCGCAGGGACAGTCGTGGTCGGGTGACGCTCGCGCTGACCGACCCCGAGGCGGCCGCACAGTCGCTTGCACGCGTCGAGCCGTCCGTCCCGGACCGGCTTCTCGACCGCTTTACCCGACTCGTCGACTCGTTTCTCGACTAACCGGCGTCGACGCCGCCGATGCCGCCGACCCCGTCGACCCTGCCGACGGTGGATTCCCACCACACAACCGGGGTCACGGCGTTCGACGGCCACACCACAACCCCCTTGGCCGTGACGAGACTACACCGTGGTATGGACGACGCGGACGCCGACCAGGCAGACCGACTCCGAGACGACGGCCTCAGTCGTCGTGACGCGTTGAAGGCCGCAGTCGCCGTCGGTGGTGCGACCGGACTCGCCGCCTGTGTCGACCGCTTCTCGGGAGCGGACCCGGTCCCGACCGGTGGCGGTCCCGAGGCACACCCGGAACGGCAGTTCGCGTGGAACGACCACGTGCCGACCGACGACGCAGGCAACTGGCAACTGCCGCGTCACCAGACGCTGTTGTACTGCACGCTCCCCGGCGACGGACCACCATCGGCGGCCGACCGCGAGGCCGTCGCCGGGGCGTTCGACGCGCTCGACCGCGCGTACGAGTGGAGCCACGAGGGACTGCTGCACTCGGTCGCGTACTCGCCGACGTACTTCGAGCGGTTCGACGACCCGCTGGCAGTCCCCGACGACGTGTCACTCCCACAGCCGACGCCGTTGGCTGACTACGAGACGCCCGAGTTCGACACGCAAGACCTGCTCGTGCATCTCGGCTCCGACCGACCGGACGCGCTCCTCGCTGCCGAACAGGCGCTCACGGGGGAGGCGACGGAGGCGAACGGCGTGACGTTCCCGTCGGCGCTCACCGACGCCGTCACTGTCGACGACCGCCGGACGGGGTTCATGGGCGCGGGCATCCCCCACGAGAAGGGCGACGAACTGGCGGGCGTCCCCGACCCGAACCCCATCCCCGAGGACTCGCCGCTGTTTATGGGGTTCGTCGCGGGCTTTCGCGGGAACCAGGCGACCGAAGACTACGTCGCCATCGGCGAGGGACCGTTCGCCGAGGGGACGACGAAGTCCGTCGGCAACTGGCGACAGCGACTGGACGACTGGTACGGCGAGCAGACGTTCGACCAGCAGGTGATGGAGATGTTCTCCCCCGGCCACGCAGCCGAGGGACTCGTCGAGGGTATCGGCGCGAACCTCGGCGACGACTCCGACATCGATCAGTTCGCTGACGACGTGGTGGCCGACGCGAAGGAGTACGGCCGTGTCGGGCACGCACAGAAGGCCGCCCGCGCTAACCGCGACACCGAGGGGAACCCGCTCCTCTTGCGCCGCCACTTCGAGTCGGCCGACGACGACATCGCGAGCCTGCACTTCCCGTCGCTGCAGCGCTCTATCGACCAGTTCGAGGCCGTCCGCCGCGCGATGAACGGCGTCGACGCGACGGAGGCGACGCCCGCGGTTCGCCAGCGAGTGAACAACGGCATCCTCGAGTACATCTTCCTGCGACACCGCGGCTACTTCCTCGTGCCGCCGCGGTCGCTGCGGGCGCTCCCGACGCCGAGCGGCGACGCCGGATAGGGTGAGCGTGCGGGGAACGACGTTCCTGTTCCCCCGTTCGACGGGCGTACCAGAAGTCCCTCACGTATCGAACCCTTCTGCCCCGATATGGATAGACGAACGTTCCTCCGCGGTGCAGTCGCGGGGGGGACGGCCGCCGGACTCGGTGGCCTCTCCGGATGTCTCGGCTTCGAACTCACCTCCAGTAGTTCCGCTCGGGCGCCGCCGGTCGTCGAGGACCGACCAGATGGAGTGTACATCCCGAGTCACATCGAGGGGATGAACATGGGCGGGATGGGGAAGGCGGGCGACTATCAGGTCGGCGTCTTCTACTCGTACGCGCATCGCTTCTGGAACGTCAACGGCGAGTCGGTCGAGCGTACCGACATCGGTGACGACGACGACGTCCACCTGATGGCGAGCGTCTGGGACCCCGAGACGGGACAGGTCCTCCCCGAGACTGGCCTGTCGGTCGAGGTGACGAAAGACGACTCGCTCGTCTCGCAGGAGGTCATCTACCCGATGCTGTCGCAACCGATGGGCTTCCACTACGGCGGCAACTTCCCGTTGGACGGCGACGGCACCTACACCGTCACCGTCTCGGTCGGCGGCGTCAGGACGCGGCGGACGGGGGCGTTCCGCGACCGCTTCACGGACCCGGCGAGCATCCCCGTCGAGATGGAGTACAGTCAGTCGGCGCGCGACGAGATATCGTTCGAGACGCTCGACGACGCGGGCGAACGCGCGGCGGTCAGTCCGATGGAGATGTCGATGGTTCCCGACGCGACTGCGCCTGCCGTCGAAGACCTCCAAGGGACCGTCCTCGGCGAGGTGAACAGCAACGACGCGGTCCTCGTCGCGACCGTCCTCGACGAGTCGCCCGACGGAATCGACACACCGGGGCCGTATCTCGTGGTGTCGGCGCGGACGCCATACAACCGAATGCTCATCCCCGCGATGGGGCTGGAGGCGACGCACACGCGCGACGGCGAAGCGGTGTTCTCGGGCGAACTCGTCCGTACGCTCGACCCCGACCTCTCGTACCACTACGGCGCGGCGCTCGACGGCGCGAGCGTCGAGTCGGGTGACGACCTGACGCTGACGCCGACGGTGTGGCCGCAGGTCGCTCGCCACGAAGGATACGAGACGGCGTTCGGCGCGATGCTGGGCGGGATGCCCGAGCAGACGCTGACGGTAGAGTAAGCCGCGGCGTCGAAGCGCGGGCTACGAACGGGCCGCTCCCGGATCAGAGTTTCTGCGTCACTTCGTCGACGACGCTCGTCTCGAAGAAGACGACGACGTGGTCGCCCGGGCGGATGACGGTGTCACCGCGCGGCGTGACGAGTTCGTTGTTTCGGGTGATCGCACCGATCACCAGACAGTTCGGGAAGTCCTGAATCGACTCGCTGATCGGCCGATTCGCGAGCAGCGACTCCTCGGTCACCTCGACTTCCAGCACCTCTGCGCGGTCGTCTTCGATGAGTGCGACGTTCTCCGCGCCGCCCTCGCGGGTGAACCGCGAAATCTCCTCGGCGACGACCGCACGCGGACTGACCCCGACGTCGATGCCGACCGTCTCGAACAGGTCGACGTACGCCGTCTGGTCGACGACGGCGACGGTTCGCTCGATGCCGAGTCGTCGCGCGAGCAGACACGACAGGAGGTTCTTCTCGTCGGAGTCGAGTGCGGCGATCATCACGTCGGCGTCGCCGATGCGTTCGCGTTCGAGAAAGCCCACGTCGGTCGCGTCCGACTGCATCACGAACGAGTCGGGGAGTTCCTCTGCCAAGTCGCGCGCCCGCTGTTCGTCTCGTTCGATGAGGCGTGGGGTGAACCCGCGCTCGCCGAGGAGGCGGGCCGTGTGATAGCCGATTTCGGAGCCGCCGACAATGACGACTTCCTCGTTTGTGCCGACGTGCTCCTCGGGGGCGACGTCGGCGGCGAAGCCGCGGACGCTGCCCGGAGAGCCGATGACGACCGCCTTGTCGCCAGCTTCGATCACCGTCTCACCACGAGGGATGACGACCTCGTCGTCGCGCAGGAGGGCTGCGAACGTCAGCGAGTCGAAGCGGTCGGCCTCGCTGACGGTGAGGCCCGCGATTGGGCTCGCCTCGCTCACCTCGAACTCCGCCATCTGCACCTTTCCGTCAGCGAACGGGTCCACGTCGCGGGCGGCCGGGAGGCCGATGACGCGGACGATAGACTCGGCGGTGAGCAGGTTCGTACACACCATGAAGTCGATACCGAACGCCGACTGCGAGCGTTCCCACGTCCGGAGGTACTCGGTGTTCTTGATGCGGGCGACGGTGAACGTGTCGCTGACGGCTTTCACGGTCGAACACGCGACGATATTCGTCTCGTCGTCGTCCGTCGAGGCCACCACCAGGTCGGCGTCCGCGACGCCGGCGTCCTCCAGCGTCGAGACGGCGGTGCCGTCGCCGTTGATGGTGAGTACGTCCAGCGAGTAGGTGAGTTCCTCACACCGCTCGGCGTCCTGTTCGACGATGACGACCTCGTGGCTCCCGTCGAGGTCCGCCGCGATGCTCTCACCGACCTGTCCCGCGCCGATGATCACGACTCGCACGGCGGAGCCACCTCTGTCATGCACCGGAGTCCACGACCGAGCGAAATGAGCGTTCCGGAGTCGTGCCGACGCCGGTTACAACGCGTCGGAGTCGTTGCGCACGTCGAGTGTGACCGCTCGCTCTCTTCCCTCCAAGTCCTCGACGGCCCGGCGAACGACCCGCTCGGCTTCCTCGGTGACGAGACCTTTCACCTTGTCGAGCACCCACCCGAACGACACGAGCGGTGGGAGCGACACCGACGAGGAGTCTGCGGTGTCGGCGTCGAAGTTGATCTCGAGCGTCACCCGGCACGCCTCCGTGGCGTCAGCGGGCGCGTTCGCGGGCAACTCCTCGTACGGGTCGATAACCCACGCGCCGTGGGCGCGGATGTCCTTCAGGATGCGCCAGTCGATGCGGGTGGGTGGCTCCACCTCCGTCACCTCCGAGCGCGCCGTGTAGGTGAGTTTCCACCACGCGAACCGGAGCGCGTACCGCGACCCCGGCCCGCCGTCACCGTGGGTGCGCGAGACTCGGTCGAGATACTCCGTGTAGCGCTCGTACCGGGGGAAGTCTAAGAGGAACTCGTACGCCTCCTCGGGGGCGACGTACACGTCCGTCGAGACGACGAGCTCGTCCATACATCCGGATACGACGGAGAGGGGGTAAGCGTTCGGGGGAACGCTGGACGGGAGCCCGGTCGCGAGGCAGGCGTCCGCCCGACGGTGGTTCGACACGCTTTTCAGGAATTAGGGTGGCCTAAAACGTATGCAATACGAGGGGACGCGCCGTGGCGAGTGAGACCACCACCGGGGCGGCGGACGTGGAGCAGCCGCTGTCGTGGGTCGACTCGTCGCTGGTCACGGTCGCAGTCGTGAGTACGCTCGTCGTCGTCGCTTCGGGGCTCGTCCAGGTGAGTTTCGGGGCGTTCACGATGTCTATCGGAACGGCGTGGGCGGCGGTGTTCGATCCGCTCGTGTGGACGAACCCGCAGGTGCTCCTGCGACTGTTCCTCGGCGAGGGGCTGGGAACCGCGGTCGCGGGGGCGCTCGGCGTCTCGACGGCGGCGGTGGACCTGCCCAAAGAGACGCTCATCGTCTGGCAGATACGGATGCCTCGCGTCATCGTCGGCGTCATCGTCGGCGCGAACCTCGCCGTCTCTGGTGCGGTGTTTCAGGCCGTCACCCGCAACGAACTCGCGTCGCCGTTCATCCTCGGCGTCTCCGCGGGGGCGGGGCTGGCCATCCTCCTCTCACTCATCGTATTCACCGGACTGGCGGCGTTTCTTCCGCTGGTGGCCGCGGGCGGCGGCGCGGTGGCGTTCCTCCTCGTGTACGCCATCTCGTGGCAGGGCGGGACGAACCCCGTTCGACTCGTCCTCGCGGGCGTCATCGTCTCGACGGTGTTCGGGTCGATCCAGACGGCGCTGTTCTTCTTCGCAGACGACCTCGGCGTCGTGCAGTCGGCGCTCGCGTGGACGACCGGATCGCTCACCGGCGTCGACTGGGAGCAGGTGCGGATGGGCCTCCCGTGGACGCTCGTGGCCGTCCCGCTCACGCTCGTCGGTGCGCGGCAGTTGAACGTCCTCCTTCTGGGCGAACGCACTGCCAGGTCGCTTGGGATGTCAGTCGAGCGAGTTCGATTCGCCCTCTCGGGCGTCGCCGTTCTCGCGGCGGGAACGGCCATCGCCGTCGCGGGTATCGTCGGCTTCGTCGGCCTCATAGTCCCGCACATGGTGCGGCAACTCGTCGGCTCCGACTACAAGCGCCTCGTCGTCGCGTGCGTGTTCGCTGGCCCGGCGCTCGTCACCCTCGCCGACGTGGGCGCCCGCCTCGCGCTCTCGCCCGCTCAACTCCCGGTTGGTATCGTCACCGGCCTCATCGGCGGGCCGTACTTCCTATATCTAATGCGTAAACAGGAGGGGATCGGTTCGCTATGAGTTCCGACGACAAGACGTCGGAGCCGACGGACGGCGCAGACACGGCGGCCGCCGAGTCGTCGCCGCCGCTGTCCATCGAAGACGTCGCCCTCGGCTACGGCGGCGACCCGGTGGTCGAGACCGAGCGACTGGAGATTCCGGCCGGCGAGATAACCGCGCTGGTCGGGCCGAACGGGAGCGGGAAGTCGACGCTGCTGAAGGCGATGAACGCGGAACTGACGCCCGACCGGGGCGTCGTCGCCTTCGACGGCAGCGACGTGGAGTCGTACGGGACGACCGAACTCGCGCGTCGCCTCGGCCTCCTCTCACAGGAGCACACTGCCCCGGAGTCGACGACGGTGCGAGAACTGGCGACGCACGGTCGGTACCCCCATCGCGGATTCTTCGAGGGGATGCGCGAGGAAGACTACCGCGCGGTCGACCGTGCCCTCGACCGCGTCGGCGTCACCCATCTCGCGGACCGACAGGTGGGCGACCTCTCGGGCGGGCAAGCGCAGTTGGCGTGGCTCGCGATGACGCTCGCACAGGAGACGGAGGCGCTCCTCCTCGACGAACCGACGACGTTCCTCGACCTCCACCACCAACTCCGGGTACTGGAGGCGGTCCGCGAACTCAACGAGGACCACGGTGTCACCGTCTGTGTCGTCCTCCACGACATCGGACAGGCCGCCCGCTTCGCGGACAACCTCATCGCGTTGCGCGACGGGACGCCCTACGAATGGGGACCGCCCGACGAAGTCGTGACGGGAGAGTTGCTGGAGGAGGTGTTCGGCGTCGAGGCCGACGTGGGCTTCGGCCCGGAGGGGCCGACCGTGGTACCGCGGCGTCCGTCGGATGCGGACCACTAGCCAGCGTATGTCTGCACTGCTGGCTCCGTCGCCGCAACCCCGCCCGCTTCGATCGATCGGCTGCACGTTCGACGCTACGCCGACTGTGAGCGATGACGCCCGCCGACACGAGCCAACGCGTCCCCGGTCCGAACGCGAATTTGGGGGCGTCGGCGACTCGGAGGGCCGACGATGACCGACCTCGACCCCGCAGAGGCGCTCGAGGCCGGCGACCCGGCGAAGGCGGCGAGCGCCCTCGACGCGCGACGCGACGCTGCTCCCGAAGAGCGCAAGCGCACCCTCCGTCGCCTCCGCGCAGTCGCAGACGGGAACCCCGAACTGCTCGTTCCACTCGTGGACGACGTCGCGGCGTTCCTCACCGACGAGAGGCGACCAATCAGGCTCGCCGCGGTGAAACTGCTCGCCGCGGTCGCCGCCGAGGGTCCCGCGAGCGTCCTTCCCGTCTGCCCGGCCGTCGCGGACCGACTCGCAGACGACGAGGAACTTTCGTTTGTCCGGGCGCGAGCGGCCGAGACGGTCGGTGCTGTCGCGGTCGAGCACCCGGAAGAGGCCGCGACGCCTGCGGTGCTCGCGGACCTGACGATCGGACTGGCCTTCGACGAACCAGAGGTCAGGACCGAACTCGCCCGGGCGCTGGAACGGATCGCGGTCGGTGACCCAAGCCGCCTCGCGCACCGCGTGGAGACCGTCGCAGACCACCTCGACGACGACGAGGAACTCGTCAGGTATCACCTGCTCACCGCCATCCTGGCGGTCGCCTGTGCGCGCCCCGAGCGTGTCGACCCGGTCCGGTCACTGGTCGTCGACCGACTCGACGACGGAAGTCCATATGTGCGCGGTCGCGCGGCGGAACTACTCGGCGTCCTCGGACCTGAGGGAAGCGACGTCGTCGAGCCCTCGGTGCTCGCCCCCTCGGCTGACGCCGAGGCGGACGGCTACCGGTTCGAGGCCGCGCGGACGGGGTTCGCTCGTGTCCGCCTCGTTGGCTGTGGCGTCGACAGCAACGACGACGCCCCCGAGTCGTCGTTCGGACCAGACTCGCTCGGTACTGTCGACGGTGTGCGATCGACGAGCGAGGCGGTCGTCGAAGCGATCCGTCGCACCGACGAACGGCCCTGTCCCCACTGTGGTGGCGACCTCCCGGACGGCGCGCCCGTGTGCCCCTCCTGCGGGTCACCGCTCTGACAGTAGTTTAGGACAACCGAAACTGGTTTACTGGTTTAGGCTGCCCGAAATTGTATGGGCGACGACTCCAACCGTGCGACGCGACCAACTCGCCGGGCGATCACGAAGTACGGCGGCGCAGTGTTCGCCGCCGGCCTGCTCGCCGGTTGTATGGGGAGTGGAGGAGACGATTCGGCGGCGACCGAGTCGCAGGATCAGCTGACGACGAGCGAGACCGAGACGGCGTCTCCGACCGCCACGGCGACGCCGGAGCCGGCGTACGCGGCGTCGATGGCTCCCGTCGGGGAGGTGTCGCTCGACGACCCACCGTCGAGCGTCTCCGTCTACAGCCTCCTGTACGCCGATATGGCCGTCGCGTACGGCTACGGCGACGCGGTGAACTCGCTCGGCTTCGACGCCGCCGCCGGCGGCAACACGCTCGACGCGTACTACGAGCGACTCGACGGCGTCGACTTCGACTACGACGACCTCACCCAACTCAACACGGGGTCGGGCGAGATACGCGTCGAGAAGGAACTGTTCTACGAACTCGACTCAGACCTCCACCTGATGGACCCGGCGCTCGTCGACTCGTTCGACGGCTGGGACCCCGCCGACGTCGAGGAGGTCGCCGAGAACGTCGCGCCGTGGTTCGGCAACACCTACAGTCGAACGCACGGTGAGCCGCCGGAATCGTGGCGCGACACCTACGAGTACTACACGCTGTGGGACATCGCCGGACGGGTCGCCACGCTGTTCGGAGAATCGGAGCGGTACGAGCGACTCGCGGCCGTCCACGACGAGATGCTCGACGACATCGAGTCGAACCTCCCGCCAGCGTCCGAGCGACCATCGGTCGCGGCGCTCATCTTCTTCGACGGGACGTTCTACCCCTCGAAGATCAACGCTCCCGGCTTCGCGAACGCACACGTCCGGCCACTGGGTGCGACCGACGCCTTCACCGGTACCGACGCCGGGTTCGGGACGACGTACGACTACGAGACGCTGCTGGAGGTCGACCCCGACGTGATCCTCCACCAGTTCGGCATCGCCTCCTACTACGACGTGGCATCGATCCGCGAGACCATCGCCGACGACCCCGTCGGCGGGGAGTTGGCCGCGATCCAGAACGACCGCTTCTACCCCTCGGGCAACCCCGTGCAGGGGCCGCTGATGAACCTGTTCCAGTTGGAGATGACGGCGAAGCAGTTGTACCCCGAGCGGTTCGGCGAGTGGCCCGGCTACACGGCGGGCGACCCGTACCCGGAGATTCCCGAGGGCGAACGGCTGTTCGACCGAGAGCGCGTGGCAAACATCGTCGCCGGAGCCGAGTGAGGATGGCAGACTACGACGTCCTCGTCGTCGGCGGCGGGCCCGCGGGGACGGCTGTCGCGGTGTTCACCGCCCGACAGGGACTCGATACGGCCGTCTACGACCGCGGCCGGTCGTCGATCGCGCAGTGTGCGTATCTGGAGAACTACCCTGGCTTCCCAGACGGCATCGACGTCGAGACGTTCACCGACCTACTGCACGACCACCTCGCGGCCGCCGGTGCGACGCTGGTCGACGACCTCGTGGAGTCGGTCGAGCGGCGCGAAGCGGCAGCGGATGCCGAGGGCGGACGCGACTACGACGACAGACGCGACCGGGACGACGACACCGACGGTGGGTTCCTCGTGACGCCCCAAGAGGGCGACCCGGTGACGGCGACGCGCGTCGTCGCGGCCGCCCGTTACGACGGGGAGTTCCTCCGCGGTCTCGACGACGACGAGGCGATGTTCGTGACCCACGACCACGGCGAGGAGGCGCACGAGCACTTCGCTCGCGACTATGCCGACGAGGAGGGCACCACTCCGGTCGAGGGGTTGTACGTCGCCTCGCCCGCCGAGGAGACGGATCTGCAGGCGGTCGCCGCGGCCGGACGCGGTGCGCGCGTCGCCCGACGAGTCGTCGCCGACGTGCGGGTCGACGACGGCTGGTGGCCCGAGGCCGCCGAGGGCGTCGACTGGGTGCGCCGTGAGGCGTCGCTGTCGGGCGAGTGGGCCGAGCGCGAGCGGTGGGTCGAGTGGTTCGACGACCACCACGCCGACCACGCGCCGGTCGACACCGACTCCGACCGCTTCCGACGGGTCCGCGAGGCGTTCCTCGACGAGGGGCGCGCGGCATACGTCTCCGAGGACGAGGTGGCCGAACGGACCGAACGCGGCCACCGTGCGCTCGCTGCGACACTCGACACCGAGGCAGTCGTCGAGGCACACGACGCCGCCGAACTGCTCGACGCGATGGACGACGACGCAATCCGTGAGTACCGCTGTGACGCCGACACCGCGAGCGCCGACGAGCGCCACTGAGCGCCGGGCCCACATTCGACCGACTGCGCGCTTTTTGGCTGACCAAAAATCCGATGGAGTTATATTGTTTTAGGTGAGCCTAAAAATATGGTAGACGACGAAGCACGCCATCGACCCCCGACGCGCCGGGAGTTTGCCAAGTACGGATCGTCGATCGTTGCGGGTGGGCTGTTGGCCGGGTGTACGAGCGGCAGTGATCAGACGGCGACGTCCACGTCCGCCGACACCGTGACCGAGACGACGACCTCGGCAGCAGACAGCAGCTACTCCGTTGAATTGTTCCCAGTCGGAGAGGTCGAGTTCGAGTCAGTTCCGGAGTCCGTGACGACCTACTCCATGGCGTGGGCGGACATGGTTGTCTCGCTCGGGCAGGCGGACAAGCTTCAGACGAACCGGCTGAGCGGGCCCACCCTCTTTTACGATCCGCTAGACATCGACTACGACAACGACTGGCCGCCCCTGTGGCAGGACGGCGGGATGCCCAAGGAGGTGTTCTACGAGCACGATCCGGACGTGTTCTTCATCGATCCCAACCTGATCCAGGCGTGGGACAGCAACTGGGACGACTCCGACATCGAGGAGATCGAATCGAACGTCGCGCCGTTCTTCGGCTGTCTCAACCGTCGCTTTCGCGCCGAGTGGCAACAGGAGATGGGGTACCCCCAACGGGCTCCATCGATGCTGGAGGCGTTCGAGAAGGTCGGCACAGTTCTGGACGAGCAGGCGCGGGTTGACGCCTGGCTCGACCTTCACGCGGACGTACAGGCCGAACTGCAGTCACGGCTTCCCGACGACCCCGAGCCGCCTTCGATCGGACTGATCAACGGCGGTTCTTCACCCGGGAACGGCGAGTTCTACGTGCTCTATCTCGAGGAGAACGGCTACGAGATGAAGCCCTACCGCGACCTCGGGCTGGTCGACGCCGACGCCTTCGCCGGCGTCGAAACCGGACAGTACGGGCTGACCGACTACGAGACGCTGGTCGAAGTCGACCCGGACCTCATCCTCGTCCACTGGGGCATCACCACGGGGTCGGTGACCTTCGGCGGTGACGGCGCGTTCGACGCCGATGCGTTCCGCGAGCAGTTCGTCGCGCCGATGGAAGACCACGACGTGGGGAGCGAACTCACCGCCGTCCAGGAGGGGCGAGTGTTGCCCGGCCCGACGGCCGAACAGGGCCCACTCGTCAACGCGTTCCAGACCGAGTTGACGGCCCGCCTGTTCTACCCCGAAGAGTTCGGCGCGGTCGACCTCGAGGCTCCGCTGGACGTCCCCGAGGAGGAGCAGTTGTTCGACCGCGACCGCGTGCGTGCCATCCTCGACGGGGATCTGTGATCGCGGTCGACCACTCTGGACGCCGTCGGCGCGTCACGGCCCCGGTCGACGGGACCCGGGCGTAGTCGCTGTCAGCCAAATCGACACACCCCAAACCCGCCACCGACGCCACACCATGATCGGAACCACGCTCTGTGACCTCCGTCGCCACATCGAATCGCTCGCGAACTCCGACGGAGCCTACCGGATCTGCTGTGCCCGGACGGGAGCGACGCCGATACCGGTCGTCGGCCTCGCGTTCGAGCGCCGTGAGGTCGCGCGAGCGGCGATCAGATGCGCCGAACAGTATCGGGCGGCACTACGACGCTACGATCCGTCGGTCCCAGTGTGCGACCTAGTCGCCGTGGAGTGTCCGGGTGGCACGCGGCCGAGAGAGTCGGTTACGCCGTCCGAGGCTACCGATCCGACGATGGCCTCCGTCGGCGATGCCGATCCGACCCGGTCAGCGGTGGAGTTCTGCCACACCGTCGCAGGCGTCGTCTTCGAGGCCATCGCGGACTCGCCACACCTCGCCCTTCAAGACGCGATTATGGACGAGTACCTCGACGCCGCAGAGGCAGTCGACGATCCGGACGACCTCTGTCTACAACTGCTTCGAAGCATCGCTACGGAACTGGAAACTCGCCTCGACACCGACGAGCGACTCGCAGTGCTCCGTACCGCTGGCTCGCGGATGGCGACCGACTCGCGCGACGGTGACCCCGCCGAGGCAGTCCTCGAACGCCTGCGATCGGCGGAGTTACTTCGGTCGTACACAGTCTCGTCGTCGCGGACAGACGGCGACGACTGTGCGCGACGGTGGCAGGTCGAACTCGACGGGTACGCCCTCGCCGACGGCGACGACGCACGGCTTGTGACGCTCCCGGTCGTCGTCGGCCTGTTTGCCCACGCATCGGCGACCGGCGTCGTGGTCACGGACGCTGCCCCGACCGCCGAGGAGACGTGGCGGGCGACGATCGAGACGAACGCGAACGGCGAGTCGACCGGACTGACGGAGGTGCGGCCGAGATGACGGGGCATCGACTGCTCGACCCGTTGAACGCAGCCGAGACACGATTCTGCAGCGAACGAGAGGCTGTCGTCGAGAAGCGTGAAGCGTACGAGACGTTCCGTCGAGAGGTGTGCCAGACGCCGCTGGACGATTTCCCTGCGGGTCGTGGGGGTGGCTCGCTAGGCGTCGTGGACGGACCGATCGCGGTTGCTGGCCCGTCCGACGCCGCCTCGACCGCTACATCTGGCGTCGAACGGGTGCGAGAGCGCTTCGCGGCGCTCATCCGGTCCCACAGCCTCGCAGACGTCGAGGCGGACGAACCGCTCGTGGAGACTATCGAGGCGGACGAACCGCTCGTGGAGACTATCGAGGCGGAGTTCGACGCAGACGTTGCTCGGGCCCTCTCACAGCCGAACACACGGTTCACCGAGGCGGTCAGAGATCATCTTCTGTCGCGCATTCGAGAGCGATGCGAGGAACTCGACGCGATGGAGGCGGTGTTGGACACGGAGGCAGACAGCGTCGCCGCGGCCCGTGAGGTGTTCGAGAACGCCGTCGCTGTGACGGATCGAGTCCCGAACCGAAACCTCCTCGCGCTCGAGTTCGACGACCTCCGGGAACGTTACGACACCCTCGAACGTGTTCGAGAGCGATGCGAGGATGCGCTGGAGGCGCGACAGTCGTTGCTTCACGGGCCCGCCGGCGGGGTCGCCACCTCCGACCGCACCCACCGGGCCGTCGTCCGCTACCTCTACGGGTCGCTCGACGAGGTGTTCCCCGTGCTCCACGTCGGGACCGCTCTCGTCACGCGGTGTGGGCACCGAAGCGACGCCGTCGCCGATCAGATCGCCCGACGAGTGTGACCCGACTGTAACAGATTGGGTCGGATCTTTATTTCGGGCGACCTAAAATCCGAAGGCCTTAACTTGGTTTAGGGTGGCCGAAAACATATGGACATCAACCGAAGACGGTTCGTCGGACTGGGCGGCACAGCGCTAACCGGAGCACTCGCTGGCTGTACCGGTTCCTCGGGCGACCAGGAAGCGACCGAGACGGAATCGGACGCGGCGACGACCGAGGCGGACGCCACCACGACGGCACCGCCGGAAGACACCTCCTACACTGTGTCGATGGCTCCCGTCGGCGACGTGACCTTCGACGAGGTGCCGGAGACGTTCACCGCCTACGAGTCGGGATACGCAGACATGGGCACCGCGCTCGGAAAGGGTGAGGACCTCCTCGCGGTCGGCAACACCGCCCGCTACTACACCGACCACCTCGCGGAACTCGACGGCGTCACCGCGACCGAGGAGCCGACGCAACTGCTCGGTGACTCCTACGCTATCGACCGCGAACTGTTCTACGAACTCGACAGCGACGTCCACCTCATCGACCCGCAGTGGCTGTTGAACAACGGCTACTTCAAACTGGAGCGGTCGGACATCGACACCGTCGTCGAGGACGTCGGCCCGTTCGTCGGGAACACCATCTTCCGGCGGACCGACCCGTGGCACGAGTACCGCTACTACTCGCTGTACGACGCATTCGAGAAGGTCGCGCAGGTGTTCGACCGCGTCGACCGCTACGAGGCGGTGAAGGCCATCCACGACGAGACGGTCGCACAGGTCGGCGCGAACCTCCCGAGCGCCGACGCCCGCCCGAACGCCCTGCTGTGTTTCGGTGCGAGCGACGAACCCGAGCAGTTCTACCCGTACCGCCTCTCCGACAAGGGGACGAACAAGAAGCAGTTCCGCGACCTGGGTATCACGGACGCCCTCTCGGGCACCGGCGTCTCGGGGCTGTCGACGAACGACCGCGGCCAAATCGACTACGAGACGATGCTGCAGGTCGACCCCGACTCCATCCTGCTTCGCGGCCACGAGGGCAAGACCGAACAGGAATTCCAGGACTCCGTCGTCTCGTTCATGCAGGACCACGACGTGGCCTCCGAACTGACGGCTGTTCAGGAGGGGCGCGTGTTCCGCGGTGGCCCCATCTACCAAGGGCCGCTCCAGCACCTGTTCAACCTCGAACGCTTCGCGACGCTGTACTTCCCCGAACGCTTCTCCGGCGACCTGTTCTCGCGGGCCGACCTCGCGGCCGCCGTCCGCGGCGAGGCCTGATCCGGCGAGCACTCCGTCGCACGCGGGCCATCTGTGCGGGATGAGCCACTCTTGATGACTCCCGCACGACGTGCCCGTGGTCGGCGAGAAACGCAACCGTCATTCGAGGGCCCCACCGAGCACCGACGACTCCGTGTCCGTCGCCTCGAACCTCGCGTATATGCTTGCGCTCCTCGCGGTCGGCGTCGCCGGTCGGCGCGCGGGCGTGTTCACGCCGACCCGTCGCGACCGACTCACGGATCTTGCGTTTCTCGTCGCGCTCCCCGCTCTCGTGTACACCGCGACGTTCGACCAGTCGCTCGGGGAGGTACTTTCGGCCCGCCTCGTCGCGGGCGTCGTCGGCGTCATCTTCTTCGGACTCGTCGGCGCGTGGGCGGTCCACCGCCACCGCCCCGACGCGGCGACTCGAAGCGTTGCCGTCGTCCAGTCGTACCACACCAACCTCGGCTTCCTCGGTCTCCCGGTCGTCGCAGCGACGTTCGGCGCGGGCGCGGTCGAAGCCGGGAAGGCGAGCGTCGTCCTCGGCGTCGGCGCACTCGTCCAAGTGCCGGCGACCGTCGTCGTCCTCTCGGCGGTCAACGACGCCGACGCGTCGCTGTCGGGTGAACTCGGGTCGCTCGCGCGCAATCCGGTGTTGCTCGCGTTGGGTGCGGGTCTCGGGTCCGCCGCAGTCGGGTGGTCGCCGCCGTCGCTCGCGGTTGCTGGCCTGTCGGCGCTGGCGTCGCTGGCACTCCCGGTCGCCCTCGTCGCGGTGGGCGGGTCGCTGTCGCTGGAGTCGACGACGGTGGACCGTGCGACGGTCGGTGCGGTCGCGGGGGTGAAACTCCTCGCGATGCCAGTCGTAGCGTTCGGCGTGTTCTCGCTCCTCGGGGCCGCGCCAGCGACCGTCCGCACGGGCGTCGTGATGTTCGCGATGCCGACGGCCGTCTCGACGTTCGTCTACGCGTCGGCGCTCGGCGGCGACCCCGACCTCGCTTCGTTCAACGTGTTCGTGACGACCGCCGTCTCCGTCGCGACGCTGGGGCCGGTACTGTGGCTATTCGGGTAGCGTCCAGAGAGTCGCTGTCACTCCTCGACGACGATGTCGAACCGAGCGCCGCCGGTCGAACTCTCCCCTGCTTCGACCGACCACCCGTGCGCTTCGACCACCTGTTCGACGATAGAGAGGCCGATACCGGTGTTGTCGTCCTCACCGGTGGTACCGCGCTCGAAGAGCATCTCGGCGTCGCCCGGGAGGCCGCCACCGTCGTCGGCTACGTAAAACCCAGATCCATCGGGGCGGTCCGCGACAGTCACAGTCACGTCTTCGCCGCCGTGTTCGACGGCGTTGCGAAACAGGTTCGAGAGTGCGTCCGACAGTCTGGTCTCGTCTGCGTCGACGACGCCCGGCCCGTCGACTGACAGCGACGCTGTCCCGGTGTCGACGGTGTCCCACGCGTCGCGAGCGACGCGCCCGACACGCACTGACGCCGTCTCACCGATGTCTTGGCCGGCGCGGGCCAGGCCGAGGACGTTGTCGATGATACCGTCCATTCGGTCGGTGGCGCGGCGGGCCCGCTCGAAGTGTGCGGCCTCGCCGGTCTCCTCGGCCAACTCCAGCGACCCCATCACGACGTTGAGCGGGTTCCTGAGGTCGTGCGAGACGACGCTGGCGAACTGTTCGAGGCGTTCGTTCTGCGCGGCGAGTCGGCGCTCACGCTCGACACGAGCCAACGAGTTCGCGATCATATCCGCGAGCGAGCGGACCAGCACCACTTCTTGATCGTGCCACTGCTCGCGTGGTTGGGGGCCGGCGAACACCAGCGCCCCCCACAGTTCCCAGTCGCGAACGATGGGAACGGCGAGGAGGCTCTCGACGTCGACGCCGCCGACTCGGAGGTCGGTCGGTGCGTCGTACGACGACCCGGACGCCCGCGAGAATCGAACGACGCCGTCCTCGCGAACCTGTGTGAGCAAGGGGGCGATGTCTGTGACCTCGTCGGCCGCGTCGTCATCACTCGTCTCGCCGTCGCTCCAGTCGTAGCGGCGCTCGAACTCGCTCACGTCGGTGTCTTCCCCATCCGGGTCGACGTACACGGCCGCGTACTCGGCGTCGAGGCCAGTCGCGACCGAACTGAGCGTCCACTCGAGTTTCGTGCGCAGTTCGTCCGGATTCGCAGAGATGAGCGTCGTCGATGCGTCGAGGACTAACGCCTGCAGGTCGGCGTGACGCGCCGCCGCTCGTTCGGCCTCGGCCGCGTGGTCGGACGGACTCGGAGACGACGCGCCCCGGCCCGTTGCACCAGTCATACCCGTCCCTTCGACGCGACGTGTTTAGGAATAGCCCCCCGAGTATCACTGCTGAGTCTCCGACCGCGACCGGTCTGCATAAGGTGCAGGCGTCGGTTTCGATTCGTAATAATGAGCGCCGAGGAGGAGAGCGCCTTCGACGTCTATCGCGACCGAGTCGACCGGCCGTTGTATCGGCTGTTCACGGAGTACGGACTCGACAAGTGGCCGTGGCTCGTCGTCGGGATGACCGCGAACGTCATCGCCCGGGGGTCTAGCCTCCTCCCACCGTTGGTGCTCGGTGTCGCCATCGACGCCGCCTTCACCGGCGACTCGCCGTACACGCTGCCGCTGGTGCCGGCGGCGTGGCTCCCGACGAACGCGCCCGACGAGGTGCAGTTCTGGTTCTCGGCGTGGCTCATCGTCGGCGCGTTCGCCGTCACCGCGGCGCTGACGTGGGTGTACGGCATCGCCGCCAACAACTTCGCCCACCGCGTGATGCACGACGTGCGGACGGACTCGTACGCGAAGATGCAGGACCTGTCGATGGCGTTCTTCGACGACAAGCAGACCGGCGAGGTGATGTCCGTCCTCAACAACGACGCGACCAACCTCGAACGCTTCCTCGACGACGCCCTCCAGAACTCCGTCCGCCTCGGCGTGATGCTGCTCGGTATCGGCATCGTCCTGTTCGAGCGGAACGCCCAACTGGCGGCCGTCACGCTCGTCGTCGTCCCCGGGATGGTGCTGTTCACCTACTGGTTTATGAAGGCGGTCGAACCGCGCTACACCGCCCAACGCGAGGCCGTCGCAGACCTGAACACCCGCTTAGAGAACGCCCTCGGCGGCATCCAGTTGGTCAAGACGACCGGCACCGAAGACTACGAGACCGGGCGCGTCGAGGACACCTCCTACGACTACTTCCGCAAGACGCTCGCGATGTTGCGCCTCAACTACGTCTACCGCCCGGGGATGGAACTGTTCGCCGGCATCGCGTTCGCTGCGACGTTCGTGGTCGGTGGGCTCTGGATCGTGACGGGGTCCGGCCCCGGTCCGCTGTCGGGCGAACTGCAGGCCGGAACCTTCGTCACCTTCCTGTTCCTCACCCAGCGGTTCGTCACGCCGCTCGCGGAGGTGTCGAACATCGTCTCCCAGTACGAGAACGCGAAAGCCTCCTGTGAGCGCGTGTTCGGCCTGCAGGACATCCCCCGCGAGGTGACGGAGGTGGACGACCCCGTCGACCTCACCGACGTCGCGGGCGACGTCGAGTACGACCACGTCGACTTCGCGTACGAGGACGAGGGCGAACAGATCCTCCACGACGTGGATTTCGCCGTGGACGCCGGCGAGACGGTCGCACTCGTCGGCCCGACCGGCGCGGGTAAGTCGACCCTGCTGAAACTCCTGCTTCGCCTGTACGACGTGACCGACGGCGCGATCCGAATCGACGGCCACGACGTGCGCGAGGTGTCCTTGCGGAGCCTCCGCGAGTCGGTCGGCTACGTGAGTCAGGACACCTTCCTGTTCGACGGGACGGTCGGGGAGAACATCCGCTACGGCCAGTTCGACGCCGACGAAGCGTCGGTCGAGGAGGCCGCGAAAGCCGCGGAGGCCCACGAGTTCATCCAGAATCTCCCGAGAGGCTACGACACCCGGATCGGTGAGCGCGGCGTGAAACTCTCCGGCGGGCAGCGCCAGAGACTCTCCATCGCTCGCGTGATGTTACAGGATCCGGCGATCCTCGTCCTCGACGAGGCGACCAGCGCCGTCGACACCGAGACGGAGATGCTCATCCAGCGGAGTCTCGACCGCCTCGCAGAAGACCGCACGACGTTCGTCATCGCCCATCGTCTCTCGACGGTGAAAGACGCCGACGAGGTGCTCGTGTTGGAGGGCGGCGAGGTGGTCGAACGCGGCGGCCACGACGAACTCCTTCGCGACGACGGCCTGTACGCCAAACTGTGGGGCGTGCAGGCGGGTGAGATCGAGTCGCTCCCTGAGGAGTTCGTCGAACGCGCACGCAAGCGACAGGCCGAGACGCTGACCACGAGCGACGACGACTGATCTCGCTTCCGCACGCTTTTGCCGAATCGCGGACTCCCGACGGGTATGCTCACCACCACGCTCGACACGAACGCTGACTACGATGTTCTCGTCGTCGGTGGCGGCGTCGCCGGCCTCACCGCTGCGACGTACCTCGCGCGCGCCGACCTCGCCACCCTCGTCGTCGCTGGCGAAGAGTCGATCCTGCGCCGCAACGCCCACCTAGAGAACGTTCCCGGCTTCCCTGCCGGTGTCAACCCTCGCTTGTTCGCGGATATGCTCCGCGATCAGGCCGAGCACAACGGCGCGACGGTTCGCACCGGACGAGTCGAAGGGATCACCGGGAGCGTCGGCGCGTTCACCGCCGCACTCGACAACGAGACGAGCGTCACCGCCGCCCGCGTCGTCGCCGCGTCGTGGGCCGACGCCGACTACCTCGACGGCCTCGGCGTCGAGATTCGCGAGGCGGGCAGCAAGCGCTACGTCGAGGACCACGGCCTCGGTCGCACGTCCGTCGACGGCGTGTACGCCGCCGGGCGACTCGCGGAGCAGTACCACCAGGCGGTCGTCGCCGCGGGCCACGGCGCGGAGGCCGCGATCACCCTGATTCACGACACCGAGATACCATTCTATCACGACTGGGTCGTCCCCGAGGGCTACTTCACCGACCGCGGGCGGGAGGTTCCCCCTGGCTGTGAAGAGATCACCGCCGCCGAACAGGAGCGACGTGCCGCCACGGCCCGCGAGACGATGCGCGAGTACTTCGCGGAGCCACACCCCGACCGCCAGCGCACGCACCCGAGCCTCGTCGACGACGACCTCGGACGCGTCGACCCCGAGTGGTACGAGGACGGCGGCGGTGGCGGCGGTGAAGAGTGATCGGCTGAGAACTCGACCACGGCGTCACCGGACGGCGAGGATTTACGACCGGGACCGTCCAAGGACGCCCCAATGAGCGACCTCCTCGCCGACACCAACGTCGCCCTCGGCGTCTCCGGTTCCATCGCGGCGGTCAAAGTCGTCGAACTCGCGCACGAACTCCGTCGCCACGGGGCGTCGGTCCGTGCGGTGATGACCGACGCGGCGACCGGCATCGTCCACCCGTGGGCCGTCGAGTTCGCCACCGAACACGATGTCGTGACGGAGATCACCGGTCGCGTCGAACACGTCGAACTGTGCGGACGCGAAGGGTGGGCCGACGTCTTCCTCCTCGCGCCGACGACCGCGAACACGGTCGGAAAGATCGCGTCTGCGGTCGACGACACGCCCGTCACGACTTGCGCGACGACCGCCCTGGGCGCTGGCGTCCCGGTCGTCTGTGCCCCCGCGATGCACGAACCGATGTACGACCACCCGGGCGTCCTCGACGCCATCGACCGCGTCGAGTCGTGGGGTGTCGAGTTCGTCGACCCGCGCATCGAGGAGGGGAAAGCGAAGATCGCAACCGAGGAGGCTATCGTCACCGCAACCGCCCGTGCCGCGGGTGACCGCCCCCTCGACGGTCGGCACGTCGTCGTCACGTCGGGCGCGACCAGCGAGGCGGTCGACACCGTGCGTGTCCTCACGAACCGCGCCTCCGGGCGCACGGGCCGGGCGGTCGCTCGCGCACTCGCCGCCCGTGGTGCGGACGTGACGCTCCTTCACGACGCGAGCAGCGTCGGCGCCGACGACGTTCCCTACGCCGACGTGGTCGACGTAGAGTCGGCCGCCGAGATGACCGACGCGGCGATCGACGCTTGCGCGGACGCCGACGCACTGGTGTCGGCGGCGGCTATCTCCGATTACACCGTCGAGGCCGCCGCCGAGAAGATCCGGTCGGGGCAAGAGTCGCTCACCATCGAACTGACGCCGACGCGGAAACTCCTGGACGCCGTTCGAGAGACGTACCCCGACCTCACGCTCGTCGGGTTCAAAGCCGAGAGTGAGGGCGACGACGACGACCTGATCGCACAGGCACGGGCGACGATCGAGCGAGTCGGTCTCGCGTTCTGCGTCGCCAACGACGCGTCGGTGATGGGCGAGGCGGGGACGCGCGCGCTGTTCGTCGCCAGCGACGATCACACGGCGTACACCGGGTCGAAGCTCGGATTGGGGCTTCGGGTCGCGTCGACGCTGGCCGAGGAGTTCGAGTGACCCGAACCGAGTCGTCGGATTCGGCGCTCCTCGCCGCCCTCGTCGGATCACAACGGTTTTTGCTCCTTTCACCCGAAGGCTCTTTCAACAGACCGTGACAGCAACCAGTTACCGATGCGTTCGCCCGTCTGGCGGGGGGGACACGCCGGCAGAACGGTGGTCGCGGTGACCGCCGGACACGTCCTCGTCCCCGTTGAGGAGTCGAACACGCTCCGCAACACGGTGGGCCACGTCGTCCGCCGCGCCGTCGAGTCCGGGGAACCGGCGACGATCCACTTCGTGTTTCCGCTCACTAGCCGCGGGAGGCTGGGAGGCGAGCGCGACACCGCCACCGCGCTGCTCGAACGGATCGAACTCTGGGTCACAGAGGACCTCGAGGACACCGACCATCAGGTCACCGTCGAGACGGCGATCATCGGTGCCGACGAGTACCTGTTCAGCCCCGGCGACTACGCCGACGCCATCGCGGAGTACGCCGAGAGCCGAGGGATCGAGTCGGTCGTCCTCGACCCCGATTACTACCCGAGTGGGTCGACGCCCCTGTTGCCAGCGTTAGAGTGGGAGATCCGAGGAACCGGCCTCGACGTTCGGGAGGCTCCGGTCGAACGCGAGACGCGCCGGACTCGGCTCGTCCGTCGATCCGGAACCGGGCAGTTCCTCCTGTTGTTCGGCCTCTCGCTGGGATTTTACCTCTTCCTCGCGGGGTCACTGTCGACGTACAATCTCGTCACCGGGACGGCTTCGGCGGCCGTCGTGGCGGCGGCGCTGTGGCACATCTCGCTGACGGGGCCGGTGCGTCCGCGTCGCCTCCTCGGCCAATTCGGACGGCTGTGCCTGTTCGCGCCGTACCTGCTGTACGAGATCGCAGTCGCCAACCTCCAGATAGCGTACGTCGTGCTCCACCCTTCGCTTCCGATCGACCCGGAGATGGTCGAGTTCGACGCCGACGTGTGGTCGACCCTGCCGGTGGCGACGCTGGCCAACAGCATCACCCTCACGCCGGGGACGCTCACCGTCGACGTGGAGAGTCGACACTTCACCATTCACACGCTCACGAAGGGGTCGCGGACAGACCTGCTCAGTGGGAGTCTGGAACGGGCGGTCCGGTTCGTCTTCTACGGGCGGTCTGCCGCCCGGCAGCCGACCCGAAACGAACGCGAGGGGGGTGAGGAATGACGCTCATCACCGACGCCCTGCTGGCGACCGCAGCCGGGTTCGTCCTCATCTCCATCGTGATGCTGTACCGCGTCGTCAAGGGACCGACGATGCAAGATCGCGTCATCGCGATGAACGTCGTCGGTTCGAACACGGTCGTGATCGCCGCGCTGTTTGCGGCCGCGACCGACACGCCGGGCGCACTCGACATCGCGCTTGTGTACGCGCTGTTGAACTTCCTGATGAGCATCGCCATCTCGAAGTTCACCGTCGAACGCGGGGGTGTGCTGTAGATGGTCACCATTCGTGAAGTGGCCGTGATCGCGTTACTCGCGGGATCGCTGTTCTTCGCCGCCGTCGCGGCCATCGGGCTGATCCGACTGCCCGACCTGTACGCCCGCGCCCACAGCGCCTCGAAGAGCGACACGCTCGGGGCGGTGCTCGCATTCGCTGCCGCCGCCGTCGCCCTCGGGGTTGACGCCGACACGCTGAAACTGGGCCTGCTGATCCTCTTTATGTTCATCACCAATCCGACGGCCGCCCACGCCATCGTCCGGGCGGCCGCAGAGGAAGGTATCGAACCGTGGACCGTCGACGACGCCGACGAGGCGACGCAGGCGGACGCGGACGCACCGACTGGCGACGCCGCAGACGGGACCGGTGACCCAGCCACCGACGGGGGTGAGCGCCGATGACGCCCATCGAACTCGTCCTCTTGGCGTTCGTCCTCGTGACGGCGGTGGCGACGGCACTGCTCCGAGACGTGCTCGCGGCGATCATCGCGTTCGCCGGATACAGCCTCGGCGTCGCCGTCATCTGGCTGCTGCTTCGCGCTCCCGACGTGGGACTGACCGAGGCGGCAGTCGGCGCGGGCGTGACGACGGTGTTGTTCCTGCTGACCATCGCCAAGACCGTCCGGCCGCCGGGCGACGACCTGTTCGTCGACATCAACGTTCCGGCGCTCGGCGTCTCGGCGCTGCTCGTCGCCGCACTGGCAACGACACTGTCGGCACTCCCGCCGATCGGATCGTCGTCGACGCCGGTGGCGACCTCGCGAGTGACCCAGTACTACCTCGCGAACTCCTACGAGCAGACCGGCGTCGAGAACGCCGTCACCGCCGTGCTGGCTGCCTACCGTGGGTTCGACACCCTCGGCGAGGCAGTCGTGGTGTTCGCCGCACTTATCGGACTGCTGGTCGTGCTCGACCGGGGGGTGCTCGAATGAGTTCCGCGACCGACGCCGACCGCAACGACCGCCTCGAGGTCGACTCGGACCGGTCCGGACGCCCATACGTCGAGAGCCCGATCATTATGGCGACGGTTCGCATCGTCGCCCCGTTCGTGTTCTCGCTCGGCGCGTTCGTGATGTTTCACGGCGCTGACTCCGCAGGTGGCGGCTTCCAGGGCGGCGTCATCGTCGGGACGGTCATCCTGATGGTCGCCATCGCGTTCGGTATCGGGCCGACGCGTGAGTGGATATCCTCGTCGCTGTTGACGGTCGTCGTCGTCTCCGGCGTCCTCCTGTTCGCCGGTATCGGACTGCTCGCGCTCGTGTTCAACGGCGCGTTCCTGCAGTACGAGGTCATTCCGGTGTACGAGGCGACCAAGTACGGGATCGAACTGGTCGAAGTCGGCATCGGTATCATCGTCTCCGGAACCGTCGTCGGCCTGTTCTTCGCGCTGGCCGCCGGCTACCGCACCGACAATGGTGTCGACGACGAGGAGGTGGAAGAATGATAGAGACCATCGCCGAGCGTGGCTACTTCGTGGCGGCGTTCCTGCTGATCGGGATCGGGTCGTACATGCTGATCGGCGACCGGAACCTCGTGAAGAAGGTGATCGGGATGAACGTCTTCCAAGTCGGAATCTTCCTGTTCTTCGTCGCCTCCGCGTACATCACTGGCGCGTCGGCCCCGCTGCTCACGGAGCCAGCGCCGTACGTCAGCCCGTTACCGCACGTGCTCATCCTGACGGCCATCGTCGTCGGGGTGAGCCTCACTGCAGTGGCGCTGGGCCTGATCGTCCGCATCTACAGCGAGTACGGCACGCTTCGTGCCGACCTCATCGAGGGGGTGAGCGAGCGTGAGTGACCTCATACCGCTGCTGGTGGTCGTACCCCTCTTGGGGTCGCTTGCCGCCCTGCTCGCGGGAATCGCTCGCGAGGAGACGGGTTGGTACGCCGCCGCCGGCGCCCTCGCCGTGCAGGTCGGGATGGCCTCGACCGTCGCCTGGCGCGTGCTCTCGGGAGCGCCGATCAGTTACGCAGTCGGCGGCTTCCAGCCACCATTCGGTATCGAACTGTACGTCGATGGTCTCTCGGCTGCGATGATCGTCCTCGTCGCCGTCGTCGCACTCGGCGTGCTGGCGTACGCCCGGCAGGCGGGCCCGCACTCGAACCGCTTCTACGCGACGTACCTCCTGCTCGTCGCCGGTCTTACGGGGATGTCTGTCACCGGCGACGCGTTCAATCTCTACGTGTTCCTCGAGATTACGGGCCTGACTGCCTACGCACTCGTCGCCAGCGGCGACGGCGGACGCTCGGCGGTCGCCGGCCTGAAGTACCTCCTCGTGGGCACGTTCGGCGCGTCGCTGTACCTGCTCGGCGTCGGCTACGCGTACATCGCCACGGGGACGCTCAATATGACCGACCTCGCGGCCGAACTCGCCGCGGTCGGATACGCCTCTCCGCTCGTGCGGGCGGCGTTCGCGTTCATCGTCGTCGGCCTGTTCGTCAAGGTCGCGATGTTCCCGCTGCACACGTGGCAGCCGGAGGCGTACGCCGGCGCGCCCGACTCCGTGAGTGCGCTCATCGCGTCGCTCGTCTCGACGGTCAGCGCGTACGCGCTCGTCCGAATCGTGCTCACCGTGTTCACGCCGGAGTTCCTCGACGCGGTTCCGTTCGCGCAGACGCTGCTCGCGGTCGTCGCCACGGTGAGCATCGTCGTCGGGAGCCTCCTGGCCGTCGCACAGACCGAGATCAAACGGATGCTCGCGTACTCGTCGGTGTCGCAGTTCGGCCTCATCGTCGCGGCCCTGTCCGTGACGAACGGCACCGCCCTCGTCGGCCTCGCGGTCCACCTCGTGGGCCACGCGGTGATGAAGGGCGGCCTGTTCCTCGCCGCCGGCCTCGTGTCGACGGCGACCGGCGCTCGCTCGGTTCGCGAGTACGACGGCCTCGCCGCTCGGCTGCCCGTCGCCGCGGGTGCGTTCGGCGTGCTCGTCCTCGCGATGGTCGGGGTCCCGCCGGCCATCGGCTTCCTCGGGAAGTGGTACATCGTCCTCGGGACGCTGGAGGCGGGCGCGTGGGGGCTCGCGGTCGTCATCCTGCTGTCGACGCTGCTGACGCTCGCGTACTTCGCGCGTCTGCTCGAACGGATGTACTTCCGTGACGCGCCCGCGTCGGCCCCCGACGCGACGGCGCTGGCCGACGGCGGTGCTGGTCTCGGCGACGCCGACGGCGTCTCGCCCGGGATGTACGCCGCCGTCGTCGCGGCGGCGCTGTTGGCCGTCGCGCTCGCGGCTGCCGTGCCCGCGTACGAATCTGCACTCGCGCCCACTATCGAGGTGCTCCTCTCATGACCGATATTACGTCACTCAGACCGCTGGCCGCCGTGCTCGTCTCCGCAGTCGCCATCGTCCCCATCCTCCTGTCGGGGAGTCGGCCGAACATCCGCGAGTCGTGGACCGCGCTCGCGGCGCTGGCGAAGTTCGCCATCGTCGCGAGTATGGTGCCCGCGGTGCTGGCGGGCGACACGTACGTGACCGACCTCGGGGCGTTCCTCCCGGGCATCCGGTTCGCGCTGGAGGCGGACGCGCTGGGCGTCCTGTTCGGACTGCTCGCGAGTTTCCTGTGGATCATCACCAGCAGTTACAGTATCGGCTACATGCGCGGTCTCGACGAGCACTCACAGACCCGCTACTTTGCGGCGTTCGCGGGGAGTCTCTCGGCGGCGATGGGCGTGGCGTTCGCCTCGAACCTCGTCGTTCTGTTCGTCTTCTACGAACTGTTGACGGTCGCGACGTACCCGCTCGTCGCTCACGACGAGACCGACGAGGCACGCGCGGCCGGCCGGAAGTACCTCGCGTACACCTTCGGCGGCGGCGTCGCCGTCCTCGCAGGCACGGCGCTGGTCTACTGGATGACCGGCACCGTCGCGTTCACGCCCGGCGGCATCGCGGGCCTCGCCGGTGCCGACCCGCTGGTCGCTCGTCTGGCGTTCGCGCTGCTGGCGGCCGGATTCGGCGTGAAGGCGGCGCTGATGCCGCTGCACTCGTGGCTCCCCGACGCGATGGTCGCGCCGACGCCCGTGTCGGCGTTGCTGCACGCGGTCGCAGTCGTGAAGTCGGGCGTCTTCGGCATCGCACGCGTCGTCCTCGACGTGTTCGGACCTGAGACGGTTGGCGACCTCGGGATGGGCCTGCCGCTGGCGGCGGTCGCGGCGTTCACGCTCATCGTCGCCTCGATCATCGCGCTCCGACAGGACAACCTCAAGCGTCGTCTCGCGTTCTCGACGGTGAGCCAGTTGTCCTACATCGTACTCGGACTCGCGGTGTTGGCTCCCACCTCGCTGGTGGGTGGCCTCCTCCACATCCCGGCGCACGCCTTCATGAAGATCACGCTGTTCTTCGCCGCCGGGGCTATCCACGTCGAGACGCACACCGACGACATCTCCGATATGGCGGGCATCGGCAAGCGGATGCCGCTGACGATGACGGCCTTCGCCGTCGCCGCCGCGGGGATGGCGGGGATTCCGCTGGTCGCCGGGTTCGTGAGCAAGTACTTCCTACTCATCGGGTCGGTGTCGGCGGGACAGACGCTGTTCGCGGTCGCGTTGCTCGTCTCGGGCGTGATGAACATCGGCTACTTCTGGCCGGTGGTGTACACCGCGTTCTTCGAGACGCCCGAGGACAGCGACGAGAAGCCGCTGATCGAGGGACCGCTCGGCGGCCGGTTCGCGTGGGGCCGCGCAGCCGTCGCGCAGGGGACCGCCGGAAGCGACCCCGATGCCGTCGCCGACGGCGGTACGCACGGCGATGAGAACGACCACGGTCACGCCCACGGCCCCGGCGAGGGTGTGTGGGACCGGCGGAGTTGGACCGGCGGTGAGTCGACGTGGTTTATGCTCGGCCCCATCCTGGCAGTCGCGCTCGGCTCTATTGTCCTCGGTATCGTCCCCGACGGGGCGGTGTTCCTCCGGGTCGTCCGTCTCGTGGTCAGCGGCGTCACGGGGGTGAGCGTCTGATGGTCGATCCGGTGATTCCGCCATTCGTTCCCGTCCTCACGGCCGCGCTGTTGGTCGCAGTGCTGGGTCGGCGCTCGGGTCACGCGCTCGCGACACTCGTCCTCGCAGCAGTCGTCCCGTACGTGTGGCTTGTCCCGACGGGCCAACACTTCCAGACGCTGCTGTTCGGCTTCGACGCCGTCCTGTTCAACGTCGACGGCTTCTCGCAGTTGATGGGCGTCGTCTTCGGCTTCATCGGCGCCGTCGCGGTGCTGTACTCGTGGGCCAGTAAGGCGGACCCACGACAGACGGCGTTCGCGCTCGGGTACGTCGGTACGAGTCTCGGTGCCGTCTTCGCGGGTGACTGGCTCACGCTCATCTTCTTCTGGGAGTTGATGGCCGTCACGAGCACGCTGCTGGTGTGGCACTACGGCGGCCGCGCCGTCCGCGCGGGCTTCCGCTACGCGCTGTTGCACGGCGTCGGCGGGACGCTCCTACTCGGTGCGATCATCTGGCACTACGTCGAGACGGGGACGTTCCTGTTCACCGGCGACGGCCTCGCGGGGACGGTCGCCCCCGTCCTCGCCGCGGTCGGCATCGGGGTCAACGTCGGCTTCATCGGCCTGCACGCGTGGCTGCCCGACACGTATCCGCGCCCGCACATCGCCGCCAGCGTCTTCCTGTGCGTGTACACGACCAAGACCGGCGTGTACGGGATGTTCCGCGCGTTCCCCGACGGGCAACTCGCCGTCGCGTATATGGGCGCGTTGATGGCCGTCTTCGGCGCGTCGATGGCGCTGTTGCAGGGGGACATGCGCCGCCTCCTCTCGTACCACATCCAGTCGCAGGTGGGGTATATGATCGCCGGCGTCGGCCTCGGGAGCGCACTCGCGACCGCCGGCGCGTTCGGCCACGTGTTCAACCACATCCTCTACAAGAGCCTCCTGTTCATGACCGTCGGCGTGGTCATCTACCAGACCGGCGAGGAGCACCTCGAAGACCTGGGCGGCCTCTGGCGGAAACTGCCGCTCACCGCCGTCGCGTTCCTCATCGCGGCACTGTCTATCGCGGGCTTCCCCGGGTTCAACGGCTTCGTCTCGAAAGGGATGGTGCTCGCCGCCGCTCACAAGAAGCACTACGACATCATCTGGTATCTCCTGTTGGCAGGGGGCGTCGGAACCTTCCTCTCGTTCATCAAGTTGGGGTACTACGTGTTCCTCCACGGCGAGTACGACGGTGAGGTCCGGCCCGCGAACGTCGGGCAGAAACTCGCGATGGTCGCTGTCGCCATCCCGTGCGTCGTGTTCGGTATCTACCCGCCCGCGCTGTTCGCCATCCTGCCCGACGTCGGCGGCTTCGAGTACACCACCTTCACCGTCGGCCACGTCGCCGAGGGACTGATCCTCGCGGCGCTTGGCGTCGTCGGGTTCGTCCTCCTGAAGAAGCCGCTCGCGAAGGTCGGGCGCGTCCCCGACGTCGACGCGCTGTACAACCGGGCGGGCTTCTACGGAACGCGGGCGCTCGTCGTCGGGACGACAGAACTGTACGCGGCCGTCGACCGCGCGACGGTCGCCGTGACGAGCGCCGTCGCAGGGGCCGTTCGAGACCCGGCGGGAACGCTCGACCGACTCGGCGTCGCCAACGTGGTCGGCAGCGACGAGGCGGCGACTAACGGCGCGAACGAACAGACTGGCGTCGACCTCCGCGCTGGGTTCGGGACGAGCGTATTGTTGGTCGCGTTGCTGGTCGTCATCGCGCTCTTCCTCCTCGTCTGAGGGGCGTTCGTGGCCGGCGCGGCCGGTCACACGTTCTCTGGGTCACGCATCCGCGTGACCGTGTCAATCGCTGCGAGTTCGATCGCGTTCGTCGCGTAGCCGCGGGCGTCCGAATCCCGTCTGGAGGATGACCCGATGGCGCGTGTTTCGCCGCGCTTTTTACTCCGCTAGCGGTACCGGCGACATGGACCGCCTGCGTCAGTCCCTGCTGGACGCGCCGATCATCGAGAAGGGCGAGTATCAGTACTTCGTACATCCGATCAGCGACGGTGTCCCGATGCTGGAACCCGAACTCCTCCGTGAGATCGTCATCCGGATCATCCGGAAGGCCGAAATCGAGGACGTCGACAAGATCGTGACGCCCGCCGCGATGGGCATCCACATCTCCACCGCCTTGTCGCTGATGACGGACATCCCGCTGGTCGTCATCCGCAAGCGCGAGTACGGCCTCGACGGCGAGGTCGCCCTGCAACAGGAGACGGGCTACTCCGAGGGCGAGATGTACATCAACGACGTGTACGAGGGCGACAAGGTGCTCGTCCTCGACGACGTGCTCTCGACCGGCGGCACGATGAAAGGCATCCTCGACGCGCTGACCCACATCGGCGCGGACGTGGTCGACGTCGTCGCCGTCATCAAGAAAGCCGGGCCGAACAAACTCGACGACACCGACTACTCGGTGAAGACGCTCATCAACGTCACCGTCGAGGACGGCGAAGTCGTCGTCACCGACCCACTGGGCGACGGATAACTCGCGGCACGCGGCGCGACCCCACGACCCTTTTTAGCGGCGCTCCCTCAGACTCGTGTATGGTCTCGACTCGCTTCCTCGGCGTCGTGAGTACGTCGATGCTCGTCGTCGGGGCGCTCTCGGTCGGGCAGGCGCTTCACCTGACCGTCGTCACCGGCGAACTCGGCTACACCGCGACACCGGTCGTCGTCTACGGCGTCGCGGGCGTCGTCGCCATCGCCATCGGCTACCGCGCCCGCAGACCCGTCGCCGAACAGTACGCGCTCACCAGCGATGCACGCGAGCGTGGCGAACACAAACGCGGCCAGTCCCCGTCGGACTCGCCGTCACAGTCGCTCGACCGCGACGATGACGGCAGTAGCGACAGTCCAAGCGGCGACGACTCCGAGTTCGATCCCGCGATGAGCCCCCTCGGCGACAGCGCGCCGGGCGAGGAAGCCCGCAGACGCGAGCGAGACGACGAGTGACCCGAACCGGCTCGGATCTGCTGGCGTGTGGCACCGCGTAGCGAGGGAGTTAAGACCCGGGAATCCACACGTGCACTCACGAATGTCCGTGAGAAACCGTGTCCCGGATCCGTTGAAGGGTCCGCTGGGGGTCGCCTCACTCGGCGTGATGATCCTCGGACTCGTGCTCGGCTACATCTTCACGATGGTCGGGGTCACGCTCTTTTTCGATCTGAACGGGATCCAAGGCATCTCCGAGAGCGAGTCGATCGTCGTCATCGGAACCGGCATCGTGTGTATATTCATCGGCTACGCTGGCTGGCGTGGCTTCATGGGGTTCGCGTACTGAACGATGGCGGTCGATATTCGCGATCACCCGCAAGCACCGCCAGCGAAGGAACTCCAGGAGTTCACGCTCGTCCCCGTCGCCCGTGAGGAGATAACCGCCCGACAGGACGAGGGTGCCGAACTCCGCGAGGTGAACCTCCGCGAGTCCCGCGAGGACGTGTACGTGGAACTCGACCCGGACCCCACCGAACGCGGCGCACACGACGACATCGGCACCGCGCTGTACCGACTGGTCCAACTGTTCGGAACGCCGAACGTCCCCGGCTACGACGCCGGTGACGACCTCTCGACGCGCGAGGACACGACGTTCAAGTACGTGTTCCGACTCGTCAACGGTGCCGACGAGGAGGACCGAACCCTCCCCGACGAGTGGCTCGTCACCGCCTTCGACTGGCACACAGAACTCGGCGTCGGCATCGCTGGCTGGGACGACGAAACCGACCCCGCGGCGTACGACGGCGCCGTCGGCCTCGTGACGCTGGCGTTGCTCACCAACGTCGTCTCCGAACCCGTCGAGTGCGTCTTCAAGGACAAGTGGTACTGACCGTCACAGCGTAGTCACAGTCGCTTCGCAGTCGTTCTATTCGGTACAACCGCTCCGCCCACACCGTCCACTGAGACGCTACCAGCCGGTTCGGTAGTGCATAATGCCGAACACGCCCGCCAGCGACGCGACGAGTAGCCCGGCGAATGCGGGGACGACGGCCGACTCGGCGTACAACCCGGCCCAGTAGCCGCCGTAGGCGGCCGTCACCAGCGCCGGAACCGACAGGAGGAAGAACAGCGACGAGAGGTAGGAGGCGAGCGTGGGGTCGTTTCCGTCGTTCGCGTACGTCCCCCGCTCGCGAATCGACTTCTCCTCCGTCGGGATGTCCTTCGACATAGGCTGGCGTACCGACCGACGGGGCAAATGCTTGTCGTCGTCGGTACGAGCGACTGTTCCGTGGCGAACCGAGTGAGAATCGAGCCGTGAACCGCGAGGGCTCCGGTGCGGACTCGTTACGATGTCGCGCCGTCGTAGACGATTGCGAGCAGATAGCCCGTAATCTGCAACGGCACCTGCCCGAACACGAGGAACGTAATCACGTCGCGAAACACCGGCAGCAGCGCGAATCCGCCGAGCGTCGAGATGTCGAGCAGGTAGTACGGCGCGATGGCGGTCGCGAACGCGAGGACGGCCCCGACGACCGTCGAGACGACCAGCGCCTGCAGACTCGTTCGGAGCTGCTCACATAGCAGTTTCACGAGTACGCCCGACACGAGGACGCACAGCCCCATCGCGGTCGTCGTCGCCCACTCGGGGGCCATCAGCTGGAGCCTGAGCGCGTACGTCGCCATCGCGCCGAGCGCTCCGGTCGCGACGCCGACGATGCTCGCGGAGGCGAGTCGCTCGCGTCGCGTCCCGTACGACGCTTCGGCGGGGCGTTTCAACGCGGCCAACAGCGTGGGGCGTTCCTCAGACATCGACGTATGCGTTGCGGCCTCGTATCTCGACGAGGAACGAACCGGACAGCACGGCCCGGTCTTCCTCGATTGCGGTGCGTGTCGGCTCAACGTCTTCGGGGGTGAGGTCGGCGACGAGCGTGACCGTCGCGGTTTCTCCAGCGCCCACCGTGGCGGCTCCGTCGGCCAGCCGCTCCGATCGTGGTGTCGACAGCGCGTTGCCCTCGGCGGCGACGGCTTCGTACAGGACGACGCCCGAGGCACGCACGACTATCGGCACGCTCGTCGGGTTGCGAACCTCGACGGTCGCCTCGACCGTGGGTTCGTCGCCGTCGACGACGCGGAACTCAGTCGCCTGGATGTCGATGGCGTCCCGTTGCTGCCACGACACCTGTGCGCCGGCAGTCGACGCGAAGGCGACGCCGCTGACCGCCAACAGCACCGCCAGCACGCCGAGGAGGAGTTGTTGTGTGCGCGGGGACCTGACCACGTTAGTCCTCCGCCGCGGCGGCTCCGAAGTCGGCCTCGGAACTGTCCAGATGCTCGAAGGAGGCGTCGTCGTACAGGTGACACGCCACCTGCCGCGTTCCGGACGGCTGCGGCTGTGGCTGCCGTGACTCACACGGCGTGGTGACCACGTCGTCGAGCGCCGACAGTGCGGCGTCGGTGTCACCACCGATGACCGCCTCGGCGGCCTCGGTCAGCGCAGTGTGTGCGTCCGCCGGCAGGTCCAGCGAACTCATATCGACACGAGTACCGCCGGAGTCTATCTCCTCGTCCGTGCGGTACTCTTCTGGCACGTCGAGGGTCAGCCCCTCTTCGACGACCGTCGCTGCGTCGTTCGCGGCCGTGTCGGGGTCGATGTCGCCGCGTCGCAGTTTCAGTTTGAACTGGTAGGCGCGGCGGAACGCCTCCTGGCTGCCCTGCCAGCGGTCTGGCGGGATGATGTGGGCACACCGTGGGTGGTAGCGACAGCCGCTCGGCGGGTTCCGCGGCGACGGCACCTCGCCGGTCGCGTTCGCGCGGCGGCGCTCCTCGCCCAGTTCCACGTCGGGCACCGCGTCGAACAGCGCCTCCGTGTACGGGTGTTTGGGGTCGTCGATGAGGTCGTCCGTCGGCCCCTGCTCGACCATATTGCCGAGGTACATGATACCGGCGCGGTCGCACATGTACCGGATGAGCGAGAGGTCGTGACTGATGAACAGGTACGTGAGGTCGTACTCCGCCTGCAGGCGCTTCATCAGGTTGAGCACGCCCGCGCGGATAGACACGTCCAGCATCGACACCGGTTCGTCACAGACGATGAAGTCCGGGTCGACGACGAGCGCCCGCGCGATGGCGACGCGCTGTCGCTCACCGCCCGAGAGTTCGTCTGGGAACGCGTCGAGGTACACCTCGGCGGGGCCGAGGCCGACGTCTTCCAGCACCTGCTTGACGCGCTCGCGTCGCTCTTCGTACCCCTCGATCATATCGTTGATCTTGAGCGGTTCGGCGACGGTGTCGTACACCGTCATCCGAGGGTTGAGTGACTCGAACGGGTCCTGGAAGATCATCTGCACGCGCTTGCGGAACGAGCGTTCCTCCTCGCGAGTCATGTCGGTGATGTCGTTGCCGTCGAACCGGATCGTCCCGTCCGTCGGCTCGTGGAGCTTCACCAACATCTTCCCGAGGGTGGTCTTCCCACAGCCAGACTCGCCCGCGATGCCGACGATGTCGCCCTTGCAGATGTCGAGCGAGACACCGTCGACTGCGCGGACTGGCTGTGGCTCTCGACCCAGCAGGGTGTCGACGACGCCCTGCGACTGGTCGAAGAGCTTCTGCAGCCCGTCGATCTCTACTAGCGGCTCTCGATCCTCTGCTCGGTCCATGTGGATTCCTCCAGTGCGTCAGTTCGCAGTTGTTCGAGTTCGTCGATACGGTAACACGCCGAGCGATGGGCGCGTGTGTCGGTGGCCTCCTGCAGTTGGCCCACCGACTCCGCGGCTTCGACGTCGTACATCGGTGGGTGGCTGGCGTGGCACTCCTCGATGGCGAACGGACACCGTTCGCGGAAGCGGCAGCCAGCGTCGGGGTCGCGTAGCGTCGGCGGTGTGCCGGGGATCGACACGAGGTCTTGGTCGGCCGAGGTGATCGTCGGGAACGAGTTCTTCAGTCCCAGCGTGTAGGGGTTGGCGGTCTCGCCGAAGATCTCGTCTTTCGGTCCCGACTCCATCACCTTCCCGCCGTACATCACGGCCATCCGGTCACAGATCTCGGCCATCACCGAGATGTCGTGACTGATGACGAGGATGGAGACGCCGAACTCCTCTTGCAACTTCTCCAGTTCCTCGAGGATGCGATCTTGGATGATCACGTCGAGCGCGGTCGTCGGCTCGTCGGCGATGAGGAGATCCGGACCACACGCCATCGCCATCGCGATGACAGCGCGTTGTTTCATCCCGCCGGAGAACTGGTGGGCGTAGTCGTCGGCGCGGTCGGGTTCGATGCCGACGCGCTCTAACAGGTCTCGGGCGCGTTCGTGCGCCTCTTCGGCGGTCGTCTCCGGTTCGTGTCGGAGGATCGCCTCGACGATCTGATCGCCGACCTTGTACACCGGGTTCAGCGCGTTCATCGCCGACTGCGGGATGATGGCGATGTCGCGCCAGCGGATGTCGCGGATCTGTTTGTTCGACAGCGCCGCCAGATCCGTCTTGCCGTCCTCGCGAACGGGCTTGTTCGGGTCGTCGATGACGGACTGTTTGGCCTCGCCGTTGTCGTCGGCCCACTGCGGGAGGGTGCCGTCGAACCAGACGTGGCCGCCGGAGATGGAGCCGTTGTCGTCGAGCAGGTGGACGAGCCCTTTCGCGAGCGTGGTCTTCCCACAACCGGACTCGCCGACCAGCCCGTACGTCTCGCCGCGTTCGACGGAGAAGTTCACCTCGTCGGCCGCGTGGACCGCCGAGCCGTCGTCGACCGCGTATCGGATCGACAGGTCGTCTACTTCGAGTAGTGTCATTGGAAAGTGGTCTCTGATCGGGTTACCGCTGCGGGTTGGTCACGTCCTCCATCGAGAAGCCGATGAAGTAGAACGATGCAGCCATCAGCATCAGGGCGACACCCGGCGGGATGAGCCACCACCAGGCTTTGAACACGTACCCCGAGGACTTGATGTTCTCGAGCATAATCCCCCAGGAGTTGGCGGTGAAGTCCGCGAGTCCCAGGTACGCCAGCGACGCCTGCGCGATGACCGCGCCCGCGGCGTCCTGTGCGAGGAACACGAACGAGATTGGGAGCACGTTCGGCATAATGTGCCGGAAGATGATCCGCGTGTCTGACGCGCCCGCGACCTTCGCGGACTCGACGTACGAGCGCTCCTTCAACGAGAGCGTCTCTCCACGGATCGTGATGCAGTTGTTCAGCCACGAGGTGACGGCGATGCCGATGATGATGTTCGTCGTCGTGATGCCGCGGATGGCGACCAACACGATGAGGAACGGCAGGAACGGCAGGCCGTACATGATGTCGACGAACCGCTGGATGGCCTCGTCGATCCAGGTGTCGCCGTAGAAGCCCGAGATGAGTCCCAGGGGGACGCCGACGAGACTCGACAGCAGGCCCGCCGCGAGGCCGATGTACATCGCGTTCTTCGCCGAGTAGATGACCAGCGTGAGGATGCCGTAGCCGTTGGCGTTCGTCCCAAGCGGGGCGAAGAACGGGTCACCGAACGCTGGCGGGTGCGGCAACGAGCGGATCTGCTCGGCGGTCAGTCGCCGGTCGAACGGTGGCTCACCGAGGTACGCGATCCACTCCGGAGAGTGCGGCGCGAACAGTCCAGGCACGAGCGCCCACAGCGTGTACGTGACGAGAATCACGAGGCCGAGCACGCCGATGCGGTGCTCGGTGAAGCGACTCCAGCCGCGCCGGAGTCGCTCGATTCGGGGCTCCCAGCGCTTCTTGAACGATTCGCCGTCCGGTCCGGATGATTCCTGTTGCGTTGCCATTATTCACCCTCCCCGAACTTGATTCGGGGGTCGAGATACGTGTAGATGACGTCGGTGAGTAGTCGCATCACCACGACCAGCAGTGCGAGCATGAAGAACACCGCCTGTGCGACCGGGAAGTCCCGGTTGAGCACTGCCGAGACGATGATCTGTCCCATCCCCGGCCAGTTGAACACGTTCTCGATAATCACCGATCCGTCGATGAGGAACGCGAGACTGACGACTGCGCCGGTCGCGACCGGGATGAGTGCGTTACGAGCGGCGTGTTTGACCATCACCGTCCGCTCCGAGAGGCCCTTCGCGCGAGCGAGGAAGACGTACCCCTCGTCAGTGACCTGGTTCATCGTCGGTCGCATGATGAGCATCGAACCCACCCACCCGATGAAGGTCAGGCTGATGATCGGGAGTGCGATGTGGTACATCACGTCACGCATGACCGTGAACGCGGTCCACTCGAACTCGGGGAACTGGGTGAACATGTACGCGCTGGGCAACCAGCCGAGTTCGTAGTTGAGCACCCAGATGAACAGCCACGAGATCCAGAAGGCGGGCATCGAGTACAGCAGCAGCGACGTGCTGAAGATCGACTTGTCCTTCGTGGACCCGCGCCACCAGCCGAGATACATCCCGACCAGCGGGCCGACGATGAACCCGATGATGAACGTCGACCCGAACAGCACGAGCGTCCGCGGCATCCGGCGGATGATCAGGTCCGCCACCGCCGTGTTGTAGGTCGGGGACCGGCCGAAGTTCCCGGTCTGGTAGTTGATCATAAACTGTAGGTACTGTCTCCATAATGGTTCGTTCAGTCCCCACGTCTCCCGGATGCGCTCGATCTGTTCGCCGGTCATCCCCGAAGTGATCATACTCGTGATAAACGAGCCGGGCATGCTTCGCAGGAGGACGAACAGCAGCGACATAATTACCAGGAGCGTCAGGTACGAAACGACGATCCGTTTGGCGAGGTATTTTCCACTGATTCTGGTCATGCGTATGGTGACCGCGCTGCGTACTGGTTATTGACGAAGCCGTTGGTATGAAGTTGTTGCATCGTTCGTGCAGGACCCGTCGGCGCCGTTAGACACCTCGGCGGGGGCGAGGCGTCCGGCGCCGCACGCGTCGTCGACGTGAAGGGAACGCGCCGACTTCGACTCGTTACTCCTGGCTCTGGTAGAGCTGGAGGAACTGCGTCGCCAGGTACGTCGACCCCGGACCGGGGATGTTGCCGACGTAGCCCGCCCAGTCGGCGGAGTTGATCGGCCACTTGGTCACGTCGTAGGAGGTGACCATCGTCGGGAAGTCGAGGTAGATGCGCTCGACGGCCTGCCGGGAGACGTCGTTACGTTCCTCGGCGTCGAGGGTACTGCGAGCCTCCGAGATGAGGTCGTCGGCACCCGCGTCCTCGAAGAGGCCGTACCCCATCGGGTTGTTGAGCAGCGTGTCGGTGTTGTTCGTGTCGCCGGTGTCCTTCGTCGAGTGGTCGTCGGCGTTGTCCGAGTGGAACAGGCTGTACAGGGTACTCGTCGCGAACGGCGACAGGTTGACCCAGCCCATCGGGAAGATGTCGAAGTCCTCCTCGCCGTACACCTTACCGAGCATCGTGTTGAACGACATCACCTGGCGGTTGATCGGAATCCCGACCGACTGCAGGGAGGCGATGAAGTTCTGGACCATCTTCGCCGTCTGCGGCGAGTCGGCCGCCGGGTAGACGAACATCGTGAGCGGGCCGCCGTTGATCTCGGTGATCGTCTGGCCGTTCACGCGAATCTCCTGATCCGGGTTCTGGTCGGACTGACGCAGGACCTCGGACTCGACGGAGCCGAAGGTGTAGTCGTGTTTCGCCTCGGTCTGCCCGGCGGTGACGCCGGTCAAGCTACCGGGGTACTCCTGCCCGACGAAGGTTCCGCTCTCGCCGGAGATGACCTTCCCGTCGGTGAGGAACGAGCGGATGCCCTCAACGTCCGGGACGCCCGGACTCGACTGCCGGAACGTGAACGCCTGCGTGGAGTCGCCCGTGAGACGCGACTGGTCGGTTCCCGTCTCGGGCCGAACTGCAGTGTAGCCAGGCGGCATAATGAAGTCGCCCTCCTGGGCGTAGCCGCGCTGGAGGCGCTGCGTCCAGTAGATGTCGTCGAAGGCGAACCCGAGGACCTGACGGAACGCCGTGTCGTCGAGCGGCGTCGTGCGCAGGTTCATCGAGTAGTGGCCGTAGCCGGTGTCGAACCCGTCGACGAGGCTGAGGCCCTCCGTGTTCTGGACGTCCTCGATGCGCGAGGTGCGGATACCGCTGTATATCGAGTCGATGTCGCCCTCGAAGAACGCCTGCGTGAGTGCAGACGTCGAGGAGTACACCGAGATGCGGACGGCGTCGATGAACGGACCGCCGGAGCGCATGCCGGGGACCTCACTGCGCCATTCGAGTTCCGAGAGGTTGTACTCGCCCTCGCGGTCGGCGTACGAAATCTCGATGGACGTGTCGGGCTCGTAGCGGGTGACGACACCCGGACCGAGACCGACGGGACCGCCGTTCTCGTACGGCGTATACGTGTTGAAGTCCTCGACGCCCTCCCACTTGTGCTGCGGCAGGAGCGGGAGCGCGAGCTGCGAGGAGGCGTAGGTGCCGATCGGCTTGTCGAGGATCATCTCGACGTCCCAGTCGTCATCCGACTGCTCGACGGACATAATCGGGCTGATGATCGAGATGAAGCCACCGGGCTCCTGATCCATCAGGTAGTTGTACGACCAGACGACGTCCTCGACGGTGAACTCGGTGCCGTCGTTCCACGTCAGGCCGTCCGTGCGGACGTTGAACTTGATGCTGACGTTAGGTTGGTCGTTCTCGTCGGAGTCGCCGTCTTCGAGCTGCTCGAACGTCCAGTCGGTGAAGACGTTCGGGTGGACCTCGAAGTTGACCGGGTCGGTCGTCGTCCCGGTCTCGTAGATCTGGTCGGTGATGACGCCGGAGTACGCGGAAGACGTCGCGAGGACGTTGATGCCCTTGGGCGCGGTGCCCATCCCGAAGTTGAAGATGCCGCCGGTCGGCACGTCCGCGCTGTCGTCGACTTCGGTCGGCGTACTGTCTTCGGTCGTCTCCGATTCGGGAGTATCAGTCGCCTCCGTCTCTTCACTGCCGCCGCCGGAACAACCGGCGAGGCCAACGGAGACCGCTGCGACACCAGTTCCCTGCAGGAACCGGCGCCGACTGGAACCAGATTTTTCTTCTGACATACGAGCATTCGTTATGGAATCCCACACTTAAGCATGGGGGTTTCTCTCATGAGGATTCAGGAAAGTCCGGACATTCTCACCGCCCCCACCGAGCGAGAGTCCATGTTTTCGTCGCTAAGGCGGTCGTTTGTCCGGTCTATATACTACTATTGTATCGAATAGTTATTCGCGCGAAATAAGCCGCATCCGAAACCGAGCGAACGGCTGCGGCGCTTAGCAGCAGTTTCGTGTGCAGCAACAAGCAGGTTCGCCAGCAATCTCGTGGCTTCGAACGGGCGGGTGCGAGTCGCGAACGCTATTCGCCACGAATGCCCGACCGCGCACGGAGTCCGAAGTACATCGCGAGCGTCACCGCCGCCATCCCGCCGGAGAGGTACGTGGTCGCGGGAGCCGAGTCGACCCCTTGCTGTGCCAGTTCCATCCCCAGAAACGCCCACGCCGCAGCGGTCGCGAACCCCATCGCCATCGCCGCATAGCCGGCGTCCGTCCGGTCGCTGGCGTGGAGGTACACACCGACGGTCAACACGATACCGCCGATGATGGCGAGCACCGTGCGCGTCCCAACTGCCATAGCCGTCGTTACTGGGGGTGAGTGATAAACGACGCGGGCCCGGCCGCACGAACGGCTCCACTCGGAGTTCGCCGGCGGAGTTCCGCCGCCAACACGGTTTTTCGAGTGGCGACCGGAGGGAAGGACGGATGAGCGACTCACACAGCGCGTTGTTCGTCGTCAGCGAGGAAGGGTACTGGGCAGAGGAGTGTATCGAACCGCTCACGACGCTCGACGCCGCCGGCGTCGACGTCACCGTTGCGACACCGTCGGGGTCGCCGCCGGTCGTCGACGAACGGTCCCTCGACCCCGAAGTCGTGGGCGAGGAGACGGTCGCCGAGTTCCGCGAGATTCACGAGACGGACGAACGACTGCAGAATCCCGAACCGCTCGCCGCGGTCGACGCCGCCGACTACGACGCCGTCGTCTTCCCCGGTGGGCACGGCACGGAGTGGGACATCAACCAAGACGTGCACGCGCGCGAGGCACTCCGCACGGCCGTCGCCGGCGACGACGGCGTCGCACTCGTCGTCTGTCACGCGGTCGGTATCCTCGGGTTCACCCGGACCGACGACGGCGGGTACCTCGTCGACGGCCGCGACGTGACCGGCTTCCCCAACGAGTGGGAGGAGGGAATCGTCGACGAGTTCGACCGCATCGACGGCCGGAAACTCCCGTACTGGGTCGAAGACGAGGTCGTCGCCGCCGGCGGCAACTTCGACGCGGAACTCGATTCTGACACGAGCGTCACCGTCGACGGCGACCTCGTCACCGCTCGCGGACCTGGTTCTTCGGCGGCGGCCGCCGAGACGTTGCTCGCCGAACTGGGCGTCGAACTCCCGGCGTAAGCGAGTTACCGCCGTCGAGGAGACGGGTCAGTCGTCCGCTTCGATCACGAACACCGGTTCTTCGATACTCTCGCTTTTACACTCGGGACACCGCGAGGGCACGTTAACGGGGTCGTCGAACCCGCTGAAGCCGCAGTCACCGCACTCCGGCGGAGCGACCAGAAACTCCTCGCCGTCGGGGAGCGACTGCGCGACGTGTTCGAGGTGGTCGTACACGGTAGCGCGGGTCACATCGAACTCGGCGGCCAGAGCGCTTCCGGAGAGCGGCCGGTCGCGAAGCGCGTCCGCGATCCGTTCGCGAGTCGTCCGTTCGGGCATACCGTCTGGACGGGCGAGTCGGGTGAATCGTTTTCGGCCTCGTCGCCTCCATCGCGGATTTTATCGGGAGATTGACAACCGAGAGAAGAAAGACCCTTGATGGATGCGCGTAACGTGGGCCGTATGAAAGCCGTCGTACTCGCAGGCGGGTATGCAACGAGGATGTGGCCGATCACTCGAAACCGACCGAAGATGTTCCTCCCGGTCGGTGAAGGGACGGTCATCGACGAGATATTCGAGGACCTCGAGGCGGACGACCGCGTCGACGAGGTGTTCGTCTCGACGAACGAACGGTTCGGCGAGGAGTTCGAGTCGTACATCGCCGAGTCCCGGTTCGAGAAGCCGACCGTCTCGGTCGAAGACACCAGCGCCGAGTCCGAGAAGTTCGGCGTCGTCGGTGCACTCGCACAACTCATCGACCGCGAGGGAGTCGACGACGACCTGTTGGTCGTCGCCGGCGACAATCTCATCTCCTACGATCTGGCCGACTTCATCGACTTCTTCGAACAGAAGGGCACGCCGACGCTTGCCGCCTACGACGTGGGATCGCGCGAGCGCGCGAAGAGTTACGGCCTCGTCCAACTCGAGGGCGACCGCGTCGTCGACTTCCAGGAAAAGCCCGAAGAACCCAAGAGCACGCTCGTCTCCATCGCCTGCTACGCGTTCCCCCGAGAGACGCTCCCGGACTTCGAGGAGTACCTCTCGAGCGGCAACAACCCCGACGAGCCAGGTTGGTTCATCCAGTGGCTCCAGTCGCGTCAGCCAGTTCACGCGTTCACCTTCGACGAGGCGTGGTTCGACATCGGCACGCCCGAGAGCTACCTCGACGCCGTCTCGTGGAACCTCGGCGGCGAGTCGTTCATCCACCCCGACGCGACCGTCGAAGACACGGAGATTCGCGACGACGTGTACGTCCTCGGCGGCGCGGAGATAACCGACTCCACGCTCGAGGAGTCGGTCGTGTTCAAGAACGCGACCATCCACGACGCCGACGTACGGCGCAGCATCATCGACGAGGAGACGGTCGTCAACGGCCTCGACCTGTCGGGTGCGCTCATCGGCGCACACTCGAAGCTCCGTAACTGACGGCTGCTGGCTGAGTTCCCTGTTTCTCTGCTGTAGTCGGGCCGTCGCCGACTCTGAACTACCGCTCACCCAGTCGTGCGTCCGTCACGCGGATGCGGCCTCGCGTCCCCTCCCACTCGGTGTCGTACTCCAACTCGATCGGCCGCGACATGTGTGGCCCGTCGGTGACGAACGTCTCGAACTCCCCACCCTCCCCGAGGATGTGGACGCCGTACTCGTCGTTGAGCGTCTCCAACTCCGCTATTGCCTCGCGGTCGAGCGTCCGCCCGAGCCACGACTCGTCGAGGCCGGCGGCGGCGACCTGCAGGATGGTTATCTCGAAGCCAGCCTCCAGCATCGAGTCGGCCAGTTCGCGGGGGTCCTCTTGCCACAGCGGCGCGTACAGGTCGATGCCGAGGCGCTCGCACATCGCCTCGATCCGACTCGTCTGGAACTCCGATTCGACGGCTCCTGCGGTCACGCCTGCGAGCGGAATCTCATCAGCGAGTTTGGTCAACGCCGCCTCCATCGGTTCCAGTTCGCTGTCGCCTTGTTCGCCCGAGTCGGTCGTCGCGCCCGCGTCGAAGTCGTCGGGTTCGACCTCGACCAGCGGGATGCCGATGCTCTCGGCGGCGAGTCGCGCGAGTCGCGTCTCGGGGACGTGGTACATGTACGAGTCGCCCGCGGGGTGGACCGTCAGCAGTCGCTCGACGGGGAGGCCGTCCGCCAACGCTCGGTACACCGCCCACGAGGAGTCTTTGCCGCCGGAGAACAGTCCGACGTACGCGCCCGCCTCAGTCGTCTCCGCCTCGTCGCTCATACGTCGGGTAGGCGGCGATGCGTCCTTACCCGTGACGGTTCGCCCGGCGGAAATCACCGACAGCGGTTTGTCGCTCACAGTCGTACCCTGTATCGATCGAGATGTCGCAGTCTCCGCGCGCAGGCCTCGGCGTTCGGACGGCGATGGCACTGGCCGGCGCGTTCACCATCGGCTTCTACCTCCTCGCGACGTACGGCGTCACGGTCGTCGCTCGCTTCCTGTGGGAGAACCGACCGGGACTGCTCACACTCGTGTCGATGTTTCTGATCGGCACGCTTGCCTCGGGCTATCTCACCTACCGCTTCGGGACGGGCCGAACCCTCGTCGGACTGGACGCCCGCGAACTGCCACGGAGTCACGCGCCCGAGGTGTACGACATCCTCGACTCCTTGACGGCGCGGATGTCGCTCGACCGACCTCGCGTGTTCGTGGCGCGTCTCGACGAACCGAACGCGTTCGCGATGGGTGGGCCACACCCCGCACTCGTCATCGACTACTCGCTGTTCGGGGTGTTGACCACCGAGCAACTTGAGGGTGTGTTGGCCCACGAACTCGCGCACATCGAGGGCCGCGACGGCCTCGCACAGACGCTCGGCTACAGCGTAGTCCAGACCGTCGTCGGCCTCGTCAGCATCGCGCTGTCGCCCGTGTCGTTTCTCTCTGGAGGGTTCGCCCGCGGCCTGGCGCTCGTCGACGGGAGGCCCGGAATGTGGCATCGGACGCTCCCCGGCCGGGTTCACGTCAGCATCTCGCAGGCGCTCACGCTCCTGTTGCTCAGCCTGACGCTGTTGTTGCGCGCGTACTCCCGCCGTCGCGAACACGCCGCCGACGACCGCGCGGTGGAGGTGACCGGCAGTCCGCTGGCGCTGGCGAGCGCCCTCCGCCGACTCGACCGGGCGAGCGAGCGGTCGGTGCCGTTCGCTCCCGTGTACCAGTCGGACGGCGGGAGTGACTCGCGACTGGCGCAGTGGCTCTCGACGCACCCGCCGATGGACGACCGGATCGAACGCTTGCAGCGACGTGCGGCGTCGACCGAGTCATCCGGTGCAGACAGCGGCTCCGAACCGGACGGCGACACCGCTGGCGGGGTTTCGCCTGCCCCACGTCCGGGGCGTCCCGACCGCGACGGCGACGGGTGGACGCAGATTCCGCTCACCGATGAGTACTGAATACGGGTCGAAAACCGGTAGCAGGCTGGAGACGGTCGCGGAGTTACATGTAGCCGAGGTCGCGGAGGTGGCCCATTAGCGCCTCCTTCTCCTGTGCGCGACCCGCGCGTTCACCGCCGTCACCGAGTGACTGGAGCCACGCCGGTTCGTCGCCGCTCTTCGCCGACCCACCTTCGGTGCCGAGCGAGCGGTAGCCCTCCCAGTACTTCGGCGACACCGGAAGCGCCTCGGGCGTGAACTCCGCGGGGAGGTCGCTCGCGTCCGCGGGGACGAACCCTGCGGGGTAGCCTTCGACGGACTCGGGCACGACGACGCCCCACATCGCGGCCCACACGTCCGCCTCGGAGAAGTCGAGGATGGGGTGGACGCGGACGTGTTCGGGCGTGTGTTCGTCGCCGCGGGGCGAACGAACCGTCTCGTCGGCGCGGGCGTCGCTCTCGTCGCTGCGGACGCCGGTGAGCGCCGCGTCGAATCCTTCGCGCGCGAGGAGGTCGTTGAACGCGACCGTCTTGAGCAAGTGATTCCCCGCCAGCGAGTCGGCGTCGACGACGAGCGTGTCGCCCTCGTGGCCCACGCGCTCCAGTTCCGTGCGTGTTCGGTTCGAGAGCGCAGAGACGCGGAGTTCGGTGCCGTGGTTGTGCGCCGCGAGTTCTTCGAACTGCGCCACCAGGAGGTCCAGATCCCACTCGTCGGTCCAGCGTTCGATGAACGCCCACGTCTCCGGGAAGTGTGCGCCGTGGTCGACGAACGCCACGGGCGGCGTCGGCAGACCGCGCTCGGCCGCAACCCGGCGGACGAGGTGGAGGACGAGCGTGGAGTCTTTCCCCCCGGTCCACGGCACGACGAGGTTGTCGAAGTCGTCGAACGCCTCCGAGACGATATCTTCGGCCGCCGCGAGTTTCTCGGCGAGGGCTGGGTCCATCTCCCACTCCGGTCCGTCGGCGTTGCGTGATACGTCGTTCGATCCAGTCGCTGGTGAATCGTTCACAGTAGAGATGCGCGTCGAGACGACGTATTGGTAGTCGCAAAATAACCGCGCGGGGACCGCGTATTCAGTACCTACACAAGACGAGTTCGAGAGGCGACCGCGAACCTTCGAGCCGCCGGGCACGGACCCGGATGTCCCCCTCAGATCACATGTAGCCGAGGTCGCGCAGGCGCTCCATCAGGTCCTCTTTGTCCTGGGCGCGGCCGGCGCGTTCGGTCGTGTTCTCCATGTCCTGCAGCCACGCCGGTTCTTCGGCGGACTTGTCCGTCGAAATCTCCGACCCCAGCGAGCGGAACCCGGCGAAGTACTTCGGCGAGACAGGGATGTCCTCGATATCGATGCCCTCCGGCAGGTCGTCGAAGCCCTGCGGCACGTGGCCGTCGTCGGGGTAGCCCTCGACCGTCTCGGGGACGACGAAGTACCAGAACGCGTCCCACACGTCGGCCTCTTTGAACTGGAGGATCGGCTGGATGCGGTCGTGGGGCGGGTAGATGTCGGGGTCGTGACGCGGCGAGAAGAACGTCTCGTCGGCGCGTGCCTCCTGTTCGTCCCAGCGGATACCCGAGATGATGCCGTCGATGTCCTCGCTCTCGAGCGTGTCGTTGAGCGCGACCGTCTTCAGCAGGTGGTTGCCGACGTACGTGTCCAGCAGGAACGGGAACGTGTCCTCCTCGTACTCGAGGATGTTCCGGATGTGGTGCTGGTTGTGCTCGGACAGTTCCGAGACGGGGATGTCGTCGCCGGGTTCGAGGCCGTTCTCGTCGACGTACTGGCCGACGTCCCCGTTGCGTGCCCACTTAACCTCCAGGTCCCACTCGTCGGCCCAGTGCCGGACGAACTCCATCAGTTCGTCGAAGTGCTGGTAGTGGTCGATGAACACCGTGGTCGGCAGTTCCAGATCGTCGTACTTCTCAACGACCTCTTTCACGAAGTACAGCGTGAGCGTCGAGTCCTTCCCGCCGGTCCACATCACTGCGGGGTTGTCGTACTCGCGCAGGCCCGTCTCGACGACCTCCAGCGCCTTCTCCAGTTTGTGCTCGATGCTGGGGTAGTCCTCGGGCGTCTCGCCTTCGCCGTCGGTGTAGTCGACGTCCAGATAGTCCGGGAACTCCGTCTGTGACTCTGCCATACGTGGTAATGAAATATAATTAGACCACAAAAGGTCTTTTGGCACGACCGTCCGGTCGGGATGCGACGCGGTCGCGATGGACACCCGAGACGACGGGACCGTCGTCACTCGGGAATTAGCTGATGAACTTGTTGTCGCGCCACTCGACGCCGCCCTTCTCGGAGTCGCGATTCGGCGTCTCGACGACTTCGACGCTGGCGGGACGCTCCTCTCCTTCGACGATGCGATGGGCGACGAGTTGCTCGTCGACCTCGGTGATCGCAGTGAGGGTACCCTTCTCGGAGCGAAGCGCGATCTCACGAAGCACGAGGAACATCGGGAACTGCAGCGCCGTGTTCTGCAACACCGTCTCGCGGTCGCCCTTGAAGCAGGCGAACTCCACGAGTTCCGAGGGAATCTCTTCTTCTTCTTCTTGCATCCAGCCACCGCCCGTTCGGGGCGGTTCCTCCTCGTACACGCGCGTCTCGGAGACGCTCGCCTTCAGTTGGGCGGTCGGCGTGTACTTGCCGATGGATTCGTCGTTCGAGACGGCTTTCAGGATGAGTGTGTTGTTCCGGCGGGTGATGTCGACGTTTTCGATCTCCTCGGGCAGTTCTGGATCGTTCGCGAAGTACGCTTCGAGGTCTTCGAGTGGCAGTTCGAGAGTCGAGTGGAGTCTGTATACGCGGCCTGACATGTGTTGGGTGGTCGGGGGTCAACGGGCGCGACGCGTGTGCCGCCGCGGTCACGGCGGTGGTCCTGGTTGGCCCTACTCGCCGGTATCTACGTACCCGACACCTAAAACACCTGTCCCCGACGGCCGACTCGCAGATTCACCCGACGCCACATCCCCAAATCAACCGACAGCGGCGCTGTTATGCTTCTCCAGCGAGGGTCTCCGCGAGTTCACCGCGCTCGTCGAGTTCCGCGAGGATGTCGCTGCCGCCGACGAACTCGCCGTCGACGAACGTCTGCGGGATGGTCTCCCACCCGCTCTCGGCCTCCAGCGCCTCGCGGAACTCCGGCAGCGCCGGAAGCACGTCGACCGTTTCGAACTCTTCGACGTGTTGGCCGATGAGTCCGAGCGCGCGCTTGGAGTAGCCACACTGCGGCATCAGGCGGTTCCCCTTCATGAACAGGACGACGTCGTTGTTCGCGAGCGCCTCCTGGACGCGCTCCCTGGCCTCCTCTGCCGTCAGTTCGCTCTGTGGCTGAAACGTCATACCACAAGGTAGGCGACTCCCGGACAAAGGCGTTGCGTCGGGTCGTCTTCCGCGACCGTGATTACCCGGAGTACGCGTACCAACAGAGGACGACGGTGACGGGGAGCGTCGTAACCGCGAGGACGCCGACGACTGGGCGGACGTCCGGCGGCGCGAGGACGTACACCACACCAGCGAGTGCGAGCGTCCCGACACCCATCGCCGCGGCGGTCACCCGCACCGCACGCGGGAGTCCATCCTCGGCGTCCTCGTCTGTCGCTCGTTCGCCCGCGCGCAACAACGGCTTCGCGGCGTCGAACGCCGCGGCAGAGAACGTCGGCAGGCGCGAGGCGGTGGGCACGCCGCCGTGATAGCGCACGAACACGACGACCCGGTCGCCGAACTCGATCGGATGGATCGATCGGATCGAGTCGAGTGGGAGGTCGTCGCCGTCGTACTCGATGGCCCCCGCGTCGGGGTCGACCTCGCCTTCGCCGACGAGGACGCCCGCGACGAGCAACAGGCCGATACCGACCGCGAACAACACGCCGCTGAGCCACACCTCGCCCGTGAGGACGTTCACGACGACGTGGGCCGTCCCACCACCGAGGAGTGCCAACGCGAGTCCGCGCCGCCCGTAGCCGTGTCCGAGGTCACCGTGGTCTGCGATTCGCATCGCGGCGACCTCCGCGCGGTTCAACGCGAGGCCGGCGACGACGGCCACGAGGAGCATCGCCAACAGCAGCAACTCACCGGAGACGGCGGCCACGACCGCGATCGCGACGACCGCCAGCAACGGGCCGACGAGGATGCCGGCGAGCAGACCGACCGCACACAGAACGAGCGCTCCCGAGACGGGGTCGGCGTCGGTAGAAAAGTCCCACGTGACGGCTGCCGCGGCGCCGTCGGTGCGGTCGCTCGACTCGGTCGACTCCGTCTCGGCAGGAGGCGAGTCTGCGGGCGTGGAGGGCACCGCCCGGTCAGTTGCGCCCGACGCCGACGACGTTGATGAGCGAGTAGACGGGGACGCCCGCGACGTCGTCGAGTCCCTGTTTGTCGACGATGACGACACAGGCCTTGGGGTCGCCGCCCTCAGCTTTGACCGCCTCGACCGTCTCCCTCAGCGTCGTCCCCGAGGTGACGGTGTCGTCGACGACGTAACACTCGCGGTTGCGGATGGTCGCGAAGTTACGCGAGAACCCGCCGCCGACGTCGTCGATATCGCCCTCGTTCCACTGGTGTTTCGCGGGGGCGTACGCCGCCATGTCCGTGTCGAGTTCGCGTGCGATGGTCGTCGCAAGCGGCGTCCCCGCCTTCTCGATACCGACGGTCAAGTCGACCTCCTCGCCCTCTTTCGCGAGCAGATCCGCCATCGCTCGCCCGATGTGGGTCAGGCGAGTGGAGTCGCGACCGATGGCCGACCAGTCGACGTGGATGTCCTTCGGACCTGACGGAGCCGAGTCGTCGCTGTCGGCCGACTCGGCGGCTTCTGCCCCCGAGCGGTCGACCAGCCACGACGCCGTCTCCCGGGAGACGTTCAGTTCGTCTGCGATCTCTCCTTTCGAGAGGCCGCGTTGGGCCAACTCCGCCGCCTCGTCGATGAGGTCGTCGACGTTCTTCATCGTGTGCCGAATTCCACCGCCGTCTTGATAGTGGTGTCGTCGTCGACGAACGCTTGCTCGTAGTCGTCGAGTCCGTACACTCCCGTCACGAGGTCGTCGGTGAACCACTCTGGCAGCGCCGCAACTGACTCCACCGCACGCTCGAAGTGGCGGACGTTGGAGTTGACCGACCCCACGAGCGCCTTGTTGTGGAGGACGAACTCGCGGTGGAGTGCGCCGCCGTCCATCTCGAACGTCCAGTCGTTGGGGACGCCCAACAACGCGCCGACGCCGTTGGGCGCGAGTGCGTGAATCGTCTGGAAGGCGTGTTTGGCGTAGCCGGTCGCCTCGAACACGAAGTCCATTCCCTCGTACGCCTCCGCCACCTCGTCGACGGGCGTCTGCCGGGAGTCGACGTACGTCACGCCCAACTCGTCGAGGATGTCCAGCGTCGGGTCTGGTCGGTCGCGCCGCCCCAGACAGTACGTGCGGTCGAACGACTCGTCGAGCATCGCGAGCGTCAGCAGACCGAGGCTCCCGTTGCCGAGGACGAACAGCGACTCCGGCGACCACTCGAACGCCGAGCGACTCGCGCGAGCGTGTTCGACCGCCTTCTCGGTGATCGACGCGGGTTCGACGAGAAAGCCCAGATCGGCCAGTTCCGGCGGGCAGTGGACGAGATGTTCGGCCGGACTGGTGAAGTACTCGGCCATAAAGCCGTGTTCGCCGTCGATCCCACGTTCGTGGTAGTAGCCCTCCGGGGCCATGTCCGGTTCACCACGCGCGAAGTACTCGTTGGAGCCGTTGGGTCGGCGTCGGACCGTGGGGACGACGACGTCGCCCGCCTCCAGGCCCGTCCCGTTGGGGTCCTCGACGACGCCGACGGCCTCGTGCCCGAGGACGATGTGGTCCTCACCTTCCGGATAGCCGCCGTGGTTTCCGGAGATGACCTCGTAGTCGGTGCCGTCGACACCGACCCGAAGCGTCCTGACGAGTGCCTCGCCGTCTGCCGGTTCCGGCGTCGGCTTCTCGATCAGGGCGGGAGACTCCTCCCCGCGACGAACAGCGATGGCTTTCATGCACACGGCTACCACGCGCGCCGCTAAAAGCGTTATTCTATCGCGAGTAAATAATTGGCGACAATAGCACTCTGTATCCTTCGTTGTTGCCGCCCGCCGCCTCGTCACTCGACTCGTCGATACATCCCCGTCGACGCTGGGCGAGTCTCCTCGTAGCCGAATCGCTCGTAGAAGCCGTCGACGTCCGCCAGGAGGTTCACGTACGCGCCCGGAGGAGCGTCGTCGTCGACGAACGCGTCGACCGCACGCAGCAGCGCCGTCCCGAGGCCACGGCGCTGGTGGTCCGGGTGGACCGCCATATCGCAGACGTGGTACACCGACCTGCCGTCGCCGACGACCCGCGCCATCCCGACCACCTCCCCGTCGGTGACGCTCGCGTCTGCTGCGTCGACTGCGTCCGGGTCAGCGTCGGTGTCGACCATCCGAACTGCGTACAGGCTGTTCGGAAGGCCGCGCTCGACGCCGTCGCGCGGTCGTTCGCTCATTCCCGCGGCCGCACGCAGACGCTGGAACTCCGCGGGCGTCGGCGGCCCCTCTCGACGGTTGTAGCGGTCGCTGTCGTACACACTCGTCGTCGGCAGCGGCGAGTGAAAAAGCCGAACGTCGGCGAACGAAGCGCCGTGTTACTCCTCGGTGGTCTCGTCGTCCCCTTCGGCGTCGGGCTCTGCGAGGTAGCCGAACTCGTCGAGGTAGCCCTCAATGGAGGCGGTGTCGTGATCGACGTACTGCTCGTCGTCGGCGTCGATGGTGGAGAGGCCGACGCCCTCGGGGTCGAGTCCTTCGTCGTCGCCCGACTCCGCGAGCGCGGCGAGTGCGAGGTCGATACCTTCCTCCAGCGTGAGGTCCTCGCTGTACCCTTCTTCGAGGCGTTCGCGCACGTCCGCGCGGTTCGCGCCGATGGACAGCGCCTTCCACTCGTAGGGCGTCCCCGAGGGGTCCGTCTCGAACAGGCGCGGTTCGCCGTTCTCGATGCCGCCGACGATGAGGGCGACGCCGAACGGGCGTGCGCCACCGACCTGCGTGTACTGCTGGATGTGGTCGGTGACGGCCTTCGTCAGCGTCTCGATGCCCATCTCTTCGCCGTAGCGGAGGCGGTTCACCTGCGCCTGCCGGCGGGCGAAGTCGATGAGTTGGCGAGCGTCGGCGACGTGGCCGGCGCTGGCGATGCCGACGTGGTCGTCGATCTTGTGGAGTTTCTCGACCGACGCTGGCTCCATCAGTTTCGACCGGGAGCGCTTGTCGGCCGCGAGGACGACGCCCTCTGCGGTGCGCACCCCGACGCTCGCCGTGCCTCGTTTGACCGCCTCGCGCGCGTACTCGACCTGGTAGAGACGTCCGTCCGGCGAGAAGATCGTGATCCCGCGGTCGTACGCCTGTTGTTGGGCTTGTCCCTGCATCGTGTATCAGTTGTCGTCCGAATCCGAGTCCGCCGCCGGGTCGGACGGCCCGGCCGTGGAGGTGTCCAAATCCGTCGCGCCGACGAACTCCGAGTCGACCGACACGTCGACCGCCCCGTCGCGTCGGCGGTAGCCCGTGCCCGTCACCTCGGAGTGTGTCAGTTCGACGGTGCTCTCCTCGGAAAATCCGCTCGCGTCGCCTAAATAGCTTTCCTCACCGGCCCGGATCGTGCCCGAGACGCCCCGAACGCGGACACCGACCTGCTGTCCGTCGACAGTGTCGAGGCAGGCGAGTGCCGCCCGCGCCCGGTCGACCTCGCCGTGGCGTGCGCGGATCATCGTCTCACCTTCCCCGTTGGCGAACCGAAAGCGGACGACCGTGAGGTCGGCGTCGGCGCTCCCGGGGTCGCCCAGCAGGTTCTGTGCGGCGTACCACACCGCTCGCTGGAACGATCCCCGCGAGAGGGAGGCGTCGGGCCACGACTCGATGCCGACCGCGAGATACCGCCACCGCGGGCGGAGATGTTTCGGGAGGTGTTTCACCTTACGTCTCCCGACCGCTCGCGACGACGCGCTCTGCGGTGATGACGCCGACCTGGTCGTGGACGCGGTCGACGTTCGTCACGGCGTAGCCGGCGTCGGTGAAGTACTCGACGAGCGTGCCGACCGTCGCGGGGTCGTCGACCTCGGGGCTGTAGAACGGTTCGCTCGGGTCGGGGTCGTCGAAGAACATCACGTCGCCGAGGACGATGCGGCGCGGGCCGACGGAGTCGCTTCGGTTCGGCGTCGTCCCGCCGTCGAGGGCGGCCCACGTCTCGATGGCCTCGCGCTTCTCCTCGTCTGCGAGGTGGTGCAGCGCGAAGTTCGACGTGACGATCTGTGCCTCGCCGTCGTACTCGGGGGCACGGAACTCGCCGTAGCCGAACTCGACGTTCTCGATCCCGCGCTCCGCTGCCTTTCGCTCGGCCTGTTCGAGCATCCCGTCGCTCACGTCGCGGCCGACGACGCGGCCGGCGTCTTCGGCGAGTGCGAGCGCGATAGCGCCGGTGCCCGTGCCTAAATCCAAGACCGTGTCCGTCTGGTGCGGCGCGGCACGCTGGATGACGAGGCCGGCACACGCCTCGTACTCCACGGAGTTCTGGTCGTCGTCGTAGTCCGCGGCCGCCTCGGAGAACCGGGCCGCGTGTTCATCGATCGTCTTCTTCACAGCGCTGTACTCGGACCCCGGGGCTGATGAACCCGGTGGACAGTCGCTCACGATTGCGGGCGGCGAGTCGTCCCCACTCCGCAAGCCCCGCTTCGATCCACGACTCGTCGAACCCGAGTTCGGACCCGAGCGCGATCAGTTCCCGAGGTGCGCGGAGGTGGAGGTGCGACGTGGGGCGGGCGCTCACGACGTACGGCGCGTCGTAGTAGTCGACGATCTCACGGAGTTTCCGCAACGCTCGCAGCGCCCGCACGCGCCCGCCGCCCGACTGTCGCAACGCCGGCCCGAGGTCGAACTCGACGCGCGTGCCGTGGGTCTTCGCCGCCTTCGCGAGGACGTGGTTGAAGTCGCCGTCGCCCGACAGCGGCGCAGCGAGGACGTCGACGCGGTCCTGTTCGACGGCGAAGCGGTTGAGCGCGTTCGTCCCGCCACGCACGAGGACGAGAGGGTAGTCGGGTCTGAAGTTGCCCACCGACCCGCTAGCCGAGTCGGGCGCGTCGGCGGCGACTTCGACCGCCGGGACGACGTCGACGCCGTAGCGGTCGCGAAGCGCGTCCGGATCGAACTCGGCGGTCCGCGTTCGGACGACGAGGCCACCGTAACCGTAGCGACGCGCCGCCTGCGCGAGTCGACTCACCGTCGAGTCACCGTCCGGATACGCGATGACGGCCTCGTACGGTGGGTTCGAGTCGCTCGCGTCGCGTCCTGCCGCATCGCCGTTCGCCTCGCTCACGAGTCGTCCCCGGCGTCGACGCCGTACGGGTCGTCCGCGGCCGCCGCCACCCGCACCGCCGCGACGTTCTCGGCGGCGTCGTGGACGCGAACGATGTCTGCGCCGTTCGCGGCCGCGAGCGCAGTCGCGGCGACGGTCCCGTGCGGCGCGTCGCCCGCCTCCTCGCCCGTCAGCGCGAACATCGACTTGTGGGAGTGGCCGAACATAACCGGACAGCCGAGGGCGTCGAACTCGCCGAGTCGCCCGAGCAACTCGAAGTTCTCGCGTGGGGACTTCCCGAAGCCGATGCCGGGGTCGACGATGACGTTCTCGCGTGGGATGCCCGCCTTCTCCGCGAGCAACAGGCGTTCGCCCAACTCCGCGACGACGTCTTCGACCACGTCGTCGTACTCCACCTCCTTGTCGGGGACCACCGGCGCGTCGATGCTGTGCATCACGATGACTGGCACGTCACGCTCGGCGGCGAGAAAGCGCATCTCCGGTTCGGCGAGGCCGGTCACGTCGTTCAGGATGTCCGCGCCGGCGTCGAGTGCCGCCTTCGCGACTTTCGCCTTCCGGGTGTCGACCGAGACCAGCGCATCTACCTCCGCGACCGCCTCGATGACCGGGACGATCCGATCGATTTCCTCGTCTGCGGGCACCTCCTCGGCACCCGGCCTCGTGGACTCGCCGCCCACATCGAGGATGTCGACGCCCGCCTTGACGAGCGCTTCTGCCTGCTCGCGGGCGTCGTCGACGTCGAAGAACTCGCCGCCGTCGTGGAACGAGTCGGGCGTGACGTTGAGCACGCCCATCACGGCCGTCCCGTCGCTCCACGGGTACGAGGAACGCGCGGCCGTCGATGCCGCCGCCCCGTCGAGTTCCAACGACGCTCGCAAGTCGGAAGCGACGCCCGACAGTCCTTCCCCCGCCTCTGCGAGTGCCGCGGTCAGCGTCTCGAACTCGGCCCGCGACCCCGACAGCACGCACTCCGCGAGTTCGCCCCCGCCGACGCCGCTGACGCCGCAGGCGACGCCCGCGCGGGCGGCCTCTCGGCGGAGTTGCTCGGCTTGTCGTTCGGAGACGCGCGTCTTCAGCGTCTCGTGGACCGCTTCCTCGGCAGTCGTCTCCACCTCGCCGGCGGGCACGTTCGCGGCGGTCAGCGCCGCTTCCGCGTCGCCAACGTCGTCGAAGTCCTTCGGAACGACCTGTCGCGTCCACGTCGTGCGCGCCGCGGCGACGCAGAACAGCGATCCGGTGAGGAGTACGCAGTCGTCGGGCCCGGCGCGGTCGCGTGCGGCCGCGAGAGCGTCGGCCACGGCGTCGCCGATGACGACCTCTGCGTCGGTGGTCTCCTCGAACACCGCCGCGAGCACCTCCGGGTCTTCGGCGCGGTCGATGGCTGGTGCGCAGGTGTGGACGGTCGTCGGATCGGGAAGTGCGGCGGCCATCTCGTGGTGGTCCTTGTCGTGCATCGCGCCGAACACGAGGTGGAGGTCGCCGCAGTCGAACTCCGCGAGCGTCTCCGCGAGCGTCTCGCAGGCGGCGGGGTTGTGTGCCCCGTCGAGGACGACTAGCGGGTCGGTCTGCATCACCTCGAATCTCCCCGGCCAGTGGGCGTTGCGCAGGCCACGCGCCAGCGTCGCGCCGTCGGTAACGCCGAGTTGTCGGACGAGCGCTGCGGCGACGCCAGCGTTCGTCGCCTGATACGCCCCCAGCAACGGAATCCGCGTCTCGACGGCCCAGCCGTCGCCGACGAGGGCGACGCGGGACTCTTGAGGACTGACGGCTCCCTCGTACGTCGCAGAGAGGTCGGCCTCGGACGGCTCTAGTCCGCCGGTCGGCCCGGAGACAGTGACGACACTCCCGGCCACCTCACGAACCACGTCGAGTGCCGCGCCGTCGGTTGCGGTCACGAGCGGTCTGCTCTCGGGTGTGATCTTCGCTTTCGTCCGGGCGATCTCCTCGACCGTGTCGCCGAGGACGGCCGTGTGTTCCAGCGAGACGTTCGTCACGGCGGCGGCGACGGGGTCGACGACGGAGGTGGCGTCGTACTCGCCGCCCATCCCGACCTCAAGCACCGCCACGTCAACGTCCGCGCGGTCGAACCGCCACAGTGCGAGGGCCGTGACGACCTCGAAAAACGTGAGTGGCTCGCCATCGGCCGCGCGTTCGATCAACCACGGCTTGACCCGTTCGACGAACGCCGTCACCTCCGACTTCGGGATGGTCCGCCCGTCGACACGGACCCGTTCGCGGATGTCCTCGAAGTGCGGGGAGGTGTACAAGCCGACCCGGCGGCCGTCCTCCCGAAGGACGGACTCGACCATCCGGGCGACGCTGCCCTTCCCGTTCGACCCCGCGACTTGGACGAAGTCGATCCCCTTGTGAGGGTCGTCCAGGTGGGCCAACAGGTCGCGCACCGACTCGGTGCCCGGCTTGACCTGAAAGCGCCGGAGGTCGAAGAGGAAGTTCGTCGCCTCGTAGTAGCGCATACTCCCACGGATTCGCGGCGCGTGCTTATGGCTAACGGGACTTCGTGAGTGCCGGACAGGTCCGGCTTCCGTCGTCGGGCGTCTCACCGCTCGCGCCCGGCGTACGGTCGCCTTACCTGCACAACCGCCCTGTATAACAACGACCGCTCGGCGCCGATAGCCCTGTGGTGAGATCCACAATGGCGAAACAGATCAGCTGTCAGGACGCGGGGATGGACTGTGCGTTTATGGTACGATCGGAGTCGGAGGACGAACTCGTAGCGATGGTGAAAGACCACGCCGAACACCAACACCACGTCGAGATGAGCGACGACGATGTCCGGGAACTGATGAAAGCGGCCTGACGCCCCCGCCTGCTCGCGAGTTCAGCGTCCTCTTTTCCAGTCAGTCGTGCCGGAACGCGCGCCCGCCAGTGAACACCATCGCGATGTCGTGGTCGTTGGCCGCCTCGATGACGTCGTCGTCGTTGACCGAGCCACCGGGCTGAATGACCGCCTCGATGCCCGCGTCGGCGGCCTCCTCGATGCCGTCGGGGAACGGGAAGAACGCGTCCGAGGCCATCACCGCGCCCTCGGCGGACTTGCCCTCGGCGTCTTTCTCGGCTTTCATCGCCGCCAGCGTCACGGCGTCGACGCGACTCACCTGTCCCATCCCGACACCGACCGTCTCCGTGCCCGTGGCGAACAGGATGCCGTTCGACTTCACGTGTTTCATCACGCGCCACGCGAACAGCATCGTCTCCAGTTCATCCTCGGTCGGTGCACGCTCGGTGACCACTTCCAAGTCGTCGCGGGTCGGCGCCTGCAGGTCGCGTTCCTGCACGAGTCGCCCACCGACGATGGGCTTCTCGGTGAGGGTCTCCGGCCGCTCACCGAACGTCTCCTCGTCGCCCACGTCGAGGACGCGGAGGTTGTCCTTCTCGAAGAGGACGTCCAGCGCATCGTCGGTGTAGCCGGGGGCGACGACGACTTCCTTGAACGAGTCGATAATCTGCTCCGCCGTCTCGGCGTCGCACTCGCGGTTCAGGGCGACGATACCACCGAAGGCGGACTTCGCGTCCGTCGAGAGGGCGTCGGCGTACGCCTCTGCCAGCGTGTCGGCGGTCGCACAGCCTGCGGGGTTGGTGTGTTTGATGACGGCCGCCGCGGGGTCGTCGAACTCCTTGACGAGGTTCAGCGCACCGTCGGCGTCGTTGTAGTTGTTGTACGAGAGTTTCTTCGCCCCCTCGTTCAACTGGTCGGCGGCGACGACGTTCGCCTCCTCGCAGGTGGTATCGGCGTACAGCGCGGCGTCTTGGTGTGGGTTCTCGCCGTAGCGCAGTTCGCGAACGCGGTCCTCGCTCGTCGTCCGGCGTGCGGGGAACTGCCCGTCACCCGCATCGTCACCGTCGACGTGAACTTCGTGTGCGTCGACGTCAACCGTCACGCGACCCTCCGCGAACCACTTGACCGCACGCGGGTACGCCGCAAACTCCGCCTCGTACAGCACGCGCTGTTTCAGGTCGTCGGCGTCATCGCCCTCGTAGACGGGCACCGTCTCCTGGGTGACGATGGGGCCGCCGTCGACCTCCTCGGTGGCGACGTGGACCGTACACCCGGTCTGTCGGACGCCCGCGTCCAGCACTCGGTCGTGGACGTTCTTCCCCGCGAACGACGGCAGCAGCGACGGGTGGACGTTCAACGTCGTCGGCGCGCGATCGAGGAACGTGTCCGTGAGGACGCGCATGTAGCCGTCGAGACAGACGATGTCGAAGTCGTAGTCCGAGAACGCTGCCAAGACCCGCTCTTCGTGTGCCTCGCGCGCTTCACCCTCGTCGCGTTCGACGACTTCGGTAGGCACGTCGCGTTTCGCCATCGCGTCGAGGACCGGCGCGTCGGCGTCGTTCGCGAGGACGACCGACACTTCGGCCCCGCCGGGTGCTCGGTCCGCGATGTTTCTGAGGTTGCGCCCACGGTTGCTCGCCATACCCGCGATCTTCATACGCGACGACTCCCTCGCCGCCGGAAAGAGCGTTGCGGTCTGTCGGTCGTTAGTATGCACGAATCCGGATCGAAATGCGCGTACCTACCCTCGAAAGCCGCGTTCGTATGCACAGTCGTGGTGGTTTCGGCTTCCGAGGACCGAAACCGCTTTGCCGCGGGCGACAGGACCGCCGCGTATGGACATCTCCCGCGAGGACCCCCTCGCCGCCGTCTCGCCGCTCGACGGGCGCTACGCCGGTCGCACCGCGCCGCTCGTCCCGTACGCGAGCGAGGCGGGGCTGATCCGCGCCCGCGTCGAAGTCGAAGTCGAGTACCTGCTGGCGCTGGCCGACGCCGAGGGCGTCGACGTCACTCTCTCGGACGCCGAACGTGCCGACCTCCGCGCCGTCGTCGACGACTTCTCCGCCGCGGACGCACGCCTCGTCAAGCGCCTCGAAACCGAGGGCGCCGAGGGCTATTCCGCGACCAACCACGACGTGAAGGCGGTGGAGTACTTCATCCGGACTGAGACGCCCAAACGCCTCCACCAGTGGATCCACTTCGGCCTCACCAGCGAGGACGTGAACAACCTCGCGCAACGACTGCTCGTGAAGCCAGCCATTGAGGACGTGTTGATACCGGAACTGCGCGACCTGCGCGACACGCTGACCGCGGAGGCCCGCGAGTACCGCGACGTGCCGATGCTGGCGCGCACGCACGGCCAACCGGCGACGCCGACGACGTGGGGGAAGGAACTGGCAGTCTACGCCGCCCGTCTCGCGACAGCGCTCGGGCGCGTCGAGTCGGCGGCCGACTCGCTCTCGGGGAAACTCGCCGGGGCCTCGGGCACCTACGCCGCCCACCGCGCCGCCTACCCGGAGGTCGACTGGCGGGCGTTCTCCCGCGAGTTCGTGACCTCGCTCGGTCTCGATCACACGCCGCTGGCGACGCAGGTGAACCCCTGTGACGACCTGGCGGCGCTGTTCGACGCCGTCCGCGGCGTGAACAACATTCTCATCGACCTCGACCGCGACGTGTGGCTGTACGTCTCCGACCGCTACCTCGGGCAGGAGGCGACCGACGGCGAGACGGGGTCGTCGACGATGCCGCACAAAGTGAACCCCATCGACTTCGAGAACAGCGAGGGCAACCTCTCGAAGGCAAACTCCGACCTCACGTTCCTCGCCGACTACGTCACCACCTCACGCCTCCAGCGTGACCTCTCGGACTCGACGGTGAAACGGAACGTCGGCGCGGCACTCGCACACTGTCTCATCGGTTACTCGAAGACCGCCGCCGGTCTCTCGAAGGTCGTCCCCAATGAACAGGTGATGCGCGAGGAACTCGATGCCACTCCCGAAATCATCGGCGAGGCCGTCCAGACCATCCTCCGGCGGGAGGGCGACACCGCCGCCTACGAGCGAGTGAAGGAGTTGACCCGCGGAAAACGCGTCACCATCGAGGACTTCCGCGACCTGTTCGACGACCTCGCGGTCGACGAGTCGGTCCGCGAGGAACTGCGTGCGCTGACGCCGGCGGGGTACGTCGGCTACGGCGGCGACCTTGTCGACGAACTGCACGACGACTGACGGGCAGGGTACCGGCGAAACACCGACTCACGCGTTCGTCGGCTCGACGCGTCGCTTTGTGCTGTGGGAACGGAAAACTGTGATCTGCAGTCAGCGTCGGTCGAGACTCGACGGACGATGCCGCGTCAGTACTCTTCGTACGCGAGGTTCATCAGCCACTGCGTGAACGCGTCGGAGTTGGGGTCGATCTCCTCCTCGCCGATGAACGGCGACAGCATATCGCCGGCCATCAGCAGCGCGAAGTCGAGGTCCTTCGCGGTTGGGGCGAGGAAGTACGTATTGTGTCCCTGATACACGGCGTCCTCACGCTGGATGAGGCCCAGATCCTCCAGTTTCTCGGCGATCCGACTCCCCTTGCGCGAGGAGACGTCCAGTTCCTTCCAGAAGTCGGACTGATGGATCCCACCGGTCTCGCGGACGAGTTCGAGACCGGCCAACTCGGCTTCGGCGAGTTCGGCTTCGGCGTCGGAGGCGCTCATACCCGTTCCAACGACACGACCCCCGTTTACCCTTTCCCTTTCACGCCGCTTGCGTCGACGCCGACCGGAGCCGTGTGGGCCGCCTGCGTCCGCTCACCAGTTCTCGACCACCGACTCGAAGGACGTCTCACACGGCGGCCCCTCGGCGTGGTCGTAGCGGATACCCTCGTCGCCCACGCGGACGAGCGACGAGGAGACGGTCCCGTACCCGTTCGCGTGGACGCAGACGCCGAACTCGTGGTCGCCCATCGCCGCGCCCGCCCGGTCGAGCCACGCATCAGCACGCTCGCCGCGTTCGGGGTGGAGCGCAGTCCGCAACTTCGTCGCGTTCGCCGCCTCTTGGGGACCAACCTCGGGTCGTTCCGGTGGCTCGAAGTATCGGTCGTCGTAGCCGACGTTGCCGATGACGTGGATGCCCGGTGCGAAATCGGTGACGGTGAGGTAGCCGTCCCACTCCAAGAGAATCGCGTCGTCCGCATCGGCGACGAGGAGGTTGAAGCCGTCGTACTCGTACTCGCGGCACGACTCCTCGACGAGGTGTGCGGCCTCGGTGGCAGACGCCTCGCGCAGGCAGTCGTCGACCAAGAGGCCGCGCGAGCGTTCGCCCGCGAGGCCGTCGACCCACCGGTTCGTGATGCCGACGAACAGGCCATCTCGTGTCACGCCCATCCACGTCCCGCCCGCCTCGGCGTCTCGCGGGGCGATGAACCCGCCCGCACGCTCTGCGGGTGGTTCCGACGGCCGGTCGAGCGCCTCGTCTCGGTTCGCTGCCACCGCTATCGGGGTGTCATCGAAGACCTGCCAGGCGACCGTCAGGGTACACATAGCCCCCCCTACATCGTCAGCGGGCAAAGCCGCGGCGGTCACGACAGTCAGCCGGAATCGTCGCGTCCAGTCAGCCAACCAGCGTCTCGACGGCCCGACGCATCGTGTCGGCGGCGTCGCGGACGCGGTCGACGCGGACGTACTCGCGCGTGCTGTGGGCGACCGCCCCAACGTCGTCTGCGAGGTGGCCCGGACCGAACACGACCGTCGGTGCCGGTGAGAAGTACGACGCCTCTGTCGCCGCGCCGAACGGCCGCACCTCGCCGTCGGCGTCACCGCCGACGGAGCGAGCGGCGTCGGACACCGCGGTCACGAGGTCGTGGTCGGGGTCGGTGTCGAACGCCTCCAGAAACGGCGTCGGGCGCTCGGTCAATGCGAACTCGACGCCGACGGCGTCGTCGACGGCGTCTCGGACGGCCCGTTCGAGCGACGACCGGAAGCCCTCGGCCGTCTCCGGGGGGACCGAGCGTCGGTCGAGCGTCACCGTCGCCTGTGCAGGCACCTGGTTCGTCGCCTCGCCACCCGTGACGCCCGTCGGAACGAGTGTCGGTCCGCCGAGCATCGGGTGTGCGTCGGCGTCGTCGTCGAACGAGTCGATAACGCCGAGAGCGTCTTGTAGCGCGGCGACGGCGTTCACACCGGAGTCGGGTTCGGCGGCGTGGGCGGCCGACCCCGACAGCGTGAGCGTCCCCTCGAAGCGGCCGCGTGCGGCCACGCACACGTCGCAGTCAGTCGGTTCGCCGACGACGAACAGGTCGCCGTCGACGGGGTCGACTGGGCCGTCTGGATGGTCGGCGCCGCGGCCGCGAACCAGCGCATCTGCGCCCGTCGACAGCGTCTCCTCGTCGGGCGTCACCGCGAGCGTCACCGCGCCGTCGACGGGGTCGGCCGCCAGAAAACCCGCGAGCAACGCCGCGAGCGGCCCCTTCGCGTCACACGACCCGCGACCGCGGATCACGTCGTGACCAGCATCGTCGGTCGTTCGCTCGAACGAGACGTGCGGCGGGACGGTGTCGATGTGCGTGTTGAAGACGACGTGTGGCCCTGCGTCGGGGTTACCCTTCGTCGCCCGAACGTTGCCAGCGTTGTCGACCCACGGCTCTGTGCCGTGGTCGGCGAGGGTGTCGACGAGGAACTCACGCATCTCGTCGGACGACTCCTGTGACTCGATGGGAACCGCGGCTTCGAGGAACGCAACCGGGTCGAACGCTTCGGTCGCGTCGCTCATTCTTCGCCCTCCGTCGCCTCCCCAGACTCGTCGCTCGACCCTACGTCGACCGCGAGGTCGATCGTGAACTCGCGCTCTGCTGGCCCGGTGAGCGTCGCCGGGCCGTCGTCGGGCACCGTTATCGAGAGCGTGCCGCCCGGTGGCGAGACGGCCAACTCCGTGTGCGTCGTGAGACCGAGTTCGCGAGCGACCGCGCCGACGGCGACCGCACCCGTCCCGCACGCCAGCGTCTCGCCCTCGACGCCACGCTCGAACGTCCGCTGGTCGAACGTGTCGGGTCCCGTCTGCGTCGCGAGAGTGACGTTCGCTCCTTCGGGGAAGGCGGCGGCGTGGCGAACCGGCGGTGCGGCCGCGTCGAGGTCGACGGCGTCCACGTCGTCGACGAACGCGACCGCGTGGGGAACGCCGGTGTCGACGGCGGTGACGGTGAGTCCTTCCACCGACTCCTCGACCAGCGGACTGTCCCGGTCGGCGGCCAACGGCACGTCGACCGGGTCGAACGACGGCCGACCCATCTCCACGGTGACGCGAACTGCGTCGCTGTGGTCTCCCCCGTCGCCTTCACCGGCCGCGTCGAGTATCTCCGCTCGACGGACGCCTGCGGGCGTGTCGAGGTCGACGACCGTCGCGTCGGTTCGCTCGTGGACCCACGCGGCGGCACACCGCGCACCGTTGCCGCACATCTCTGCGATGGAGGCGTCAGGTTGGACGAGCGTCATCGTCGCTCGGGCGACACCCTCAGCGTCGGCGTCGCCGTCGTCGGTGATGTTCATAAACAGGACGCCGTCTGCGCCGGTTCGCTCCGCCCCAGCGACGCCAGTCTCGCGGTCGCAGTGGTGGACCGCGAACGCACCTCGGTCGGGCACGTCCTCGTCGGCGTCGACCACGAGGAAGTCGTTGCCCGTGCCGTGGTACTTGACCGCGGGAACCGTGCGAGTCTCGGCGACTTCGGTATCGGCGTCGACGGACTCGCTCATCGCTCGCCACCTCGTTCAGGCCGCGTCACGTCGCGAATCGTCTCCCTGGCGCGGAGGACGTCGCCGTCGACGCTCACCTCCGCGGGTCGCGGGCGCGAGTTGTACGTCATCGCCATCTCGTAGCCGTACGCACCGGCGTTCCCGACGGCGAGGAGGTCGCCACGCTCGGGAACCGGCAGGTGACGTCCGTCACAGAAGGTGTCGCCCGTCTCGCAGATGGGGCCAGCGACGGTGACGGGGCCAGTTTCACGACTCCCGTCCGGCGGTCCACCACCGACGTCGAGGTTCCGAATCGCGTGGTATGCGTCGTACATCGCCGGGCGAAGCAGGTCAGTCATCCCCGCGTCGACGCCGGCGACCGTCGTCTCGGGCGTCGGCTTCACGGTGTTCACTTCGCTCAGGAGGACGCCCGCGTCGGCGACGACGTAGCGACCGGGTTCGACCGCGAGGCGGGCGTCCACGTCGCCGAGTGCGCCACGTGTCGCATCGGCGACGCTGTCCAAATCGAGGGGCTCGTCGTCCTCGCGGTACGGGACGCCGAAGCCGCCGCCGACGTCGACGTACTCCAACTCTCCCACGCCGCGTGCCAACTCGCCCATCCGGGCGACGAGGTCTGCGTGGGCGTCGAGGTCCTCCTCGCCGTGGATTCCCGACCCGGCGTGCGCGTGGACGCCGACGACCTCGAAGCGGTCGCGGGCGTCGGCGACGACCTCGGCCGCGCGGTCGTACGGCACGCCGAACTTCGGGGCCGCGCCCGTGCGGACCTTCTCGTGGTGGCCCGCGCCAACGCCGGGGTTGACGCGAACGCAAACGCGCCCGTCGAAGCCGCGGTCAGCGAGGCGGTCGAGCGTGTCGCGTGCGCCGACGGTGATGGTCATCTCGGGGTTTTCCTCCCACCACTCGACGACCGCGTTGAGGTCGGGTGCTGGCGGATTGACCGCGGTGTAGTGGAGGCGCGACCCGTCGAAGCCGGCGTCGAGGGCGCGACGAACCTCACCGGCCGACGCGCACTCGGCGTCCAGACCCGCATCGCGAACGGTCTCCAGAACCGCTCGGCCGGTGTGTGCCTTCACCGCGTAGCGGCGGTCGGCGTCGGGGAACGCGGCACTGATCCGCGCGCAGTTCTCTCGCACGCGGTCGAGGTCAGTCACGTACAGCGGCGTCCCGTGGTCGGCTGCGAGTTCGCGCAGGCGGTCTGCGTCCCAGTCGACGAGGCGGCGGACGGCCGGGCCGCCGTCGGCGGCGGACGAAGCGGCGTCGTCGGACTGCTCGGCGCTCATTCGCGGAGGGCGTCCTCTCGCTGTGTCGCTTCGAGCGTCTCCGTCTCCACGTCGGTTGCCACGACAGCGGGCTTGTACGCGCCGCCGTCGAACAGGTCGTGGTCGCTCACGCTCGATTCGACGAACCGGGTGAATGCCCGGCGATTCTCGGGGAGGTGGCCGTAGACGACCTCCTCCTCGACCAAGTCGTACACCGGGATGCGCGGCGTGAGCAGCGTGTTCTCTCCGACGATGGAGTTCTCTCCGACGCGGAAGCCAGAGGTGACGCGACAGCCAGCACCGAGCGAGACGCCGTCCTCGACGATGACCGGGGCGTCTTCGACGGGTTCGAGGACGCCGCCGATCAGCGTGTTCGCGCCGAGTTTCACGTTCTCGCCGAGTTGGGCACACGACCCGACCGTGTCACACGAGTCGACGAGCGTCCCCGCGCCGACGTACGCGCCGATGTTGACGAACGAGGGACTCATCATGATGGTGTCGTCGCCGAGGTGTGCCCCTCGTCGGAGAACGGTTCCGTCGGGTGTGTTTCGGGCGCCGCGGGCTTCGAGGTCGCCAGTCTCTCGGAGCGGAAGCACGTCGTAGTAGCCGACGCCACCGTACTCGCGGCGCTCGGTCTCGCGCAGGCCGAAGTTGAGGAGGACGCCCCGCTTGACCCACTCGTTCGCCACCCACGAACCGACGCCGTCGCCGGTCTTGCGGGCGGCGCGAACCTCGCCGGCCTCCAGTGCGTCGAGGAACTCGTCAAGGGTTCGGCGGACGCCGTCGTCGGCGTCGGCCGCGGTGAGTCCGTCGTCGTAGCGGTGCCACAGGTCGTCGATGTCGGATTCGAGCGTCATTCGAGTACCTCCGTGAAGTCGTAGGTGCCGGCGTTGCGGCCGGCCAGCCACGCCGCGGCGTCGAGTGCGCCGGCGGCGAACACGCGCCGAGAACCGGCACGATGAGTCAGTTCGAGGACGTTCTCGTCGCCCGCGAGCAGTACCTCGTGTTCCCCCGCGATGTCCCCTGCACGCCGCGCGTGAACGCCGATCTCTCCCTCGGTGCGTGGGGCGTCGCCCTCGCGGCCGTGGACGTGGTCGGACAGGTCCGGACGCGCCTCCTCCACGTCGTCGAGGAGGGTCAGTGCAGTTCCACTCGGAGCATCGACCTTGCCGTTGTGGTGGGTCTCCGTCACCTCGACGTCGTAACCGGGGAGCGCGGCCGCGGCCGCACTAACCGCGCGGCGAAGCGCGGCGATCCCCCGGGAGAAGTTGGAGGCGCGAAGCACCGGCACGGATGCTGCGGCGTCGGCGAGTGCTGTCTCCTGCGCCTCGGTGAAGCCGGTCGTCCCGACGACGCAGGCGACGCCCGCCTCTGCGGCGGCGGCGACGTACTCTACGCTGGAGTCGGGGCCGGTGAAGTCGACGAGGACGTCGGGGTCAGATTCCGCGAGCAGTTCGGGGAGCTTCGCCGCGTCGGCCACGTCGACGCCCGCGACCGCGTCGACGGGCGAACGGTTCACCGCGAGCGTGACGGTCACGTCGTCGCGGTCGGCGGCCGCCTCGATCACTTCGCGGCCCATCCGCCCGCCCGCGCCGGTGACGGCGACGCGTACGCCCACGTCAGTCACCTCGCGTCTCCGCCGAATCAGCTTCCAACTCCGCGAGCAGTTCGGTCAACACGCGCAGAGTCTCGTCGCTCCCGCGGGTCAGTGGCGGACGCATCTCTGCGGGACCGTACCCGCGAATCGCCATCGCCTCCTTCACTGGGATGGGGTTCGTCTCGCGGAACAGTGCCCGCATCAGCGGGCCCAGTTCGTGGTGGATCGACCGTGCTCGCTCGAAGTCGTCGTCGAGGGCGGCGTGGACCAACTCGCCCGTGCGCACGGGTTCGACGTTGGCGACGACGGAGATGGTACCCGTCGCGCCCACCGACAGCATCGGGAGGGTCATCCCGTCGTCGCCCGAGAGCACGTCGAACGTCTCCTCGCGCGTGCGTTCGATGATCTCGGAGATGCGGCCCGCGTCGCCCGAGGCGGCCTTGTACCCCTGGACGTTCTCGTGGCTCGCGAGGTCGACCACGGTGTCCAAGTCGAGGTTCGACCCCGTTCTACTCGGGACGTTGTACACGATCTGTGGGAGGTCGACCGCGTCCGCGATGGTCGCGTAGTGGTCGTACTGGCCCGCCGGTTCGGGCTTGTTGTAGTACGGCGAGATGAGCAGCAGTGCATCCGCGCCGGCGTCGGCCGCGCGTTCGGAGAGTTCCAGCGCCTCCCGCGTCGAGTTCGACCCGGTGCCCGCGATAACGGGCACGTCGACGGCATCGACGACGGTCTCGACGACTTCGGCGTGTTCGTCGTGCGTGAGCGTCGCCGCCTCGCCGGTCGACCCGACCGGGACGAGGCCGTCGACGCCCGCATCTTCGAGGCGTCTCGCGTCGGCGGCGAGTTGTTCGTGGTCGACTTCGTCGGTGCCGTCGGTGAACGGTGTCGTCATCGCCGGGTAGACGCCGGCGAACGTGTCGTGTTGGATCATAATCGTGTGTGGTGTGATTGGGTGGTAGTGGTTGTCCGTATCGTCGCGTGTGGCCCGGAACTCACCCCCGACCGGCCGCTACGCCTGGCCGGGGACGATACTCACACACGTTTGCGTTTGGAACTGGAACGGCCGCAGAACTCGTGGCGGACGCGGCACTCGACGGATCGCTCGCGCGTCGAGGTCGGCGTCACGCTCATTACGTCATTCGTGAGGCGACGGCAGTAAATGCGTTTCCCTGTTGGCCGATTTTGTGATCCGGCGGTCCCGCCCGTCGATTTCCGGGCTCGATCCCGCGTAACGTGATAGTCCGACGAAACGAGCGGCGACGACGGCGGTCGCGCCTGTAAACCCTTATACGAACACCGCCACGACAAGCCGGTAATGAGCGACCTCCCGGACGACTTCGACTGTACCGTCTCGAACTGGGAGTACATCTACGGCCTCTGCCGGGACGTCTCCGACCAGGTGAAGGCCGCGAACTTCGAACCCGACGTCGTCGTCGCCCTCGCCCGCGGCGGCTGGTTCGCCGGGCGCTGTATCTGTGACTTCCTCGGGTTGAACGACCTCACCAGCTTGAAGATGGAACACTACGTCGGCACCGCCGAGAAGACGGGCGAACCGACCGTCCGCTACCCGATGCCCGAGGGAAGCGTCTCGGGGAAAGACGTCCTCATCATCGACGACATCGCCGACACCGGCGGGTCGATCAAACGCGCCCACGAGTACGTCGCCGACCGCGACTGCGGCGAGGTACGCACCGCGACCCTCCAACTCCTGCAGACCTCCGAGTTCGAACCCGACTTCGTCGGCGAGCAACTTGAAGACTGGACGTGGATGGTGTACCCGTGGAACTTCATCGAGGACATGATCGACCTCACCTCGGGTGCGATGGAGCAGGCGGACCAGACCGCCTTCACCGTCGAGGACGTCCGCCACTACCTCGCGGAGTTCCACGGCATCGACCGCATCGAGATGGAGATCGCACAGCCGGGTCGCGTCGACGAGGTCCTCGAGGAGATGGTTCGGCGCGACGTCGTCCGCGAGACGGCCGACGGCTATCGCCTCCTCGACAACGGCGACGAGTAGGCCCCGCGCGTGGCGCTGCTGGACATCTTCGCCGGGGCCGTCCTCCCGATCATCGCCGTCGCGGCCGTCGGCTTCGTGCTGGGCCGAACCGGGGACATCGACCCCGGCCCGCTGAACACCGTCGTCGTCTACGTGCTCGCGCCCGCCCTCGTCCTCCACAGCCTCGCGACCGCCTCCTTCTCCGGTGAGACCATCGCCAAGATGGCGGTCGCAGTGACGGCGTACATCGTCGGGATGGTGGTCGTCGCCGAGGGCGTCGGGCGACTGCTCGGTGAGTCCGAGCCTCGCCTCTCGGCACTCGTCCTCGCGGCGACGTTCCCCAACTGCGGCAACTACGGCATCCCGCTCTCCGACTTCGCGTTTCCCGGCGGCGGTCGCGCGGCCGCGGTGCTGTATCTCGCGATTCAGGCCGCCCTCATCTACACCGTCGGCGTCTACGTCGCCTCCCGTGCGGGCGGTGGCGGCGGCCTGCAGGGAATCCGTCGTGTTCTGAAGATTCCGCTCGTGTGGGCGGTGCCAGTCGCACTCGGTGCGCGGGCGCTCGGACTCGTCCCCGCGGCGGACGCGACGGCGATGCAGACGCTGCAACTCGTCGGCGACTCCTCTATCCCGGTGATGCTGCTCATCCTCGGTATCCAGTTGTCCAGAACCGACTACGGCGCGGCGCTGTCGCAGGCGGCGACGCCCTCCATCCTCAAGATGGTCGTCGCGCCCGCGGTCGCCATCGCCATCGCGGTCGTCGTCGGCTTTCAGGACGCCACCGTCGCGCGGGTGTTCGTCCTCGAATCCGCGATGCCGGCCGCCGTCACGCCGGTCATCCTCGTCGGCGAGTTCGCCGACGACCTCGACATCGGCGGTGTCTCCGTCCCCGAGTACGTCAGCACGGTCATCCTCGTGACGACGCTGATGTCGATTCCGATGCTCACGGGACTGATCGCGTTGTTAGAGAGCGGTGTGCTGGTGTGAGCGCAGACGCCGGCTTGCGGGCCGTTGAACGTGCCTGCCGTCAGTCGTCCGCCGGGACGCCTGCGGGGGGATCGACCACCGACCGCATCCACGTGCCGCGAAGCAGCCACGCGAGGCCGACGATAGCACCGACCACGTCGCCGGCGACGACCGCCCACCAGATGCCCGTCGTGCCGAAGTCGTACACGAACACCGCGGCGTAGGTGACGGGGACGCGAACCAGCCACACCGCCACGAGCGACAGCGCCAGCGCCGTGGTCGTCCGGCCGGCCCCGCGGAACGCACCGCGCGATATCTCGAACACGCCGAGGAACACGAACATCACCGACGCGACCCGGAGGTACGTCGCCGCGTACTCGATGGTCGCGGCGGCGTCCGGCGACCCCGGCGGCAGGAACACCTGCACGATGGGTGCGGGAAACGCCGCCGTCAGCAGCGTCAGCGGGATCATCACCGCCGTCACGACGCCAAGTGCCGCCCGAACGGCCCGCCACGCGCGGTCGGGTTTCTCCGCGCCGAGGTTCTGCCCGACGACGGTGTTGACAGCCTGTGCCAGCCCCATCGCGGGGAGGAACACCAGCGATATGAGGCGGTTGCCGAGGCCGTACGCCGCGACGACCGCCGGCGGGAACGTCGCCACGAGCGCCGTCAGGACGACGAACGCCAGCGAGACGCCCGACTGCTCCAGCGCCGACGGGACGCCGAGGCGGACGACCTTCTTGACGATTCGCGGTTGGGGAACCAGATCGCTGATCTTGACCGCCGGTCCGGCGGGCGTGCCGAACAGGACGTACCAGCCGACGACCGTAGCGACCGCCCGCGAGATGAGCGTCGCCCACGCCGCGCCCTCGATCCCCAGCGCGGGGAACGGCCCCCACCCGAAGATGAGGAACGGGTCGAAGACGACGTTGATCGCGACGGAGATCACCATCACGCGAAGCGGAGCGCGGGTGTCGCCGTAGCCACGCATCAGCGAGACGAACACGAAGAAGCCGAACAGGAACGGCGTCGCGAGGAAGAACACCCGCATATACGCCGCCGCCAGCGGGACAATATCGGTCGCCGTCTGCGCGTCGGCGGGGATGAGTGACAGCGCCGGGCCGACGGCGACGTAGCCGAGGGCTCCGAGCACCATCGCGACGAGCATCACGAACCCGAGCACGGTCCCGGCGACCTTCCCGGCCTCGCGGTCGCTTCCGCCGCTCGCAGCGCTCGCGCCGGTGTGCTGGGCGACGAGGATCGCACCCGCGGCGGTGAAGCCGCCGCCGACGCTGATGAACAGGAAGACGATGGGGAACGCCAGCGAGAGCGCCCCGACCGCGTCCGCGGAGAGCCGACCCAACCAGAAGGTGTCGGCGACGTTGTACGCCACCTGGAGGAGTTGGATGAGCACGAGCGGCCACGCGACCCGCAACATCGGCCGGAGGAGGTCCCCCTCGACGAGATCCGAGCCGTTCGCTGCCGAAGGAGAATCGGTCATACTCCTACGAAGCGAAGGTGGGTCTTGAACGCTTCTCACCCGTGATACCACTCACCACGCTCTCGGCGGGCACTTCGCGTGCGACCTGTCGGATCGTGTACGTCAGTCGACTAGGTTCGCCGGCGTCGACTGCCACGCTGAGCGACCGCCGTGACGACGGCGCTTACTCCTCGGACGTCGCGGCCGTCGGCACGTCGAAAGCGTTCGCCTCCGCGCGAATCCGCTCGGCGTCGAGCGTCTGGTGGCCGCCGGCGGCCTCGTCGTACACCACGTCGCCGTCGACCATCGTGAACCGAACGTCGTCACCGTGAGCGGCGAACACGAGATGACTGATGGGGTCGTGGACCGGCGTCGCCCGGGTGAGGTCCGTGTCGATGCCGAGGACGTCCGCAGTCCACCCCTCTCGGATCGCCCCTACTCGCTCGAATCCGGCCGCGCGTGCGCCGTTGAGCGTCGCCATCCGAAGCGCGGTCGCGGCGTCGACGGCGGTGGGGTCGAACCCGTCGACCTTCGCGAGAAGGCTCGCCTGCTTGAGTTCGGTGAACGGATCGAGCGTGTTGTTACACGGCGGGCCGTCGTTGCCGAGGGCGACGTTGATGCCGCGGTCGAGGTAGTCCTCGACGGGCGCGATCCCTGACGCGAGTTTCATATTGGAACTCGGGCAGTGGGTGACGTGTGTGCCCGTCTGCGCGATGATGTCGCGTTCAGCCTCGTCGGTGTGGACGCAGTGTGCGAGGATCACGTCCTCGCCGGTGAGGCCGACCTCGTGGAGGTATTCGACGTTTCGCTGGCCGGTCCGCTCCTCGACGAGTTCGATCTCGTCGGTGTTCTCCGAGGCGTGGGTGTGGATACGGACGCCGTCGTAGGCGTCGGCGAGTTCGCGACACCCGCGCAGGCACTCGTCGGTACAGGTGACGGCGAAGCGTGGCGTGACGGCGTAGCGAATCCGGCCGTCGGCCGCGCCGTGGTACTTCCAGATGTGGCCCTCGGACTCCGCGAGCGCCCGCCCCGTGTCCTGCCGGAGGCCGTCGGGAGCGTTCGTGTCCATCAGCACCTTCCCGGCGCGGGCGCGGATACCCGAGTCGATGGCCGCCTCCAGCGCCTCCCCAGCGTGGTGGACCGAGAGGTGGTCGATGACGGTCGTCACGCCGGACTCGAGACACTCCAGATAGCCGAGTTCCGCCGCGAGGCGCATCCCCTCGGCGCCGAGGCCGCCCTCCATTGGGAGGACGTGGTCGTGCAACCAGTCGAGCAGCGACACGTCGTCCGCGATACCGCGCCCGAGCGACTGGACGGAGTGGACGTGCGCGCCCACGGTTCCGGGCGCGACGATGCCGAACTCGCGGCGCTCGTGGTCGGGGTAGCGGTCGACAAGCATCGACTCGTCGCCGACAGCAGTGATAGTGTCGTCCTCGACGACCACCGCACCGTCCTCGATGACGGTGTCGGGGTCGGCGACGACGGTTCCGGCGAGTAGCATTGTCCCGACGTGGCTCTCACGTGGTCGTACAAAGGCGTGTGGATCGGAGGCGGGAACTTTCAGTCGGTCCCGAGCCACCGACGGACTGTCCGGATCCCGACGAACCGGGGAACAGACCGACGATACGCCTCGTAGGCGTCTCCGTACTGCTCGCGGAGCCACGGTTCCTCGACGAACACGCTGAGCAGCATCCACGCGACGCCGAGGACGGCGAGCACACCCGCCGTAGGCGCGGCCGTCGCGAGCGCGTAGCCGACGAATAAGCCGACGAACCCGACGACCTGCGGGTTCCGGCTGTAGTGATACGTCCCGCCGGTGACCAACCCCTCCGCACGCCCTCGCGTGTTCTCCTCACCGAGGTCAGCCCGGGTGAGCGTAACGAACGCCACTGCCGCGAGAACGCCGCCGGCGACGCGCACGGCTGCGGGAACTGATACGCCCCCGAACCCGACGCCGCCGGCCACGAGAAAACAGACGAAAAACGTCCGCGAGCAGACGAGGTACGCCCGTCGAAGTCCGTCGTCGTCGCCCGGCGGCCACACTCTGAACCCCGGAACGACGAGGGTCGCCACGAGACCGACGAGCACCGTCGTCGCGGCGACGACGCCGACGCCAGCGACAAGTCCGGCCACCGTTGACACGATGTCCATAGGGAAGGGCTGGATGTCCCCCCCAATAAGTGTTGTATATCTGTCTGTTCTGTCTCTCCATCCGGCCGTCGGACTCGCGTGGTAGTTGACGTACTGGTATTTCTCCTCAGCGCGCGTACTGTGCGGTATGACCAACATCTCCGTCACGACCGACATCGCGGCCCCCGCTGCCCTGGTGTACGAGGTGCTCACCGACTTCGACGCCTACCCCGAGTGGAACGAGTACACGCGCATCGACGGCGTCGCCGCGGCGGGTGAGCGACTCGCCGTCGCTCCGGGCCCCGCCGCGGGGTCGGCGCCGACGTTCCGCCCGACGGTGAAACAGGCCGACGGCTCGCAACTCCGCTGGATCGGTCACCTGTGGGTGCGCGGCCTGTTCGACGGCGAACACCGCTTCCGCGTCGAAGCGGTCGACGACGACACCGCACGACTGACGCAGGACGAGCGATTCACCGGCCTCCTCGCTGGACTGCTGTTCCGGCGCTACGGCGACGACTGGCACGCCAACTTCGCCGCCGTCAACGAGGCGCTGAAAGCCCGTGCGGAGTCGCTGGCGGCCGAGCGCTCGGACGACGCGACCGCGACGGCCTGATCCGTCGCGCAGACCTCCTTCTCTCACTTCGATCCGTGTCCTTTAGCCCGGACCCACCGAACACGGCCAACGTATGACAATCGGCTTCATCGGCGGCAGCGGAATCTACGAGGCGCTCCCGCTCCGCGACACCCGTACCGAGGAGGTAACGACACCGTTCGGCGAACCGTCTGCTCCCTTGGAGATCGGTGAGTTCGGCGACACCGGTCGCGAGGTCGTGTTCCTGCCGCGCCACGGTCCCGACCACCAGCGCTCGCCGACGGACCTCCCGTACAAGGCGAACATCCACGCGCTGAAGCAGTCGGGCGTCGAGTACATCATCGCCAGCAACGCTGTCGGGTCGCTGAAGGAGGAACTGCCGCCACAGACGCTCGTCATTCCCGACCAGATTTACGACCGGACCAAGAACCGCGATCTCTCGTTCTTCGGTGACGGCATCGTCGTTCACCAGCCGTTTACGCGGCCGTACTCCCCGAAACTGGCCGACCACCTCGCCGACGCCGCCGAGCGTGCACTCGACAGCATCGACTCGGAGTCGGACGTCGTCGACGAGGGGACGTACGTCTGCATCGAGGGCCCGCAGTACTCCACGAAGGCGGAGTCGGAGTTCTACAAGTCGCAGGGGTGGGACCTCGTCGGGATGACCGCCATCCCTGAGGCGAAACTCGCTCGCGAGGCGGAGATGGCGTATGCGACGGTCGCCGGCGTCACCGACTACGACGTGTGGAAGCAGGACGCCGAGGTGACCCTGGAGGAAGTGTTGGAGAACGCCGCCGCCAACGAGGAGGCGATCAAAGAGACCGTCGAGGAAGCCATCCGCACGTTCCCCGAAGAACTGGACTGCGAGGCGCACGGGTCGCTGGAGGGCACCATCAACACGCCCGCGGAAGCCGTTCCCGAGGAGACGCGTGAGCGCGTCGGCATCTTCGTGGACCAGTACCTCGACGAGTAAGCGCGACGTTCCGAACGTTACTAGCTGTGAGTCTCGGCGCCGTCGGACGGTGGAGTTCGTCGCCAGTACCGAGCCACGAGTATCGAGACGACGAACATCAACACGGTGAACGCGATGATTCCACCATCTACGCCCGACGCCGGAAACGCTCCGGTGGCGACGAACAGGGCGATGTTGACGTTCCGTCCGGCAGTTCCGAGGGCAAGCACACGCCGACTCTGCGGGGTCGGCCCTCCCAAGAGCCACCCGATGCCGATGGACACGAACACGAACAACGTCAGGAGGAGGATCGCTCCCGTCCCGAAGAGGACCGCGAACACCTCGACGATTCGGGGCAAGCCGAGGAGCGCGATGATGCTGAGGGCTATAGCCAGCGCGAGATTGGCGAGAGCCGCTATCGGGCGGGCGAGACGGTCGGCAAGTGCAGGGCGCCGTGTTCGAACGGCGATGCCCGCGATCATCGGTGCGAGGAGTACGACACTCAGTGGGACCAGAAGTCGCCGCGGGGAGAAGTCGGACTCGACGCCGAGGATGAACAACAGTACGGCGACGAACAGCGGGACGGTGGCCACGGCCACGAAAGTCAGCGCCGCCGTCAGTCGAACCGCTTCGTGAGAGTCCTGCCCGGCCATCCCTACCAGCAGCGGGATGAACGGAGCGCCGGGGGCGACGGCGACCAGCACGAGCGTGATTGCGAGCGGCTGTGGAAGCTGGAACACGATTCCAAACAGCGCTGCGGCGAGTGGGACGAATAGCAAGTTCGCGAGGACCCATCGCAAGACGAGATTGTACTCACGAGTCGTCCGGAGGACGTCGCCAGGTGTCAGTTGGATCCCGAACTGTGCCATCAGGGCGATGAGTCCCACTGTCGCGGCGACCCCCTGAATCGTGAGGAGGAGACCGATGAGCGACTCGAACATCTCTGACACGCCGGCTACCATCAGACGCACCTCACGGTACTCTCCTCGCGCTGTCGGTCGGCCGTCCTCCCCGAAGCAGACAGGCACCAGTTCCCTGCCGCACCGGAAGTCGGACTACTGCAGTCGGTGGCTCGTCGAACGGATCTGGACACAGTCATCCACCATCACGACACGGAGGTGCGCACGCAGGCGTTGACTCGGGGACGAGCGAGCACCGCTCGACACCGCTGCAGACACTCGTTCGTGTCGGTTATATAACTCGTGGAGTGGAGTTAACGGTCGCCCCCGATTACAGGCCGCAGCGAACGGACCCGTCCCGTCGCATCCTCGCTCGGCTACTCGAGAAGAGCCGTGTCGGTTTAGTCCGCCGTCGCCTCGTCGCCCGCGGCGGCCATCGACACGTCGCGCACCCACAGGTCGCCGAACAGGTCGTCCTGTTCGAGCGTCACCTCGCCGCGGTGCGCGAGGAAGAGCAAGGCGAGGTACGTCATCACGGCGGTCGTGCCCACGTCCGACACCTCACGGAACAGCACTTCCGCCCGGCCGCGGTCGTACTGCGGGCGGAGGCGGCCGCGGACGTCGTCGATGACAGCCTCGATATCCTCCTCGTGGGTCGTGCCCGTCACGTCTTCCTCACCCGGTTCGCCCTCCCGGCGAAGGCTGTCGGCGTCGTGGTACTCCAGCGTCTGCGTCCCGCGTGAGAAGCCCCGGGGCGACGCGCTGGTGTCGTACTGGCGCGACTCCTTCCACCACGTCCCGCGTTCGGCCTCGCGGAGTTCCCGCACGAGTTCGTCGAGCGTCTCGGGCGACCCGCGCGTGCTCTTGCGGTCGAGGCGGCGGTCCATCTCGTCTTCGAGGGCGTCGATCGGATCGAACCCGTCGTCGATGGGGCCGTCGTCGCGCATTGCGGCGTCGTCTTGGAAGGCGGCCTCCCACGGTTCGATCTCCTCCTCTGGGTCCTCGTCGTCGGCCGCGAGCATATCGTCCGATTTCATCCGCAGGAGGACGCTCGCGTAGAACAGCGCTCGACCACCTGTCCGCAGGTCGGTCTCGTCGAGGCGGTCGAGGAACGCGTCTGTCACCTCGACCACGTCGATGTCCCACGGATCGATCTCACCCTCCTCGGCGAGGTTGACGAGCAGTTCCACGGGCTCGACCTCGTCGTCGTCGGTCTCGTCGGGGTGGGCGATGTCGATGTCGTCGGGCGTCTCAATCATCCGCCTGCACCTCCGGGACGGGTTCGCCGTCCTCACCCAACTGGATGCCCGTGACGGCGGAGATGTTGTCCGACTGCATCGTCACGCCGATGGCACGCTCCGAGCGTTCCAACAGCGCCGAGCGGTGGCTGACGACGACGAACTGCGCGTCGCCCGCGAGGTCGTGGACCATCTCGCCGACACGCTCGGCGTTGACCGCGTCGAGGAAGGCGTCCACCTCGTCGAGTGCGTAGAACGGCGCGGGGTTGTGCCGCTGGATGGCGAAGATGAACGCCAGCGCAGTCAGCGACTTCTCGCCGCCCGACATCGCGTCCAGTCGCTGGACGGGTTTGTCCGCCGGCTGAGCTTTCATCGTCAGACCACCTTCGAAGGGGTCGTCGGGGTCTTCGAGGACGAGTTCGCCCGTCCCCGCCGACAGTCGCTGGAAGATATCGGTGAACTGCTCGTCGATGGCCTCGAACGCGTCCATGAATGTCCGCTTCTTCTGTGCCTCGAACTGGTCGATGCGATCCTCGATGGCCTCTCGCTCCTCGACGAGAACGTCACGACGCTCCTGCAGATCGTGCAGGTCGGATTCCACGTCGTCGTACTCGTCGATGGCGAGCATATTAACCGGCTCTAAGGCCTCCATCTCGCCTTCCAACCGTTCGATCTCCGACTCGACCGTATCGTGGTCGGGAATCTCGTCGGGGTCGTACGCACCGACCTCCTCTTCGAGCGAGTCGATCTCCCACTCCAGCCGTTCGGCCGCCTCCCGAAGCGACTCCAGTTTCGAGACGACACGCTCGACGTCGGCCTCTTGGTCGTCTCGGGCGGACTTCGCCTCCCGAAGCGACTCCTTCACCGCCTCGCGGTCCTCCTTGAGGTCCGCGAGTTCCTCCTCTAACTCCGCGATGGCGTCGCGCTTCGCCTCCAGCGTCTCCTCTTTGTCGGCGATCTGGGCTTCGAACTCCTCGATCTGCGCTTCGGCGTCGGCCTTCTTCGCCTGCGCCTCCTCGACGGTGTCGTGGTGGTCGTCGATGGCGTCCTCGGCGTACTGCTTCTCCAGTTGGAGTTGGTTGAGGTCGCTGTCGAGGTCGTCCATCCGGGCTTCGACGTCCTCGATCTCCCCGCGAATCTCGTCGGCACGGGCGGAGAGTTCCGGGATCTTCGAGTCGGCCAGTTCCGTCTCCAACTCCTCGATGTCCGCCTCCATCGCCGCAATCTCCTCGTCGGCGTCGTCGATCTCGGCGTCGAGGTCGGTCATCTCCTCGTCGACCGACTCGCGTTCCGCGCGGAGTTCGTCAAGGCGGTCCTCCAGTTCGTCGATCCGGTCTTCCTCGTCGGCGAGTTTCTCGTTCGCTCGCTCGATGTCGGACTCGATGTCTCGGACCTTGTCAGCGGCGTCAGAGGCACGCGAACGGGCGTCCTCTAGGTCGGCGTCAACGTCGCTGATCTCGGATTTCAGTCGCTGACGCTCGTCTTCCAGGTCGTGTATCTCCTCGGCGACCCGCTCCAACTTCCCCTTGCCGGACTTCGAGAAGGAGTAGCGCGACCCGCCGCCCGACCCGCCGGTCATCGCACCGGACTTCTCGACGAGGTCGCCGTCGAGCGTCACCATCCGGTAGTTGCCCATCAGGTGGCGCGCAGTCTCCATGTCCTCGACGACGAGCGTCGACCCGAGGACGTACGAGAAGATGCCCTCGTACTGTGGATCGTAGTCGACGAGGTTGCGGGCGAAGTCGACGACGCCGGGGTCGTTCGGGAGCGACGGAAGCCGCCGGTTGTCCATCTCCGTGATCGGGAGGAACGTCGCACGGCCCGCGTTCCGCTGTTTCAGGTAGTCGATGCAGTCGGAACCCACGCTGTCGTCGTCGACGACGACGTTCGCGAGGCGGCCGCCAGCGGCCGTCTCACAAGCCTTCGCGTACTGCCCGGGCACCGACGCGAGTTCGCCGACCGGCCCGTGGACGCCCGAGAACTGCGCGTTCGTTACGGTCGTCACGGCCCGCGGCCACGACGTGTCGCCGGAGTCGCCCGCCCGCGCTTCCAGTCGTGAGTACTCTTGCTGTTTCTCGCGGATGTCCTCCTCGACGCCCTCCAACTCCTCGCGGTACTCCGCTTTCTCCGCCCGCAGATCCTCGATGACGCCGTCGATGCTCGCTTTGTTCTTCTCGGCTTTGTCGAGTTCCGAGTGGAGGTTCGACACGCGCTGGTTCAGCGACGGGATCGACTCGCGGGTCTCCTGGAGTTCGTCCTCCACGTCACCGATCTCGTTCGAGCGACGGCGGGCGTCGTCGAGGAGGCGGTCTTTCTCGCGCTGAAGTTCGTTCTTCTCCGAGCGGAGGTCCTCCAGACGTTCCTTCTTCTCCGCGAGCGTCTCTTTCAGTTCGTCGAACTCGGTGTCGACGTCGTCGATTTCGGCTTGCACCTCCGCGAGGTCGCTGCGCTTCGTCGTCAGCGTCGACTTGAGATTCGCCTTCTCGACTTTCGTCTCGCGGATCTCCGACTCGAGTTCTTCGACTTCCTCGCTTTTCTTGTCGATGGCGACGAACGCCTCGCGACGTTCGTTCTCGGCGGTGTCGAGACGCTCTTCTTGATTCTCGATCTTCCCCTCGAGGCGGGAGACCTCGCCTTTGATCTCCTCGATCTCGGATTTGATCGCGATCTGTTCGTCCTCGCCTTTGCGTTCGATCTCTGCGTTGATCTCGTCGAGGTCGGACTGGAGGTCGTCGACTGTCGCCTGTCGCTCGTCGAGTTCCGCGCGCAACTCCTCGAGTTCGGCCTCCCGCGACTCCATCGACTCGCGGGTCTCCTCGAGGTCCGCGCGTTTGTCCTCCAACTCCGCGGCCTTCAGGTAGCCCTCGTACTCCTGTTTCTCGTCGCGCAGGTCCTGGTACTGCAGCGCCGTCTCGCGTTCGTCCGCGAGTTGGTCGAGGCGGTCCTCCTTCTCCTCGATCCGGAGGTCGGCCTCGTCGATGCGCTCCTCGACCGTCTCCAGTTCACCGAAGGCGTCCTCCTTCTTGGCGTCGAACTCCGCGACGCCGGCGATTTCGTCGATGATCCCCCGGCGCTCGTGGGGCGTCATGTTGATGATGTCGGTCACGTCGCCCTGCATCACGACGTTGTAGCCCTCGGGCGTGACGCCCGCCTGCGCGAGCAGATCCTGGATGTCCGAAAGGTTGACCGAGCGACCGTTGAGGTAGTAGTACGAGTAGTAGTTCTCCTCGGTCTCCTTCACCCGACGTTTGATCGTTATCTCCTCGACGTCGCCCACGTCGTCGCTGCCTGCGGCGGTGACGACCTGCGAACGGTCGAGCGTGCCGTCGTCGTTCGCGAGGACGACCTCAACGCTGGCTTCGCGGGCACCCGGCGGCCCGTCGCCGTCTTCGTAGCCGGGGTTGTAAATGAGGTCGGTCAGTTTCTCCGCGCGGATGCCGCGCGTTCGGGCGAGGCCGAGTGCGAACAACACCCCGTCGATGATGTTCGACTTGCCGGAGCCGTTGGGCCCCGTGATGACGGTGAAGTCCTCGTAGAAGGGGATCCGCGTCGGCCGCCCGAAGCTCTTGAAGTTGTCCAGGACGAGTTCCTTGATGTGCATACGTGTGTCTGGAGCGTGGTGTGTTCGCCGTGACGCTCTGCTCCGGGAGCGCCGCCGGTCCGCTTACGCGACGATGATGTCGTCGGAGTCGTCGTCTGCCGAGTCTTCGTCGGCGCCGTCGGCCGATTCGCTGTCCGCACCGCGGGCCGCCTTCTGTGCGTCGTCCTCGTCGTCGGCCATCACCTTCTCGTCGGTCTTCGTCGCCGACTCGTTCGGGACGAACTCGGCGTTCGGATTCCGACTCGGGGACGACTCCTCCTCAACGGTCGTCGCCTGTTCTAACTGCGAGATGCGCTCTTTCGCTTCGACCAGTTCCTCGGTCAGTCCGTCGACTGCTGCCTGCAACTCAGCGACCTGCGTTTCGAGGTCCTCGACCCGATTTCCCATACTCGCTCACGCGCAGCCAGCGGTATAAACCTGCGTCAGACAGACGGATGACCCACTACAGCCCCCGTATCGGCCGAATTCGGTAGATTACGCATCTCTACGAGCCTGTTCGAACCCCGACGCCGTAAACGCTTTCGTGCTATATCGAATCTGCGGGATCGGTGACGGGGGTGGCCGACCCGGCCGGTCGGCCGCGGTCAAGACGCTCCACCGTCGGCACCACCGGCTTTCATACGCGTACCCACGCACGAATCGCATAATGAGTACATACTCGATTCTGGTTCCGTCACTCCTCGCAGTCGCGGTCCTGTTGGCGATGAGTGCGTTCTTCTCCAGCAGTGAGTCGGCAATCTTCTCGCTCCCGGACGAGTGGACGCAGACCGCCACTGAGGATGATCCGAACGGGAGTACACTCCAGCGACTCCGCGAGGACCCACATCGCCTCTTGGTCACGTTGCTCGTCGGCAACAACCTCGTCAACATCGCCATCACCAGCATCGTGACGCTCCTCGTCGCTCGGTTCGTTCCGCCGGGCTTCACCGTCGTGATAGCGACGATTACTGTGAGCGTTCTCGTCCTCGTGTTCGGAGAGATCGTCCCGAAGTCCTACGGCTTGGGACACGCGGAGTCGTGGAGCCTCCGCGTCGCCCGTCCGATCTCGTACGTCGAACGGGTGCTGAGTCCACTCGTCGCGTTGTTCGATATCGTCACTCGACGCCTGACTCGCCGTCTCGGAGGCGACCAACAGATCGAGAAGCCGTATCTCGACGACTGAGCGACTCGACTTCGGGTGGGTACAGGGCTCACACGACCCGCGCGGACGGGCCGGCGACGCCTTCGAACCACAACCACCAAACGCGGCCCACGCCAACCCGCGGTCGATGAATACGCGCGCGCTTCGCGGAGTCCTCCTCGCGGGGCTGTTGTTCCTCGTCGTGCACGTGGGCGCAATCTCGCTGGCGCCCACGTTCGAGGCCGCCGGGTATCAGGCGGTCGAGAATCCGCAGAATCCGACCAACTCCGCCGCGTACGTCGGCGCGATCCTCGTCGTCACGGCGCTGATGCTCGCGGCGTTCAAGTACGACTTCGACTGGGCGGTTCGCCTCGTCATCGTCGGGTCGTCGGCGCTGCTGTCGTGGTACGTCTTCTCGGTGTACCTCCCGCAGATTCCGGCGCTCGCCGCCTCCGCGCTCGTCGCCGTCGCCCTCCTCGTGTACCCCGAGTGGTACGTCATCGACTCGGCGGGTGCGCTGATGGGCGCGGGCGCGGCGGGCCTGTTCGGCATCTCCTTCGGCATCCTCCCGGCGCTCATCCTGTTGACCGTCCTCGCGGTGTACGACGCCATCTCCGTGTACGGCACCGAGCATATGCTCGACCTCGCGGAGGGCGTCCTCGACCTCAACATCCCGGTCGTCCTCGTCATCCCGCTCGAGTGGTCGTATTCGCTGCTGTCGGAGGACGTCGGCGACGCGACAGAGGGAACCGAACCCGAAGACCGCGACGTCTTCTTCATCGGCCTCGGTGACGCCGTGATGCCCGCGGTGATGGCCGCGTCGGCCGCACGGTGGTCGCCCGCCCCCGCGTTCGGCCTGCCGGGCGTCCCCGCGATGGGGCTGCCGTCGCTGCTGTCGGTCGTCGGGATGTTCGTCGGCCTCGGCATCCTCCTGCGGATGGTGCTGAAGGGCCGCCCACACGCCGGGCTTCCCCTGCTCAACGGCGGTGCGATAACGGGCTACCTCGTCGGGTCGCTCGTCGCCGGCGTGTCGCTTGTCGAGGCGCTCGGACTCGCGCCGTATCTGTGAGCGAGCGTCCCGCGGGGTCGAGGAACCCGCTGTCGGATCCACGAGTTCGCGGGGGTGCCGGCGTCACGGTGCTGTTTCTCGTCGTCCAACTGCTCGCGCTCGGCGTCGCCCCGCGGCTCTTGGGGGCGGGTGTCAGCTACGGCGACGGCGGCGACGCACTGGTCCCACTCGTCATCGGCCTCGTCGTCGGCACGCTCCTGTCGCTGGCCGTCGTCAGGTTCGGAACCAGCGAACGGGTCGTCAGAGGGCTGATGCTCGTGTCACTCGGGACCGCACAGTGGTTCGCGTTCGCCGCGTTCCTCGGTGCGGTCCCCGGGGTCGTCGCGGCGGCGGTCGGAACGCTCCTCGCGTGGCGCGTCCCACGCCCGGTCGTTCGCAACGCCGCCGCGGTCATCGGCGTCGCCGGCGGTGCTGGGCTGTTCGGCGCGAGCCTCGCTCCCGTGTACGCCGCGGCGGCGTTGGTCGTCGCCGCCGGGTACGACGCCTACGCCGTCTACGGCTCCGGTTTTATGACCGACATCGCCGACGCGGGCGCAAAACTTCGCGTGCCGTCGATGTTCGTCGTGCCGACGGAAGACGGCTACGACGACTCCCGCCTCCGCGTCGGCGGGTCGGGAGCGCCCGCTGCGACGGTGCTGGGCGCTGGGGATGCGCTGTTTCCGGCGATGCTATCGGCGAGTCTCGCGGTCCACACCGTCGGTCCCGCGGTGGCTGTCGGACAGGTGAGCGTGTCGTCAGCGGCGCTCGCATCGGTGCTCGGCTCGCTCGTCGGCGTCGTCGCGCTCCAGGTGTTCGTCCACCGCCGCGCCGGCGTCCACGCGGGCCTGCCGTTCGTCAACGCCGGAGCACTCCTCGGCTGGGGTGGGTGGCTCCTGGTGACCGCGATCTGATCGGAGACTTCGACGAAGAGACTGTATGCAGGCGGGGCAACGTCGCCGCATTCTGCCGACAATTTTATTTCGTCGCTTTCCCGACCCGGACCTGCGGGAGACCTGCGTGCTTGGGTCGCCACTCTGTCCCCGAGAGGGGAACGCGGGTACCCGCCCCCCGAGGGCCGGTCACTCCGGGCCGGCCCCCGATCTCACTTTCACCGCCATCCCCGACGAGAAGTCGCGCATCTCCGCGGCCGCCAGTTCCGCGCGACCGACGCCGAGTACCGTGCCGTCTTCGTGGACGACCACCACCTCGTCGCGCGGGCGGACGCTGTCGCCGACGTCGCTCACGAACTTGGCGAACACGTTCTTGCCGTCGCGCACGAACGGCGCGGACTCGTCGCCGACGACGACGCTGTACTCGGGGTGCGGGAGCGCCGACCGAAGGCGACGACCGCCTTCGACGCCGAGCGTGAAGCGGCCGTCCGTCCCGTACGAGACGATGCGGCCAGCGTCACACGTCACCTGTCGTGGCCGCCCACTCGTCGACCGGCGGACGGTGAGGTCCTCGTCGGTCGAGAACAGCGCCTCGCCCGCGCCCGCGCCGAACTGGTAGTCTGCAGCAGTCTGCAGGTCGTCGATGGTGGTGTCACCGCTCATAACAGGAAGGTGTCCTCGCGTTCGGACATGTCGATGAAGGAGTCCGCCGCCGCCTTCAGGTCCGCCGCCGCCGACTCCTCGAAGGCGACGACCTCGACGCGGACGCCCTCGTGGCGGAGGTGCGAGCAGAGTCGCGAGAAGTCCGCGTCACCGCTGCACAGAACGAGTGTGTCGACGTGGTCCGCCAGCGTCACGGCGTCGAGGCTGATGCCCACGTCCCAGTCGGCCTTCTTCGACCCGTCACCGAACGTCTTGATGTCCTTGATCTTCGTCTCGAAGCCGATGTCGCGAAGCGCCTCGAAGAACGACTCCTCGTCGGGGGAGTCGGCGCGGATGACGTACGCGATGGCGCGGGTGAGTTCCCGCCCCATCACCGCCTTCTCCAGCATCATCGAGTAGTCGACGTTGCGCGAGTAGACGCTCTGGGCGGAGTGATACAGGTTCTGCGAGTCGGCCAACACGGCCACTCGCTGCCCTTCGTGTATCTCGGTCATTGTCCCTTCTCGTGTGACCGTCCGTTTAGTCGTGTCGGGGTCGGTCGCGACGGAGACGGGTCGACAAGACGTACACGAGCGACGCGAGCGCCGGAACGAGCATTCCGGCCCACAGCAGTTGCGTGACGGGGTCCGGAGGAGCGAGCGTCGCCACCGTGACGAACGAGACGAGGCCGCCTGCCGCGAGTGAGAGGATCGCGAGTTCGCGACGTGTCCGCCGACTCGACCGCTCACGTCGCCGTGCAACGACAGCCACGTAGTAGAGGCCAATCGGCCACATCGCGACCGAAGCGACGCCCCACAGCGTCGGCAGCGACACGTCGCGGGCCCGTGCGTCGACGATGACGGCGTACGCGACTGCGAGCGTCGAGGCGGTCACTGCGACCCCGCCGACGGTCGCGAACCACGCGGCGAACGCGAGCGGAACCGCTGGAGGGAACGCTGGATCGGAGACCATCACGTCCGACCAGTGAGGCGAGGCCCGTAACTGTTCGGCCGGCCGTCGACTGCCGATAGGTACACAATAGCACGATGCGTACGGCGAGTATGGGCACGCCGACCGAGCGACTGCCGGAGCGATTTGCGGACCTCGACCACGAGGCGCACGTCCGGGAGTGTCTAGAACTGGCGCGAAGCGCCGCCGAACGCGGTGACGACCCGTATGGGTCGGTGATCGTTCGCGCCGCCGACGGAGCAGTGATTATGACCGAGCGAAACGCCGTCAACACCGCCGACGACGTGCGACGCCACCCCGAACTGACGCTGGCACATCGGGCCGGTCGGGAGTTCTCGCCCACCCAGCGACGCGACCTCGTGATGTACACCAGCACCGAACCCTGCCCGATGTGTGCGGGCGGCATCGCCCACGTCGGCCTCGGCGCAGTCGTCCACAGCACCTCCGCCGAACGCGCGGCCGAGTTGTACGACCGCGACACGTACCTCGACTCTGCGACCGTGTACGAGCGTCTCGGAAGCGACGTGGTCGCCGCCGGACCCATCCTTCCCGAGGAGGGCGACGGCGTGCACCGCGTCGTCGGCGGGGCGACGAACTGACCGCACGACGGCGACGAGAATCGGAGCGCACCAGTCGACTGGCACGGACCACGTGGTGTTTTGACGCGACGGGCCCGAGGTGTGGCTATGACCGACACGGACGACGCCGCGGCGAGCGACGGAGTCGACCGCCGAGAGGCGGCACTGGTCGACGCGTTCACCCACGACCCCACGGCAGGCAATGCCGCCGGGGTCGTACCGGACGCCGACGGCCTCGCGACCGACCAGATGCAAGCCATCGCACGCGAACTCGCGGTTAGCGAAACCGCCTTCCTCCTGCCGTCTTCGGAGGCCGACCGCCGTGTGCGCTACTTCTCACCGACGACGGAGATAGATCTCTGTGGCCACGCGACAATCGCTTCGCACGCCCGCCTGTTCGAGACAGGTGTGATCGACGCCGGGACACACTCGTTGGAGACGAACGTCGGCGTCATCGACGTGGAGGTGACCGACGAGGGCCGCGTCTGGATGACGCAGAACGACCCGACCATCTACGAGGTAGAAGTCGACTACGACCGACTGGGGCGTGTCCTCGGTGTCGACGACAACGCCTTCCGCGACGTGGGCGCAGACCTCCCGGTGGCGTACGCCACCTCCGGACTCCCGTTCCTCGTCGTCCCGGTCAACTTCCTCGAACACCTCGGCAAGATGGCCCCTGACTTCGACGCGGTCGCCGCCCTCGCGGACGAACACGACGCCGCCGGCGTGTACGCGTTCACCTTCGACGCCCTCGGGCCGGAGGCGACCGTCCACGGCCGCTGTTTCGTCCCCGGAAGCGGCATCGACGAGGACCCCGTGACCGGCACCGCCAGCGGTGCCTGCGGTGCGTATCTCGACCACTTCGGCGCGTTCCGCGGCGGCGACGCGAGCGATGCGCCGGGCACGCCGACCGGCCCCGGCGAGTCGACAGGAACACCCGAGGAACTGGTGTTCGAACAGGGGCACTTCCTCGACCGGCCGGGTCGCGTCCGGGTGCGCGCGACCGGCGGCCCCCCGGTCGTCGGCGGCGACGCAGTCACGTCGTTCGAGGGAACGATCCGAGTTCCCGAGAGCGAGGACGACGAGATTCTGGAAGCCTGACAAGGGCCGACTGCGCGCGTTCCGATTCGCTGTTCTGTACTGCGGTTTTACTCGAACAGTCTGATTCGCAGAAACCCGCCTACGAGCGGTCGTTCTCGCGCCTCGCGGCTGCGAGTGCGTCTTCTGGTGACCGGTCCGGCCTCGCCCCCGGATTCGCGGCGAGGTACGCCTCCGCGTCGGCGATGGTGTCGCCGTTCTCCAAGCCGTACGACCGCGCGGTTTCGGCCGAGGCGCTGGCGTCGACGACCTCCGGTACGTCGGCCATCTCCTCGGCGTCTTCGGCGACGTGGCGGCGCACGATGATGGCAGCCGTCACCGCGGCGACGAACACGCCGACGGCGATACCGAACGTGTCCCAGACCAGCCATCCGGCGGCGGGCAAGCCGATAGTGGCCACCGGGACGAGTGCCAACAGGATTCGGCGACGCGACCGCGCGCGGCGCTGGTACGTCCGGACGACCGACGACCCCGCGCCCGCCGGGACGACGCGGTGGACCGGCCCGGTGTCGCCCGGATAGCGCAGGACGTCCCAGCGGTCGGCCGCGGCCGCCGCGAGATACGGTTCCTCCGGCGGGTCGTCAGACGCTGTGGACGACCCGGGTGAGTCGCTCATACTGACGCTGTGAACCCCCGCGTCGAAAACCCCGCGGGTCGCGGTGGCGACCACCAATTCCACCCTTCCACCGCCTCGTATGTCCGAACGCGAGACGGGACGAGCGACGGCGAGAGGTACTCAAAACCGAGTACAGACTTCGAGACGGTTGCGCCGGTCGGAACCTTCTTGATGTAGGTGTCTGTCCGTTTTCGTACGAAAATGGCTGTACTTTGGCTGGACGACGTCTCCGCCGACGACCTGGACACCGTCGGCGGAAAAGGGGCCTCGTTGGGGGAACTGACTGGCGCGGGCCTGCCGGTCCCGCCGGGCTTCGTGGTCACCGCGGGCACCTATCGCACGTTCATCGAGGAGGCGGGTATCGACGAGGAACTGTTCGCCGCGATGGACATCGACCCCGAGGACTCGGCGGCGCTTCGCGCGGCCGAGCAGACCGCCCACGATCTCATTCTCGGGACGGAAATGCCTGAGTCCGTCCGCTCTGAGATCCTCGACGCCTACCGCTCGGTCGGCGGCGATGGCGAGGCGTTCGTCGCCGTCCGGTCGTCTGCGACCGCCGAGGACCTGCCCGACGCCTCCTTCGCCGGTCAGCAGGAGACGTTCCTCAACGTCCGCGAGGACGCCCTCATCGACCGCGTGAAAGAGTGCTGGGCGTCGCTGTTCTCCCAACGCGCCATCTACTACCGCCAGCAGAAGGGGTTCCCGCACAGCGAGGTCGACATCGCCGTAGTCGTCCAGCAGATGGTCGACGCCGAGAAGTCGGGCGTGATGTTCACGTCCCACCCCTCCACGGGCGAACCCGAGATCATCATCGAGGCGGCGTGGGGACTCGGTGAGGCGGTCGTCTCCGGGTCTGTCTCGCCGGACAACTACGTGGTCGACCGCGAAACTGCGGCGGTCGAGACGGTGACCGTCGCCGACAAGAAACTCCTGATGGAGAAAGATCCCGAGACGGGCGAGACGGTCAAACGCGACGTGCCCGCGGAGAAACGCGAGGCGCAGGTCCTCGGCGACGCCGAGATCGAACGCCTCGTCGAACTTGGGCGGCAGGTCGAGGACCACTACGGCACGCCGCAGGACGTGGAGTGGGCGGTGTACGACGGCGAGGTGTACATGCTCCAGTCGCGGCCGATCACGACCATCTCCGAGCCTGCAGGGACGACCGACACGAGCGCCGTCGCCGACGAGCGAGAGGCGGCGACGAACGGCGGCGTCGACGCCGATACTGGCTCGCAGGCCGCCGACTCCTCCGGTGAGGACGAGGTGCTCCTGCGAGGACTTGGCGCGTCACCGGGCATCGTCTCGGGAAATGTCCGTATCGTGACAAAACTCGACCACCTCGACCAGGTCGCGGAGGGTGACCTCATCGTGACCGAGATGACGATGCCCGACATGGTGCCCGCGATGAAGCGTGCGGTCGGCATCATCACCGACGAAGGTGGGATGACCAGCCACGCAGCCATCGTCTCCCGCGAACTCGGCGTGCCCGCGGTCGTCGGAACGGGGTCGGCCACCAGCGTCCTCTCGGACGGCCAGACCGTCACCATCGACGGCGACAAGGGGACCATCCGGCGGGGCGAAATCACCTCGACCGAGGAGGAACACGAACCCGTCGAGGCAGTCCGTCCTGAGACGCCGGTCAAGCCGATGACCGCGACGGAGGTGAAGGTGAACGTCTCCATCCCCGAGGCCGCAGAGCGTGCGGCCGCCACGGGCGCGGATGGCGTCGGTCTCCTCCGTATCGAGCACATGGTGTTGTCGCTGGGCGTCACGCCCGAGAAGTACATCGCCGACCACGGCGAAGACGCGTACGTGGAGGAACTCGTCTCGGGCATCCGCGAGGTGGCCGAGGAGTTCTACCCGCGACCCGTCCGCGCGCGGACGCTCGACGCGCCGACCGACGAGTTCCGCGAGTTGGAGGGCGGCGAGACGGAACCCAACGAACACAACCCGATGCTCGGGTGGCGCGGCATCCGCCGGTCGCTCGACAAGCCGGACGTGTTCCAACAGGAGTTGCAGGCGTTCAAGCGCCTCTACGAGATGGGGTACGACAACGTCGAACTGATGTTCCCGCTCGTCAACGACGCCAGCGACGTTGAGGCGGCCGTTGAGCACATGCGAGCGGTCGGTATCTCCCCAGAGAAGCGCCGTTGGGGTGTGATGATCGAGACGCCCGCGAGCGCACTCTGCATCGAGGAACTCGCCGAGTGCGGCATCGACTTCGCCTCCTTCGGGACGAACGACCTCACCCAGTACACGCTCGCGGTCGACCGCAACAACGGCAACGTCGCCGACCGCTTCGACGAACTCCATCCCGCAGTCCTCTCGCTCATCGGTGACGTCATCGACACCTGCCGCGAGATGGACGTCGACACGAGCATCTGCGGGCAGGCTGGCTCGAAGCCTGCGATGGTCGACTTCCTCGTCGAGAAGGGCGTCACTAGCATCTCCGCCAACATCGACGCCGTCCGCGACGTGCAACACGAGGTCAAGCGGACCGAACAGAAACTCATCCTCGACGACATCCGGTAAGAAGCGGAACCCACAAGTTCCGTTCGCGTCCTTTCATCTCCAATGCAGTCGCCCGTGCCCGAGCGTCGCCCGCAGTCGTTCGACCGGGTACTCTCCTCGATGTGCACCGAGCCGCATCCGGCGGCCAGGCGCGCCGCCGAGCGGTTCCTCGCGACGAACCCCGGCGACCCCGCGACGTACCCGACGGTCGCAGAACTGGAACGCGAGACCATCGCGGGCCTCGCCGACCTGACCGGCCTCACCGACGCCGTCGACGGAACGGACGCCGACTTCGGGTCGCTTGGCTACGTCACCAGCGGCGGCACGGAGTCGAACATCCAGGCGGTTCGGGCCGCCCGCGACCGCGCCGACGCACAGTCGCCGGTCGTCGTCGCGCCGGAGTCCGCGCACTTCAGTTTCCACAAGGCTGCGTCGGTCCTCGGCGTCGACCTCCGCACCGTCCCGACCGACGCGGACGGCCGCGCAGACCTCGACGCCGTCGCCGCCGCCGTCGACGACGACACAGCGCTCCTCGTCGGCGTCGCCGGGACGACCGAGTACGGTCGCGTCGACCCCATCCCCGCACTCTCCGATATCGCGGTCGACGCGGAGATTCCACTCCACGTCGATGCCGCGTGGGGCGGCTTTTACCTCCCGTTCTCGGGGCACGACTGGGGGTTCGAGGTGGACGGCGTCTCGACGGTGACGGTCGACCCACACAAGGTCGGACAGGCGGCCGTGCCCGCGGGCGGCCTCCTCTCGCGCGAGCGGTCGACGCTCGATTCGCTCGCGGTGGAGACGCCGTATTTAGAGACGGCGTCACAGGCGAGTCTCACCGGCACGCGGTCGGGCGCGGGCGTCGCCAGCGCCGCCGCTGTGATGGACGAACTGTGGCCCGACGGCTACCGCGCGGAGTACGACTGCGCGATGGAACTGGCGACGTGGCTCGCCGACCGCCTCCGGTCGCGCGGCCTCGACGTTGTCGACCCCGAACTGCCGCTGGTGGCGTTCGACCTACCGGACTCGGTGTTCGCTGATCTTCGCGGTCGCGACTGGCGACTGTCACGAACGGGTGCAGACGAGGCGCGCATCGTCGTGATGCCACACGTCACTGAGGCGTCGCTATCGGCGTTTCTCGCCGACCTCGACGACTGTCTGTAGGCGACGCGTCGCCAGTGTGACGGGAAACCTCGCCGGGAACCACGGGACTTATTCTCCGCTACACCAGCCATTCGACTGTGACACTCGTCCCCGCAGTCCTGGCGGCCCCGGTCGACCCGACCGTGGCCCTTCTCGTCTCCGAACCGGGGTTCTGGCCGCAGTTCGACTGGCTGACCCGACTCGTCGAGACCGCTACTGGCTGGGTCGGACTCGGAATCATCTTCGTGTACTCGTTCCTCATCGCGTTCGCGCTTCCGGGCGTGAGCGAGATCGTGTTGCTCGCGCCGCTCGATCTGGGACTACCGACGTGGGCGAAACTCTCGGTCATTATGTTAGTGTCGGGCCTCGGAAAGGCCGCAGGCTCGGTGTTCGCGTTCCACATCGGCCAAGAGGCGAAGCAGTCGGGACCGGTCATCCGGTGGATGCGCAACTCCCGATTCAACATCATCGAACTGTCCGAGAGCGCGACCGTCGAACTCGCTCGACGGTTCGGATACGCCGGCCTCGCACTGGCGCTGTGTGTGCCGTTCTTCCCCGACACGCTCTCCATCTACGCGTTCGCCGTCCTCGAACGCGACTACGTCCGGTTCGCCGTCGCGACGTTCATCGGCAGCGTCGGCCGTCTACTGGTGACGCTCGGACTGTTCGGCGTCGGGTCGTTCACAATCGGCTTGTTGTGAGCACTGCGGGTCGACTACGTCTCCACTGATTCATTCATCGCCGTCAAGTGCCTCGTGAGTGACGCGGTAGCCGCCCGGGCTTCGTGAGATGGCACTCGCCGCGTACAGCCGAATGTCTCGTTCGCGTTTCGTCACGACCGGGAACTGGTAGTGAGTCGCTTCGTAGGATGGTCGCTCGTCGCGGTCGGCGACGAACGCCCGATGGTCGCGGAGGCGACGCTGTCCGCGTTCGCGTGAGAACGCCGGGATTGTCTCGACGCGGTCGGCGAAGTCCGCGAGGAACTGCCGGTCGTGTTCGACGCCGACGGAGTCGCGTCCGGCGGTTATCGCGGCGACGGTCGTCGTCCCGGTCCCCCAGAACGGGTCGAGGACGCGGTCGCCGTACGCCGAGAACATACAGATCAACCGGTAGGGGAGTTCCACCGGGAACGCCGCCGACCGCTCGCGTGAGCCCGTCGCGTCGAGCGCTTGTTCGACGCCGCGGAGGTCGTCCCAGGTGTCCGAGAACCAGCGGTTGCGCTCCTCCCAGAAGTACGCCGACGCGTAGCGTGCGGGGTCGCCAGCGTCGAACGAGCGGCGCCCACCGTTGCGAAACACGAGGACGTGTTCGTGTTCGAGTGTGACGTACGCGTTCGGCGGGAGCGTCCCACTCCCCATGAACTTCGTCGGCGCGTTCGTCGGCTTACGCCAGAGGATACCCGGCAATCGGTCGAGTCCCGACCTGATCAGCGTGTCCGCAATGCGAGTGGCGTTGTCCCACAGACGGAAGCGCCCGCCGAGCGACCGCGTGGCGTCGCCGACGTTCACGCAGGCGATGCCGCCCGGCGCGAGCACTCGTGAGAGTTCGCGCCACGCGGGTGCGAGCGTCTCGTGCATCGCGTCGAACGCGCGTTCGGCGGCGGCCTGGTCGCCGTCCTCCGCGGCAGACAGCGCCGTCAACAGCGACGGATCGAGCGACGAGAACAGGTCGTCCCACTGCTCGACCATCGGGTACGGCGGCGAGGTCACGACGAGGTCGACGCTGTCGTCGGCCAGTGGGAGTTCGCGAGCGTCGCCGACGCTCACGGCGTGTGTCGTCGTGAACGTCTCGTCGACGCCGGGCACGCCGCGCAGGTCGTCCTCGTCGGTCATCGAGTCACCGACTACACCGCCTGCGAGCGCACTAGTAAAGCCCCGTGATGTGCGTGTCGCCGAGCGACTACTCGGCGCAGGCTTCGAGCCACTCGCCAGCCCACGCCTCGACCTCGTTGAACACCGGCGAGAGCGACTCGCCTTTCGCCGACAGCGAGTAGTACGTCGCCACCGGCGCGTCGGGTTCCATCCGCTTCTCGACGAAGTCCATCTCCCGGAGGTCGTCGAGGACGCGCGAGAGCGTCCGGGCGCTCGCGTCCGTCGAGCGCTTCAGTTCGTTGAATCGCTTCTCGCCGTCCTGCAAGTCGTGAAGCACGACCAGCCGCCACCGGGACCCCACCTGCTCGATCGCGTCGACGATCGGACACGGGCCCGCATCGACCGACTCAACAGATTCCGCCGTTCGTGCTTCTTCTACTGCCATCGACGGCTTAACGGCTGCCCGGCATATAGCAGTTCGCATCCGAACCGGGTTACGAACGATAACTAGCTGTCACGATGCGACTGGTGATGGTCGGCGCTCGGTCGCCGGTCACTCCTCGCTCTCGCGTGCCGCCCGCCGCGCCTCCCACGACTTCAGACTGTTACGAACCGCCGCGAGGTCTTCGGGGTCGCCCGCCTCGCGTCTGTCGACGACGCTCCACCCCTCGTCGGGGTCGTAGCCGAGGCCGAATATCGTCTCGCCCGCCTGAACCGCCAACGCCCGGATGTCGTCGTCGTCGACACCGAGCGGTGCCGCCTCGGTGACGCTGTCTGCGTCACGAAGTGCCTGTAACTCAGCCGAACGGAGCGGTCGCGCCGGTAAGGATTCGAGAATCGCCATACCGGCGGGAGGACGGCGACCGAGTTCAACGGTTCGACTCAGACCGCCCAACGGCGGGACAGAAGCCGGCCCCGGGTTTCAAACCGTGATTCCTTCGCTGACCCAGTCCCAGGCCTCGTCGCGGTCGTCGTGTTCGAAGAACTCGACCTCGACGCTGGTGAGTAGGTCGGCGACCGCCGTCGACCATTCGAGAAGCCGTCCTTCGCCGACGATGGCGTACCGATAGATGTCGTCGCTGAACTGGCGCCACAGCTTCAGATCGTCGTCGAGTGCCTCCAACTCCGGACGCGGAATCCCGTCGAACTCGACGTACAGGCGCACCGAACCGTGTTCGCGGACGCGTTCGTCCATCTCGTCGCTGAGCGCCTGGAAGTCCTCTTCGGTGACCTGATCGGTGAAGCCGACGGCGAGTACCGGTCCCTCGTTGCGGTCCTCGATGTATCGGAACATACGTTCGCTGTGTCTCCGGCCGCGGTCATTGAACCCACCGCGGATTCTCACCGTACCGGATTCGGTATCGCGCTATCCGATTTATGTAGGCTCGAACGCGTCCACCGGTTCGGGCTCTGCGATCCGCCGCAGCGTCGCCGGAGACAGTTCGAACACGGCGTCTGGCGTTCCAGCAGCAGCCCAGATCTGGTCGTGGGAGCGGAGCGACTCGTCGAGATACGTCGCCACCGGTGTCTCGTGTCCGAACGGCGGTACGCCGCCGATGCTCCATCCGGTCGCACGTTTCACTTCGTCGGGGGTCGCGGTCCGAACTGTTTCCGCCCCGAGTTCGGCGGCGAGTGCGTCGGTGTCGACGCGGTTGTCCCCGGCGGTGAGAACGACGACCACCTCGCCGTCGACGACGACGACGATGCTTTTCACGATCTGTGCGACCGAACAGCCGATAGCGACGGCCGCATCTCGGGCGGTCTTCGTCCCCTCTGGGAACTCCTCGATGGATGGTTCGAGTCCGTACGCTGCGTGGACACGGTCGGCGAACTCGGCTGCTGTCGGGTGCATACTACCGCGATCCGTCGCCTCCGACAAGTAGGTGAGCGGATGCGACTTGTTCGCACGGGTCCGGTGAACTGAAGCCCGAGAACTCCCACGTCTCGGTCGATGACCCACTCGACGCTCTCGATGCGGATGCGACGGCGCGTCAGCGTCGGGTGGAGCGTTCGCGTTCGGGCCGACTCGTAGTGGGGTCGCCTCGGGCGGAACGTGAACCCTGTCGCGGCCAGAGCGAACAGATCGGCGTCCACGGGCGGGGATCGTTCGCCCGATTCGGCGGGCTTTAGGCCCGCATCCACCACACCACATCTATGAGCAGCCAGGACACCCACGAGGCGTTCCCGACGGACGCGCCCGCGGTGGTCACGTGTGGGTTGCCGTACGCAAACGGCGACCTCCACATCGGCCACCTCCGCACGTACGTCGGCGGCGACGTCTACTCGCGAGCGCTCGAATCGCTCGGCCAAGACACCGCGTTCGTCTGCGGGTCCGACATGCACGGCACGCCCATCGCCGTGCAGGCCATTCAGGAGGGCATCGACCCCGAGGAGTTCGCCCTCGAGTGGCACGAGCAGTACAAGGAGACGTTCCCGAAGTTCGGCGTCGACTTCGACAACTACGGCCACACCCACGACGACGCGAATCGGGAACTCACCTACGAGATCGTCGAGAAACTGGAGGAAGAGGGGTACGTCTACGAGAAGGAGATCAAGGTCGCGTGGGACCCCGTCGACGAACAACCGCTTCCCGACCGCTACGTCGAGGGCACGTGCCCGTACTGTGGGGAACACGCCCGCGGTGACGAGTGTGACGAGGGCTGTGGTCGCCACCTCGAACCCGGCGAGATCGAAGACCCTGTCTCGACCATCTCGGGCAACCCCGCCGAGTATCGCGACCGCGCACACAAGTTCTTCGAGGTCTCGGAACTCGCGGAGTACCTCGACGGCTTCCTCGACCGAGTGGAGGGAACGAGCAACGCCCGTAATCAGCCGCGACAGTGGCTTGAAGACGGTCTGCAGGATTGGTGTATCACCCGCGATCTGGACTGGGGCTTCGACTACCCCGGCGAAGACGACCTCGTCCTCTACGTGTGGGTCGACGCACCCATCGAGTACATCGCCTCGACGAAGCAGTACACCGACCGCGTCGGCGCGGACGTGTACGACTGGGACGAAGCGTGGCGCGAGGACGGCGATATCGTCCACATCATCGGCCGCGACATCATCCAGCACCACACCATCTTCTGGCCCGCGATGCTCCACGTCGCCGACTTCCAGGAACCGCGTGCCGTGATGGCGAGCGGCTTTATGACGCTCGGCGGGAAGGGCTTCTCCACCTCCCGGAACCGCGCGGTGTGGGCCCGCGAGTACCTCGACGAGGGCTTTCACCCGGACCTCCTGCGCTACTACCTCGCCACCAACGGCGGGTTCCAACAGGACGTCGACTTCTCGTGGGAGAAGTTCCGCGACCGCGTCAACACCGAACTCGTCGGTACGGTCGGCAACTTCCTGTATCGCTCCCTGCTGTTCGCGTACCGCAACTACGAGGGGACGCCCGACGCAGAGGTCAGCGACGAGGTCGAGGCCCGCATCGAGGAGGCCATCGACGACATCGCCGCCGGTGTCAACGACTACTCCGTGCGCGCCATCGGACAGGCGACGACCGACCTGGCCCGCTTCGGCAACGAGTACATCCAGCGTGAGGAGCCGTGGAACCTCGTCGGCGAAGACGACGAGGCGGCCGCGCAGGTCATCCGCGACTGCGTGCAGATCGCGAAGGCCATCGCCGTCCTGTTCGAGCCAATCGCCCCCGGCAAGAGCGAGGCACTCTGGACGCAACTCGGCGAAGACGGCTCCGTCCACGACGTGACGACCGACGCCGCCCTCGAGGCGCCGCCGCGCGAGTTCGACGCGCCCGAAGAACTCTACGAGAAGATCGAAGACGAACGCGTCGAAGAACTCAACGAGAAACTCCAGTCGCGCGTCGCCGAGGCGACCGCAGACGACGCGGAAACCGAAACTGACGAGGGAGACGACGATGACGCTGAGGACGTGAGCGACATCGAACCCGTCACCGACGACCGTATCAGCTTCGAGGAGTTCCAGGACCTGGACCTCCGCGTGGGTGAAATCCTCACCGCAGACCCCATCGAAGACTCCGACAACCTCGTAAAACTCACCGTCGACATCGGCGTCGAGGAGCGTCAGATCGTCGCCGGCATCCAACAACTCCACGACACCGACTCGCTGCCCGGGACGAAGGTCGTCATCGTCGCAAACCTCGAGAAGGCCGAACTGTTCGGCCACGAGTCCAACGGGATGCTCCTCGCCGCCGGCGAGGACGCCGACCTCCTGACGACGCACGGCGACTCGGCCATCGGCACGAAGATTCGGTAAGCGTCGCCGACACGGTTTCGCTGTTTGGCGGTTTCTCTCTCCGATTTCGACCGGTAGCGACTGATTCGCGCCTTTCCCCTTCGACCGCCGGATGGTCCCTACAGACTGCTGATACACCAGATACTGCGATACAAAATCGGCAGATTCCCAGAGAGCGCAGGTCCGGCAGCGAGGCGCCGTCAGTCGGCGCGTATCCGAATCCGGATCCCGTCGGGGTCGCTGACGAGGAACGAGTCGTCCGAGTCCTCGTCGACGCGTGCACCGATGCCAGCGAGTCGATCACGCGCCGCGTCGACGGCGTCCTCGTCGGGAACGACGACCGAAATCTCCACGAGTCCCCGTCCTGAGACCGGATCAGACCGGCGGTTCCACGTGTTGAGACCGACGTGGTGGTGGTAGCCGTCGGCGGCGACAAACAGGGCTTCGTCGGCCCATCGCTGGCGCACGTCGAACCCGACGCCGTCGACGTAGAACGCCTCGCTGTCGTCGAGGTCGGTCACTTCGAGGTGGACGTGTCCGACAGCCGTCTCGGACGGAGCGCTAGCGTCCGCCGCCCCCGCCCGGTCTGCGAGGAGGGCGTCGGTGTCGAGCGGAAGCGTGTCCATCTCTACGCGGCCGTCCGTTTCGGGCCACTCCTCGCGCGGGCGGTCGCGGTACAGTTCGACGCCGTTGCCCTCGGGGTCACGAAGATACAGCGCCTCGCTCACGCGGTGGTCCGATGCGCCGGTGAGTTGGTCGCCGGAGGCCTGTATACGGTGAAGCGCATCGCCGAGCGCCGCCCGCGAAGGGAACAGAAAGGCGGTGTGGAACAAGCCGGCCGCCCGTGGCGGCCGTTCGTCGGCGTCGGGGTCGGCTTCGAGGACGAGCAGCGAGCGGTCGTCGGTGCCGAGAACGGCGCGGTCGCTCGTCCGGTCGAGCACCGCGAGTCCGACCACTTCTCGGTAGAACGCGAGTACCGCGTCGAGGTCGGTGACGGCGAGCGTGACCCGGTCGACGTAGGTGGTCGACCCAGTCGGATGAGGAACTGTCATCGTCTCACTCGTGTGCGGCCAGTCAGATAGCGTTGCCCCGGTCGTGGTTCGCCGGGACCACGCAGTTCGCCCGACGCTCCCGTCCACCTCACTCTGGGAGCCAGGACGCCTGCTGTGCGACGACCAGCGCAGCGAGGAGGACTGCGAGACCACCGGCGGCGACGCCGAACACGAGGTCGTAGGCGAACCCGGCTTCGCGAAGCGTCCCCACGAACGACGACCCCGTCGCCTGCACGACCATCATCGACGCGGAGTAGACGGCGTACGCCGACCCGCGCGTCGCGTCCGGCAGCGTGTCGAGGAGGTAGGTGTCCATCGCAGGGAACAGCGAGTGGATGACGTAGCCGATGACCGCCGAGACGAGGAGGAGGGGGACGAGTCCAGACACTGTCACCAACGCGAACAGGCAGACGACGAACGCCGCGAGCACCGAGAGCAGATACGGGATGTGCGGGAGTCGGTCGGCGAGTCGCCCCGAGATCATAAACGCGGGGACACCCGCACCGAAGACGACGGTGAGGGCGTTTCGCGCGACGTTCGGGGGAAGCCCCTTGTCGAGCATATACAGTTCGTAGAAGTTGAACACGCCCTGCCAGACGAAGCCGGTGATGCCGAGAATCAACACCCCGGTGAGGACGGTCCGCCACTCGGTTCGCGCCGCGCCGAGGAGGTCGCGGTCGTCGGTCCCCGCCTCGGGGAGGTCCGCACGGCGGGCAGTGACGACCAACGCGACCGTGACGAGTGCGGCGGCGACGGCGATGATAGCGAAGACGGCACGCCAGCCAGCGACTTCGCGGATGCCCAGTCCGAGCGCGATAGTCACGAACGGCGCGGCGCTGACGGCGGCCAACTGACTCGCGGTGCCGTGAATCCCCATCACCCGGCCGACCGTCTCGGGGAACAGTTCCGACACGAGCGGATTGCCCGCGATGAAGTACACGCCCGACGCGAGTCCCATCCCGACCGCAGCGATCATCAGTACGTCGATGCCAGGTGCGAGTGAGGCGAACGTCGCCGCGAGCGTGAGGACCGCCCCCGCGACGAGGACGACGTAGTGTCGGGGGACTTTGGTGAGCAACCAGCCGACCGGCAGGCGTGGGGCGGCGCTGCCGACCCACACGAGCGTAACGAGGAGTCCGGCCGTCGCCTCGCCGATGCCGAAGGTGTCGATGAACTCCGAGAGCAACGGGGCGAACACGACACGGGCCATATTGACGAGGAAAACCAGCCCACAAAGCGACCCGAACAGCCGAACGCGTGACACGGTTGTGCTTCCGGGTGGGTGGGGTCAAGCCTTCCGACTCGACGTCGGCGTGTCGGGCGTTCGCACGCAGCGCCGTGCTTTTGTGCCCCACGCGTCAACGCGAACGTGTGAAATCGACACGGAAGGGGTTGCGCGAGGGCGAGTTGGAGAAGGACAACTACGAGCGTCTCAAGTGCGTCGAGTGCGGCGAGTCGCTCTCGAAGCAGAATCCGCCGGACGAGGTGTACTCGGTGCGGACCTGTCCAGACTGCGGCCGCGAGTGGAAGGAACTTCGCTGACGACGACGACACGCCCCGCGCGCTCTACACCCAAGACACGTTCTCCCCCTCCACGTCACCGACCGAGTCCGCTTCGGTCGAATTCTTCTATATATATGTTCGTGTCACTGTCTCCGCCAGCGACCGTCGGCCGTCGATACTACCCCCCGGGTCGAACCGAAGACCGATGTCAGTCATCGCTATCGACTCTCTCCGCAAGGAGTACGGCGACACTGTCGCCATCGACGAACTCTCGCTGTCGATCGACGCGGGTGAGGTGTTCGGCTTCCTCGGCCCGAACGGCGCCGGGAAGTCGACGACGATCGACGCGCTGCTCGGGTACGTCCAGCCGACCGCCGGGACGATAACCGTTCTCGGGCACGACGTGGTAACGGAGTCACGTGCCGTACGGGAGTCCGTCGGCGTCCTCCCCGACGGATACGCACTGTACGACCGCCTGACCGCGCACGAACACGTCGCGATGGCGGCTACGTTCCGCGAATCAGACGACGACGTCGACGCGGTGTTGTCACGTGTCGGGCTAGCCGACGCCACCCACCGCCGTGCCGGCGGCTTCTCCAAGGGGATGACACAACGGCTCGCGCTCGGGATGGCGCTCGTCGGCGACCCGGAGGTGTTGGTGTTCGACGAACCGTCGTCGGGGCTCGACCCGACCGGGATCGCAGACCTCCGTCAAATCGTCGCCGAGGAAGCCGAGCGCGGCGCGACCGTGTTCTTCTCTAGCCACGACCTCGCGCAAGTCGAGGCCACGTGCGACCGTGTCGCCATCGTGAACGATGGACGTCTCGTCGCCCTCGACTCGGTGTCCGGGCTGCGCGAGCGTGCCGGCGCGCTCACGACGCTGTCAGTCGTCGCCAAGCCGCTGCCCGACCCGTCGTCGCTCCGAGGACTCGACGGCGTCCGTGACGTCACCGTCGACGGCGACCGGCTCGTGTGCCGCTGTGCAGGCGCCGAGGCGAAGGTTCGCGCGCTGCAGACCGTGTTCGACTCGGGAGTCCGTATCTACGACGTCGACACGGATTCGGCGTCGCTGGAGGACCTGTTCGCCGCGACCGTCGGCGACGGCGACACCGTCGGAACTGTCCAAGTCGAGCCGTCGGGTGCGACTCACGGTGATGGACAGGGAGCGACGACCACGACGGGGGAGGCTCGATGAACGTTCACCACGTGGCTCGTGTCGACCTCCGAACCGCCATTCGATCACGGATGGTCCGCTGGCTCACGGGCGTACTGACTGGCCTCTCCGTGCTCGGCGTCTCGCTCGTCGCGTTGCTCGGCGTCGAGGACGCGACGGCGGTCGACGCCGTCGGCCCACTGTCGCTCCCGGCGGTACTCGTCGTCCCGCTGGCTGCGATCGTCGTCGGCTACGTCGCCGTCGTCGGCGAGCGTCGTACCGGGAGCCTCAAGGTGCTACTCGGGTTCCCCGTCTCGCGAGGGGCCGTCGTCGCCGGGAAACTGGTGGCGCGGGCGGCGACCGTGGTACTGGCGGTGCTCGTCGCGTTCGCGGTCTCGGGCGTGCTCGCTGCCGTCCTGTACGGCGGCGTCCCACTCGGGCGATACGCTGCGTTCACACTCGCGACGGTCGCACTCGGCGTCGCGTTCGCCGGCTCTGCGGTCGGCGTCTCCGCCGCCGTCGCCACCCGCGGACGCGCTCTCGCGCTCGCCGTCGGTTCTTACCTCCTCCTCGTGTTGTTCTGGCAACCGGTTGTCGCTGGGATCCATTACGCCGCGACCGGCGACCTCCCCGGAACCGTCGTGCCGGCGTGGTACCTCCTGTTAGACCGGCTCTCTCCCGTCGGAGCCTACCAAGTGCTGGTCCGTGCCGCGCTCGACACGACCGCGACCGCGTCGGTGTTCGCGGTCCGACCGCCCGCTGCGAGCGCGGCGTCGCTGTCGGCGCAACTCGGCGGCGACCCCATCCCATGGTATCTCTCGAACGTGGCGGCCGCCCTGGTGTTGTGTATGTGGACAGTACTCCCCGTCGGCGTCGGCTACCTCCGCTTTCGGGGACGAGACCTCTGACCCACGGAGCCAGCCGTGTCACACGAACCCGGCGGACTGATACGTCCCGGCCGAGACGTCACGACAGATGGGTGAGGAGTCCGACACCAGCGGCGCAGTCGGAACCGGCGAGACCGACGAGTTGGCGTCGGTCGCTGCCGTCCTCGACGACCCCCACGCCAGGGCGATCCTCGTCCACACCGCCCGAGCGGCGCTGTCGGCCGACGACCTCGCCGAACGAATTGACGGCTCACGCTCGACGGTGTACCGGCGCGCCCGACGACTGGTGGAGTTGGATCTGGTGGCCGAGAGCCGCGAGATCGATCCCGACGGCAACCACTTCACCACGTACCGGGCCCGACTCGACCGCGTCACGATCGACCTCGACACCGACGGGTTCGCGATCGACGTGGACCGACGCCCAATCGAAGATGACGCCGTCGACCGCCTGAACAGACTGTTCGAACGACTCAACGGACCATGATTGACGAACTCAGCATCCCCGCCGTGGACGCGGCCGCCGTCCCGCTCGCGTTGCCCGCTCAGGCCGACACCACCGTCACCGTACAAGAGCCACTGGTCGGCGTGTTCGTCGCGGCCGTCGTCCTCTCGGTGCTGCTCGGCGCGGCGACGGCGACGCTCGCGGTGGTGCGCTACCGGCGTCGGGGAGACCCGTCGCTGCGAGCGTTCGTGGTCGGCCTCGTCCTCGTCGCGGTCGCGCCGCTCCCCTTCTGGGTGTTCGTCGTCGGAACTGTGCCGCCGCTTGCGCGCGCCGTCGCTCCGCCGCTGTTGCAGACTACGGGGCTGTTCGCGCTCTTGATTGCGATGTACGGCGGCCCACGGTCGACAGAACGCCGTTGGTGGGAGTCGGTCACCGTGCGCGACGCCGTCATCGTTGCATTCGCACTGGCTGCTGGCGTCCTCACCGTCGCGCTCGCCGCACGATACGAGTCCAGTGTGGTCGCGTTGGTGGCGGCCGGAGTCGTCGTCTCGCTCTCTACTACAGTCGCGGGGCAGGCCGCCCGGGCCGCCTATCGCTACCGGTCGCGATCGATGGCGACGCTGTCGCTTGGGATCCTCCTCCTCGCGACACTCCCGACGCCGGTCGGCGCGACGCTGCTCGTCGTCGGGTCGTTCGACGGCGCGTTCGTTGTCGGCATCATCAGCGGCGCCATCCTGCTCGGCGAGGCAGCGATGTTCGCGACGCTCGCGTTCAGGTGACCGTCACTACTCGAAGACGGCGTCGAACGCCGACGCACCCAACGGATCGAACGTACCGGCGGCGATGTTCTCGCGGACGTGCGCCCGTTGGCGACACCCGACGAGGGCGGCAGTCACCGCCGGGGCCGACCGTGCGAAGTTGAGCGCACGCTGTGCCGGTGTGTCGCCTTCCACGCGTGCCTCGACGTCCGACGGAATCGCACCCTCTCGTGCCAGTTCTCCCTGCCCGATACTCGCCGACGCGAAGACGGACAACCCCTCTCGGTGGCAGAACTCTAATGCCGTGACCGGTCCGTCCTCGCCGTCGGCGTCGTGCGCGGGAACGGTGAACGCGTCGGCCATCCGGACGTTGAACGGGAGTTGGACCGCTCGAAGCCCGTGGTCGTCGACGCCGACCGTGTCGGCCGCCGCCTCCGCACGCGCGAGTGTCTCCGCGAGGTCGAGGTGGGCGTCGTGGTCCGCAGGCACTCTGAACGCTTCCCACGTCGCGACGCCGTACGCGCCGATGTCGCCCGTCGCGCGGCGTCGCTCCAGCGTCTCGAACGCTGCCTCCACTTGGTCGTACACCGCGTCGCGGTCGCGGACCGCCAACTGCATCTCGGGGTTGTGGACGAAGTAGCAGTCGACGGTGTCGACGTCGAGAGCGTCCAAAGAGCGGTCGAGCATCGCATCGAGGAAGTCGGGTGCGATGCAGTGGCTCCCGCGGGCCAAGTCCGCTGGGTCGACGAGGCCGGTGTCGAGGAATCGCTCGCGGACGTACCCGCTCGGGTCGGCCGGTCGGTCGCCGTCGAACGGCAGAAAGCCCGCCTTACTCGCGACCACGACCGACTCACGAGCAGTCGCTGCCTCTCGAAGTGCCTCGCCGACGACTCGCTCCGAGCGCCCACACCGGTAGTTACTCGCGGTGTCGACGAGGTTCACGCCCGATTCGAGTGCGGTCGTGAGTGCCGTGCGATAGCCCTCGTCGTCCGCGTCGGTCGGATCACCGAGGTAGGTGCCGAGGCCGACGCTGGAGACGACGCCCGGTCCGAAGCGTCGGAAGTAGGTGCGACCGAAGCGGTCGCCGAAGCGGTCGCGATACCCCCACGTGCCGCTCGAAGTCGCCATAGCGGGTGGTGTAGCCGGGCGGAAAAAGCGCTACCGCTCGCCGTTCGGTGGTGTCGCTCGCAGGGACTCAAGCACGATCAATCGCTTTCGTTCGGGTTGGACGCGTAGTACAGCGCACCCAGCGTGAGCCCCATCGCGACTGCCGGAACGACCACGCGGTCGCCGAACAGCGTGCCAACGAGCAAGTACGACGCTGCCGAGACGGTGCCGACGAGAGAAGCGTAGCCGAGACGCGAACGGTTCCGCACCCAGTCGTCGAGCCGTCGGTACTGTCGTGGTATCGGGTTCATCTATCGTGTTTTGAGTCGGTCGGTGCTGAGAGCAGACGCCACTCGACGTGAGCCACGTGGCACCGGTGCGATCTTTGGGCCACGTCGAATCGGAGCGGCACTCTACCGTTCGCCGTCCATCGAGTCGAACAGGCGGTCGATGAGTTCCGCGCGGCCCACGATTGGAACTTCCTCGCTCCCGTCGGCAGTTATCTGTGGACCGATCTGCCCGCCACCCATCCGGGCGTGCCCACCTGCGGAGGCGTCTTGCACGTCACTCACGGCCGCGCTGAGTGCCCGTCCCATGTGGACCCGGTCGTCTCGCGACCGGCCCGAGAGGTGAATCGTGCCGTCGCGTTCTCCGACGACAACGACGGCCGTGACGCCCTCCAGACCGACGAGTTCGTCGGCCGCCTGCGGGATGGCGTCGACGTTGGAGACGCGGCCCACGTCGCTGACGGCGAACGAACCACGCACGTCGCGGCCGGCGATAGCGCGTGCCTTCACGTCTAACGCCTCTGTGCTGACCGCGGGGTCGGCGATGCGTTCGAGTTTGTCCTCGTCGACGCCCGGTTGGAGGTACGCCGCCGCCGAGAAGTCGGCCGCCGACGCGCCGCGCGTCATCCGGTTGGTGTCGGAGATGATGCCGTACATCAGCCCCGTCGCCGTTCGCGTCGAGAGGCTCGCGCCCGTCACTTCCGTCTCGTGGGCCTCGGGTGGGACCGGCGTCGCACCGGTGTCGCGGAAGTACTCTGCGAGGATGCTCGCTGACGCGCCGTAGTCGGTTCGCACGTCGGTGTACGCCTCGCCGTCGCCCTCTCCGGGGTGGTGATCGACGACGGCGAACGGGAGGACGCCGTCTGCGCCCGCGAAGCCGCGAGCGACGTTGTGGTCGACGAGAACGACCGCCTCGGCCGCCAGGTCGGAGACGTGTTCGATGCGGTCGAGTTCGACGTCGAGCACCGTCCGAAACGCTCGATTCTCCTGTCTTCGAACCTGTCCTGGATACTGGATGACCGCTTCCGTGTCGACGCTTCTCGCGAGTTCGGCGACCGCGAGGCCCGAAGCCATCGCGTCAGCGTCGGGATTCGGGTGCAGGAGGATCGAGATGGACTCTTGGGCGGCCAGCAGCGACCGGAATCGCTCGCCGGGCGTCCGGCGGAGTCGCCGATACAGCGCGAGCGCGGCGACGAGTGCGAGCGCCCCGCCCGCCACCGCGACCACTATCCGCGGGTTCGACGACATAACGTCCCAGCCCTCTTGGAACGCCTGCGGGCCCACCTGTGCCATTACGACGGGGTATTCGCGCCCCCCATATGAAGGTACTACTCCCTTACTCTACCCGAAAGCCCTCGATAGCCGCGCAGTACCCCTCCCGATAGGTAGGGAACCGGAACTCGTAGCCGAGTTCTCGGAGGCGTTCGTTCGAGCATCGCTTGCTCGTCTCGATCCGGCGCTTCGCGGGTGTCGAGAGGTCACCTGCAGCGATTCGTTCCGCCTTCGTGCGCTTCTCCGGCCGGTCGACGCCGCACTCGTCGGCCAACCAATCGGCGAACGTCCACTTGTCGACGGGTTCGTCGTCGACCGCCAGTACGACATCGTCGTGTGCGAGGTCGGCTTCGAGGAGGAACCGAACGACGCCGGCGGCGTCGTCCCGGTGAATCATATTCAGATATCCCTCCGTCACCGGTCCTTCGATGTAGCGATGCAGTCGGTAGCGGTTCGGCCCGTACAGTCCCGCATAGCGGACGACTGTGCCGTCGATACCGTACTCGCTTGCCTCCTCGTGGGCGACTCGCTCGGCTTCCGCGAGGACGCGCGTCTTCTCCGTCTGTGGGTCCAGCGGCGTCGACTCATCGACCCAATCGCCCTCGTGGTCGCCGTAGACGCCGGTGCTGGAAGTATATACGAGGCGGTCGGGTCGTTCGGTACGGTCACCGTACTCGCGGATGACGTTGCGTAACCCCTCGACGTACACCGCACGCGCGGCGTCGGCCCCGCGACCGCCGGAACTGGCTGCGAACACGACCGCGTCGGTGTCGGGGAGCACAGTGAGCGAGTCTGGATCAGTCGCGTCGGCAGCGACCGCTCGTGCACCCGTCATCTTGACCGCATCGAGTCCCTCCTGTGAACGTCTGACGCCGACCACGTCGTGGCCGTCTTCGCGAAGTTGTCGCGCGAGTTCGAGGCCGATGTAGCCACAGCCGACGATAGTGACGTGCATCGGTCAGGGACTCCGGTCGACGATGAGCGCCTGCATCTCCGCGAGGTCGCCCAGCGTGAGGCGGGTGCGTCCCTCCAGCATCCGCTGGACCTCCTGTCCGGTGAGGTCGGCATCGATTTCGGCCGCGATGGTGTCGACGTCAAGGATAGCCGTCACCATCCCCATCATAAGGTGGTCGCGCACCTCGGCGTCGATGTCGTCGGCTGAGATTCCCTCCTCGGCTTCGAGTATCGCCGCCGCGTCCGTCAGTCGAACTGTCGAGAGTGCGTCGAGGTCGCGGTCGGCGATGGCGGCGACCGTCGACTCGTCGACTCCGGTCTCCGCGGCAACTGTCGAGGTGTCTGCGCCGTCGACGGCCGCGGCCAACTCGTCGGCGTAGGCCGCGAGGAGGTCCGCCGCCGTCGCGCCGTCGGGGTCCGCGAGGGCGTCGTAGAGCATACCCGTACTCCCCGTCGCGCGGGCAAAACCGTTGTCACTCTCAGTCCCTATCTGCCTCGTTCTCCACATCTCCATTCGCCTCGTACACCCCCGTCTGTGGGCTCAAAACCTCGAATCAGTCCTGACTGAGGCTCGGAGGTGACTGTACAGGTGACCAGATTGTCCGCTTAATCGCGGGTGTGTGGCCGGTACTCGTTCCTCAACATCACCACCGGAACTCGGCGTTTGTGTCTCCAGATCAGCTATCGACAAATATCGCCTCAGACCTCCGCGAACGTTGTCTCCAGACCACCTCTGTAGTGAGAGGTCACCGTCCGCGACGTCGACGAATTGGCACTTTCTCGTACACCCCTTCGAGAGTGGCTGTGACCCCGAGAATATGCAATTTCCCGGTGTTCCCAGACTGTCTCCGTACATAGCCAATTTCAGGCGGGAACCTGCTAGAGCAGGCCGCTATCCCCCGAACCCACGGGAGTATGCTCAAACGGGCGGGATTCACCTACCAGCCGATCGGAGCTAAATACCGCGTACATACCTGAAATCGGGTAGTACAGCCGATCTGTGGCCTTCGTTCGAACCGCAGTCGAAGACTTCAGGCAGCTCTAATGGGCGTGCAATAGGCCGTGAACTGCTGGCGATTCTCGGTTAAACAGTTCTACTGTACCACCTGTCTCAATCACGTATAACCGGACTTCAGCGGCAGATGTACACGCGATACTCTTGGGTTTCTATGCCGAAAGTCTCGTTCGCAGGAGTCTGGAATCCGCTCCGTGGCCTGTACGAATCACGGGGATTCTGAGAGTTGGGTGAGCCGGTGAGCGCCTTGCAAGATTGGTTCTGCTCCTCACAGGTGAGGGGCAATCTCCCGAATAAATGATATTTGAACCTCAGTATCAGTGGTTACACTGTGATGCTTCATTCGACTCGCCACAGGCGAAGGCGGCCCACATCGCACGCCTTCAAAATTAGGTCGAACCGATTCGAAACTCATCGCGAAGCCGCTGTCTCGCGGGATCATAATCTGTAAGATGCCCGTGTGTACGGTGGATCGAGGCGAATACCTCGACACGGACGGATGCAACCTCAACGTTCATCATATTCAGCCTCTGCGGAAGTTCCTCCTAGAGCGTTATGTGACCGGACATCTCAACGAACCTTCGACCGTGGGAAGATTGAAGCGGTGGGGTGCGCGAATACACTTCGTATGAAGACGGTCCTCATCGGCGTCGGCCAAGCCGGCGGCAAGGTCACCTCCTCGCTGGTCGAGTTCGACCGGGATATGGGGTTCGGCGCGGTACAGGGAGCGCTCGCGGTTAACAGTGCGACGGCCGACCTGCAGCCACTACCGATCGACACAGTTCTGATCGGACAGGACCGCGTTAGCGGGCACGGCGTCGGCGGCGACAACGAACTCGGTGCAGAGGTGATGCAAGCAGACGCCAGCGAGGTGATGTCCGCGCTCGACGGTCGAATCACGGCCAGGGCGGAGGCCATCGTCGTCGTCGCGGGACTCGGCGGCGGTACGGGGTCGGGCGGTGCGCCGGTACTCGCGCGCGAACTCAAGCGCGTGTACAACATCCCCGTGTACGCAGTCGGCATCCTCCCGGGGCGCGGCGAGGGTGCGATGTACCAAGTGAACGCCGGGCGTTCGCTGAAGACGCTGGTCCGAGAAGCCGACTCGACCATCCTCATTGACAACGACGCCTGGCACTCCTCTGGGGAGAGTCTGGAGGAAGGGTTCGACAGCATCAACGACTCCATCGCGAGGCGTCTCGGCCTCCTGTTCGCATCCGGTGAGAACGTCGAGGGCGTCGGCGAGTCGGTCGTCGACACCAGCGAAGTGATCAACACGCTCCGGTCGGGCGGCATCGCGGCGCTCGGCTACGCGAGCGCGGAGGCCGACGACGACCCCGACACCAACATCAACGTCGTGACGAGCGTGACGCGCAACGCCCTGCTCACGGGGACGAGCCTCCCGAACGCGACGACCGCCGACTCTGCGTTGCTCGTCGTCGCGGGCAAGCCCGACCGCATCTCGCGGAAGGGCGTCGAGCGAGCGCGCAAGTGGGTCGAAGAGGAGACCGGATCGATGGAGGTGCGCGGCGGCGACTTCCCGCTGGAGTCCGGGCGACTGGCCGCGCTGGTGTTGCTGGGTGGCGTCGAGCGCTCCGCTCGCTTGGAGGAGTTTATGCAGCGCGCGAAGGAGGCCCGCGAGGAGGCGAAACGGCAGGCAGAAGAGCGCGAAGATGCCGACAAACTGTTCCAGAACGACGACCTCGACAGTCTGATCTGAGCGCCGTTCAGGCGTCTGTCCGTGTTCGTTCGAGCCGTTTGTGTGACGCCTGATCACTCGTCGCCTGCTCCGAGGCCGAGCGACCGTCGTCGGTTGTCTCGAGGACGGCGTCGAGTCGCTCGTCGAACTCCTCGCGGTCGATGCCACCCGACGCGTATCGCTGCTGCAACGTCGTCACCGGGTCGGTTGCGTCGCGTTGCTTTGACCGCGAGCCTGAATCCGGTGCCAGTAACGACGCCGCGGCGAACGCAGGCGCGAACAGGGCGACGAGCGAGAACGCGAGGACGATCGTGTTGTACACCAGCCCGCTTTTGACGCCGGATACCACCGCCCACGACCCGTAGAGAGCGAGCGGCGCGGCGAGCGCAGCGACCGCAGCGGCCCGTCGTCGCCAACGCGGGGTATCTGGCGTGATCCGTGCGAGAGTGGGGTGCACGTCCGTGTCTGGTGGAGGGCTCACGTCGACGTGTGCGACTAGTGTCAACTTAATTTTAATCGCTTGCGCTCGTCGGTCGTCACGTCGGAGAAATTCGATGGTCGACCCCCGGTGAAAGTCGCGAATCGTGTTCGTTCAGGCCGCTTTCATCGCGACGCCGGACTCGGGAGCGATCCCGTCGAGCGGCGTCCCGGTGACGAACACCGAACTCAGCGGCAGTTTCGCACGCTCGCTGTGGTCGCGCACGTCCGCCTCCGACGGCGCGTCATACCGGCACATCGTCGCCCGCGCGAGGCCGTCCTCGCCATCGAACACTTGGGAACCGATGTAGGCGATTCCGATTCCCTCACCGCGCATCTCCTCGACGGCCGCTCGTGAGCGGTCGACAGCCTCGTCGAGTTCCGCACGGGTCACTCCCGTGTCGAACTCCCGTAGGACGTGATAATTTGTCATTACTGTGCTCTAGTGACGGACACGTGTGTCCGCCCTATAGGAATGTACGGTACGGAGCGACCATACCGTTTCTACCCGATTATCGGTCGTTACAACCCGATGCTCGCGGTCACTGCCTTCGAGACTAATCCATCCAGTTTACCGTACCGCGCGCTGCCCATAGCTCACTTCGCGCACCGTCTGCAACGCGGTCTGGCTCGCTCTGCTCGCTCAACCGCGCTATCTAAGTGGTTCTACCCCTGATCGTCGGGTAATGTCACGCGGACCCGACTGGCTGAGTTTCCGTCGGTACGCGGCGTTCACGACCGGGATGGCACTGACACTCATCTCGCTCGGCATCTACACCGCCGCGACCGGTGCGGGACTGGCGTGTGCCCAACAGTGGCCGCTGTGTGACGGCGGCGTCCTCCCGCAATCGATTCCCTCGTTCATCGAGTGGTTCCACCGTCTCTGGGCGATGATCACCGGGTTCTTCATCCTCGGTGCAGCGGTGTGGGCGTGGCTCGACCGCGACCAGATTTCGAGCCGAACTCGCCGAGCGGTGACGCTGGCGACGGTGCTCACGCCGATGCAGGCCGTCTTCGGAGCCATCACCGTCACGCTCAACGGCGCGTTGCCCGGCGGTTACTCCGCCCCAGTGCACGCTGCGCACTTCCTCACGGGCTTCTCCATCTTTGCGCTGCTGTCGTACGCGACGCTGATCACCTACGAAGGTCGGTTCTCGCGTGATGCGCTTGGCCGGAGTCGCATCGCGGTCGGGACGGCGCTGGTCGCCCTCATAGTCGCGTGGGTGTTCTCGCGCATCGACCCCGTCTCCTCGTACAGCCCGCCCGAACAGGCGGTGTTCTACGCCGTGTCGCTGACGGCGTTCGGGGCGTTGCTGGCGGCGACCAGGTGGCTCGGTGAACTCGACGAGTTGGTGCCGCGAGCGGCGACCGCGAGCGCGGGCGTCCTCCTGTTCGTCGGGATGGTGCTCGGTCGCGACATCGTCGTCTACTCGACGGGCGTCGAGTTCGTCAACTGGCTGGTCGTGGCGCTCGCGGTGGCGACCACCGCCGGCGCGGCGTGGCTGTTGCGCGGCGTCGAACCCGAAGTCGAACAGCCCGTGTACGGGTCGACCGACGACTGATCGCGTATTCTCCACTTTCGTTCGTTACTCTACTGTCCTTATCGAAGGGTCCAAATAGCCGGGCGGGTGTAGGTACCCGTGCTATGGATAGACGTAACTACATCAAGTCCGTCGGCGCGGCGGGTGCCGGACTGGCACTCACCGGATGCCTCGGCGGCGGCGGTGGCGGCAGCGAGACGATCACCATCGGGTCGGACATCCCGTACCGACCGTTCGAGTACGAGACGACCGACGGCGAACTGACCGGGTTCGACGTCGACATCGCGGAGGCGGTGTTCTCGGAGCAACTCGGCTACGACCACGAGTTCGTCCAGACGTCGTTCGACACGATCATCCCGTCGCTGAACAACGGGAACTTCCGCGTCATCATGTCGGCGATGACGATCAACGACGAGCGTGCGGAGGAAGTCGACTTCTCCGATCCGTACTTCACGGCCTACCAGACCATCGTGGTGCGTGAAGACTCGGACATCTCCACGAAGGAAGACCTCGCAGGGACTCGCGCGGGCGTCCAGAAGGGGACGACCGGCGCGGCCGCCGCGCAGGAACTGAAAGAGGAACTCGGTGGCGATCTGGAGATCAACGAGTACGACCAGATTCCCGACGCGTTCAGCGCCCTGCTGAACAACCAGGTCGACTCCGTCATCAACGACAACACCGTCAGCGCGGAGTTCGTCAACGGCGAGGGCGACGGACAGGTCCGCTTCGTCGAGGGCGAGGGCGCGGCCAGCGAGGCCGGTCAGGAAGCGCCGCCGTACCTCACGCTCACCGTCGAAAACTACGGGATCGCGTTCCGCCAGGATGACGACGAACTCCGTGAAGAGGTCAACGGCGCGCTCGCGACGATTAAGGAGAACGGGACGTACGACGACATCTACAGCGACTACTTCGCCGGGTAAGCGATGGCAGCAGACACCGGGCGCGCGGCCGAGCGGGACCGCGGCTTCTTCGAACAGCTGAACGACCAGACGTTCCGGCGACTCGGCGTCGTCGGGACGGCGGTGTTCGCGCTCGGCGTCGCAGCCTTCATCGGCTACATCCTGTTCGTCCAGGTCGACTACGCGTTGTTGGTCAACATCGTCTACCCGCAGTTCACGCTCGCGTTCTTGCGCGTCATCGGCATCGTCGTGGTGTCGAGCGTGCTGTCGGTGATCGCGGGCGTGCTCGTCGGTCTCGCACGCGTCTCTCGAACGCGAGTAACCCGTTCGATCGCGAAGAGCTACATCGAGTTCTTCCGCGGGACGCCGCTGTTGTTCCAGTTGTTCGTCATCTACCTCGGTATCCCACAACTGTGGCCGCCGGGGCAGTTCCCCATCCAGGGGTTCAACTACTACGCGGCGGTCATCGGACTGACGCTAAACCACGCGGCGTACGTGGGCGAGGCACTCCGGGGCGGCATCGAGTCGATCCCGGACGGACAGATGGAGGCCGCTCGCTCGCTGGGGATGAGCTACATCCAGTCGATGCGTGAGGTCATCCTCCCGCAGGCGTGGCGCAACTCGCTGGCCGCCATCGGTAACGACCAGGTCATCCTCGTGAAGGACACCTCGCTGTTGACCGTGCTGGCGATTCCGGAACTGCTCAGCGCGTTCCGCCAGATCAACTCTGCGACGTTCGACGCGTGGACGCCCATCGTCCTCGTGGCTATCGCGTACCTGATGATCACCGTTCCGCTGGGGAAGGTGATCCGGACGCTGGAAGAGCGCGCAGACCCGGCGACCCACGGAGGTGACGACTGATGGCACTGCTCGAATTCGAGAAGGTGAACAAGTACTTCGGCGAGACGCACGTGCTGAAGGACATCGACCTGGAGATCGACGAACAGGAGGTGGCCGTCGTCATCGGCCCCTCCGGATCTGGGAAGTCGACGCTCCTGCGGTGTACCAATCGCCTCGAAGAGATCCAGTCCGGTGAGATCCGACTGGACGGCGTGCCGCTCACCGACCCCGGCGCCGACATCAACCGCCTCCGCCAGCGCATCGGGATGGTGTTCCAGTCGTTCAACCTCTTCCCGCACAAGACCGCGCTGGAGAACGTCGCGCTCGCGCCGATCAAGGTGAAAGGCGTGAAACGCGAGGAGGCAGAAGCTGAGGCCCGCGACCTGTTGGAGCGAGTCGGCCTCGGCGCACAGACCGAGTCGTATCCGAGTCAGCTCTCCGGTGGGCAACAGCAACGGGTCGCAATCGCCCGCGCACTCGCGATGGACCCCGAAGTGATGCTGTTCGACGAGGTGACGAGCGCACTCGACCCCGAACTCGTCGGGGAAGTGCTCGAAGTGATGCGTGATCTGGCCGACGAGGGGATGACGATGATGGTCGTCACCCACGAGATGGGCTTCGCCCGCGAGGTTGCGGATACGATCACGCTGATGGCCGACGGCGAAATCGTCGAGCGGACGCCGCCCGCACAGTTCTTCGAGCAACCGACGACCGAGCGCGGACAGCGCTTCCTCTCGAAGTTGCTGTAGCGGGGTCGCCGTCCGCGCCCCTCGGTTTCAACGTAATTCAAGGTGGAGCCTCCGGCCTCAAGGAGCGACCGAGCGTAGCGAAGGGAACGAGTAGGCCGGAGAGGAAACCGACATAGGACGACACAACCGGCACACTTCGACCAACCGACTCCCAGACGTATAGGTACCGTCGGGTACTCTCTGAAGTATGGACGTGCGTCGAACCGCCGTCGTGAAACTCGCCGTTTCTGACGAGCAACGCGACGCACTCCACCGAACCGCCGAGCAATACCTGTACTGCGCGAACCGAACCGCCGAATACTGTTGGTCTGACACCTCCTTCACCGAGTGCAAGACCAACAAGCGGCAGGTCCGAGACGCGCTCTACGCCGAACTCCGTGAGGAGACAGACCTACAGGCACAACTCGTTCAAGCCGCCATCAAACGCGCCGTCGAAGCCGTCAAAGGCGTTATCGAACGGTGGAAAAAAGGACAGCGCGTCTCTTGTCCCAAGTTCACCGCCGAAACGATGGACTACGACACGCGGAGCGCAACTTTCTACCGCAACAAGGTGTCGCTGGCAACTGTCGAGGGCCGGGTCGAACCCTCGTTTGTTCTCCCGGCAGACAGCCCGACGCCCTATGAGCGGTACGTTCTCTCCGAGGACTACGAGTTCCGTGAGAGTACGCTTCGGTACGACGGGGCGACCGACGAGTTCTACCTCAACATCTCGACTCGGCGGATAGACGGCGACGACGAGGTTCCGGCAGATACCGGGCACCCCGACCAAACGGTCCTCGGTATTGACCTCGGCGTCAACAGTCTCGCCGTCTCATCGACCGGCACATTCTGGCAAGGAGACGACTACGACCACTGGTGCCGTGAGTTCGAGAAGCAGCGTGGTGACATGCAACAGCGCGGCACCCAAGCTGCTCACAACGCCCTGCTTCGACTCGGCAAGCGCGAACAAGCGTGGCGGAAACAGTACATCCACACCGTCGCCAACGAGGTTGTCACGGAAGCCGTTGAACACGACTGCGACGTTATCGTGTTTGAGGACTTAACTGACATTCGTGAGCGGCTTCCGCAGGCGAAGTGGCACCACGTCTGGGCGTTTCGACGTCTGTTTGAGTACGTCTCCTACAAAGCGCCCGAACAAGGTGTGTCCGTGGAGCAGGTCGTGTCGAACCACACGTCCCAACGCTGTTCTCGGACGGACTGTGGGTTCACGCACGAGGGCAACCGCCACGGAGAACACTTCTGTTGCCAGAAGTGCGGGTACGAAGTGAACGCGGACTACAACGCTGCGAAGAATATCGGGTTCCGGTACGCTCGAAAGAGGACGCACAAACTCCGTTCCTCGCCTAAGTCGGGGAGCGGAGACGCAGAAGTAGACCTGCGTGTGAATGGTGGGACGTTGAACGGCGACGGGTACCGACGTATTGTCGGTGCGTGATTGCCGGGAGTCCGCATCAAAGCCCCACCCTCAAGGACCGAGGCGCGTATGCGCCGAGGGAGTAGGGTGGGTAGTTTACAACGTCAGTACCTCGACGCCGTCCGTCTCGTAGTTCGTCATCGCAGCGAGTCGCTCGGGCACCTCGTCGAGCCCTACTTCGCGGCCGACGAGTACGCCTGGGTCCAGATTCCCTGCCTTCAACAATCCCAGCAACTCGTCGTAGCGCGTCGGCGGCATCCCGCGCGACCCGAGGAAGTCCACCTCCCAGCGCGTCATCGCGTCGGTCGGCAGCGACACCTCCCCTTTCTCTGCGTCGGTCGTCAGGCCGACCTGGACGTGCGTGCCACGCTCTCGGAGGCAGGCTACCGAGTTGCGACACGTCTCCGCGCGGCCGAGGGCGTCGAGCGAGACGTGTGCGCCGCGACCAGTGATCGACTCGATGGCGTCCGGCACCGACTCCTCCCGGCCGTTCACCGTCTCGTCTGCGCCCGCGGCGCTCGCGCGGTCGAGGGCGTCGTCTGCGACGTCGACGGCGACGACGCGAGCGCCAAGCGCGTCTGCGACCTGCACGGCAGAGAGGCCGACGCCGCCACAGCCGTGGACGGCGACCCACTCGCCAGCGCCGACGACGGCGCGGTGTTCCAGCGCGTGATACGCCGTCATAAACCGACAGCCAAGGGCGGCCACGTCGCGGGCGGCGACCCCCTCGGGCAACCGCATCGCGTTGTAGTCGGCGTGCGGGAGGTGCACCTGCTCTGCGAACGCGCCGGGGGCGGCCCGTTCGAAGCCGAGCGCCCGCCCGTCGAGACAGGTGTTTCCGTGACCGTTCGTACACTCGGGGCAGACACCACAGCCGAGGTTGAACGGGACGGCCACGCGGTCGCCGACGGCGACGCTGTCTACGCGGTCGCCGACTTCGACGACGGTGCCGGCGGGTTCGTGCCCGAGGACAAAGTCTGTGGGCACTTGGTCGTCGGCCCACTCGCCGTGGCCCTGCCAGGCGTGCCAGTCGGAGCGGCAGATGCCGCACGCCTCCACGTCGACGACGACGCCGTGCGGCTCACACTCTGGTTCGGGCACGTCGGTCACATCGAGAGGCTCGCCGTACGCTCGGAGGACGGCCGCTTGCATACTCCAGCGTGGGACCGAGTGGTGAAAAATCGGGGCGGTGGTGCGTCCGTCGTCACATAAAGTCAGACAGGCCCGACTGCCCGTCGTCCTCCTCGGCCGCATCGGGATCTGCGTCGCGTTCGTCGTCTGCTTCGTCGGACTCGTCGGCGGTGCCACCCGCGTCCGCGAGGCTGGTCTGCCCGTCGTCGGACTCGTCGGCAGCAGCCTCGGCGTTCTCCGCCTCCGTACTCGGAGCGACGCCGGCGAACGCGCCGCCAGAGTGTTCTTCCATTCGTTCGGCTCGCAACTCCTCGGCGTCCTCGACGACGGACTGCACCTTGTTCGTCGTCTCCCCTGACCCCGTGACGAACGAGACGTGTGCTTCCTCGAACTCGTAGGCGGCGGCCATCTCCACGGTGAGGTCGCGCGGCTTGCAGTGGTGGGTCATCGCCGAGAGGTACGGCAGGACGGCGCGGCGGGCGGTGTCCATCGAGAAGCCGCCGCGCTCTGCGATCGATCTCACCACCTCGTCGGCAGTGTTCGACGTGGAGTGGTAGAACTGCGGGCGACCCCAGCGCGTCCACCCGCCTTTCGTCCCGTCGCGGGCGGCGGCGACGCCCGCCGAGAGGTTGTCGCCGGCGTAGCGCCAGTAGGAGTAGTTCTGACTGGCCCACACCCGCCCAAGCCACACGTCGGCGTCAGCGAGGTGGTCGTACGCGCGGACGGCCTCGTCGGTGTCGTACACCTTCAACATATTGTCCTCGATCCACTTCGTCAGGTCGTCGGGCGTGTCGTCGACGTCGTAACTCGCCTGCAACGCCTCTTGCGCGGAGGTGCCCTCTTTGAGGACCAAATCGAGGAACGGAAAGATGTCCATCGAGCGGTCGCGGTCGCCGGTGATGACGTCTTCGAGCGTGAGGTGGTCGCGGCCGTCGGCGATGGCTTGGAGGTCGTTGACCGCGCCGCGGAGGTCGCCCGAGTTCTGTTCAGCGATGCGGTCGAGGGCGTCCGTGTCGAACTCGATGCCCTCCTTCCGGCAGATGTCGCGGAGGACGGGCACGATAGAGCGTTTGCCCACGTCGCGAAACTCCACGCTCTGCGTGGCGTTGCGGAGGCCGCGGCTCATGTCGTAGTACTCGTTGGCGATGAGGACGACAGGCTGTCCGGCCTCCTTCACCAGTTTGGTGACGGCGCTTTTCCCGCCGCGGTCGTAGTTGCCGTGGATGTTGTCGGCCTCGTCGAGGATCACCAGTTGTCGGCCCCCGGTGTCGTCACCGCCGGAGGAGCCACCGAGTGTGGCGTTGTTGGCCGCGCGGCCGGCGTAGCGTTCGATGACGTCGGCCGTCCGCTGGTCGGAGGCGTTCAACTCGACTGTCTCCCACCCCATATCGGCCGCGAGCGCGTGTGCCGCGGAGGTCTTGCCGATGCCGGGCGACCCGTAGAGGACGATGGCTTCGCCGTGGTCGTCCCACGTGGTGGCCCACTCGCGGACCTGCTTCACCGCCTTGTCGTTTCCCCGGAGTTCCGACAGCGAGGAGGGGCGGTACTTCTCCGTCCAGTCAGTCATTGTCGGGTGGAGGGGTGAGGCGAGTTTAGTGGTTGCGGAGGCGGGGTCGCGGGCGACGCCGCCGGGCTATCAGTCGAGAGATTTCCGGCGACGCGATTAAGTGCGTCTCCGCGGCACTGTTCACCAATCGGGACGTCGCTGGGGGACCCGACCTACCGACACCAATGTCAGCGACATCACCTCCAGGCGGGCGACGGGACAGAGCGGTGACGCCGGTTATCGCGACCGTGACGATGGTCGCCATCACCGTCGTACTCGCAGCGGTCCTCGGCGCGGCGATGCTCGGCGTCGGCGGCGGGCTTCGGGCTGGTCCACCGGCGCTGTCGGTGCAGTTCACGTATCTGCAGGACGGCAACGACTACGAAGTCATCGCCAGCATCTCTGGCGGAGAGACCATCACGAAACAGAACACGGCGAACATCACGCTCGTCGCCGACTCCGGCGAGTCGGTGACGGTGCCGAAGTCGCGATACCCGCTGACCGGAGGCGACGACGTGATACTCGAAGACGAGAACGTCGTCCCGCCCGGAACCGACCTCGAACTCATCTGGACCGGCCCGGACGGCGGGTCGAGCGTCGTCGCCCGCGGGCGAACGCCGTACTGACTTCCTCGACCGCTCCCGGAGGGTTTTCGCGCCTCGACTCCCAACGCCCGGTATGAGCGAGGACTTGGGAACGCCGGTGTTGGACGACCACCTCCACCTCGACCCCGAACACGGCCGAGGGATGGACGCCGTCGACGACTTCGCTCGCCTCGGCGGGACGCACCTGCTGGTCGTGAACAAGCCGTCGTGGCATCTCGGCCCCGTCCCTGCCGCTCGCGAGGACTTCTACCCTGCATTCGAGACGACCATCGACGCTGTCGAGGCGGCGAGTGAGCGACTCCGCGGCCGCGCGTGGGCCGTCCTCGGCGTCCACCCCGGACTCGTCTCTCGTCTCGTCGACGACGAGGGGTACAGCCCCGATGAAGCGCGCGAATTGATGCAGGCGGGCATCGACGTCGCTTCCGAGTTCGTCGCCGACGGCCGCGCACTCGGACTCAAATCCGGGCGACCTCACTACGACGTGACCGACGCCGTGTGGGACGCCTCGAACGCAGTGATGTGCCACGCTTTCGACCACGGCGCACGTCTCGACTGTCCCGTGCAACTCCACACGGAGGCCAGCGAGGACCTCACCGACGTCGCGGAGATGGCCCGCGACGCGGGAATGGACCCCACGAACGTCGTCAAACACTACGCCGCGGGGCGACTCGTCGGGCCGACGCCCAGTGTGATGAGCGAGAAAGACAGACTCGAACGGGCCGCCGAGTCTGGTGAGCCGTTCCTAATGGAGACGGACTTCGTTGACGACCCCGACCGGCCGGGGATGGTGATGGGGCCGAAGACGGTGCCGCGTCGCGTTCGGTGGCTACTGGAGAACGGCTACGACAAGGCAGTCCACACCGCTCACGTCGAGACGCCGCGTGCGGTCTACGATATCGACACCGAAGCGACGTTGGCCGACGCCGAGTGAGGGCGGAACTCCGGTGAGGGCCACGACCGATTCCGGCAGTCGTGACCGGTATCCGTGGGCAGGGTGGACACACCGAACGGACGCAGATCGCAAGACACAGTCCCGATCGACCGCCGTTTTTGGAGAGGAAAGGCATATCAACACAGCCCGAAACGTGTGGGTATGAGCGAACCCGAGGAGACGTTCTACACCGCAGACAGGTGGCAGAACTGGCTCGACCGCGTCGCGGAGGAAGAACTGGACCCCGAAAACGAGGACTCCGCCCGGTTGTTGCTCAATCTTCAGGACGACACCGCGATCGCGGTCGCAAAAATCGTGACCGCGTACGATGAGGACCGACTGAGCGAGGAGCAGGCCGTCGCCGAGCTCGGCGAGATCCGCGAGATCGTCCTCGCAGAGGTCGAGATGGACAGCGAGGAGAAGACGATGCTCATCGACGGCGTGCAGACGAGTCTCGTCTGCGTCTTCTACGCCGCCGAGGAGTACATCGTCGGCGGCGCCGTCGAAGAGGGTACCGTCGAAGAGTACGTCGAGGCGGCCATCGCCGCCGAACAAGAGGAAGACGTCGACGCCGCACTCGGCTACCTCGTGCAGGCGGGCACGCTGATCATCGACGGCGGTGAACTGCCGATGGACGTCGTCGAGGGCATCGAGTACGGCCTCGTCTCTGAGTGGGTCAACGGCCTCGACTCGCTGCAGTCGGCGTTCGCAGACCCCGAAGTCGTCGAAGAAGACGAGTAACGACGCCGGACCCGCGGCCTTTTGTAAGTTCGACCGGTAACGGCGGCCATGCCATCAGGGGGATCACACGGACGCGACCGGGCCGTCACGGTCCAGATCGGTGCCGTGATCCTCTTCGGGTTCCTGATCATCGCCCTGTCGACGTACCAGGCGACGGTCGTTCCCGACCAGAACGCCGAAGTCGAGTTTCTCCACAACCAGGAGGCGCAAAACGATCTGATCGAACTGTCCGGGAGCGTCGCCGCAACCGGGCGGACGGGGGGAGGCGCACCTGCGACGGTGAAACTCGGGACACGCTACCCGTCGCGAGCGTTCCTGATCAACCCACCACCGGCGACAGGACGGATCCAAACGGTCGACCCGCCGAACGGGTCGACTGTCACGCTCGCGAACGTCTCGGTGATCAGTTCTGTCGGGAACGAGTCGGGCGACTACTGGGGTAACGCGGCGAACCGAAACAAGTCGACGCGCTTCGTCACCTACGATCCCCGGTACAACGAGTACCGCGAGGCTCCGACGACGCGCATCGAGACCGGCGTCGTGTTCAACGAGTTCTCGCCGACGCGCAACATTACGCTCACCGACCAGAGCATCGTGCAGGGCGACCGCGTCACGCTCGTGACGGTTCGAGGGAACCTCAGTGAGTCGGGCGTCTCGCTGGCGTCTATCGATCCCACGGCGATCAGTTCGGTGAGCAGACGCGAGCGTGTTCGGGGGGAGCTTACGATTACGATCCCGACGACGCTCGACAATGCGACCTGGGATGACCTCCTCGCCGAACAGATCGACGAGGGGTGGGTGAATCGGACGGAGAGGGTCCCCGGTCAAGACCGAATCAAGATCCACCTGAACGACTCTCGGAACTACTCGCTGGGTATCGCTGCTGTGCAGGTCGGCGGAGATCCGTCGGTGGCAAGAACGCCGTCTTATCTCGACATCGAGCAGCGCCCGCAGACGATGACTGAGGGAACCACGCGAGAAGTTGTCGTTGAGGTGCGCGACCAGTTCGGCAATCCGGTCGCCGGCGTCGGTGTCAACGGAAACACCTCGGCGGGTGCGTTCACTGTCGGTTCCTCGACGACAGTTCAAACCGACGATCGGGGGCGCGCAGCGTTCGAATACACTGCAGGAAGCTCTGATGCGAGGCTCAACTTCTCGTTCGACTCGGACCCGGCGAACGTGACGTTCGACGCAACAACTGCTGAGGACGCGAACGTATCTGTGACTGTCTCGTCATCTCCAGACGGCGCGGGAAGAGGGTTGACCCTTGTCGGTGACGCGATAGCGTTCGACGGTGAGGACGCAAACTCCGTTCCGGGAGGTGTATCGTTCACCATCCAAAACACGTTCGGGACTGAGGCAACCATCGTCGGGGCAACAATCATTCCGGAAGACTCCCGGTACAATGGACTCTCGGACGCGGCGACCGGCGAGGGTGAAGACCGGAGCGAACTATACGTGGTTGCCAGCGGAGAGTCCGGATACGCTGATACCCAAACAACAGGCACCCAGTACACGTATGTCGACGGCCGTGGTCGGTCGCTTTCCTTGACCGAGAGTCAGAACGAGCGAGCCTACGACACGAACTCGGATTCGTTTGTCGAGGTGTCGACGGTTGTCGGCGCCGCCGGTGGTGTCTCGGTTGCGTCGGGAGCAAATGCTACCCTCGAGTTTGCTGAGGTGTACGAGGTTACGACGAACAGCGCGACTCCCGTGAACATCTCTGACGAGGACGTGCGTGTGATTGTTTCTTATACCACCACCGAGGGTGAACAGACCAGCGAGTTCGTCATTCATCCCAAGCCGCCTGCCGTCGGTGGAGGCGGTGGGGGAGGGGGTGGTGGCGGTGGTGGTGGCACGAACACCGCACCAACGGTTTCGATCACAGATATACAAGTCTCCGAAAACGGGAACTCAGGAAAAGTCGACACTGTCGACGTGTCGTTCGTTCCCGACGACGCCGACGGAAACCTCGATAATGCGACTGTCGTCGTGCGTGTTGGAGGAACCCAAACAGACACTCAAACCGTCAATATCTCGGGTCAGGAGGGAACAACCGTTTCGGTCACTGGACTGAACGGGGCAGAGGAACGGGGGACTGTCGAGGTTACTGTCACGGCTACCGACGCTGAGAGCGCAACGGGGTCTGACACGAAAACCGAGAACGAGGCCTAAGTTCGACGATCGACGTATCCCCTCATCGACAGACCTACAACCCAGTTTTTCCTACACCCGGCTATGACAGGAGTCGGTATCGACGCGATCGAGATCTGGACCGGGAAACTGCAACTCGACCTCCCCGGCACGTTCGCGCCGGCGAAAGGCGAGGACCCGGGCAAGTACACCAAAGGGCTGGGGCTCGAGACGTCGTCATTCCCCGACGCCTACGAAGACATCGTCACGATGGGCGCGAACGCGGCCAAGCGCCTGATGGACCGCAGGAACCTGGACCCGCAGGACATCGGCCGCATCGACGTGGCGACGGAGTCGGCGTTCGACAACTCCAAGCCCGTCTCCACGTACATCGCTGGCTGTCTCGAACAGGTGTACGAGGGCGACTTCCACCACGCAAACAAGGGCGAGCGGAAGTTCGCCTGCGTCGCCGGCACGCAGTCCATCGACGACGCGTACAACTGGATCAAGGCGGGACGCAACCGCGGTCGATCGGCGCTGGTCATCGCGACCGACACGGCGCTGTACGCCCGCGGCGACCCCGGCGAGGCGACACAGGGTGCGGGCGCGGTCGCGATGCTCATCAGCGAGGATCCGTCTATCGTCGAACTCTCGACCGAGCAGGGGTACGGCTCTGCCGACGAGACGGACTTCCTGAAGCCGAACCAGCAGTTCCCCAGCGTCGACGGCAAGCGCTCGATGCAGGTGTACCTCGCGCGGATGCGCGAGGCGTTGGAGGACTTCGAGTCGGTCGCGTGGGACACCCACCCCGAGGACTTCGCGTACATCCCGTTCCACACGCCGTTCCCCGGGATGGTCCGGAAGGCGGGTCTACTCGGCTACCGACACATGATCCGCGACACGGAGATCGAAGACGCCCTCGAGGGGCGGATCGGCCGCCAGCCACGCGAGGACGACTTCGACGACTGGGAGGAGTACGAGGACGCCATCCGCTCGTATATGGACGACCTCAAGGAGACCGAGGAGTACCAGAGTTGGTACGCCGACACCATCGCACCGACGCTGAACATCTCCCGGAAGGTGGGCAACTGGTACACCGGATCGGTCCACATCGCTCGCACCGCCGCGCTCCGACACGCCGCCGCAAACGACATCGACCTCGTAGGCGAGAAGCTCCTCGTCGCGTCGTACGGGTCGGGGGCACAGGCGGAGATTCACGCCGAGACGGTCGCCGACGGCTGGCGTGAAGAGATCGAGGCGCTCAACATCGACGAGCAGATGGAGCAGCGATACGACCTCTCGTTCGACGAGTACGAACGCGTCCACGACCGCCACAACCACGATATGGACGTCGAACTCGAGGAGTTCACTCAGCCTGAGGGCGAGTTCGTCTTCACCGGGTGGGGCCGGATGAGCGAACGGAAGTACGACTACGTCGAGTAGACTCCCGCGTTCGCGGTCGATTCGATCCGCACTCCTGCGCCGCAAGCGCACTCGCGTACAACGGCTTTATTCTGCGAGCGCGAACGACGACCGTGAGCGACATCGCCCCCGACGCCGCATCGACGCCGAAGCCCCGAGACGTGGACGCCCGTGCGTTCCGCGAGGAACTGCAGGCGACACTCACTGAGTACGACCACGTCCTCGTCGACTTCTACACGAAGGGGTGTACGCTGTGTCAGAGCATCGAACCCGTTCTCGGGAGCGTCGCCCGCGCGACGGGCGTTCCGATCCTCCTCGTGAACCCGCAGACCGACCCATCGCTCGCGAGCGAGCACTCGATTCGATCGGTGCCGACGCTGATGCTGTTCCAGTCCGGCGAAGACGGCAGTCCAGAGGAAGTCGACCGGATCGCAGAGGGCTTCGTCGGCGCGGAGTCCATCGTCGAGTTCGTCGAAGAGGCCCGCTGACGCGGCCGCTTACAGCGCTCGGAGGTTCTCGAGTGCCGGTTCCAACTCCGCCGTCGAGACGGCCAACGCGAAGCCGTCGACGCTCGCGAGTGCCGCCGCGTGGTCCCACAGTGCCTCCTCGTCGAGGCCGTGCAAGATTACCGCGTTCGGCGTCGGCGTGACGACCCGCAGGGCAACGAGCGGCGATTCTCCGCGCGTGACGCCGGTGAACACCAGCGCCCGGTCGGTTGACTGCCCGTACAGGCGGTAGAACTCCTCGGACGAAAGCGACGTGATGGCCTCGATGGAGTTGATGACAGTGTGGCCGTTCACCGTGTCGCGGTCGCCGGGCGTTATTTCCGTCGCGTCGAGTGCCTCGTACACCCGTTCGGTAGGGACGGCTGTCGGGTACTCGCGGATGTCGCGGACGATGTCGGACTCGAACCCCGCGCTGACGACGCGGGCGTACTGGCGGATGCGCGCGCCGCCGCGCGACTCGTCGATGTCGAGGAGGCCGTCGACGACCCGCGAGACGAGGCCGATGCCCGGCGACTCCCGGCGACCGCTCTCGTAGTCGGAGACGACCGAGGAGGAGACGCCCATCCGGTCGGCCAGGTCGGTCTGGGAAACGTCGAAGTCGGTGCGCCACTTTCGCAGCGTCGCGCCCGGGTCCGACGAGAGGGTGATCTCGCCTGCGATACGCCGGGCGAGTTCCTCGCGTGCGCCGGTGTCGTCCTCGCCCACGGTCATATCCGCCGGATAGATACACCGGCGGGTAAGCGTGTCGGAGCCACCCTGTCCACCGGTGCCCGAAACGGCCATACGATCGCGCGTCCGACTGGCGTTCGTGCCGTCGACGCTCGTCCACGTCGCACTCGCGGGGGTGCTCGCCGCGGCGCTGTTGCGCGAGTCCGCGTTCACCCGCCGAGCCGTCGCCGTCGTTCTCCTCGCGACCATTTTGCCAGATTTAGACTCGTTCGTCTCGCCGTTCCTCGCGGGTGCACATCGCTCGCTCGGGCACAACGCGCTGATTCCGCTCGCCCTGTTCGCCGTCCTCGTATACGACACGCGAGTTCGCGAGGAGTCGTGGCTCGCTGGACGCTTCGGCGCGACTGCACCGCACGTCGCGGGCGTCGCGCTGGTCGGGTTCGCAGTCGCGGGCGTCGGTCTCGACTACGTCGCCAACGGGGTCAACCTGTTCTGGCCGCTCCACGACCAGTTCTACACGCTCAACGGACGTGCGGGCCTGTCGAACCAACGCGGCTTCTTCCAGACGTTCGTCGACCTGACGCCCGACCGCGTCCGAACGACGGAGAACCTCCACTATTCGACCGGAATCGACCCGTCGCCGGGGAAGGAACCCGAGAACGTTGAGCGAGTGTTCCCGTTGGTGTGGGCCGGGTGGCAACTCCTGCTCGTCGTGACGAGCATGGGCGTCCTCACCGCGCGGTTCGTCCGCGAGGAGTGACGGTGGGGCGAGCCAGTGACCTCGCCGCGACCGAGGGGTTGATTCGGCCCGCCGCGGACCTCCGGATATGACCGACGCTTCTGCCGAGTCCGTGACCGTCAGACCGTTCGATTCCGACGACGCCGCGTCGCTGTGGGACCTCAAGCGCGGCTTCGAGACGGGCCTGGGCACGGGCACCGGCGGTGACGACAAGGCGACCAAGTACGAGGCGAAGTTGACCGACGAGTACCGGCAAGCGTGGCTCGACTGGGTGGACCGCTGTGTCGACGAACAAGCGGCCACCGTGTCGGTCGCGGCGGTCGACGCTGCGGAGGATAGCGAGACCGCGGGCGACTCCCCGGCCCTCGCGGGCTACGTGTTCGTCCTCCCTGAATCGCTGTCGTTCATCTGGGACGCGGCGGTCCTGAACGAGGTGTACGTCCGCCCCGCGTATCGCGGCACGGGCGTCGCCGATGACCTGATGGACGCGGCGCTGGCTACCGTTCGCGATCAGAGCCTCCCGCTTGACCGGATGGTTCTCGACGTGGACAGAGAGAACGACCGCGCACAGTCGTTCTACGACAGATACGGCTTCACTCACTGGGGCGAGATGGTCGCCCGGGACCTCTGAGCGAACGCGGACCCGACCGACCTGCCGCGACCGACCTACCGTGACCGGACGACCGCGCCGACCGCACCGCCGATACCGCCGAAGACGGCCGGGTAGACGAGGCCCGCGAGCAGTGCCGCGGTGACGTAGTCCGGGTGGATGCTTCCCACGTCGCCGCCGCCGTAGGCGAACAGGAACGCCCCGACGAGTGCGAGGAGGAAGTACGCGGGAACGACGCCGAGGGCGGCGATACTCCCGTCGGCCGGCGACTCGGCTTCGGCGACGAACGCGATTGCTGCACCTGCCGCGAGCAACGCTACGGGCGGAACGAGATACAGATAGCCGAGCGACGCCTCGGCACTCGCCAGGAGGTCGACTGCCCGCGTCCCGCCGCCGAGCGTCGGGACTACCGTCGAGACGAAGTGCGCGTTGTAGAAGTACCAGCCGACCCCCTGCCAGGCGGCCGCCGGGTCCCCGCCAAACAGACTGGCGACGAAGTTCAACGCGCCGAGACGGTCGCGAACCGCGCTCGCCTGCGTGAGGTACGTGACGAGGTAGCCGAGGAGATACGCGCCGACCCCACCTCCGACGCCCGCCCCGACGGCGACCCGTGAGAGCAGGTCGCTCGACTCGTTCCCAGTCGCTGTTCCGTCGCTTCGCTCGAATGCCTCTCCCATACACCCGGCCAGCGCTGGCTGAAATAAACTCGTTGTGGCCGTCGAGGCGTGCGTTCGATGTGGTGTCTCTGCGCTAATTCCGAGTCGCAACCCTCATTCACCGTGGTTTCCGAGCGGTGACCATGTTACTACGAGACGCGACCCTCGTCGACGCCGACGGCGTGAGGGTCGGTGACCTCCGAGTCGACGGCGACCGGATCGCCGACGTCGGTGACCTCGCGCCGCGATCTGACGAGTCCGTCCTCGACCTCGACGGCCGGACGCTCCTTCCGGGCCTCGTCGACGCGCACATCCACTACTCGCTGTCGGGCGAGCGAAGCGTCGAAGACGTGGTCGGGATGAGCGACGCCGAACTCGCACTGGTCGAAGCACGAAACGCCCGCAAGACGCTGGAAGCGGGCGTCACAGGCGTTCGGGTGATGGGCGCACGCGACGTCGACGTGCACGTGCGCGACCGCATCGCCGCAGGCGAGATACCCGGCCCGCGAACCGTCGCCAGCTGTCGGTCTATCACCGCCACCGGTGGCCACGGCCATCACCTCGGGCGGGAGATAACCGGCGCGGACGACGCCCGTCGCGCTGTCCGCGAACAGGCGAAGCGCGGAGCCGACTTCACGAAGTTCATGGTCACCGGCGGGGTGACGACGCCGGGGTCGGACCCGAACGAGACGGCCCTGACCGACGCCGAAGTCGAGGCACTCGTCGACGAGTCACACCGCCGCGGGATGCACACGGCCACACACGCCCACGGCGCGGCGGGCGTGAAGGCGGCCGTCGAAGCGGGCGTCGACACGGTCGAACACGGCACGCTCCTCGACGACGAGGCTATCGAGATGCTCCTCGCGGCGGACGTGACGCTCGTGCCGACGCTGTCTGCACCCCACCACATCGTCCGCAACGTCGACGCCGCGACGGAGGAGGACCGCACGAAGACCGAAGCAGTGTACGACCGCCACCTCGACTCGTTCCGTCGCGCAGTCGACGCGGGCGTTCGGATCGCCGGCGGGACCGACGCGGGCACGCCGTTCAACATGCACGGCGGGAACGCAGCGGAGGTCACGTTTATGATCGACAACGGGATGGACCCGCTAGCGGCGCTGACGGCGATGACGAAGACGGCCGCCGAGACGGTCGGCCTCCAAGATCAAGGAACGCTCGAACGGGGGACGTACGCCGACCTCCTTGTGTGTGGGAGTGACCCGACCGAAGATCCGAAGACGCTGAACGACCCGCAGGTCGTCCTAAAGGGCGGCGCGGTCGTCGCTGGCGGCGACGAGCGAACGAAGCGAGCGGTCGCGGACACCCGCGACTCGTAGGTCGTTCTCGTCCGACCGCAGTCACCGCGTCGCTACTCCGCCGCTCTGAAGTCGACGTCGTCGACGAACTCGACGGTATCGTCGATGGCCGTGCCGACAGTCTCGGCGTACTCGTCTCGATGGACCGAGAACCGGCGCAGGTCGTGAACCTCGCCGTCGCCGTCGCGGATACGGTTGCGAAGCAGTCGCTCCTCGCGGCCACCCATCGACTCGATGTACTTCGTGATGGCGCGAACCGACTGCTCGTTGTCCGGCATCGCCGCCACCGAGAGGACGTCGAGGTCGAGTCGCTCGAACGCGAGCGCCGCAAGTGCCCGCGCACGCTCGCCCGAGTAGCCGCGCCCCCAGAACGACTTTCTGAGCCAGATGCCGAGCGTCGCCGTCCGCAGATCCCAGTCGAGCATCAGGCCGGTGTTGCCCGCGTACTCGCCGGCCTGCTCCTCGCCCTCACGTGGGAAGACGGCGTACGTCGCCGACTCTCCATCCTCCCAGTTCTCACGAAACTGGTCGAGGACGTCGGCGCTCTCCTTCGGGTGCTCGTGTGGTGCCCACGAGAGGCCCTCGCACTCCTCGGCGATGGTGTCGGAGCGGCGCTCGCCCGCGTGGTCGTAGAACGACAGCGCGTCGACAGCGGCGTCGTGGCGGTCCAACCGGAGACGGTCGGTTCTGATACGGTCGGGGAACACACCCAGGCAGATGGCGAGGGAGCTAAAAAGCGTAGTTCGGGAGAGTGGATGGGTGACACACCGCACGACGGCTCCGCAGGTGGAACGCACACCCCGACGGAGTTTAAGTTCGGGGCGGCGCAAGGAGCGAGTGCAATGGCGAATCTCGTCCTCTACGAACTCGAAGGCTGTCCGTACTGCGCGAAAGTCACCAACAAACTCGCGGAACTCGGCCTCGAGTACGAGTCGGTGATGGTCCCTCGCTCACACAGCGACCGGACCGAAGTCGAAGAAGTGTCCGGACAGACTGGCGTCCCCGTCCTCGTCGACGAGGACAACGGCATCGAGGGGATGCCCGAGTCCGACGACATCGTCGAGTACCTCGAAGAGACGTACGGCGACGCGGCGGCGTAAGCGACGGTCGAACGGCCGTTCGTTTTCTGCGGAGTCGTAGTACAGTAGTGCGACTGCGACAGTCACGACTAGTGACAGCTACGACTCAGCGACTGGTACTTGCTCGAAGAACCAATATCGTGCGAGCGGCCGTATTACGCCTCTGCGGGTTCGTCCGACCGCTCACGGATGAGTTCGCGGATGCGCTCGGGGTCGTCCGCCCGCGACAACTCGAAGGCGGTGACGATTGCGGTGCCGTCGACGGACTCCTTCTTGGGTTCGTCCTCACCTTCTGTGAAGTACACCGCGCGCGTGCCGGTGACGCGCCCGAGGGACCCCATCAGTTTCGCCCGCTTCTCGGCCGTTCGGGTGAACGGAGAGTGGCCGGTCAACAGCGTGAACTCGACGCGTGGTTCGGCCTCGTCCTCGCTCACCGCGGTGAACGGGGCGCGTTGGGTGGGGTGGACCGCGAACCCGGCGCGCGAGAGGACCGCGTACACGTGTTCGTCGTCGGGTGACACCTCCGGTGGTTCCGGCGTCGGGTCGGACTCGCGCACCTCGCGAGCGCCCTCCAACACCCTGACCGGGTCGGAGAAGGGACGGTCGAACAGGTCCTCCAACTGGACCGCGACTTCGACGGAGGCGTTCATCCCGTTCTCGTACTTGGCGACCGTGCGGCGGGAGACGCCGAGTTCGTCGGCGAGGCGGCCCAGACTCCAGCCACGCTCCTTCCGCTCGTCGGCGACGGTGGTACCGTCTATGTTCACGTACAGGCCGCCGGGCGCGGCGTAGATGAGCGGCGGCACCTCCTCGATGAGGAGGTCGTACAGCGTGTCGGGGTGGATTGCGGGCACGCCGTGGCGGAAGTAGACGACGCCAGGCTTCAGGTCCTCGTCGCGCGTGCGGAGGCCGACGAGGATGGGCGTCGCTGAGAGGTACTCACCGAGTCGGCGCATCTCCGCGCCGGTCGGTCGGTCGAAGGCGTCGACGTTGCCGAGCACCTTCACGAGCAGGAGGTCCTCCCCGCGTCTGGCGGCCACGTCGAAGCTCTTGGGCCGCACGGCGCAGCGTTCGCTGACGAGGAAGTCCGCGTCCGCGAGCATCGCGGTCACGTTTCCAATCAGCGCCGTCCGGGACATATCGATATATACGCCGCTGATCACTTATATGGGTTGTGCCACTCTCCGAAATCGGCAACACGACGCCCACAGGCGGTCTCCGCGACGCTGTGGCCGGTAGAGGTATATACTCGGTCGTGACGCGAAAGGCACAACTCCCGACACCGACTTCCTCGCGGTGTGACCGTCATCGGCCTCGACGACACCGACTCGCGGACGGCGGGGATGTGCAGTACGTACCTCGCGACGCTGGTGGCCGAGGCCATCGAACGCGCGGGTGACCGCGTCGACCGGCGACTGCTCGTTCGCTTGAACCCCGGCGTTGAACACAAGACGCGAGGGAACGCGGCGCTGGCGCTTCACACCGACGCCGACCCGGAGACGGCGATGCGTCTCGCGAGCGAGTTGGTCGAATCGTACGCCGTCGATACCGACCCCCGGACGTCGCCCGGCGTCGTCGTCGCCGACTGCGACCCAGAGGAGATTCCCGATACTGTCGCCGACTTCGCTCGTGAGGCGGTTCGGGAGTTCCACGACCTCGACGCGGCGTTGGCGCTGGCCGACGATGCGGGCTTCGAGACGCGAGGGTGGGGCGGTGCGGACACCACCGGCGGCGACGACGTGGTCGGCCGCGGTCGGATCGGTGCGCTCGCCGCGGTCGGCGCGTGGCGGGCGTTCGACGACTGGACGTACGAACGCATCTCGTATCGGGAGTTCGACCGCTGTGGGACGCCCCGCGAGGTAGACGCCGAGAGCGTCTTCGCGGCCGCCGCCGACCAGTATCCCCGTGCGTGGGACACCGTCGACCGCGGCGAAGGTGAGACGGTGTGCGTCCCGAACGCGCCCGGCCCCATCCTCCACGGCATCCGCGGCGACGACCCCGAGGCGGTGACGGTGCTCGCCGCTGCTATCGAGAGCGAACCCGTCGAGCGGTCGGCGCTGTTCGTGACGAACCAGGGAACGGACGCACACCTCCGAGATGGGTCGCTCGGTAGTCTCCGTGACCGCCGCGCGTACCGTGTCGACGTGACCGTCGTGGAACCACCCGAGACACGACGTGGCGGACACGTGTTCTTCGGTGTCGACGGTTCCGAAGCGGCACCAGTCGACAGCCACGACCGAGCGTCCGACCTCCGCTGTGTCGCCTTCGAACCGACCAAGCGGTTCCGTGACCGCGTTCGCTCACTCCGCGTCGGCGACCGCCTCACCGTCTGTGGCGAGGTGGACGACGGGACGATCAAACTGGAGAAATTCGCCATCCGCGACCTCGTCGAGACGGACCGCGTCGTGCCCACCTGCCCCGACTGCGGACGGTCGATGAAGTCGGCGGGCGCAGACCAAGGCTACCGCTGTCGCGACTGCGGGACCAGCGAACCCGGAAAACGCGAGGTGTCCGTCGACCGCGACCTCGAACCCGGCTGGTACGAAGTGCCGCCGTGTGCGCGACGCCACATCAGCAAGCCGCTGGTTCGGGGTGGCTTCGACGCGCCGACCCACCCGGAGCGGTGACGCGGCCCGCGCGACTGCTCACTCGAACACGGCGTCTAACTGCTCCTCGTCCCACGGATTGATCTCGTCATCTGCACGGAACCCGGCGAGCGTGTCGAACCGCACCGCGGTTGTCTCCTCGCGAGCCTCCGGCACGCCTTCGGCTAGTTCGCGGTCGACGACGTAGCGGACGGCGACGATAGCGCGGTCGCCCGTCGTCGCGTGGTCGACCCGGAACAGCGTCAGGTCGGCGGGGCCGGCGCGGAGGCCGGTCTCCTCGCGGAGTTCCCGAACTGCGCCGTCTGCGGGGTGTTCGTCGTACTCGAGGTTGCCGCCGGGCACGCCCCAGAACCCGCGATGCGGGTCGACCGCTCGCTTCCCGAGCAACACCTCGTCGCCGTCGCGGACGACGACGCTCGCGACGGGTTTGGAGTTCTGCCAGACGATCCGGTCACAGGTGGGGCAGTGGCGACGCTCGCGTTCCTCGACCGTGATGCGGTCGAGTTCCGTCCCGCACAGCGGGCAGTAGTCGCCGGCGACGGTGATCATCGCTGCTCGCCTCCGGAGTTCGGTCGGCTCCGGCTCACGTCTTCAACCCACTCCCAGTCAGCGGAACGACGACGTCTTCGTCGCCAGCGAGGACGCCACGCTTGCGGTACTCGCGGAGTGCTGCGGGCGCGATAGCGCACGTCGGTTCCGTGTAGAAGCCGGCGGCGTGCAGAGCGTCGAGTTCCGACTCGACGGCGTCGCCGTCGAGTGCGATGGCGTCGCCGCCGGTGTCCGCGATAGCGTCGAGGATCTGGTCGCCGCGAACCGGGTCCGGAATCTGGATACCGTCGGCAGCGTCGTTGGTGCCGGCGGCCGCCTCGGGACCGTGCAGTGATTCGACGATGGGCGCGTAGCCCGCTGCCTGTGCGCCCAGCAGTCGGGGGACATCGTCGATCCAGCCAGCGTCGGCGAGCGCCCGGAAGCCGCGGTACGCACCGAGAAAGAGGGTGCCGTGACCAAGCGGGAGGACGACCGCGTCCGGGGCATCCCAGTCGCGCTGGAGCGCCGTCTCGTAGGCAACCGTCGCGGTACCCGCGAAGAACGCGGGGTTCCACGCGTGGCTGGCGTACCAGCCAGCGTCGACTTCGACGGCGTCGATGCAGGCGTCGGTCGTCGCCTGTCGCGGGCCCTCGGTCTTCACGGGTGTCGCGCCCGCCCGTCGGATGGCACGGAGTTTGGCGTCTTTCACCGACGCGGGGACGTATATCTCGGCGTCGATGCCGGCGCGGGCGGCGTAGGTGGCGATGGCCGCGCCCGCGTTGCCCGAGGAGTCCTCGACGACCGTGTCGACGCCGAGCGCCTCCGCCCGCGAAACGGTCGTCGTCGCCCCCCGATCCTTGAACGACCCGGTGGGGAAGACGTACTCCAGTTTGAACTGGGCGTCCCAGTCGTCGGCGTCGACGAGCGGCGTCATCCCCTCGCCGAGCGTCACCGACGGCGACTCCGGGAGGAACTCGTCGAACGACCAGAGGCCGTCGCGCGTGTCGAACGTGCTCGGGTCCGGCGCGGGGCCGTCGGGGAGCGGTCGCTCGGCGTACTCCAGCGGGTGGCCGCAAGAGCACCGCCAGCGGTCGGCGTACTCGGCCCCGCAGTCGGGACAGTAGAGCGAGGGAGCGGTCATAGCGGAACCGGCGGCCCGAGGGGACCAGTAGGTGACGGTTCAGGGAGCCACGCGAACCCCGACGTTGGCGGTCCGAGAACTGTTCGGCGACTGGTAGCGACCAACGCGTTTGCTGTCGCGGTACTGTTCGGCGAGCGAAGCGAGCCGATTCACCGCGAGCGAGGCTTCCGGCCGAGCGAGCGGCCTTTTGATCATCATCAGAATCACTCTACGATTCTGATTAGCAGTCAGACTCTCCGAGTCTGACGGCATCGACGGGGTTTGGCTGGGGTCGAGTGCGCCGAAGGCGCACGAGGCCCCAGTAAAAAGTGGTCGGTTAGAACGAGTCGATGTCTGTCCCGACCGAGCAGACGTACTCGCCGGTCGCGACCTGCGGGAGACGACGCGAGCGCCAGAGGATGCCGTCGCTGTCGGCAGTCACACGCGCTTTCAGTTCGCCGAACGGGTCTGAGACTTCGAACAGCGTGTCGCCGCGGGAGACACGTTCCCCGAGGTCGGCGTTGTACGTGACGAGACCACCCGACGGAGAGCCGTACTGGTCGAACCCGGAAGCGCGTGTCTGCACCTCGCGGTCGACGTCGCCGTCGAGGAAGCCGTAGTACTTCAGCACGCGGAACATCCCGTCGACGCCGATCTCGATGGACTCCTCGTCCCACCCGACAGAGCCGCCGAGTTCGGGGTCGATGGTCGGGATACCTTTGTCGGGGGCGGCGCGGGCGAGTTGGCCGTCCGGCCCCTTCTGGTCGAGGACGTAGCCGGTGCCGAACACCTTCGCGAGTTCGAGACACTCGCGGTGGAGGCGGTGGCGCGGGCCACAGCGAACGCGCACCTCGTTGATCATCCGGGAGGTGCGCCCCTGGTGGAGGTCGATCACGAGGTCGGCACGCTTGGCGGCCTCGAACGTCGCCGCCGCGATGCGCTCGGAAGACGTGCCGTTCGCAGAACCGGGGTACGCCCGGTTCATCTTCATGTCGTCGATGGGGTTGCGGTGCTCGGCTACCTGGAAGCCGTGGAAGTTGACGATGCCGACGAACAGAATCTCACCAGCGATCTCTGCGGGGTCGAGTTGCGGGACCAGCCGATTGAGGACACCGAGGCCGTTGACCTCGTCGCCGTCGCTGACCGCCTGCACGTAGAGGGTCTTCCCGTCGTCGGCACCGTTGAGCACCGCGACCGGAAGCCCGACCGTCGAGCCGTCGCGAGTCTCCCCGACTTCGAGGCGACCGGTGTCGAATTCCCCGGGTGGCGCGCTCGCGCTCCCGAGTGTCGTCATCATTACGTCACCTGTTGCGGGTATCCCCTCTTTAGGGGTTCGGTCCGGACCCTCGGGTGTCGCATCGAAGGCGACGCGATAGACGCCGAAGTGGACGGGCGACCGCGTCACCGATGTCGCGGGGTTGAAGCCGTGTCGCTCGCACCCCCGGATATGGTCGATATCGCGGAACGAGAGGAACGGTTGGAGCGGTTCCTCGACGAGGGGGGATACGAGGCCGTCTGGTTCGCGCGTCCGAACGCGTTCGCGTGGGCGACCGGCGGGTCGAATCGCGTCGACGACGCTGCGGACGTGGGCGACGCGGCCGCAGGCTACCTCGGCGACGGCGAGTGGACCGTCGTGACGAACAACGTCGAAGCCGAGCGCATCGCCGCCGAGGAACTCCCGGCGGAACTGTCGATGTCGGTCACGGCCGACGACTGGTACGAGACGGACCTCGCGGGGTCGGTCGCCGCACGGTCGCCGACGCCGGCGGCCGCTGACTTCGACGTGCCCGGACTCGACACGGTCGATCCGATGCGACTGCGCCTCCGTCTCGGTGAGGACGACCTGCGTGCGTACCGGGACCTCGGGCGAGAAGTCGCCCTAGCGGTCGAGACGGTCTGTCGAGAGTTACAGCCAGGAGACACCGAACACGAAGTCGCCGCCGGCCTCCGTATCTCGCTGGCCGGACGGAACATCGACGCGCCGGTCGTCCTCGTCGGCGGGGGCGAACGGGCACCCGAGTATCGCCATCCGACGCCGACCGACGCCGCCCTCGGTGACTACGCCGTCGTCATCGTGACGGCACGGCGCGGTGGTCTGCACGCTTCCTGCACCCGGACCGTCGCGTTCGACCCACCCGAGTGGCTGGCCGAGCGACACCGGGTCGCCCAGCGTGTCGAGACGCGAGCGCTCGCAGCGACCCGGGAGGCGGCCGGACGCGACGACGGGACCGCAGGCGACGTGTTCGACGCCATCCAAGATGCTTACGCCGACGAGGGATTCGAGGGCGAGTGGCGCAAGCACCACCAGGGCGGCGCGACTGGCTACGCGGGGCGAGAGTGGTTCGCCACCCCCGACAGCAGCGCACCCGTCGCGAGCGAGGCGGCGTACGCGTGGAATCCGACAGTTCAGGGTGCAAAAAGTGAGGACACAGCGTACGTCACCGACGACGACGTAGCGGTGCTGACCGACTCGGGGCGATGGCCGACGGACACTGTCGAAGCCGGTGGGCTGACGCTGCAGCGGCCGTCTATCCTGGAGAACTGACGCACAGGCCGACCGACCCAAGCACAAGGTTCATGTCGTGGGGATGTGAGATTCGGCTATGAGCTGGAACGGCGTCGATGCGGTCGACGACGCACTCGACGCGACCCGAGCGTTTCTGTTCCCCGCGACGTTCGGCCGCTGGGCGCGCCTGGCGGTAGTGACCCTCTTCGGACGCGGTGGCGGCGGCGCCTCCCGAGTCGCCAGCAACGGAGCGAACCTCGCCGCACAGGCAGGCAACGGATCGGTCCCCACTGGCGCAGGCGGAACCGCCGCAGTCGCGGTGGTGATCGCGGCGCTGGCAACACTCGTAGACGGGTCGCTGCTGTCGATAGCGACACCCACCGGACCGCTGCAGGTGGGGGATGTGCCCGACGTCTCGTCGACGCTTGCGATCGCGGCCGCCGCGGCAGTCCTCTTGATCATCCTGTTGTTCGCGATCATCTCGTCGGTGTTCGAGTTCGTGCTCGTCGACGCGATCGCGCGAGACAGCATCAGACTCGTCCGCGACACACGCCGACACCTCTTGAACGGCTTTCGGTTCCTGGGCTTTCAGATCGGATTGACAGCGGCGTTCGTCGTCCCACTCGCGGCGGTCACGGCAGCACTCGTCCTCTCGGAGACGTCCCCGATGGCGATACTCGACCGACCGCTGGTCGTCGTTGCTGCAGTGCTCGCCATCCTCGTGTACGTCCTCGTGTTCGCGTTCATCTCCCGGTTCACGCGCGAATTCGTCGTCCCAGCGATGGTCGCCGACGGTAGCGGCGTCATCGACGGCTGGCGACGCGTCTGGCCGCTCCTCCGCGGCAACCTCGGACAGACGCTGGTGTATCTCGTGATGCACCTGCTCGTGGGTATCGGTATCGGCATCGTCGGGGCGGTGCTGACGCTCGTCGGGTTGGTGGCGGTCGGGACCGTCGCGGGCATCGTCGGCCTCGTCGTCGGCGCAGTCGTCGGCGGAACCGGCGGCGACCTCGGTGTCGGGGCCGGGGCGCTCGCGGCGGTAATCGTCGGCGTCCCGCTTCTGGTCGTCGCCGTCTTCCTGCCGATTCGGGTGTTGACCACGACGTACTTGCGCGCGTACGAACTGGCCGCGTTGGGTCGCTTCTCCGAGCGCCTCGACCTCCTCGGTCGGTATCGCGACCTCGGTGTCGAGCGAGCAGCCGATTCAGACGAGCGTGACGACGGGATATCAGGCCTCAGCGGCGACGACGACGGCGACGACGGCGGCGACGGTGACGGCACGCCAGATGCTCGTCTCGACGACAGCGGTGAGTCGGCCGACGACGACACCACATCGGACGCCACCGACGACTTCGGTGGCTTCGTGCCAGCGTCAGTATCGGATGACGACGAAGCCGACGAAGACAACCGCGACGACGACGACACGAGCGACGACCCCGGACGCCGAAACTAACTCGGTATCGAGTTTACGTCGGGCGATTCGGCGACGGAGGAGTTGTCTGCTCGGTAGCTTTTTCTCTCGGCCTGCGGTCGCTCTCGTATGGGACTTGACGACGACGCGCGGGAGTATCACCGATCTGACCCGCCCGGCAAGATCGAGATTTCGACGACGAAGCCGACGAACACCCAGCGTGACCTCTCGCTGGCGTACTCGCCCGGTGTCGCAGCGCCGTGTCGCGACATCGACGAGGACGCCGAACGGGCGTTCGAGTACACCGCGAAGGGGAACCTCGTGGGCGTCGTCTCCAACGGGTCGGCCGTTCTCGGCCTCGGCGACATCGGCGCACAGGCGTCCAAGCCCGTGATGGAGGGGAAGGGCGTCCTGTTCAAGCGATTCGCCGACATCGACGTGTTCGACATCGAACTCGACGAGAGCGACCCCGACGCGATCATCGAGTCGGTCGCCGCGATGGAACCGACGTTCGGCGGGATCAACCTCGAAGACATCAAAGCACCCGAGTGCTTCGAGATCGAAGAACGCCTCCGCGAGCGGATGGACATCCCGGTGTTCCACGACGACCAACACGGCACCGCGATCATCTCCGGCGCGGGTCTGATCAACGCCGCCGACATCGTCGACAAGGACCTCGCCGACCTCGACATCGTCTTCTCCGGGGCGGGCGCCTCCGCGATTGCAACCGCTAAATTCTACGTCGAACTCGGCGCGGACGCGAGCAACATCACGATGTGTGACTCCTCGGGGATCATCACCGAGGAGCGTGCGGCCGCCGGCGACGTGAACGAGTACAAAGCCCAGTTCGCGAGCGAGGGCGCGGGCGGCGACCTCGCGGACGCTATGGTCGACGCGGACGTGTTCGTCGGCCTCTCCATCGGCGGCATCGTCAGCCAGGAGATGGTCCGGTCGATGGCCGCCGATCCGATCATCTTCGCGATGGCGAACCCCGACCCCGAAATTACCTACGAAGACGCCAAAGACGCCCGCGACGACACCGTCATCATGGGTACCGGGCGCTCGGACTACCCGAATCAGGTGAACAACGTCCTCGGGTTCCCGTTCCTGTTCCGCGGCGCACTCGACGTGCGCGCGACTGACATCAACGAGGAGATGAAACGCGCCGCCGCCGAAGCCCTCGCAGACTTGGCCCGGCAAGACGTACCCGACGCCGTCGTGAAGGCGTACGGCGACCAACCGCTCCAGTTCGGCCCCGAGTACGTCATCCCGAAACCGCTGGACCCCCGTGTGCTGTTCCAGGTTGCCCCCGCGGTCGCGGAGGCGGCGATGGAGTCGGGCGTCGCCCGCTTCGACATCGACACCGACGAGTACGCAGAGCGACTGGAGGCACGCCTCGGCAAGAGCCGCGAGATGATGCGCGTCGTCCTCAACAAGGCGCGTTCGGAACCCAAGCGCGTCGCCCTCGCGGAGGGGACAGACGAGAAGATGATCCGCGCGGCCTACCAGATGCAAGAACAGGGCATCGCCAAGCCCGTCCTCTTGGGCGACCGCGACGACATCGAGACGACGACCAAGCGCCTCGGCCTCGACTTTATCCCGGACGTGGTCGACCCCGACGAGGAGGGGGCGACCGACGGCTACGCCGACCGTCTCCACGAACTCCGCAAGCGAAAGGGCGTCACTCGCTCGGAGGCCGGCGAACTGATCCGCCGCGACACCAACTACCTCGGGAGCGTGATGGTCGAACAGGGCGACGCTGACGCCCTCCTCACGGGGCTGACTCACCACTACCCGAGCGCCCTCCGGCCGCCGCTTCAGGTCGTCGGGACGGCCGACGATGCCGAGTACGTCGCCGGCGTCTACATGTTGACGTTCAAGAACCGCGTCATCTTCTGCGCCGACACGACGGTGAACCAAGACCCCGACGCAGAGGTGCTCGCAGAGATTACCCGACACACCGCGAAACTGGCACGCCGGTTCAACGTCGAACCGCGGGCGGCGATGCTGTCGTACTCCAACTTCGGCTCCGTCGACAACGAGGGGACGAGAAAGCCGCGTGAAGCTGTCGACCTCCTGCACAACGACCCCGAAGTCGACTTCCCCGTCGACGGTGAGATGCAGGCTGACACCGCAGTCGTCGAGGAGATTCTCGAAGACACCTACGACTTCTCGGACCTGGACGGTCCCGCGAACGTCCTCGTGTTCCCCAACCTCGAAGCCGGGAACATCGGCTACAAACTCCTCCAGCGTCTCGGCGGCGCGGAGGCCATCGGCCCGATGCTCGTCGGGATGGACCAGCCAGTCCACGTGATGCAACGGGGCGATGAAGTGAAAGACATCGTCAACCTCGCGGGCGTCGCCGTCGTCGACGCTCAAGACGAGACCGAGGAGTAACGACGGCTCGGAGACAGTTCCTCCGGCCGGACGTGTTATTACAACGTACTTTCTCGATGGATTTTTAATGAGTGACCATCGCAGTAGCATCACGCCCGGTCTCGACGTGAGGGGGGAGAGACCTCGTGTCGGCAGGGCAGACACCCATGAACCTGCACACGATACTTACGGAGGAACGAGCCGTCTCGCCAGTCATCGGCGTCATCCTGATGGTCGCGATCACCGTGATCCTCGCGGCGGTCGTCGGGTCGTTCGTCCTCGGAATCGGGGGCGACGTACAGCCGAGTTCGCCGAACGCGAACTTCCAGTTCTCGTACGCGACGAACGGGGCGAACTACGACGTGACGGCGACACACGGCGGCGGCGACACGATTCCCGCAACGGAACCTGTCGAACTGTCGACCGCCAACGGGACGGCGACGTTCAACGGGTCGGTGTCGGCCGGGTCGGCGGCGACTGTCGCCGACGTGCCTGCCGGGTCGACGGTCCGTGTCGTCTGGCGATCCGAGAACGGCGAAGACTCCGCGGTGTTGGCCGACGACGAGGTACCCGCGTAAGTCGGTCCTCCGATGACCCCGGTGGTTGGTCGCGTCAATTGCCGATATGCAACCTGTTTTGAGTTTCCGCTTCGTTGTCTGGTAGCCCATCACAGACCCCAGCATATAAGGCTACGTCCCGTCTTCGTCAGGTTATGTCTGAAGAAGACACTAGCAGACGGCGGTTCCTGCAAGCGGCGGGTTCGGCGACCGCAGCGGTCGCACTCGCTGGCTGTGCGGGCGGTGGCGGTGAGTCCGAGACCACGGAGGGTGGGATGGAGACGACCGAGGGTGGGATGGAGACCACCGAGGGCGATATGGAGACGACCGAACGCCCCGAGCCGACGACGCGCGAGGGCTACCTCCAGCGTGCCAACCGGCACTGCAACGAGCAGGCGCCGTGGGTGTTCCTCCACCGGCAGTTCTCCGTGTACGGCCAGTCCAGCAACATCGAGTGGCAGCCGCGCACCGACGAGCGCGTAGCCGCCTACGGGATCGAGCCAGCGACGGACGCCGGCGACGACGTCGTGATGACGCAGTCGCAGATGGACTCCGGGCTCGACCCGCAGGACCACCGCGAGACGCCGACGGACAACATCGTCCTGCAGGCGTACGAAGGACTGCTCGAGCGTGACGCAGATGGTGCAATCGTCGAGACGCTGGCGACCGACTACCAGCGCCTCGACGAGACGACGGTGCAGTTCACCGTCCGCGACAACGTCTCGTTCCACTCGGGCGACTCGCTCACTCCCGAAGACGTTGCCTTCTCGATCAATCGGATCGTGCAGGAGGACGTCGGCATCGCCTCCCCGCAGGTCGACCAACTCATCGGCGTCGACGGCGCGGAGGTCGCGTCCACCGACGACCGCACGGTGAACGTCAACCTCTCGGGGCTCAACCCCATCGTGTTCGCGTCGTTCGCGACGTACTGCGACGTGATGAACAAGTCGTGGGTCGAGAGCAACGACAACGCCTACGTCAACCAGAACATGGAGGGCACCGGCCCGTTCGTGCTCACGAACTACGAGCAGGGCGTCGAAGTCGCGTTCGAACGCAACGACGACTACTGGCAGGAGCCAGCGGCGATTTCGACGTTCACGATCAACTCCGCGAGCGAGCCGTCGACCCGTGTGAATCGCCTCATCGCAGGCGAGTCCGACATCGCGGTGAACGTACCCCCACAGGAAGTGTCGCGCGTCGAGAACAACGACGGCACCTCCATCACGGCAGTGCCGTCCACGCGCGTCATCTTCAACGCGATGCGCTACGACGTCGAGCCGTTCGACTCGCCGCAGTTCCGTCAGGCCGTCAACTACGCGGTCGACCTGGACGCGATCATCGAGAACGTCCTCCAGACGTTCGGGAGTGCCACGGGTCAACCGACTCTGGAAGGCTTCTTCGGCTACAACGAGGACATCGATCCGTACCCACGTGATCTGGACCGCGCCGAGCAACTCGTCGAGGAGTCCGGCTACGCAGGCGCCGAGATCGAACTCGTGACGCCGATCGGCCGCTACCTGAAGGACGTCGAAATCGCACAGGCGGTCGCCTCACAGGTCAACGAACTGCCGAACGTCTCGGCAACGGCCCGCCAGATCGAGTTCTCGACGCTCGTCAGTCAGGTCACCACGGGCAGCATCGAGGACAAGCCGCACTGGTACCTGCTGGGGTGGGGTAACGCGACCTTCGACGCGATCCAGACGATTCAGCCGCTCCTCGCGAGCGACGGGTCGCTCTCGTCGTACAAGAACGAGGAACTGGACCGCCTGCTCGACGAAGCGCAGAGCCTGCCGAGCGAATCATAGGCCGTTATGGGCTACGGTCGTTTTCTTCTGAAGCGCGGCGTGCAAGGGGTCGGTGTTGTCTGGGGAGTCGTGACTGTCGTGTTCATCCTGCGATTCATCACGCCAGGATCACCGATCGACACGGTTGCCCCGCTCGACGCCAGCCAAGAGACACGCCAACGGATCGCCGAGGAACTGGGACTCAACCAGCCGCTGTGGGTCCAGTACCTCGATTACCTCTGGGAGTTGCTCAACGGGAACATGGGCTATTCGTACATCTCGAGTATCCCCGCGTCCGTGCAGGTGTTCCAGAAACTCCCGGCCACGCTGGAGTTGGCGGTCGCAGCCAGCATCGTCGCCGTCGCGTTATCGATCCCCCTGGGGGTCATCTCCGCGACGCGACGCCACCAGCCAGCGGACTACGGAGCGACGACGTTCTCGCTGTTGGGCATCTCGACGCCGAACTTCTGGCTTGGCATCATGCTCGTACTCGTGTTCGCCGTCGAGTTCAACGTCTTCCCGACGAGCGGTCGGGCGTACGGCTTCATGCAGACGCTCGCGGCGATTACCGGGCCGGAGCCGTTCTTCGAGGTGGCGACCGCGTTCGTCGCCTCGCTGGTCCTCCCGGCGATCACGTTGGGAACGTACTTCACGGCGCTCATCACGCGTCTCGTTCGCTCGGGGATGCTCGACGAACTGTCGCAGGGGTACGTTCGCGCGACGCGCGCGAAGGGGTTACCCGAGACGCTCGTGCGCTACAAACACGTGCTTCGAAACACGCTCGTTCCCGTCGTGACCGTCCTCGGTCTGCAACTGGGGACGCTCATCGGTGGTGCGGTCATCACTGAAGCCGTCTTCGCGTGGCCGGGGCTTGGCTCCGAGATCATTCGCGCGATCAACGCGCGTGACTGGCCCATCTTGCAGGGGAGTCTGATCGTCATCGGCACCGGGTTCGTCCTGTTGAACATCGCAGTCGACGCACTGTACGCGTACCTCGACCCGCGGGTGGTGGCAGAATGAAGATCGGACCGCTCACCATCTCGCCGCGCACGCTCCGCAACCTGCGCCGTGAGTTCCAGTCGTCTGGACTCGCGAAGATCGGTGTGGTGCTCGTCGTGTTGGTGATGCTCGTCGCGGTGTTCGCACCGATGATCGCGCCGCACAACCCGCGGACGCAGAACCTCGACGAGGCGCAGTTGCCGCCGCTCGGGTTCACCGACACAGAAGAACAGACGCGAACCGAGATGGTCAACGGGAGCGTCCAGACCGTGACCGAGAACGTCACCGTCAACGCGACCGCCAAGTATCCGCTCGGGACGAACTCGCTCGGACAGGACATGCTCTCGCGGGCCATCTACGGCGCGCGAACCTCGCTGTTGGTCGGGTTCTTCGGAACCGTCCTCGCGGCGTTGCTGGGCGTCACCGTCGGCCTGACCGCGGGGTACTACCGCGGTCGTGTCGACGACGCGCTGATGCGTATCGCCGACGTGTCGCTAGCGTTCCCATCGCTCGTCCTGGCCATCGCGCTCATCGGACTGTTCAGCCGGTTCCAGGCGGACGTGGCCTACGCGGTCACCGATCCGCTCGTGACCAGCGGCATCGCGGGCGCGTTCCGCGAGGCCGTCGGCTTGCCGACGCCGATGCCCGAGTCGTTCGTGTTGCCGACGGTCGTTATCTTGGTCGTCGGCTTCGTCAACTGGGTGTGGTTCGCCCGTATCGCACGCGGCGAGGCACTCTCCATCCGCGAGGAGGAGTACGTGAAGGCCGCCCGCGCACTGGGTGGGAGCGACGTTCGGATCGTATTCCGGCACGTCCTTCCGAACGCCATCACGCCTATCCTCGTACTCGCGACCATCCAGGTCGCGGCGATCATCCTGTTGGAATCGGCGCTGTCGTTCCTGGGCTTCTCCGGGACGACGCTCTCGTGGGGCTTCGACATTGCACAAGGACGTGGCTACCTCTCGTCGTCGTGGTGGATCGCAACCGTGCCCGGACTCGCTATCGTGCTGTCCGTCATCGGCATCAATCTCGTGGGCGACTGGCTCCGCGACGCACTCGACCCCGGTATCGAAGGGGAGGGGGGTCTGTAGATGAGCGATTCATCCACGGCCCACGACGCCGCAGGCGTTCCGGAGGGCCACGCAGACGACGTGCTTCGCGTCCGTGACCTGTCGACCCGCTTTTTCACCGAAGAGGGGCAGATCAACGCCGTCGAGTCCGTAGACTTCAACGTACGCGACGGCGAGATTTTCGGCATCGTCGGCGAGTCCGGGTCGGGCAAGTCCGTGACCGCCCTCTCGCTCATCGACCTGGTCGACTCCCCCGGTCGGATCACGAGCGGCGAGGTGTGGTACCGTGACGCCGACCTCGCGGAGGAGTTCCGCGACAGCACGCCCGAGGCGGTCGACGGCGAGTTCGTCGACACGCGCCAACTTCCGAAGGGCGTTCGTCGCTCGCTTCGCGGCCCGGCGTTCTCGATGGTGTTCCAGGACCCGATGTCCTCGTTGAACCCGTCGGTCACCGTCGGCGAACAGATCGCCGAGGCCGTCGAGGTCCAGCGTCGTGCGCGGTCGAACCCGCGCCGGACGCGGTCTCGAACCCAGGGGTACGGAATGGGTCGGCTCATCGCCGACACGCTGCTCCCGAATCGAGGCTACACCTCAGAGAAGAGCGAGGCACGCGCCATCGAACTGCTCGAACAGGTCGGCATCCCCGACCCCGCAGAGCGGGCAGACGAGTACCCCCACCAGTTCTCGGGCGGGATGCTCCAGCGTGCGATGATCGCGCAGGCGCTGGCTGGCGAACCGGACATCCTCGTCGCCGACGAACCGACGACGGCACTCGACGTGACGATCCAAGCGCAGATCCTCAATCTGCTCCGCGACCTGCAAGAAGAGCAGGACACCTCCGTCGTGATGATCACCCACGACCTCGGCGTGATCGCTCGGATGTGCAACCGCGTCGGCGTGATGTACGCCGGAGAGATAGTCGAGCGCGGGACGCTATCGGATGTGTTCGAGACGCCCGTCCATCCGTACACGGAGGGCCTGCTCGGGTCGATTCCAGACTTGGACGACCCGGCCCCGCGCCTTCAGCCGATAGAGGGGAACGTCCCGTCGCTGTTGGACGACGAGATGGGCGACCGCTGTTACTTCGCCGACCGCTGTCCGAAAGCGATGACAGACTGCCTCCAACCGATTCCCGAATACGACGCGGAACCGGGCTCCGACGACCACGCGACTCGCTGCGTGCTTGCACAGCGAGAGTTCAGCGAGGCCGACGCGTTGCCAGCCGACCACTTCGACCGGAACGCAGAGGTGCGCAGCGATGACTGAAGAGCCACTGCTGAAGGTCCGCGGCCTCAAGAAGTACTACTTCGAGGACGACACGCTGTTCGACCGTATCCTCGGCAACGAGCCAACGAGCGTGAAAGCCGTCGACGGCGTCGACCTCGACGTCCACAAAGGCGAGACACTCGGCGTCGTCGGCGAGTCCGGGTGTGGGAAATCTACGACCGGCGAGACGCTCCTCCGCCTCCGTGAGGCGACCGAGGGGACCGTGGAGTTCGACGGCGAGAACGTCTTGGAGATGTCCAGCGACGAACTGACGCGCTTCCGCAAGCGCGCGGGCATCGTCTTCCAGGACCCGTTCTCCAGTCTCGATCCGCGGATGACCGTCGGCGACATCGTCAGCGAGGGGCTGAAGATCCACAACCTGCCAGAGGAGTCGCCCGACGACCGCTCGAAGCGGGAGTGGCGGCGCGACCGCGCGAAGGAACTGCTCGAACGGGTCGGTCTCTCGGGCGATCAGATCGATCGCTACCCACACGAGTTCTCTGGTGGACAGCGCCAGCGCGTCGGTATCGCGCGAGCGCTCGCACTCGATCCGGAGTTCATCGTCCTCGACGAACCCGTGTCGGCGCTGGACGTGTCCGTGCAGGCGCAGATCCTGAACCTGCTCGAAGACCTGCAGGAGGAATTCGGGCTGACGTACCTGTTCATCGCGCACGACCTCTCGGTCGTGCGGCACATCTGCGACCGCGTCGCCGTGATGTACCTCGGCGAGGTGGTCGAGACGGGCGCGACCGACGACATCTTCGAATCGCCCAAACACCCCTACACGGAGGCGTTGCTGGATTCGGTTCCACGCGCGTCCGTCGAAGAGCAGGGGCGTCGCGTCGACGCTCTCTCCGGGGACGTTCCGTCGCCGCGGAACCCGCCGTCGGGGTGTCACTTCCGAACGCGGTGTCCGAAGGTGATCCAACCGGTGACCGTCGATATCCCGCAAGAGCAGTACCGCGGGATCATGGACCTCCGTGACCGCCTCGAACGCGAGGGGTTCTCCGCGGAGTCCGTGTGGGAGACGCTCCGCTCGGAGTCCGACGACCCGCAGTCGTTCGAACGCGACCGGGTGGCGTTCAAGGAGGCGCTTCGCGGTGAGTTCGACCTCCACGGCCTCTCGGGTGCGACGATGGACACGGTCGAGGACGCCCTCGAGATTCTCGCGAACGGCCGCGAAGACGAGGCGGCCCAACGCCTCCGCGACGGGTTCGCCTCGCCCTGTGAAGAGGAAGACCCCGTGCTCACGCCGGGAGCACACGCCGTCGCGTGTCACCTGTACGCCGACGAGGACTACGACACCACCGTCGACCCCGACTCGGTTTCGAACCCGATGAGTGGGATGGCACCCGACGTGGCCGCGACCAACGCAGACGACGGCGACGACGATGCCGACGCCGCGTCGAGCGCCGGCGGCGACTAGCGGCCACTCTGTTATCTGCGCGGCAGTCATCCCGTTTCGCTCGATCTGTCGTCGACCAGTTGATTCGCTCGGGGTTGAGCCAATACGCCCGTTCGACGGCACTATCCAGTCAGCGCGCGTTCACGTTCTGCCGCGCAGTCGATGTCGAAGCCTGGGTACCGACCCGTAGTCGACCAGTCGAAACCACGAGTCTACTCGAACGGTACCCTGTCACCGGTCGTTGGTAATCGACGATCATCTGAGGTCGGTTTTCGACTATCCGATGCTAGTAATCCCCAGGCGGCGGGGCAGCCAGCTGAATACGCAGGTTGTGAGGGGGTATTCTCCGGCGATAATTTGCGATATAGATACTACTGCAACGAAAGTTTAGAGTCGGCTATAAATAGTCTACATTGTTTTGAAGCGTCTATGAACAGTGGGTTCGACTGGTGTAATTCCCGGTGAAACGTCCGAATGAACTCGAATGCTCGTCATACTATATGTGGGTAGGGGGTGTCCGTTGAGATGCGCGATGAGCCAATCAAACTCCCTCCCATCCGTTGCGACGGTCCGCGACGCGATGACCCGACCTCAACTCAAGAACGCCCTCTCAGGCCTCACGGTGACTGGCCGTACCGTTGCAGTCGAACCGATCAAGGCAGCCGCATTCTACAGCGCCATCGTCCTCCCGTTGGTGTACCTCCCGATGCTCGCGGGCGGTATCTCCACTGGAAAACTGACCGTCCTCGTTGGCCTCCTCCTCGCCAACGCGGCGGCGCTGGTCCTCGGCCACGACTACGGCAGTAACTGAACCGTCGAACAAACGGTCCCCGCGGTCCCCCTTCCTACACACACAGTACGCTGAGCCTACACGCTCGGGTCAAAGGTACCGGCTGCGACCGACTGTCGTGTTCTCAACCCGTCCCCACTCGACTCATCATCTCGGAGCGGTCGAAGTACTAGCACCGACCTACTCGTCGAGTGTGACCGGCGAGCCACGCTCGGCAGACTCGTACAGCGCATCGAGTGCAGCCATATCGACGAGTGCGTGGTCGCCGTCCGGGTAGAATGACTCGCCGGCCAAGAGTTGGTGCCCGAAGTACGCGAACTCCTCTTCGGGTTGATGGACTTGCTCGAAGTCGACGTCGACGCGAGTGCCGTCGCGGACGACCGCGAAGCCGCGGTCCTCGCGTTCGTAAAACGCCGGGTCTAGGATCAGTCTCGCGTCCGTCCCGGTGACCTCGAGGCGACTCGCGTGCTGGGCGTTCTGACTGACCGTACACATCGCGTCGACGCCGTCGGGAAACTCCAGAGTGTACGTCGCGTGTTCGTCGACCCCGGCGAACGCCTCGTGCTCGGTTCGGGTCCGTCCAGACACTCGGACCGGGTCGGCGTCGAGGACGAACCGCGTCGTGTTGAGCGGGTAGACACCGATGTCCATCAGCGCACACCCACCCGAGACGTCGGGGTCGAGTCGCCACTGGTCGTGGTCGCCGCCGAGTTCGCCGAGCATCGTCTGCGACATCGTCGCGTGCACGTGAACCACGTCGCCAGCGACGCCCGCTTGGAGGAGGTCGCGGAGGCGACGAACTGCGGGGTCGGTCTGCATCCGATAGCCGACCATCTGCTGCACGCCCGCGTCCTCACACACGTCGACGAGTTCCCGCGCACGCGAGAGGGTAGACTCCAGCGGCTTCTCACACAGGACCGCTTTCCCCTGCTGTGCGGCCGCACGCACGTACTCCAGGTGCGTCGCGTTCGGCGTCGCGACGTACACCGCGTCGTACTCGCTCGCGACCGCGCCCGCACGGAACTCCTCCGGCGACACACCACGCACGTCGTGTTCGGCCGCGGCCGCCTCGACGGTGGCAGGTTTGATGTCCGTGACGACGGTCGCCTCGGTGAACGCCGACCGGGCGATGCCCGGCAGCGCCCACTCCCGGGCGAACCACCCGAGGCCGACGACGGCGACCCGAACGGGGTCGTCGACGGCGTCGGGAGCGAGCGTCTGCCAGTCTCGGCGTGTGAACTCGTCGAGGTACTCCGCGAGGGCAGTGTCCATACTGGGGCGTCGCGAGCGGGGGAGGAATAACTCGGGGTGGACGACGGTGGGAGGCAGGAAGACGAGAGTGTGAACTCGACGTGGTAGTTCGACGGAGAACGAAAGTGGGTTGGGGCGGATTTGAACCGCCGGCCTCCTCCATGTCAAGGAGGTGTCATAACCGGACTAGACTACCAACCCGACCGGGCTTCCTCTGCACTCACTGGTTCCGCTGGGACGTAATTAAGGCTTCCGAAAGGTCACCGCTCCGTGCCGCCGTCACACGATTTTCCACCACTCCCGCCGCTGACCGGTGGGAACAGTGCGAGTTCGTCGTCGTCGTCGACGGGCGTCGCCAGTCCCTCCGCCTCGCGCACGTCGCGTCCGTTGTGCAGGAGGTTGATGTGCCCCGCGAGGTCGCCGTCGTCGTCGAGGACGCGCATCGCGAGCGCCGGATACGCGTCGAGGAGGGCGTCGAGTGCGTCACCGACCGTCTCGGCGTCGGCGGCGTCGACGGTCGGTTCCGAGTCGCCGGCCGCCTCCGCGAGGTCGGCGAACAGTCTCCAGTGCATACGCAGTCGTCCCGTCCCGGGGGGTAAGAGCGTTGCGACGGTGGTCACTTCGCCGCGGTATCGCTCTTCGCGTCGGCGGTCGCGCGGCGTTCGACCTCCCGCAGCGTCTCTGGACGTGCGACGAGATACACCGTCTCGTCGGCGGCGAGGACGTACCCCCGTGGCGGAATCGGTTGTACCGACCGGTCGGCCGACTCGACCGCCACGACTGATCCCGTGACCTCGCCGACAGTCGCGCCGTCGAGGGCGCTCCCCGCCTCGACGTGGAGGACCGCCATGGTCTCGTCGGCGAGTCGCAACAGCGACGCGAACTCTCGGTCGGTGCGTGGACTCCGCGGCATCGTCACGAGTCGATACGTGCCGTCGGCGTCGAACGCCTCGACGTCGGCGGCGTCGACGGCGAGTGTCACCACGTCGCCCGCGACTGCCCGCAGTTCTGCCGTGGCGACGCGTTCCGCCTGGACTCCCTCGAGCCCTCCGTCCGATTCCGTCGCCTCGATACCCACGCGCTCTTCGTCTCCGTTCGCAGCACCCACCCCGTCGACTGCTGCCCGGGCGTTCTCACCCTCGTCGGGGTTCGGCGGATGCCGCCACACCTGCACCACGTCTCCGGGGCCCGCGCCGTTCGGCGGGTCGGCGCGGACCGCCACCGCACGGGCACTCGGCTCAAGCGTCGGTCCGATCCCGGCCATCCGTCGACCGACGGCGAGACGGGTTACGTCGGTTCCGTCGAACTCCGCGTCGACGTGTCCGACGCCGTATTCCTCTTTCAGACGCGTCACCAGCCTGTCACGCAATTCTGCGTCTGAGAGTCGCCGCGGGAACAACAGCGTCTCACCCGCGAGTCGCTCTCTCGTCGCGTCGTCGACCGGGTCGTACCCGTCGATGTCGCTCACCTCGTCGGGGAGTTCGACCGGACGAATCCGCCCGACGCGACGCGCGAACCGGCTCAGTTCTCCCTCGACTCTGTCGCCGCCGGCGACAGCGGTCACGTTGGTCGCAAACGCGTCGCCCGCACGCCGACCGACCGGCGTCGACCCGGCGGCGACGAGGAGGCTCACGACGTTGCGGAGGACGGTCATCGGTGCGAACGGGTCCGTCGCGACGACGCCACCGACCGGCAGAACCGACGAGAACAAGCCGACCGTGTTGAGATACACTGCGACCGTAGCCGTCCCGAGCAACGTCGTCAGGCCACGCGGAACCGGTTCGCTGACGTACCAACGGTACACCGCGGCGGCGATGGCGGCGACGAGGAACGCGACGGCGGCGAACCCAACCAGTCGCGGCAGGTTCACCAGTTCGAACACGTCGGCGGCCGACTGAAGCGGAGAGACGGAGACTGGCAGGCGAGCAGTAGCGAATCGCGTCACGCCGCCACCTCCTGCGTGAATCGGTCGAGGTCGCTGTGCGTCCCGACGAGTATGAGGTCGTCGTTCGCCGCTGGACGAACAGCACCGTCGGGCGCGAGTCGCCAGCGACCGTCGTGTCGAACGGCGAGCACGGCGACGCCGTACTCGTCGCGCACGGCCGCCTCTCGCAGACTCACGCCGTCGAGTGGTCCGCTACTGCGGACCGATACCCTACGAAACCGCTTGCCAGCCCGTCTGAGCAACGACACCAACTCGAATTCCCGGCGCGTGCCGCGCGAGCGGACGACGACCCGGCGGACCGACGCACCGAGCAACGTCTTCGCGGTGGAGCGGTCGACGGCGAGGGTGAGTCGCCCGTCTCCCCCTGCCGTCGTCGGCGACGCTGGAACTGAGGGAACGTCGGTTCCGCCGTCGGTCGCAGCAGGCTTACCGTCCGACTTCTCCCGACTCTTCGCGGCGACGACGGTCCCGTCGAACGAGTCCCCAGCGTCGGTGAACACCGTTACCTCGTCGCCGCGTGCCAGCCCCGTCGGAAGGAGTGCGTCGACGGAGACGGCGCGCTTCCCGTTCGGAACGCGCTTCGAGACGCCCGCAAGCGGCGGCGCGGCGGCGACGGTCGCCTTCCCGCGTTCGTCGAGTCTGACGGTCACCTCCGAGAGGTCGAACTCCGAACGGAGTCGCTCCCCGACGGCCGTCTCCAGTTCCGAGAGCAGCAGGTCGGCTTGGAAGTCGTCCTCGAACGCTCGGACCGCCGCGCGGAGGTCGGTACCGAGTGCCGGGTACCCCTCGATGTCGCCCACCTCGCCGACGACGGTGACGTGGACCTGCCCCCGCCCGTTCGCGAGGTCGACAACGTCCGTCGCGAGGGTTCGCTCGGTGAGTCGCTTGAGCGTCAGTCGCTTCGGAAGCGACGCACCCATCGCGTCGCCTTTCGCATGCGCATACAGTGACACCATCAACACGACGATGATCGCGATGAGCAGGGCGGTGCCGTTCGCTGAGTCGCGGATCGTCTGATCGTTGAGGGCGAGCAAGCCCCCGTTGACACCGGCGATGGCCAGCGCGAGGACGACAACACCGAATCCGGGTATCGACACCCCGGTAAAGTACTTGAAGACGAATCCCAGCGTCCACGCGACGAGCGCCGGGACAATCCCGGTGAGCAGCCCGAGATACACCCCGAGCAAGACCTGGACCGGGAGCGAGAGTTCGACCATAGCCAGTGGCAAACACCCGACGTACTAATCCCTACCTCTCCCCGAATCCCCGCCGAGTGCCGCTCTGTGTGGACGCTCGGACGGCTCTACTCGCCGCTGTGTCGTGTCGTTTATACACACGCCACCGGTGAGTCCAGCTATGGAACGGTGGCGACAACGCTTCGGCGGCCGGATCGCGGTGTTGCTCGTCGGCGCCGCCGCGCTGTTCTCGATCGTCACCGGCATCGGCGGGATCATCACGCGCCCGACGCCCAGGCTGCCGTTCGTCGCGCTGCTCCCGGATAGTGTCGTCGTCCTCGCTGGGTTCACTGGCGCGTTGACGGGGTTCGCCCTGCTCATCGCCGCCTACGGACTCCGCCGGGGCCTGCGCGCTGGCTGGTACGCGGCCGTCGTCCTGTTGCCGCTGACCGCGGTACAGGGACTCGTCGCCTCGACCGTCATCGGGCCGGTGTTGGTCGTCCTCTCGCTGATCGCGTTGATCGCCGTCGTGATCAACCGGAGCGTGTTCACCACCGAGTTGGACCTCACGACGACGCAGTGGGCCTCTATCGCGGGCCTCGTCGGGTCGCTCGGCTACTCGACGGCCGGCGCGTTCGCACTCGCCGACGACTTCACCAACATCGTGACGATCACCGACGCGGTGTACTTCTCGGTCGTGACCGCCTCGACCGTCGGCTACGGCGACGTGACGCCGACCACGCCGCTGTCGAAGTGGTTCGCGATGTCGGCGCTCGTCCTCAACGTCGCCGCCTTCGCGGTCGCCCTCGGTGTCTTGTTCACGCCCGCCATCGAAGCCCGCCTCACCAACGCCTTAGGACGTATGACCGACTCAGATATCGACCTCCTCACCGACCACATCATCGTGCTCGGCCACGGCGAACTCACCGAACCGCTCATCGACGAACTCATCGCGGCCGACGTCGACTTCCTCGTCGTCACGCCCGATGAGGCCGTCACGCGAACGCTTCGCGAACGCGAGGGCGTCCGCGTGCTCACGGCCAACCCGTCCGACGAGGAACCGCTCGAACGCGCGAAGGTCGCCAGCGCTCGCGCCGTCGTCGCCGCGACGAACAACGACGCGGAGGACGCGCTCGCAATCTTGACCGCGCGACAACTCAACCCCGAAGTGAACATCGTCGCCGCCGCGACCGACCGCGAGAACGTGAACAAACTCAAGCGAGCGGGCGCGAACACGGTCATCTCCCCGGCGTCCATCGGCGGGCACCTCCTCGTCGAGTCGGCGCTCGGCGACGAGAACACTGAGGCCATCGCGGAGCGACTGCTGCACGAAGGAACGTCGGGGAGCGACGACCCCGGCCGCGACGACTGACTGTTCTACGGTCGCGATCAACAGACCTCCGGACGAGAACTGAGCCGTCGACTTACAACGACGCGACCGCGTCGAGTGCGATGTCGATGGCGCGACCGACGTTGTTCTTCGCCTTCTCTGGGAGTTCGTCGTCGGAGTCGGCGCCCTTCTGCGTGCCAGCGACGAGGTTGCCGTCGGCCGTACAGATGGCGCCGGCGTTCATCCCGCGGCGACGCGCCAGCGAGAAGACGGCCGACGCCTCCATCTCGATAGCCAGCAGGCCTGCCTCCTCCCAGTCGGCGACGAACTCGTCGGACTCGTTGTAGAAGGCGTCGTCGGAGACGATGGGGCCGACGTGGACCTGTTCGTCACGCGCCTCCGCGGCGTCGACGAGGGCGGTGAGCGTGCCATAGTCGGGAACGGCGGGGTACGTCTCGGATTCGTAGCGCTTGCTCGTGCCCTCCTCTTTCGCGGATCCGGTCGCGACGACCATATCGCCGATTTCGACGTCCGTCTGGAGGCCGCCGCACGTGCCGACGCGAATGACCGTCTCGACGCCGACGTTGTGGAGTTCTTCGATAGCGATTGCTGCGGACGGACAGCCGATGCCGGTCGAACAGATGGTGAGGTCGACGCCGTCGTAGGTCGCGTTTACGATGCGGTACTCGCGGTTCTCGGAGACGAGTTCTGACTCGTCACAGTGGTCGGCGATCCGGTCGACGCGGTCGGGGTTGCCCGGGATGAGCGCGATGTCGTGGACGTCGCCCTCCTCGACGAGCAGGTGCGGCTGTTTTGCCATACCACCGCTCCCCCCGCGCTCGGCAAAAAGGCCGCGAATGAACCGCCCCGGCCGCCGCGAACGGCGTCGGGCGGCGAGTGTGTTCAAGTTACCTGGCGTCGAGAGGTCGGTATGGACATCTCTGAACCGACCGACGCACTCGGGGTCGGCGTCGGCGTCGGCGCTGTCGCGGCACTGCTCGCGTACGTCGCAGAACTCCCCACCGTCTTCGCGCTCGGAACGGGCGGATTCGTCGCCATCGTCGTCGCGTCGGTGTTGCTCGGACGGGTGCTGGAGTTCGAGTAACGGCGGTCGCGGCGAGGTCACTCCCCGAGGTCGGTGTACACTTCGTCGAGGTCGACCTCGGGTTCGCGGCCAGGGTCGCTCGACGAACGCCGTCGCTCACGCTCGGGTGCGCCCTGCCGGGCACGCTCGGCGAGGCGTTCGTGCGTGTCGAGCGTCGGGTCGCCCTCACCAGGTTCCAACTGGACGTACCGACCGTCCGAACGCATCACCCACCGACGGCGGTTGTCGGCGAGCATATGCGCGAGGACGGTCTCTAACTCGGCGCGGATGTCAGGGTCGTCGACGGGCGTGACCGCCTCGACCCGACGGTCGAGATTGCGCGTCATCCAGTCGGCCGACCCGACGAAGTACGCTGGGTCGCCCTCGCCCTCGCCGTTCGCGAAGTAGAAGATGCGCGAGTGTTCGAGGAAGCGTCCGACGATGCTGTGGACACGAACCGTCTCCGAGAGGCCGGGAACGCCGGGGCGGAGGCGACAGATGCCGCGAACGACGAGGTCGATGTCGACGCCAGCCTGTGCCGCCCGGTACAGTTCCCTGACTATCTTGGGGTCCTCCAGCGCGTTCATCTTCGCGACGATACGGCCGCGGCCGCCCTCGCGTGCGACCGCCGCCTCGCCGCGGATCAGGTCGGTAATCTGCGAGCGGAGGTTCTCGGGGGCGACGAGCAAGCGGTCGTACGCTCGGCTTCGGGCGTGAGTCGTGAAGGAGTTGAACAGGTTCACCAGGTCGCCGCCGATCTCCTCGTCGGCGGTGAGGAGGCCCAAGTCGACGTACCCTTTCGCCGTCTCCGAGTGGTAGTTGCCAGTGCCGATGTGGGAGTAGGTGGCCACGTCGCCGTTCTCTTCGCGGACGACGAGTGCGACCTTCGAGTGCGTCTTGAGGCCGATGGTGCCGTAGGCGACGTGGATACCCTCCTCTTCGAGTCGCTTGACCCACCGGAGGTTGTTCTCCTCGTCGAAGCGGGCCTTCAACTCGACCATCACGGCGACCTCCTTCCCGTTTTTCGCGGCGTCGATGAGGCTGCCGATGACTTTCGAGTCGGGCGCGGTCCGATAGATGGCGGCTTTGATCGCGAGGACGTCGGGGTCGTGGGCGGCGGCGTCGAGGAACGCCTGGACGGTGCCGCTGAACGACTGGTACGGGTGGTGGACGAGGACGTCGTCCTCGCGCAGTTCTGCGAACAGGTCCTGCGGATGTTCGGCGTCGACGGCGTCGAACCGTGGGTGTCGCTGGGGCGTCCACGGATCCAGTTTGAGGTCGGGACGGTCGAGGTCGATGAGCGAGTCGAAGCCGTCGAGTGCGAGCGGTTCCGGGCGCTCGAACGTCTCGCTGTCGGTGACGTCGAGGTGGTCGACGAGCAGGTCACGCACCTCCTCGGGCATGTCGTCGGCCACTTCCAGTCGGACGACCGTCGCGAACCGACGCTGTCTGAGGACGTCTTCGATCATCTCGATGAGGCCCTCGGCGACCTCCTCGTTGCGCCGGACCTCGGCGTTGCGCGTCACGCGGAACGTCGAGGAGTGACACACCTCTGCCTCGGGGAACAGGATATCGAGGTTCGCCTCGATGAGTCGCTCCAACGGGAGGAAACGCGTCACCTCGCCGCTCGTCTCCGCGGCCGTCTCGGTGCCGCCGGGGTTGGCACACACCGCGTCGACCGGGACGAGTCGCGGGCGGTTCTGCGGCACCTTCACCCGCGAGAAGCGTTTCTCCCCGTCGCCGTCGTCGCGCGTGAGCACCGCGACCGACAGCGAGAGGTTCGAGATGAACGGGAACGGGTGGGCGGGGTCGAACGTCAGCGGCGTCAGCGTCGGCATCACCTGTCGCTCGAAGTGCTCCGACAGCAACTCGCGTTCGCGGTCGGAGCAGTCCTCCCACGAGACGATTCGGATTCCCGCCTCCCGCAAGGCCGGTTCGACCGACTCCGCGAAACACCGCGACTGTCGCTCGAAGATGTCGCTGGCGTGGTCGAGGACGGCCTCCAACTGCGCGTGCGGCGTCCGTCCGTCGGGCGTCGTCTCGGTGACGCCGGCGGCGAGTTGCTGTTTCAGCCCACCGACCCGTTTCATAAAGAACTCGTCCATATTCTTCGTCGTGATGCCGAGGAATCGCAGGCGGTGCAACAGCGGATTCCGCTCGTCGACTGCCTCGTGGAGGACGCGTCGCTGGAAGGCGAGTTCGCTCAATTCCCGACTCAGTTGCACGCGCGTGCCGTTCAGGTCGACGTCGCCGCCCCACTCGATGTGGTCACTGGTCAACGGCGGCGTCTCCGTGCCCAGTCTCGCCCACGGCACGGGGGCAGTGAGGTCACTGTCGGACCCGTCACCGTCTCGGGTGTCGGACGCGAACGCCGAGAGGTCGCCGTACGATAGCCCGTCGGTGTGCACGTCCACGTCGTCACCGACCGCCGACTCCGTGACGTCGTCGTCTCCAGTATCGCTGCCGGGAATCGAGGTATCGGTTCCGTTGGGATCGCTATCGGTCATCTGTTCGTCGATGACTGAGAATTATCCGGCGCTCGGGTAAGCCTTCCTGTCAATACGGTAATAGTAGAGCGTTCCAACGGGGACGATCGGGGGTGATCCCGGGCGGAATCGACCGACATCGACCGACAGCAAGCAACTGAGACACGACGGCGTCGCTGTCTATCGAACACAGGCGCGAAGATGCGGAGACGCAGTCGGAGTCGTGCGTCGACCGGTGGTGTCAGTCGGACTCGCTCTCGACGGTGATCGTCGGTGAGTCGGTGTCTGAGGGGCTCGTAAACGGCGTATCCAAGATCTTTCGCTCGGCGCGTTCCTCGGCGGTGTCGTCGGGAGAGATGGCGTGGAACGTGTCGGCGTGCCAGTCGTAGGCGGTGAGTTCGCCGCCGTACACACAGCCAGTGTCGAGGCCGACGGCGAATTCACGGACGACCGGGCGCGCGAGGACGGTGTGCCCGAAGAAGACGCGGTCGGGGCCGTCGTAGCGCTCCCACCAGTACGGTCGGTCGCCGTAACTCCCGCCGGGGACGAGCGAGCGGTTGTTCTGAAGGTCGTCGACCGAGTGGTCGGTCAGCGGAACGCGCGGGTCGATGCCGCCGTGGACGACGAGCGCCCCAGGCGTGTCGCCGTCGCCGGCCCACGAGATAGCGACCGGCAGCGACGCCATCCACTCGAGGTCGTCGTCCGAGAGTTCGGGGAGCGTCTTGTCGCCGCGGAGGAGTTTCTCCTCGTTGTTGCCGCGAACCGTGAGGAAGTTGTCGGCCGCGCGCACGCGGTCGACGACGGCCTTGCTGTCGGGGCCCTTGCGAACGAGGTCGCCCACGAACACCACGAGGTCGTCGTCAGTGACGTTTAGGTGGTCGAGAAGGCGGTCTAAGGCGTCCGGACAGCCGTGAACGTCGCCAACGACGTACACGTCGTCCCACTCGTCGATGTCGACCCGTCGATGCATCGGTTCGACCTCCGGCCCGAATCGCGGCGCACTCATCATCCGCTCAGATGACCTCCAGCCGTAAATACGCCGCCGAATAGTGCTATTGTGCCATCCGTAGACACGGGTGCCGATCGGTGAGACGAAATGCCACACGGTTCGTGCGGAGGCAGTTCCGCCCCCGCACGTCGATCTGCGTCCGCACAGAGCGCAATCCCTTTGGCCCGTTCAGTCGAAGCCCCGTCTATGAGTGCCCTCGACGAGGACGTCATCGCGAAGTACCGCGAGGCGGGTGAGATTCTGACGACGGTGATGGCTGAGGCGCGCGAGATGGTCGAACCGGGCGTGACGCACCTCGAAGTCGCGGAGTTCGCCGAAGAGCGGATCCGCGAGGAGGGTGCAGGCATCGCGTTCCCGGTGAACATCTCCATCGACGAGGAGGCGAGTCACGCGACGCCCGAACGCGACGACGAGACGGAGTTCGGCGAGGACGTCGTCTGTCTCGACATCGGCGTCCACGTCGACGGCTATATCGCCGACGCCGCGGTCACCGTCGACCTCGCGGGTGAGACGGAACTGGTCGAGGCCGCCGAACAGGCGCTGGAGGCCGCCGTCGAGGCCGCCGGGCCGGGTGTCCCCGTCGGCGAAATCGGCGCAGAGATCGAAGACGTGATCGACGCGTACGGGTACACGCCCGTGTACAACCTCTCGGGCCACGGCGTCGAGCGATTCGACGCCCACACCGGGCCGAACGTGCCGAACCGGGGCGTCGACCGCTCGGTCGAACTCGAACCGGGGCAGGTCGTCGCCATCGAACCGTTCGTGACGACGGGCCGCGGGAAGGTCGGCGAGGGGAGCGACGAGGAAATTTTCGAGTTGACGCAAGACGTGTCCGTGCGAAATCGGGCGGCGCGGCAAGCGCTCGAACAAGTGCGGGAGTTCGACGGCCTACCCTTTGCCGCGCGGTGGCTCGACTCCTCGCGCGATGAGATGGCGCTTCGCCGCCTCGTCCGGCAGGGGGCAGTGAAGGGGTACCCCGTCCTGAAGGAGGCCGACGGCGAACTCGTGAGTCAGGCCGAACACACGCTCATCGTCACCGAGGATGGCGTCGAGGCGACGACCGCCGGCCTCTTCGAGTGAGGAGAGCCGCCACTGACGCCACGCGCGAGGCCGCGCCCAGTCGACAGCGTCGATGCTGTGGGTCGTCGGTAACTCGATAGTGAGTCCCGGTGGCCGCTCCGGTTCGGCCGCGGGATAGTCGTCCGATACAGGCAGTCTGGTGTTACGCGTTGTTCATCCGGGTCGCCGTCTCGGACCCACACTCGTTACACGTGGTAATCCGGTAGGGTTCTCGGGAGAACTCCGCGTTTTCCTCCTTCTGACTCTCGGTGCGGATCTCCACCCGCACGTCGTGGGCCGTCTCCCCGCCGCAGTCGCCGCACCGCTCAGTGACGCGTTCGGGGTCGGAGGGTTGGGTCGCCATGCGGTGACGCCTACAACGCTAAGACCGATAAAGATGGTACCTGCAGTATAAAGGTTCGCATACCACAGCGTAGAACGACTGAGCGGCCACGGAACCCGGAGACTGCGCGGAGGTCGGCGTCCGTTGCGGTCGCCGAACGACCTCACAGGGGTTGAATACCGGGCCGGTCGACGCCCGTCGTATGGATCAGGTGTTCGCGCCGTGGCGCATCGAGTGGGTCGAACGCGAGGACGACGAGGACGCTATCGACGGCTGTCCGTTCTGTGTCCTCCCCGACCGCGACGACGACCGCGCCTCACGCATCGTCGCTCGCTCCGAGCACTCGTTCGTCCTCCTCAACAACTACCCGTACAACCCCGGTCACGTGATGGTCATCCCGCGCGCCCACGAGGGCGAGTACCCCGCACTCGACGAGGCGACCCTGTTCGACCACTCACGACTCACACAGCGAACGATCAGTGCGCTCGAAACTGCGATGGATCCGCACGGCATCAACGCAGGATTGAACCTCGGCGGGAGCGCCGCCGGTGGCTCAATCGACGACCACCTCCACACCCACGTCGTCCCGCGGTGGACGGGCGACACGAACTTCATGCCGGTCGTCTCGGACACGAAGGTCATCGTCGAGGCGCTCGACGACACGTGGGAGCGCCTCCACGAGGCGTTCGCACAGCAAGACGGCGCGAGCGTCGGCGGCGACGACGAGGCAGTTCAGATCTCGTTCGAGTGAGTGGCGCGAGACGTGCCCCGGTGCTTAATCCGTTCCCGTCCGATCCGCCCGCGTGCAGATTCGCCCACTCGCCGCCGACGAGGTGGAGTCGTTCGTCGAGGAGTTGTGGGTCCCGTTCACCCGCGCCAGCGCCGAGGCCGAACCGTTCCACCCGCTCGCAGACGACCTCCGCGGCCCGGGGATCGAGCATCGTCGTGACCGTCTCGCCGACGGCGCGACGGCGGACGTCGTGGCCGTCGTCGACGGCGACCTCGTCGGGTTCGCGTCGGCCGAACGCGAGTCGATGCCGCCCATCTTCGACCGCGGGCCCGACTGCCACGTCTCCGAACTGTACGTCGCCCCCGACTACCGACGCGACGGCATCGGGGCGGCGCTGCTCGACGCCTGTCGCGAGCGGGGTGCGGCGTGGAACTGTGCAACGCTGTCCATCTCGGTGAGCGTCGAGAACGAGGCGGCGCAGCGACTCTACGAACGGGAGGGGTTCACGCCAAACCGAACCCGTCTCGTGCAGACCATCGACGGTGAGTCACCGAGTTAGCGGCCGTCGTACACCACGTCGCCGTCGACAGCGGTCGCCGCCACGTCGATGTCTCGAATCGCATCGGGGCGGTCCCACGGCGACTCCTCGAGGACGACGAAGTCGCCGCACTTGCCGACCTCGAGCGTGCCGAGGCGATCCTCGTCGAAGCCCGCGTACGCCGCGCCAGCGGTGTACGCCCGGAGCGCCTCAGTGACGCCGAGCAACTGGCCCTCGCTGGGAGCGTTCACGGCGTAGTGGACGCCCAGCAATGGGTCGAGCGGCATACAGTCGCTCCCGAACGCAAGCGGCGCGCCCGCATCGAGGTACTCGGGCAGGCGGTTCGCGTCGGTGCGGCGGTCGCCGAGGCGAGCGTCGTACAGGCCGCCCTCGAAGCCCCACTTGTGGAAGTTGGGCTGCATCGAGGCGACGACGTCCATCTCGGCGAACCGATCGATGGCCTCGTCGCTGGCGAGTTCGCAGTGTTCGATCCGGTGGCGAGACTCGCCGGGTGCGTCGGTGTCCGCGTAGGCGTCGAGGACGGCGTCGATGGCGGCGTCGCCGATGGCGTGTAGCGTCACCTGGAAGCCGTGGGCATCTGCGCGCGCGACGAGACCGTCAATATCGTCGGGGTCGAGCACCCACGTCCCGGTCTCCTCCTCTGTGTCGGCGTAAGGGTCGTGCAGTTTCGCGGTTCGCCCGCCGAACGTGCCGTCGGTGTACGACTTGACCGCGCCCGTCTGGACGAACTCGCTGCCGTGGTTCGTGCGGAGACCGGCGTCGACGAGCGAGTCGAGGTGGTCGGCCCAGTAGTTGATCCGGACGCGCAGGGAGAGGTCGCCCGCCATATCGAGGTCCCGGTACACTTCGGGCGCTTTCGACTGGCGGACCATGTCGTGGATCATCGTCACGCCGCGTTCGTTCGCGTTGCGCTGTGCCGCACGGACGAGTTCCTCGGCCTCTTCGACGCCGGGTTCGATCGCCTCGTAGACGGGGTCGACTGCCTCCTCGACGACGACGCCAGTCGGTTCGCCGTCTTCGGTGTGCACGTCGTCGTCGGGCATCTCCTCGCGCAGGCGGTCGAACACGGCGTCGTTGACGGAGGCGACGTGCATGTCCTCGCGGAACGCGACGACGGGCGCAGACTCGGAGACGGACGCGAGGTCCTCGGCGGTGAGGTAGCGCGACTCCGCCCACGTCGACTCGTCGTAGCCGAACCCGAGGACCCACTCCCCCTCCTCGACCTCCGCGGCCCGCGCTCGGAGCAACTCGACCGCCTCCTCGGGTGAGTCAGCCACAGAGAGGTCGGCGTGGACGAGATACCGCCCCGAGTTGAGCAGGTGCGTGTGGGCGTCGATGAAGCCGGGGAGGACGACCCGGCCCTCCGCGTCGAACGTCTCCGTCTCCGCGCCGGCGAGAAACTCCACGTCGTACGTCGTCCCGAGTCGGACGATACGGCCGTCGCGAACGGCGAACGCCTCGTACGTCTCGTCGGGGTCCGCGAGCGTGTGGACCTCGGCGTTCGTGACGACGAGGTCTGCGGGGTCGGTCATACGCGAAGCGGTGGTCGCCCGCGGCAAAACCGTTCGGGAAGCGGGCGACCCTCGGGCCGCGAGAACCGACACGACTTAGCGCCCGCCGCCGTCACGGCGACGTATGACCGACACCGACGCCGAGACGCTCGCGGAACGCGTCCGCGAGGGCGACCTCCGCCTGTACGAACTGGAGGAGCACGCGGACGCCGATACCGCCGCCGCCGCCCGCCGCCTCCTCGTCGAGGACCACTCGGGCGCAGATCTGTCGACCAGCGGCGACTACGCCTTCGACGCCGCCGAGGCGGAGTCTGCCATCGAGAATATGGTCGGCGCGATCCAGATTCCGCTGGGCGTCGTCGGCCCGGTCGAGATCGACGGCGGCGCCATCTCCGGCGAACACTACCTCCCGATGGCGACGACGGAGGGGGCGCTACTCGCCTCCGTCAACCGTGGCTGTGCCGCGCTCAACACCGCCGGTGGCGCGGGCGCGCGCGTCCTCAAGAACCGGATGACCCGTGCCCCGGCGTTCCGCGTGGCCGACGTGGCCGAGTCAGAGGCGCTCTCCTCGTGGGTGCGCGACCACGTCGACACGCTCCGAGAGGCCGCCGAGTCGACGACGAGTCACGGCGAACTCAAAGAGGCGACGCCGTACGTCGTCGGAAACACCGTGTTCGTCCGCTTCGCCTACGACACGAAAGACGCGATGGGGATGAATATGGCCACCATCGCGACCGAGGAGGCCTGCGACGTCATCGAGGCCGAGACCACCGCGGATCTGGTCGCGCTCTCGGGCAACCTCTGTACCGACAAGAAGCCCGCCGCCGTCAACGCCGTTGAGGGGCGCGGACGCACCGTCGCCGCCGACGTCACTATCCCCCGCGAGACGGTGAAGGAGACGCTGAAGACGACGCCGGAAGCCGTCGCAGAGGTGAACACGCGCAAGAACCTCGTCGGGTCGGCGAAGGCCGGGAGCCTCGGATTCAACGCCCACGTCGCCAACTCCGTGGCTGCGATGTTCCTCGCGACGGGGCAGGACGCCGCGCAGGTCGTCGAGGGGGCCAACGCCATCACGACTGCCGAAGTTCGCGACGGCGACCTCTACGTCAGCGTCACCATCGCGTCGCTGGAGGTGGGGACGGTCGGCGGCGGAACGAAACTCCCCACCCAGTCAGAGGCGCTTGACGTCCTCGGGGTGCGCGGCGGCGGTGACCCCGCCGGGAGCAACGCCGACGCCCTCGCGGAGGCCGTCGCGGTGGCGTCGCTGGCGGGCGAGTTGTCGCTGTTGTCGGCGTTGGCCTCGCGTAACCTCTCGTCGGCACACGCCAGCCTCGGGCGCTGAGCAGGGCGTCGACGACGGGCGCCAGAGCCTCTTCTCCCGGCTATCGTTCGTCGAGTCTGACCACGAGCGCGTGAATTACTAGCCAGCCACGCCGTCGGAGTTCGAGCGGGTCGCCCCAGATGTGGGCCGCCAGCGGTGCTTGAAACGCTGCCGCCGCGAACAGGAACGCGCCGACGTACGGGTGGACGAACATCCACGCGACGACGCCCGCCGTCCCCTCCCACACTAACAGCGCGTACGCGGCCGCGCCGTTGAAGGTGAGAAACACGCCGAGGAGGGAGACGAACGCCGCGAGGAACAACAGCGCGGCGAACGGTCGCTCGTCGCCCGACGCGACGAGTGGAAGCGAACCCGTGACCAGGACCGACTTGTGAGCGGCGGCGACGAGGCCGGTCGTGGTCGGAAGCATAGCGGGGACTGCCTCCCGATGTGAAATAAACCCTCGCCTGTCGTTACAGCAGGCGATACTCGCCGCGCGACTCCGTCGCCTCACCGCGGCGCGTCAGGCGGTCGAGGATGGTTCGCGCCGCCTCCGCGGGCACGCCCCGGTCTGTCGCGTACTCGACGATGGCTTCCTCCGTCTCGTTGCCCGCGCGGAGGGCGTCGCGGACCCGCTGTTCGCGCGAACGCGACCCACCGCTGTCGTCTGATCCCGCGTCGGCCACCTCGTCGGCGTCCAATCCCGAGCCCTCGAGGTACTCGCGGTCGTCGACCGCACCCTCGAACGCCTCGACCTCGCGCTCTAACTCCGCGACGGTGCCCGCACGTTCGAAGGCGTCCGACTGCCCCTGCTTGTCTGCGAGGAGTTTCGCGCGCGCCTGCGCCGCGGCCGCGCGGTCCTCCGACTCGTAGAAGCGGTGGAGGCGACGGATCGGATGGCGAGAGCCACACTGCGGGCAGGTGGCGGAGTCTTGCCCGTCCGGGTCCGAGAGCAGCCAGTACGTGCCACAGGAGCGACAGCCGACGACCGCGTACATACGCGACGCTTGCGCGGCCTCTGAGTTGAACGTTGCTTCCGTGACCACACCTAAGTTCGCGGCCGTCGCCGACCCGGTATGAACCACGAACCACACGACCCGAGCCAGGACACCGAAGCCGTCCCCGGCGCCCACCTCGCACAACTCGCGACGGGCGAGGAGATGAGCGTCCAACACTTCAGTATCGACCCCGGCGCGGAGGTGCCCGAACACAGCCACCACCACGAACAGGCGGGCTACATCACGAAAGGAGCGCTGACGTTCCTCCTCGCGGACGGCGAGGAAGTCGTCTGTGCGGCCGGCGACTCGTACGTGCTTGCGGGCGAGGAGGTCCACGGTGCGGTGAATCGTGGCGACGTCCCCGCAGAGGGTATCGACATCTTCAGTCCGCCGCGGCCGAACCCCGACTGGCAGGAGTGAACTACCCCACCCTACTCGCTCACGGCTGACGCCGTTCGCTCCTTGAGGGTGGGGCTTCCTGTTTCTACGACGCGCTTTGCATCCACAACAGAGGACACAGGGAGCACAGTCTCCACAGGCGGTGATTCGGAGCGTCCCGCTCCTAACAGCTTGATACCGCGAGACAGGATGTTCCACGCCGCGTTCGCGTCTCTATCCGCCTCGAATCCGCACGCCGGACAGGAGTGTTCGCGCACCCACAGCGGCTTATCCGTCGAGACGCCGCAGGACGCACACTCTTTCGTCGTCCCACGCGGATTCACGGCGACAAAGTGAGCCCCTTCGCGTTCGCACTTGTATTCGAGCATCCGCAAGAACGTCCCCCATGCCGCACCTGCCCGGTTTCGAGAGTTGCCCGGCAGTTCGACCAGTCCCTTCGTGTCTAATTTCTCAACGGCCACGAGGTCGTACTCTCGGGCATAGTAGTTCGAGAGTTTGTGCAAGAAGTCTCGCCGCTTGTTCTTCAACTCCGCGTGTCGTTCGGCCACGACTCGGCGCTGTTTCTCCCAATTGTTCGACCCGTATTTCTTCCGTGAGAGGTTGCACTGTGCGCGTTCCAAGCGATCGCGTTCGTCCGAGAGGTCAAGCGATTCGACGGCAGTTCCGTCGGTGTCGTGGGCGTACGTGAGAATCCCCACGTCGATGCCGACGCACCGCTCGAGATTCTCGGGTTTCTCTGGTGGGTCGGTGGACGTCTCGACGCCGAGGACGGCGTACCACTTCCCGGTCGGTTCTTGCTTGACCGTGACAGTCTTGATTTTGGCGTCGTCGGGCAGGTCGCGGTGGAAAGTGAGTGGAATTTCACCGAGTTTCGAGAGCCACAGTTCAGTCCGACCGCCCGTGTTCTTGAGCTTGAAGCCGGATTGACTATAGGTGAAACTGCGGTACTCGCCCGGTGCCTTCCATTTGAGCGTGCCGACGCGGTAGCCGTTTGCTTTGCGCCCGCGAAGCGTCGAGAGGTTGTCGTACAACCGCTGAACGACTTTCTGGAGAACTTTCGAGTGAACGCTTTTCAGGTCGTTCCACCACTTCTTGAGGCTCGGAAGGAGCTTCTGTTCGGAGTATGCGGAGGTGTCGTCGGTGCAGAAAGTGGTTGTAGACCTGTCTACAGGTATCGACAGTCCACACTAACTGTTCTTCGAGGGCGTCGGACGGTCGGAGCCGATACCTGTAGTTGTAGTTCATCTACGAGCGTTCTTCGATGAGTTCGTCGAGTTTCTCTTGGACGAACGAGGACAGACTCAGGTGATTCTCCTGAATCCACTCCTCTTGGTCGTCTCTGATAGAGATGGTCTTGCGCGTTGCCACACCCTAAATTATGCAAACAACGTAATAAACAGTTGCGATTGCGTAGCCCTATGGGCCAAGCGACGAACGTGTTTGAGAACTATGCGGCGCTGTATCCCCTCCCTACTCACTCGCTTCGCTCGTCGTTGAAGAAGGGGCCTTAGCACCTCAATTCAGGTAAATAGAGCGGTCGAGGCCGGCGCGCCGTGCAGTCGCGTCAGTCCGCCTGCGCCTCGTCGTCGGCGTCGATATTCGCCTCGTCGGCGCCGGGAGCCATCTCGATGTCGACGTCGTCGGGTTCCTCGGTGCCGCCGATGTGGACGTCACCGTCTGCATCCTCGACGTAGGCGTCGTCCGCGAAGCCGGCGACGGCGTTCTCGAACTCGCCTTCGGCCATCCGCTCGGGCGTCGCCGGCGCTCCGGCGACCCCGTCTGCGGGGTAGAATTCACCGAGGGGATCGTCGATCGTGATACCGTATCGCTGGAAGAACTGCTCGTAGCGCCGGTAGTGCTCTTCCAGTTCGTCGCCGGGGAACTCCATCATCTCGGCCCACCCGTGGTTGAAGAAGTCGAAGTTCGCTTGGATGTGGGTGACCTCGCGAGCCTCCGCTTCCGGGTACCCGGCGTCGAGTGCGGCGACGTACGTGTCCATCGTCGCGTCGAAGAAGTCGTCGAGGTGGTCGCGTCGGTCCTCGCGGTGGGCCTCGTCGGCCTTCTCGAGGAAGATACTCGTGTGCAGGCCGACGAGTTTGTCGTTGACGTAGCCACCGACGACCGGCGTCGTGAGCGCACGCTTCGCGGCCCAGTGACGGACGTTCTGCCGGAGTTTCATCTGTGAACGCGATTGGGGCCGCGTCGTCTTGAATGTGCGGCGAACCGGAGCACGTCCGTGGAGGCACGCGATTCGGTGGCCCATCCTGTCTGGGTTACGTAGCCGCGTGAACTCCCACGAGGATAGCAACCCACATTAACCCCGAATCCGAAGCCCGGGTATGAGCGAGTCGTTCGTCATCATCGGCGACGGGATCGCCGGTAGTTCCGCCGCCGAGACCCTCCGGGAGGAGGCGCCGGACGCCGACATCACCGTCATCACTGACGAGGGAGAAGCCCTCTACAATCGCATCCTCATCAAAGAGTTCGCCAAAGGGAAACTCCCCGAGGCGCCCATCTCGATCCACGAGACGAGTTGGTACGAGGACCGCGACATCGACCTCGAACTCAACACGCTCGTCACGGACATCCGCACCGACGAGCACGAGGTCGAAACGCACACCGGTGACGTCATCGAGTACGACAAACTGCTCCTCTCGGTCGGGGGAACGCCACAGCAGCTCCCCGTCGAGGGAAGCGACGCCGACGGCGTCCACCACTTCTGGACGTTCCAGGACGCCCGTCGCATCCGCGAGTCCGCCGAGGGCGCAGAGAACGCCGTCATCGTCGGCGCGGGTCTGCTCGGGATCGACCTGGCCGCTATCTGCGGCGCACAGGACGTCGAAGGCAAGTACCTGATGCGCGGCAACTCTTGGTGGCGCTACGCCCTCGACGAGGAGGGTGCAGAGATTATGCACGAGGCGATGCGCGAACGCGGCGTCGAACCCGTGTTCGACTCCGGCGTCGACCACTTCGAGACTGACGACGACGGTCACGTGACCGCCGCGGTCGACCCCAACGACGACCGCTTCGAGGCGGACTTCGCGGGCGTCGCCATCGGTCTCAACCTCAACACCGAACTCGTCGAGGACACGCCCATCGAGACGGACGACGGCATCCTCGTCGACGAGTACATGCAGACGAACGACCCCGACGTGTTCGCCGCGGGCGACATCACCCGCTTCTACGACGTCATCCTGGGCGAACAGGCACAAAACGGCGCGTGGGGGAGCGCGAAAGAGCAGGGGACCATCGCGGCGAAGAACATGCTGGACCACGGCAGCGAAGAGTTCCGCTGGGTCTCCTCGTACTCCATCACTCACTTCGACTTCCCGTTCCTCTCGTTTGGCCACCCGACGCTCGGCGACGACGAGGTGACGAAGAAGTTCGGCGACGACGAGTGGCGGCGTCTCGCTCTGAAAGACGGCAAGGTCGTCGGCGGCGTCCTCATCGGCAACCTCGCGCCGCAGTCGGCGTACAAGAAACTGATGCGCGAACAGGTCGACGTGAGCGGACAGAAAGACCTCCTGATGACCGACGGGTTCTCCGCGGACGATCTTGAAACCGAAGGCGCGACCGCCGAGTAACGCCGCGTCGACGCCGTACTCTCCACGTTCTGCAGCCGTTTCCGTGAAGCGCTGCTGTCGCCAGCGGTGGCCTCGTTGGGAACGACGCTGCCGCCGGCTACATCGCTCACCAGCCGTGTTTACGGCCTCCCTGCGGGTGACCAGTCACGCGCGACGCAAGAACTACATACGATTATGTGGTATGGTATAGCGTGGCACGAAGCGATCAGCCGCTGACGGTACGTCGCGCCGAGACGGTTCCGGAGGACGCGACCGTGCGGCACGTCGACCAGTTGAGCGAGTCAGCGCGTACCGCCTTCCGCGACCTGCGTACTGGTGAACGGACGCCCGCCCCCGATTTCAACCCTGGAGAGGTAATCGTGTTCACATCGTACTACCGGGTTGTTCGTGCACCGGCCGCGCGTCGGACTGACGCTCACGCCGACGTAGACGAGCCAGCGAGGAGAAGTGAGGGCGGCGGCGGGTCGACCGTTCGCCAGTAGCGGACCGACACCGTTTTCGGCGTCTCCGACCGAATTCGCGTATGGACAGCGGTGGGTCGAGCGACATGACGCTCGCTTTCGAACTGGACGCGCTCAAGTCGTTAGCCGACCCGAACGCGGTGTTCAACGACGCTCGGGGGTGGACCAAGTACGTCGGCGTCGTCTCCGAGAAGCCGACGTACGTCGTCACGAACTTCACGCGCAAACATCGCGTTCGGCAGGACTTCTTCTCCGGGCCACGCGGCGTCGAAGAGTCACTGGAGAACGTGAAACGGCAGTTCGACACCGACCGCCACGTCTTCGTCGGCACGAGCGACGAAGACCGAAC